>CAIVQH010000045.1 GCA_903907995.1 uncultured Verrucomicrobiota bacterium | reverse complement strand
TCGCCCAGGGCCGTGTCCGGGTCCGTCGCCGACAGCGTTCCCACCGCCGTTCCGACCGCCTGGTTTTCCAGCACCGTCGCCGGGCTCAGGCTGATGTCCGTCGGGGCCGAGGTGTCCGGAGCTGTCGTGAAGGTCAGGTCGGCGCCGAACTGCGCGCCTGCGCTGTTGGTTCCCGCCACGCGGTAGTGGTAGGTCGTGTTGGGCGTCAGGCCCGTCAATGTGGCGCTTACCGCCTGGTTCACGGTCCCGTTGTCCGGGGTCAGGGTGATGGCAGAAACCGTGCCGTAGTTCGTGTCCGCGCCGCTCTCGAACACCGCCACCGTGCTGAGGCCGTTCGGGTTCACCGTCCCGTTCAGGGTCGCCCCGGTCAACGTCAGGCTGGTTGCCGCCAACGTGGTCAGCATCGGGGAGTTATCTACGGTGAAGGTCGCGCTTGGACCCGCTGCTGCCGCCAGGTTGCCCGCCGTGTCGCTCGCCGTGCCGGCGGCGATGCTGATCCCGAGGGTGCCCACGCCGCTCAGGCTGGAGAGGGTCACCGTCCGGGTGCTGCCCGAACCCGTGACGGCGACCGAGCCCGCGTCGGCGTTGCCGGTCTTGTTCAGTGTGATGTTGCCGCTGGCTAGGGTGATGCTGTTCTCCCCGCTGTAGGTCACGGTGTAGGTCACCGGGCCGGTCGTCGCGGTGCTCGCCGAAGGCGCGCTGATCACGATTCCCGGGGCGGTGTTATCCACGGTGAAGGTGGCGCTCGGACCCGCCCCCAAGGCCGTGTTGCCGGCGGTATCGCTGGCCGTACCCGAGGCAATGGTGATTCCCAGCGCGCCGTCGCCCGTGATCCCCGACAGGGTCACCGTCCACGTGGTCCCGCTGCCGCTCACCAGGACGCTGCCGGCCGAAGCCGTGCCGGTGGAGTTCACCGTGACATTGCCGGAACCCAGCGTGGCGCTGCTGAAGTTCGCGTCCGAATAGGTGATGGTGAAGCTGACCGGACCGCCCGCCGTGACGCTGGACGAAGGCGAACCGATCACAATACCCGGCAGGGTCTTGTCCATCGTGTACGACTGGCCCGCAAACGGCAGCGACGTGGAAAGTCCGGACGAGAAGCCCGTCGCGTTGGCCAGGCTCAGGGTCAGGGTCCCGTCCGTCGATCCGGTCGTCACCGGCACGGTCCAGGTCAGGCCGCTGTTGCCGGTCGTCGGCGTGCCCACCGAAGCGCCCGTGGCCGCCGCGCCGCTCAGGGAAAAGTTCGCGGCCGTCACGCCGGTGACCGCCGAACCGAAGGTGAGGGTCCAGTTCACCGTGGCCGAGTTGTTCGGGGTGCTGCCGGCCCGGTTGAGCGAACTCACCGCCACCGTCGGCGTCGCGCTGATGGTAAGCGTCACGATCCCGACATTGGACTGGATGAAAGTGGTGTCCACCGCCTGATAGGTGAAGGTGTCCGTCCCCGAATAGCCCGTGGTCGGGGTGTAGGTGAAACTGCCGTCGGCATTCAGCGTCACCGTGCCGTGCGCGGGCGAGGCGATGAGCTGGGCGCTCTGGAGGTTGTTGTCGAGGTCAGTGTCATTCTGCAGAACGCCGGAGCCGGCCGCGACGGTGAGCGAGCCGTTTTTGCTCAGGGAGTAGCTGTCGTTCACGGCCACCGGCGCATTGCCCGAAACAAAGCTGCTCTGCTGGATGAAAACGGCGGAGTCGTACAGGTTGTCCGAGGTGTCCGCGATGGCGATTTTGATGTGGTTCACCACGCCCGGAGTCACGGAAGCCTGGGCGGAGAAAACGGTCGTGATCCCGTCCAGCTCGGTGTTGTAGGCGTTGCCGGTGTTGTCGCGGTAATATTGCGCAAAGTGAGGATTCGTGCCGATCGGATTGCCGCCGTTGACGTTGTTGATGGAGACCGGCGTCGTGGTGCCCGGAATCAGCGCGCAGTTGTTCGCCGGCGCGTGGCCGTTCACGAAGAACCCGAAAACATCGTTATACTGGATGTTGGCATATTCGGGGTATTCCTCCGAGCCGAACACGTAACGAAACGCGATGGTCGGAAAGGTGGGGACAAAGTCGAATTCCAGGATCGTAGCATCGTTGAGGTCACCGGCGGTCAAACCGATCAGCCCGGCCAGATCGGAGTCACCGGGCAGCCCCAGGGTGGAGGTGATGTCAGCAGCCGTGTTGGGGCCGACCACATTCTGGACCCGCCAGAACTGAGCACGATGCCACTGCTGATGCCGATGATCCCCTGCCCGCCCGTAAAAGCGCCCGCCGAGGAACTGTCGCTCGATTTCGTGCTCCCGGAGCCGATATGAGCCGTGAGGCTCAGGTTGCTAAAGGACTGGATGCCAGTGCCCTTGATATTGTTCGCCAGCGCCAGCGCATTGGCGCTCGCCGTACCGGTGGAGTTGACGATGCCAAAGCTCTGCCCCAGGGCAGTGAGGGTGATCCACGGCAGCAGGGCTGAGACTAAAAAGCTGAAACAGCGCGGGGAATGGCGATGCAAACTCATGAGATGGCGCTAAGGAAATGAAGGATTGATTGGAGGCAAGCGTCCATAGGACATCCGTCATCACAAGTATAAATTTTTGAAAATGAAAAAACACTGCGAAGAGATCTAAAAGAGGTTTCAGCATTCAATCAGGTCTCCTACGTGCCTTATATGGTGCAGACAGAAATCTGAACTGGGTTACAAAAAGGTTACGGATCAAATCCTGACCGCGGTGACTTCCTGCCAAGGCCGCCCCGACCCGACAAGGCTTTCCTGGAAGCCACATCCACCGCCGCCACCAACCCGCACATTACAAGGCCAGCGTGGCGACGCCGCCGAACTGCACCCACCATCCCCGGCCGGTTCGGGCTCGCCGGCCGGGTGGATTTCAGGTTGTCTGTCCGTCCCCGTCACCACGGGGCATCATTCATGTCAGGCGAAACGTCATCCGCCGGCCACCTAATCGAGCCGGAATACCCGCAGTTCTCCGGGTTCATCTTCAAGATCCAGGCGAACATGGACCCGCGCCATCGTGACCGCATCGCCTTCGTGCGCGTGGTCAGCGGGAAGTTTGAGCGCGACATGGTGGTGACCCACGTGCAGTCCGGCAAAAAGGTGCGGCTCAGCTCCTCGCACAAGCTCTTTGGCAACGAGCGCGAAACGGTGGATGAGGCCTACCCGGGCGACATCATCGGCCTCGTCGGCCATGATGGTTTCGGCATCGGCGACACGCTCACCACCGACGCGAAGATCCGTTACGACGAGATCCCCCGCTTTCCACCGGAGGTCTTCGAATATTTCCACAACCCCAACACGGCCAAGTTCAAGCAGTTCCGCCAGGGGCTCGACCAGCTGCTGCTGGAGGGCGTGGCCCAGGCCTTTCACCTGACAAACACCGCGAGCCGGGTGCCGCTGCTGGCGGCGGTCGGTCCGCTGCAGTTCGAGGTGCTCCAGTACCGGCTGGAAACTGAATATGGGGCCGAAACCCGCCGGGAAGCCGCCCCGTTCCAGGCCGTCCGCTGGCTGCCGGTGGGCACCAAGACCGAAGATCTGGACGCGATTTCGCTGCCCACCGGAGCCCGGTTTGCCTTCGACCTGGACAACCACGCAGTGGCGCTCTTCCCGAGCGACTGGGCGCTGAACTACTTCGCCCAGAACAACCCGAAGCTGGAACTGGCGGCACTGGCCCCGAAGCGGGACGGCGGGGCCTAGGGAGAATACAGTCGGAAAAAGCCGAGGTCGCCGTCCGGGCTGTTGGTCGCCGGCAGCTCAAAGACGGAGTCGGTGGCAACCAGCTGAGACAGGACCGACCAATGCAACAGGTCCGTCGAGTTCCGCAGTTCGTAGGCGCGGCCAGGTTCCGCCCCGGTGACCTGGAATTTCACGGGCCCGTGAGGAAACCCGGTCGCCAGCGAAAGCCGGGGCGAGGATGCCGTCTGAAAAAGGTCGGCCAGATCGTTCGCGTTCGCGGCATCGCCGAGAAAGGGGCGCAGGGAGAAGATTTCCTGGACCGTCCGCAGCGTCGAGCTGTGGGTGTAATAGACCGAATTGTGATAACCACCCCCTTTGCCCAACGGGGACAGGACAATCAATCCGATCGGGCCGTCGCGGGTGGGATCCGTCGCGGTTTCCGCGCCCTCGTCCCAGGTGATAAAGACGGCCCCGCGGTCCTGATAGGCGGTGGAGGCGGTGATGACTGCCAGCGTCTCGCGCAACCAGCGGTCCCCCTGGGTCCGGGTGCTCGGCGAGCCGGGCGACAGGTTGTGCATGTCGTTGGTCAGGTTCGGCGTGATGAAGTTGAAGCGGGCGGCCCGGCCGGCGGCCAGGTCCGGGGCGAGCTCGGTGAAGGGACGGACGTGATTGGTGCAATAGCCGAAGTCCGACGTGATGCCGGGAAAAAACATGAAGGGGTTGTGGCGCACGGCATAGTTGCCGTTGTTCGTGTCCGGGATGTCATTCCCGGAGATATCCTCCTGATAGGTTCGCCAGGAAACTCCCACGCGATCGAGCTGGAAGGCGAGATGGTTGGTCGTGAGGTGGGCGTTGACGGACGGCGGCTGGTCGGACAAGGCCCCGAAATTGGTGCCGGCCACGAGCCAGATGTAATTGGGTTCGCTCGGATGATTGTTGGTCGGTGTGTAGTAGTTTTCCGCGAACGACGCCCGCGGCAACAGCACCTGGTTAATGTAAGGACAGCGATTGGTGTCGCGGATGGTTTCCCAGCTGTGGTTTTCCATCATGATGAGGAAAACGGTCCGGATTTCCGGCAAATCGGCGGCCATGGACCGTGACAGTCCGAAAACCAGCAAACCGAGAACGGCCAATCGGTGGGCGGAGGGAAATTTCATGCGCGGCGGTGCGGAACGAACGGAGCCCGTCCCCGCCCCGAACTAAGCGTATTTCGAGCCAATCCCGGGTGGACGCGAATTATTCCGCGCGCTCCGCTTGTTTTCGTTCCGGTTCATGCCTGCGGCGGAGCCGCTCGGACAGGCGCGATCTGCACAAAGCGGCCCTTGTGACGCCGGCCAAATTCTGCCATATACTTCCGGTAGCCACAACCTAGCGGACCCTTTTGTTCCAAGACCATGAAAGCGCTGTTCCAGACCTTCGGTTGCGTCAGCCTGCTGCTGTGCGGGTTGCTCCGCGTCGCCGCGCAGAACGGGCCGACGACCGACCCGCCGGGGTTGGCGACATTGACCATCACCGCGCCACAGGAAATGCAGGAATTCACGGTGGGCGATGACGTAACCATCACCGCCGAGGCGACGGACCCCGCCGGCCTCATCGAGGCGGTGGACTTCCTGGCCAATGGCAGCCTGATCGGCTCGGCGCAGTTCAATCCCTGTCCGCCGTGCGACACACCGGTGTGTCCGCTCGGGCCGTGCATCCTGCCGCTGCCGGGGACGCCCCTGACCTACAGCTTCACTTGGAAGATCCCGCCCGAAGGCAAGTATGCCCTCGAAGTGCGCGGCACCAACTCGCTCGGCGCAGTCGTGGTGTCGGAGCCGCGCCACCTCGCGGTGCAGAAGGCGACCGCACCGTCCGTGGTGCTGACGTCGCCGCTGGACGGCGCCACATTTGTCGCGCCCGCGACGATCCACCTCGAAGCGACGGCGGTGCATCCCGATCTGGGCATCGTGAGCATCCAGTTCTTCGCAAACGGCGCGCTGATCGGTCAGATGCGCTATTGCTGCGACCTGTGTCCATGCGCGGTGCCATTGCCGGGGCTGCCGTTCATCGGGGCCATTGACTGGGCGAATGCGAAACCCGGCGACTACGCGCTGACGGCGCGGGCGGTCACCCTCGGTGATCACACCTTCGATTCCGCGCCGGTGAAGATTCACGTCACCGGCGACGAACCGAAACCGCAACTGACGATCACCCAGCCGACCGATGGCACCGTGCTTCGCGCCGACCAGGAGACAAAGGTCATCGCCGTCGGCATTGGACGCGTCGGCGGCATCACCGATGTCGAACTGCTGCTCGACGGGCAGAAAGTCGCCGAGTCGCATCTCACGTTCATCCGCGCACCGGGAGCCGACGAGCCGGTGACCCACACGTTCGCCGTCGTCATTCCCGAAGGGAAACACCACCTGGTCGCCCGCGACCTGACCGACCCGGCCCTCAGTTCACCCGCAGTGACCATCACGGCCCAGGGCGGGGTCGCCCTGGTCACCATCGCCACGAGCAAATCACCGGCCTACGAACAGGGCGACCTGCCGCAACGCACCGGCGGCTTCAGGTTGACCCGCAGTGGCGGCGATCTGAGCAAGGCATTGACCGTCTTCTACCTGCTCGGCGGCACGGCGACGCCCGGTGCAGATTATCAGGTGCTCGACCCCGTTACCGGTGGACCGCACCAGCCAAACCCCACGAACCAGACCACGGTCCTGCGTTCGCTGCAGTTTCCCGCCGGCGCGGCCACGACCGACCTCTCGTTTGTCGCCATCCCTGACAAGCTGACCGAGGGCACCGAAACCGTCGTGGCCACGCTGATTCAGTCGCCTTTGGCCGGGCCTATGCCTGCCGATTATGAGCTGGGCGAACCGCACGAGGCGAAGGCCGAAATTCGTGACAGCGCCGCACCCGTGCGATTCGTGCTGCTCAACGCCCCGACCAATGGCGCGGCATTTACCAACCCCGCGACGATTCACGTTGAGGCGACCGCCGAGATCACCGGCGTGGGCATTTCCAGCCTGGTCTTTGTCGCCAACGGCGTCGAGATCGGCCATACGCTGTACTGCTGTGAAACCTGCCTCTGCGCCGTGCCGGTTCCGGGGCAGCCCTTTTCCGGCGGCATCGATTGGAAAGACGTGAAGCCGGGAACGTACAGGTTGGTGGCCAAGGCTTTAACTTCCCTGGATTCGATGCCCGAATCCGACCCGGTGACCATCACCGTGATGGGCCCGCCGCCCACGCCGCAACTCACCATCACGCAGCCAACGAACAACTCCACGCTGCATGCGGATCAAAGCACCAGCGTGATCGTGGTCGGCATTGGCCGCGTGGGGGGTATCACCGATGTGGAACTGCTGCTCGGCGGCCAGCGAATGGGCGAGTCGCACCTCAGCTTCATCTGTCCGCCCGGGGCCGATGAGCCGGTGAGGCATGAGTTCTCCCTGCGTCCGCCCGTCGGCGACCATGAACTCGTCGCCCGTGACCTGTCCGATTCCAAGGTCGTCTCTCCCTTGGTCCACATTCACGTGATCGATCCGAACCCGCCCGCCACGCTGACATGGGTGAAGCCGGAGGATGGGGCGAAGTTCCCGGCCGGCACGCCCATCGATCTGGAGGTCGCGGCCTTTGATCCCAAAGGCCTGATCTACCACGCGGATTTTTACTCCGATGGCAAACTCATCGGCGGGGCCGACTACAGTTGCCCGCTTTGCAAACCGGCCCCCGGCGCCACCCTCTCGATTCCGTTCCAGTGGACCGGTGCGCCGCTCGGCAAACACCTCCTGTCCGCCGTGGCGACGAACTCGGCCGGACTCGCTGTCGGCACGAAACGCCTCACCATCGAGGTCACCGCGCCGCCCGCCCCGCCTATCGCGGCTCAGCGGTCCCTGCCTGCCGTCTTCCAGCCCGGCACAAAGTTCACGGTCAGCATCACCGTGATGCCCGGCACGAACGTGCAGAACTATGTTGTCGAGGACCACCCGCCCTTCCTGTTCCACGGTGGCGCCGTGCCGCCGCCCGATCAGCCGCTCTGGAACGTCACGGCGGTCAGCGATGGCGGCGTTTTCGACTTTGCCACAGGCGCCGTGAAATTCGGACCGTTCTTTGATCATGAAACCCGGACCCTGACCTACGAGATTACGCCGAATTCCGTCCCCATTGTGGTCGCGGAATTCGTCGGCACGGCGGTGGCCGACGGAGTTGCGGTACAAATCGGCGGCGACCACCAGTTGCTCGGCGACCAGCGCCATCCGGCGGATGACAGCATCAGCGCGACGGAACTTACGGCCTACGGGGCGGCCTGGAAAAACGGCGGCACCTGGCCGCTCGGACCGAACCCGATCCCGGTGGATTATGTCACCCGGGCCGGCGCGCTCTGGCGCGAAGGCGAGAGCTACCGCTTCGATCCCTCCGCCGGCCCGGCCCCGCTGTGCTGGGTAAGCAATCCGTTCTTGCCGCCCATCACGCCGGCAAACGGGGGCTCCACCACCGGCAGCGTGATCAAGAAGCCGGCGTTCCACGGCATCGCATGGCGCCGCGTGGAAGGACAGGCCGGCCAGAGCCTAAGCGTCACCGTCCGCGCCCTGCCGGCGCCGGATGTAAATGCGATCGCCCTGGAAGAAAAGGTTCCCGGCGCCCCGGCCGCAATCAGCGACAGCGGCACGTTTGATAATGCCACGAAAACGATCCGCTGGGGACCGTTCCTGGACGGTTTGGCGCACTCCGTGACGTACCGCCTCGAAGGCGACGCGGCACGCCGTCCCGAGCACGGAACCGCTTCCTTCGACGGCTCCAGCGTGCCGGTACTGCCGCTGGGTCCTGGCAACGTGACCGGACCGCGCCTGGTCAGCGTCGGCGCGACGGACGATGGCGCGATGCAGGTCGTGGTCGAGGACGACACGATGAGCGCCGGCACCGCGTACGAGCTGGAAGTCAGCACCGATCTCCAGCACTGGTCGAAGGCGGGTGCCTTCGTGAACGGCAACGCCGCCGGCTTCGCCCGGGACGAAGTCCCGGCCACTGGCGGGCCGCGCTTCTACCGAGCCGTGCGGGCAGACTGAAAAATTGGAGCGCGAGGAAGTCAGCGGGCCGATTCGGTCGGAGCCGGCGACTTGCCGCCCTTTCGTTTGGGCAAAGGAACCCATTGTTCCACCGGCAGCGGCTGGGCTGCGACCGTGCGGAGGTCGTCATCCGCGAAGTCGACATCGGCGGCCGCATTCTCCCGAATCGCCAGCCAGCCCACCACCATCACCAGACCCAGGATCGCGATGGCAAACAGGGAGACATAGGTGCCATCGACGGCGAACCAGAGAAGGGCGCCACTGCAGAGAGGCAGGCACGTGGGAGTTTTCGGCGGACAGGATTCATTCACCAAGGTGGCGGCATTGGCGGCCTGCCAGATCGGCTTGGCGAATGACAGCCAGCGCAGGGAAAGGGCGTATGCCAGCGGCCAGCACCACGTCAGACCAAAGGCGACCCATTCGTGCGGCTGGGTCGGTCCTGCCTGCCAAAGCTTCCCCAGGCTGAGCAGCAGCAGCACGAGCAACAGGGGCACTCCGGCGAGGTCCGCCTTGCGCCGGAGCTGTTGAGCCTCGGCATTCAAGCTGTCGAACACCTCGCGGGGCTCCAGCCCCGTGGTGAGCAGCAGTTCAAAGGCGCCTTCACGGCGGTCCTCCGCGACCGGCTGCGAAACCGCGAAGTGCAGCAGGGTATCCACGGCGGCCACGTAGCCCATCGCCATTACGACCAGAGCGGGCCAGGGAAGCAGGACCGCGACCGCAACCCCGACCAGGCACAGCACGGCCGCCACGAGCAGAAAACCATGGACCCAGGAACGGTTGCGTCGCAGCCGCCAAGAATAGACAGCATCCAAGCCCAGGGGGAGCTGGCGGCGCCGCCAGGCCGCTGTGCCGCCCCACCGGTCGCGCCAGCGGCTTAAGATTCCTCTCTGGCCGTCGGACTGGCTCCATTGCCGGTGAAACAGCCCGGTGGCCACGATCCCAAAAAACACGGACCACAGCAGAAAACGGAGCACCAGTCGGCCGGCTCCCACCCCATCGTCATGGCCCGCGCAGGTGCTGGGAATGCCGATCCAATCATGCAGGCCGCCCCAGAGATAGAGTGCCCGCCGGGCCACCGGTCCCAGATGCGCTGCGAACAGCCACTCCAGCACCACGGGCAGGCCGACCGCGAGCATGGCCAGGCCGAAGGCGATGGTATGGGCGGCGGCCACCGTTCGGGCACATAGGCGGCCCACGGCCCGGATGATGGTCCCAAACGTAAGCACCACCAGGGGCAGGGCCGCCAGCAGGACCACACCTTGGGGCCGGGCACCAGTCAGCCAGAGGCCGGCGATCAGGACCGGCGCCATCAGCATCGTGCCTTCCAGAACCAGGAGCAGAGAACCCAGCAGGCTGCCCCAAAGCACGGCGACAGAATTCAGACCGGCCAGCCGGAGCAGCGACTGGCTGCCCGCCTCCTGATCGCCGGCGAACAGCAGCGGCGCGCGCGAAAGGGCGTAGGTCATAAGTCCAAAGAAGCCTTGGAGCATCCCGATCCCTCCGCCGAGGCGGAAAACCAGCAGCAGGAAAGCCGCCGCCAATACGGCAAGGCCAAACGTCTTCCAATCCGCCCGGATGGGCCGGCTGACACGGCCAGCCACCCGCAGTTCGCGCTGGATCAGGGGAAGCAGGCCGCTCATGCCGCGAATCAGGCGGGGTTAGGACTGGTTGCCCGCCCGCCGCTCCAGCTCATGGACACGGCGGAGCAGTTCGGGCAGGCGTTCGGCGGCGAGGAGCTGGCGTTTCATCACCCGGTCGGGCTGCGCCGGCGAGCCCATCCACTTCTGGCCTTCGGGGATGTGGTTCATGATGCCGGACTGGGCGACCAGCGTGACCTTGTCGCCGATCCGGAGATGGCCCGCGACACCGACCTGGCCGGCGATGGTCACGTAGTTGCCGATCTTGGTGCTGCCCGCGATGCCGACCTGCGCCACGATGATGCAGTGCTCGCCGATGGTCACGTTGTGGCCAATCTGCACGAGGTTGTCAATTTTGGTGCCCTTGCCGATGACGGTGGCCCCCAGTGCCGCGCGGTCGATGGTCACATTCGCCCCCAGCTCCACGTCTTCGTGCAGGATGACATTGCCGACCTGCGGCACCTTGCGGTGCGCGCCGTTGTCGAACACATAGCCAAAGCCATCCGCGCCGACCACGGTGCCGGCATGGATCTGCACGCGACGGCCCAGCACCGTGCGGTTGTAGAGCGTGACGCCCGGAAAAAGCCGGCTGCCCTCGCCGATCACGCAGTCGTCACCGACATAATCCCGCGCCTGCAGCACCACACCGGGACCGATCTTCGCGCGCTCCCCCACGTGACATTGCGCGCCAATGTGGGCGGTGGGATCAATCTGGGCCGTGGCCGCGACGATCGCCGTCGGATGAATGCCCCCCGGAAATACCGGCTCGGGAAAGAACAGGGGCAGCACCTGGGCGAAGCCGACGCGGGCATTGGCCACGCGGATCAGCGTCTTGCCGCTGGCGGACTTGAAATCGCCGGCCACCAGCACCGCCGCCGCCGCACTCTGGTCGGCCCGGAGGAAGTACGACTCGTTCTCGGCGAAGGTCAGGTCCCCCTGCTTGGCGGAATCCGCCGGGGCGAAACCAAGCAGCTTCAGGGCGGGGTCACCCAGAACCTGACCGTTCAGTTTTTCGGCGATCTGGGCGGCGGAAAATTCAGGCATGAAAATGAGTGGGGGAGTTGGGGGTCAGAAATGGGTACGCGTCCGTGCCCGGAGCGAAGGCTCCGAAGCGGCTTGGCACCGCTGAAAGGCGGCGCACCAGGCTCCAAAAAATGGCGGCGCAGAATAAGGTCATGTTGACTGGATCGCTGCTCCCCGCACAGGGGGAGCGGGCGGGCTAAAACCCGCGCGGTTCAAGTCGGCTGGACTGCAAGACGGGCGGAGTGTAGGGACAGCAATTCATACGCCCGCAATGTCTTTTTTGGCCTATTTGCGCCGCTTTCCCCCGGCATCTGCCATGCACCATCACGGCAGGAGTTGCCCATAGCGTTGACTCCCCCCCTGAATGCTGGTGACACTTTGGGACATTTTCCACGCGGCACCCGGAGCCGCCACAGCACTACGCACACCTTATGAGCAGAAAGATTCGTTACGGCATGATCGGCGGCGGACGCGGCGCGTTCATCGGCGCGGTCCATCGCATCGCCGCCAACATTGACGGCCAGATTGAGCTCGTCGCCGGCGCCTTTTCGTCCGATGCCGAGAAGTCGCGGCTCTCCGGGGCGGACCTCTTCCTCGATCCCGCACGGGTTTACTCCAGCTATGCGGAACTCGTCGCCAAGGAGGCCGCCCTGCCCGCCGACCAGCGGATCGACTTCGTCTCGATCGTCACGCCGAACCACGTCCATTTCCCGGCGGCCAAGGCGGCGCTGGAGGGCGGCTTCCACGTGCTGAGCGACAAGCCCGCGACCTTTGACCTCGCCGAGGCGAAGGAGCTGGCGGCCATCGTCAAGAAGACCGGCCTGCTCTACGGCCTCACGCACAACTACACCGGCTATCCGCTCATCAAGGAGGCCCGCGAACTCGTCCACAGC
Source organism: uncultured Verrucomicrobiota bacterium (assembly GCA_903907995.1). Classification (GTDB taxonomy): domain Bacteria; phylum Verrucomicrobiota; class Verrucomicrobiia; order Limisphaerales; family UBA9464; genus CAIVQB01. The sequence goes on along the minus strand of CAIVQH010000045.1, from coordinate 2,141 downwards.
GGCAAGCTGGGCAAGATCCGTAAAGTCGTGGTCGAGTATCCGCAGGGCTGGCTGGCAACCCGCATCGAGGCGAGCGGCCAGAAGCAGGCCGCCTGGCGCACCGACCCCAAGCGCAGCGGCGCGGCCGGCTGCATCGGCGACATTGGCACGCACGCCGAGAACCTCGCCGAATACGTCACCGGCCTGCAGATCAGCGAGCTGGCGGCGGACATCACCGCCTTTGTCAAAGGCCGCAAGCTCGATGACGATGGCAACGTGCTCCTCCGCTTCAAGGGCGGCGCGAAGGGTGTGCTGCACGCCTCGCAGATTTCCGTCGGCGAGGAGAACAACCTGAATCTGCGCGTGTACGGCGAACTCGGCGGCCTCGAATGGCACCAGCGCGAGCCGAACACCATGCTCGTGAAGTGGCCCGACCAGCCGATGCAGGTCTATCGCACGGCCAACGGTTACCTCGGCGCCTCCGCCAAGGCGGCCGGCCGCACGCCACCCGCGCATCCCGAGGGCTACCTCGAGGCCTTCGCCAACATCTACAAGAACTTCGCAAGCGCTATCCGCGCCCGCCAGGCCGGCCAGAAGCTTGCGAAGGACGATCCCGCGAACGACTACCCGAAGATCAGCGACGGCGTGCGCGGCATGGCCTTCATCGAGGCCGTGGTGAAATCCTCCAAAGCCAACTCGGCCTGGACGAAGCTGGACGCCTAAACGTCAATCTGGCGCAGACGAAACCCGGTCGGAAGCCTCCGACCGGGTTTTTCATTTTGATATTGGTTGAAATGAATGATCTGCGGCCGGTCATGCCCCGCTCGCGAGCGGCTTTTCACGCGTTTTGTCGGCGCGGAGCTGACCGCAGCCGGCGGCGACATCGATGCCGCGGCGCTGGCGGACAGTGCTGGGGAAGCCCGCCGCCTGCAGCACCTGCTGGAAGGCCTTGGCCGCATCGGACCGCGTCGGCGTGCCGGCGAAGCCGCCCGTCGGATTGAGTGGGATGAGATTCACATGCCCATCAATGCCGGCGAGGAGTTCCGCGAGGCGTTCGGCCTGCGCGGTCGAATCGTTCACCCCGTCGATCAGGGTCCACTCAAAGAAGATGCGGCGACCGGTCTCCGCGCCGTAGCGCCGGCAGGCCGCGATGAGTTCTGCCAGCGGCCAACGCCGGCTGGCGGGCACGAGGGCCGAACGCTCGGCCTCCGTCGCGCCGTGGAGGCTGACCGCCAGATGATAGGGCCGTTTTTCCTCGGCCAGCCGTAGGATGCCCGGGACCACGCCCACCGTGCTGATGGTGATGCGGCTCGGGCCGATATTCAGACCCCGCCGGTCGCTGATGATTTCCAAGGCGGTCATCACCGCGTCGTAGTTGTGCAGCGGCTCGCCCATGCCCATGAGCACGAGATTGCGGAGACCGGCCTGACCCGTCGCCCGTAGAGCGAGCTGCGCATGGCGCACCTGTGCGACGATTTCGCCGGGCCGCAAGTGCCGTACAAATCCCATCTGGCCCGTCGCACAGAAAACGCAGCCCATCGCACAGCCCGCCTGGGTACTCAGGCACGCGGTATGGCGGCCGGTGAAACCCATGAGCACGGTCTCGACGCTCTGGTTGTCGCCGAGCTGCAGGAGGAACTTGCGGGTCAGCCCGTCACTGCTGGCGATGTCGGCGGTCTCCGCCGGCGCATCGGCGAAGAAGGGACGCCCGGGTCCGACATTTTCGGCGATCCAGCGCTGCAAGGGCGGCACGAAGTCGGTGCGTGCACCTAAATCGGCAGACAGGTCGCGATGCAGGGCCCGCCACAGGGCCCGCGTGTGCAGCGGGCGCAGGCCGGACGCCACCAGGGCACGCTCCAGCTCCCCGAACGTAAGGTCGTGGAGCGAACAGGGCGTGGTGGTTGCGGCGGCAACAGACGACATCGCGGGCATAATTGTGGCGGCCGGGCCGGGGTCGCGACAATGAAATCGGTAGGCACAGGAATATCCGGCCCTGTTAGCCGGAGCTGAGGCTGCTCTGCTCTGGAAAGCGGCAACAACCCGGCGCGGGGTGGGGCGAGCGTCCGGGGCTCGATCACCGCATGGGTAACACTTTGTGCTCACCGCATGGGTGACACTTGGACGCCGTGGGGCGGCGCGCTGAAGCGGAGGCGAGCGGAGCG
>CAIVQH010000044.1 GCA_903907995.1 uncultured Verrucomicrobiota bacterium | reverse complement strand
TTGGAGACCACGAACAGTCTGGGCGGCAACTGGACGGCGGTGACAGTGACGCCGACGGTGGCCAACGGGCAGAACACGGTGGTGCTGCCCCTGAGCGCCGCCGCAGCCTACTTCCACCTCAGGCTGCCGTAACCGGGAACGCCACATCCATTCTGACACCTTCAGAAGTGGCCACGCCAAATCGGCTTTGGCGTGGCTCGACCGGATGAAGACGGAGTCATAGCGAGATTATATGGTTTTGGAACCAAACTTGCTCTCAATGACATTTCTTACTTTTTATCACTTTCGCGAAAACCCATGAACCGCCTCTTGCCACGCTTGCTCCGCCTCTGTCTTGCCGCCCTTCTGCTGGCCACATGTACTCTGCACGCGAGCGGGCCGATACCGGCGGGTGCGGTGGGCTGGTGGCGAGCGGAAGGGGACAACTCGGATTACTTCGGAAACGGCAGCACGGATGTTCCCGGTGGCGCGGCGTTCGCGCCGGGTTTCGTGGGGCAGGCGTTCAGTTTCTCCGGCGGCGGCTTCGGGGTCATGGTGGGCAATCCGCCGGCGTTTCAGCTGCAGGACTTCACCATTGAAGCATGGATCAAACGGGCCGCCCTGAACGCGGTCTCACAGGGCTCTCCAGGGGCGGCGATCTTTGCGGGTGGAACCGGCAGCTACAGTCTTGCCCTTGAGACCACGGGAGTGCTGTCGTTCGGCCAGGTCGGGGTCTCCAAAGTCACGAGCACGACCATGATCACCGACCTCGCCTGGCATCACGTGGCGGTCACCAAAGCAGGGGGGAATGTCATTTTCTACATCGATGGGACTGTGGCCGGCACGGCCAGCTATGGGGTGCCGTTCTACTTCAACACGCCGTTCACCATCGGCTCCCTCGGAACGACGATCGGCGTCAATTACACGTTCTGGGGTTTGATCGATGAGGTCGGCCTGTACAACCGGGCAATTTCGGGCGCCGAAATCAGCGCGATCTTTGCCGCCGGCAACGCCGGCAAAAGTACGGAATCCCTGTCGCTGGCGGCCCGGGCACCTTCTTCTGTGCGGGCCGGGACCGACTTTCTGACGAGATTTTCCGCGAAAAACGAGGGCACCAATTCGGCGACCAACGTCGTGCTGAATATCAGCCTGCCCGCGGGCTACACGCTTGTCGCCAATGCGGCTTCCTCGGGAATCAATACCGTCCATGACACCGCCGTGCAGAATACGGTGGCCACGCTTCTGCCCGGCGAGATGGTCACCGTGACCCTGACCGGGCATGGTGAGGCGCCGTCGCCCCTGGCGTTTCACGGGCAGGTCAGCCGCGATGCGGCGTCGTCTCTGGACGGCACCGCGGATGTCAGCGTCACGATTGTGGGGCCAAGCGGGAGCACGCCCGATGGGCTCGTGGGCTGGTGGCGGGCCGAGGGAGATAATCGGGACTCCCTTGGGAATGCCGACACCTCAATCCCCGGTGGGGCAGGGTTTGCGCCCGGCATCGTCGGCGAGGCGTTCAGCTTCGCCGGCAGCGGATTTGGCGTCCAGGTGGGCAATCCGCCCGCCTTCCAGCTTCAAACCATGACCGTTGAAGCCTGGGTCAAACGGGCCGATCCCACCGCAACCTCGCAAGTCTTTCCGTCGAACGGCGTGATTTTCTCCGGGGGGCCAGGCAGTTACGCATTCGGTATCCAGGGCACTGGCGAGCTCATTTTTTCTCACGTTGCCGTGGACGTGGTCAACAGCGTGGGAAAAGTGACCGACACAGAATGGCATCATGTGGCCGTCAGCGAGGATGGGGCGACGGCCCGGTTCTACATCGATGGCCAGCCGGCCGGCGCGGTTGATTACGCCCCAACTTTCACCTTCACGACGCCCTTCGCGGTCGGATCGCTCGGTACGATCATCGACAGTTACAAGCTCACCTTCTGGGGCCTGATTGACGAGACGAGCCTGTATGGCCGCGTCCTCTCCGACGCGGAAATCAGCGCCATTTACACCAGTGGAGCTGCCGGCAAAGATCCCGAGAACATCAGTCTGAAGGCATCCGCGCCGGCCGCAGTGCAGCCGGGCGAGGATTTTACCGTCAGCGTGACCGTGGCCAATGAGGGGCTCGACGCGGCGGCCAACGTGGTTCTGACCACCAGCCTGCCGCCGGGTTTCGCCCTCGTCAGCAAGACCACTTCCCAGGGAAGCAGTGATGTCACCGACACCTCGGTGCAGACCACCTTTGGCGTCCTGCCTCCTGGAGAATCCGCAACCGCCATGCTGACCGGCCACGTCGCCACTCCCGCCACGGTGGTTTTCGCCACGCAAGTCACGCGGGATGGAACGGACCTGAGTCTGGCGGACAACCAGGCGAGCCTCAGCGTCGAAGTTCTGGGCCCCTGCGATCCGCCGCTGGATGGCCTGGTGCTGCTGTTACGAGGGGATGGAACGGCCACGGATGTCCTGTCGCATGCGGCCAATTTTACCGGCAACAGCTACGCCCAGGGCCGGGTGGGCCAGGCGTTCAATTTTGACGGCACGAGCGAGGTGACGATTCCGGATTCGCCCGATCTGGATCTGGCCAGCTTCACGATCGAGGCCTGGATTTACCCCACGCTGGTGGATGGTACGGTCGATATCATTGCCAACAAGGAAACGTATCCTGATGCCCTCAGTAAAATTCAGTTTGAATTCGGCATCAAGGGGCCACTGAACGATGCCCCCAGCACCCTTCCGCAGGGCAACCTGGCCTTTTTCTTCAGTGGCATCACCGGTCTGCCAAACAGTTACGGCGGCTGGTCCGACACCGGGGCGGCGATTCCGCTGAACCAGTGGACCCACGTGGCCCTGACCCTGACATCCGACACAGCCACGGCCTATGTGAACGGGGCGGTGGCGTTGACTGTTGGCGGGCTCACGGGGTCTCCGGTCCTGAACAAGGGGCCGTTGCGGATCGGTGCGCGGGACAACACGTATCTCACGCAGCGGCCACAGGACCGTTTCAACGGGCGGATTGATGAGTTCAGTTTTTATTCGAGGGCGCTGACCGCTGCCGAGATCGCAGCTATCTATCAGGCGGGCGGGGCGGGCAAGTGTGTGGCGACGGCGGCCCCGACCATTCAGCTGCCACCGGCCAGCCAGGCGGTCCCGGCCGGGCGGGATGTCACGTTCGGGGTGATTGCCACGGGCACCGGGCCGCTGACCTATCAATGGCAGTTCAAAGGCGCCAACATCCGGGGCGCGACCAATTCGACCCTGCTCGTGCCGGCGGTGCGCCGGTCTGCCGCAGGTGACTATGGCGTGACCGTGTGCAATGCCGTCGGCTGCACCCCGCCGTCGTTGGCGACCCTGACGGTGACCCCGTCGCCGGCGCTCCTGGGCATTGTGAATTCGACCGTCAAATCCCTGGACCAGGCCTCCGTTCCTGTCGTCCTGATCGGCAACGGTGTGGAGAACGCGCTCAGTTTCAGTGTCCGGTTCGACACCAACCGCCTGACTTTTGTGGACGTCGATCTGGGGGATGATGCGTCGGACGGGCAGGTTCTGATCAATTCCACAAAGGCCGGCCAGGGGTTGCTCGGGGTGAGTCTCGGGCTTCCTGCGGGCGAGGTCTTTTCCCAGGAAACCAACCGCATCCTGAACCTGCTGTTCAGCACGGCCATCGTGAGTGCCGATGCCACCACAACGATCAGCTTTGCCGGCAGTCCCACCCCCCAGAAAATGCTCGACGTGCATGGACAGGCGCTTCCATCGACGCTGGCCAATGGCACGCTCATCATTCAGGCGGTGGATTTTGAAGGCGATGTCAGTCCGTTGCCCAGCGGGGACAAGCAGGTGGACATCAGCGACCTGGTGCAGATGGGCCGTTATGTGGCGGGCCTGGACGATCTGGCGGCCGGACCGGCCTTCCAGCGGGCGGACTGCGCACCGCTGGCCACCTCAGGCGATGGGGCGCTGACCGTCAGCGACTGGGTGCAGGTCGGCCGGTTTGCCTCCGGGCTGGATCTGTCG
>CAIVQH010000043.1 GCA_903907995.1 uncultured Verrucomicrobiota bacterium | reverse complement strand
TTGGAGACCACGAACAGTCTGGGCGGCAACTGGACGGCGGTGACAGTGACGCCGACGGTGGCCAACGGGCAGAACACGGTGGTGCTGCCCCTGAGCGCCGCCGCAGCCTACTTCCACCTCAGGCTGCCGTAACCGGGAACGGTTCTGCCGCCTGATTGCATTACCGCCGTCCACCCCGTGGACGGCGGTATTTTGATTGGTTCGCGCCCGGAACGGTGTGGCGGGCACGTGGCCATTTTTCCGGTTCATGGGACCGTGCCGGATGCGATCCGCAGGCAAAGAACCTGCTAGGAGCTAGGAGAATGCCGCCTATCGTACCCGGCTGGCAGGTTCACCCGGCTGGCGATGGATTTGGCTACCCGGGCCGACGGCGGTGGGTTTCCATTCACCACATGACCAGCCCGACGTCCAGTCGAAGCTTGAGCAAAGCGCACGGGAGCGCGTTTGCGACGACGCACTGGAGCCTGGTGGTTCAGGCCGGCGGTGACGATTCCAGTCCCACCCGGGAAGCGCTGGAAACTCTCTGCCGGGCCTACTGGCCGGCGATCCATACCTACGTCCGGCGAGCCGGCCATCCCTCGGAAGCGGCCCGCGATCTGACCCAGGAGTTCTTCGCCCGGCTGCTCAGCAAGCGGCTGCTCGGCGTCGCTGATCCGCAGAAAGGCCGCTTCCGCACGTTCCTCCTGACGGTGCTCCAGCGGTTCCTGGCGGATGAGTACGACCGCGCCACCGCGCAGAAGCGGGGCAGCGGCGAAGTGCTGCTTTCCCTGGATGAGCTGGCCGCCGAGGAGGAACGCCCCTTCGAACCCAGTGGCGGGCGGAGCCCGGAGCAGGAATTCGACCGGCGCTGGGCGCTCGCCACGCTCGACAACACCCTGCGACACCTCCGCGCCGAGGCCGAGCGGGCCGGCCAGGGCGAACTGTTCGCCGCCCTGCAGGGTTTTCTCGGGGGTGGCGAGCCGTCCGGCACCCTCGCCGAGGCTGGCGTGCGCCTGGGACTCGGCGAAAGCGCGGTCAAGATGCGGCTCAGCCGCTGGCGGGTGCGCTACCGCGAGCTGTTGCGCCAGGAAATCGCCCAGACGGTGCCGCGCGTCGCCGATCTCGACGAGGAGATGCGCCACCTCCTGGGGGCCGTGAGCGGCTGAAACCTTTCCGGTGACGCCGTGCGAAATTTTCCGAAGCTGGCAAGGATGGACATGCATCCCCAACCGAAGGGCACAGGCGAAGGCATGCCGGGGATGAGCACCTGTCACCGATGCCTTCGCCCCCTCCCGGTGGGACACGCGGGTGGCAACTGTCCGGCGTGCCTCTTTGCCTCGGCTCTCGGCGACGAACCCCGGGAGTTTTCCCCGGAAGCAGTGGCTGAAGAAACGCCCACGGAACTGGGCGACTACGAGATCCTCGGCGAAATCGGCCGGGGTGGCACGAGCGTCGTCTATCGCGCCCACCAACGCCGTCCCAACCGCATCGTGGCGCTCAAGACGCTGCATGGTTCCGCCCTGACCAGTCGTGAAGCCTTTGAACGGCTCCAAATAGAGGCCGAGGCGGTCGCCCGGCTCAACCACCCGCATATTGTGCCGATCTACGAAGTCGGTCGCCACGCGGGCACGCATTTCCTGACACTCCGTTACTTCGCGGAAGGCAGCCTTGCCGAGGCGCTGAAGACCCGCCGTTTCTCATCTGAGGCGGCGGCCCGCCTCCTGGCCACCGCCGCGCGGGCGGTGCATCATGCCCATTCCCGGGGCGTGCTGCACCGGGACCTCAAGCCGTCGAATCTCCTCCTCGATGAGGAGGGCGCACCCCACGTCGCGGATTTCGGCCTGGCCAAGCTGGCCGACCGCGACAGCGGCCTGACCCTGAGCACATCGGTGCTGGGCACGCCGGCCTACATGGCCCCGGAGCAGGCGACGGGAAACGCCAAGGACGCCGGCACCCCGGCCGACATCTACTCGCTGGGCGCGGTGCTGTTTGAACTGCTCACCGGGCGCGCGCCCTTTCTCGGCCGCAGCAGCCTGGACGTGCTTCGCCTGGTGGCCGACACGGAACCCCCGCAACCCCGCTCGCTCGCGCCCGGACTCGACCGTGATCTGGAAGCGGTGTGTCTGCGGTGCCTGGAGAAGGACCCCTCCCGCCGTTATGCCAGCGCGGCCGCCCTGGCCGACGATCTTGAATGCTGGCTGCGCCAGGAACCGCTGAGCATCCGCCCGCGGTCGCTTCGCGAACGGGCCTGGAAGTGGGTCCGGCACCGGCCGATGATCGCGGCGCTGGCAGCCGCCTGCGCCCTGGCCGTGGTACTGGGCCTGAGTGGAATTCTCTGGCAATACCACCGCGCCGTGTGGGCCGCCGATCGGGCCCGGGCCAACGAGCTGGCCGCCCGCCGCAACGCCTATCTGGCCGAAATGGCGGTGGCTGACCAGGCCCTTGAGCGGAAGGACTGGCAGACCATCCACGGAGTTCTGGCGCGCACCCGTCCCGCGCCGGGTGAGCCGGACCTGCGCGGCTGGGAGTGGCGTTACCTCTGGGGGGCGAGCCGTTCGGTGGCCGAAGTGTTCGCCGGATTCCGCCCGGGGGGGATCCGCGCCATGGCGCTCGTGTCGGATGGCGCGCAGCTGGCCGTCGGCCGGGAGGAGCTCGGTTTCGAGCTGTGGGATGTCCGGACGGGCAAGCTGCTCTACACGCTGCCGGAAGCCATCAACCGGGTCGTGGATGAAAATCACGCCTTGGGAAACATCGTGTCCTGCCGGCTGGCAGCGGTGCCGGGCACGAACCTGCTGGCCTATACGGACTGCCGCTCACCCACCAACGCCTTTGTGCGCCTCTGGGACACGAAGACCCGCACCACCGTGCGGTCGCTGCCCGTTCCGTGGATTCCCCGTCAGCTCGCGGTCAGTCCCGACGGCCATCTCCTGGCCTGCAGCACCATGGGTGGAGATAACCGGGTGCTGGTTTTCGAGGTGGGGAGCGGTGCCCTGATCCGGTCCATCCGGTCGAAAAACACGCCCGACTGGTCCGGCGGCAATTCCCTGGCTTTCACGCCGGATGGATCCGCCATCACCGTGGAGGAGCTGACGCTGGAACGTCGTGGTGGTCTGCGGGTGGTCGAGATCGCGACCGGGCTTGACCGCTTCTGGCTGCCGATGGGCGAGGATTACGTTCAGGGCGTCGCGATCTCTCCCGATGGCAAATGGCTGGCCGCATCGGGCGGATTTGACCGTGCTCAGCTCCGCGTCTGGGACCTGAGCACGGGACGGCTCGCCCACGAACTGGATTTCGCCTGCCGGGCCGTGCAGTTCGATGCCCGTGGCCATCGGCTGTTTGCGGGCCTGGGAGTGTTGCGGGTGCCGGAGTTCACGTTTGAGCAGGTGCTCGAAGGACAGGATGAGGGGTTCGCCGCTTCGGCTGTCACGGCGGATGGCCGGGGCTACCTGACCCCGTCCACTGCCGGCGAGATACTCCGCTGGGATCTGGAGGCACCAGCCCGCTCGCGCTCCCCTCTCCGGCTGGAACAGCCGATCGATCAGGTGGCCTGGTTGCCTACGGACCGGGGGTTGCTGACGGTTTCCACCAATGGGAGCTGCCAGGAGGCCCTCGCGCCGGATTTCGTGATCCGGCCGCTGCCCCAGCTGGGGAACGACGCGGTCGGCTGCCTCCTCGTCAGTCCGGAGGGCCCCATGGCCATCGCCCGTAACTCCGGGAAGATTACCCTGCACCGGCTATCGGATTACGCGCGTGAAGGCACCTTGGACCATGCTGCAGGGAGCATTGTCCGCATGGAGGCGCTCGAAAAATACGGCCTGCTCGTGGCCTGGTGCGGGAGCTCCTTCAGCAATCGCGTGCTGCAGTTCTGGGACCCGCGGAAGCAGGCGCGGGTCTGGGAAGTCCAGCTGCCCCCATTGGACCGGAGCTTCTCGGTCTCGGCGCATGAGGGCGTGGTGTATGAGGTTTTCTCCGATCATCTGATCGGCTACGACCCCGGTCTTCGCCGGAGCTTCCGGCGCGAACTGGATCACCAGAACGCCGGCCGTGTGTCCTTCTCGCCCGACGGCCGGTGGGCCTTCTGCGACGGCCGGGAAAACTACCGGCTGCTGGATGCAGCCTCATTGAAGACGGTGGCGCAGCCACGGGAGGCTGTCGGATCCCATGGTTCCGCCTTCCTAAATGGGGAACACCGTCTGTGGCTGTCCGGCGGCCGGGTGATGGATCTGGATTCCCACCGCCTGCTTCTCAATCTCGGGAAAACTGCCGGGTTCATCCAGTTTCCCAGGATCTCCCCGGGTGGAGGCATCGTGCTGGAGCGGTTCAACAGCGGCCCCTACCTGCTCTGGCGCGCGCCCTCCTGGGCGGAAATCCACCGGGCAGAGGCGGTCGCGAAATAGGCGGGAGCGGAGATTTAAAGAAATCCTGTGACCCCTCCCCGGCTTTTCCGAAGTAGGAGGTAGCGTGAACAGCCGACTCATCACCGTCGCCCAGCGACAACCGGAGACGCCAAGCGGTCCGCCATGGGCATATCACCCCATGGCGGACGGTCGTCATCGGACGATGGTGACCATTATGTATCTCGCCGGTGGACGCGTTGCCCATGCAGGCTCGTTGTCCTGCCGGTGGGGGATGAGCTGTGCAAAGGACGCCCGGTGCCCGACAAGGCACGAGGAGACGTGGTTGAGCCGATGGCTCACCTTGACGCCAAGAGTTGGCTTGTGGGCGAACCATGCGTCAGAAATTTCCGCCGGTCTTCCGCGTCGCTGCGGCGGTGACGGTGACGCCGACGGTGAGCTGCGGACAAAGCACGATGGTGCTGCCGTTGTGCACCGCCGCAGCCTACTTCCAACTGAAGCTGCCATAAGCCGCTGGCAACCAGAGAAAACGTGTTTCAAACATCGCCGTTCAATATGATGATGCAACTGTTCGCAAGGATCGCCTCCTTCAGCTTTTTCGTGGCGACGGCGTTTTCTTTGAGTGCGAGCCACCTTCAAATGCCCGACGGCGCAGTCGGGTGGTGGCGGGGGGAAGGGGACAACGTGGACTCATTGGGCAACGGCAGCACTGCCATTCCAGGCGGGGCCGCCTTCGCTTCCGGCTTTGTGGGGCAGGCGTTCAGCTTCTCGGGAGGGGCGCCGGGCGTCGTGGTGGGCGATCCGACGGCATTCCAGCTTCAGAACTTCACGATTGAGGCCTGGATCAAGCGGGCTGATCCCAACCTGGTCTCGCAGGCCTACGGGGCGGCGGTGCTGTTTGCCGGCGGAAAAGGCAGCTACAGTTTGGCCATGCAGGGTACGGGGGAGCTGCTTCTGGGGCAGGTGACCGTTTCCAATGTCGCCAGCTCGGCGAGAATTGCCGATACCAACTGGCACCATGTGGCCGTCACTTTGGGAGGGACCAATGTCACTTTTTATATCGACGGAAATCCGGCGGGTTCGGCCATTTATCAGGCGTTTTTTTATTTCGACACCCCTTTCGCCATAGGCTCGCTGGGCACCTCCGGTTATACGTTTTGGGGCTTGATTGACGAGCCCACACTCTACAAACGGCCGTTGTCGGCTCTCGAAATCGGCGCGATCTATCGTGCCGGCTCAGCCGGTAAGAGCATTGAGAATATTGCGTTGGGGGTCAGCACGCCTTCCGTCGTGCGAGTGGGTACGGAGTTTAAGGCGAGATTTTCCATGGAAAATCAGGGCCCGCATCCGGTGACAAATGCTCTGCTGAACGTCAGCCTGCCCGACGGCTTCACGCTGGTCACCAACGAGTCATCCTTGGGCACCAACGTGCTTGGTACCGCCTCGGTTCAGAATCTGGTCGCTACCCTCCAGCCCAAGGAAACCGTCACCGTCACCCTGACTGGCCATGGCGAGGTCCCTGCAGCCCTGGGATTTCACGCCCAGATCAGCCGCGATGGGGCTCCGCCAACGTCCTTGGACGATTCGGCGGACCCGGTTGTGTCGGTGGTGGGCCCCGGCGCTAACCTGCCTGATGGGATTGTGGGTTGGTGGCGGGCGGAGGGTGACAATCTGGATGCGATCGGAAATGGCAGCGCGGCTGTTCCCGGTGGTGCTGGTTTCGTCCGCGGTGTGGTCGGCCAGGCATTCAATTTCGCGGGCAACTCACCTGGTGTGGTGGTCGGCAGTCCCAACGCCTTTCAGGTGGAGGACTTCACGATTGAAGCCTGGATCAAGCGGGCCGACCTGGCCGCTGCGGCTCAAAGCGCCCCGGCAGGCGTCATTTTTGGCGGTGGGCAAAAAAGCTATGGCCTGCTGCTTCAGGCGACTGGGGAGCTCGCGCTTTCCCAAGTGGGCATCAGACAGGTTTCCGGTTCCGGCCGTATCATGGATACGGATTGGCACCACGTCGCGGTCGCCAAAGCCGGGACAAACGTGGAATTCTACATCGACGGGTTGAACGCCGGCTCGGCCGGGTTCGACGCGGCATTTGGTGGCAGCCCAGCTTTTGCGGTGGGCGCGCTGGGAGCTCCGGTGGGGAACAACAACTATTATACGTTCTGGGGGGCCATTGACGAGACCAGCCTCTACAACCGCGCACTTTCAGGCGTCGAAATCAGGGGGATCTATGCGGCAGGGGCCGCGGGTAAAAGCTTCGAAAACATCGCATTAGCGATCTCCGCGCCGACGACCGCGCTGCCCGGCGGCAATTTCACGGTAAGTTTCTCAGTTTTTAACGGCGGTTTCGACGTGGCAAGCAATGTGGTTCTGGTCGCTCCTTTCCCAACCGGCTTCACGCTCGCTTCCAGCAGCATCACGCAAGGGAGCCGGGACGTTGCCGGCCCCTCGGTGCAGGCCTCCTTTGGCTCTTTGCTGCCCGGAGATACCGCCACGTTTACAATGGTGGGGGCGGTTGCCACATCAGGAGCGGCGGTCTTCACTGGCCAGGTGACACGGGATGGGACTGAGCTTTCATTGCTGGACAATCAGGCAGAGGCAAGCGTCGAGATCCTCCGCTCGTGCGCCCCGGTGACAGAAGGGCTTTTAGCATGGTTTCCAGCCGAGGGTATGGCGGATGATGTCCTGTCGCATCCGATTGGCCTCACCAATCTCGGTTATGCGCCCGGTCGGGTGGGTCAGGCGTTCAGTTTCAACGGCGCCAGTGAGGTGGCCGTTCCGGATTCGGGCGATCTGACCCCGACCCAATTCACCATTGAAACGTGGGTCTACCCTACGGCGTTGGACGGGGGGGTTGATTCCATCGCCAACAAGCTGTCCTTTACAAACTACAGCGTGCCTGAGCCGGAAGTTGTCAGAACTGTTGGATATTTGCAGTTCGCCCTGGGCATCAAGGGACCTCGTAATTTCGCGGCGAGTAAGATTCCTCAAGGCGATCTGGCCTTTTCCCTTGGCGGCATCACCGGGCTGCCAGACGATTACGGCGGCTGGACTGATGCCCATGCAGCCCTTCCTTTGAACCAATGGAGCCACGTGGCGCTGACCCTCACCTCCGACACGGCAACCGCTTATTTGAACGGGGCGGTGACACTCCGCATCACCGGTCTCACCGGGTCTCTCGCCGTGAACGGCGCGCCGCTTCGAATCGGTTCAGTCCCACCCTCGACCGGCCGTTACGCCGCCCTGCCGGAGGATTATTTCAACGGACGGATCGATGAATTTAGCTATTATTCCCGGGCGCTGACAGAAACTGAAGTTGCCGCCATCTACCTGGCAGGCGGGGCGGGCAAATGCGCACCATCAATTGCTCCCACCATACTCGTTGCGCCCCTCAACCAGACCCTTTCCGCAGGGCAGGATGCCATTTTTGGCGTGGTTGCTTCCGGCACTGGGCCGTTCGCGTATCAATGGAAATTCAAGGGTGTCGATATCGCCGGGGCCACCAATTCCTCCCTCATCGTCCCTGCCGTTCGCCAATCGGCCGTGGGCACGTATGCGGTCTCGGTCTGCAATTCGGCTGGCTGCGCTTCGCTGGCAACGGCGACGCTCACCGTTAACCCAATACCTACAATCGTAAGTGTGGTCAATGTCACCGCCAGTGCCTTGCAAAACATCGAGGTCCCGCTCCGCCTGATCGGCAACGGCGTCGAAAACACGTTCAGTTTCACCCTCCGTTTCGACACGAACCGGCTGACCTATGCCGCCACCGATCTGGGAACCGATGCGGCGGATGGCCAGCTTCTGGTAAATGAGGCCCAGGCTGCCCAAGGGGTTCTGGGAATCAGTCTGGCGCTGCCTTCCGGATCCGCCTTTTCCAACGAAACCAACGAGGTGCTGCGCCTGAAGTTTGACACCGCCGCGGTTTCTGGCGACGTCACGGTTCCGCTCAGCCTGGTTTCCGGCATCACCCCTGAAAAGCTGCTGGATACCAATGGCGTGGCTCTTCCGGCCACTTGGGTTGACGGCACGGTAACCATCAAAGCCATCAATTTTGAGGCCGATGTGAGTCCGCTGCCGGGCGGTGACCGCCTGTTGGACATCAGCGACTGGACGCAAGTGGGCCGCTATGTTGCGGGGCTGGATGACCTCAGTCCGGGAGTGACTTTCCAACGGGCGGACTGTGCTCCCTTGGTGACCGCCGGCAATGGGGTCCTGAGCGTCAGTGACTGGGTGCAGGCCGGTCGATTTGCGGTCGGGCTGGATCTGCCGGTTGCCGTCGGCGGCCCGACCAATCCCCAACCGTTCATTTCGGCCCCAACGTCCCCCACCCGGGTGGTGCGGCTGGCGGGGATGGCATTGATACCAGGACAAACCGGGGAAATTCCCGTCACCCTGACGGCTTCGGGGGACGAAAATGCGGTGGGCTTCAGTCTGAGCTACGATCCGGCCGTGCTGACCTTTGTTGGGGCTGTAAAAGGCGCGGACAGCCAGAAGGCTTCGCTCAACGTCAACACGCGCCAGGCGGCGGGCGGCCAAGCGGCGGTGACCCTGGCGTTGAATCCGGGATCCAAGTTCCCGGCGGGTGCGCTGGAGATCGCCCGACTGCAATTCAAGGCGATCGGAGGGGGCAGCGCCTCCGCTGATATCGCGTTTGCCGACGTCCCGGTGGGACGCGAGGTGGCGAGCCCGCTGGCGGAGGTGCTGCCGGTGTCCTGGCAGGGAGTGTCGTTGGGCGTGACGCTGCCGAGCGTCAACGTCCGGAGAATTGCCACGGCGGACGGCCCGGCCATCGAACTGTCGTGGCCGGCCAGCCTGACGGGAGCCGCGCTGGAGACCACGGACAGTCTGGGCGGCACCTGGGCGGCGGTGACGGGGACCCCGACTGTGGTAGAGGGCCAGAACACGGTGGTGTTGCCCCTGAGTGCCGCCGCAGCCTACTTCCACCTCAAGCTGCCCTAGCGTTCGGCAGTCACCGCAGCGGTTTTTCAGACACCGCCATCCGGCAATGGATGGCGGTGTTTTGTTTCCGGACCGTTCAACGGGGCAGGGCCAAAATGAAAACGGCGTGACGGTTGAATCCGTCACGCCGCATCTGAGAAAGACGTTGGCTGGAAATTATTGCAGCTTGGCCAGCAACGCCTTGATCGCCTCGAAGTTGGGCAGGTCCTTCGGGGTCGGGGTCTGCTCGGCGTATTGCACGGTGCCGGCCTTGTCGATGACGAAGGCCGCGCGGGCGGACGTGTCACCCACGCCGGCCAGCATCGGGAAGCGCACGCCGTAGGCGTCGGTCGCCGTTTTGTTCAGGTCGCTGGCGATCTTGATCGTGATCTTGTTGGCGGTGGCCCAGGCTTCCTGCGCGAAGGGGCTGTCCACGCTCACGGCGATCACGTCGGCGTTCAGTGCGCCGTAGGCCCCGAGGCCCGAGGTGATGTCGCACATCTCCTGCGTGCAGACGCCGGTGAAGGCGAGCGGGAAGAAGAGCAGCACGGTGTTCTTGCTGCCAAAATTGGCGGAAAGCTTCACGTCGGCCAGCCCGGCGGCGGACTTGGACTTGAGGGTGAAATCGGGGGCTTTGGTTCCAACGGCAATGGGCATGGTGTGTCGTGTTAAGTTTTTCGGTTCGCGAGCGGCGGAGAGTTAGCGCGTGGGCGGGAGACTGTCAAACGGGCGTAGCAGACGAAGACAGTGTTTCTGCAAGCCGGACACAACCTCAGTTATCCCAATCTGAATCCCAATCGCTCCGCCGTTTGACCGCGCTTGAGTCATTGCTTCACGAAAACTCCGGCCAAGATGAGGAGGGCACCGATTGTGATCGAACCACACATCAGCCAGCGAATGCGTGGTGATGGCTTGGGTGCGTCCAGGAAAAGTGTCTGCGGCATCCATGCTCTGTCTCGAAGAAGGCCGGCTAGCCCGCCACCCAACAGGACGAACCCGATCAGAGCGAGGAGGCTTCCCCGTTCTCCCAAATGCAGGAAAAGGGCTCCGCCACCACCATTGCCAAAACCCGTTAAAATGGCTGCCATAGCGGCCCCAAGAAAATAATGCAGCGCCACTTCGACCCAATCCGACTGTTGTTTATCCGGCATGTCCGGGCTGGTTTTCGGTATTGGTGCCGCGCGCAACCTGCCCCCCAAATTCACAAGGCCGCCAGCACCTCGGCAGCGTGCGCCTCAGGTTTCACCGTGGGCCAGATGTGTTTGATCCGGCCATCCGCCCCGATGAGGAAGGTGACGCGGTGGGTGCCCATGAACTTCCGGCCCATGAAGCTCTTCTCACCCCACACGCCGTAGGCGGTGACGATCGCCTTGTCCTCATCAGCGAGCAGGGGGAAGGGGAGCTTGAACTTGTCGGTGAACTTCACGTGCGCCTTCACCGGGTCCGTGCTGACGCCCAGCACGACCGCGCCTTTCTGGCGGAAGTCGGCGTAGGCGTCGCGAAAGGCGCACGCCTCCTTGGTGCAGCCCGGGGTGTCGTCGCGCGGGTAGAAATAGAGGATGACCGGTTTTCCCTTCAGCGCGGAGAGCGTGATGGTTGAACCGTCGGTGGCGGTGGCGCTGAAGCTGGGAGCGGGATCGCCCGGCTTCAACGAGAGCGTGGGTTCTTTCGGCATGAGAATGTGGAATAACAACAAAGGAACGAAGGAACCAAGGAGGATTGGCAGGGTGAACGGTTAACCGGTAGGTGCTTCCTTAACTGGGGTTCTCGCTGTTTTCCTTTGTTTCTTTCTTCCTTTGTTGTTCAACCGCGCTTCCCACCCGCCCGCTTCGCCCGCCAGAGTTCGATCACCATCGGGAGGCACGACACGAAGATGATGCCGAGCACGACGAGTTCGAAGTGCTTCTTGATGGCCGGGATGTTGCCGAAGAAGTAACCCGCCGGCAGCACGAGCCCGACCCACAGCAGCGTGGCGGTGACGCTATAGCCCAGGAAGCGCCCGTAGTTCATCGCACCCATGCCGGCCACAAACGGGGTGAACGTCCGCACGATGGGCACAAAGCGCGCCATGAGGATGGTCTTGCCGCCGTACCGCTCGAAGAAGGCGTGCGTGCGGTCGAGATGCGCCGGCTTGATAAGATTGGGGAAGCGCTTCACGAGGGCTTTGCCCGCGAGCTTGCCCACCCAGTAGTTCACATTGTCGCCGAGGAAGGCCGCCGCGGCGATCACGACCGCACAGGTGGCGAGACTGAGGCCGCTGGCCTTGTCGGCGGCGAGCGCGCCGATCGCAAAGAGCAGCGAATCGCCCGGCAGGAAGGGCGTCACCACGAGGCCGGTTTCGGCGAAAATGACGAGGAAGAGCAGGCCGTAGAACCATCCGCCGTAGCTCTGGAGAAGCTGGTTGAGGTGGTCCTGCAGGTGCAGGACGAATTCGAGGGCTTGCTTGAGGAAATCCATTGCCACGGGAAGAAGAACAGAAATTTCGAACAGCGAACAGCGAACAGCGTGCCGCGAATGGAAGGAAGGCCCCGAAGGACCGGATGCACGCTGTTCCCTGTTCTCCGTTCGCCGTTTCCGTCATGGTTCGCGCGTGAAAGCCGCAGTCTTGCATGGCCGGGAAGATGTCCGCGTGGAGGAAGTCGCCGAGCGCCCGCTTGGGCCGGGCGAGGTGCGGGTGCGCATCGAGGCGGCGCTGACGTGCGGCACCGACCTCAAGGTGTTCAAGCGCGGCTACCACGCCAAGATGCTCACGCCCCCGTGTGTTTTTGGGCATGAGCTGGCGGGCATCGTTACGGAAGCGCGGAGCGGGGAGTGGGCCGTGGGCGATCGGGTGGTGGCGGCGAATTCGGCGCCGTGTGGGGAGTGCTTCTACTGCCGGCACGACCAGCCCAATCTCTGCGACGACTTGCTGTTCCTGAACGGCGCCTATGCGGAATCCATCGTCATCCCGGCCCGCATCGCCACGAAGAACCTGCTGCGGGTGAAGCCGACAACCGCTTTCCGTGACGCCGCTTTGACGGAGCCGCTAGCGTGCGTGGTTCAGGGCATCGAGGACCTGGCGCTGATGGCGGGTGAGCGCGTGCTGGTGCTGGGTGCCGGGCCCATCGGCCTGTTTGCCATCGCCTTGGCGAAGCACGCCGGCTGCGAGGTGGCGGTGGCCGGGCGCGGCGAAAGCCGGCTGGCCCTGGCGCAGCGGCTCGGGGCCACCCAGGTCGTGGACATGGCCGGGCGGGAGGATCTGGCGGCGGCCGTGAAGACATCCCTGCCGGCGGCTCAATTCGACGTGGTGTTCGAGGCGGTGGGCAAGCCGTCCGCCTGGGAGGCGGCGGTGGCGCTGGTTCGCAAGGGCGGGCGTGTGAACTTCTTCGGCGGCTGTCCGGGCGGTACGAGCGTTTCGCTCGATACGACACTGATCCACTATTCGAACCTCATCCTCCGGGCGAGTTTCCATCACACCCCGCGCACGATCCGCCGGGCGCTGGAGCTGATCGAGACCGGGGTGATCCGGGCGGCCGACTTTGTGGATGGCGAGGCGAGTCTGTCCGAACTGCCCGAGCTTTTCCGCGCGATGGCCGCCGGCAATCGGGCGGTAAAAACGTTCGTCGATGTCAGGGGGTAGCAGGCTGAAAACCGAAAACCAATGATGCTGTTTTCAGTTTTCGGTTTTCAGTTTTCGGTTGGCCGATTGCGCTTCGCTGTTTTCTTGTTTTTCTGCCGCCGCGTCCGCCAGAGTGCGCCACCTAGTTTCGCATGAATCGTCGTCTTTTTGCCCTTTTCGCCCTGTTTGCGCTCCTCGTCGGCTGCCGCACCAAGGAACTGCCACACATCCGCGTCGAGGATTACCAGCAGAAGCGGGGCAACGGTGACCCGGTCATTCGCATCGCCTGCGTGGGCGACAGCATCACCTACGGTGCGGGCATCGAGGGTCGCGAGACCAACAGCTACCCGGCGCAGCTCGCCCAGCTGATGGGGAGCCGCTTTGACGTGCGGAATTTCGGCCGCAGCGGGGCGACCCTGCTCAAGGCCGGCGATCTGCCGTACTGGACGACCGAAGAGTTCAAGGGCGCCACGGAGTTCCAGCCCGACGTGGTCATCATCAAGCTCGGCACGAACGACACCAAGCCACAGAACTGGAAGGGCAAGAAGAAGTTCATCGAGGACTACCGCGCATTGGTGGATCATTTCAAAGGCCTCAAGTCGAAGCCCAAGCTGTGGGCTTGCCTGCCGGTGCCCGTCTATGGTGACCAGTGGGGCATCAACGCCAAGACGCTGGACGAGGTCATCGAGGCGACGCAGGAGGCCTGCGACAAGTCCAATGTGCCCCTGATCGACCTCAACGACGCGCTGACCGGCCACCCGGAAATGTTCCCCGACAAGATCCACCCGGATGCCAAGGGCGCCGCGCTCATGGCCAAGACGGTCTATCAGGCAATCCGGCCGTAAGCTCTCACTCCACTCGGTAAAGGCTCGTCTTCGTCCGCAGCACCAGTGACTTCCCGCTCACGGCCGGCGAGGCCATGAAGCCGTCGTCGAGGGTGTTCTCGGCGAGTTTTTTGAACTCACGGCCCAACGCAACCACCGTGGTCTTGCCTTCCTCGCTGCAGAAGTAGATGAGTCCGTCCGCGGCGATCGGGGCCGCCGAGTAGTTGCCGCCGATGCGCTCGTTCCACACGACCTTGCCGGTTTCGGCCTCCAGACAGGTGGCGACCCCGTTGTCGTCGATGGTGTAGAGCAGGTCACCCACCAGCAGCAGCGAGGGCTTCTTGGGCACGTTGCGCTTGGTCCGCCAGGCGACTTGCAGCTGGCCGTCGGATGGCGTGGTGGCGTTGACGTCGAGCACATCGCCCTTCTTGCCGGGCTTGATCGCCAGGATCTGTCCCTGCGACCAACCGCTCGGGAAGAATACCAGCCCGTGGCCGGCTACAGGACGCGTCCCGCCGGAATGGCTCGTGCGTTCCTCAATGCGCCACAGCTCTTCGCCCGTCTCCGGCACGTAGCCATAGAAGGCTTTTGCTCCCTGGCTCAGCAGGGTGGGCTGGCCGTCGAGGGTCGCGACTTGGCAGGTGGCGAAGGCCTTGCGCCAGTCGCCCTCGGACTCGGGTTTGCCGTCGGGACCGAGATCCTTGTAGTCGAGCGAACGTTCGTCGCGCCAGACGGTCTTGCCGGTGCGCTTGTCGAGCGCGACGACGAACTGGTGGTCGCTCCCGTCGAAATTCATGAAAATCAGGTTCCCGTAAAGGATCGGCGAGGAACCGGCCCCGCGATAGTGGTTGCACACGAAGTCGCGCCGCTGCCACAGCACCTCGCCGGTGGCCGTGTCGAGACACGCGGTGCCGGGCGAACCGAAGGTGATATACACGCGGCCCTCCTCGATGACCGGCGTGGGCGAGCCGTAGCTGTTGAACTTGTGGGCGAACTGCGGCTTCTCGATGTCGAAGAGCTTCTGATCGCGGAGAATCTTGCCCGTGGCACGGTCCACACAGACGGCGAACAGCTCGCGGCCATCCTCACTGGCGGTCGTGAACCAGATCTGGTTGCCCCAGATCACGGGCGACGACCAGGCCTTGCCGTGGACCGGGGTTTTCCACGCGATGTGGTTGGTCTCGCTCCACGTCAGTGGTAGCCCGGTGGCGGTGGAGATGCCATCGCCGGTCGGCCCGCGAAACTGCGGCCAGTTGGTGTCCTCGGCCAGGGCCGGGAGCGTGATGGCCACCACCAACGGGAGCAAAAGCCGTGGGAATTGCATGCGCGCGAACGATAGGCGCAGGAACGGGCTGCCGACAACCGCGATGCGCGGCCGGAGACGCCGCAACGGTTTCGGACCGTTGGCCCTAAGCCAGTTTGCGTTGCGCCCATTTTCGCCCGGCGGCGAGTGCTTTCAGCGTGTCGGTGAGCCGTTGATCCCGGGTTTCCGGGCGCTTCGCGGAGCTCAGCCAGACCAGGTATTCGCGCTGATAGGTGGTGGCCAGCCGGTGGAAACCTTCGGCGGCGGCGCGGTTTTGCTTCTGGGCCAGGGCTTCCTTAAAAAAATCCGGCATCGGCCACGGCGTACGGACCGCCTTGGGTGCCGGCGGGATGCTAGAATCGGCATCCAGGGCGACGGCGGCGTGCAGCAGCCGGCGCAACGCCTCGCGATCAAACCCTTCGAGAGTCGTCACGCGTACGCTGAGGATGTTGGTGCTGGTCGGATTCGGGATGAACAGCCTCGCGGGGTCGGCCAGCTCAGTACCCCGGAAAAATGAGATGCCCAGATGCGCCTGACATGCGCTCAGGCCGCACACCAGCTTCCGCCCGGAGAAACACAGCATGTTCCACTTGATGGATTCGGTGAGGTCCGGCTCCCACGTGAGAATCCAGTCGTGAACTTTTTCCGCCAGGGGCCAAGAAAAGTCCGGGCACGTCTCCAGCCACTCGGCCGGATCGCGGGTGCGGGCGCGGCTGACATCCATGGCGTCAGGGTCAGGTCGGAGCGTTGGCCGGCCGCCGGTTGCCCGAGGTCACGGCGCGGAAGCGTTCCTCGTACCGCGCGTGGTTGGTGCCCATGAGCCGGTCCCACACATTGAAGTAGAGGCCGTAGTTCCCGCGGATGTACTCGTGGTGCATCACATGGTTGGTGGGCGTGTTCAGCACCTTGCCCAGCCAGGTGTCCATGAACCAGCGCGGGTAGATCTCGTAGCCGGTATGGCCGAGCACGTTGTGGGTGATCTGCCAGAGCATGAACAGGCCGAACGCTGCCGGGTGCACGGGATACAGTGAGACCGCGAGCGGAAAGATGGCCGCCTGCATGAACGCCTCCAGCGGGCTGAAGGCATAGGAGGCCCAGGGCGAGGGATTGTGCGAGCGGTGGTGCGCCCGGTGGAACCAGCGGAAGAGGGCCGGGTGATGCATCAGCCGGTGCGTCCAGTAGAACCAGGTGTCATGCAGCACGATGGTGAGGCCAAGGCTGGCCCAGAACCACGCGCGGCTGTGGTCGGTGAGCTTCCAATAAAGCTGCGTCCAACCCTGGCCGCTGGCCCAGAATGTCGTCGCGCCGACAACGCCGTAAATCAGCACTGTCTGCAACGAGAGAGCCAGCTCGCGGAGCATTTCGGCGCGCGCCGGATAGGCGGCAATGATCTTGCGTCGGGCCAGCAGCCGCCGGAAGAGCAGATACCCGAGCACCCAACCGGTGCCGGCGAAGATCAGATACGTCGTGCCGTCGGAGGCCGCGCTGCGGAGGGCAATCCGCACCCAGCCCAGCCAGTCATCGGCGTGAAAGAACTTTTCCACGCGCCGAATCTGGCCGGGTTAAGGCGTTTCGCCAAGGGGTGCCTTTGGGACGTGGTCGTGAGCAGCGCAATCGAGCCAAAGGTCGCAGAACAGTTGTTCACGCACCTGCCAAACCAACCTGTCTGACAATGCGCGTCCGCGCTTCGCGCTAGACTCAACGGCGCGAAGGGCCGGGCAGGCCCAACTTGGCGGTCACCCTTTCTGCCCATGCCTGTCCGGGTGGCGTGACGCGCCGTCTCTGCGCACTCGGGAGAGTTTTTTGAAAAATCCGGTAAAGTCCTCCGTGCATTTCCGTGCATAGCGGTATGGGGCCGTTTGTGGTGGCTCCAAAACGTGTTCGCCGCCCATGACTTATGAACCTGCCGCCGCTTCAAAGCCCTTTCTCCGGTGGTGCCGATGGGTTTCCAGAACTCATGGGCTTTGCAAAACGCATCATTATCCCCATTTCAGTACGTTCTCCCTTCGCTCGCACCCCACTTATACGAGTATGGAAACAGACCCGCCGCCGCGTGAATCTCGCACGTTGGCCCGGCCCAGGTGACAATGACGTGAATTTTAAAAGTGTATGACCAACACCGTGATTACGCGCTTGCCTTCCTTAAAGGCGCCCAAGCAGAGTGCTGATTACTCCGCCCCCAAGTTGAATCACGTGATCAGAACTTTTCGGTTTGCTTCTGATCGTGCCGCTAGCTGCCGGAAGCTCTCGACCCTCTTTATGAAAACCAATCTGACGCGATTCATTCTCCGCCACTGGTCCCGGTTGGCGGTGCTGCTGCTGACGGCATTTGGCTCGGTTGCCCAAGCGGCCACCGCGGGCGTCGCAGTGCAACCGCTGCGTGATCCCACCGTCACGGACAATTATGCCAACGGGAGCGCCAATGGCCTCACCGCCGTCATGGGGTCGCACACCTATTTTGTCACCGGTGACAGCTCTGGCTCGACCCATAACCTCAGGCTCTGGGTCACGGATGGAACGGCGGCAAGCACATCCATGGTCAAGGATCTGGGGATCACCGGCAGCGCCAGCAGTCTGATTTCGAATGGTACACTCCTGTTTTTCACCACCGCCGGAACCGATCTCTGGCGCTCCGACGGAACCTCGGCGGGAACGTTCAAAGTTCCCGGCGTTGGTGGCGCTACCGGCACTGCGGGTGGCCGGCCGAACAGCCCGATCATCGTCGGTACTGATTTGTGGTTCAATGCCGACTCCACCGGCCTGAATGGAGGTGACTTTCAGTTCTACAAATATACCGGTTCCGGCAGCGCCGTGAAAATGACGAGCTTTAACACCTTCGCCAGCACTTTTTCGGAGTCCATGATCAACGTCAATGTCTACATCTTTTACACGTCAGCTTCCAGTATCTCGACCGCGGAAATCTACCGGTACGATCCTTCCAACGGCAACATTGTTCAGGTTACGAGCTTCGGAGGCGCCTCCGGAGCCAACGCCAGCCAGCTCAATGTTTCGGGCACCTCGTTGTTCTTCGTGGCCTCGGACTACAGTGATCTTAACTCGACGAACCCAAGACGCCATTGGTATAGGGTGGAGTCGGACACCACCGGACTTAAGAATCTCACCCCGGCTGGCTACACTGCGAGCGGGTCGAACACCTTCCGCAAGGTCGGCTCGACCTACTACATGATTATGACCGACTCATCCACGATCGGCAATCAGATCTGGAAGATGGACGGTGTCACGGTCAAGGGTGCGACCCTGTTCAGCAACCAGGACGGCTCCCACAACGGCAATTTTATCAGCGCATACGAGGTATTCGGCACGAAACTGTACTTCTCCGGGGCCTTTGGCGGTACCACTGGAACGGAGCCCGGCTACATCGACACCACTGATTCGACCGGCACTGCCCATCTGCTGCTGGATATCTTCTCCGGGGCGTCCAATTCCTCCCCCAGCAGCTTTGTGGTATCGGGCAGCAGGCTGTATTTCAACGCCACGACGGCAGCCTCGACCATCAAGATGTTCCAGTCTGATGGCACAACGGCTGGCACGTCCCAGATTCTGGCCATCAATTCCGGCGGTTCCGACGCTCCCTCAGGCAACATTGCCATCGGCAATCTGCTTTATTTCCGTGCCCAGACCGCGAGCAGCCCGGCGTCCAATTCCCGCCTTCCCTGCAACCTTGTCAATGTGTCCGTTGCCCAGGGTGATGGTCAGACGGCCGGCGTCAGCAGTGCATTTGCCACGGCCCTGCAGATCAACGTCAAGGACACCGCCGGCGTGAACAATCTCAGTGGCGTGGCGGTGACCTTCTCTCCGCCCGCCAGTGGCGCGGGCGGCAGCTTCAGCAGCAGCGCGACGGTGACGACCGACGCCAGCGGCAATGCCACCGCTCCAACCTTTACTGCAAACAGCACCCAAGGATCCTACACCGTCAAGGTGCTGCTGAACGGTATTGATACCGGGGTTGCCTTCACTCTTACCAATGGTGCATCATCGCCGGCCCCTACCATCAGCAGCGTCACGGGGCCGTCCGCCGGCTCCTATAAGGCCGGGCAAGACCTGAGCTTCACCGCGAACTTCAGCGCGGCGGTGACGGTGACGGGCACGCCCTATCTTCCCGTAAATGTCGGGGGCTCCCCGGTGCACGCGAACTACGCCTCGGGCAGCGGCGGCACGGCGTTGGTCTTCACCTACACGGTGCAGGCGGGCGACACGGACGCCGACGGCATCGCGTCATCGTCACCGCTGGTGCTGAACAGCGGCACGATCAAGGGGAGCGGCGGCACCGACGTGACGTTGACCTTCACGCCGCCGACCACAACCTCCGTGTTCGTGGACACGACGGCGCCGACGGTAGGAATCGGGAGTCCGTCGGCCCCGCTCACGTCAGGCGGACCGGTGACCTTCACAGTGACCTACAGCGGGCAAAACAGCATCACCCTGGCGAATGGAAATGTCACCCTGAACACCACGGGCAACGCGAACGCCACGGTGGGTGTGAGCGGTTCAGGGAGCACGCGCACGGTGACGCTGTCGGGCATCACCGGTGATGGAACACTGGGCATCAGCATCGCTGCCGGCACGGCGAGCGACCCGGCGGGCAACTCCGCGGCGGCGGCCGGTCCCAGCACGACCTTCACGGTGGATAACACAGCCCCGGGTATCTCCATCGGATCGCCGGCGGTGAGTCTCACGTCGGGCGGGCCAGTGAGCTTCACGGTAACTTACAGCGGGGAGAACAGCATCACCCTCGCGAATGCGAACGTCACCCTGAACACGACAGGCAACGCGAATGCCACAGTGGCTGTGAGTGGTACGGGGAGCACGCGTACAGTGACATTGTCGGGGATCACCGGCGACGGCACGCTGGGCATCAGCATCGCCAGTGGAACCGCCAGCGACACGGCAGGCAACACCGCCGGCGCTGCCGGGCCAAGCACGACCTTCACGGTGGACAACACCGCTCCGACCGTTTCGATCAGCGCTCCCTCGGCGAGCACCACCACGACGGGCCCGGTGACGTACACCGTGACCTACAGCGGGGAGAACGGCATCACGTTGGGCAACGGCGACATCACGCTGAACAAGACCGGCAGCGCCGACGCAGGCTCGGTCGCGGTCACGGGCACGGGCAGCACCCGGACAGTGACCCTCTCCAGCCTGAGCGGCGTGGGCACCCTCGGGATCAGTGTTGCCTCCGGCACCGCCAGCGACACGGTCGGCAACCTCGCCTCGGCGGCTGGCCCCAGCACGACCTTTGACGTGGTTCCGAGGGTGCAAAGCTCGACCGTGAACCTCGCCAACACCGTCTAGAAACTCACGATCACCGGATCGCACTTTGACCCGACGGCGGCGAACAACACTGTTGTCTTCAACGACGGGATGGCAGGCACGGTGACGGCGGCGACTCCGATCACGCTTACGGTGAATGTCACCACGGCCCCGACGAGTCTCGGCAGCCTGACCGCCGTGGTCACGACCGACGGGGTCTCCAGCGGCGCGCCGGTGCAGATCGCCACCCTGGTGCCGTTTGGGCCGGGCGTGGTGGATCCGAACTTCGTCACGGATTACGCGGGCAGCGCCGCCGTCAATGCGCTGGCGGTGCAGCCGGATGGGAAAATCATCGTCGCGGGAACGATCCTTTCGATTGATGGGACGACGGAACAGAACATCGCCCGATTGAACGCGGACGGCACGCTGGACTCCTCGTTCTCCGCGACGGCGGACAGCTACGTCTTCTGCGTGGCGGTGCAGCCGGATGGTAAGATTCTGGTGGGGGGGAGTTTCACCACCGTGAACGGCGCGCCCATCAACCATGTCGCCCGTCTCAATGCCGACGGTTCCACGGATGGCTCCTTCCTCGCCGGGGCGACCCTCGGGCCGGACGATGATGTCAACAGCATCGGCTTGCAGAGCAATGGTCAGATCGTGCTCGGCGGACATTTCAACTACATCGAAACCCCCGGAAACAACTTCGTGACGGTGAACAACCTCGCCCGGCTCAACACGGATGGTTCACTGGACAACGCCTTCACCACGAACACGGGAACCGGGGCGAATTCCTATCTCTTAAGTGTGCTGGTCGAGCCGGACGACTCGATCCTGATCGGAGGCGGCTTCACCCAGTTCAACAGCTTCACCGCCGGTGCCTACGCGCATCTCAGCGCGGACGGGGTGTTTGACACGACCTTCAACCCGGGCGGTGCCGGTGCCGACAGCGACGTGAACGCGATGGCGCTGCAAAGCGACGGCAAGATCGTGCTCGTGGGCAGCTTTGCCAACGTGAACACCTCCGCCGAGCGGCTCATCGCGCGGGTGAACGCGGATGGTACGCCGGATTCGACATTCAATGCCGGAACGCCGAACGGTTCCATCGTCTACAGCGTGGCGCTGCAAGCCGACGGCAAGGTCGTGGTGGGCGGTTCGTTCACCGACATCGACGGCCAGGGCGGCAACGGCGTGGCGCGGCTCAATGCCAACGGCAGCTTCGACGGCACTTTCGCGGTGGGCACCGGTGCCTTCGGCGATGTCTTTGGCGTGGCTTTGCAGGGCGACGGCGAAGTGCTGGTGGGCGGGACTTTCAACGAATTCAGCGACTTCCCCCAAAGCCTGCTCGTCCGGTTGGGCAATGACCCGGCGACGCAGACCGTCGCGGTGCCGACCAGCGGCCAGGTCACCTGGCAACGCGGCGGAAGCGCACCGGAAGTCAACACGGTGAGCTTCTCCGTGAGCACGGACGGCGGCACGAGCTGGGCTCCGTTGGGGACCGGCACCCGCGTGACCGGTGGCTGGGCACTTTCCGGTCTGAGCCTGCCGAACACCGGCATCGTGCGGGCGCAAGGCACGACGAAGGGCGGGCAATACGGCGGATCAACCGGCATCACCGAGCAGCAGCAGAGTTACTCCGTCGCCACGGTCACCACCACCGCCGCCACCGGAGCCACGCTCACGGGCGCGATGCTGAACGGCTCGGTGAACCCGAACGGCACCAGCATGACGGTCACCTTTGAATACGGATTGACCTCGGCCTACGGCACCGTCGTTGCTGCTTCGCCGTCGCTTGTCAGCGGCAGCGGGGACCAGGGCGTGAGTGCGACATTGACGGGCCTGACGCCCAACACGACGTACCACTTCCATGCCGTGGGCAACAACACCGCGGGAATCACCGATGGGGGCGACCTGACCTTCACGACAGCTCCGGACACCTCGGCCCCGACGGACATCAGCCTGAGCCCGGCGACGGTGCTGGAAAACCAGGCGGTCGGAACGGCGGTGGGAACGCTGTCGGCGACGGACCCGGACACGGCCCTGGGCGA
>CAIVQH010000042.1 GCA_903907995.1 uncultured Verrucomicrobiota bacterium | reverse complement strand
GGGGTGGGCACCACCGTGCCGGAGCCGGCGGCGACGGCCGCAGCGGCCGGCCTCGCCGCCCTCGCGGTGGCGCTGTTCCGCCGCGTTCGGACCGCCCGCTGACCTCCAGCGGTGCGAAAGGCTGGGCACGGGCGGTCTGGCAATCGCTCAGGCCATGGCCATCCGGCCCCGGGGCGGGGCGGAGTATTTTAGAAAGCTGTCGAGCAGCAGCTGTACGCCGAAGTTGTTGACGCCGGACCCGAAGAAAACTGGCGACAGCTTGCCGGCCAGCACCTGGTCATGGTCGAACTCCGCCCCGGCGAGCTCGATCATCTCAATCTGCTCGCGCACGGTCGCGTAGGTCTGCTCATCGAGCTGGCCGCGGACCTGCGGATCATCCAGACCGGTCACGTTGACGGCGGCTCGGTATTTGCCGCCCACGACGCGCTCGAACAGGTGGACCTTCTTTTCCGCGCGGTCATACACACCGCGAAAATCCGCGCCGTTGCCGAGCGGCCAGTTCAGCGCGCACGTCCTGATGCCGAGCACCGCCTCCAGCTCGTCCATCAGCGCGATGGGATCGCGGGCGGGGCGGTCGAGCTTGTTCATGAAGGTGAAGATGGGCACGCCACGCCGCGCGCAGACCTCGAAGAGCTTGCGCGTCTGGTTTTCCACGCCCTTGCCGGCGTCGATGACCATGATGACGGCGTCCACGGCGGTAAGCACGCGGTAGGTATCCTCGGAGAAGTCCTTGTGGCCCGGCGTGTCGAGCAGGTTCACCCGGTAGCCGTCGTACTCGAACTGCAGGACGGTTGAGCTGATCGAGATGCCGCGCTTCTTTTCCAGCTCCATCCAGTCGGACGTGGTGGCGCGCTGGTTTTTGCGAGCGGTCACGGAACCGGCGAGCTGCACCGCCCCACCATAGAGCAGCAGCTTCTCGGTGAGCGTCGTCTTGCCGGCGTCCGGATGCGAGATGATCGCAAAGGTGCGCCGGCGCTGAATTTCTTCCTGCAAAGTCACGGGAAGCGGAGCCTAGGCCAAAGCCGGCCGAAGCTCCAACACGTTCCCGAGGGCGACCGGGCGGGAAGATAATGCGCCATTGAATCCGCCCCGGACCTCTAGCAGGCTCCGATCCGCATGAACGACTCGTCCAGTCTTGATGAACTTCTGGCCTCCCGCGCCGTCCAGCCCCGCCGCCAGATCGAGCCCTGCACGGTCGTCATCTTCGGCGCCTCGGGCGATCTGACGGCCCGCAAGCTGATCCCGGCCCTCTATCACCTGGCCCTCGAGAAGGCGCTGCCCACGCCGTATAAGATCATCGGTTTTGCCCGGCGCGAGAAAACGGATGAGTCGTGGCGCAACGAGCTGCGGGAAGCGCTGGACCAGTTTTCCCGCACGAAGCCGGTCAATGACGAGGTCTGGACGGCCTTTGCGGCCAATGTGCTCTATTGCCAGGCCGACATCTCCGATCAGGCCGGCTACGAGAAGCTCAAGACCATGATCGGCGGTCTGGAGCATGAGAAGCTGCGCTCCAACCTGCTGTTCTATCTGGCGACGAATCCCAGCCAGTTCGGCGAGATTTCCGGAAACCTCAGTGCGGTCGGCCTCCTCCGCAAGGAGGAGGGTTTCACACCTGACCGGCTCGTCGTGGAAAAGCCCTTCGGCCACGATCTGGAAAGCGCCCGAGCGCTCAATGCCGAGATCGTCCGCCATGCCCATGAGCGGCAGATTTTCCGGATCGACCACTACCTCGGCAAGGAGACGGTCCAGAACATCCTGACCTTCCGCTTCTCCAACGGCATTTTTGAGCACCTGTGGAACCGTGACTCGATCGACCACGTCCAGCTCACTGTCGGTGAGAAGATCGGCGTCGGCACGCGCGGCGGTTACTACGAGGAATCGGGTGCGATGCGCGACATGGTGCAGAACCACGTCCTGCAGGTGCTGTCGCTCGTCGGCATGGAGCCGCCCGTCTCGCTGGAGGCTGAAAACATCCGCGACGAGAAAGTGAAGCTGCTCCGGTCCATCCGCCCGATGACGCCGGCCGACGTCGCCAAGAATGTCGTGCGCGGCCAGTATTTCGCGGGCGAGGTGGATGGCGAGGTGCGTCCGGCCTACCGCAGCGAGCCGAAGGTCAACCCGAAGTCGAACGTCGAGACCTTCGTGGCCATGAAGGTCCTCATCGACAACTGGCGCTGGTCCGGCGTGCCGTTCTACATCCGCACCGGCAAGAACCTGCCGCTCAGCGCGAGCGAGGTCCGCATCCAGTTCAAGCCCGCGCCGAACATCCTTTTCGCCGCCAAATCCGAAACCAAGCTCGATCCCAACTCGCTCACGCTGCGGCTCCAGCCGAACGAGGGCATCACGCTCCGCTTCAACGGCAAGGTGCCCGGGGCCGCGATGGAACTGCGTCCGGTACGGATGCGCTTCAGCTACGACACCGAGTTCGGCGCCTACACGCCCGAGGCGTACGAGCGGCTGCTACTGGAGGC
This sequence comes from uncultured Verrucomicrobiota bacterium, assembly GCA_903907995.1. Taxonomy (GTDB): domain Bacteria; phylum Verrucomicrobiota; class Verrucomicrobiia; order Limisphaerales; family UBA9464; genus CAIVQB01. Next base: position 19,629 of record CAIVQH010000042.1, on the reverse strand, counting down.
CATTGCCGGCGACGCCACGCTCTTCATCCGCCGCGACGAGGTGGAGACGGCCTGGGGGATCGTGGACAGCATCCGCAACGCTTGGGTGGACAAGCCGCTCACGAACCGGGAGTTCTACCTGGCCGGCACCTGGGGCCCGACCGCGGCCGACGACCTGCTGGCCGCCGACGGCCGCGAGTGGCGCAATCCGCAGCCGCAGAAGTGATTCTCCGTGGCTCTTTCCGCCGAGCATCAACGCATCGTGGATGGTGAGCATATCAGGCTGCTCACCATCTTCCACTGGGTTCAGGGCGGCCTGACGGCGTTTTTCAGTCTCCTCCCGATTTTCCATCTGCTCATGGGCCTGGCCATGCTGAGCGGGAAGTTTCCCATGGCTCCGGCTGCAGCGGTCAAAGGACAGCCTCCGCCTGAGGAAATGCTTCGCATCATGGGCGGAATGTTCGTCGCCATCGCCTCGGTGATGATCTGTGCCGGACTGACGTTCGCCGTGCTCACCTTTTTCTCGGCGCGCTTCCTGAGCCGCCGCCGCAACCGGACGTTCAGCCTCATCGTGGCCGGCCTGAACTGCCTGCTGATCCCCTTTGGGACCGTGCTTGGAGTCTTCACGCTGCTGGTGCTGAGCCGCCCGTCGGTGGCCGCACTTTATCAGGGTGAGCCTGGATCAGAGGCATAGCGGTCGAAACTCGGCACCTCCGAGCGCACCCCATCAGTGGTTGAGTGGTTGGTTTCTTTATGCCAACGGCACGGCACCTAACTGGATTTCAGGACGGCTGCGATCGCGACCAGCATCGTTTCGGCCGTATACGGCTTGGGCAGAAAATGATCGACGACCATGCCGCCAGCTGTACCCGGTGCGTCGTTGTTGGTTAATCCGCTGGAGCCGATGATTCTGATTCGCGGATCCAGAGCTTTCAAGGCCACTATCATGGTTGGCCCGTCCATGACCGGCATGGACATGTCGGTCAGCACGACGGCGATTTGATTCTGGTGCACCGCATAAATCGCCAGCGCCTCCGCTCCCTGGCTGGCCAGCAGCACACGATAGCCGAAGCGTTCGAGGGTGAGCTGCGCCACGGTCCGGATGCTTTCCTCGTCGTCCACGATGAGGATCAGCTCGCCATTGCCCTTGGGCGGTGCCGGACGGCCGGTCTTGCCGCTCTCCCTCACCGCCGAGGGCGTGCTGGCCGGCAAATGAACGGCGAAAGTGGTGCCTTTTCCCACTTCGCTGTAAACGTTGATGAAGCCTCCATGGCTTTTCACGATCGCCGACGTCGTGGACAGTCCCAGACCCGTTCCCGTGCCGAGCTGTTTGGTGGTGAAAAAGGGCTCAAAAATCCGGTCAAGAACCCCGGGGGGCATGCCCAAGCCGGTATCGGTCACCGTTACCCGGAGATAGGCCCCGGGCTTGGCCTCGGCGTTGGAGCCGGCATACATCGCGTCCAGGACGACATTCTCCATCTTGACGCCCAGCCGGCCGCCGCCGGGCATAGCGTCCCGCGCGTTCACAAACAGATTCAGGAATACCTGATGCAGCTGTGTCGAATCGCCGACCACCGTCCAAGCCTCGCCGCCCGGCGGCAGCCTGATCTCAATGTTCTTGGGGAAGATCTCACGGATGACCCGACCGAGATCACGCAGGATGTGGGCGACGTTGACGACGATCCGCTCGCCTTCGATTCCCCGGGAGAACGACAGCAGCTGCTTGACCAGGTCCGCCCCCCGTTGGGCGCTCAGCCGCAGGGTTTGCAGCAGATCTTCCGCTCCGGGATCCTGGCAATGCATTTTCAGGAGCTCCAGGGACATCAGGATCGGGGCGAGCACATTATTGAGGTCATGGGCGACTCCGCCGGCGAGGGTGCCGATGCTCTCCATGCGCTGGGCGCGCAACAGCTGCTGTTCCGCCTTCTTCCGATCCGTGATGTCCGTGTTGATGTCCAGGATGGACACCGGGTGGCCCATGCCATCGCGCACGAGTGTCCAGTGCGCCTCGACCATCAGGGTGCTGCCGTCCTTGGCGGCCTTCTTCAGTTCACCCACCCACTCCCCAGTGTGGGAAACCTCCTCAAACGCCCGCTGGAAAGCCTGCGCATCCACCTTCAACAGCGTTTCGGCCGACCTTCCCACCGCCTCCTCGGACGCCCAGCCATAGAGGCGCTCGGCGCTCTTGTTCCAGTAGGTGATGCGGTGCTCCATGTCGCGTAGCAGAATGGCGTCCTGCGCCTTGTCGAGCAGTGAGGCCTTCTCCCGCAACTGCTCGTTCAGGCGCTGCAGTTCCTGGGCGTGCAGCACCGCGTTGACGCTCAGCTGCGTGGCCTGGTTTGCCTGCCAGCTGGGATCGCTGGCGCCGGCAGCTTCAGCTTTCGGTCCGGGACCTGGATTGGAATCGTTCATGAATCTGGGGCAGTTTTGGACGATCAGAAGCTCTCCCGTTGGATGAGCGGGCTTCACTTGGATTGTCGGCCTCCCAGCGTTGAAGCGACAGAGCCGCCCTTGGCGAAAGCCATCCCTTTTTTGATTCGCCGGGTTCCCTCGGCGCGGCTGCGGACCGGGGCCGTTCCGGGACGACTGCCGGTTCGCCAGCCGCTTGGGGCTATCGTGCGGCGAAGACGCGCCACGCCCGTCCGCCCGGCTTTACTTCATCGGGCGCGTCCGTATTTTGGCGGTGTGGAACTCACCGTGGATTCCTTCCAAGCGGAGCTGGCCGACGCCCTCAAGAATTACGACCGCCACGTGGTCTGTCTGGAGAAGCTGCCGGAGGAGTGCGACGCCTCGCTGCGCTCGCTCCTGCAAAAGGCCATCAACGCCTATCAGGGGCGCGGGGCGGACATGCGGCACGGCATCGCGCTGGATCGCCACGTCACGATCATCCTGAGCCAGTCGGAAGGGGAACGGCCGCTCTGCGGCATCTATTTCAACCTGCATTCCCCGTACAATCGGCGCGCTCCGGTCAGGGCGAGCCGCGAAACCGTGTGAATTTCGAGTGGCGAGTTTCGAGTTTCGAATGGTGGCAACCAACGCGGTGGTGGGCACGGATGATACAGGGCTCGCCGTTCTCCATTCGAAACTCGCCATTCGCCACGAACTTTCTTCAGAAGTCCCTTGCCTCACCCCATACCGTCTCCTAGTTTCCGCCCGCTTCGGATCGCGGGGTGGAGCAGCCCGGTAGCTCGTCAGGCTCATAACCTGAAGGTCACAGGTTCAAATCCTGTCCCCGCAACCAATTTTAAACGGCCGGTTCGGCAACGAACCGGCCGTTTTCATCCGGCCGATGGGATGTCCGGATCGTGATCCTGATCGCGGTGGCCCCCGGTTTCCGGAGACTACGATTAAGAAGAAGATCAGGATTAAGAGAAGTATGCTGTGGTTCCGGCATTGACTCCGGTCCGGCAATTCCCGACTTCTCTGCACATTCAATGAGCACGCTTACCCAGCAGATTGCTGTCGTCACCGGTGCCGGCCGCGGCATCGGCCGCGCCATTGCCCTCAAGTTTGCCGCCGCCGGGGCGGATGTCGTGTGCGTGTCACGCACCGTGGAGAATTCCGAAAAGGTCGCCACCGAGGTCCGCGCGCTGGGCCGGCGCGCCTGGGCGTTCGCGGTGGATGTCAGTGATCCGGCCGCCATCGCCGCCGCCAGCGAGAAGATCCTGGCCGAGGCGGGCCGGGTGGATGTGCTGGTGAACAACGCCGGCGTGACCAAGGACGGCCTGCTCATGCGCATGAGCGAGGCGGACTGGGACACCGTGCTGAACACGAACCTGCGCGGGGCCTTCCTGCTGACCAAGGCCTTCACCCGCGCCTTCCTCAAGCAGCGCAGCGGCCGCATCATCAACATTGCGAGCGTCATCGGCCTCATCGGCAACGCCGGCCAGTGCAACTACGCCGCGAGCAAGGCCGGCCTGATCGGCTTTACCAAGTCCGTCGCCAAGGAGTTCGGCTCGCGCGGCGTGACCTGCAACGCGATCGCGCCCGGCTTCATCGAGACCGACATGACGGCCGTGCTGGATCCCAAGCTGAAGGAGGCCCTGCTCAAGCAGATCCCCCTCGGCACCCTGGGCCAGGGCGACGATATCGCCGAGGCCGCGCTCTATCTGGCCGGACCCGGTGGCCGCTATGTGACGGGTCAGGTGCTCACCGTGGACGGCGGAATGGTGATGTGAGCGAGAATTTTTCCCGCAACAGGGCTTGACGCCCCGTTGCCCCACCCCTAGACAAACCCCGCAAAACAACGAACGAACTATGGCTGAAAAATCCATCGAGCAACGCATCAAGGACATCATCGTCGAACAGCTCGGCGTCAACGCCGACCAGGTGACGCCGGAGGCCAAGTTCATCGAGGACTTGGGCGCGGACTCCCTCGACACCGTCGAGCTGGTCATGGCGCTGGAAGAGGAATTCGGCACCGAGATCCCCGACGAGGAGGCCGAGAAGCTCCAGAGCGTCGGTGACGTCATCAAGTTCATCGAGGACCTGCAGTCCAAGTAATCCGGACCGTCGTTGCGTGAAGGCAGCCGGCCAGCTCCGGCTGCTTTTTCGTTTTTCGCGTCCCCGTGTCACGCGGCCGTCACGTTTTTTTTCTTTGCCCCCGGCGCCGCTTTTTGCGGCTAATGCCCCTCCAAAACTATGAGTTCATGGTCTGATCGTCGTGTTGTCGTCACCGGCATTGGCTGCGTCTCCAGCCTGGGCCACGACATCGGGACAGTGTGGCAGAACGTCCTGGCCGGCCAGTGCGGCATCGACCGGGTGACGAACTTCGACATCACCGGCTACGACAGCCAGATCGCGGCGGAGGTGAAGAACTTCGACCCGACGCCCGCCTTCCCGTCGCCCAAGGAGGTCCGGCGCTCGGACCGCTTCTCCCATTTCGGCGTCTATGCCGGCTGGGGGGCGCTCAAGGATTCCGGACTGGATCTAGCGAAGGAGAACCTCGACGAGGTCGGCGTCTTCCTCGGTTCCGGCATCGGTGGGCTGAACACCACCGAGGAGCAGCACAAGGTGTTGCTGTCGAAAGGGCCCGGCCGGGTCTCGCCGTTCATGATCCCGATGCTGATCCTGAACATGTCGTCGGGCCTGTTTTCTCTCTATTACAAGCTGCGAGGCCCCAACTTTGCCACCTGCTCCGCCTGCGCCACCTCCACGCACGCGCTGGGTGAGGCCTGGGCCACGATCAAGCGCGGCGACGCCAGCGTGATGTTCGCCGGTGGCACCGAGGCCACCATCGTGCCCCTGGGCATGGCCGGTTTTGCGGCGATGCGCGCCATGAGCACGCGCAATGCGGAGCCGAAGAAGTCCTCCCGCCCGTTTGACCAGGGCCGCGACGGCTTTGTGATGGGCGAGGGTGCCGCCGTGCTCGTGCTCGAGGAGCTGGAGCACGCCAAGAAGCGCGGCGCGCGGATCTACTGCGAGGTTTCCGGCTACGGCAACACGGCCGATGCCAACCACATGACGGCCCCTGATCCCGAGGGCGAAGGTGCCGGTCGCGCCATGCGCATGGCCCTGCGCCATGCCGAACTCCGGCCCGAGCAGATCGACTACATCAACTGCCACGCCACCAGCACGCCCGTGGGCGACCTGTGCGAGGTGCGGATGATCAAGCACGTCTTTGGCGAACACGCCTACAAGCTGGCCGCCAGCGCCACCAAGAGCATGACCGGCCACATGCTGGGCGCGGCGGGTGCCATCGAGATGGCGCTCTGCTGCAAGGCGGTCGAGGCGCAGGTCGCCCCCCCGACCATCAACCTCGACAACCCGGACCCGGAAGCCGACCTGAATTTCGTGCCCAACACGCCCCAGGAACGGAAGATCGACGCCTTCGCCAACAACTCCTTCGGCTTCGGCGGCCACAACGCGATCATCGTGGGCAAGCGGTTTGCGGGTTGAAAGCGCTGACCAACGAAAAGGGCCAGCGTCATCAAGACGCTGGCCCTTCGGGTGCCGGGTTGTGGGCGGGAGCTTACTTTTTCACGCTCATGGTTTTTGCTATCCACTGATAGTCGGCCGGCCAAGCCGTGCCTCCCCCCCAGCCTGTAAAGGTGACTGGTTGGTAGGTGCCACGGTCCTTGGGGTTGCCTCCCAGCCATTTGTGCGGCTCGGAATGGCCATCCGCGAAGGAGAAGGTGCCGCCCTTGTTGTGGAAGGAAGCGGGCAGATCGCCCCATCTGCCTGCGTCAGGATCGATGTCGAAAAAGCCGTCGTTAAGGCTGTCGGGATGTTCGTCCAAAGTCACCATGATGTCGGAGGGCACCGGGCAATCCGCCAGCTTCAGAAATTTCCGGTACTTGTTATTGATGTAGGTGTAAGGATCAACTGAAGCGATGGGCGAGACCTTGCCCCAATAGGCGTTCATGGAAATGCTGCGGTTGCGCTTGGTGTAGCCCGCTTTTTTCTGGGCGGGCGAGAGCAGGGTGTCGGAAGGGCAGCGATAGGAGTTCACGACCCCGCCGGAGTACTTGGCCAGGATGCCATTCTGAACCCAGGTATCATTCGTCACGCTTTCCCAGCTTACGGCAGTTGATTTTTGCCACTCGATCACATTGTTCACCCAGTTTCTGAACGTTTTCCCGGAAATCTCCGCTTCGGTTTCGGAGATCCCGAAATTGTTCGCCGCACCATCCTGATAATCCCCGGCGTAGAGCTGCCACGCGAGCATGATGGTCTTGCCATTGTTCAGGCAGCCGACCTGTTGTGCCTTGGATTTGGCCTTGGCCAAAGCGGGCAGCAGCATCCCGGCAAGGATGGCGATGATGGCGATGACCACCAGCAGTTCAATGAGGGTGAAACCGGAGCGCTTTCGTCGCGCCACCCGGGAGGGAGAGTTCGGGTACATAGGCAGGGTAATCTGTGGGGTTAACGCCACACAGTTGCACGAACCCGCACCGCGCGCAAGTCCGATCTCAGGGCGTTGGCTCATGGTTCATCTTCCGCAGGGCGGACCGGGTTAACCACAAAGGAACGAAGTTCTCCCAAAAGGAATCTGGCTTAGTTTCTTTGTTCCTTGGTTGTTCCATCAATCTGCCCTGGCATGAGGCGATGCCAGCGGTTCACGGTCGGATGGGCGATTTCGGTCTGCTGTCCGTCGGGCCAGCGGACCAGCACGCGCCGGGGGAGGTTGGTGCCCAAACCGAAATGGGCGGCGGCGGCGGACTGGCTGCGATAGGAATCGCCTAGGGTGATCCAGCGGGTCTGTCGCCCGGCATTGTCCTCCAACTCCACTTTGGCCCCCACCGGGACGCGTCCACCGCCATCCAGGCGGAAGCCGATCCAGTTGTTCGTTACCGGCAGTTCATTGTGGAAGACCAGCAGACGCTGCCGCTTGGCCGGCCATCGCTCGTAGGTGGTCACGATCAGGTCTAGCCGGCCATCACCGTCGAGGTCATCGGCCAGCAGGTTGTGGCAGTCGGCCGGCACACTGAGGCCGAGTAGCCAGGCGACTTCGGGAAAGTCTTCGCCGCCACAGTTCAGCAGGAATCCGTTGTCCTGCCAGCCGCCATAGCTGGCCCCATCCGCCTGCCGCCGTCCGGCCGCCGTCCGGAAGTAGAGCTCGGCCACCGGATTGTTGGTGGACGCCGCCATGTAGGCATCGTGCAGCCAGAACTGGCGTTCATAGTCGCGCGTGCTCGGCCGCGTCTCGTGCCCATTGGCCACGGCAAGATCCAGATCGCGGTCGTTGTCGAAATCGGCGAGGGCCGCGCCCCAGGTCCAACCCGTATGGGCCAGCGCCCGCGCCAGGCCGTCCGGTGCGGGCACCAAGCCCAGGCTGCCATCGGCCCCGAAAAACAGCCGGTTGCCAAAGGTCATCGGGGCGCGCTTCGCGTTGTGCTGCGGCCATTCCGGGCGCCCTAACCCCAGGGCATCCAGGCGTTCCGCCAGGACGGAATCCATGCCCAGCATCAGCAGGTCGGGCCGCGCATCGCCGTTGAAATCACCGAACACCAGCCCCATGCCAAAGGCATGACGGGTATCGCCCAGCTTGGCCGTCACATTCGTGAAGTGCCCGTGCCCGTCATTGAGAAAAACATCCAGCCCGGCGAAATCGCTGACGTTCACCAGATCGAGATCGCCATCGCCATCCAGGTCCATGAAGGACGCTCCATAGGTGCGGCGAAAGCGCTTGGGTGCCAGGCCGGAGGATTCGGTGGCGTCATGGAAATGACCATGCCCGTCGTTCAGCAGCAGGTGCGCGGGAAAGCCGTCATTGGCATCGAAATAGGGCGTGGGGAACTGCCCACCCTGATAGGGCAGCTTGTACTGGGCGAGCCAGACATCAAGGTGGCCATCGCCGTCCACGTCGCCGATGGCGAGGACCTGCGGGTGTTTCAAGCCCGCGAGGCCCGCCCAGCCGTGCTGGACCGCGCCGGGAAAGCCGCCTGGCGCGCCGGCGATCCAATCCAGTCCACCGGCTCCCGCAAATACCAGATCGGCGCGCCCATCACCATCCACGTCCGCCAGGGCAGCGGCGACGATGCGCTGGGGCGGGAGCTGGGCGAGCGGCTCCGGCGTGAATTGGCGGGGGTGTCCAGGATTGCCGCTGGCGGCAGGCTGGTTTCGCCAGACCCGGTTCGCGCCGACGAGCAGCAGTTCGGACAGCCCATCGCCATCGAGATCGGCGGCGATGAGCGGATCGGGAAAATCAGGAGCGCCCGGTCCCAGCTCCGTATCGAGCCAAGGGGTAAACGCCGGTGGACCGTCGCGCCGGAGCAACTCGGCGTGCTGAACTTTTACCAGCAACGGATGCGGCGTGAGGCCGTTGGCGCTGGTGGTCCACGTGATCGCCAATTCGGCTAGCACCAGCAGGCGCTGCTTGCCGCTGTCATTGGCGAGCTCGGCGGTCATCCGCACCACGGAGCGGGCAGGGGCCGGTCCCGTCGCCGGGACAAACCGAGGCATGCGCCAGGTGGTGCGTCCCAGGCTCCAGCCGGCCTGCTGCCATTGCCTCAGCCGCCCGCACCAGGCGGCAAAATCGAGTTCCGCCGGTGCCGTCGGCGCGGAGTGCCAGCGTTGGATTCCATGCGGCAGCATTTCCGGGCGGGTGAATTCCGGCAGGGTGACAGTCTGGGGGACGAAGTTGGTCAGAGCCGCCCATGGGTCGCGGGCGGCATTCAGCGAATCCCAGAGCGCGGTCAGTTCGTCCTCGTGGCGTTCCGCCTCCATTTCGGTGCTCCAGACCGACTGCTCGGCCGCCTTTTCACGGGCCTCGAGCGCCAGATAATCTCGCAGCGAGGCGTCGGCTGCGGCTTTGACGGCACCGGAGGGGCCGGGATTATTGGAGAAGGCGCGTTGCGCCTTGGCGAGGCGCAGGCCGTATGCCACCGCCAGACCGCCCAGCACCACCAGCAGGAAAATCAGACGCGCGCGAGAAGGTCTCATTTTTCCATGGGTATCGGTGACCCATGCGTGTTCGCAGAATCCGGCTGGCGCTGGCAAGCATGGGTTCGCTTTTTGATGGCGGACTCGTCTTTCCAAGGGCGTAGCGAAAAAGCGATCTCGGGTCTCCCGGTTGCCATTTGCGCTCCCTTGGCCCATCAATGACCCATGCCACGCGTTAACCTTTCGCTCGCCCTGCTCCTTTTGGGGTGGGGATTGGGCGTCGGTTGTTCCCGTGAAAATGAGCGTCAGCCAGCCTCCGCCGATGCCTCCCTTCCCACCGGGACGAACCGGCCGGCAGCGGCCGCCGGGGAGAATTTCGCCGCCTCGCTGCCCCGGGAGGGCGGGGTCACCGGGTATGCGGGCTCGGCGGCGTGCCGCGCGTGCCATGAGCCGGAATTTAACAGCTGGCACCGCACGTACCACCGGACGATGACGCAGTATGCCAGCCCGGAAACCGTCCGCGCGAATTTTCACAACCAGACGCTGACGAACGGCGACACCCGTTTCCTCCTCAGCCAGTCCGGGGATGCCCTGAAGGTCCGCATGGAGCATCTGCCGCGACCGGAAGCGCCAGGCGAGGAAACCGCGGCCATGGAAACCCGGGTGGGCCTGGTCACGGGATCGCATCACATGCAGGTGTTCTGGATTCCCAGCGGCGAGGGCAACACGCAGCTGGGGTTTCCCTTTACCTGGCTCATTCCCGAACAGCGCTGGGTGCCCCGCAATTCGACCTTCATCCGCCCGCCGGACGTGGTGCATTACTCCGAGGTGTGGAACATCATCTGCAGCCGGTGCCACGCCACGGGCATCGAACCCCGGATGGACGTCGCCCGGCGTGTGATGGATTCACACGCGGGCGAACTCGGCATCTCCTGCGAAGCCTGTCACGGACCGGGAGCCGGTCACATTGGGGCCCGAAAGCTGGCCCCCACCGGCGCGAAACCGGACGCCGCCACCTTGCGGCGGGAAATCGTGCAGCCCCAGACGATTGATCCGGTGCGCTCGGCCCAGATTTGTGGCTTCTGCCATTCGATGAAGTGGATTGATCCCCAGGATCCCTGGCGGCAGACCGGGTTCCAGTACCGTCCCGGTGATGACCTGGAGGCCACCACCCCCCTCATCCAACCCGGGAATGCGGACGCGATTCCTGCTCTCAAGGCATACCTGGCCAAAAATCCCGGCCTGTTGGAGGATTTTTTTTGGAGCGACGGCATGGGACGCGTGAGCGGGCGTGAGTACAACAGCGTGGCGGCGTCCCCCTGTTTCAAGGGCGGAAAGCTGTCGTGCGTGTCCTGCCATTCGCTGCACGAGAGCGACCCCGATGACATGCTGGCGGCGAACCGCACGGGCATCCAGGCCTGCACCCAGTGCCATCAGCAATACCGTGACCTGGCCGCCCGGCAGGCCCATACGCACCACCAGCCCGCGTCGGCGGGCAGCGACTGCTACAACTGCCACATGCCGCACACCACTTACGGGGTCCTGACGGCGATCCGCAGCCACCAGATCAGCAATCCCCGCGTCAGTGACGAGCTGGCCACCGGGCGGCCCAATGCCTGCAACCTGTGCCACCTCGACCAGCCGCTGGCCTGGACGGCCAAATATCTCGGGGAATGGTATCGCCAGCCGACGCCGGAGCTGGATTCCGAAGCTCAAACCGTGGCCGATTCGGTGCGCCTCGCCCTGGCCGGTGATGCCGGCCAACGGGCCCTGGTGGCATGGCATTTTTCCTGGGAGCCAGCGCTGGCGGCTTCCGGGACGAATTGGGTGCCGCCGGTACTCGGGGTGCTGCTGGACGATTCCTATGCCGCAGTCCGCTGTGTGGCCGGGCGCTCCTTGCGGACCATCTCAGCCCTTGAGCCGGCGGGCTACGATTACGTGATAGCTCCAGGCGAACGGCCGGCTGCCCATCTGACGGTGTGGCAGAACTGGCTGTTGACCCAAAGGAGCGCCGGCCACGGCGACGCTTTACCGGACGGGGTGGCCCTCGTGGAGAGAAAGCCGGCGGACCAGCCATCTCTCCGGCCGGTCATGGAGCGGCTGCTGCAACGGCGCGATCAAAAAAAAGTCCGCCTCAGGGAATGAGGCGGACGTAAAGTGGCGGGGTCGGACTGACCGGGACCGGCAAATTCAGCGGCCCGCCTCCATGGCGGAGATGGCGCGGTAGGCCTGCATGGCCTTTTCATTGTCCGCCACCACCGGCATCAAAGTGCCCATGACCTTCCCCATCAGACGGTCATAATCGGTTTTTTTTGCGGGCTCGAGGGCGGTTCTGATTTCCGTCATTCCCGTCATGACCGCCTCATAGTCCTTGCTGGCCAACGAGCTGAGCACCTTGTCCGCGCCGGGCAGATTGATGGGTTTCAGATCGTCGGCTGCCTGCGTGTCTTTGTGACAACCGGCCACGAGCAGCAGGAGCAGGAGCGGGAGAAGTCGGAGCATGGGAAGACTCACTTCGTGAATTCAGGCCCGCACAGCAGCGGATTGGGCGTCGGCCATTTCTTCTTATCCTGATAATCGTTGAACTGCTGGAGCTTGATAAAGGAGGCGGTGCCGCCAATATAGCCGATCATGGCCCCACCACCCATGTTGACTGTCCCTGTATAGGCACCCGAGCCCGAATGGCGTTGGGAAATGCCTTCGCCCACGGCTTCGGGATTGTTGCCGGCATCGTTGAAATAGAAACCGGGAGTCGAGCCCGGCCCGGGCGCCTCATTCTGTTCCCAGAGCAGGATGTCGGTCGGCAGGAAACTGGTAATTCTGTATGTACCCTGCCCCTTTCCATCTCCAAGGCTCGACTTGATGCCGGCTCCGGCATGCGTGCCGGTGTTGGAATAGCCGGCGATGGCACCATTCCAGCAATACGAGGTGACCTTGACGGCGCGTCCCAGGAACCAGCCCAGGAACTTGCCGGTTTTGCTGCCCGTATGGCATTGGGCCATGTCTTTCGGACAAAAAGTAACGGTCGGCGTGGTCAAAAAGGGTCCCAGCTGGCCCACTTTGAAAAACTTCACCTGGTTGCTATATTGGAGGGTGTTGAAATCCTTGCCGGTGCAGTCCGGGGCATTGGCGGGGCCACCCGGCACCCGGCCGTTGTTGGCCGTCGCGTAAGCCCAGCAGTCCTCACCGGTCAGCCCACCGCCCCAACCCGGATACGGCAGATAATCGCGGTTGTCCGTCACGTACATGTGGGTCGAGAGCAGGACCTGCTTGACGTTGTTCAGATCGACCGTGTTTTGCGCCTTGTCCTTGGCCTTGCCCAAGGCGGGCAACAGCATGCCGGCCAGGATCGCGATGATCGCAATGACCACAAGCAGTTCGATCAGAGTGAAAGCAAACTTTCCGGAGTTTTGCTTCAATGCGCTATTTTTTTTCATGACTGATTCGGGGTGGGACAACCAACGTTTAGGCATCTGTGTGGTGGTTGTCAAACTCAACGTGGCCAATGGAGGGGCTCAGGTTGCCGTAGGCTTGTCTGGTGGGCGGCGTACGAAAGTCGGGCCCTTCCGTACCGTTGCCTGCCGCTCCGTTCCGGGACGGGGAACCGCGCTATTCCTGCCGGCCGTCAGCTCGCGAAGATGCGGTCCATCTCGTCGCTGAGCTTGCGCAGGCCTTCGGGGGTGCCGCCGCCGCCCTGTTCCGCGATGCCCCAGCCGGTGTAGCCGATGTCGTCGAGCGCCTTCATCACGGCGGGCCAGTTGTTGTCCCCTTTCAGGAACTCGACGTCGAAGCCGGCCCACTTGCCCTCCTTGTCGGCCTTCTTGCGGCTGTATTCCTTGATGTGCAGGCGCTGGATGCGCTTGCCGAGCGTGCGGATCCACTGCTCCGGCCAGCCGTAGTTGATCACATTGCCGATGTCCATGTGCCAGCCGACGTAATCGGCGTTCAGCTCGTCCACAAAGCGGGCGGCCTCGACCGGGCTGAGCAGGAAATTGTTCCAGACGTTCTCAATGGAAATGAACACGCCCAGCTCCTCGGCGTAATCCGTGACCTTGATCAGCTCGGCCTGGGCGCGCTTGTAGGCGTCTTCATAGGGAATCTGGTCGTTGACGACCCCGGCCACGAAGAGCACCGAGGTTGCACCATAGCGCTTCGCATCCTGCAAGGCCTGCTTGAGGCCGGCGACGCTGGCGGCGCGGACGTCCTTGCTGGGATGCGTGATCGGTTTCGCCCAATGCGTGCTGCAGCAGACGCTCGCCATTTCCAACCCGGTGGCGTCGCGGGCGCGCAGCACCTCCTCCTGGTCCATGTGGCTGTTCGGCTCGACTCCGTCAAATCCGGCCGCCTTCACGGCCTTGAACTTCTCCATCACCGTACCGTGTACGCCCACGGTGCCGTACATGATGCCCTTCTTGAGCGCGCGCTTTTTGGGCGCGTCCTCGGCGAAGGCGAGCGGTGTGGTCGCGGCCAGCGCGGCGGTGGTGGCGGTGAGTTCGAGGAAGGAGCGGCGGTTCATGGGCGGCAGGAGTAAAAAGAGAAGCGCCGCGTTCGGGGGAACGCGGCGCGTGGAGAGGGAAACTCAGGCGACCTTGTAGCGGCCCGGGACCGGGATCGGCATGATGTCGAGCTTCATGTCCAGGCTGAGGGGGCCGTCCGGGTGCAAGTTTTCCTGCGAGCTGAGCATGTGCTCCCAGGTCACTTCCTGGCCGCTGTAGGCGGCCATGCGGCCCATGATGCCCTGCAGCGTGCTGGAGGCGAGCCAGTCACCGTCGAAACGGTAGGCACCCTTGCCGCGGATGCTGGCGAAGAGCTCCTGATGCTCGACCACGTACATGTCGATCTTCTTGTCGCTCTGGTAGCGCCAGGGCTTCTCACCCTTGATGACCGGTGTGCCCCAGCCGCTCTGGGCGTAGCCCTTGGTGCCGGCGATGTAGTCGGAATTGTCGCTGTAGCAGCCGGGGATCTGGCGCTGGGCGATCGTGGCGCGGACGCCGTTCGCGTACTCGTACACGACCGTCATGTGGTCGAAGATGTTGCCCTCGTTGTTCGGGATCATGCGGCCGCCGGTGGCGGTACACTTGATCGGCGGCTGGTCCTTCATGGTCCACGCCAGCTTGTCCACGGTGTGGATGCACTGCTCGACGAAGCCGTCGCCGGCCAGCCAGGAGAAGTTCATCCAGTTGCGGAGCTGCCATTCCAGGTCACCGATTCCGGGCTTGCGGGAGGCGGCACCGGGCATCGGTTTCACGGGGCCGGTGAGGTAGGTGCCATAGACGTGCATCACGTCGCCGAGGGCGCCATTGTGAATCTGCTCGTAGAGCGCGCGGCGGGGCAGGTCGCTGCGCCAGCAGAAGCCGCAGACGAAGTTCAGCTTCTTGGCCTTCGCCATCGCCACGGACTCCATCACGTGCCGGATGCCGACCGGATCGGTCGCCGCCGGCTTCTCGCAGAAGATATGCTTGCTCTTCTCCACCGCGTAGCGGAGGTGCAACGGGCGGAAACCTGGGGGTGTGGCCAGCAGCACAACGTCCACCGAATCGATCAGCTTCTTATAGGCGTCGAGGCCGACAAACGTGGTCTCGGGCGTCACGGTGATGCGGTTGCCGAACTGCTCCTTCAGGCCGCGCACGGCACCCTCGACCGGCTCGGGGAACGCGTCGGCGACAGCGTGCAGCACGCAGTTGCCATCGGCCGTGAGCGCGTTGCCGGCCGCGCCGGTACCGCGACCGCCACAGCCCACGAGACCCAGCTTCAGCGTGTCCACGTTCTGGGCGAAGGCCGACTCCTTGATGATGAGCCCGGGTGCAGCCAATGCCAGGGCGGCCGCCGTGCCCGAGGTGCGGATGAAGTCGCGGCGCGAGGAAATGACAGTCGTTGGTGAATTCATGAGCTATTTTGTGACGGGAGGAAAGCTCACGGATTCAAGCGAATCCGGTCAAGCAGCGTCCTCTACCTCATGCGGGGGAGGCGCGGCGAGTTGCGCGTGTCGAGTTCTGAGTTGCGAGTGAGGCCGGGAGCGGCAGGTCGATGGGTCAGTGACACCGGCCCACCCGGAACGAAGCCGCAGCACGGGCGGAGCGCGGGTCTGTGACCCGCAGCAACACTCGTCAGTCCGAACGCGGTCGAATAGTTCGGAAGCGTCCGGCGGCTCGCGAGTTGCTGCGGGTCACAGACCCGCGCCGAATGCGGTGCCGTCGGCTGACGCTCCGCTCGCGGATGAGGCCGTCCGAGCTCTGCTCAACTGCATGAGCCGGCTCACGCCGCCTCGGCGACGATGAACTGCAGAAATTCCGACCGCAGGTGGGGTGGGAGCCGCACGCGGAACCGGGCGCGCTCACCACTGTAGTCGCGGTCCACGACCTGGCCGACCGCGTGCAGGCGGGCGATGACCTGCGGCGCATCGTGCGGCACTTCCAGCGCCACGAAGTCGCGGATGGGCCGGAGCATGACGCCGAGCTCGGCCATCAGTTCCGGAAAGCCCGCGCCCGTTTTTGCCGAAATGCAGACCGATTTGGTGAACTGGGCCGCGAGCCGTTCCGCCATGGCGGCCCCGGCCTCGCGATCCACCTTGTTGAACACCATGAGCGTCGGCTTGTCGGCCGCCCCGATCTCCCCGAGCACTTGGTTCACCGCCTGAATCTGCTGGTCTGCGTGCGGATGGCTGGCATCCACGACGTGAACCAGCAGCTCGGCCTCGACGACCTCTTCCAGCGTCGCCTTGAACGCCTCGACCAGCCCGTGCGGCAGCTTGCGGATGAACCCCACCGTGTCGCTGAGCAGCACGTTCTGGTTGGTCGGCAGACGCAGCCGGCGGGTCGTCGGGTCCAGCGTGGCGAAAAGCTTGTCCTCCGCGAGCGCGTCGGCTCCGGTCAATGAGTTGAGCAGGGTGGACTTGCCGGCGTTGGTGTAGCCGACGATCGAGGCGAGCGGCCACTGGTGGCGCTGGCGGCCCGACCGCTGCGTGGCGCGCTGTTTGCGGACGAGATCGAGCTCCTCCTTGATCTTGAGGATGCGCTCGGAGGTCTTGCGGCGGTCGGATTCCAGTTGCGATTCGCCTTCGCCACCGATGGAGCCGGTGGAACCGCGCTGACGCGACAAGTGTGTCCAGTAACGGGTGAGGCGCGGGCGGATGTATTCGAGCTGGGCCAGCTCCACCTGCAGCTTGCCCTCCCGGGTGCGGGCGCGCTGGGCGAAGATTTCGAGGATCAGCGCCGTGCGGTCGATCAGCTTGCAGTCGAAGATCTTTTCCAGGTTCCGGCCCTGCGCGCCGGACAGCTCATCGTCAAAGATGACCGTGTCCACGGCCTGTTCCTTGCAATACAGGGCGAATTCCGCCGCCTTGCCGCCCCCGATGTAGGTGCCGGGATGCAGCGATTCGAGCTTTTGGGTGCCGTCGCCAATGACGGCGGCCCCGGCGGTGCTGGCGAGCTCGGCCAGCTCGTCGAGCGAATCCCGCACGTCCCAAGCGGAACGTGACTTCAGCTCCACGCCAATGAGGAAGGCGCGTTCGGTTTTGCGGCTGGCGGTTTCGACAAGGGCTTTCAAGGGCGATGGCGGCGGGGCGGCTCGGACGTTTCCAAAGTGTCGCGCCACCCTAGCGGAAACCGGCGGGCGAACAAGTCCGGTGGTTTACCCGGTGCGGGTATGGCGCAATTTTGTTTGGGCCGCGCGGACTCTCGGCCCAAACTGCGGACGTGACCGGAATGTCCTTGGGCTCCGCGCTGTTGCGGCGGCGATCCCGCTGGTTCTGGCTGGTGATCGGCCTGGCGGTGGTGCTGGCGATCCCCGGCTGCTTCATCGGGAGTGCGGCGGTGTATCGCAAGCTCGCGCGCCAGCGGGCCGACCGCTACGCGCAGGCGGCGGCGGAGCTGCTGGCAGCGGGGCAGGTCGATGCGGCCATCGCCCAGGCGGAGGCGGCGCTCCTGGTTCAGATCTCAAACCCGAACGGCCAGTTGCAACTGGCGCGGGCCTATTCCGCGTATTCCAACCCGAGGGCGCTGGTGCACTGGCTGAATTACTTCGCGCTGGTCCCCGAGCCCAGCCTGTCGGCGAGCCTGGAATTCACCCATTACAACCTTCTGCTGGGCCGCCCCGAGACCGCCCGCCGGCAATTGCTCCAGGCCGGCCCAAAACTGACCAACAGCCTGGCCGTCCTGGTCACGCTGGCGTCGTTGGAGACCAATGTCAGCGCGGTGGAATCCCTGCTGGAGCGGGCCCGGGCGCAAACCCGGACCCCGACCGAGCGGCTGGCCGTGGCCGTGATCGGATGCGGCTCGGCCTCGCCGCGCGAGGTGGTCGCCGGCCGGCGGACGATCGTGGAGCTGGCCGCCGCGGGCGACTACTCGGCGCAGGGCTACCTGCTGACCCAGCCCGGCACCAACGCCGCCTTCGCCGCCGCTTCCTTCGAGCATTATCCCACCAACCGCTGGCTCCCCACCTGGCAGCCGGTCGCCGACCTCGTGGCCGGTCGCACCCGGAACGCCGGCCCGCTGGTCGCCCGGCTTCAGGCGGAGCCGGAGAATCTGGACCTCGCCAACGCCCTGGCCAACCACGGCGTCAACCTCGTCACCCCGGCGCTGGCGGACGCCAGCCGCACCCACGTCGGGCTGTTCTTCATCCAGGCCGACCAGCTTTGCGCGCAGCGCCGCTGGGGCGAGCTGGACCAGCTGGTCAACGACCCGCGCCGGAAGCTGCCCGGCGACCTGCAGGCCGGCCTCGCGGCCGTCGCCTCCTTCGGGCAGGGCGACACCAACACCGCCCAATCCCGGGTGATTATTGCGGTCGCCGCCACCCAGGGCTCGCCGCCGCGTCTCCTCGGACTGGCCCGGCTCGGCGCGGACAAGGGTTATGTGGAATTGGAGGCGGAGGCCTGGCTGCACTTGAATGAGGAATCGGAACTTCGCGACACCGGCGGACGGCGGCTCTACGAGCTTGGCTCGCGCTTCCACCGGCTGGACTGGATTGCCGTCGGTGCAAAAAAGCTTTCCCACGACGATCCGGCCTCCGATTGGTTTGGCGTCTGGGCCTATTCGCGCTGCCTGCAGCAGATGAACGCGGCCGGCGTGCCCGAGCCGACGGGGCCGCATGCGGAATCCGTCCTTGCTGCCGTGCTGCGAAACACCCTGTTGAACCGCACGGACCTGGCGCTCGCCCGGATCGAGAGCCGGCCCGACTGGTCCCGGATCCATCCCCGCTTCCGGCTGGTCGCGGCGCTGACCTATCAGCGGGCCGGTTTGCACAGCGAATTGCGGCGCGCCCTGGAAGGCTTCCCCAGGGAGGGGCTCCTGCCCGAAGAACTCGACCTGCTTCGCCAGATACAAAGTGCCCGTTGACGCTCCCCTAGGGAATTGCACGAGACCAACCTTAGCCCTACTAAGGTTATGCCTTGGATTACCTCAGGTGTCGCGAACCGCAACAACCGTTGACGGATATTCTGCAGGAATGCTGAGATCGCAGCGCGTGAGTTACTTGGAATCCAAACTCCTGAACTGCCACCGACTCTTCGTGTGGGCAGTATGGCTTTGCTTTGGAAGTGTGGCTGGTTTCGCGCAGGCAAACCTCTTTAGCAACGGCAGCTTTGAGAGCGGTATCACCGGTTGGACCACGCAATACGGCACCGGTGCCATCACAACGCAAGGTAACTACGCGATTGCCGCTAGCCCGAAGGCGGCCGGTTTTACCTCTTCGACAACCAACAATGTCGGTGCCCAGTCGGGGTCCAACGCCCTCTGGGTGAACGGAGCCAGCGGGGCCGGGACGACCAACGTGGTGAGCCAGACGCTTACTGGTCTTACCGTGGGGCAGCAATACACGGTCCGTGGTTGGCTGGTGAGTGCGGAAAGTCCGGTCAGCTCGGCCGCTACCGTCGTCATCCGAGCCGTTTCGGGTTCCTCGAACGTCGTCTCCAGTGCCTTTATCGCGACCACCAGCTGGTCACAAATTTTCTACACGTTCACCGCCGGAGCCACCAGCGCCACGATCCTGTTCATTGACACGAACAAGAACGCCAGCGGCACCGGCAACGACTTCGGCCTCGACAACCTGTCGGTGCCCGAGCCGGCCACCTATGCCGCCGGGGCCTTCGTGGTCGCTGCTGGATTCCTCGGCTGGCGGCGGCACCGTCGGTCCCTAGCCTCACGGCCTAAGGGCGATGCGGCAACGGTGTCCGATTTGCCTGGCAACCGGGCCTAGTATCCTGTAACGTCTATAGTTTCGGATAAAGTCGAAAGAGTTTGATGCGAGCGTCTGGGGTGGTGAAGCGCCAGTTGACCGGGGCGCCACGGGTGTTGCGGCTGGTTTGCCAGGCGGCGACTTCGCGGCGCATGT
>CAIVQH010000041.1 GCA_903907995.1 uncultured Verrucomicrobiota bacterium | reverse complement strand
GGGGATAGCACCGGCCGAGGCGGCCGTCACCATCGCCCAGCCCGCCGGATAAACGAGCCCGGCGGCGGGCTGCGAGCCCCAGCTCGCGCCGCCGGGCGGTCGAAGTCCCTCCAACTCACCCACACAAAGTCATCAGGAGCAAATTGGCGATCACGGTCAGCACCCCTTCCGTGGTGATCTTGAAAACCGATCCGAAACCGGCCGTCCCGCCTTGCTCGGTGGTTCCATACAGGGCTCCGTCCTTTCCGAGGGTGAGGTCACCCCGCGGAGTACGCAGGCTCGTGAATCCTTCATTCGTGAATAAATAGATGGATTCGACGTACTGGGCCGACACTGGCATGGCCCAATGCACCAATCCCAGGCACAGGAGGCCCAGTTGGCAGAGTCCAAGCCAGGGGTGGATGCCGGCTCTGAGCTTTAAAACGTTCATATGTGAATGCCTGAATCCGGCCTCGATCAATCGGGTGCTGGAGGGCAGTTATAGTGCCTGATGATCCAACTTGGCGTCGTTTAATCGTTGCCGACGACTGCGTGTCAGATCAAGCGCCAGGTGGGCGAAATGTCTGCGGAAACTCGGATACGCCGAGGTGCGCCGGAGCGTGCGGCGGCATGGTCCTTTGCGTCCTCCACAGAACATCTCCGGACAAGCTTCCCTCCCTGACAAGGCTCCGCCAAACTGGCGAGCGTGTGGCCCATCCTCCAACGTGAACTGCGGGAGCAGGCCCGGCAGCGGTCCGGCCACTGGCTGCGCGTGCTGGGGGCGGCGGTGGTGCTGGCGGTGCTGGGGCTGGGCTGGGATTCGAGTCTGATCGCCCGGCAGCGCGATGGGCGCGGCATCTTCAGCGGGCTGAACCATGTGCTGGTGACCGCCATCTGGCTCATCGGGCCGGTGCTCACGGCTGACTGCCTGAGCCGGGAAAAGCGCGAGGGCACGCTGGGGCTGCTGTTCCTTACCCCGCTGACCGCGCGCGACGTGGTGGTGGGCAAGGCGTTCGTGCATGCCCTGCGAGCCTTCACAATCGTGCTCGCGGCGGTACCGGTGCTGGCGATTCCGGTGCTCATGGGTGGCGTGATCTGGCTGGATGCGGTGCGGATGCTGTTCCTCCACCTCGCCGTGCTGGGCCTGGCCCTGGTCGCGGGGCTGGTGGCGTCCTCGGTGACCACGAGCTGGCTGCGGGCGCGGCTGCTGGCCTTGGTGATGGCCGCCGGTGCGGCCGTCATCTTTTTGCTGCTCACCGTTTTCCTCAGCACCTGCCAGACTTGGATCGGTCTGGGGAACCGAAGGGGGCCGGCGAGCTTTGGGATGGTCTTGAACTACCACCTAGACCAATGGCTGCGCCGGCTGGGCTATTATGGGAGCGCGCAAAGCACTTTTTGGAAGCCGGAGGCCGGAGTCGGTGCTTCATGGGCCGGGCTGCTGCTGGCCGTGGCCTTGCTGGTCTGCTCAATGGTCCTGGTCTGGGTGGCCGTACGGTTTGCGGCGGCGGGTATCCGCCGCACCTGGCAGGCCCAACCGCCCCCGCCGAGGGTAAACCGGGCCGTGGACTGGCTGACCCGGGTGCGGGCACCCAAAACCTGGTGGCGCCGGAAGCGCTCGGCCTTGCTGGAGCGGAACCCGGTGGTCTGGCGGCAGACCTCGACCTGGAGCGCGCGCGTGACCACCGCCGGCTGGTTGATCGTGACGATGCTGCTGGCCACCCATGCCGTGATGCATGACGGATTTGCCAGTGCCAGCGCCGGGCAATGGCTGGGACGCCGGCTGCTGCTCGTGGGCATGGCCTTTGCCGCCGCCTCCAGTTTCCGGGAGGAAAAGGATTCAGGCGGTCTGGAACTGCTGCTGGTCACACCGCTCTCGCCCCGGCAACTGGTATTTGGGCGCCTGCGCGGCATGTTCCGGCAGTTTGCGCCTTCCGTGATCCTGCTGATGTTGGTGCAGGGAGCGTTGATTGTGATGTTTCTCGGATCCTACAGGTCGCTGGGCGAGGACGAGACGGCCATGGCCTTCTGCCTGCAAAGCGCCGAGTTTATGGCCTGGATGGCCGCAACCGCCGCGCTCGGGATGGCGCTTGCCTTCACGCCGATGTCGTTTCTGGTGGCGTTTGGCCTCACGGCGGTGGCGCATCATGCAGCCATGATGCTGGGGACTTTGGGAAACCTGCTTCTGGGCCTTTTCGGGGCTCAATTGCTGTTGGGCGATTCCCGTTGGACGCCGGTTCCCTCACTGGTATCGCTGCTGCTGGCCGGGGTAACGCTGCGCGTGACTTTGCGGCTGGCGGTGCGCCGGCTGGAGGAGCGGCGTTTTTTAAGGGGCCGTTGAACGGAAACCTGCCTAGGCTGTCAGCAGAACGCGGGCGGGGTAGGGCAAGGTTGCCAGTCGAGAAGCGACGGCACTGACCGTCACCGAGCCCGGTCCAACCGTTACCACATGCGCATCACTGTCCTGCCGATCGTTGAGCGTGAACTCCGGGTGGCTTCCCGTCGGGGGGCGACCTACTGGGGGCGTGCCGGCGCGGCGCTCATCACCCTGGTGCTCGCCTCGTGGTTCCTGCTGCTGCAGCGTTCCGTCCAGCTCGGGCAGGTGGGCAAGCCGCTCTTCCTGACACTTTCTTTCCTGGCGTTCCTCTTTGCGGCCTTCGCCGGTGTCACCTACAGCGCGGACAGCGTGAGCTCGGAAAAGCGCGATGGCACCCTGGGCCTGCTGTTCCTGACCGACCTGCGAGGGCACGACGTCACGCTGGGCAAGCTGGCCGCCAGTTCGCTCGGGAGCATTTACAGCCTGCTGGCCGCGCTGCCCGTGCTCGCCCTGGCCCTGCTGATGGGCGGGGTGACCGCCGGCGAATACTGGCGGATGGTCCTGCTGCTGGTGAACACGCTGATGCTCTCGCTGTGCCTCGGGCTCCTGATGTCGGTGCTGAATTCCGATTCCAAACGGGCCGCGTTAGCCACGTTCGTCGCGATGCTGGCTGCGCTGCTGCTGCTGCCGGCGCTGGGGGCGCTGGCCGAACTCGGCCTGCTGCGGCTGGGATATACGCACGAAGTGCTGGACGCCTGGATGAAGCTGACCGTGGCGTGGATGACGCCGATCACGGCCTACGGCAATGTGTTCGACGCCGAATTCAAGACCGGAGCGGCGGAATATTGGCGGTCGCAAGGATACACGGCCGTGCTCGCCGGCCTGAGCCTCGCCTATGCAAGCTGGCGGCTGCCGCGCTCGTGGCAGCAGGGGGCGACGGAAACCGGGCGGGGTGGCTTCCGGGCCCGGCTGGAGCAGAGGCGCTTTCCCACGCGCGAACGTCGGGATGCCTTCCGCGCCCAGTTGCTGGAGCACAGTCCGGTGGCCTGGCTGGCCGGCCGCCACTGGCTGCGACCGCTCGTAGTCTGGGGCTTTCTCCTGCTGTGTACCGGCGTTTTTCTGGTGCTGGCGTGGCAGGTCGGCCGCGACTGGTGGAATGGCGGTGTCTATCTCACCACCTCGATCCTGCTGCACCTGGTGCTGAAGGTCTGGGTGGCCAACGAATCCTCGCGGCAGATCGTGGATGACCGGTCGAGCGGCGCGCTGGAGCTGCTGCTCTCCACGCCGCTCAGCGTGCCGGAGATTCTGCGCGGCCTCATCGTGCCCCTGCGCCGGCAGTTTGGCGCACCGATCATTGCCGTGCTGGTGGCGGATGCGGCGTTCCTGCTCGCCTCGGTGTCCAAGGACATGAGCAGCAGCGACGACGCCAACATGTGGACGGCGTTCTGGTTGTTGCGGATGTGCTTCCTGGTCTTCGACTCCATCACCCTGGTGTGGCTGGGCCTGTGGCTGGGCATGACCAGCAAGGGTACCCGAACCGGTTCCGGGGCCGTCACCCGGGTGCTAATTGTGCCCTCCGTCCTGTTCCTAGGCGTGATGACGCTCGGGCTGCTGCCCCTGCTGCGGGGATCCGATCATTTCACCCCCTTTTTGGTGCTGATCGCCTGGGCCGTGATAGGCACGGGCAACAACGTGATCTGGCTGCGGCAGGCCCGGAGCCGGCTGCTGGGCGAATTCCGCGAGCTGGCCACGGTACGGGCCGCCAAAAAGCGTGGGTGGTTCCGCTTTGGCGGATCGGCCGGGGCGCACTGAGCTGCCAGCGAAGCAGGGCACGGACATTATTGGCAGGGCTGAAAGCCTGCCCGAAGAATGCCTGGGGTGGAGCGAGCCGTGCGAGCGCAGCCCCAGGTCCAAGGGACCAAAGTAGCGGAGCGCTGTAAGCGCGTCCCAAGGTGTTGGCAACCCCTGAGTCGGGCCTTCAGCCCTCAGGCCGCTCCGAAGGGCCCTGCCCTTGGGTTTCGCTCACGGTGTCCCTCCACCCCAGGCATTCCTCGGACGCGCTTTCAGCGCTTCGGCCCGGTAGATGCGTGGGAAGTTCATGGGTCGAGGAAAGGGAGCGAACGCGCGCCAACAAGCTCGTAGCGGCTACAGAATTTCAAAAACCGCCCCCTACCTGTCCGGCGCCACGAACTCGCACACCACCGGGCGGTGGTCGGAGGCCAACCCCCAGTTGGCGGTCGTGAACACGTAGCTGCCCGCCGGCTGCCACTCGTGGGCCATCCCTTTGCTCAACAGGATGTAGTCGATGCGCGAGTAGCTGTCCTCTTTGCCGTAAAAGTGCGTCCAGGTGATCCGGGCGGGATCGTAGCGCGGGTTTTCTGGCATCACGGTATCGCCGTTGCGTTCGGAGGGGCGGGTGTCCACCAGCCCGTTGGCGCCGCGACCGATCACCGCGCGGGTGGATTTGCTGTCCTTGGTGTCGTTGAAATCGCCGCACACCAGGACGTTGGCCCTGGGGTTCTTGGCGAGCAGCTCGTCGATGTGGGCGCGGAGCTGGAGCGCCTCCTGTTCACGCAGTTCCGACTCGTCGGCGTCCCCGATCTGCCGTTTCGACTTCAGATGGGTGGTAACGAGGGTAAAGTGGTAGTCGGGCGTGACCGCGATCTCGAGTTCCGCGATGGCGCGGCTGCTGTGGAAGCGGCGGCCATTGAGCAGGAAGCTGTCGTTGGTGTGCGGATGGCGCGCCACGATGGGGAAGCGGCTGAGCACGCCGACAAAGATGTTCGTGTCCCAGCCCGCCACGTGCTCGAAATGCGGCAGGTCCACGCCGGCGGCCTTCAGCGACGCCTGCAATTCCCGCAGGGCGGCCGGCTCACCGATCTCCTGCACGGCCAGGATGTCGGGCCGGATGGCGGCGAGGTTCGCCACGACTTTCGCACGGGCTTCGGGTGACTTTTCCTTGCGGTTGCCGAAGGCGCGGAGGTGGTAGTTCTCCAGATTGTAGGTCGTGACCACGAACCTCGATTCGGCGAGGGCGGCCTGGGCCAGCAGCAGCCCGCAGCCCAGCAGTTTCCAGCAATTCATGCGTGGCAGGAGGGTAGGGAGGGGGACTTTCCCGAACAAGGAGACAGGAGGCGCTGAGGCGCGGAGACAGGAGACAGGAGACGGTGCTTGGGGGCGCCTTGATCGTGCTCATGCTCATGCTCATGCTCTTGTTCCCCGGCGATGGCCTTCGGCCGCCCCGTGGCTGGTCTGGCAACGCGTTGAAATCGGGATTTCTCGTTTTGGCCATTCGATGATGCCCGAAAGAGGAAGGTTCAAGAGCAAGAGCAAGAGCAGAAGATGGAATACACCGCGGTCATCCCGTGCCAGGCACTGAAAACTGAAAACCGAAAACCGAAAACTCCCCACCCCACGCCGCTTGCTTCCGAAAAATTGAACCGCCACCCCGGTCGGGTGGTGCTTGCCAAGCACGTTTATAGGTGTAAACTTTGGGCGACCCCAGGACAGTGAGGGTGGACGCGCAGGGTTTCCTGGGGTGGAAGTTTGACTTTCGTTTTGCCGGTCCGTTAACTCTCGCGCACTTGTCCCCGGAAATGAGGCGGTAGCCGCCCAAGCCGGGGGTTTTGAAAGGTTCGCTGTGGCAGCCAAAGACGACTATTTGATCGATACGATGCTCGACATGGGTTTGCTGACCCACGAGCAGGTGGAAGCCGGACGCGCCGAGGCCGAGATGGCCGGGGAGGGCGCGCTCGACACCATGGTCAAAAACGGTTCGCTCGAACCGGCGGTCGTGGTGATGGCGAAGTCCACGTACTTCGGCGTGGAAGCCACGAATCTGGCCGACCTGCGCCTGACCGACGAGGTGATCGGCCTCATGCCGCGCCACGTGGCGAAGAAATTCAACGCCCTGCCCGTCGGCCAGTCCGACATGGGCGCGGTGGTGGTCGCCGTGGCCGATCCGTCCGACATCGACACGGTGGACGGACTCCGGCACGCCCTGAACAAGGACATCGAGCTGCGCGTGACCAGCCAGGCGGACATCGAGGCCGCCCTGAACAAGTACTACGGCGGCGCCGGGCGCGACGACGGCGGCATCAGCAAGATGATCCAGGACATCACCGAGGGTGAGGTCCAGATCACGGCGCTGAAGGGTGACGTCACGGCGGATGGCGATGAAGTCGACGCCGATGCGCCCATCATCCGGCTGGTCAACCAGCTCATTGGCGACGCCTTCAAGAAGCGCGCATCCGATCTCCACCTTGAGCCGCTGGCGAAGCGTTTCCGCCTGCGGTTCCGCATTGACGGCGTCTGCGTCGAGCAGCCCGACCTGCCCAAGCGCCTGCAGCCCTCGATCATTGCGCGCCTGAAGATCCAGGCCGGCATGAGCATCGCGGAACGCCGCATCCCGCAGGACGGCCGCATCAACGTGCCGGTCGGGAACAACAAGACCATCGATCTCCGCGTCAACTGCCTCCCCACGCAGCACGGCGAGTCGATCGTCATGCGTATTCTCGACAAGTCCGGCCTGAAGCTGGGTTTGGGCGAACTGGGCTTCTTCGCCGACGACCAGCAGAACTTCGAGCGCGTCATCGGTCTGCCCGACGGCATCCTGCTGGTGACCGGGCCGACCGGTTCCGGCAAAACGACCACGCTCTACTCCTGTCTCAACTACATCAACCGCCCGGACCGCAAGATCATCACGGTCGAGGACCCGGTTGAATATATGCTGGCAGGCATCAACCAGGTTCAGGTTCACGAGCACATCGGATTCACCTTCGCGCTGGCCCTCCGCTCGATGCTCCGTCAGGCGCCCAACGTGATCATGCTGGGGGAAATCCGCGACATGGAGACCGCCTCCATCGCGATCAATGCGTCCCTGACCGGTCACCTCGTCTTCTCCACCCTGCACACGAACGACGCCCCCAGCGCCGTGACCCGTCTCATCG
Source organism: uncultured Verrucomicrobiota bacterium (assembly GCA_903907995.1). Classification (GTDB taxonomy): domain Bacteria; phylum Verrucomicrobiota; class Verrucomicrobiia; order Limisphaerales; family UBA9464; genus CAIVQB01. Next base: position 426,069 of record CAIVQH010000041.1, on the reverse strand, counting down.
ACATCGGTGTGAAGCCCTTCCTGGTGGCCTCCTCGGCGCGGTGCCTGATGGCCCAACGGCTCGTGCGGAAAATCTGCAAGAACTGCGGCGGACCGCACACCCTCACTGAGGAGGAGATTGGCATGCTGGACATCACGCTGGATCAGGCGGCCCAAGCGACCGCCCGCAAAGGTAAGGGTTGCAGTGAGTGCAACAAGACCGGTCACCGCGGCCGGTTTGGCATTTTTGAAATCTTTAACATTAACGATGAAGCGCGGAAACTGATCTTTGAAAAGGTTCCGTCCAACGTTCTGCGCATCAAAGCCCGAGAAATGGGGATGCGCACCTTGCGTGAGGATGGCGTGCGTAAAGTGTTGGCAGGCATGACCACAGCGGAAGAAGTGGTGCGTGCGACCGTTACTGACCATTAAGGGACACTGGCAATGCAAATGCTCAAAACGACGCGTTAGCCGCCAGCGTTATAACTAAAGTTTTTCGTCATGTCGTACCAAATGTCCGATCTGTTGCAGTTGATGGTGTCTGAGGGCGCCGCCGACTTGCACATCCGCGTGAACATTCCCCCCGTGATCCGCCTGCATGGCGTCCTTCACCGTGTGGATGGCCCGCCGCTCAAGCCGGAAGATACGGAGGAGCTCATGCGCTCCATCACTTCGGAAGACCACATCCAGCAGATCCGCGAAAAGGGCGGGGCGGACTTCGGGTTTGCGTTCGGTGAACTGGCGCGCTTCCGCGTCAGCGCCTTCAAGGAGAAGGGCAACTTCGCGCTCGTGCTGCGCCAGATTCCTTCCAAGCTGCTGACCATGGAGCAGATCGGCATCCCGCCGAGCGCCCGTGAGCTGCTTTACAAACCCCGTGGTCTGGTCCTCGTCACCGGTCCGACCGGTTCCGGCAAGACCACGACCCTGGCCTCGATGATCAACATCATCAACGAGGAGCGGGATGAGGCCCACATCATCACGATCGAGGATCCGATCGAGTACTACCACAAGCACAAGAAGGCGGTCGTCACCCAGCGCGAGGTGAACGTGGACGTGCCGAATTTTGCCGAGGCCCTGCGGCGCGCGCTGCGTCAGGACCCCGACGTGATCCTGGTCGGTGAGCTGCGCGATCTGGAAACGATGGAGGCGGCCATCACCGCCGCCGAAACGGGTCACTTGGTCTTCGGCACGCTGCACACCACCGGTGCGGCCAAGACCATCGACCGTATCACCAACGCCTTCCCGACGAACCAGCAAGAAATGATCCGCATCCAGCTCTCGACGGTGCTGCAGGCGGTGATCTCCCAGCTGCTGGTCCCGCGCCACGACAAGCCGGGCCGTGTGGCCATTTTCGAGATCATGGTGAACACGCCCTCCATCGGCGCGCTCATCCGTGACAACAAGACTTTCCGTATCCAGTCGGACATCCAGACCGGTGCCAAGTTCGGCATGGTGACGCTCGACAGCTTCCTGCTCGACAAATGGCAGGCGGGCATGATTTCCGAGGAGGAAGTCCGCACGAAGTCGCAGGACCCGACGACCATCGACCTGAAGCTGCAGGAGATCAAGATGGCGCGGGCCGAGGCCGAGGCTGCCGGCCAGAAATAACCCGAGAATCCTATGCCCGAGGCCCTATCTGATCCGTTACTTGCCCTGATCCGTGATCGGGGGATGCTGGATGACCTCCAGTTCGAGGAGGTCACGCAGGAGGTCGCCCGCAGCGGCAAACCCGCCGCGCAGGTGCTTCAGGATTACGGCCTCGTGGATCTTGACTCGATCCTGCAGATCATCGCCGACCAGATCGGCAGCATGGTCGTCACCATCGACCTGGCCGAAATCACCCCCGAGGTGATCGCCAGCATTCCCACCGAGAGCGCGCGGATGTACCAGTGCCTGCCGGTCGCCCTTTACGGGGATACCGTCCAGATCGCCCTGGTGGACCCGCTCAACCCGCAGATCGTGGATGAGCTGGGCTTCAACGTGAAGCACCAGATCCAGTTGGTCGTGGCCGATCCGGTGGCGGTGCTGAAGGGCATTGAGAAGTTCTATCCGGCGCAGGGCGGTGGCGGCTATGCGGACCTGTTGAAGGAGCTGAGCACCGGGATGGATCTGTCGGCCATCGATGACGACAAGCCCCGGGGCATGAAGATCGATGAGGCCGTCAACGACGCGCCCGTCGTGAAATTCGTCAACCTGGTGCTCATGCAGGCGGTGCAGGACCGGGCGAGCGACATCCATTTCGAGCCGTTCGAGGAAGAATTCAAGATTCGCTACCGGGTGGACGGTGCCCTTTACGAGATGTCCCCGCCGCCGCGGAGCCTGGCCAGACCGGTCACGTCGCGTCTCAAGATCATGGCGAATCTGAACATTTCAGAGAATCGCATGCCGCAGGACGGGCGTATCTCGGTCACCATTGCCGGCAAACAGATCGACCTGCGTCTCTCCACCCTGCCGACCGCATTCGGCGAATCGGTGGTGCTGCGCGTGCTGGACCGGAGCGCCACCAGCCTGGACCTGGAGACGCTGGGCCTGCCCAAGGAGATTTTCGACTTCACGGTCGAGACGATCAACCAGCCCAACGGCATCTTTGCGGTCACCGGACCGACCGGCTCCGGCAAGACCACGACCCTCTATTCGTGCCTGCGCCGCATCAACACGATCGACACGAAGCTGCTGACCGTGGAAGACCCGGTGGAGTTCGACATCGAGGGCATCATGCAGGTGCAGGTGAATGAAAGCACCGGCATGACCTTCATGAAGGCCCTGCGCGCCTTTTTGCGGCAGGACCCGGACATCATCATGCTCGGGGAAATGCGCGATCTCGAGACCGCGCAGATCGCGATCCAGGCCTCGCTGACCGGCCACCTCGTGCTTTCCACGCTCCACACCAACGATTCCGCCGGTGCCGTGACCCGTCTGGTGGACATGGGCGTCGAGCCCTTCCTGATCTCCTCGACGATGCTGGCGGTGATGGCCCAGCGGCTCATCCGCAAGGTCTGTGTGAAGTGCCGGACGCCGTTTGAGCCGACCGAGAGCCAGCTGAGCCAGCTGAACCTTTCGCCCCACGACGTGGGCGACAAGATGTTCTACTACGGCCGGGGCTGCCCCGTCTGCAACGACACCGGCTACAAGGGCCGCAAGGGCATCTACGAGCTGCTGGTGATCAGCGACACGATCCGCACCCTGATCAATGAGCGCGCCCCCACGGTCGTGCTGCGCCAGAAGGCGATCGAGCTGGGCATGGTCACGCTCCGCGATGACGGCCTGCGCAACATTTACAACGGGGAATCGACCGTTGAAGAGGTCTTGAAGTACACCTGATTCCAGAACGGAAAGGACACTTATGCCCAAGTTCAATTACGTCGCCATGGACTCCCGTGGCAAGGAGACCAAAGGCACCCTTGAGGTCGGCAGCCAGGCCGACGCCATCAACCGTCTCAAAGAGATGGGGTTCTTCCCCACGAAAGTGATGGAGGCCGAGAAGCCCAAGGACGCCAAGAAGGACGCCAAGAAGGGCGGCGCACCCGCCGCCGGGGGCAAGCCGGCCAAGAAGGGCATCAATCTCAACATCAAGATCCCCGGGATGGGCAGCGGCGTGAAGACGAAGGTGCTCACCACCTTCACCCGTCAGCTCGCCACCCTGGTGGACGCCGGTCTGCCCCTCCTGCGCGGTTTGCGCGTGCTCGAGAAGCAGGAGCGGAATCCGACCCTCAAGAGGATTCTTGCCGATCTCTCGCTCTCCATCGAGGGCGGCAGCACCTTCTCGGAAGGCCTGGCCCAGCACCCCAAGGTGTTCAACAAGCTGTTCATCAACATGGTGAAGGCCGGTGAGCTCGGCGGTGTGCTCGAAGTCGTCCTGAACCGCCTTTCCGAGTTCATGGAAAAGGCGGAGAAGATCAAGGGCAAGGTCGTCGCCGCCATGTTCTACCCGGCGGCCGTCATGGTGGTGGCCGGTGGCATCCTCATGCTGCTCATGGTGGTGGTGGTGCCCAAGTTCAAACAGATCTTCGCGGACCTGCTGGGCGACGCCGGCATGCCGGCGTTTACCGAGTTCGTGCTGAAAATCAGCGAAATCATCAAGGACTACACCGTGGTCTTCCCCGATTGGGCGGGCGGTTTCCCGGTTCCGGGTCCGGTGGTCATCGGTTTTATCGTCCTCATCATCGCCTTCAAATACGGCATCAAAACCAAGAAGGGGCGGTGGCTCTGGGACAAGTTCCAGCTGCACGTGCCGGTCGTGGGGTCGGTCATCAGCAAGGTGGCCATCTCGCGCTTCTGCCGTACACTGGGCACGCTGGTCAGCTCCGGCGTGCCGATTCTCCAGGCGTTGAACATCGTCCGCGAGACCGCCGGCAACGTGATCGTCGCCAATGCCGTCCAGATGGTTCACGAAAGCGTGAAGGAGGGCGAAACGATCACCGCACCCCTGGAAAAATCCGGCGTTTTCCCGCCCATGGTCATTTCCATGGTGGACGTCGGTGAGCAGACCGGTGCCTTGCCGGAAATGTTGCTGAAGATCGCCGACAACTACGACGACGAGGTGGACAATGCCGTGGCGGCCATGACCTCGCTGCTCGAACCGGTCATGATCGTGTTTCTGGCCGTCATCGTCGGCAGCATCGTCATCGCCCTCTTCCTCCCGCTGATCACGCTGATCGACAAGCTCGGCGGCGACAACGGCGGCAGTGGCGATAACTGAAGGCCTGGATTGCGCGGGTCACGCCAGCAAAGCGGCCACCGAAACCCGGTGGCCGCTTTTTCAATGGGCCGGGGTGGCGAGGTGCCCGTACTGAATCGGGTTCCGGCTCCTGCTCCTGCTCTTGCTCTTAATCCTAAACAATTCGGGTTAAACGATTAAGAGCAGGAGCAAGAGCAAGAGCAAGATTGGGCAGGAATCGAGACCGAGCCTTGTGGGGTCCAGTGGGAGATACTTGACAAACGTAAACGCCTGTTGTAAATACATTGTAGTTACAACGCATTGGCTTTGGAGATACAAAGGGCTCCCTGATGGAGTTCGACTGGAACAACTCGCCATTCGCGCTGGATGGTTCTTTGACGGAGCGGGACATCGAAGAATCCTTCGAGGATCCGTTCGCCGTACGGCTGTTGCCGGATTCGCCGCGCTTCGCGGTGCAGTCCCGGTATTTCAACTTTGGCCGGTCGGCGTCCGGGACGGGGATCTTCAGCGTGTATCGCACCAACGGCCGGGTGGTCCGGGTGATCTGTTCCCGGGTGTTTACGGACGCTGAGGAGTATTTCTACCAGCGCAAGCTGAAGCAGATGCTGGATTCTTAAATCATGGCACTGAACGTGATAAGCAACTGGGAGGAAGTTCCCCTGTTCGACAGCGAGCAGGGAGAGGCGACCTACTGGTCGGAAAACCAGGTGGACCTGCGGCTGATGGAAAGCGCGGCGGCCGGGGCGGCGGAACTTTCGGAATCGGTGACGATCACGCTGCGGATCGACCCGCGCATGCTGGGCCGGATCAAGCGGATCGCCCGGGAGCGGTTTCTGAACTACCAGAGCATGATCAAGCAGTGGCTGAGCGAACGCATGGAAAAGGAATTGAAGGACCGGTAGGGATTGGGTGAGGCTGGGCGGACACACTTTGGCGGACATGAGCATAACTCGTCATCTTTTGGGCGCAGCGCGCGGAATCCGGGCGCGTGACCGCCGCCATGAACTGGCCTTCACGCTCATCGAGCTGCTGGTGGTGATCTCGATCATCGCCCTGCTGGCCGGTTTGGTGGTGGGGCTGGCTCCGGTGGTCGGCGTACGCATCCGCGAGGCCAAGGTGAAGACCGAGCTGGCCGACATCGTGACGGCGATCGAGACCTACAAGGCCAAATTCGGCATCTATCCCCCGGACAACTACGACCCGGTCGCACGGATCACCAATCCGGTAACCAACGGGCTTTATTATGAGCTGACCGGGGTGATTGTCAGCAACACGGGGCCCACCGGATATTTCGTCGTGCCGGACGATGCGCAGGTGCAGATCACCTCGGCGACGGTGAACCAGTATTTCGGGCGCGACGGCTTCGTCAATTCGGCCATCCGCGAACAGCGCCGCCGGCTCTTGCACCACAAGTTTGCCGAGGGCCAGCACGCCGAGATTTTTCCCAGCACCACGACGCCCGGCTATACCAAGCTGGAGGTGCTGGTGGTCGGTTTTTCCTCGGATGCCAGCGGCAAGAAGGGCTCCGGCTTCCAATGGCCGCTGAACATCCCGGTGGCCGAGCATCCGGTGCCGATGAACAAGGGGCTAAACCCCTGGCGCTACGTCTCCAGCAACCCGACCAACAACCCGGGCACGTTCGATCTCTGGGCCGAGATCATTGTGAAAGGGCAGAAGAAAATCATCGGCAACTGGAAACAGTGAACCCCTCCGTTTTACCCAACCTTTGAAACACCCTCACCCTATGAACCGCTCCCTCCGCCGTCACGGTCATCGAGGCTTCACGCTCATCGAACTGCTCGTGGTCATCAGCATCATCGCCATCCTGGCCGGCCTGATCCTGCCCGCCATCGCCGGAGCGCAAAAGAGGGCCAAAGTGGTCAAGGCCCGGACTGACCTGAGCAACCTCACGGCGGCGGTGTCCGCCTACCAGACCGCCTATGGCCGGCTGCCGGCCTCGCAAAACACGCGGGCGGCGGTCACTGCGGATTACCCCGATTTCACCTATGGGACGCAGCAGGGAAATTTCTCCGTCAATGACGCCAAGGGGGTCGCGTTGAATGCCCCGCCGAACTCGATGACCGTGGCCAATGCGAACCCGGGCTGGCAGGTCAGCAACGCGGAGCTGGTCGCCATCCTGACCGACAGTACCTTGGGCGCCAACAGGTTCGCCGCGACGGCACCGGCCTATGCGGTGGTCAACGACAAGGACACCAAGCCCATCAATTCAGGCTCCGTGCTGAATCCGCAGCACAACACCTTCCTCACGATCAAGACGGCCAAGGGCTATGGGGCGAACGGCGTGAGCGAAAATGACGGCATCTATCGTGATCCTTGGGGCCGGCCCTACATCGTCACGGTGGATCTGGATTACGACAACCGCGTGTTGGATCCATTTCCCAAGGTTCCCAACGGTCCGCACCCCAAGGCCACGGATCTGGACAATGTGCGCACGATCCCTGGCAGCGTGATCGCCTGGTCACTCGGGCCGGATGGGAAGGCGCGTTTCGATCTCCCCCCCGATTACAAGGGCTCCAGCAGCGCCGACAACTGGAACGCGGACAACGTCTATAGCTGGCGTTAAACCGCCGTCCTACGACTTTCCACCATGCAGCTTAAACCTTCCAGCCGTGATGCCGCCACCGACCGGGTGCTTACCCGTCGGACGGCGTTCACACTGCTCGAACTGCTGGTGGTGATCGCGCTCATCGCGACCCTCACCTTTGTCGCGGTGCCGGCCTTCAAGGGCTTCGGGCAGGCCAACAACCTGGCCGCCGCCCAGCGGCAGATTCAGGATGACCTGGCGCTCGCGCGGCAGCTGGCGATCAAGCACCGGACACCGGTGTACATGGTGTTTTTCTCGCCCGATCCCACCAACTCCGACCCGCGCCTGCGGGATTCCGCCACGAAACTGTTCAGCATCCACGCCGCGCTCCTGCAATTGGGGCCTTCGGAATTCCAGGAACATGCGTTGCGGGTGTTCACCAACCTGTTCGCCGGACAGCATGCCAGCTACGCCTTCTATTCGGAGGGCAAGATCGGCGACCAGCCGTTTCTGGACACCTCCTCCGGCGGGGTCGGCGCGAACGGGAACCCGGACCTCCGGCGTGGCCGTTACCTCACGGTCGGTGGCACCATCTGGCGGACCCTGCCCGACGGCATCGTGTTCGCTCCGGGGTTGCATCCGAGCCTGAATCTGAGTGCCCGGACCAATCTGCTGGTCAAGTCGGTTCCGTTTCCGCTGGCCGCCGATCCGGGCGATCCCAATGCGAAGATGGACCCCGCGCTGTATCAGCTCTACCTGCCGGCCATCGCCTACGATGCGCTCGGCCGGAGCATGCGGCTGAACAGCAATGGGCAGATCGACGCCACGGCCGCACCGCAGGACCAGTTCGTCTCGCTCGGGATCGGCAGCGTGTTTGTGCCCCATGATCCGGCCGCCTCCAACAACTACGATTTCTCCCGGCTGGCCGATGTGGTGATCGCGCCCAAGGACAACTACACCAACACCATCTTCCGGGTGACGGGCCTGACGGGGCGTGCCCGGCGGTTTTATTGGGGGACCCAGCCATGAAGCTCATTCGCAATCGCGGTTCCCGGCGCTCCGCCTTCACCATGGTGGAGCTGGCGCTGTGCATCGCCGTCGTGGCCATCGCCATGGTGGCGATCATCGGCGTGCTGCCGGCCGGCCTCGGGGTGCAGAAGCTGAACCGGGAAGAGACGATCATCGACGAGGATGCCACCCTGCTGATGGAGGCGATCCGGAGCGGAGCCACCGGCTTTGATGACCTCACCAACTACCTGGACTACGTGATCATCACCAACCAGCCGCTGAATTCCGGCGCGCTAAGCACGTACACCTACAAGGGACCGCTCTTCAAGCTGCTGTCCGGCACCCCCACGCCGGATCCCTGGACTGAGCTGGCCTTCCCGCAGCAGATCCTGGGGCTGCTGTCGCTCCCGCAAGTCGATTACAGCAAGCAGGGTACGAATGAAGTGGGGCAGACCAACCTGAACTTTGTGATGGCCCAATTCCGGGCCTTCAGCGGTGCCCTGGATGAAAAGGTCCTGCCACAGGTGCGCGGCGACACCATTCCGGAGCTCAAGCTGGACCAGGCGTTTCGTTACCGCCTGAACGTGGAGATCGTGCCCGTTTTCTCGCACCCCACCAACCAGCTGGACGCGGCGAACCTGTTCCAGCAGCGGGTGCTGGCCAACACCCTCTACGATGTCCGGCTCACCTTCCAGTGGCCGGTGTTCGGGAACAAAATTCCGGCCGATGTCGGCGGCAATTTCAAGAGCTACCGCACCCAGGTCTCCGGCCGCATGTCGCGGCTGCAGATCCCGCTGCTCGGCACCAACGACGTGTTCGCCCCGAATTCGAACATCTACCTGCGCCGGCTGGTGCCGGATCTGACCACCCCGCCGGCTGCCCTGTCGGCCTACAAGCCCAAGTCCTAGTCCCGCATGAAGGCCGTTTTCAGATATTCACGCCGTGCCACCCGCCGGGCCTTTTCGTTGCTCGAGCTGATGGTGGCGATCGGCCTTCTGTCGGTAATCGTGCTGGCGCTCTACTCGATGTTCGACCAGACGCAGAAGGCGCTGCACAAGAACATCGGGCAGGTGGACGTGATGGAGTCCGGCCGGCTGGCCATGGACCTGATCGTGCGGGATATCGAGCGGGCCCAGTCGCCACAGCTCACCCCCCGGACGGACTCAAAAGATGTGCATGGCACGAACATCAATTTCGCCGTGCGCAACCAGGTGTTTCGCAAGGGCATGGAAGCGGAGACGAACAGCCCGACGCTCTTCAACCGGGATGAATTTCCGCCCGGAATGACGGATGCCCTGCACCGGGATTACCCGCTGAACGACACGTTTTTCCTGACCCCGCTGTCGGCGGGGCACTGGACCGCCGTGGGTTATTTCGTGGCCCATCCCACGGATCCGTCCGTTCCGGCCAACGAGGCCCTGGGGACGCTCTACCGCTATCAGGATCCGATCACCGAGGTGGCCCGGGGCAGCGATGCCGCCCAGCGGTTCTACTGGTTCTACCAGTATGATGAGAATGATAATAAGCACGACGATACGTTCCCCCAATACCGTACCCCGCATAAGGTCTTCCTGGCGCCGGGCTACCGGGCGACCAACAGCACCCGGCTGATCGACAACGTGCTGTTTTTCCGGGTGCTGCCCTTTGCCAGCACCGGCATTCCCGTGGATGCCTCGCTCGTCCTTGATCCCACGCAGAAATATCCCAAGTTTTTCACCAATTCCTTCGCCTCGGGGATCATCCTGACCAACACCCAGATCGTGCCTTCGGACAAGTCCCTGAAGACGGCCTTCGTCGGGTCGGCGATGCCGTCCGCCGTGGAGGTCGAGCTGGGCGTGCTTTCGCCCCGGCTGTGGACCCAGTACACCAATCAGTCCAGCCTCAGCCTGCGGACCAGCTTCCTGTCCAAGCATGCTGCGGAAGTCCTGATCTTCCGGCAGCGCATTCCTCTTCGCACCGCATTACAATGAACCGTCCCGTTGTCCAGGCCCGCAGGGGCATCGCGCTGGTCATCACCCTGATCATGCTGTCGGTGGTGACGATCACCGCCGTCGCGTTTTTGGCGGTCAGCCGCCGTGAGCGTGGGGCTGTGGCTTCTCAAGGGGAGCAGATCGGCGCCAAATACGCCGCTGACGCCGCCCTCAACCGGGTGAAGGCGGAAATTGCCTCCCGCATCCATGCGAGCGGGAACCGGTCGGCCTTCGGCCTGATCGTCTCGACCAACTACTCCAGCCTGTTTTTCGACCCCGCGAACGTCTATCAGGGTACGGGCAACCGGCTCTTCCTGACCAACGTCAGCTATCACCTGTCGGGCGGCGTGCCCTTCGACCTGACCACCCAGAGCGGGCGGGACAAGTATTACAGCATGCTGGCGAACCTTTACTACGACGCGCGGCCGCCGGTGTTCGTGACGACCAACAACACTGCCAATCTGCCGGTCGATTTCCGTTTCTACGTCGATGTCAACCGCAACGGCCTTTTTGAAACGAACGGCTGGCAGCAGCCCCGGGATGCCTCGGACCGCCCGATTCAGGGGGCGCCGCAGGAATTCATGGTGGGCGATCCCGAGTGGATCGGCCTGCTGGAACACCCGGATGCTCCGCACTCGGGAACCAACCTGTTCGGATGGCGGTTTGCCTATCTCGTCCTGCCGGCCGGTCGGGCGATGGATGTGAACTACATCCACAACCAGGCGAAGAGCCCCCTTGGCACCAACCAGATCGCCCGCAGCTACATGCGCGACCAGGGGGTGGGCAGCTGGGAGCTGAACCTGGCGGGATTCCTGAGCGACCTGAACACCAATGCGTGGCCGGTGACGGGTAATTACGTGTACCAGCCCTTTCGGAACCAGTTCAATTCGGGGCTGGCCTTCACCGATGCCAGCCGGTTCCTGCTGGCCCGCCGTCAGTTCGCGAACGTCGACCGGGATCCCTCCACGGCGAACGCTTTCTTCCGCTCGGAAGCCGGTGTCAACGGTGGCGCGGCCGCCCAGTCGATCTTCCTGGCCAAGACCAATGCCGTGGACTGGTATTCCGATGGCATGAACATCGGAGGGACCAGTTCGGCGATCCGCGCCCTTGCCGACATCCGGACCCCCCCCCAGGGCAATGATGATCCCAAAACGGTTTGGCCGGGCGGTGACTACCCCAACTCTTTCACCGAGTTCGGCCAGTTTTTGGCCCCGGCTCTGTCGGCTTCGGTGCAGCTCAAGCTGGCCGGCGTGGACCGTAACACGGGAAAGGCGCTGGTCAGTTCCTACGACCGCTACACGTTCCAGCGTTTGCTCGCGCAGCTCGGGACCGACGGATCGGATGCCCGGTTTGAATCCGGGTTTCAGCCGAATCTCATCAACACCACCGTTTCGCCCACCGACCCGCAGTACAACCCCGACGGGTTCTACCGCCGGGCCAAGCTCAACCTGAATTTCCAGCAGGACGATCCGAATGGTGACAAGGTGACAAGTGCCAGCGTGGCGCCCTTCCGTCCTTGGGAGCCGCTGAACTGGTTCACCAATGCCGCCCATCGCATGCTGCTGACGGAGTATCCCAACGGCCTGCCGCGGAAAATCTCCGCGGACAATTCGATCCCGGGCGTCGCAATCGGCGGCTACTTCACCAATTTCGTCACCCGGCAGATCTACCTGACCAATACCTACACGGCGCAGTTGCATCGCCTGCTGCAGGTCTCGGCCAACATCTTCGATTACGCCACCAACCGGGTGACCGACTACAAGGGCGCCAAAAACCAGTCCTTCCCCTATCTGCCCTCGGTGTTCCAGCCGGTGCTCTACCGCGAGAACAATCAGCGCCTCAACCGCCTGGGAGTGGACAATCGGCTGCCCCGGATCGCGCGCTTTGATGCGGTGACCAACAATGCCGAGGCCGTTTTGCGATTGCCCTGGGTCGATCTCAACGACCCGGATTTCACCGCGCAGTTTGCACCGGGCTACAACGGGCCTGATCTCAAGAACTCCGCCCAGGACGACCTGGTGGGCCCCAACAGCCTCCGCCGCGCGTTGTACTCCGAGGTCCCGATGGTGATCGGGGCGAAGCAGGGGTACCCGAATTTCAACGAGGGCCTCTGGCAGTCGGCCGTGCGGGTCACCCGCCGCCTCTTCGTGACGAAGCACACGCCGCAGGACAGGCTCCCCTCGCCCACCCTGCCTTTCAGCAAGCCGCCTTTCACGACCCAGGTGCAATACCGGTTCCAACTGACCAATCATTACTCCGTGGAAGCCTGGAATTCCTACCGCTCCAACTTCTATGCCCAGGGATTTCCCCGTCCTTTACGGCTGATTGTCACCAATGTCCTTTCCTTTGGCCTTTTCCACGATGGGGCCACCAACAGTATCGACTCGGCGATATTGTCTTCGAAGAAGGGATTGCCGCTGAACCTCAACTTTATCCGCAAGGGCAATTACCTGGTGGCGGGCACCAACATCGATCTGGGGGCAAACCTGTGGGCACCGGACAAATTCCTCCGTGTGCTGAACGACCAGTTGCGGTTCGAGTTCGCCTACACCGACGGTCAGTTTCAGGACCTGACGCTGAGCACCAACAACCCCTACCTCGGCCCAGTGGACCAGTCGAAGCCGCCCATACTCCACCTGTTTGTGACCAACCGGGTGATGTACGCCCTGGTGGATCGCACGAGCGGCGCAATGCTGGACTATGTGAACCTGAAGAGCGTGGTGACGGAGACGAACCTGCTCCGTTTTTTCGGCGTGGGACAGCGGACCCTGTATGGCATTCCGCCGGCCCAGCAGGCAGCGGCCGGCAGCCAAGCAACCATGACCGACATTTGGGATACGAACAGGGTCAGCGTCATCGGCCCCACGCGGGGGATGCTGAACCAGATGCAGGTCTCCCTCGGGCAGGTCCTGGTGCCCAATTCCATCTGGACCGATCCGCAGGGCAATGCGCTGGGGACCGACCAGATCCGGGATGCGGTTAACGGATTAAACTATTTCCTTTATGGCCAGTATGCCACCGGCCAGTGGGCGTTGCCGGCCGATGACCAGGGCGGACTGGCGCTAAAAGCCAGTATCGTCGCCCGATACGGAACCCTCACCAACATGCAGGTGGGTTTCAACCCGTCACCCACGGTCTATCTGACCGACCGGTTGCAGGCGAACGACCCGCTGGTTCATTACATGCGCGAAGATCTGGTGCCGGGTTACTCCCTGTTCTGTGACTCCGGGAATTACAGCGAAGTACCGGGACCGGGACCCTTCGGCAGGCTGACGACGCTGACGGATGGCTTCCAGCTCACCACCAATTCGGTGGCGGACCTGAGCGGCTTTTCGATTGCCCAAAAGCGTGCGGCAGGCGCCGTTGTCGCCTATGCCCCGTGGGGACAGTCGCCCATGCTGCGGTTGAAAGCGGACGTCGCGTCCGGCTACAACCTGTACTTTAAGGACCCGCAGATCACCAACTCGGAGAGCTGGTCCTTCCCGACCAATGCCAGCACCCAATACCCCGGCATCGGTTTCCTGGGCCGCGTGCACCGCGGCACCCCTTGGCAGACGATCTATCTCAAGTCGGCACCATTGGTTACCAATACGTTGAACGGGCATGTCGTCATCACCAATCTGCCGGCCGGGACGATTGCCGACCGGTTTGCCGCCTACCCGACCTGGGTATCCTGGTCCGGTTCACCCGGCACGTATCCCACCGCCGACTGGAAGCTGCTCGACCTTTTCACCACGGCCATCAACGACAATGCGGCGCGCGGCCTGATGTCGGTGAACCAGACGAACATCGCGTCGTGGTCGGCGCTGCTCTCCGGTGTGTCCATGCTGGACACCTCGGCCAAGGTGGGCACGGTCAGTTCCACCAAGACGCCCCGGCCCTTTGAGCTGGAGCCCAGTTCCCCTGAACTTCGCAAGATTCTCAGCGGCTACACCAACCAGACCGACGGCACGGTCGTGCCCGGCCTGTTGCAGGTGGTGGCCGGCACGAATGCGGCGAACCAATATCAGAAAATATCGGTTTCTTCGGTGGTCCGGAGCAACGTGTTCTATCCGGGCGGCACGTTTCCCAATCTGGGGTCCATCCTCGCCGTGCCCACACTGTCGGACCGGGCTCCGTTCCTCTTCGACCACTCGCAGGTCCCGGACTGGAGCAAGGCCGCCCAGATGACCGACGAGGTGGTGGAGCGGCTGCCGCAGCAGATCCTGTCGCTGCTCCGGGCGGATGAGCCCCGGGTGGTCGTGTACAGCTACGGCCAGTCGCTGAAACCGGCCCTCAACTCGCTGATCACCAAGCCCGGCCTCTATTACGGCCTGTGCACGAACTACCAGATCACGGGCGAATACGTCACCAAGACCACCTTGCGTTTTGACGGTTCTCCCGGAAATTTGCGTACCGTGGTGGAAGATCACCGGGTGCTGTATCCGTCCAACTGATGCCCAAGGTTTTGCCCCCGTACTGAAACGCCTGTTATGCCCTCTTACCGTCGCAACGCCTTCGGTGCCGTCGCCCTGCTGCTGCTCTGTGCCGGCCTCGGCTGGCGCTTCTGGCAGGACCACGCGAGCCGGCAGAACGGGGTGCTGGAGCGCATCGCCGCCCCGGCTCCGGCCACGTCCGCTCCCGTGGCGGCCACCGCCCCGGTCATGGCGAAGCCGTCGAACCGGATCGCGACCGTGACGCTGGCACCGGGCGACTCGCCCAAGTTTTCCGACGCGAAGTTCACCAACCGCCTGCGCAACACGACGGCGACCGCCAACGAGCTGGTCCGGAAAGACCACGCCATCCTCCTGCGGAACGCCTTTGTGGACACGGACAGCGGTGAACCGCTGGAAGTGCCGGCGAAGCTGCGCGCGGAGGGCGATCCCGGGGCCTACATCGTGCAGGCCGATGGTGGCATCACCCCCAAGTTCCGGCAGCAGGTCGAGGCCGCCGGTGCGCGGATCTTTTCCTATATTCCCAACAGCTCCTTCCTGGTGCTGGCCGATGCGGACGCCGCTGAGCGTCTGAACGCGCTTCCGGATGCGCGGACGCTGGCCTATGAGCCCTATTTCAAGCTGGAGCCGGAACTGCTGGCCAAGGCGTTGGCCGACACGACGCCCGAGGAAACGCTGAAACTCATCCTGACCGTTCCCGATCCGGCGACGGCACTGCCGAAAATCACCGCGTTGGGTGGCAAGGAAATCTTCCGCGAGCGCGGGCCCTTCGGGACCATGGTCACGGTCGAACTGCCCGGTTCGGCGTTGGTTGCGTTGGCCCGCCTGCCGGAAATTCCCCTGATCGAACACTGGCAGCCGACCGTGCTGGCCAATGACCGCACGGGATACCTGCTCGGCTCGACCACCGACCCGGAGAACACCACGCCCTACCTGGGGCTGACCGGCAAAGGCGTCCAGATCAACCTGAACGACTCCGGGGTGGATGTCACCCATCCGGACCTGGGGGCCACCCGGGTTTTCTCCGTGGACAATGCGTTCCTGAAAGATCCCAACGGGCACGGGACCCATGTCGCCGGCATTCTGGCGGGTAACGGATCCCAGTCGGCTTCGCTGGCGAATCCCCCGCAGGGCTCGTTGACGGGCGCAAGTTTTCAGGGCCGCGCGCCGGAGGCGGAACTGTTTGTGCTGCCGGTGGATCTGCTGCAGGGGCCGCCCTCCGGCGACACCTACCTGCAGGAGATGGCGGCGAACAATCCGCGCCGGATCAATCCCCTGAGCGAGCCGCTCATCTCCAACAACAGCTGGGGCTACCAGTCGTTCGAATACTCGACGCATTCGGCCAGCTTCGATGCGGCGGTGCGCGACGCGCTGCCCACAACAAGCGGCAGCCAGCCGATGCTCTATGTCTTCAGCGCGGGCAACAGCGGCTTCGGCGGGGACAACGGGCAGGGGGGCGATTTCGACTCTGTCAACTCGCCGGGCAACGCCAAGAACGTCATCACGGTCGGGGCGCTGGAACTGGCGCGCAACCTGACCAACTCCATCATCACGATGGTCACCAACACCAACCAGGTTCAGGTGGTGGTGACGGTGGTGGTGGGTTCCACGGTCCGGCGCCCGGATCTGTGGCCGAGTCAGCTCACCAACGCCTCCCTCAGCTTCTCCACAAACTTCCCGTTTGGCGGACTGACTGACAGCGACCATCAGGTCGCCAGCTTTTCGAGCCGTGGCAACGTGGGCATCGGCACCGAGGGCGACAACGGCCGCTTCAAGCCCGACGTGGTTGCCCCCGGCACGTTCGTCATTTCCACCCGCTCGGCCCAGTGGCAGCTGACGAACGATTATCCGCTGCCATTTTACCAGACCGAATACGAGCTCTTCACAGACCTGACGGCCGAAACCGCTCCGTTTTACCGTTATGAATCCGGGACCAGCATGGCCGCGCCGGCCGTGGCGGGGCTGCTGGCTCAGATGCAGGAATTCTTCCAGAATGGTACCAACCTGCTGCATCCGTCGGCCGCCGGTTACAAGGCCTTGCTGCTGAACAGCGCCCTGCCGACCAGCCCCTCGTATCTGCCCGATCCTCGCAACCCCGCCAACTACAGCGGCTGGGGCCAGCCCAATCTGCCCCGGGCGCTGAACAGCCAGATGACGCGCGGGGGCAAACCGCTGTACCTGATCGAGTCGGATCAGGAGGACGGCCTGCCGGTGGGCCTGTCCACCGGGGAGTCCCGCTCCTATCAGCTGACCCTGAGCAGCAGCCTGCCCAGCGCCCCGTTCCGGATCACGCTGGTGTGGACCGATCCGCCGGGCAACCCGACCGGAGCGGCCAAGCTGGTGAACGATCTGGACCTGGTGGTTTCCAACCTGATCACCGGCGAGGTGATCTACGGCAACGATTTTGATGGGGGGCTGGGGAGCAGCTTCATCCAGAAGACGAATGACCTGACGCGCTTTGACCGCGTCAACAACGTCGAACGCATCGTGCTGCCGGCGGTTGATGGTGCTGCCGCCTCCAGCTATGTGATTTCCGTGATCGCGCACCGGGTCAATGTGAACGCGCGTGGCGACCATCCGAATGGCATCGTGCAGGACTTTGCCCTGGCCATCGGCTCGGATGCGAACCTCGACGGCACCGGGGTGACGACGGTGGGCGACGTGGGCGTCCCCTCAGGGCCGGTGTTGCCACTGCCAGGCGCCGGCCTGCCGCCGATGATCGGGATCACCAATGGCGGCGCCCGTTTCAATGACCGGGTGGGGGAAAACTCGCCGCTGATCAATGGCCAGCCCGGGCAGATCGCCCAGTGGCAGTTCTACACCTTCACCAATTCGCCGTACACGAACCTGAACATCTTCTCCATCACCAACGACCTGGCGGGGAATCCGGTGACCAACTACCTGAAAAACGGCAGCAATGTCGCCTTTGTCACCTTTCCGTATGGCGGGCAGGGCAACCTCTCGCTGGTCCGCAGCAACGAGGCGGATATCGACCTCTATGTCTCGCGTGACCCCGCCCTCCTGGCGCTGGACCCGGCGGCCCTGGCGGCGGCCTTCAAGTCCACCTCGCAGGGAGCCACGGAACTGGTGTACTTCACCAATTCGCCGCTCAAGGGTGAGGTTTACTACGTCGGGGTGAAATCCGAGGATCACCAGGCGGCGGAGTACGGCTTTGTGGGACTGAGCACCGACCAACCGTTTGCCACGTTCGACAATCTGGGATTTGCCCACGTGCTGACGGTGCCGCTGGTCCAGCCGATTCCGGACGGCACCCCGAACCGGCCCGGGCTGGGCGTGTATCTGGCGATCAGCACCCTGCCGGGCACAATCCGGGGAGTGACTCCGCGCGTGGTCACGGCCGGGCAGAGCTTCCTCGATCTGCTCGGCAACCTGACGCACGCGCGTACGCACGCGGTGCTTAACAACCACAGCCCGCTCCTGCATACCAACTCCGGTGTCGTCTCGGTCACCTATGAGGATACGGGCAGTGGGCGGCCGCCCGGCAGTGTGCCGAGCGATGGTCCGGGCTCACTCGTCAACTTTCTGGGCGCAACCGGCACCGGGCCTTGGTTCCTCGCCACCAGCGACAACGCCTTGGGCAACACCAACCGGATCAACTACCTCGACCTCGGCCTGCTGCCCAATGATTTCGGCGAGACTTTTGTCGATCGCTGTGCCGAAGCGGGCCGGATCAGCCTGGAGGTGATCAATGTCCCGGCCGATGCCAGCAAGCTGACGGTCACGGTCACCAACATGTCCCCGGCACTGCCCTTGCAGGTTTATATCCGGCGGGACCAGTTGCCGGATCTCGCCGATCCGGCCAACAACGACAAGTTTGCCACCATCCGCCCCCCCGGCGGGGACATCAGCCTCAGTGAATTCGACATTCCGCCGTTGCAGGCCGGCCGTTACTTCGTGGCCGTTTACAATCCCAACCCCGTCGAGGTCTGCTACCGCATCCGTGGCCATCTCGACCACGACCTGAGCGGCAACCGCATCCGGACCTTCACCTCGACCGGCGGCCTCAAACTCACGGACCTGGCGGTGTCGAGCAGCCTGATCCACGTGGATGATGCGCGGCCGGTGAGCGCCGTGCAGGTCGGGGTCCGGGTGGACGATCCCCGTGAATCCGACCTCGCCATCCGGCTCATCAATCCGGTGAGCTCACAGGTGCTCCTGGCCGAGGACCGTGGCCTGACCGATGGCCAGGGCTATGGCCGGGAACTGGTCACCACGAACGGGGACTTTGTCCACGTCGCCTTCTCCTACGAGCGCGCCTCAGGGAAAGCCGTGCTCTATGTGAACGGGCACAATGTGGCCGAAGGCGTTTTCAAGGGCTACCAGGCTCCCACCACAAACGCGTTCTTTTTCGGTGTCGATCCGACCACGGGGGTGGCGGCGACACCCGCGCCCAAGCTCGACGATTTCGGGGTATGGGGCCGGCCTTTGCGGGCCGAGGAGGTGCGGGACATCTTCCGCTATGGCTATGACGGCATTGGCAAGGATGTGGCGTCGGCCGGAACCGGGCTGGTGGCCCTGTGGCCCTTTGACCTGGATGGGGTGGACCAGATCAACACCAACAAGGTGGTCTTTGTCGGATCCAACTTTGTGACCGGCCAGATTTCCGCCGCCGTCGATATGGGGGCTGCGGGTGGACGCGTGGCACCCTCGAAATCGCTCAATCTCGGGGCCGGCTCCGGCTTCGCCGTGGATGGCTGGGTGAGTTTTGGCTCCGCCCCCGTTACCATTGCGGGCTGGGGTGACACGAATGGCGTGTCTGGCCCGGTGCTGATGGCCAATCTGGATACGGCATCGCATCTTGGCAACGGGCCAGGTTCGCTCACGCTTCTGCTCAATCAGGACGGCAGCCAGCGGCTGATGTCTCCGGGCAATGTGGCGGTCAAGGGCGCGCTGAACACCAACACGCTGTACGCGGTGTTCACCGACCTCACGAACCGCACGGCGCAGATGATCAAGTTTGCCCAGCCGCCGTTCGCCACCGATACCCGCACCCGCACCGTGGCACGTTCGGAATTCGACACGAACAGCCTCGATTTCTATGGCCCCGGCCAGGTCGTGGATGGCTGGACGGTCACCAATGCCACCGCCCAGGTATTGCAGGATCCCAGTGTGGCGCTCACGGGCAGCGGCTGCCTCTCGTTGCACAAGGCGAGCATCCTGCGGACGTTTGACACGGTTCCGGGTCGTTTATACACGATCAGCTACGCCACGCGTCGCACGCCGTTCGCGGTCACGAACACGTTCTCCGGCGTGGAGACGCTCACCAACGGCGTCTCGCTCGGAGTGATCCCCTCCACCAATCTCTGGCAAACCAACGAATACACCTTCCAGGTGTTCAGCAACCGCTTTACCGTGGAACTGCGCGAGGCGACGAATGCCAAGGCCTCCACACTGATCGACAGCATCCTCTTCGTGGAGGAGGCGACCGGCCTGTTTCTGCCGGAGGAGCCGCTGAAGACGGCCAACGTCGGCTCCGGACTGGGCGACTGGCAGCTGCAGTTCACCGATTCGCGCCAGGGCGATGTCGGCCAGCTGAAGAGCTGGCAGCTGACACTCACTTTCGCGCCGACCAATCCGCCGGCCGTCACCCTCTCCAACGGGGTTGCCTACGTGACCAATGTGGTGGGCGGGGAGACCAAATACTTCATCGTGGATGTCCCGCCCGAGGCGGTGGCCGCGACGAACTACCTCCAAGTCCTCCAAACCTTGACGGGCGGAGGGCTGAACCTGCTGTTTGACCAGAACGCAATCCCGACGGGGCTGCAGCCGGAGGATTACACCTTGCTGAGCGGTGTGACGACGTTGGGTCATTCCACACTGACCACCAACGCGCTCCTGCCCCAGCTCAAGCCGGGCCAGCGCTATTACCTGGGAGTTCAGAATGTCGATCCGGCGGACAACAACCAGTTTGCGATCCGCGTGGATCTCGGACTGAACATCATCCCCCTAACCAACAATGTGCCGTACGCGGGCACCAACGCGAACCAGGGCTACATCGACTACTACAGCTTCGATGTGACCAATGCCGTCTTGGGACTCCGCTTTGCCGTCACCAACTTCGGCAGTGATGTGAACCTCGTCGCGCGCCGGGCTCCGCTGATACCCGACCGGACGACGTACGACTACACCAGCATCAACGTCGGGCCGACCCCCGAGGAGATCAACATTGTGGCGGACAGCCCCACCAATGTGATCCCGGCCGGCAAGTGGCTGCTGGGCGTCTATGTGGCGGATGGCACGCTGCCGTTGCAGCCGGCCGCCTACACGATCACGGCCAGCGAGATCCCGCTGCCAGTGGTGCTGACGAACCGGGTGGCCTATGCCGACGCCATTTCCAACCAGTTGGACGTCGTCTACTACGCCTTCGACATCACCAACGACACGACGACGGTCTCCTTTGCGCTCACGAACCTGAGTGGCGACGTGAACCTGTACGTGCGGCAGGGCTTCCCGCTGCCCACGGCGACCGATTTCGCCTACGCCAGCACCAACAAGGGCAAGGCCGACGAGCTGATCCAGGTGAGGTCGATTGATCCCACGATCCCGCTGGGTCAGGGGCGCTGGTTCCTCGCGGTGGTGCCGGTGGGTCCGGTGCCGGTTTCCTACTCGGTGCTCGCCAAGACCGGGGCCGACTTCGTGGCGGTGACCGACCTGGATGATCAGGTTCCCGTGGCCGCCAGCCACCAGCCGGGCGATCCGTCGCAGTTCTACCGCTTCCTCGCGGAGCAGGACACGACCGCGCTGCTGTTTGAAATCTATGGTCTGACCGGTGAGGCCGACCTGTTGGCCGCCAAGGACACCTTCCCGGCCCAGGCCACCACCGTTTATTCGAATATCCAGCCCGGCACCGCACCCGAGCTGATCGTTCTGCGCACGAACAGCGTCCTCCCCGATCTGTCGGGCATCTATTATCTGGAGGTCCGCTTCCCGGCCACGGCGACCAACCGGGTGGATTACATCATCCGGGCCGCCGCCAGCTTCGGTGGCATCCTCGAAAGCGGGCAGCCGCTGGTTTCGCAGCCCATCCCGAGCCTGCCGGACGATCCGATCACCCTCCAGTTCAACTCGGTGCCGGGTGAATACTACCAGTTCGAATACACCGACGACATCTTCGCGGACTTTGTGACCTGGACTCCGCTGCCGCCGCCGGTGCAGGCCACCGACACGACGACCACGGCGAAAGTGCCCGATCAGCCGCCCGCCGGCTCAGATTCGCCGGGTCGCTACTACCGGGTCGTCCAGATACCTCCGCCCTGAACTGCCGTGTACCCGCTGGTTGTCTCGCTGAATCCGTCCATCGACGCGGAATGGCGCGTGCCTTCCGTGGTGCCGGAGGAGAAGAACGAGCTGCTGGACGAGCGACGGTGGCCGGGCGGCAAGGGCGTGAATGTGGCCCGCTGGCTGGGCTGGTTGGGGGAAACGCCCCGGCTCTTCCTGCCGCTGGGCGGCGATCCGGGACGCGAGCTGGCGGCCGGACTGCGCCGGGAAGGCATCCGCTTTACCCGCTTTGCCCTGCACCAGCCGACGCGGGTCAATGTCATCGTCACGCCGGAGCACGGTCCCCAGCTCCGCTTCAATCCTACCTGGCCAAGGGTCAACCGCATTGAGGCGCGGGCGTTGCTGACGCAGGCCACCGCCTTGGCGGGGCGGGCCAATCCCGTGGTCGTCTCCGGCACGCTGACGTTTGGCGCCCCGACCGACACCTATGCGCGGCTCGTCCGGAGCGCACGGGCTGCGGGCCGGCAGGTGTTCCTCGATTGCGACCGTGAACCGTTCGTGCTCGCGGTCCGGCAGCGTCCGTTTCTGGTCAAGCCGAACGAGTATGAACTGGCGCAGTGGGCGGGACGCTCCTTGGGCTCGCCGGCGGCCGTATTGCAGGCGGTGAGGGAACTGTCCGCACAGACCGGCGGCTGGGTGCTGCTTTCGCGGGGCGGTGATGGGGCTTGGCTGGTAAATGCGGGGCAGGGGATCGAACTCGCTGCGGCTGCGCCGCATATCACGGTCCGGAATGGAGTCGGGGCCGGCGATGCCATGCTGGCGGCGACCGTACACCGGGTGATGGCCGGAACCGCGCCGGACGACTGGCTGCGTCACGCCGTGGCCACGGGGACGGCGGCCACCCAGGTGCCGCCCGGCAAACTGCCTTCCCGCAAACTTTGGCGGGAGCTGCTCAAGGGTATCCGGGGCGTGCGGTTGAAGGTCTGAGCGCACCCTGGCCGCTCCGCGATCGCGATCCTGCTGCTGCCCGCCTTGAAACGGAGCTCCGGCTACGCCTGACCGCTTTCACGCGGCCTGCCGGGCCCAGCGGTCCGCGAGCATGATCTGGTTCAGCGTGGGCCGTTGCACGACCTGATGGGCCGCCATCACGCGGGCGACGATCTCGGTGATGGCGCTGAAGCTGACCTGCCGGTTGCAGAAGCGGTCCACGGCAACCTCGTTTGCGGCGTTGAACACCGCCGGCAGCGTGCCGCCCACCTCGCCGGCATGGCGGGCGAGCTTGAGCGATTCGAACCGATCCGTGTCGGGCTCCTCGAAGGTGAGCGAACCGATCTGGGCCAGGTTGGTCTGCACGCGGTCGCTGTTGACCCGCTCCGGATGGCACAGCGCGATCTGGATCGGCAGGCACATGTCCGGGGTGGAGAGCTGCGCGATGATGGAGCCGTCCACAAACTCCACCATCGAGTGCACCACGCTCTGCGGATGCACGACGACCTTCACGCGGGCCATCTCGATGTTGAACAGCCAGCGGGCCTCGATCATCTCCAGGCCCTTGTTGAAGAGCGTGGCGGAGTCGATCGTGATCTTCCGGCCCATCACCCAGGAGGGGTGCTTGAGCGCCTGTTCCACGGTGATGGCGCGGAAGGATTCCGCCGGCCATTTGGTCGCGTCCCGGAAGGGCCCGCCGGAGGCGGTGAGCCAGAGGTTCCGCACCGAGGAGGCGGGTTTGCCCTCGAGGCACTGGAAGATGGCCGAATGCTCGCTGTCCACCGCGAGCACGCGCACCCCGCGCGCCTTGGCCTCGCGCATGACCAGCTCGCCGGCCATCACCAGGATTTCCTTCGAGGCCACGGCGATGTCCTTGCCGGCGTTGATGGCCGCCAGGGCCGGTTCCAGGCCGGCGGTGCCCACGATGGCGATGAGCACGATGTCCGCCTCGGGCAGGGTCGCGAGCTTCACCAGCCCGCTGGGTCCGGAGTAAACCCGGGGGCCGGAGCCCAGCCGTTCCTGCACGTTCAACGCCTTCGCGGGATCATTGATGCAGACCGCCGCCGGATGGTGCTTCTTGGCCTGCTCGACGAGCAGGTCGGCATTGCTGCCCGCCGCGAGGCCCACGAGCTTTAGGCGGTCGGGCTGGTCTTCCACGACCTTGAGCGTGCTGGTGCCGATGGAGCCGGTGCTGCCGAGGAGAACGACGTTTTTCATGCGAACGGTCCGGCAGTGTGGGCGGAAAGCCGCCTAAGGGGCAACGGGCATCGGCACGCGCGACCCGAATGCCACCCATTCCTGCTTTTCTGACGCTTGCTCGTAATCTTAATCGTGATCACCGGAAAGGGGGGATTACGATTACGAGTAAGATTAAGATTACGAAACCGGCCGTCGGTGATTACGCGGCCTGGACGGTCAGCGTGGCCGCCTCGCCATTTCCCAGCCGGTGCAGGGTTTTGCGAGGCTCCGGTTCCTTGTAGTGGCGCTTCAGACCGCGCTCCGCGAGGGCGCCGGCGGGCACGCGGGCGATGAACTCAGGGAACGACTTCTCCACCCGGTCGCGCTGGAGCTTCTGGCCGGCCTTGCTCTCCCAAAATTCCTCCTCGGCATTGGTCAGGGCGATCGCGGCTTCATCCGGGCCGAGGTCTTCGCGGCGGGCCAGCACCCAGAGCAGTTCGGGATCGGACGGCAGGGCGACCGGGAAGGGCGCGAACTTCGCCTTGAGCTCTTCCGACTCCTCCTCGCCGGGTGGCACCACGCGGATGCGATTGTTGATCTTCCGCTCGTCCGGCAGGGCGATTTCGACCTCCACGGCATCGCCCTTTTCCGTGGGGGTGACCGAGACGTTTTCCGCGCCGAAGTTCGTGGCCAGTGTTTCCTTGTACTGGGCGATGGTCGTGGGCTCCAGGTCGGGCAGGGAACCTTCGGCGCAATACTTCTCGAAGGACTTCACGCTGTTGAGCAGGCGGAGTTCCTCCGCCACGTGCTCGTAAATGGAAGTGGAGAGCCGGGGATCCGAGGTGGCTTTGGGCAGCACCTTCTGGAGCAGGGCGAGAAACTGGGCTTCGTTGAGTCCTTTGGATTTCATGCGGAAACGGTCAGACAGAAAGATTTGTGAGACGGGTTGTTGCCCGCCGGAAGGTAAAGTTCAAGGGGTGGGCGGCAGGGGTTATTCACACTCCGCCCAGAGGGATCAGCCGGCGGTGAGAGCGGCGCGGGCGTCGTCCGCCGCGCCGGTTTTCTCCAGGAAGTAGTCGTAACTGCCGGGATAGGACATGACCTGGCCGTTCTTCACGTGGAGCACCTTGGTGGCGAGCGAGCGGATGAAATGGACGTCGTGGGAGATGAACACCAGCGTGCCTTCGTAGCGCTCGAGCGCGAGGGTGAGTGATTCCACGGTGGTAATGTCGAGGTGCGTCGTCGGCTCATCCATGAGCAGCAGGTTGGGCGGATCGACCAGGAATTTGACGAGGTTGAGCCGGCTCTTCTCGCCGCCGCTAAGGATGCCCGTCAGCTTGTACACGTCCTCCTTGCGGAACATGAACGAACCGAGGATGCCCCGGGCCTCGTCCTCACGCAGGCCGGGCGCGCTGGCCAGCACCTCTTCCAGCACCGTCTTGTTCAGGTCGAGCGTGTCGGCACGGTGCTGGCTGAAGTAGCCGAGCTTGGCGTTGTGCCCGAGGTTCACCACGCCCTCCTGGATCGGGACTACGCCGGCGAGGATCTTCAGCAGCGTGGATTTGCCGGCGCCGTTCGGCCCCACCAGCACGGTGCGTTCGCCGCGCTCGATGGTGAGGTCCAGCCCGGTGTAAACCTTGTTCGAGCCGTAGGCCATGTGGATGCCATCCAGCGAAATGGCGCGCTGGCCGCCCCGGGGCGGCGGCGGAATCTGGAAGCGGAAGGGCTTGCGCGGCGCCTGGGGTTTCTCGATCAGCTCCATGCGCTCGATCTGCTTGAGCTTGCTCATCGCCTGCGAGGCCTTCGAAGGCACGGCACGAAAGCGGTCGGCAAATTCCTGGAGCGCCTGGATCTCCTTCTGCTGGTTTTTGTACGCGGCGACCTGCTGCTCGTAGCGCTCCTCGCGCTGCTTCAGGAAGTCCGAATAGTTGCCGGTGTAGGGGATGAGCTTCTTGTCGGCGATGTCGTACACCTGCGTTACGACCTCGTCCATGAACTGGCGGTCGTGCGAGATCATCAGCACCGCGCCGGAATAGTTCGCGAGGTAGTTCTGCAGCCAGAGCAGCGAGAGCAGGTCGAGGTGGTTGGTCGGTTCGTCGAGCAGCAGGAGGTCCGGCTCCATGACCAGCAGCCGCGCCAGGTGCGCGCGCATGATCCAGCCGCCGCTCATCTCGCGGGCGGGACGGCCGAAGTCCTTCTCCTTGTAGCCGAGGCCGACGAGCATCTTCTTCGCCTTGGCCTCGACCTGCGGGTCGTTCAGGGCGTCGTACTTGGCGTGGGCCTCCATGTATTCCGCGCCCTCCACGGCGCCGGCGGCTTCCAGCTCGTGCAGACGCTTCTCCAGCTTGGGCAGCAGCTCCACGCGCCCGGTGGCGACTTCCAGCACCGTCTCCTCGCCCAGTGCTTCGGCTTCCTGTGGCAGGAAGCCCACCATGGTCCAGATGTCCCGCTCGACGGTGCCTTCATCGGCCTCGTTCACCTTGAGGATGATCGAAAACAGCGTGGATTTGCCGGCACCATTGGGGCCAACCAGGGCCACGCGGTCCCCGTAGTTCACCTGCATGGAGGCGTTTTCGAAGAGCGTGCGTCCCCCCAGGGACATCTTGAGATCGCGAATCGTGAGCATTGATGAGTCAGTGGCCTGCGGCCGCCGGCAGTATCACGGGAGAATCATCCCCACGCCAGAGCGGCCGAGAAATTTCATGAGGGGCAGGAGACAGGAGCGGTCTTGCGACCGGGAGTCAGGAGTGGGGGAATCTTGCTCATGCTCTCGCTCTTGCTCCATCGGGAGAATGAGCAAGAGCAGGAGCATGAGCAGGAGGGGATGGCGCCTGAGAAGCAGGGCACGCTCCCCTCACTCGCAATTCGAAACTCGGCACTCGAAACTCCTACACCTTCATCCGGTTCAGGGCTTCGAGAATGCCGTCGCCGCAGGATCGCAGGGCGAGATAGCCGCCGTGGCTGGCCACCTGGGCTTTCACGGGCGGCAGGCCATTGGCGGGGGTGACCAGCCAGCGCGCGACCTCGGGCAGCAGCATGGGCAGATCGTTCAGATGATCACCGGCGGCCAGCGTATGCGCGGGCGTCAGGCCGGTCAGGCGCTGGATTTCCCGCAGGGCGGTGCCCTTGCTGTAGCCGCGGTGGCTCAGGCGCACGTACACGTCGTTGCGGACCGGCACCAGCAGAGGCGTCGTTTTGCAGAAGGTCTCCAGCTCGGCCTGGATGGCATCCATCTGGGCATTGGAGCGGGCGATGGCGCACAGCGGGGACCAGTGGTCCGCATAGAAATTGGCGTCGTAACGGGTCTCGAGGCCGGCCATCAGCTCGTGAAGGTCCTCGGCGGAGTCGCCGAACGCGCGGCCATGATCGTGATGGCAGTTGGTGTTCCACGGCTCGACGGGTTCGAAATGCCCGCCCACATGCTGGTGAATCTCCCGCTCGACCGTGACCACGTAGTCAGGCAGCACCCGCAGGTGGGCGCGGCCGATGCTTTCCATGAGGCTGGCCAGATCGCGCCCGGTATTGATGACCCAGAGGACGCCCCGGGCCTGGAGATCGGCCAGTTTGTCCTGCAAGGCCAGCGGCACGGGGGCATCGCCGAAATCGGTGTGGATGGTTCCGTCGAAATCGGTGGAGATCAGTTTCAGTTGGTCGGGCATGTCTGCGGGGCTCGTGTTGCCGTCTTGCGGAAGAGGAGCATCCCGACGACGCTACATCCGTCAATGACCATGTCCCACCAGGAGCTCTACGACGACGCGATGTTTGACTACTCGACCGGCGACTACGCCACGGCGCTCGGCAAGCTCAAGAGCATCCTTGAGGCGGAGCCGGCGAACTTCGACGCGCAGCTCGCCGTGGCGATGTGCCATTACCGGCAGGGGGACTATCCGACGGCCATTGCCGAGGGGCACAAGGCCGAGAAGCTGAAGCCCAACGAGCAGCTCGTGCATACCAACCTCTCCCTCTTCTACATGAAGTCGGGCGACAAGCAGACCGCCGAGAAGCACGGGCTCCAGGCCCGGATCGCGGGTTGGAAGGAGAACATGGCCACCCCGGCGGCCGGTACCCCGCCGGCCGATTCGGAACTGCAGATGGCCCAGCCGAAACTGACGCCGATGAAGCTGCCGGAGAAGTTCCCCGACCAGCCGTGGAAGAAAAACAAGCCCGGTGCGGTACCTCCGCCGGCGCACTGAAGCGGAAGCGGATTTTTCCGATCCGGAGGAGGGCTACTGGACCAGGCGGGTGGAGTGCTCCTGCATCCACCGGTCATCTTTGTTGTCGGTTGCCGAGCTGGCCGCCGGCGTCACGCCCTTTTTGATCGCCGGCATGGTGCGGCTGTCCGTCCAGCGGTGGATTTCGGAATGCCCATCGGCAAAGGAGAAGCCGCCGGCGCGATTGTGGTAGCTGGCTGGAAAATCATAGAGCGTGCTGCTGCCGGCTTTGCCACCCGGCTCGTAGGGTGAGCCGTCCATGGGGACCACGAAGAAACCGTCATTGATGCTGTCTTCGCGTTCGTCCAGCAGCACGTACGTCATGGTAGGTCCGGGATCGATGAAGGAGGAGCCCTTGGTGAACACGGTCCAACGGTTTTTCGGATCCCAATTGGAGGCGGTGCCATTATGGCCGCCGACCCAGATGCTCATGGACATGCTGCGGATGCGCGGCACGGTATTGTTGAGCTTGTTGATGCCCGTGCTGCGGTCGGCCGGACATTTCCAAATGCCGACTGACTGCCCGGTGTACTTCCAAAGCGGGCTTTGCATCAGCCGGTTGGTGCTCCAGTTATCTTCCGTGCGGGGGTTTCCCCAGTCCAGAATGCCCTGGACCCACGCCCCGTCCGAGGTGTTGGCATCCTTCTCGTCCGCATAGGCATAAAGCAGCCGGTCACTATTGTCCGCAGTGTAAAGAATCCAGCCGAGCAGGAGCTGCTTGTGGTTGCTCACGCATTGGATGCCCTGCGCCTTGGTCTTCGCCTTACCCAGTGCGGGCAGCAGCATGCCCGCGAGAATGGCGATGATGGCGATCACCACGAGGAGTTCGATCAGCGTGAACGCCCCACGTCTTTCGGAACGGAAGGAGCGGCGGAAAGAATGGATAGGCATGTGACAGCAGTATTGCGTGACGGGGTTGGGCGACCCGGCAACGGCATTCCTGCGCCGAGATGCCGCCGGATTCAAGCGCCGATTACTGCCCTAAATTCGGTATGGCCAGCATTTTACGGAGTGCCGGCTTTCTGTAAGGCCGGTCCCAGCACCGCCCACACGTTAATGGCGACGCGCTCGTGCCCTTTGGGAGTGGGATGAATCTGATCGGCCTGATTCAGCTCCGCGATGCCCCCAACCCCTTCGAGCAGGAAAGGAATCAGCAGGGTTTGCTCCGACTTGGCCAGCTCAGGATAGATGGCGCGGAAGCCACCCGCGTAATCCGGGCCCATGTTGGTCGGGATCTGCATGCCGACGAGCACGACCTGCGTGTGAGGATTGTGGTCCCGGGCCTTGCGGATGATGGCCACGAGATTGGAGCGGGTCTGGGTCAGGGAAAGGCCGCGCAGACCGTCGTTGCCGCCCAGTTCGAGCACCAGCACATCCACCGGGCGCTTCAGGAGCCAGTCCATCCGGCGCAGGCCACCGGCGGTGGTGTCGCCGCTGACCCCGGCATTGACGACCGTGTAGGGCAGGCCGGCGGCATCCACGCGCTTCTGCAAGAGCGCCGGAAACGCCTCACTGGGATCCACGCCATAACCGGCCGCCAAGCTGTCGCCGAGGATGACCACGGATTTGCGGGCCGGAGCGGGGGTGTCGGCCGCGTCCAGTCCTGGCTTCCCGACAAGCAGATAGCCGAGGAGGAGCAGGACGGAGAAGCGACTCATGGGGGGAAGCAAGAGGCCGGAGACCGCGCTGTCAAATCTGGTGAGGGGGTAGGTGGGGGTGGGTGCATGGATGGCTGGATGTTATTCACGGCGCCGGCCTCACGGCCACTACCTTGCGGCGTACCTTGGCGACGTCGTCCGAAGCATCCCCACCGTGGACCAGGGTGATCTCTATTTCGTTCGAGCTGGATTGGACTTCGTGAACTGCTTCATCCGCTTGCTGAATGCATGGAACCTCCCTGCCCAATTGGCAGGCGTTTGCTCAGTCGTGCCGCAGAGCCACAACTGGATCCACCCGGATCGCCCGTCTTGCCGGCAGCCAGCAGGCTAGCAAGGCCACCGCTATCAATAGGAAGGCGCTCGACGCGAGAGTCACCGGATCGGTGGAGTTTGTTTCAAACAACAGGGCCTTTATCGTCCGTACCAGCGGCAACGAAGCCAGCAGTCCGATCACACACCCGACAATCGCCAGTCGTACCCCTTCGCCCACGATCAGCCGCATCACCCCCGGCCGCGATGAGCCGAGCGCCAGGCGAATGCCGATCTCTTGCGTTCGTTGGCCGACTGAATAGGCGATCACGCCATAAATGCCCAGAGATGCCAGCAGCAGAGCGAGCACAGAAAACGCGCCCAGTAACTGTGTGATCAGGCGCCGGGGTGCAACCTCGCGATCAATGATCCGGCTCAGCGGTTTGGCTTCGGGCACCGCCATGGTCGGGTCCAACTCCTTGAGCACCCCACCCACTGCTCCGGTGATCCCGTCCAGTGCGCCACTCGTCCGGGCCACCAGGTATTGCCCTCCGCCTACCAGATAGATTTCCGCGCCGGCAGCCTGGTCCAACGCGCTCTGCCGCACGTCTCCCACGACTCCCACCACCTCGCATTCCACGGGTGACTCCGGTGGCGACTCCAACATCACGGTGCGGCCGACGGCCGGCAGCCCGGGCCAAAATTTGCGGGCGAAGGTCTCGTTGATGATCGCGACGTTCCGCTCCGGCTTGTGCCAGTCGAACCCAACATCGTGTGAGTCGAAATCACGTCCCGTCCGCAGTGGAATCCTCATGGTCGCGAAATAGCCCGATTGCGCAAACCGCGCAAAGGCGACTGGCGTCTCGCTTGGGCGGTAGCTTTCTCCCTTCGCTCCGACGTGCAGGACGTCGTTCAGATCCATGGGCAGCTTGTCCGTCAGGGTGGCGGAGGTGATCCCCGGGAGCGCCTGGACGTGGCGAAGCACCTCGTCATAAAACTGCAAGTCCCCGTTCGGTGTGTCGAATACGCGGTTGGGTTCAAGGTGCCAGACCGCCACCTGCTCCGGCCGGAAGCCGGGATCGACCTTCCGAAGCCTGGCGAAGCTGCGGACCAGCAGGCCGGCTCCGACGAGGAGCACGCAGGTCAGGGCAATTTCCGAGACCACCAGTGCCTGGCGCATCCGGACTCCGCGCCGTCCCTGGCTGGAGCCACGGCTGGCATCTTTCAGCTCCGCGAATGGCACGCCCTGGGAAAGCTGGAGCGCGGGAAAGGCGCCGAAAACCAAAGCGGTGGCCAGGCTCAGCCCAACGGTGAAGGCCAGGGCCAGACCGTCCACCCGCGCGGTTGAAAGGAGAGGGACGCCGAAGCCGTGCGATTGGGCGAGCACGTTGGTGACGCCATACGAGAGCGGAAGTCCCAACGCGGCGCCGACTGCCGAGAGCAGAAGGCTTTCGGTCAGGGTCTGGCGCACGAGCTGCCACCTTGAGGCACCGAGCGCCAATCGGATGGCTAGCTCCTTTCGACGGGTTGCCGCCCGCGCCATGAGCAGGTTGGACAAGTTGGCGCAGGCAATCAGCAGGAGGCACCCGACCGCGGCCGAAAGCATCAGGAACGGTCGCCGAAACGGACCGCTGATATGCTCGCGTAACGGACTCAATCGCGCCCCAAACCTTCCCCTCTCAGGGTGGGAGACTTCGAGTTGCTGATTCAGAACCGTGAACTCGCTCTGGGCCTGCGCCAGAGTTATCCCCGGTTTGAGCCGCCCGATCACCGCCATCAGGCTGCCCATGTTATCATAACCGGGGACGTTATCCGGGTGCGGTCGCAGGAAATCCAACGGCTGCGATCCGACCGCGAAAATCGAGGAGAAATCGAATGACGCGGGAAGCACCCCGACCACGGTCCAGGACAGATTGTTGATGGTGATGGACCGTCCGACGATTCCCGCATCCGCATGGAACCGCCGTTTCCAAAAGGGATCGGTCAAAATGACCGCCCTGGGTCCATTTCTACGACATTCCTCGTCTGTGAACCCCCGGCCCAATCCGAGTCCAAGCCCAAGCGCCTTGAGAAAATTCCCGGTCACCACCGCGCACTTCAACCGGGTCGGCTCACCTTCGTCCGTCAGAGTATAGTGAGTGCGCTCGGAAAAGGACGGGAGATAGGCTGCGAGGCATTCGAAGGACTGGTTGAGTTCGCTCCAGTCGCGCAGATTGGCCTGGCCGGTCAGTCCGGGAATTCCCTCGGCCCGGTGGTCCGGATTGGCAATCCAAACCAGCCGGCCTGGCTCAGCAAAGGGCAATGGCCGGAAAAGCACTCCGTTGATCACGCTAAACATGGCCGTATTCGCCCCAATACCGAGCGTCAGCGTCAGCACCGCGACCACAGTAAAGCCTGGGTTTTTCAACAGTTGCCGGAGGGCCAATTTGAAATCATTCATTTTGGAACGGTTTTCGTTCGTGATCCGAGGTTGCATGACTCACCGGAGGCCCGCATTCCACGTTGCCCCCTGCGACTGCCGAATTATTCCCGCAGCGTGTGAATAGGATGTCTCCCTGCGGGCTGACAGACTCGCGATCGGGACGTGATCCCCGTAGTCAATGGTCCATTGCACGTCATTGAGTGCGTTCCCATTGATCTTGAACGCGATGACGTCGCTTTTGACGAAGGACGGCTGCGGTCGAGCGAAACGTGCAGGTTCGTAATGTAGGCAAGGTGATAGTTAGTCACGGCCACCCGTCAAAAGGTTCATTTTTGTTTCAACGACAGCAAGCGATGATGCCTTTCTTTCGAAATCGTTCGGTGAGCCCCATGGTAATGGGGGGGGCGTTGAGCTAAGAGACTGTCTCACAATTCGGAAGGGTGCTGTTTTCGTGGCCGAGGCCAGAGGGTGAGAAGCCGAAAAGTCGTAAGGATGCCTCCTGACTCCAAATTCATGGCCGGCAGAGTCCCGTGGATTTCACTTTGCGGCCCATGGGGCGGGGTACGATAACGGAGGCCCGATGTCCGACGCGTCCGAAGTCAGTCTGCCGCCCCTGGGGTCGCATCAGTTTCGCGATCCGTCCCGTCGCTTCCTGTGGATTGTCATCGCGCTGCTCGGGCTGATCCTGGTCGGGGTGTTCAGCGCCCGGCCGGCATGGAGCTGGTTCCGTACCCGACGGGCCCACGGGCTCATCGCGGAGGCGGAAAAGGCCCGGAACAAGGGTGATTGGGAGGCGGTGGGGCGGGCGGTGCAGGTGGTGCTCCGGCTGGCTCCGCATGATCCGGGCGTGCTCAGGCTGGTGGCCCGCTATTGTGCGCACTACGGGGCGCCTTCGCCACACCTCCAATGCCGGGTCCGTTGAACGGGCGGTTGGCACATGGGAGCTCAACCGGGCCTTTCTTCGTTTTCCAAAAATCGACTTGTCAGGCCTTCCTGTTTTCGAAACATTTAACCACATGGTTAAACATTCTCCGGCGCAATTGGACCGCACCTTTGCGGCGCTGGCGGACCCGACCCGCCGGCGCATCCTGGAGCATCTGGCCCAGGGCGACCGCTGCGTCACCGATCTGGCCAAGCCGTATTCCATGTCGCTGCCGGCGGTATCGAAGCACCTGCGGGTGCTGGAAAAGGCGGGGCTGGTCCGCCGCCGGCGGAACGGCCGGGTTCACCGGCTGAATCTGGAGGCGGCACCCATGAAACAGGCCTCGCAATGGATCGAGGAGTACCGGCGCTTCTGGGAGGAGAGCTTTGACCGTTTGGGCGAATATCTGAAAGAACTGCAAGCCAAGGAGGAACAGAAATGACCACACCCACTGACACCCCTGCCGACTGCCTCGGACAGGAATTCACCATCACCCGCGAGTTCGCCGCGCCGCGCGAACTGGTCTTCCAGACGTGGACCGACGCGAAACACGTGGCGCAGTGGTGGAGCCCGAAAGGGTTCACCAATCCGGTGTGCGAATGGGACGCCCGGCCCGGCGGCGACATCTACGTCGTGATGCATGCGCCGAACGGCGTCCGCTACCCGATGGGGGGCCAGTTCCGCGAAGTGGTGGCACCGGAGCGGCTGGTGCTGACCACGGGTGCCCTCGACGAAAAGGGCAACCTGATGTTCGAGTTGCTGCACACCGTGACCTTCGTGGAAGAGAATGGGCAGACCACGATCACGATCCGGTCGCGCGTCATCAAGACGTCGCCCGGCGCCGGCAAATACATCGGCGGCTTTGAGGCGGGCATGTCGCAAAGCCTGGAGCGGTTGGCCGGACGGATCGAAAACCTGCCGCTGGTGGTCGAGCGAAGCTTCGACGCGCCCGTGGCCAAAGTCTGGCAGGCCCTCACCGACGTGGAAGCGATGCGGCACTGGTTTTTCGAACTGAAAGAGTTCCGGCCGGTGGTGGGCTTCGAGTTCGGATTCAGTGTGGAGCATGAGGGCACTACCTTTGTGCATCGTTGCCGGGTCACGGAGGCGGTCCCGCAGCAGCGGTTGGCCTACACGTGGCGCTACGAGGGGCATGCGGGCGATTCACTGGTCACCCTGGAACTGTTCGCCGAGGGGCAGGGGACGCGGGTGAAGCTGACCCACACCGGACTGGAGACCTTCCCGAAGACGCCGCAGTTCCGGCGCGCGAACTTCAGCCGGGGCTGGACCGCGCTGATCGGCTCTTCGCTGAAGGAATTTTTGGAAACCAAGTAAGCACCAACACATACAAGCTATGGCTGAGCCAATGAAGGAGACGACAAGCGACCGTGAAATCGTGGTGACACGCGAGTTTCAGGCGCCCAGGAGCCTGGTCTGGGAGGCGATGACGAATCCCCAGCATGTGGTGAACTGGTGGGGCCCGCGCGGCTTCACCAGCACCATCGAGACAATGGATTTCCGCGTCGGCGGCGAGTGGAAGCACGTCATGCGCGGACCGGATGGCGCGAAGTATCCGAACCGGAGCATCTTCCGGGAAATCGTGGACCAGGAGCGCATCGTCTATTCGCATGGCGGCGCGCGTGAGGGCGGGCCCGGGGTGCGCTTCGTCTCCACCTGGACCTTTGAGGCGCTGTCAACGGATCGGACGCGCGTGACGATGCGCCTGGCCTTTGCGACGCCGGAGGAGCGCGACTTTGTCGTCAAGGAGTTCGGTGCGATCGAGGGCGGCCGGCAGACCTTGGAGCGGTTGGGCGAGCACCTGGGCCGGACCCAGTGCGAACCGTTTACGATTTCCCGCGAGTTTGCCGCGCCGCGCGAGGTGGTTTGGAAAGCATGGACGGATCGCGATTGCCTGATGCAGTGGTTTGGCCCCAAGGGCTGGACCATCACCGCGGCGAAGCTGGATTTCCGGGTCGGCGGGGAATTCCACTACGGAATGAGCCTGCCGGACGGCAAGGAGATGTGGGGCAAGTGGATCTTCCGCGAGATCGTGGTGCCGGAGAAAATCGTCCTGCAGAACTCCTTTTCGGACAAAGACGCTGGCGTCACGCGTCCGCCATTCCCCGGCAAATGGCCCTTGCGGATGCTGACGGAGACGACGTTCTCGGAGCAGGACGGCAAGACCACCATCACGCTGAAATGGTTCCCGCTGGATGCTGATGCCGAAGAAATCAAGACGTTCGACGGGGCCCGCCCCGGATTTGCCATGGGCTGGGGCGGCACGTTCGAGCAGCTCACCGCCTATCTGGAGAAGGTCTGAATTTCAACCCGGCCTGCCTTCGCTGAGAAATAGCCCGGCTCGTTTCTGAGTCAGGAGTCGGTAGCTGGAGCGGATCGAAGTTCACGTGAGGTCACGTGCGCTTCGATCCGTTTTCTTTTCGCCATTACGTCCGAAGTCACGGAGAGCACGACGCTGAATGGCTCTTTTCGCGTCCATTTTGAGACAGGCTGGACATTAGCGGACAGTGATCGGCGGTACCGAGCCGAGTGCCGAAGAAAATTCTTATGCGCGGCCGGGAGAACGGCTGCGTGACCGGGGCGGATGCCATGGAGCGGAAGTTTGTTCAGCAATAAAATTCATGGTTTTGAGCAATGCAATTCAAGTCCGTTCCCGGATCGTAACCTGAATTTGGCAGTCCGGTAGCTGAAGTGAACCCGGGACCAGTAAATGGCCAAATCCAACCAACCAGCACCCTTCAATCTCCAAAAGGCACAGCCTGACTGCGTATTGATGGGGTGTGAATGGCGGAACGCCTGGCAGTCCCTGAACCCAACTCAAGCACACCATCACATCGATAATGAAGAATAGCCCCATGGGATATCGCAGACAACGGCTGGCACCGCTCGGACTCGCACTTGGCGTGGCCATCTCCAACGCCGCTGGAATCGGTGCGCTGTCGGCCTTTGCCGACGACGCGAGCAAACTCGACAAGCTGGCGCAGGAAAACCAGGACCTGAAGAACCGTTTGGACGCCCTGGAAGGGGTTGCCAAAAAGGAAGGCATTCTGCCGTCGGCCGATCCCTCTCCCAAGATCGTCACGGCGATGTCGGACATCTCCATCACCGGTTTTGCCCAGGCGTCCTATTTCTACAACACCCAGAAACCGAAGGACGGCCTGTCCGACGGTTACCTGTGGAACACCCGGGACAATTCATTTTCCCTCAACAAGTTCAAGCTGACCCTCGCCAGCAAGCCGGTGGCCACCGACAAGTGGGACGCGGGCTTCAAAGCCTCGCTCCTTTTTGGGGATGATGCGCCGGATCTCAACAGTCCCGGCTCCAACGGCACCGGGAGCAACACCAGCTTCAATGATGTGCGTGAGGCGTACGTCGAGATCAACGTGCCCGTCGGCACCGGCCTGAACATCAAGGCCGGCGAGATGATCTCGCTGCTGAACTACGAGTCCGGCGATGGCGGCGCGGCGAACGTCAACTTCTCGCAGGGCAACCAGTGGTGGTTCACGGGCAACGGCCCCTCGGCGGGCGTTCAGGCCTCCTACAACTTCACCGACAAGGTCGGCCTGACCCTGCGGGTGGACAACGGCCTGTTCCAGGGCCCGGTGGACAACAACTCGGGAAAGAACTTCAGCGGCAGCCTGAACTTCAAGCCCAACGCCAAGCTCTGGGCGAACCTCTACTTCTACTACGATGCCCAGCCGAACAAGCTGGATGTGTCGGGCCTCGGTTCCATCGGTGGCTATCAGGTCACCGAGAAACTGGGTACCGGTTACGAGGTTGACTACTTCCATTACTCCAGCCCGGGAAGCAGCGTGGACCAGTGGTCCGTGGGTGGTTGGGCCTGGTATGACTTCACTTCCAAGCTGGGCCTGGCCCTGCGTGCCGATCTGATCGAAAGCCCGGATTCTCCGCTTTCGCCGCCTGACGTCCGTGCCGGCGCGGGCATCGCCAGCGGTTTTGCCACCGATGCCAACGGCCACCTGGGTAGCCTGACGCTGACCCTGAACTACAAGCCGGTTCCCAGCCTCAAGATCCAGCCGGAAATCCGCTACGACTACACGTCCTTCAAGAACGGTCTCGATGGCAAGAAGGACCGCGTGATCGTGGGCGTCGGCGTCACCTACCTGTTCTGAGTTTCCCCATCCGAATCCCCAATTCCCCAGCAAGCGAAACATGAAACCTAGTTTCTCCAAAATCCTGGCCGGCGCCGCCGCCGGCCTCATGGCTCTCACAGCCAGCGCCGCCGACACGGTCAAGGTCGGCGTCCTGCACTCCCTCAGCGGCACCATGGCCATCAGCGAAACCTCGCTGAAGGACGTGCTGCTCTTCACCTTCGACGAGATCAACAAGAAGGGCGGCGTCATGGGCAAGATGATCGAGCCCGTCGTCGTCGATCCCGCCTCCAACTGGCCGCTCTTCGCCGAAAAGGCCGAGCAGCTGCTGGTGAAGGACAAGGTGGCGGTCGTCTTCGGCTGCTGGACCTCGGTCAGCCGCAAGTCCTGCCTGCCCGTGTTCGAGAAGGAAAACGGCCTGCTCTTCTACCCCGTGCAGTACGAGGGCGAGGAGCTGTCCAAGAACATCTTCTACACCGCCGAAGCCGTGAATCAGCAGGCCATCCCGCCGGTTGATTACATGCTCTCCGAGGGCAAGAAGAAGTTCTACCTCCTCGGTTCCGACTACGTCTATCCGCGCACCACGAACAAGATCCTGAAGAAGTATCTGAAGTCGAAGGGCATCCCGGATTCCGACATCGAGGAAATCTACACGCCGTTTGGTCACACCGACTACCAGACGATCGTCGCTTCCATCAAGAAGTTCGCGGCCGGTGGCAATGCCTGCATCATCTCCACGCTGAACGGCGACACCAACGTGCCGTTCTTCAAGGAGTTTGCCAACGCGGGCCTGACCTCGGAAAACTGCCCTGTGGTCTCGTTCTCGATCTCCGAGGACGAATTCCGCGGCCTGCCGGCGAAGCAGCTTGCCGGTCACCTCGGCTGCTGGACCTACTTCATGTCCATCAAGACCCCCGAGAACGAGATGTTCGTCCATGACTTCCTGTCCTGGGTGCAGGCTCCCAAGGTCAGCGGCATCGATTACACGGTGAGCGGCGTCGATCCCAAGGGCCGTGTCACCTGCAGCCCGATGAACCTGTCCCGCATGGGTGTTTATCTGTGGAAGCAGGCGGTCGAGAAGGCCGGCAGCTTCGACGTGGACAAGGTGCGTGACGCGCTCATCGGCCAGAAGTTCAAGGGCCCGGTGTGCGAGGTGACGATGCAGGAGAATCATCACCTGATTAACGACGTCTTCATCGGCGAGACCCTGCCGACGGGCCAGTTCAAGGTGATCAAGACTTTCAAGGGCGTCGCTGGCGAGCCCTTCAGTGAGAAGTTCCTCAAGTAAGTGTGTGTGTGTGAAAACGGGGAGGCGGGCCAGCAGGGCCCGCCTCCTTTTGGTGCAAGGGGGCTTCAATCAGGACTGTGGAGGTGCCGTCCCGCCCGCTTTCGCCAGAACGCAGCCCTGAGTGTTTTCCGACCTGTCTCTTTCATTCCCGCATTGTTGCCCGTGAAATATTCTCTGCTGATCTTGCTGGGCTGCCTGGCCATGTTGCTGCCGGTTCGGGGCGCTGAAAACCAGGCCTTCTACCGCGACATCCTGGTCAGGGCGATCAACGAGGAGGACAGCGCCAAGCAGATTGCGCTCGTCAAGGAGCTGGTCGCCGCCGGGGACGAGCTGGTGGAGCGCGGTCTGGCCGCCTGGCGGGTGAGCGAGCTTTTTGTCAATACCGAGGCGAACGGCCTCAAAGTCCCGTTCGTGCTCGACGCGCAGCTCGACAGCGACGGCAAGGCCAAGGCCATCCGGCTTACCGACGGGAAGTTCATCACCGATGCCGCCGGAAAGCCCCTGCTGTTCCGGGCGAATGAGCTTACGGCGGTGGATAACAATTCCCGCATCCGCCGCGCCATCAAGACCACGCTGGATCTTTTCGCCATCGGCAATCCGGTTCCAAAACTTCGCCGCGACGCCGTCATCAAGCTCGGTCAGGAGCAGAAC
This sequence comes from uncultured Verrucomicrobiota bacterium, assembly GCA_903907995.1. GTDB lineage: Bacteria > Verrucomicrobiota > Verrucomicrobiia > Limisphaerales > UBA9464 > CAIVQB01. The sequence continues at coordinate 386,524 of CAIVQH010000041.1, read as the reverse complement.
CCCGAGTATCTGCCCCACTTCCAAAACCGCCTGAAGACCGAGACCGATCCCGAGGTCATCAAGGCGCTGAACGAGGCGGTGGCGCTCACCCAGACGGTCGATGCCGATCCCTCAATACGGAATGCCGCGATCGTCACCCTGGGGAAGATGCGTTCGATCAACGCGCATGACTTCTTGGTGCAGTTGGAGACGAAGGCCAAAGCCGACCGAGCCAAATACGGCGAGGAGACGTTGCAGGTATTGCAGAAAACGATCGTCCAGATTGAGAACTACCAACGGTGGGGAACGCTGTTTGGCACCGCCTTCCGGGGTGTCAGTCTGGCCGCCGTGCTGCTTGTGGCCGCCCTTGGTTTGGCGATCACTTTCGGTCTGATGGGCGTCATCAACATGGCCCACGGTGAGGTCATGGCGGTCGGTGCTTACACGACATTTTTTGTGCAGGGAGTGTTTGGCAGCGGCCTGCTGTTTTCGCTTTTTGGCAAGACCGTCACCGTGAAGGGCATGGGCCTGACCGGCGGCGGGTTTGACTGTTACTTCATCGTTTCTTTGGTCGCCTCGTTCGTCATGGCGGGGCTGGTCGGACTTGCGCTGGAACGCGGCATCATCCGCTTTCTTTACAAGCGCCCGCTGGAATCGCTGCTCGCGACGTGGGGCGTGAGCCTGATCCTCCAGCAGATTTTCCGGCACACTTTTGGTTCGGCCAACGTCCAGGTCGATGCCCCCGGATTCCTGCAGGGCAGCCTGGTGGTGGATGACGTGCTCTTTGCTTACAACCGGATTTTCATCATCGGCTTCGCCGGGTTCGTGGTGCTGCTCACGTGGCTGCTGCTGACCAAGACATCCCTTGGCCTCCAGATCCGGGCCGTGATGCAGAACCGTACGATGGCTTCCTGCGTCGGCGTCCGCACGGACCGCGTCAACATGATGACCTTCGCCTTCGGCTCCGGACTGGCCGGCATGGCGGGAGCGTGCATGACCCAGATTGCCAATGTCGGTCCGAGCCTCGGCCAGAACTACATCATCGACTGTTTCATGGTGGTGGTGCTGGGCGGCGTCGGAAATCTGGTCGGGACTGTGTCCGCCTCGGCGGGAGTCGGTATCACGAATCAGGTGTTGGAGCCGTGGCTGGGGGCCGTGCTGGGCAAGATCACGGTGCTGACCGCGATCATCCTTTTCCTCCAGTGGCGGCCCAATGGCCTGTTCGTCACCCGCAGCCGCAGCCTCGACTGATGATGAAGTCCTTCAGTTTTTCAGCGCCGGGCCATGCGGTTTGCCGGTCTCTGCCGATGGGGTGCGCACGTTCTTCGGCCGATGACTTGAAACCTTGTTTAGCTCCGGTCCTCGGAGCTTGGAGCCAGCAGTTGTCGTCATGAAGCGAACCTTCTCCAGACGGGAAATCCTCTTTGTCGCGCTGGCGTCGGCAGTCGGCCTGATTGTGCTGCCCTGCCTGAACGCCTTCGTCCCGCCGGAGAGCGCGCTGCACGTCAGCACCTTCTCCCTGAGCCTGTACGGCAAGTACCTGACCTACGCCGTGCTGGCGCTCGGGGTGAACCTGCTCTGGGGCTACACCGGGCTGCTCTGCCTCGGGCAAGCCCTGTTCTTCTCTCTCGGCGGCTATTGCCTGGGCATGTACATGATGATGAACATCAGCCGGCTCGGGCAGTATCACGAGGCCATTCCGGACTTCATGGTGTTCCTGGAATTCCCGGCACGGTTTCCCGCCACCGGCGGATTGCCGCCCCACTGGATTCCGTTCAAGCACTTTTGGTTTGCGGCGATGATGATCATCCTCGTGCCGGCTGGGGTGGCCTACATTTTCGGGTTCCTCGCCTTCCGCTCGCGCATCAAGGGAGTGTATTTTTCGATCCTCAGCCAGGCGCTCACGTATGCCGCGTGCCTGATGTTCTTCCGCAACGACTTCACGTTTGGCGGCAACAATGGCCTGACCGATTTCAAATTCCTGCTGGGCACACCGGCACTGGAAGCGGTGGATATTCGGGATCCGAAAACGTTCGCCACGAAGCTGAAGGACGGTTCCGACGGCGTGAGCAAGTTCCTGTGGAGCCAGCTCGCCGCGACCAACCAGGCCAAGGTCACGGAGCTGCTCGGGGCCGGAAAGGCGGCAGAAATACCCGCCGTGCTTGTGGACGATCTGAACAAAACCATTGCCACGGCTCTGATCTACGACGGACCCCGCTTCACCGGAATCACGCTGTCGCCCGAAACCACGCTGCTGCTCGCTTCGTCACCCAAGGACGCGGCCACGCTGAAGCTCAACCGGCTGCTGCTGGAAGACGCCTTTCCGCAGGAATTGGCGAAGAAGCCTTTCACCGGATACATCGTCAATGCCCCGTCCACCAAGCGCGCCCTTTACATCTGCTCCGGCGTGCTGCTGCTGCTGACCTACCTGTTCTGCCGCTGGCTGACCTCGACCCGGTTCGGCCTGATCCAACGGGCAGTGCGGGATTCGGAAAACCGCGTGCTCTTCTCCGGCTACGCCACGGCGAACTTCAAACTCTTTGTGTTCGTGATCGCCGCGATCATCTCCAGTCTCGGTGGAGCGCTGTTCGTGCCACAGGTCGGTATCATCAACCCCAGCGAGATGGGCGTGGACAAGTCCATCGAGGCGGTCATCTGGGTGGCCGTGGGCGGACGCGGCAACCTGCTCGGGCCGATCCTGGGCGCGATCGGCATCAACTCGCTCAAGAGCTATGCGACCCACTCCTTCGCCGAGCAGTGGCCCTACGTCCTCGGGGGCCTGTTTGTGTTTGTGACGCTGTTCATGCCCAAGGGGCTCGTCGGCCTGCCGGACCAGTTGCGCGGTCTGGCGCAGAAGTTCGCCAAGAAACCGGCGGCGGAGGTTCCCGTGACTGCCATCCCCGAGACCAAGCTCGAACCCACCGGAAAAGAATGAGCAAGGAATTCATCCTGACCGTCGAGGGTGTGACGAAGACGTTCGATGGCTTCAAAGCCATCTCGGACCTCAACTTCTACATGGATACGGGGGAGTTGCGGGTGATCATCGGGCCGAATGGCGCGGGCAAGACCTCGTTCCTCGACCTTATCACCGGTCGCACCAAGCCTGATGTGGGCAAGATTGAGTTCGGCAAGGACACCGACCTGACCCGGCTCAACGAGTACCAGATCAACCGTCTCGGGATTGGCCGAAAGTTTCAGACGCCGTCGGTCTATATCGACCACACCGTTTACGAGAACATCCTGCTTTCGCTACAGGGTTCGCGCAGCGTCTGGTCCGCGCTCTTTTCGCGCGTCACGACGGCCCAGCGCGACCGCATCCAGGAAGTGCTCGAAACCGTGGGCCTGGCAGCCAAGGCCAACAGCAAGGCAGGTTTGTTGGCGCACGGCCAGAAACAGTGGCTCGAGATCGGGATGCTGCTCGCGCAAAATCCCAAGCTGCTGCTGGTGGATGAACCGGCCGCCGGCATGACCGACGAGGAAACCGCCAAGACGGGAGAACTGCTCATCAGCCTCGCCGGCAAGCACAGCATCGTCGTCATCGAGCACGACATGGTCTTCGTCCGACAGATTGCGCGGAAGGTCACGGTTCTCCACCAGGGACACGTGCTCTGCGAAGGCACGGTGGACGAGGTCCAGAACAACGAGCGCGTGATCGAGGTTTATCTCGGCCGGAAAAAGAAGGAGAAGCACTGATTCTGAACTTTCCCGCATGCTGACCCTTTCTAACCTTTCCGTCTCCTACGACGGCTCCCGCATCTTGCGTGGCGTCAACCTGACGGTGCCCGAGAAGAGCCTGGTCTGCCTCATGGGCCGCAATGGCGTGGGCAAAACAACGACGCTCAAATCCATCATGGGGTTGGTCGCGCCGGATTCCGGCGAAATGACCCTCGGAGGGAAATCGCTCAACGGGCTCAAGCCGGATGGCCGTTCCCGCGCCGGTCTCGGCTATGTGCCACAGGGCCGCGACATCTTCCCTCACCTCACGGTCTGGGAAAACCTGAAGATCAGCCTCGTGGTTCACGGCGCGAAGGAGAACGGCCAGGTGGAACGTGTGCTGGAACTGTTCCCCATCCTGAAGGAGTTCCTCCAGCGCAAGGGCGGCGTGCTCTCCGGCGGCCAGCAGCAGCAGTTGGCCATCGCGCGCGCGCTGCTCACCGATCCGAAGATACTGCTGCTCGACGAGCCGACCGAGGGCATCCAGCCGAACATCATCGACCTGATCGGCGACACGCTCGTGAAGATCAAGAAGGAGGGGAAGATCAGCATCCTGCTGGTCGAGCAATACCTCGATTTCTGCCTCGCGGTCGGTGACATCTTTTACATCATGGATCGCGGCGCGATCGTGGCCGAGGGGCCCATCGCCAAACTTGACGACGACATGGTGAAGGCGCATCTCACAGTATGACCAAATATCTGATTTCACGGGTTCTCGGCCTGCTGGCCATTCTCGCGGTGGTTTCGTCGGCGCAGGCCCATCCGGGCCATTCGCTGTCCGAGTCGAATGCGTCGCATGTGCTGACCAGCCCCTACCACCTCGCGGTCCTGGCGGCCGGCGGGGCGCTGATGCTCGCTTCCGCGCAACTGGTCCGGCAGCACGCCTCCCGGCGCCTGTTGCGTCTCGGCGGGACGGTAGCTTTACTGGGGGCGGTGGTGCTTGGGAGCCTGCCTGCGTGAGCCTCCTCGCTCATGAGTCAGCGACGGCGGCCGGCCACGCGGGAACCGGATGTCTGCACGTTGACTTGGTGGATGGGCTGAGTGCGGCTGTTTCCGTGGAATCGAGCAGTCCGCTCAAGCTGCTCGTCCCCCGTCCGCGCGGGAAAAGTGTCTGGGCCTATTTCAGCAGCTTCGGGGGCGGTCTTGTGGCTGGCGACGAAACCCGGGTGGACCTGCGGCTGGCAGCCCAGACCCGGTGCTTCGTCAGCACCCAGGCCTCGACCAAGGTTTACCGCAATCCGCACGGACGCCCTTGTGGACACCACCTCTGCGCCACGCTGGGCGAAGGTTCATTGCTGGTGCTCGCACCGGATCCCGTGCAGGCCTTTGCCGGTTCCAGCTATTCGCAGCGACAGGAATTCCGTCTGCAACCCGGCGCGAGCCTGGCGCTCGTGGATTGGTTTACTTCTGGGCGAACCGCCCGTGGTGAACGCTGGGAGTTCACCCGTTTCCAAAGCCGCAATGACATTTTCCTCGGCGACGAACGTCTGCTCGTTGATTCGCTCCTGCTCGACGCGGCGGACGGTGCGCTCGACGGCTCGCACCGCATGGCCCGCTTCAACTGCCTCGCATTGGTGGTGCTGGTGGGCGCTGCCTGGCGCGAGATCGCCCCGCAACTGCTCGCCGACATTGCTGCGCAACCGGTCGCCCGCCGGGCCTCGCTGGTCTGCAGCGCCAGCCCGATCCGCGAGGGCGCGCTCCTCCGGATCGCCGGTGAGAACGTCGAGGACGTCGGGCGTGAGATCCATCGCCACCTGGGCTTTCTAAGTGACCTGCTGGGCGACGACCCGTTCGCGCGGAAGTGGTGAAGCGTTTTTTGACAGGATGAACAGGATGAACAGGATTTCTGATGCAAGAAGCAGGACGCGATCGGGACCCATTCCAATCCTTTCTATCCTGTCAAAATCTGGAATCAGCTTGCCGCCCGGTTTCCCGTCCGCGTCAATTCCCGCAGCCCGTGGCTGAACCCGCTCCCAAACATGCACCTGTCCCCCCGCGAAATTGACAAGCTGCTCCTGCACAATGCGGGGTTTCTCGCCCAGAAACGCCTTGCCCGGGGCCTGCGCCTGAATCACCCCGAGTCCGTCGCGCTCATCGCCACGCAGCTCCTGGAGTTTATCCGCGACGGCCGCCGGGTCGCGGAGCTGATGAATCTGGGCCGCCAGTTCCTCGGTCGCAACCAGGTCATGTCCGGCGTGCCCGGCATGATCTACGACGTGCAGGTCGAAGGCACCTTTCCCGACGGCACGAAGCTTGTGACGGTGCATCATCCCATCGCAGCGGAGAACGGCGATCTCTCGTTGGCGCTTTACGGCAGCTTCCTGCCTGTGCCGGACCTGTCGGTGTTCAAGGCGACACCCGACGAGCCGGAACCCGGTGCCATGGAAGTTCCGGACGGCGAACTGGAACTCAACGCGAACCGCGAGACCGCGACCCTCGCCGTCACGAACCTGGGCGACCGCCCGATCCAGGTCGGCAGCCACTACCACTTTATCGAGACCAACGCATCCCTGCGCTTTGACCGCGGGGTCGCTTACGGCAAACGTCTCGACATCCCCGCAGGAACGGCGGTGAGGTTCGAGCCGGGTGAAACCAAGACCGTGAAACTGGTCGCCATCGCCGGAAACAAGGTGATCCAGGGTGGCAACAACCTCGCCTCCGGCCCCGTGTCCGAGTCCGGCAAAAAAGCCGCTCTGGAAAAGGTAAAAGCCGCCGCCTTCGCCCACGAGCCCGCCGCCTGATCACCTCTTACTGATCACCGGTTCACTGACCTACTGACTTACTGGCCACCATGTCCCACAAAATCAAACGCCAGCATTATGCCGACATGTTCGGCCCGACCACCGGCGACAAGGTCCGCCTCGGTGACACGTCGCTCGTGCTCGAAGTGGAGCGGGATTTCACGGTGTACGGCGACGAGTGCAAATTCGGCGGCGGCAAGACCATCCGCGAAGGCATGGGGCAGGCGGCCGGGGTGGCCCAGGCGGACGCGCTCGACTGCGTCATCACCAATGCCCTGATCGTGGATCATTCGGGCATCATCAAGGCCGACGTGGGCATCAAGCGGGGTCTGATCGCCGGCATTGGCAAGGCGGGGAATCCCGACGTGATGGCCGGTGTGACCGCCGGCATGGTGGTGGGCGTGACCACGGAGGTGATTGCGGGCGAAGGACTGATCCTCACCGCCGGCGGGCTCGACACCCACATCCATTTCATCTGTCCGCAGCAGGCCCACGAGGCGATCGCCGCCGGGCTTACGACCATGGTCGGCGGCGGTACTGGCCCGGCGACCGGCACCTGTGCCACCACCTGCACACCGAGTGCGTTCTACCTGCGCTCCATGCTGCAGGCCACCGATGCGCTGCCGCTCAATTTTGGCTTCACCGGGAAAGGCAACACCGCGCTGCCGGCCGGCCTCGTCGATCAGATTCTTGGCGGGGCCATCGGTCTGAAGCTGCATGAGGATTGGGGCACGACTCCCGCCGCGATCGACTGCTGTCTGCGCATCGCCGACGAGCACGACATCCAGGTGACCATCCATACGGACACGCTGAATGAGTCGGGTTTCGTGGAGGCGACGATCAAGGCCATCGGCGGACGCACAATCCACACCTACCATTCCGAAGGCGCGGGCGGTGGGCATGCCCCGGACATCATCAAGATCTGTGGCGAGTCGAACGTGCTGCCGAGTTCCACGAACCCGACCAAGCCGTACACGGTAAACACGATCGATGAGCACCTCGACATGCTCATGGTCTGCCATCACCTCGACCCCGGATTGCCGGAAGACGTGGCTTTTGCCGAGAGCCGCATCCGCGGCGAGACCATCGCGGCCGAGGACATTCTCCACGATCTCGGGGCCATCAGCATGATGAGCAGCGACAGCCAGGCGATGGGCCGCATTGGCGAGGTCATCACGCGCACCTGGCAGACGGCGGACAAGATGAAGCAGCAGCGTGGCCGTCTGGCCGGCGAGACCGGCGAGAACGACAACCTCCGCATCAAGCGGTACATCTCGAAGTACACGATCAACCCCGCGCTCGCGCATGGCATGGCGCACGTCGTCGGCTCGGTCGAAGTGGGCAAGCTCGCCGATCTGGTGCTGTGGAAGCCCCCGTTCTTCGGGGCCAAGCCCGAGCTGGTGATCAAGGGCGGCGTCATCGCGTGGGCGCAGATGGGTGATCCGAATGCAAGCATTCCCACACCGCAGCCGGTCTTCATGCGCCCCATGTTTGGGGCGTTTGGCCATGCGCCGGGGCCGATTTCTTTCGCGTTCGTCAGCCAGCTTTGCAAGGAGCAGGGCGTGGCGGCTGGCTACGGTCTGACGAAGCGCATTGAGGCGGTACGCGGCTGTCGCACGCTGACCAAGAAGGACCTGAAATGGAACGATGCCACGCCTGCCATCACGGTGGACCCGGAGACCTACACCGTGACCGCCGATGGCGAGGCGCTCACCTGTGAGCCGGCGAAAGTCCTGCCGCTGGCCCAGCGGTATTCCCTCTTCTGACGTGTCTGACTGGCTCGTCTGGCAGCTGGCCGATTCGGCGTTTCCCACGGGCGGCTTTGCGCATTCCGGCGGCTTGGAAGCGGCCTGGCAGCATGGCGAAATCCGGGGCCGGGCAGATTTGCTCCAATTCGCCGAAGCCAGCCTAAGCCAGCTCGGGCACGCGATCCTGCCCTTCGTGACTGCGGCCCACCGGGAGCCGACGCGACTGACCGAACTGGACCGCCTCTGCGACGCCTTTACCAGCAACCACGTCGCGAACCGCGCCAGCCGGCTGCAAGGGCAGGCGCTGCTGGCCTCGGCCGAACGGATCTTTGCCCTCCCTGGGCTGCAGCGCCTGCGTGAGACCGACCATCAGCCGCCCTGCGGACATTTTGCGCCGGTTTTTGGGGTCGTGATGGGCGTGCTGGAATTGGATCAGTCCGCGACGGCGCGATTGCTGTTTTTCCAGCACCTGCGCGGCCTGATCGCGGGGGCGGTACGCCTCGGCATCATCGGTCCAATGGAAGGGCAGTCGCTGCAACACCGGCTCAGCCTCCGCGCGGAGGAGATTCTGGAACGCTGCGCCGACCTGTCCCTGGACGATATCGCGCAGACGGCGCCGTTGCAGGATCTCTGGCAGGGCGCGCAGGACCGGCTCTACTCCCGGCTGTTCCAAAGCTGAGGCGCTTTTGGTGCGGGTGTAGCAGCCGAGGTGAGGAGGCTCAAACTTCTTGTTCCTTAGATGGAGCCTCGTCACCTCGGCTGCTACGAGATGACCGCCAATGCCAGCGTTTGTGCAGCTTGGTCACAATTCACCAACGCCGGTTTTGTGGGGACACCTGTTTGCGCCAGTTCGTCACCGGATGAGCCGTAAATGGTTCGGCGGCAAACATCATGCTCGCCGTGAAATGGTTGACCAAGACTGCCGCCATTTCGTCGTCGCGTCTGCCCCTGCCATGGATTCTCTGCGTGCTGGGGACGGGTACGATGCTGTCCCTGTTGCTGTGTCTCACGATGCGCGGCTGGGAGCGGCGCGAACTGGCGCAGCGCGCCACTGAGGTAACCCGCGAGCAGGTGGAGCGGCTCCAGGTGAGCATGCTGCGCTCACTCGAGGTGCTGCACTCCATCGCTTCGCTCCAAGCGGCGGAAGGGGAGATCCGGCGGGACCAGTTTGGAAAATTTGTCCGGCAGGCGCTGGCGCGGCAGCCCGAATTGCAGGCGCTCTCCTGGAATCCGCTGGTGACCTTGGCGCGCCGGGCGGAAGTCGAGGCCACCGCGGCCGCCGAGGGCTCGGCCGGGTTCCAGTTCCGGGAACGGGATTCCGGCGGCCATATCGTCCCGGCCGGCGCGCGAGCCGAGTACGTTCCCGTGTATTACATCGAGCCGCTGGAACGGAATGCGCTGGCGCTCGGCTACGACCTGGATTCCGACCCGCGCCGCCGGATCTCGGTGGAACAGGCGCGCGATACAGGTCTGCCGGCGGCCACCGCGCCGCTTCGTCTGGCGCAGGAACCAGGAAACCAGGCCGGGCTGCTGGTCCTGCTGCCGGTCTATCGCGGGCCGACGCCCACGGACGTCGCTTCCCGGCGTGAACGGCTGGCCGGATTCGCCGTGGCCGTGTTTCGCGTGGCCGATCTGGTGGGGAACGCGTTCCGGGAGCTCCGGGCCAAGGGCATCGAGGCGCAGCTGTTTGATGAGTCACCAGCCGGGGAGCTGATTTTCAACAGCACGACCGGTACGAAATTCAGCGCGACCACGGGTGCGCAAAACGCCCAAACCGCTCTGGAGTTTGCCGGCCGGCGCTGGGCGGTGATTTTTGCGCCGACGGCTGAGTTCAACGCCACGCAGTCGCACCTGCAATCACAGCTGGCGCTGTTCGGCGGGCTGGCGTTCACGCTATTGACCACGGCGTACCTGTTGGGGAGCTGGCGACGGACGCGCGAGGTCGCGGTGGCCAACGCGGCGTTGCAGGAAGAAGTCCGGGTGCGCCAGCAGGCCGAGGCGGCAGCGGCGGCGGCCAATGCAGCCAAATCCGACTTCCTCGCCAGCATGAGCCATGAGATCCGCACGCCCCTCAATGCCATTCTCGGCTATGCCCAACTGATGCGGCGTGACGAACGGCTCCCGCCGGAGCAGCACGATTCCATCCGGGGCATCAGTGCCAGCGGCCATCATCTGCTGGGGCTGCTCAATGAAATCCTCGACCTCTCCAAAATCGAGGCGGGGCGAATGGAACTGAATCCCGTCAATTTCGACCTGGCTGCCCTGGGCCGGGGGCTGGCCGCAACCTTTCAGCCGCTCTGCGCGCAGAAGCGCATCGGCTTCCGGGTGCTGCCGGAGGGGACGGAGCGCATCCCGGTGCGGGGTGACGAGGGCAAGCTGCGGCAGGTGCTCATCAACCTGCTGGGCAACGCGGTGAAGTTCACCCGCATGGGCGAGGTATGCCTGCGGTTTCAGGCGCGTCACGACGGGCAATGGGTGTTCGAAGTGATCGACAGCGGGCAGGGGATTCCCGAGGGGGAACTGACCGACATCTTCAAGCCCTTCCACCAAGGCATTGGTGCACGCGATCACGGGGGAACCGGTCTTGGTCTCGCCATTGCCCAGCGGCAGGTTGAATTGCTCGGCGGGAAGCTGGAACTGCAATCCTCGCGCGGCGTCGGTTCGCGCTTCCATTTCTCCATTCCGTTGGCGCCGGCGGCGACGGTGGCCGAGGAGACGACAGTGCAGGTCGCGCGACTGGCACCGGGCTGCCGGGTGCGGGCGTTGGTGGTGGATGATCGCCGCGAAAATCGCGAAGTGCTGGGCGGACTGCTTGCCGCCATTGGCTGCGAAGTCCGATACGCGGTGGATGGTGAGGAGACGTGCAACGCTGTGCGTGAAGAGTCCCCCGACATCATCTTTCTCGACCTGCTGCTGCCGGGACTGAGCGGGGCCGACACGGCCCGGAAACTTTTGGCCGAAGCGCCTCAAGATCCGCCGAAGATTGTCGCGCATACCGCTTCGGCGCTGGCGCGGCACAGGGATGAGGCCTTGGCCGCCGGCTGCATCGATTTTCTGGCGAAGCCGTTTCGAAGTGAGCGGATCTACGAGTGCCTGCAGGCACACCTCGGGACGGAGTTTACATATGCCGCGCCCGCTGCTTCCACACCACTGCTGACCCCGCCGGAGACTTTGCGGGTGGTCATGCCGGACGAGCTGTGCGCCCGCCTGAACGTGGCGGCGGAGCTGCACAGCACCACGGCGCTCAAGGCCTGCCTGCAGGAGCTGCGGCAGCTCGGGCCGGAGGCGGAAATGCTCGCCGAACACATCCGCCACCGCATGCGCAGCTACGACATGGACGGAATCCTGCGCCTGCTCGCGCGCGTCACCCAGCCGGACGCGACCGGAGTGGCCTCGCTGCTATGATTTCACCCGCCGTTGCGACCGTGGTGTCGCGTGAAAAGATCCTGCTGGTGGACGACGTTCCGGAAAACCTGGCCGTGCTCACCGCCGCCCTGGAGCCGGAGGGCTACGAGATACTGGCCGCGCCGGGCGGGCAGGTGGCCTTGAAGGTCGCCGCCCGGGCCCGGCCCGGGCTGATCCTGCTCGACATCCTCATGCCGGAACTCGACGGCCTGGAAACCTGCCGGCGTCTGAAGCAGGACGAGGCCACGCGGGACATTCCCGTGATCTTCATCACCGCGCGCGGCGAGCTGACGAGCATGGTCGAGGCCTTCCGTGCGGGCGGTGTGGATTACGTGGTGAAGCCCTTCCAGGCCGACGAAGTGCTCAGCCGGGTGGCGACCCACCTGCGCCTGAGCCGGCTGACCCGTGAGCTGCGGGAGAAGAACCGGGCGCTGGAAAGCCGGACGGCAGAACTCACGGCAGAAATCGAGCGTCGGCGGCAGGCGGAAACGGCGCTCCAGCACGCGGACGAAAAGCTGGCGGTCATTTCCGGACTGGAAGCGGAGCGCTGGAATCTCGCGGGTCTGGTCGGCGGCAGCCGGCTCATCCGCAAGATCACCGACGACATCCGCCGGCTGCACCAGTTCGCCCACACCAGCGTGCTCATCCTCGGCGAGAGCGGCACGGGCAAGGAGCTGGTGGCGCGCGCGATCCACTTCGACAGTGTGCGGGCCAAGGGGCCGTTCGTGCCGGTGAACTGTGTGGCGATTCCGGCCGAGCTGGCGGAATCGATGCTGTTCGGCCACGTCAAAGGCGCGTTCACCGGCGCCACCAACGACCGCAAGGGCTACTTTGAGCTGGCGCACGGCGGGACGCTGTTTCTTGACGAGATTGGCGACATGGCGGCCTCGCTTCAGGTGAAGCTGCTGCGCGTGCTGGAGGATGGTTGCGTGACACCCGTCGGCGCTTCGCAACCGCGCAAGGTCGATGTCCGCATCCTCGCGGCGACGAATGCGGATCTCGACGCGCGCATCGCGGCGGGGACTTTCCGGCAGGATCTTTTTTTCCGACTGGCGCGTTACGTGGTGGCCACGCCACCGCTGCGGGAACGCCGCGAGGACGTGCCGTTGCTGGCCACCCATTTTCTGCGCCTGTTCGCCGCCGAAATGGGACTGAAGGCGCCGCCCTTCAGCAGCGAGGCCCTGGAGGCGCTGCAGTGTCACGATTATCCCGGCAATGTCCGGGAGCTGAAGAATGTCATCGAGCGGGGCCTGATCGAAAGTGGTGGCGATGTCATCCGGCCCGAACACCTCGGCCTGCCGACGGGTGCCGTCCTGCCGCCGGCCAAAGGCGTGCGGACGGACCGCAAGGCCACGGTCGCAGCGCTGCCCCTGAACCTGGCCGAGGCGGAGGACCTGCTGATCCAGCGCGCCCTGCAGGAGACAGGCGGAAATATCGCCGACGCGGCGCGGTTGCTCGGGGTCCACCGCACGCGCATCTATCGGAAGTTGGCCCAGGAAGAGGTGCCGCCAGCTTTGTGAACAAACCCTGCGAGCGCGGAGCGAAAACACGGCAGGGGTGAGAATCTGTTTCAAGTGTTTCACAGGCGACAACTGAAACAGCCCAAAGCACGTCGGAGTCCGGGCCGGTTTTCACGGAGGATAGTAAACATTGGTGATTTCGCACCTGCAATAATCTGGCACGGGGCCGGCTTAAGGGGAGTCGCCAGCAACCCAACTCTGGCGCAACCCAAAGAAATTACGCCACCATGACGGCAACCAATACCAGTTCCCAACGCCCTACCGAACCTCTTCGCCTTGGCTCCCGCCTGCTGGTCGCAGCGGTCCTAACGGCCATCGCCGCTTCCGGGGTTTCCCAATTGCAGGCCGACGATGCCCCCTCCCGGGTCCACGCCCTGTTCGCGGTAGAACTCGCCAACGAGTATGTGACTCCGCGCGGCATGCTCGTGCGGGACAAGGGCCTCACGATCGAGCCGCTCTTCCTCACGTTCGTCAATCTCTACAAGGGCGATTCATTCATCAACGACGTCACGCTCGTTGGCGGTGTTTGGAACGACCTCGGTACAAGCCAGGTCTCGGTGCATGGCCCGTACGGCAGCCAGCCGAAGACGCCGTGGACGGAAATCGATCCGATCGCCGGCTTCTCCTTCGGCCTCGGCAAGCATTTCAAGCTCGACCTGACCTACACCGCCTTCGCCGAGCAGATCCTCGACATCGGCACGTCGCATCACCTGGAGTCGAAGCTCAGCTTCGATGACAGCGAATACCTCGGGGCCTTCGCGCTGCACCCTTACGTCATCTACTGGCAGGAGCTTGAGGGCAAGGCGACGGATGCCGCGCTTCCCGGCGGCGTGATCGGCCTGCCGCCGGTCAACCCCAACGCCAAGCATCCCGCGCCCGGCTCCAGCTCCTACTTCGATGTCGGCGTGGCTCCGGGCTACACCTTCAAAGATGCCGGCGGCCTGAAGCTGGAGGCGCCGCTGCGCGTGCTGCTGCCAGATGAACGGTTTTACGGGGATTTCTACCACAGCAGCTCCACCGTGGGACTCTACGAACTGGGCGTGAAAGCCACGCTCCCGATGAACTTCATGCCCGCCGGGTATGGGCACTGGAGCGTTCACGCGGGCGTGAAGTACATCAACTTCGTGGACGACAATCTCTATAACCTGAATGCCTTCAATGCGCCCGGAAAGCCGACGCGTGACACCGTCCAGGTCTATCTCGGTTTCTCCGCCTTCTTCTGAGCCATATGCGCCTGCCTTGCCGCACCCGACAGTCCGTTCGGCGGATGCCTAGCGTTCACTAGCGGCACTTCAACCTGACCCAGCCTCATCCATGACGATCGACGCCGAGCCTTACGCCTTCGAGTTCGAACCCACCAAGTGCGCGCTGCTCATCATTGATATGCAGCGTGACTTTCTCGAACCGGGCGGCTTCGGCGAAATGCTGGGCAATGACGTGTCACAACTCCGCCGTACGATCGCGCCCAACCAACGGCTTCTGGCGGCGTGGCGTGCGGCGGGGTTGCAGGTGCTGCATACCCGCGAAGGGCATCGGCCCGATCTCACCGACCTGCCGCCGGCCAAGAAAATTCGCGGCCGCAGCGCGACCTGTATCGGCGACGCCGGCCCGATGGGCCGTATCCTGGTGCGGGGCGAGGCCGGCCACGACATCATCGCCGAGCTGTATCCGCTACCGACGGAGCCGGTGATCGACAAGCCGGGGAAGGGGGCGTTCTTTGCGACCGACCTCCACGCCATCCTGCAAAACCGGGGCATCACCCAGCTCGTGGTCACGGGCGTGACTACCGAAGTCTGCGTGAACACCACCGTCCGCGAGGCCAATGACCGGGGCTACGATTGCCTCGTGCCGGCGGATTGTGTGGGCTCCTATTTTCCCGAGTTCCAGGAAATGGGCCTGAAGATGATCAAGGCGCAGGGCGGCATCTTCGGCTGGGTGTCCGACTCGGAGAAGATTCTCGCCGCGCTTTCCTGAGCCATTTCCGCCCCGTTCTGCTGCTTCCCAACCACCAATCCAACCCACTGCAAGCGA
Organism: uncultured Verrucomicrobiota bacterium; assembly: GCA_903907995.1. Lineage (GTDB taxonomy): Bacteria > Verrucomicrobiota > Verrucomicrobiia > Limisphaerales > UBA9464 > CAIVQB01. Next base: position 371,386 of record CAIVQH010000041.1, on the reverse strand, counting down.
TATGATGAAACCCAAAATCTGGGTGCCCGGAGACTGGAATGCCTTCTTCGGCTTTGGCACCAACATCCTCGTCAACCTGCTCACACTCACGGCGCTCCTGCGCTTTGTGCTCAAGCTGCCGGATGACCTCGTCTTCGGCCGCATCCTGCCGGCCACCGGCCTGATGATGCTGCTTTCCACGCTCTACTACGCGTGGCTGGCCTATCAGCTCGCGAAGAAGACGGGCCGGACCGACGTGTGCGCGCTGCCCTCGGGCATCAGCGTGCCGCATATGTTTGTGGTCGTCTTCGTGATCATGCTGCCCATCAAGATCAAGACGGGCGACCCGGTGAAGGGCTGGGAGGCGGGGCTCACCTGGGTGTTCATCCAGAGCTTTGTGCTGATGATCGGCGGTTTCATCGCGCCGATCATCCGCAAGATCACGCCGCGCGCGGCACTGCTCGGCACGCTGGCCGGCGTCTCAGTGACATTCATCGCCATGAGCCCGGCGTTGCAGATGTTCATGACGCCGGTCATCGGCCTGACCTGTTTCGCGATCATCCTGCTGAGCTGGTTCGGTGGTGTCCGTTACTTCCGTGGCATCCCGGCCGGTCTCATCGCGATCGCCGTCGGAACGCTCATTGCGTGGGGATCCAACGCGTTCGGCCTCAACTATGGCGGCATGAGCCTGAAGGGGCTGACGGACTCCGTGACCAGCTTCGGCTTCCATGTGCCGCTGCCGGCGTTCGGCCATGTGTTCTCCGGCTTTGAGTTTCTGGGCGTGATCCTGGTCACCGCCATTCCGTTCGGCATCTACGACCTCGTCGAGGCCATCGACAACGTCGAGAGCGCGGCGGTGGCCGGCGACAGCTTCCCGACGACCCGCGTCCTCACCGCCGACGGCGTGGTCAGCCTGATCGGCTGCCTGATGGGCAACCCCTTCATCAACGCCGTGTACATCGGCCACCCCGGCTGGAAGGCCATGGGCGGGCGCATCGGGTACTCCGCCGGCACGGGCGTCCTGGTGATCCTGCTATGCTGGTTTGGCACGATTTCGGTCATGCTGGCGCTGATTCCGAGCGTCGCCATCCTGCCGATCCTCCTCTATATCGCGATGCTGATCGGCTCGCAGGCCTTCCAGGAAACGCCGCGGAGCCATGCACCCGCGATCATCCTCTCGCTCGCGCCGCACATCGCCAACTGGGGCCTGACCATCATCAAGGGCGCGCTCGCGGCGGCGGGTATCTTCGAGGTGTCGGAGGAACTGGTCGGCGGGATGAAGAACCAGGGCGTGCTCTTCCACGGCCTGCAGATTCTCGGCGGTGGCTCCATCCTCGGCGGCCTGATGCTGGGGGCCATTGCGACCTTCATCATCGACCGGAATTTCCTGAAGGCGGCCGGGTTCGCGGCGGCCGGGGCGGTGCTGACCTTCTTCGGCCTGATGCACGGCGAGCAGATCGGCATCGGTCAGAGCCTGCCGGTGGCGGCGGGCTATCTCGGAGTGGCCGCAGTCCTGGCGGGTTGTGCGAAGTTTGTGGCGGTGGCGCCGAAACTGGCCGAGCACCCCGAGCCGTCGGGCGAGGCTCAGCCGCACTCGGTCACCGCCTGAACAGAGTTTGCAGTGTGTGTTGTGTAGATGGCGGTCGCGGCAGCAATGCCGCGGCCGCTTTACCCTGAGTGAAACCAACCTTTTCCCCTTCCGATGAAACACTACGTCGAAGCCGATCCCTATCCCTGGCCCTACAACGGCGAACTGCGTCCGGACAACACCGTCGTGCTCGTGATCGACATGCAGACGGACTTCTGCGGGCCCGGCGGCTACGTGGACAAGATGGGGTATGACCTCTCGCTCACCCTTGCGCCGATCGGACCGATCCAGCGCGTGCTGGCGGCGGCGCGGGCGAAGGGCTTTCACATCATGCACACGCGCGAGGGCCACCGGCCGGACTTGGCGGACCTGCCGGAAAACAAGCGTTGGCGCAGCCAGCGCATCGGGGCGGGAATCGGTGACAGCGGGCCGTGTGGGCGCATCCTTATTCGCGGGGAGGCCGGCTGGGATCTGATCCCGGAGCTGGCCCCGCTGCCGGGCGAGGCCATCATCGACAAGCCGGGGAAGGGTTCCTTCTACGCCACGGACCTCGACATGCTGCTCCGGCGAAAGGGAATCCAGAACATCGCCCTGGCCGGCATCACTACCGACGTGTGCGTGCACACCACCATGCGCGAGGCCAATGACCGCGGCTACGAATGCCTGATGCTCTCCGATTGCACCGGCGCGACCGACTACGGCAACTACCTCGCCGCGCTGAAGATGATCAAGATGCAGGGCGGCGTCTTCGGGGCCGTCGGCGATTCGGCGGCCTTCATCAAGGCGATCCAGTGATCCCACCGCATCCCGTTAACACCGGGATTTATCCCGGTGACAGCCCGCGTTCCGCTGAGGAAACCGCTTCAGCGGTTTTCCCCGCAGTCCCGTATCCCGGCTTTACCACTGGGCTGCCGCGTGCTTGGTGGTGGAAATGATTATGAGTAAGATTAGGATTAGGATTAAGATTGGTATGTGGACGATGCGGGTCGCCGTTCTTCCTTGCCGCTTTTCCTCTTGGTGAAAAACTCTGCGCACGCCGGCTTCTTCATCATAACGCATGGAAAACGACCCCGCCCGGGTGCTCAAACTCAAGGATCTCTTCCAGATCGCCGACTGGCAGCACAAGCTCCCATGGAAACCCTTTCAGGAAGGCGTGGACATCTACCGCCTCTACGGCGACGGCCAGACCGGGCCGACGGCGGCCCTGTTGCGCTTCCGAGCCGGGTCGCGCGTGCCGCTTCACGAGCACACCGGGTACGAGCACATTTTCATGCTCTCGGGCTCGCAGGTGGATGAGAACAGCCGATCCGATGCGGGCATGCTGATCATCAATCCCCCGGGCACGAGTCACAGTATCCTGAGCGAGGCCGGCTGCATCGTGCTCGCGATCTACGAAAAGCCGGTCCGCTTTCTCGGGCCGGACGAACTGGCGAACCCCACTCATGAATGACCTGTTGCTGGCCGTGAACGGCACGCTGATGCGCGGCCTGGAACTCAATCCCAACCTGCTGGCCGTCGGTGCGACGTTCGTCCGCGAGGCGAAGACCGCGGCTTGCTACCGGATCTGGTCCATCAACGACCGTCATCCGGCCATGATGCGCTTCCGCGAAGGCGGCGTGGAAGTCGCGCTCGAACTCTGGTGCGTTCCGCCGGCCGGGCTGGCGTCCGTGCTGTCGCGCGAACCGGCCGGCCTTGCCATCGGCAAAGTGAAATTGTCCGACGGCGAAGAGGTGCTCGGGGTGCTGGGCGAGGCCTTTCTCTGCGAAGGCCAGCGCGAGATCACCTCGCATGGCGGTTGGCGGGCCTACACCGCGGCGCAATCATTAGGTCAGTGATCAGTGAGAGATGGTTTGGGCGTGCGGAGCGTCTTCATTTGTCACTCGCCATTCGCGATTCGTAATTTCCCCTGATTGTTTGCCATTGTCCGGCCGGTCGATTCCAATTCCGCCCGCATGAGCGCGCACGAGCATCATCACAGACCCGGCGGCCACACTCACGAGCACCTCGACCATCCCGGTCATTTCCATGAGCGCGAGCTGCCGCTGGACCGTGATTTCAAGCGGCGGGCGTTCACCGTCGGCGTGGGCGGCCCGGTGGGCAGTGGCAAGACGGCGCTGATGCTCCAGCTTTGCCGTCGGCTGCGCGAACACCGGAACATCGCCGCCGTCACCAACGACATTTTCACCCGCGAGGATGGCGAATTTCTCATCCGCAACCAGGCGCTCGACGCCTCGCGCATTCGGGCGGTGGAGACCGGCGGGTGTCCGCATGCCGCCATCCGCGAGGACATTTCGGCGAACCTGCTGGCATTGGAGGAACTGCACCGCCTCTTCCACCCGGAAATCCTGCTGCTCGAATCCGGGGGCGACAATCTGGCGGCCCACTTCAGCCGGGAACTGGCGGACTACACGATTTACGTCATCGACGTCGCGGGTGGTGACAAGGTGCCCCGCAAGGGTGGCCCCGGCATCACGCAGTCCGATCTGCTGGTCATCAACAAAACCGACCTGGCGGTGGCCGTCGGAGCCGATCTGGACGTGATGGCGCGCGATGCCAAGGCCATGCGGGGTCCGGGCCCGGTTGTCTTCGCGCAGGTGAAACACGGCGGCGGCGTGGATGAGATCATCGACCACCTGCTGCACGCCTGGCAGCATGCGTGCGGGGTGGAGCATCATCACCATCACTGAGGCAAGGTTTTCGGTTTTCGGTTTTCAGGCTTGGCCACCGCCTTCGTTACGCCGCTTCGCACCATGAATTCGCCGCAAGTCATCCGTCCCTGGCCCACGATTTCTTCCACCGTCCTGGCGGATTACCGGATCTTTCGCATCCGTTCTGACCTGAAGACGAATCCCCGGACGGGCGGGCAGCATGATCTCTTTGCCATTGAATGTGTGAACTGGGTGAACGTTGTGCCCATCACGACCGATGGCTACCTGGTGATGGTCGAGCAGTTCCGGCACGGCTCGAACACGGTCGAGCTGGAAATCCCTGGAGGCATGATGGACCCGCATGAGTCGGACCCGGTCGCGGGTGGGTTGCGGGAACTGCGAGAGGAGACGGGCTACGAGGGGACACAGGCTCGGCTGATCGGCAGCATTTTCCCGAACCCAGCCATCCAGACCAACACCTGCCATACCCTGCTGGTGGAGGGCTGTGAGCTGCGCCACCCGGTCGAATTCGACGCCACCGAAGACATCGCCTTGCGTCTCGTTCCGGTGGCGGAAATTCCCGGGCTCATCCGCACCGGCCGCATCCGCCACGCGCTGGTGGTGGTGGCCCTGACACATTACCTGCTGCATTCCAGGGTTTCGCCCTGATCGGCTGCCTCAGGTGGCGAGCGTCTCCCGCACGGCGTCTAGAATCTCCTGCTTGGAGAAGGGCTTGGCGACGGTGCGAGCGGCCCCCAGCGATTTGGCAATGGGCAGGTAGCTGATGGCCCCGCTCCGACCACCGCCGGACACTGCAATGATGCGTACTTTGGGGAAGTCCTTGCGCAGGGCGATGATGGTCTCCATCCCCTCTTTCTCTGGCATGATCAGGTCGGTGATGACCAGATCGGCGGGCTGCGCACGGTAAAGGCGTAGCCCCTCGGCACCATTGCTCGCGGCCAGGACCTCGTAGCCGGCACGTCCGAGGATTTCGCTGAGCAAATCCCGCACTTGCTCGTCGTCGTCAATGATCAGAATGCGTTGCATAGGATTTGCGGCGGTACGTTCACTTGCTCGAGCCCGGTGCTTCCGGTCTTTCTTCCAAGGCCTTGCGGATGGCCCGGCTCAATTCGGCAAAATTGACGGGTTTGGTCAGGTACTCACGGACCGCCGGACGCATCAGCTCCGCTTCGGAGAGGGTGTGCGAGGAGCCGGTGACGATGATGACGGGCGTGTGGGCATGGAGCCGCACCACCTCCGCGGCCAGACCTGTGCCGGTCAGCTTCGGCATGGCCTGGTCGGTGATCACCAGATTGAACGGGGTGGTGGTCGTGCGGAACTCGTCGAGGGCGGCCACGCTGTCGTGATGTGCGACCACATCATACCCCAGGCGCGTAAGCCGCTGCTGCAGCATGTTGGCCAAAGACTCCTCGTCATCCACCACCAGGATGCGTTCATTGCCGCCGCGAATGGGTTCGTCCGGTCCATCGTTCGCGACCAGGGCTCCGAGCTGCACGTGCGGCAGGAAGATGGCGAAGGTGGTGCCCTTGTCCGGAGCGCTCCTTACGGTGATCAAACCGCCATGATTTTCGATGATGCCATGAACGACGGAGAGGCCGAGGCCGGTGCCTTCACCCACGGGCTTGGTCGTGAAGAAGGGTTCGAAAATGCGCTCCAGCACCGACTGCTCCATGCCGTGACCCGTATCGGCAACCTGCAGCCGGAGGTATGACCCCGGCTTGAGTTGGGGCGCTTCGGGAGCGCCGCTTTCGGGGACATGGAACTCGTCCAGAGCGAACGTCAGTTCACCGCCCCCGTCGCGCATGGCGTGGCTGGCATTGGTGCCCAAGTTCATCAGCACCTGGTGGAGCTGCGTGGGATCGGCGATCACGACATCCTCCGTGGTGTTGAGCCGGGTGTGGATTCCGATGGTGACCGGGATCGTGGCCCTTAACAGCCGGACGGTTTCGTCGATAATGGCGCTCAACCGAACTTTGACCCGCTGAGGGGCGCTCTGCCGGCTGAAGGCCAGAATCTGCCGCACGAGGTCCTTGGCCCGCTGCCCGGCCTTGAGCACCTGCCGCAGATTCCGGGCGGCCGCGCTTTCGCGGGGCACATCCTCGAGGGCCAGCTCACCAAAGCCGAGAATGGCCCCGAGCATGTTGTTGAAATCATGGGCGATGCCGCCTGCCAGCGTGCCGATGGCGCGGAGCTTTTCGCTCTGGATGAGCTGGGCCTGGGTGGAGCTCAGGGTTTCGACGGTTTTTTCCAGCTGTTCGCGTGAGGTCTTGAGGTTTGACGTCATCCGGTTGAACACGCCGGCCAGCTCACCGCACTCATCACGGGAACGCACCTCGACGCGCTGGGAGAAGTCGCCGCGTCCGACCGCCTCGGCGCTGTCCCGGAGCTGGCGGAGCGGGTTGGTGACGCGGCGCACCAGGAGCCATACCACCGTCGTGCCCAGCAGGATGCCGGCGAGCTGGATCCAGAGAAACTGCCGCTGCGTGGCCTGCAATTCGAGCAGGGGCTGTTCGTAGGAGCTGAGCAGCAGATAGCCAAGGTGCGGGCTGGAGGCGGCCTGGCCCAGTTCACCGGCCAGATACATGAAGTGCTCGCCGTTCACGGTCACCGTGTCCGCGTGATGGGCCGTTGCCTTGCCCGAAGCGGTCTGTGCCAGTTCGGCGGTCAGATTGGTGGCTGCGAGCGTGCCCGCCGCGATCTGATTGCCCGCCAGCAGGACAATCTCGCTGCGCGTGAGCTGCTTGAACTCCCGCACCGCCTCCTCACCCAGTTCCGAGGCGAAGGTGAGACCGCCCACAACCTCTTCGCCCGCGAGGACGGGAACGGAAACCAGATCAAACAGCCGGCCACCGGCATCAATCGTGGTGACGTTGGCCTCATTGCCAATGGCCTGCCGGATGGAATCGGCGCCCAGACCAGCCAGCCGCGCGGGGTCCAAAACGGGCAGCCGGCTGGCTTTCGCGACCGGTTCGCCGTGGGCGTCGAAATAGAGGACGGCATCGCCACCGAGCTCCTCCAGCAACTCCTTGAGCTGAAAGCGGAGCGTTGGTTCGTGGGCCAGTTTCGCAGCCGCCTTGAAGCGTGGGTCGTTGGCCGCATTGCGATAACGCAGCAGGAGGTTTCTGGCCTGTATCGGCCGCAGGTTCCGAAAGACCGCGTCGGCCGTGGCCAGATTTCCCGCCGCGACGGCCTCGAACTGGCGCGACAGGCGGCGGGTCACCAGCCAGGTGGGCAGCACGACCAGCAGCACCATGATGCCGACCACGGGGATCAGCACCTTGCTCTGGAAGCTCAGCCGGACTGGTCGTGCAGAGTGGGGCATCGCGGGTCAGTACTTCGGCAGGTTGGTGATGCCCAAGGTGAAGTCCGCACTGACTTCGCCGTTTTCCGGCACCACGATCTCCCGGGTCTGTCCTGGCATGCGCTCGTGCCAGGCCCGCAGGCGGTAGGTCCCGGCCGGAACATTTGGGATCACATAGCGGCCGCGATCGTCCGTGACGGCAAAATGAGGATTCTCCAGCACGAGGATCGTGCAGTTCATCGTCTTGTGGATGGAGCAAAAGACGTCCACGCGGCCCGGCTTGTCGAACGTGACCCGCTTTACCTCGGGATGCTTGTAGAGTCCCAGGTCGAACTGCTTGGCGTCCGAGATCGAAAAGACATTGTGGAAGATGTCATCGTTGTTGGGCCACTCAACGGTGGTACCCACGGCCACCGGGAGGACGTGCGGGGTGAATACGGCGCCCTGCTGGTTGACCTTCCGCGAAGTGACCACCTGGACGGTCTGGTCCGTCAGTGAGTTCGTGCCGGGCAGCCCTTCAAGGTACACCACAAAGTCCCGCATCTGAGTGTAATCCACCCTCTCCGCGAACTTGTACTTGCGGCTGTCGTATTTGCCGCCGGCAACCCCCTCATCCGCGCCTTCCTTGCCCTGGGCCTTGACGGTGCCCGTGATGGTGCCGGCCTGGATTTCGGCCGTGAGGGCAAACGCCCCCGCCAGCCAGATGGAGAGATGCTTCATGATCAGAAGGCAAAGGCGGCGGTCACGGCGAGCAGGTCCTCGGCGGTGCGGTCGGGGCCGTTGATGGTGTGGCCCTGCTCCAGGGAGTACTCCACTTTGAACACCAGCTGTTCGCTCCAGCGATACCCGACCCCGAGGCTCAGCAGCCAGAGGTCTTTCGTCAGCACCGGGCTGAAGGCGTAGGTGGCCACATTGCCATTGCCGGCGATGGGGAAACCCTTGTCGGCGAAAACCTGGCTCCAACGCACGGCGGCGTAGAAGCCCCGGTACAGCTTCTGCACGCCTTCGGCGTAATAGTAGTACACCTGGCGCCGGTTGTCCGCGGTGGGATCGTCGTCACTGTACTGCAGCATGCCACCGGCCAGCTTCACCGTGGTGCTCGGCAGCTTCAGCTGCACATCGCCCTCCAGCAGGCCGGTCCGAAACACCGTCGTCTTCGCGGAGCCGAGCGGTCGCACAAGGCCGGAACCCAGCCACAGCTCCGAGAGCTGGTCCTGCTTCACGTCGAGCGCGCCCGTCCGCATGCCGCTGACACTCAGGTGCAGCCATTTAGCGGGGTCCACGCCCACGCGGGCAACCACCGCCTTGTCGCGGTTGAAATCACGCAGACCGCTGTGGCCTCCATTCTGGACGGCCAGCACGTATTGGAAGCGGTCGAGCGCGCCGTAGAGTTCCACCCCTTCATCGACGCCCCACAGGTTCATGACCGAGTGGGAGACCAGCGGATTGTCGATGGCATCGTGCGTCTGGTATTCCTCGCCAAAGGGGATGTCGATGCGGCCCGCCCTCAGGTTGAGCTGCCGGTCCTGGCCCCAGAGCTGAGACAGGTTCTCCGCGTCCAGATAAAGCTCGCCGGACCGCAGTTCATACGCGTCCTCCTCCCGGAGGAACAGGTTGATTTCGCTGAAGAAATAGACGTCATTCCACACTTGCGCCTCGACGAAAAGCTTCGCCTCGTCGATCCGGAATTCGGAGTTCGGAAACTGGCCGTGTGACCCCGCGTTGAAGAAACCGACCTGGCCTTCGCCGCTCAGGTGGAGCTTGCCGGTGGAGAAGCCTCCCTCGCTGTGCGGCGGTTCGGTTGCGTCCCGGTCACTGCCGCCGGACGATTCGAGCTGGGCCACCTTCCGGCTCAGGGTTTCGATCATCTCTTGCTGCCGGAGCATCTGCTGCTGGAGTGCCTCGTTCTGCTGTTGCAGGAGCCGGAGCTGCTGCTGCGTGCCGGGGTCGGTGGCGGTGGATTCGGCGGACGCGGACCGGACGAGCAGTCCTACCGCGCCAATCCACGAGGCTGTGATTCGGCACCACCGTTCCATTGGCGTTCAGTGTGGGAAGGCCACCCCGGCAAACAAGCCCCGAATCATCATTCCGGACGCCTCAAACATTGGGATTCTCTAATGAATCGCCCGCGGCTTGGCATCGCCGCCGGCTTTGCTAGCTTAGCTGCATCGCCATGAAGTCCACGCGCCTTTTGCCACTGCTGCTTGCCGTGCCACTCGCCCTGTTTGCCGAGGACAAGAAGCCCAAACCGGTGGATGTGTCGAAGCTGCCGCTGCCGCTGCCGCGCAAGGTGGATTTCACCCAGGAGGTTTATCCGCTGCTCAAGGAGTCCTGCTTCTCCTGCCACGGCGCGCAAAAGCAGAAGGGGAAATACCGCTGTGACACGAAGGAGGGCGCGTTCAAGGAGACCGACTACGGTCCGACCATCGTGGCTGGCCATAGCGAACAGAGCGCGCTCATCCACATGGTCGCCGGGTTGGTAGACGAGATGCTCATGCCCCCGCCGAGCGACAAGCCCGGCCAGTCCGAAAAGCTCACCGGCGAGCAGATCGGTCTGCTGCGTGCGTGGATTGATCAGGGGGCGGTCTGGCCCGACGGTCCCATTGCCGAGGTGGTGAAACCGGTCACCTTCGCGACGGACATCCAGCCGGTGTTCGCGGCGGCGTGCGGGTCCTGCCACTCGGGGGCGTCGGCCAAGGGCGGCTTCGATGTGGGCTCCCTTGAAGGCGTGTTGAAGGGCGGCAAGAACTATGGGCAGGCGGTCGCCCCGGGCGACCTGAAGAAATCGCCGCTGATCACCATCGTGGCCGGCCTGGATGAGGATTTGCCGTTGCCCGAGAAACATAAGCTGCCGCCCAAGTCGCTGGAGCTGGTGAAAAAATGGGTACAACAGGGGGCGAAGTGATGCGGTTTGGGTCACGGCCGTCCCTGAGAAACACATTTAACTGACGGCGGCGGGCTGATTGGATTGACGGCGTGTGTGTGCGTGCACGAAATTGAGGCGTGGCTGAACCCGACCCATTGCCAAGCTTCCGCGACGTCTATTCCCGGCGATCTGGCATCGCTCCGGAACAGTTCGAGCGGGAGCTTTTTGCCCGCTGCCTCCCGTGGTGGAAGCGTCCGGCCGCAATGCTGATCCGCAGCGTCTGGCCCCGGGCTTTCGCGCCGGATTTCGCCGTGATCTCCGAGGCGGGGGATGCGCATGCCGTCTTTCAGGTCAGCTCGATCGCCAACGATCTGCGCGTGCGGAAGGAGGATGGCGTCAATCCGGTCCGTGATTGGCTGGGGCTGCGCATCTCCGGTCGCCGTCTGGTGGAAGTGGCGGCCGGCCACCTGCAGACTCCGAAAAACCAGCCGTCCTGAACCGGCCGATGCTGCTGGCTTCCCAAGGGCGGGCAGGGCGTTTAGCCTTGTGCCATGGCAACCGCACTCACGCTCCGCGACGGCGATCACGCCCTCGCCACAGTCTATCCTGAACTGGGTGGCTGGCTGGTGCGCTATGCGAAGCGCCTGCCCGGTCATGGCCTGGTCGAAGCGCTGCACTGTCCCGAAGAGGTCATCGCGCGCTATCCCGAGCGCATGTGGGGCGGCAATCCGCTGCTGTTCCCGCACGTGAGCTTCAACACGGCGCAGGGCAAGGAGGGGCAGTACGAACTCAACGGCCGGCTCTGGCAGTCGCCGCAACACGGTTTCGCGAGACGCGTGCCTTGGCAGGTCACGGCTCAGAGCGAATCCAGCGTCACGCTGGAACTGACCGATTCCGAGCTGACGCGACCGAGCTATCCTTTCGCCTTTCGTCACGAGGTGATCTACCGGCTGACCGGAGGGCGGCTGGAACTGCTGCAGTCCGTGGAGAACCTCGATTCGCAACCGCTGCCGTTCAGCACGGGCATCCACCCCTACCTGGCGGTGCCGATCATTCCTGGCGGCGAGCGCAACCGCTGCTTCATCCGCATCTCGCGGGCGACCCGGTTCAACCAGATCGGCAAGGCGGAATCCTTTTTCGAGGAGCCATTTCCGGCGCAGGAACTGAGTGCCGGGGTGGACGTGAGCGGCACGGTGTTCCTCGGTGAATTTGCGGAGAAGGAATTGGCGCTGGTGGATCCGGCGGCCGGCCTGGAAACGGTCGTGAATTTCGCCGCCTCCCCGGAATACCGCTTCGCCGCGCTTTGGTCGCGCAACACGGAGGAGTCATTCTACTGCCTCGAACCCTGGACCGCGCTGCCGAATTCCTTTGGCCGTGGTGACGGCGAGGTGATCGTGCTGCCACCCGGCGGGAAATTTCACGCGACGCTCTGGCTGGACGTGCGTGAAGTTCGCTAAATAAATCCGGTCCCGCGTCGTCGAACTGCCACGCTTTTTCATGACTTCCCTTGAGCGAACCATCGAAGTCCGCTGGCGGCACCAGGTGCATTTCACGCACGAGGTGTTCGCCCCGGCCAACCCGTTGCTGGCGGATATCCTGGTGGATGGCCGGCCCGCGCCCTTCAGCCCCCGGGCCCGCGTGCTGGTCGTCGTCGACGAATCGCTCGCCCAGGCGATGTCCGGTTTGCCGGGCCGCATCGAGGCCTGGTTCGCGGCGCACGCGGAGCAGGTGCAGCTGGTGTGCCCGCCCGTGCTGATGATCGGAGGCGAAACGGTCAAAAACACGCCGTTCCGGGTCACGGAGATGCACGCCCTGATCGACCGGCATCACATCGACCGCCACAACTACGTGGTCGCCATTGGCGGCGGTGCCGTGCTCGACATGGTCGGGCTCGCGGCAGCCACGGCCCATCGTGGGGTACGGCACATCCGCATTCCCACCACGACGCTGGCGCAGGCCGATTCGGGAGTGGGCGTGAAGAACGGGATCAACGCCTTCGGGAAGAAGAATTTCATCGGCGCCTTTGCCCCACCCTTCGCCGTCGTCAACGATTTCAATCTGCTGGAAACGCTTTCGGCCCGCGACAAGCGCGCCGGCTATGTCGAGGCGGTCAAAGTTGCCTGCATCCGCGACGCGGAGTTTTTCAACTGGCTGGAGCAGGCAGCCGGGGAACTGGCCCGGTTTGCCGCTGAGCCGATGCAGCGCCTGATTTTCCGCAGCGCTGAACTGCACCTGAATCACATCGCCACGGGCGGTGATCCGTTTGAGATGGGCAGCGCCCGCCCGCTGGATTTTGGCCACTGGGCGGCGCACAAGCTGGAACAGCTTTCCGAATACCGCCTGCGCCATGGCGAGGCCGTGGCCGTGGGCATCGCGCTCGACGTGATCTACGCCCGCGAGCAGGGCTTTCTGAAGCCGGATCAGGCGGAACGCATCCTGGTGCTGCTGGAGCGTCTGGGCTTCGATCTCTTCGTGAATGAATTGCTGCACGAGGATGAACACGGGCAGCTGCGCGTCGTCACCGGCCTGGAAGAATTCCGCGAGCACCTCGGCGGCGAACTCACCATCACGCTGCTGCGCGAGATCGGACGCGGATTTGAAGTCCATGAGATGGCTGCCCCGGTTGTGGTGAAGGCGATCCATGAACTCCAGCGCCGCCATGCCATCCGTGCCGGTGGTGTCTCGCGGGCGATGGCCTGAACGGTGGATGTTAGCCGGGGCGGACCCGGCCCGGTCGCAGAGCCCCTCAATGGAGGTGGCCGCGGGTTTCAGCCCACGGACAGGGCAGACTGAATAATACGATGTCCGACGTCTGCTTTTGGTTTTGAAAGCGGTTCGCCCGTCCGCCCATCCTCGCCCATGCCAATGGATGCCACTCCGACCGACGACCTGGAGGCGCAGAAGCTCGCCCGGGCTCGCGTTTCCGTCGGCCCCGTGCCGGACTGGGCGCAGACGTTCAGCCTCGACCTGGCCTTCAAGTCGCAAGGGGCCGAGCACGTCAGCGATCTGCTCCTGAGCGAACAGGTTCACGCGGAACTGCACCAGAATCATTGTCATTTCGCGTACCGGCTGGAGACCACACAGGCAGTCCAGAAATATTCACAACGGTCCATCGCCTTCGAGCCGCGCACCCAAAAGATCGTGCTGCATTTCGTCCGGCTCCGACGGGGAGATGCCGAAATCAACCAGCTGGATCTGGCGACAATGCGGATCATCCAGCGTGAAGAAGGGTTGGAACGTTATAACATCCACGGCCGGTTCACGATTCTGCTGGTGCTGGAAGATGTCCGTCCGGGAGATGTGCTGGAATGGTCGTATACAACCGAGAACGATCCCGATTTCCTGCGGGAGAACTGCCTCAACTTCTTCTCGCTCCCGGCGTCAGTTTCCATTTCCCGGTTCCATTTTTCCGTCCGGTTTGCCGGTTCCCGTGCGCTGAAATGGGAATCGTCGGCAGAAGATTTGCAGCCGGTGGAGGAAGCCGATGGGGAGCTGAAGGTATGGAAATGGGAGCGCTCTGCCTACCAGGCGGCGAAAGCGGAACCCTACACTCCCAGCTGGCACCTCGCCTTTCCCTGGATTCATGTGTCCGACTGTGCGGATTGGAAAAGCGTGGCCGCCGCCTTCGCTGCCGATTATCTCGAAGACAATTCGGCTTTGCTGGACGAACTGGTTGGTGAGATCCGAAGCGCCTCCGATGATCCCCTGCAACAGGTCAGCCGGGCCATCGACTTCGTTCAGACGGATTGCCGTTATCTGGGCACCGACCTGGGGAAAAGCGGCTATGTTCCGGCCCGGCCGGGTGTGGTGGCCCGTCGCCGTTACGGAGACTGCAAGGACCTCTCCCTGCTGCTGGTGTGCCTTTTGAAAAGCCTGAATGTGCCAGCCGTCCCCATGCTGGTCCATGCCTGGTCCAGAAAGGCGGTCGCAGACATGTTGCCGGATCCGGCGCTGTTCAATCACGTGGTCGTGGAGTTTACCCTGCAGGGGCAGAAATACTGGGTGGACCCGACCATCGGCACTCAGGGCGGCGGAGCGTTGAACCGGTACATTCCTGATTTTGGGGTGGGACTCCCCGTGGCGGCTGGTACGTCCGGGTTGGCGGATCAACCGCGGCCAAGGCCTGAACTCAGCCGCCACGATTTACGGGAATCCATACTGCTGGACACCACGGGACAATTCTCCTATTTCGGCGTGAATGTGAAGGCGTCCGGCGAGGCGGCCGATTCGCTCCGCAATCAGCTGGCGACCATGGGGGAGGAAGCCTTTGCGAAAGAAAGGCTCAAGATTTGTGCGAACCGGTTCGGCCAGGCCACACGCGTCGGCACGGTGCAATGCCGTGACGACCGGGAGACGAATGAATTTCTGCTCGCGGAAGTCTTTGAGATCAATGGCTTCCTGCAACGTGCCCAGTCGGGATTTTGCGCGTTCCGCAATATTGCCGCCGGCTTCAGCGGGAATTATCTGCCGGTTCCCGGACCTGAACCGAGAAAGACCCCGTTCGCCCTGGCCTTTCCGTTTAATTTCTCATACCTGATTGAGGTCGAGTCACCGCGCCTGCCGATGCTCAAGATCACCCCGCGCGAGCGCATACAGAGCCCCCATTTCAGCTTCATCCGGGTCAGCCGCAGCAGCCAGGGATATTGGAAAACGAACTTCGAACTGACGACGCTGGCCGACTCGGTGCCGGCCGATCAGGTGGCGGAGCACCGCAAATTGGCCACCCGGCTTTGGCAGGAAACGGTGGGGACGCTGTCGCTGCCCGTCGGCTGCAGCCGGGGACGCCTGCCCGCCAGTTTTGGGAAACTGCCGCCGCTCCCGGACAACCCTGCCGGCACACCCGCGCAAAAGCCGGCCCTGCGCCCCACGCTGACGGCTGATCCCGCCCCTCCGGTTGCGCCAATGCCCAAAGCGCTCCCGGCGACTACCGCCACCCGGATTGGTGGGGTGACGGAAGCGCCAGAAACTGCGGTCACCGATGCTCCAGAAGCTCTGGTCCGCAGGCCCTTTCACAGGCCGGAAGCCGACGAGGAGGCTCCCCGGCGCCGCCGTCGTCATCGCGGGCGTTTTTTTTGGGTGACGCCTTTGGCGTGCGGATTGGCGGCTGTGATCGTGCTGGCCTGCATGTACGTCCTGCTTTCATCCCCTGCGGCCGGCAGGAAACGCGGTATTCCGGAAAGCGACGTTGAGGTGGCGAAGCGATACCGGCAGGCGGCCGTGAAAGGCGACGCGAAGGCCCAAAACAGCCTTGGCATGGTGCTGATGACCGGACACGGGGACGGTCCTGACCCGGTCGAGGCGGCCCTATGGTTTCGCAAGGCCGCGGACCAGGGCCTGCCCGATGCCGAGTTCAGTCTTGGTGTCTCGTATTATGAAGGGCGTGGATTGGCGAAGGATACCACTGAGGCGGTGAAGTGGTACCGCCGGGCCGCTGAGCATGGCGTCGCCAAGGCGCAACATAACCTCTCGCTGCTGTATATGAACGGGCTGGGAGTGGAGCGTGATGAGGCCGAGGCCATCAAATGGTGCCGGCTGGCGGCCGAGCAGGGGCTGGATCGGGCCCAAGCCGATCTTGGCATCGCCCTGATCAAGGGAAAGGGCACGGCCATCGATGATGTTGCCGCTGTGAAATGGCTGCGCAAGGCCGCCGATCAGGGATATGCCCCGGCGCAATACAACCTCGGAATGTCCTATGGTCAGGGGCGGGGTGTGCCCAAGGACCCGGTGGAGGGCTACGCGTGGATAAAGCTGGCAAGCCGGCTGGAAAGCAAGGCCCTGCCGGTCCTGGGTAATTTGGAGCGGGAATTCCCGCCGGCCATCATTTCCGCCGGGGCAAAGCGCGCGGCCGATTTGCAGCAGCAGCTGGACTCGCGGAAGCGCACCGGACCATGAAAGGCCCCGGAATCGTGACGGCATCTTTGTAAGGGGAGTTGTCGCCCGTCGCGTCCTGGCAAACACTCCTCCCGTGACACGCACCGCAGTTCTGAACGTGGTCGGCCTCACGCGCGGCCTGATTGGCGCCCATACGCCCCGGCTCAAGGCGTTCCTCGACCGGGGGCATTCCGCCCTGATTGATCCGGCGTTTCCCGCCGTCACTTGCACGGCGCAGTCGGACTATGTCACCGGCAGGCGGCCGACCGATCACGGCATCGTGGCGAACGGCTGGTATCACCGCGAACTGGCCGAGGTGCAGTTCTGGAAGCAGTCCAACCACGTCGTGACCGCGCCCAAGGTCTGGGACGCACTTCGCGCCGAGCTGCCGGGCTTCACCTGCGCGAAGCTCTTCTGGTGGTACAACATGTACTCCACCGCCGACTGGTCCGTCACGCCGCGCCCGATGTACCCGGCCGATGGCCGCAAGTTCTTCGACATCTACACCTGGCCGTATGACCTGCGGCCGGCGCTAAAGGGCGCACTCGGGGAGTTTCCGTTTGCCGGCTTCTGGGGGCCGGCGGCGGGTGTGAAGTCGCCGCAGGGCGAACCCGATTGCGTGTCGCGCTGGATCGCGAGCGCGGCGAAATGGATTGAGGAGAAACACTCACCGACGCTGAGCCTCGTTTACCTCCCGCACCTCGATTACAACCTGCAACGCTTGGGACCAAACCATCCTGCCATTCCCGAGGATCTTCGCCGCATCGATGCCATCGTCGGTGACCTGCTGGATTTCTTCGCGAAGCGCGGTGTGCAGCCGATCGTGTTGAGCGAGTACGGCATCACGCCGGTGGACACGCCAATCCACCTGAACCGCGAATTCCGCCAGCGCGGCTGGCTCACGGTGAAGGAGGAGCTGGGCCTCGAACTGCTTGATGCCGGCAATTCCAAGGTCTTCGCCGTCGCCGACCATCAGGTCGCGCACATTTATGTGAACGATCGCAGCCTGCTGGGCGCCGTGAAGGACTTGCTGGGCCGCACATCCGGCGTCGCCGAGGTCTGGGATGCGGCGGAAAAGGCCGCGCACGGCCTGACCCACACACGCGCGGGCGACCTCATCGCCTTGTCGAAGGAGAACGCCTGGTTCACCTACTACTACTGGCTCGACGACGCGAAGGCGCCGGACTTTGCCCGCTGCGTGGATATCCACCGCAAGCCCGGCTACGATCCCGTCGAGCTGTTCCTCGATCCCAAGATTCCCGCCGTGAAGCTCCGGATCATCTGGCGCCTGCTGCAAAAGAAGCTCGGGTTTCGGATGCTGATGGACGTGATCCCGCTCGACGCCTCCCTCGTGAAAGGCTCGCACGGCATCCGCCCGCAAAGCCGCGACGACTGGCCACTGCTCATTGCCCCGGTGCCACTGCCTCAAGCTGAGCTTGCCTCGACGGATGTTTACGATGTCATCCGCGACGCCGTACGTCGCTAGAACACCAAAAACCCGTGCGCTCCGGTGGGAGCGCACGGGGTGAATTCCTTGCCGTTATCGGTTCAGCTCGCGCTGATGGTGATCGGCTTGGGCTTGGCCTCAGGCGTCTTGGGAAGCGTAATGGTCAGCACGCCGTCCTTGTAGGCCGCCTTCACGGCATCAGCCGCGACCGGCTGGGCGAGGGCTACCTGGCGCTGGAAGCGGCCGTAGCTGCGTTCGGTGCGGAAGTATTCGCCTTCTTTCACCTCGGTCTCCTGCTTGCGTTCGCCGGAGATGGTGAGCACGCCCTCATGCAGCGTGACTTCGACGTCCTTCTTGTCCACGCCGGGCAGCTCGACACTGACGAACACGTTGTCCTTGTCCTCGCGCAGTTCAAGCGCGGGCGCATAGGTGTTCTGGTATTCGCGACTGGCCGGGCTGCGGAGCGAGGCATCAAACAGGCGGTCCAGTTCGTGACCGAGGTTGAGCAGCGGGTTGAGTCCGTAGCCGTTCTGACGATTGGGGATGAGCAGTTTCATAGTGGGTGTGGTTTTGCTTTTTGGTTACTTAATGTGCGCCGCCTTCCGGGCGTCGCTCTGCCAGCACTATTGCAATCGTGATGCCGGACCGAAACGGGGCTTGGAATCGGCGTAAATGCCTGAAAAATCGCCGTTTCTGCCCCGTAAGGCCGTTTCGGGCGTGCCGTCGTGTGACGCAATGGAACAGCCGGGTGTGACAAGTGCCAAAACCGTGTCCCAACCCCACCCGAAAGGGCCTTTTTAGCCCCCCAAGTAGGCTTCCCGGACCTTCGGGTCGGCGCGCAGGCTGGCCGCCTCACCCGCGAGGATGACGCGGCCGGTCTCTAGCACGTAGCCGTAGCTCGAGACCTGTAGTGCCAGGTTGGCGTTCTGTTCGACGAGCAGGATCGTGAGCCCTCGAGTGCGGTTCAGCTCCACGATCTTCTCGAAGATGGATTTGACCAGCAGCGGGGCGATGCCGAGCGAAGGTTCGTCCAGCAGCAGGCACTTGGGCTGGCTCATCAGGGCGCGACCGATGGCGAGCATCTGCTGCTCGCCGCCGCTGAGGGTGCCGGCGAGCTGGGCCGCACGCTCCTGCAGGCGGGGGAAGGTGGCGTAAACGAATTCCAACTCGCGGGCGATGACCGCCTTGTCGCGCTGGAGGTAGGCACCCATCCGCAGGTTTTCCAGCACGGTCAGGTTGGCGAAAACCATCCGGCCCTCGGGCGAATGGGCGAGGCCCTGGCCCACGAGCTTGTGCGGCGGCACCCCTGTGATGTCGCGGCCTTCGTAAAGGATCTGCCCAGCCTTCGGCTTCACCATGCCTGAAATCGCACGCAGAGTCGTGGTCTTGCCCGCGCCATTGCCACCGATCAAGGTCACGATGGTCCCGGCCTCAACGCGCAACGACACATCATGCAGTGCCGTGATGGCGCCGTAGTTCACCGTGAGATTTTTGACTTCGAGCACGTGGGTGAAGGAAAAAGGAAAAAGGTAAAAGGTAAAAGGAGGTTACAGTGCTGAATTGCGTTTGGTCGAAGTGACGATGGCTCCGAAAATGCGCGATAGCTCCAGCGATTCCTGTTCCAGCTCGGGCAGCTCCAAGTCGTCGCTGGCCTCGGCTGCCTGCAACAGGCGAAGCCAATAATGTGTTTCACGGGCTTCTTTCAGGCAGATGCCATTCTTGCTGATGAAGTCGGCCCGGCTTTGGCCGGCCTGTGCCTCCTCGGCATTCGCGCCCACGCTGGTAGCCGATTTCTGCAACTGCCACACCAGATTGCGGCTCACACCCGAGTCTTCGAGCCGTCGACAAAGTTTCACCACCCGAACTGCGAACAAAAATGTCCGCTGCTGAATGTCTGGTACTGAAGGTGGCAACAATGGCCCGGCATTCTTCACTTTTGCCTTTTTACTTTTACCTTTTTCCCTCTCAAGCGTGCTCCTGTCCCAGATACGCCGCGATCACGGCCGGGTTGGCCCGGATCTCGGCGGGGGTGCCTTCGGCGATCTTGCGGCCGTATTCGAGCACATGGATGCGCTGGCAGATGCCCATGACGACCTTCATGTCGTGCTCGACCAGCAGGATGGCCAGCTGGAACTTTTCCTGGATGAACTGGATGAGCTTCATCAGCTCGATCTTCTCGGCGGGGTTCATGCCGGCGGCGGGTTCGTCGAGCAGCAGCAGCTTGGGCTGCGTGGCCAGCGCGCGGATGATCTCCAGGCGGCGTTGGTCGCCGTAGGGCAGGCTTTTGGCCGGCTCATTCTGGACGCGTTCGAGGTTGAAGATGCTGAGCAGTTCCCGCGTGCGCTCGCGCAGGCCGATTTCCTCGCGGTGGAACTTTGGCCCGCGCGACAGCGAATGCACGGCGTCGTGCTCCAGGTGGAGGTGGAACGCGACGCGGACGTTGTCGAAGACCGTGAGACTCGGAAACAGGCGGATATTCTGGAAGGTGCGGGCGATGCCTCGTTCGGTCAGCTCGAAGGGCTTCAGACCGGCGGTGGGTTTGCCCCCGAAGGCGATGTTGCCACTGGTGGGCTGATAGACGCCCGTGACCATGTTGAACACCGTGGTCTTGCCCGCGCCGTTTGGGCCGATGAGGCCGACGAGTTCGTGCTCGTTCACGGTGGCCGAGACCTCGCCCACGGCCGTCAGCCCGCCGAAGCGGATCGTCACGTTGTCGAGCTGGAGCAGCGGGGCCATCGGCGGGTCAGGCGTTCTTTTTTTTCCACAGTGGCCAGACGAACAGGCCCTGCGGTCGGGTGATCATCAGCACGATGAGCAGCAGCGAGTAGAGGATCATGCGCCAGTCGCCGAGCTGGCGGAGCGGCTCTTGGACCACAGTCAGCAGGATGGCCGCGAGGATCACGCCCACGTGCCGGCCCATGCCGCCGAGGATGACCATCACCACGATCTCGATGCTCTTGTTGAAGTCGAAGCCGCCGGGATTCAGGTAGCCCTTGAGGTGCGCATACAGTCCGCCCGCCACGCCGGCAAAGAAGGACCCGACGACGAAGGCCGTGATCTTGTAGCGGGTGGGATTCAGGCCCATCGCCTCGGCGGCCACCTCATCATCGGCCACCGCGAGGAAGCCGCGCCCATAGGTGGAGTTCAGCAGCGCCCAAACGACATAGACCGTCACGGCCGCAACCCCGAACGTCCAAAACAGGTTCGTGTAGTTCGGTATGCCCACCAGGCCGCGCGCGCCACCCACCGCATCGACATTCTGGAAGATCACCTTGATGATCTCCCCGAAACCAAGGGTGACGATGGCGAGGTAATCCCCCTTGAGCCGCAAAGACGGCGCGCCGACCGCAAGCCCCGCCAGCGCCGCGAGCAGGCCGCCGACCACGAGGGCAATCGGGAAGAGGATCCAGACCTGACCACCCACAAGCGGCAGGAGCTTCGGGCCGAAATTCGTCGTGATCACCGCCGATGAGTAGGCCCCGACCGCCATGAATCCCGCGTGTCCGAGCGAGAACTGGCCGGTGAAGCCGTTAATGAGGTTCAGGCTCGCGGCCAGCGTGACGGCGATGCCCACACCCATCGCCACATCGAGAAAGTAGGGATCAATGCGTCCAGAGAAGGCGGAGACGATTCCCGCCACCACCAAGGTTGCCAAAAGCCAGAGCTGGGATTTGGGAGGCATGGGTGTTCAAACCTTCTCCACGCGCATCTTTCCCAGCAATCCCGCCGGGCGGAACAGCAGGATCAGAATCAGGATGGCGAAGGCGATGGCGTCGCGGAATGTGGAAGCGCGGGTGCCGGAGATGAACGTCTCCACCAGGCCGATGAGCAGTCCGCCCAGGGCCGCGCCGGGCAGATTGCCGATGCCGCCGAGCACGGCGGCGACGAAGGCCTTCAGGCCCGGCAGCGTGCCCATGAGCGGATCGATGCTCGGGTAGTTCATCGCGTACAGGATGCCACCGGCTCCGGCCAACGCGGAGCCCAGCGCGAAGGTGAACGAGATCACCGCGTCGTTGTTGATGCCCACGAGCGAGGCGGCGGTGGCGTTGAACGACAGGGCGCGCATGGCCGTGCCGATGCGGGTGCGGTGGACGATCCACCACAGCATGACCAGCAGGAAGATGCTCACCGCCAGCACGATGAGCTGGTTGCTGGAGACGGTGAGCTCGCCGAAGTGAAGCTGCGTTTCGGGGAACAGCTTCGGAAACGCGCGCGGATTCGGGCCGAAGAGCTTCTGGCCCCCGTTCTGCAGCAGCAGCGACACGCCGATGGCCGTGATGAGCACGGTGAGCGTGGAGCGGTTCCGCAACGGCTTGTAGGCGAGCTTTTCGATGATGACGCCAAGGAGGGCGCAAGCGGCCATCGCGCTGAACAGCACCGCCAGCCCACCCAGTACCGAGCCGGCACCGAGCTTCGGGGCAAGGTAAAAGCCTACGTACGAGCCGATCATGAAGACGTCGCTGTGGGCGAAGTTGATGAAGCGCAGCACCCCATAAACCATCGTGTAGCCGAGCGCGATGAGCGCGTAGATCGCACCCAGGGACAGGCCATTGATGAGTTGTTGCAGCAGTTCGGTCATCGCGCACCGTCGTCACGGCGCTGTGACGAGCGTGCCGGGCCGGCTTGCCGGTGGTCAAGGTGCGACCGTCTCGACAAACTGAAAACGCCCGTCCCGCACCCGGATGATCGAGGCTGGCTTGTGGGCGTTGCGGGCGGAATCAATGGTGATGCGGCCGGTCACGCCGCTGAATTCATGCGTGGCGGCAAGGGCGTCGCGGATCGCAGCGCCGTCGGTGGTGCCAGCCCGGCGAATGGCGTCGGCCACGAGCATCAGGGCGTCATAACCAAGGGCGGAGACTCCGGTGGGTGGCTTCTGGAAGCGAGCGGTGAACTTCTGGACAAAATCACGGCTCCGGGTGTCGGTGCTCTCCAGTGAGAAATGGACGGGGAAGTAGGCGCCCTCCGCCGCCGCCCCGGCGACCTCGATCAGCTCGGGGGCCTCGTACCCATCGCCGCCGAGGATCGGAAGGGTGATCCCGAGCTGACGGGCCTGAAACAGGATCAGCCCGGCTTCGCCGTAGTAGCAGGGGGCGAAGATGGCGTCAGGATTGGCGGCCTTGATCGCCGTGAGCTGGGCCCGGAAATCCTTGTCGCCGCCGGCGAATTTCTGCTCGGCCACGATCTCGCCGCCATCGGCCTTGAACCGTTCCTTGAAGAACTCCGCGAGGCCGACGCTGTAGGAGGCGCCGACATCCACGAGCAGGGCCACGCGGCGCGCCTTGAGCGAGTCGCGGGCGAACTTCGCCATCACCGTGCCCTGGAAGGGATCGGTGAAGCAGACGCGGAAGATGTAGTCGCCGATCTCGGTCACCTTGGGATTGGTCGCGCTCGGGGTGACCAGCGGCACGCGGCCAGCCTGAGCGATCGGTGCGCCTTCGAGACAACGGCCGGAAGCCCCCTCACCGATCAGTGCGATGACGTGGTCGCGGCTAACGAGCTTGCGCGTGGCCGTGACGGATTCACCCGCCTTGGACTGGGTGTCCTCGGCAATGAC
Source organism: uncultured Verrucomicrobiota bacterium (assembly GCA_903907995.1). Classification (GTDB taxonomy): domain Bacteria; phylum Verrucomicrobiota; class Verrucomicrobiia; order Limisphaerales; family UBA9464; genus CAIVQB01. The sequence goes on along the minus strand of CAIVQH010000041.1, from coordinate 348,111 downwards.
CTCGACCGGGCGGCCCAGCAGGCCGCCGGCGGCGTCCAGCTCCTCCAGTGCCAACAGCACGCCCATGTGGGTGTATTGACCGAGCCCGGCTTCGCGCCCGGTGAGCGAGGAGAATTCGCCTATTCGGATGGGAGTTGCGGCACCAGGAGCGGCTGCCTCTTTTCGGCCGCAACCGGCGAAGGCGCATAGCAGGCAGAGCAGTGCGAGCGTGCGCAGAAACAGTTTCACGAAGCTCAAGATTCAAAGCTCAAAGTTCATCGTGCGCATCCGCAAGACTCACTCGTCATTCGAAATTCGCCACTCGCAATTCCCCTCACGGCTGAATTGTCTCGAGGTACTTAAACTTGCCATCCTTCACTGTGATGATGACGGCGGCCTTGCTGGCGTTGCGGGCGGCGTCGAGCGTCGTCTTGCCGGTGACGCAGGGGTAATCCTTGGTCGCGGCCAGGGCGTCGCGGACCTTGGCGCCGTCGGTGGTGCCGGCGCGTTTCATGGCATCGGCGAGGACCATCGCGGAATCGTAGCCGAGGGCGGCCATGGCGTCGGGCGTCTCGCCGTTGAAGCGGGCCTGGAACGCCTTCACAAACGTCTGCACGCGGGCATCGCTGGATTCCGGCGAGTAGTGGGTCGAGTAGTAGGTGTTGGCGAGCGCCTCGCCGCCGGCGATCTGGATCAGCTCCGGAGCCTCCCAACCGTCGCCGCCAAAGATCGGCAGGGTGATGCCGAGCTGACGGGCCTGCGCGACGATGAGGCCGGCCTCGGTGTAGTAACCGGGCACGAAGATCGCGTCAGGGCTGGCCGCCTTGATCGCGGTGAGCTGGGCTTTGAAATCCTTGTCCTTGGACGTGTATTTCTGCTCGGAAATGATTTCGCCGCCTCCTGCGGTGAACCCTTCGCGGAAGAAGCGGCCGAGACCGTCGCTGTAAGCCGAGGAGACATCGGAGAGCAGGGCGACCTTCTTCGCCTTGAGCGTCTTGGTGGCGAAGTCCGCCAGCAGCTTCCCTTGGAACGGGTCGATGAAGCACACGCGGAAGATGTAATCGCCGATCTCCGTCACCTTCGGATTGGTGGACGAGGGCGAAACCATCGGGATGCCGGCCTGCTGGCAGACGGGCGCGGCCTCCATGGAACGGCCCGAGGCGACCTCGCCGAGCACCGCCACCACGTGGTCGCGGCTGATGAACTTCTTCACGATGGTCACCGATTCGCCGGCGGTGGAGCGGTTGTCCTCGGTGATCAGGCTGAACTGCTTGCCGAGCAAGCCGCCGGCCTTGTTCAGCTCCTCGATCGCCAGGAGGGTGCCCTCGTGCGAGGACTTGCCAAAGGTGGCCTCGGTACCCGTCAGCGAGGCAAATTCGCCGACGACAATGGTGCTGGCACCCCCGCCGGCCGCATCTCCGCCGGAACCGGAACCGCCGGAGGGTTTGCAGCCGGCCAACAAAGCGGCAGCGGCGACGAGGGTGAGAAATCCACGGCGGGACGTGTCGGGCGAGAGTTTCATCATGGTCTTTGCGGTTATGCCGGCGGCCGGGACGACCGCCAACCCGGCGAGGCTAAGAGCCAGTGGGGAGAAAGGAAAAAGGAAAAAGCGGGAGTCAGAAGCCAGGAGGCGCTTTCGCTTGAGCCGTGATTGGCGGCGGGTAGGCTTCACGGATGACTTCAATCCCTGTTTCCACCCGCCGGCGTACCAGCCTCTTCACGGCCCTGCTGCTGACGGCGTTATTCTCCCTGAGCCTGTTGCGAGTGCGCGTGGAGGAGCCAGCAGTGACCTTTTCGAAGCCGGTGATCGACGTGGGCATCGTGGTCAGTGACCTCGACAAGGCCGCCCAGTTTTACACCAACGTGATCGGTTTCCGTGAGATCCCGGGATTCAACGTGCCGGCCGCGATGGGCAAGAAAATCGGCCTGACCGACAGCCGGGCGGTGAAAATCCGCGTCTTCGAGCTGGGTGAAGGGGATTCAGCCACGAAGATCAAGCTGATGTCCTTCCCGGACGTCGCCGTGACCAAGCCGGAACGGAAGTTCATCCATTCCACGATGGGGCTGAACTACCTCACGATCTACGTGGGCGACATGACGCAGTCGCTGCGGCTGCTCAAGGCCGGCGGGGTAAAGCTGCTGGTGGAGTCGCCCGTGGAACTGGGCGGGGGCACACAGCTCGTGACGTTCCAAGATCCCGACGGAACCTTCATCGAGTTGGTCGGCCCGGCCAAGAAGCCCTGACGAAGGTCGGGAACACCGTTCCGTAAAAACGAAAAACCCCGCCGCAGAACGGCGGGGTTTTGGTTTTGGCTGAAACTCAGGCCTTGGGGCTGGCGGCTTTGCGCCGGCGGCTGGCGAGGATGCCGAGCAGGCCGAGGCCACCGAGGATCGCGGCGTTGGTGCTCGCTTCCGGCACCGCCGCCGACACGCCGCGGAGGACCTCGCCGTAACCGGCCGTCTCCAAGACGTTGAACGCCTCGCCCGACACTGCGGAGGAAGTGGTCGCGCTCAGGAGGTCGCTGATGGCGACCAACTGGTTTGGATCGGCACCCTGATCCGTCAGCGCACTCACCGTGGAAGTTGTGGCGTAGATGCTGACCGTCCCGTCGCCGTTGACGAAGCCGGTGATCTGGCGCAGGCCGCCGGCGGCGGGGTTGAACGCGGTATTGTAAACCTCACCGTTGGGCCCGTTGGCGATGCTGTACTGCACGCCCAGGTTCAGGCCCTGGGTCAGGATGTAATCGAGCTTCCAGGTGCCGTTGACGAGGCTCCATTTCTGGAGGCCCGCTCCGACGTTGACCCCGTTGGCGATGTCGGCTGCCGAGCCCGTGCCTTCGTCGGCGACATAGAGCGTGGTCGCGTTGGCGAACCAGATGCCATCCGGATGATACACCGGCTGGGCGTTGTTGGCGCTGTCCTTGCCGGTTTTGGCGGAGTTGGCCGGGAAGCCCGGCAGGATGTTGATCGTGGTGCTGCTGGCATTGGCGGAGGTCGGCAGGCCGGCACCGGTGGCCGGGTCCACGTAGCCACCGCCGGACGGATTGACCTGGTACAGCGTATTGATGCCGTTGCTGCCGCTGCCCTTGGTGACGTAGAGGGTGCCGTTGTAGATCGTCTCCCCCCGGAAGTTGTTGTCCTTGCCGGACTTGTCCGCCGCAAAACCGGCCTGGGTGATGTTGAACCCGTTTTGGTAGCCGGTGGTGCTGCTGCTGCTGCCGCTGGCGACCCCGACCACGGTGGTGTCGCCGCTGCTGCCGGCGGGGATCATCTGCACGCCCGTATTCTGGCTGATCATTGCGGTCTGGGTCGCCCCCGTGGTCGTGCCGACGGTCAGGGTAGTGCCGGAGCTGCTGGCCGTCGTGGCGGCGGTGATGGTAAAATGGGTTGCATCCACCACCGAGGCGATCGTCGCGCCCGTCGGAATCTTGCCGGCGCTGACCACGGGCATCCCCGCGACCAGCCCCGTCGTGCTGCCGGTGATGGTGGTGCTGTTGTTGGCGAAGCTGGCGCCGGCAACCGACACCGTGCCGTTGTTGCCGCCACCGTTGCCGACCAGATAGTAGTTGCCATTGGCCAGGATCGCCGCGCGACCATTGTTGCCCGTGTAGGCGTTCACGGCGGTGCTTTGCACATTGCCGTTCGCATCCACCTGCACGATGGAACGCTGATAGGTAAGGCCGACGGGATTGGAAGGATCCACATGGCCCGGAGTGTTGGAATTGGAGACGTCCAAAGTGTTAGCCGGCGCCGCATAGGCCATGAACGTGAGCGCCGAACCGTCGGGCGAAACGCTCAGACCCAGCTCGGATTTGGACAGGAAGCTGGTGCTCACATTGCCGCCCAGGGCGCTGGTGACGTTGAGCGAGCTGACCCGCGTGCCGGAAGGCGTGAGCTGGTCGAGGTAGATCGGCGAGGTGACACCGAAGCTCGGATCGGGCGTCTCGTTTTGAAAGACGGCGGGATAGGTGCCATTGGACACGGCGACACCGCCGCCCGGCAGCGGCGCACCGGAGGTCACGGTCGCGGCCGTTCCGGTATATACACTGCGGCTCACGATGATGTTGCCGGGTGTGAAATACTGCTGGGCCATGGCCGGCAGGGCGGTTGCACCCAGCAGCGCGGCCCGGGCGAGCCAGCGGAAGCAGGGCGGACGCGAGGCAGCCAGGGGCTGCTGAAAACGGAAAGCGGTCGGTTTGTTCTGGTTTTTCATCTCCTAACGCTGCATCCCGTCAACAACAACGGGTATCAGTTGACGATGACGCTGGTGAACCTGTCCAAAAAGAAACCCCTTTGGGTGGCCGTGCGCGGCGGGATGTTTGGCACCTCGACGCCGACGATCACCGCCCCGAACGGGGTCGAATCGGTCAACCGCAGCGTGACCGGAATTCCGGCCACCCTCTTTCAGAACAACGGCTTCACCGAGGCGACCGAGATCGCCTCAGGGGATTCGGTTTCCGTGACCATGAAATTCTCTCCTCTCTACAGCAGTATGCAAACGCCCGCCGGCGAATGCACCCTGCAGATGGAATTCCTCGTGGGGAACAGTTTTGGCAACGGCTTCGGGCAATGCTCCGTCCGAAGCCTGGTGGTCAAGATGACAGCGGATTGAAGCGCGACCGCCTCACGGCGGTCTGAACAATTTCTTTCACAGAAAGATTCAAATTCGTCGGTGGGTGAACCCGTGGGTCGCGTGAGCGACGAGGGAGGTTTTTGGCGAGCACGGCCTCACGCCGCGCGCAGCCCAAACGAAGTGCCGCCCCGTGAGGGGAAAAACCGACCGAATTCGGGGATGCGCCACCGCGCCAATTCGTGCAAAAGTCTTTGCTAGGCAGGCGGTTTTTGAACCGGCCCCCCTTCCAGTGGTGTGGAAGGGGGTATGGAACCCCTCTCACGACGGACTTTCCTCGAAAAAGGCCCGAACTTCGGCCAATAAGCACCACCAGATCGAAAGTTGGTCGGAACCGCTCGCCGCGCATGACGCGGCGATGTTCGTTTCAGCCAATGAATTCCACGGTTTTGTGAAGGTAACGGTGAGGGATTGAGCGCGTAAAAGGCGGGACAGCATCAGTGCTGTCTCGGCTGGCACAAGCAGCTTCGAGCCGGGGGACACATACCGGTTAACGAGGAAAACCGCCTCATGGCTTGAGTCGCGCGAGAATTCGCGCGCACTGAAAGACGGACATTTCGATTTGGAAGCGCGCCTTTATGAAGCCCGAGAGAGCGCGGGCTTGGGCCGCTTTCGATCCGGCTGCGGATTGTTCGAGGAATCCTTGCAGATGTTTCATTTGAGTCGGATTGAGCTTGGGTGGACGCCCGGAACGGGCCTCCTCATGCAGACCTTCCATACCTTGCTCCAGGAAGCGCTTGGCCCAATAAGCTACTGCGCGGGGCGAGTCGCCAAACGCCCGCGCCACTTCGCTGGCCGAAAGCCCATGCAGCACGAGCGCGACCGCATGGAGGCGATGCAAAAGACGCTCTGTCGGCGAATCGCCCCGCAATCGGTGCAGCGTGCTTTCGCCGAGTTTTTCTGGCTTAGTTTGCTTCATTTTATTCTCGCAATTACTTATGGTATATGATACGATTTGTCCATGCTTAAACACTTCAATTATGGTCGCAAGTCGAGCGAGGACGAGGATCGCCAGATGCTCTCCATTGAACGTCAGCTCTCCGAACTCGACGGGCTGGCGGCGGAGCATGGGTTGCAGGTTGTCCGCACGTTCACCGAAAGCAAAAGCGCCAAGGAGTCGGGGCGCGAGATTTTCAACGACATGCTCCGGCGCATCGAGGCGGGCGAAGCCAACGCCATCTTAACATGGAAACTGGACCGGCTCGCCCGCAACTTCGACGACGGCGGCCGGATCATCGGCCTGCTTCAGCGCGGTGTGATCCAGGAAATCCGCACCTCCGACCGGGTGTATCTGCCGACCGATAACGTGCTCACAATTGCCGTCGAGTTGGGCATGGCGAACCAGTATGTTCGCGACCTTGCCGCCAACATTCGCAGCGGCATCCGCGAGAAGCTTCGCCGGGGTATTGCCCCGAGCAAGGCTCCGCTCGGTTACTTCAACGAGCCGCGCTTGCGTACCATCGAAGCGCATCCCGAAAACTTCCCGAAGGTGAAGCGCCTCTTGGAATGCTTCGCGACCGGAAGGTATTCATTGACCGCCTTTCGCCGGGAACTGGCGGCGGCGGGACTCGTCGGCTACCGCTCACAACGGCCGCCTGTGCTCTCGACCATCGGCAAAATGCTCCGCAATCCATTTTACTACGGCGTCTTCCAGCACAAGGGGGAGCTTCACCAAGGGGCGCATGTGCCGATGATTACGAAACAGACCTACGACGACATCCAGCGAGCACTGGTGGCGGTCGGCAGGCCGCGTCAGAGCCGGCGCGACAAGGGCTTTCTCTTCCGCCATTTTGCCACCTGTGGTTGCTGTGGCTTTGCCGTGACCGCCGAGCGGCACGTCAAGAAGAGCGGCCTCCGCTTCCACTACTACCATTGCACCCGCAAGAGCAAGGTGCAGCAGTGCGAGGAACGCGGCTTCGTCCGCGAGGAACGTATGGCGGAAGAGATTCGGCGTAACGTGGCGCTCGTCATCCTGCCCGAGATTTGGAAGGAGCGTTTCCTTGCCCGGATTGAAACTTGGGAATCCGAAGCCACCGATACCAGGCAGCAGAAGTTGGCACGCCTCAAGGGCGAACAGGACGCGCTCAAGGCGAAGCTGGACCGGCTCAACAACGCCTTCGCGGACGGTTCGCTTGACCTGCCCGAGTTCCGGGAAATGAAGAATCCACTCGTTCCGCGAAAGGTCGAGTTGGAGGGACAGATTGCCGTCTTGGCGAAGAGCCGGAGCCAAAGGTTAGAACCCATGCGAAACTGGATTCTGGAGGCAAATCAGGCTGAAAGACTGGTTTTTGAAGGGGACGGGTTAGAAATGAAGTCATTTCTCCAAAAGGTAGGTTCGAACCGCCTTTTACGCGCTCAATCCCTCACCGTTACCTTCACAAAACCGTGGAATTCATTGGCTGAAACGAACATCGCCGCGTCATGCGCGGCGAGCGGTTCCGACCAACTTTCGATCTGGTGGAGCCGAGGGGATTCGAACCCCTGACCCCCACAATGCCATTGTGGTGCTCTACCAACTGAGCTACGACCCCAAATCCAAAAGCGGGCGCGACGTTAGGAAACTGCCGGCGAGTGTCAAAGGCTTTTCCCGCAGAATTTTCACGCCGGTTGCCCGATCGGACACAGGGCGGACCGATTTCTGAGCGCGATCCACGTCATGCCCCGGAGTTCAGCTCCGCTCGGGAGCCAGCAGTTCCGGGGGTGCGACCTCGATTTTGGCCGCCAGTTCGGGCGGAAATGGCACGGCCTGCAGCTTGCCATCAGGGCCTTTGCTGGCGCACACCACGGTCAGCCTGCCGACGGCAACTTCCTCGACCGGACCGGGTTCGATCCGGCGAAACCGGATCTGGTAGCTGAGGCTGCGGGTCTTTTTCTCCGTCACCAGCAGGTGCATTTCGACGATGTCCTCGAAGTGCAGCGGGCGCTTGTAGTCGCAGGAGGCATGGACCCTTGGCAGTCCGATCGGCTGCTCGAACTGCGTCATCACCACCGAGCCGCCGAGCGAGCGCCAGAAAGCGTGCTCCACGGTCTCGATGTACCGGAAGAAGTTGGAGAAATGGACGATGCCGGCCAGATCGGTGTCGCTGAACTCGACGCGGCGGGTGGCTTTGAACTCGTAGGGCATGGCGTGGCAACCCGAGGCTGAAGGAAGGCCGTCCGCTTGTCACGGAAGCAGGCGGCGGGTCACGTTGGCGATCTCCCCGGCCATCACTTCGTCGGTGTAGCGGCTGAAAACGGCTTCCCGTCCCGCGTCACCCAGCGCGCGCAGGCGGGCGGGGTCCAACAGCAGCGGCGCCAACGTGGTCGCGAGCGCTTCGGCGGTATTGGGGCCGCACAGGACGCCGCCACCGGTCGCGGCAATCAGTTCGGGATAGGTGATCGCATCCGGCTGGACGAGCGGGGTGGCCGCCGCCATCGACTCGATGACGTAGAGCCCGAAGGACTCGCTCATCTTCGCCGGCACGGAGAGCACATCGCAACTGGCGTAGAAGGCGACCTTTTCCTCGCGGGAAACGTTGGGGTGGAAACTCACCTCGTCCAGCAGGCCTGCGGCCGCCAGCTTCTGTCGCAGCACGGCTACAAATTTCTCGTCGCTGGGACCGCAGCCGCCACCGATCTTGAGCCGGAGGTGGGGCAGTCGCTTGCCCTGGCGCAGCCGGATGAAGGCATCCACGACCGTGTCCAAGCCCTTCTCCGGACACATGCGGGCGAAAAAACCGAGTGTGACCGGTTCGCCCGGCTGCGTGGCTTTCCGTCGGGGCAGGGAGTCGTAGCCTTCCAAGCTGATGCCATTGGGCACCACCTGGAGGCGTTCAGGAGACAAGCCCAGCCGCTCGATCATGCGGTCGGCAAAGTACCGGCTCGGTGAGATCCACAGATCCAGGTCGGCCGCCCGGGCCTTGAGGGCGGCCCAGGCCTGCGCCCGCCAGGGATCCGGAAGCGAATCTAGGAAGGATTCCTCGCTTTGCAGAAAGCAGATCACCTTGGTGCCCAGCGCCTCCTTCAGCTGGCGCGCAAATCCGGCCAGGAGAGCATTTGAAAGATATACGGCGTCGATGCGCGGCAGCTGCTTCAGCCACGAGACCATCTCCTCCAGGTCCCGGGCCTGGTTGCCCTGCTCCCCCTGGAGCATTGAGACCGTGAGTTCGCCCACGTCGTCCGGCCTGGTTTTGGCCGTTTTACCAGCGGCCCATTTCAGCAGGGCCGGGGAATCCAGCAGTTGCCGCAACCAGCTCGGCGCGCCCCGGTAAAGGGCGGATTTCTGGTCGAGAAAGACGTTGATCCCGCCGAAAAAGGTCGGCGTCTGGGCGACGGTACTGGTCTCGTCCAGCGTCATCGGCAGGTACAACGGCACCATGAGGGTGTCGTGTCCCTGCCGGCGCAGCGCGGCGACGAGCGCATTGTCGCGGAAGCAGTTGCCGCAATACATGCCGCCGGCCCCGGGAGTGATCTGGATGAGATTCACGCTCTCCTTGATGGATCAGGCGGTGGCGGCTGCTTCCCGGCTGGGCAGGGGCATGCCGTAGGGCAGGTCGTCGGGCACGGTGGTCCAGTCGCTGCTGGCGCGATGAAGGCCGGAATAGTCCTTGTTCACGTCCCCCGAAAGGCAGTCGGTGAGCATTCCGTGCGTTTCGGGATACCGGTCCACCATGGTGCGGAAACTGATCTTCGGATCGTAGAAGGCGTACACGAGCTTGCGCATGTTTTCGATGCCCTCGCTCATCACCCGGCCGTACTCGGTGAACTTGGCCGCCGAGAAGTCCTTCTCCAGGAGCGCCTCATGGATCGTCTCGCCCGCCAGCACGCCGCTCTTCAGGGCGAGCATCAGGCCGGAGGAGAACACGGGGTCCAGGAAGCCGAAGGCGTCGCCGACCATCACCAGTCCGTCCGCCGCACAGTATTGGGAGCGGAAGGTGTATTCGCCGGTGATGCGGTACTCGCCATTGCTCTTTCCGCAGGCGAGATGCTCCTCGATCCACTTGTTCTGCTTGATCTCGCGCTCGAAGATCGCCTGCGGATCTTTCACGCCGTCGCGGGTGAGGTATTTCGCTTCGGCCACCACGCCGACGCTGATGAAGTCGTTGTGCTGGGGAATGTACCAGAACCAGCCCTTGTCGGGCACAAATGCCACGGTGGTGGCTCCGCCATCAACGCCCTCGTCGCGCTTGGCGCCCTTGTAGTAGGTCCACACCGCGACCTTGTTCAGCTTCGGGTCGCCCCGTCGCCAACCATTCTGGACGGAGGCGATCGCTTGCCGGCCGCTGGCGTCCACCGTGATGGGCGCGCGGTATTCGGTGATCTTGCCATCCTTGTCCTTCGCGCGCACGCCGACAAAGCGATCCCCTTCTTTCTGCACTTCCAGAACCTCGACCTCCTCGCGCACCTGCGCGCCCTTCGAGCGGGCGTTGTCCATGAGGATCTGGTCGAACTCGCTCCGCAGCACCTGCCAAGTCTGCGCGATGGTCTCTCGGTCGTAGCGGTTGTAGAAATAAAACGGCTGCGAGGCGCGACCGGACGGGGAAACGAACTGCACCGAATATTTCTTGATGAAGCAGGAGTCCTTCATCAGCGGCACCAATCCGAGCTTCTCCAGGGCGGGGTAGGTGAACGGGATGAGCGACTCGCCAATGTGATACCGCGGGAATTTTTCGCGCTCGAGCACGACCACGTTGTGACCGTGCTGGGCGAGAATGGAGGCCGTGGCGCAGCCGGCAGGGCCGCCCCCGATGACAATGGCGTCGAAATGTTCAGTCATGGTTGTGTTCAACGGTTGGCCGCCACCGGGACCGGCGGCAGGATTTCAATGATTTCGGCCAAAACATGGCCGGAGTCATCCCGCAGGGCGTTTTGACGACCGTACAGTAATGTGCCGTCCTTCAGATGCAACGCGCGGGTCATGAACTCGTCCGGGGTGAACCGGAGATGGGCCGTGGGCCGGCTGGTGTAGCGGATGCCGCTGGCGTTCAGGATGCCGCCGAGCGGGCGGCGTTCCTCCAGGATCAGCGTGCGCCAGGGTTCGGGAAACCGGTCCAGATGGATCTTGATGGCGCCGTATTCCACCGCGCGGTTGGAACCGTCGAGTTCCAGCACGGATTCACGCCAGTAGGCGTCGGCCTCGTGGTAGCTCGACAGCACCCGCAGGTGGATCACTCCGGCGTGGAACTGTTCCAGCGTGCGCGTCATGTCGCGTTCATGCACCAGCAGCGTGCGGTAGGGCTCCGGCATCTCGGCGGCGGCGACAGGTGCAAATTCCATCGGTGCCCGGCCTTTGCGGGCGTAGAATTCGTCGAGCGGCTGGATCTGCGAATGAGGCTGGGCGGTAGCGGTCATTGGAGGTGGGCGAGGCGCTGACGGGTGGCATCGGCACGCAGGCCGATCTGGTCTAACGGAATGGGCTGAAACCCCAGTTTCCAAGCGGGCGAATCTTTGGGCAGCCGGAAGCCATCCGCCGCCGGTGCGACCTGCATCGGGTCCGTGGACACGAAGTTGTCACGCACATCGAACAGCTCCGGCTTCGCGTTCCAGGTGATGTTGAGCCAGTTGCCGACGCAGACATTGTGCGCAATGACGTTGCCTTCCGGCGGCACGCCCTTGAAAGCGGCACCCGTGATGGCCGGACTTCCGGGCGCGCCGTAATGGGCGTCGAGCGACCGGATGGCCGGGTACCGTTCGCGGTAGAGCGCGGCCGGCACGGCGGCGAGCTTCTGCCGCATGTAGCCATCCACCATGTCATGCCACACGGGGGCCCGGTCGAGGCCGCGGCCGTCCGCCTGCACCGCCGGCTCGCAGTCCACGAAGAGATTGGTCTCCACGTGATGGTCGCGTCCGCCGCCGATGAACATCGCCAGATGCACCTTTTGGAAAATGTTGCCAAAGACCTCCGTGCCGCTCACGCAGTCGTCCATGTAAACCCCCATCGAACCCATGCCCACGCCGCCGGTCTCATGGATGAAGTTGTTCCGGATCCGGTTCCCGCGAAACGAGTAATCGCGCCCGGTATAGATGGCGCCGACATCGCCTGTCTCCAGCGCGATATGGTGAATGTCGTTGAAATCGATCAGGACGTCATTTCCCCAGAAGATGATCCCGGCGTGAGGATGGTCATGGATGAGATTGTGCGAGGCGCGCAGGCCGACGCCGGTCATCTCAATCGCCGGGGCATAGCACTTCGACCAGCGGGCTTGGCGCTGGAAGTGGCAGTTCTCCACGAAATGTCCCGCCGGAGTGAGAGTCTGCCGATCGCCGCCGTTCAGCGAGACGCCGCCATCGCCGGTGTCGAGAATGTCGCAGCCTGCCACACCGTGGTCTTTGCCGCCGTTGATGACCACGCCCAGATTGCCCAGATTCCGCAGGAGGCAGCCGACAAGACGGTTGCCCGTACCGCCACTGATCTCGACGGCGCTGCCACGGGTGGCTTCGAGGACGAGTCCTTGGATGGTGATGTGGCTGGCCCGGGTCAGTTTGAAAATCGGCTGTCGGAGGAGGGAGAGCAGGGTCTCGGACGAGGTGACCGGACCGGGCGGCCAGAAGTAGAGAATGCCTGATTTGCGATCCAGAAACCACTCGCCGGGCTGGTCCAGCTCCTCCAGCACGTTGAGGAAATAGAAGCGCTGGCCGGTGCGGAAACCATAGTGGCCAAAAGGTCGCGCGGTCTTGACGAGGTGCTGATCGAGATCGATGGCGGCGACCTTCTCGTAGGAGTTCGCCCAATCATACGCCCAGAAACCATGCGCCCACAGGTCGCTGGTGTCTTGCCAGCGGCGGGGCCGGTCGCCTGCGTAGAAATAGCCGTTGGTCAGTCCACCGATCACGCCGCCATGGTCGTCGTCCTTGCCCTTGCCGGCGGGGAAACCGGCAATTTTCGCCCAAGTTCCCTCGTCCGGCCAGCGCGCCAGCGTCATGGGGCGTCCGCCGAAGAAAAGTTCGCAATGCGCCGGCGCCGTGGGCCGGTTGAAACCGCGGGACATCATCTCGCCGAAGTCGGTGATGCCCAGCGCACGCAGGTTGAGCTGCAGCACGTGATCGCGGGCGGCCGGGTCGAGCCGGGCGAGCACGGCGGCATCGGCCACCGGCTGAAAACCGGTGAGCACACGCCCGCCGACCAACCGCACACGCTCTTCGCCATACGCCTGCCAGAGGATCGGCGCTTTCCCGGTGCCGGAGTCGGCCTCGGTGAGTTCGAGGGCGTTGGTGCGGACGAAATCACCCTGGCGTAGCCACACGGTCAGACCGTTCTGGGGGAGCTGGCCGGTTTGCTTAAGCGACCGGACCGCCTCGCGCGCGCGTTCCAGGGTGGCGAAGGGGCTGGCCTTGGTGCCGGCGTTGGCGTCGGAGCCGGCGGGAGCGACATAGAAGTCGGCACGGGTGAGTCCGGCAGCGAGGCCAGCCCACAGCAACAGGGGGATCCATCGGCCCATACCGAGGAGGTTGCTTGGGCGAAATCGGCTCATGCGATGAGTTTGGCGATGGCAAAGGCGGCCCCGGCCGCGAGCCCGCCGATGACCAGTGTCTGGACGCCGCTGCGTAATGCGGGCGTGCCGGAGAAGTGTCCTTTCACCATGCCGAAGGAGAACAGCGCCACCAGCGTCACCCCGGCCGAGACGAACAGCGCGGTGTGCGCTTCGTGAATGAGCAGGTAGGGGGTGAGCGGTATGAGCCCACCGGCCACGTAGGCCAACGCGATCGTGAGTGCGCTCTTCAGGGCGCGGCTGGGATCGGGCTGCTCCAGCCCCAGTTCGAACCGCATCATGAAATCCACCCAGGCCTTCGGGTCGCGCTTAAATGCCTCGATGACCGGGCGTGTCTGCTCCTGCGTTAGCCCGTAGGCGGCGAACACCTCCTCAACCTCGCGCACCTCGGCCTCCGGCTTTTCGACCACCTCGCGCTCTTCGCGCGCCCGCTCGCTGTCGTAATGCTCGCAGGCGCTCTTGCCGGCCAGGTAACCGCCGAGGCCCATGGCAATGGAGCCGGCGGCGATTTCCGCAAAGCCGGCGGTCACCACCAGCTTGCTCTGGGCGATGGCGCCGGTGAGTCCGGCGGCGAGCGCGAAGGGCACGGTCAGGCCGTCGGCCATGCCGATGACGATGTCGCGCACCATTTCGCTGGCGGTGAAGTGCTTTTCCTGGTGAGTGGTGGAAGAAATCATGTGGCTGGGCGATTGGCTGAACGTTGAGACCAACCTCACGCATATCTTCCGGAATTATGCTCCGGCTTGAAGAACTCGTGTAGCAGGCGATCCACCTGCAACAGGGCGTCGCGGGTGAGGCCGATGCGATCGTCTCCGCTCGTAAGGAAGCCCTGCGCCTTTAGGCTCGCCAGCGGCGCGGCGAACTCCTGGCGCGGATCGCGTCCGAACTTCCGGGTGAAGGCGTCGGCGCTGACGCTGCCTAGCTTGAGCTGGAGGATGAACTCGCGCAGGTAGCGCTCATCATCCGGCAGCGTGTAGGCGCGGTGCACGGGCAGTCGGCCGGCATTCACGGCGTCCACATAGGGCTGGAAGTCGTGGTGATTCTGGTAATGGACGCCATTCAGATGGCCGAAGCTCGCCACGCCGATGGAGAGGATGTCCGCGCCGCTGAAGAGGCCCTGGCGATAGAGGAACTTCACCTTGGCCGGGTCCTTCACGACTGTCGTGGTGCTCGTGACGGTGTAGCCGATCTTCTCGAACTTTCCGTAGGCGTAGTCCACCCAGCGGCGCTTCGTCGCCCAGTCGGCGACTGGCGCGACGAGTTTGCCCTCGGCCTTCATCTGCTGGTAGATGCCCGTGTTGTAGGGCACCTCCATCTGGTAGATCGTGACCGAGTCGGGCCGCAGCTCGACGGCCTTGGCGACCGCCTCCTTCCACTTCTCCTCGGTCTCCTCGACCATGCCGGCGATGAGGTCGATGTTGATCTGGGGGAAGCCGATCTCGCGGGCGTAGTTGTAGGCGCGCAGGACTTCCTTCGACCGATGCGCGCGGCCATTGACCTCCAGGATGTGGTCGTCGAAGTGCTCGATGCCCAAGCTCAGCCGCGTGACGCCCAGCTCGCGGATGGCGCGAAGCTTGTGGTCGGTCAGCGTGCCGGGTTCGCCTTCAAACGTGACCTCCTCCGTCTCATCCCACGGCAGCAGGCGCTTCATGCCGTCCGTGAGGAACTTCAGCTGGTCGGGCGAGAGGTAGCTGGGCGTGCCGCCGCCGAAGTAGATGAACTTCGGCTTCCGACCGCCGATGACGGGCTTGGCGGCATACACGGCCAACTCCTTCAGCAGCGTGTCGATGTAGCCCTTGATGTCGTCGGCATTCTTGTCGGTATAAACGCGGAAATAACAGAAATGGCAGCGCTTCCGGCAGAACGGAATGTGCGTGTACAGGCCCAGCGGCACGCCGGGGCGGGGCGGGCGTTCGAGAGCCCCCTCGAACTCGGGAATTGCCTCCTGCTTCCAAAAGGCGAACGGCGGATAGTTCGCGACGAAGTAGTTGCCGGCGGTCGTCTCCTTTTGGATGGGCGGACCGGCGGTCTTCGGCGGCGGAGCGATGGTGATGGAGCTCATGGTTTCACAAATCCTTCGAGGTCCTGCTGGAGTTTCTTCAGGTCGGGCAGGTTCACGTACATCATGTGGCCGGACTCGTATTCCGCGTAGGTGATGTTCTTGCGCAGCTCGGGCGCGAGCTGGAGGTGGTCGATGCTGTAGCGGATGCCGTCGATGGGGCAGGCCAGATCGCGGCGGCTGCCGAGCACGAGCACGCGCAGGTAGGCGTTCTGGCTCATGGCCGAGGACAGCCGGTCCGCCGCACTGGGGAAGCTGTTGCGTGTGTCGAAATTCCACGGGGAGACGCCCGTAAGAATCTCATAGGGCTGGTCGTTCTCGAACTTCAGCTCCTCGCGCAGATAGGCGTTCATCGCGGCGGAGAAGGGGCCCAGGGTCGAAGCGTAGGAAGGGTCGAACTGCGGCGCGTTGGCTGACCGGTCACCGTCACGGCCCGTGATGCGCGCATCGTAGCGGCCGATGATCAGATTCTCATCGCGCAAGAGCATCTCGCGGAAGACGGACGAATCCACGCGCAGGTCGTTGTCCTCGATGACGGAAGGCTTGAGCCCGGTGAGGCGCGCCAGCTTGGCGACGATCTTCTGGCGGGTATCTGCCGGGAGCGACGCTCCGGCGAGCAGTGCGGCGGGGTATTCGCTTTTGATGAACTCGCGCGACTCGGCGAGCGCCTTGGGCAGGTCAGCCTGCAGGTCGGGGGGCAGCTTCTTGTGGAATTGCGCGGTGGCGGTGAAGGCCGGGAGAAACACGAGCGACGGCAGGTCATTGCCCGGCCCTTCCCGCAGCGTGGCGAAGTCGAGCACGCCGGAAAGGAGCACCACGCCGTTCAGGTATAGCCCGTAACGCGAATGCAGATGTTCCGCCAACCCGGCGGCCCGGAAGACACCATAGCTTTCGCCGCACAGGTATTTGGGCGAGCGCCAGCGCAGGTTGCGCGTGGTCCACAGCCGGATGAACTCACCAACCGATTCCACGTCCGGGGACTGGCCGAAAAACTGGTCGGCCTTCTCGTCCTTCGTTGCCCGGCTGTAACCGGTCGCCACCGGATCGATGAACACCAGGTCCGCGGCCTTCAGGATGGAATATTCGTTGTCCACCAATCCGAAGGGCGGGGCGGGCATGGTGCCGTCCTCGTTCATCTTCACCCGGCGCGGTCCGAGTCCGCCGAGATGCAGCCATACGGAGGAGGAACCCGGACCGCCGTTGAAGCAGAACATCAGCGGTCGCGTGGCGGCATTGGTTTCCCCGAGCCGCGTGTAGGCGATGTAGAAGACCGACGCCTTGGACGATCCGTCGGGCTTGAGCAGCGGCAACATGCCGGTCTCTACCCGATAGGTGACCGCCTGCCCGGCAATGGTGACGGTGTTGGTGACGAGCACCGGTTTCGCCGTCGCATCGGGGATGACGCCGACGATTTTCTTCGGCTCCTCCTTTTTGTTCTCCTCCTTCTTCGCATCAGCGGCCGGCTTGTCCTCGTCGCCCAAGGCGGTCGTCATGAATGATCCGCCGAGGACCGCGAGCAGCAGTCGGCAGGAGAGAAAGAGTGCCGAAGCCCAAGCGACCGTCTGGGATGGGACCTCTGGAAGCTCTGCGAATCGATGGGCGTTAGATTCGGAATGGTTCATGCGTCGAAATTATGGTTCAAGGATTCGTTGCAACCCGGAGGGTTGCGGCAAGGCGAGCTAACCGTCGGTTTTCGGTGCTTGTCGGTGTGCCTCGGCGGTTTCATTTGGTGCCGAAGCAATAAACGGAACCGTCCTCGCTTCCGACCACGATGTAGCCATCCACGACGGCGGGGGAACTCTGCACCGGCTGGCCGATCTCGTAGCTCCAGACTTCCTTCCCGTCCGCGAGCGACACGATGTAGAGGCGTCCATCGTCCGAGCCGACCACGATCTTGTCGCCGGCGACCACGGGGGAGCTGTCCACCTTGCCGCGGGTGGCGAACGTCCACACGCCTTCGCCGGTCGCGCGCCGGATGCAGTGCAGGCGTTTGTCGCGGCTGCCAACGACCACGAAATCTTTGGTGACTGCCGGTGAGGAGAAGTAGGGGAAGGCCCTGTCCTTGTACGTCCAGTCGATCTTGCCCTCCTTGAGGTTCACGCACAGGAAGGCGTTCTCGTAGTGGCCGACATACAGCTTGCCATCCACCAGCGCGCCGGAGGCGGCAATGTAGGCGCCGGCCTCGATCTCCTTGATTTTTTCACCCTTGGCCAGGCCGAGCACGTGGATGAGGGCGTCGCAGCCTCCGAACGCGGTCATGCCGTCACCGATGGCGGGGGAGCCGTTGATGTAGTTGCCGGTCTCGAAGATCCAGTTCGTTTTGCCGGTGGCGGCGTCGAAGCTGTAGAGCCGGTAGTCGTAACAGCCCACGAGCACGGACCGGGAATTGCCGGACGCCGGCTGCACCCAGTTGGCGCTGGAGAGGATCTTGTCCTCGACCCCGTAGCGCCAGGCCTCCTTGCCGGTGACGGCGTCCACGGCGAAGAAATTGGTGTTGTCCGAACCGAAGAAGACCCGGCCATCCAGGACCAACGGCGAACCCTCGATGCCACCATCGGAGTGGAACGCCCAGACCTTCTGGCCGTCGGCGAGGTTCACACAGAAGAGGTTCGAATCGCCCGCGCCGAAGAAAACCTTGCCGCCCACAATGGCGGGCGAGGATTTCACGGGGCCGCCGGTCTTGAAGGTCCACTTCAGCACCGGATTGCCCGGCAGCTTGGCGTCACTGGTGCCGGCGAGGGACGGCTGGCCCCGGAACATCGGCCAGTCGGACGCGGCGTGCACCATCAGCGGGACGAGCAGCAGGCAAAGGAGCGCGGCAACGCGGCGAATGGGCGAGGACGGCTTCATCACGGCCGGAAGATTCGCCGACCGGTGGAAGCTGGCAAATGAATTGGTACGGGTGCGTAGTAATTATTCGGCAGGGCCAAAGATCGAAATCCGAGGTTCCGCGTCCGAAGTTCGCTCCATCATTTGAGACGGAGGGAAAGGAAGGGTGCGGGTGGGGCGAGCGTCCCCGCGAGCCGGGCCACCTTCGCTGGGGCGGCCTCGGCTCGTAGGGACGCTCGCGCCACCGAGGTCCGGTTTAAAGGAGGCGGCGGGCTGATTCGACGGTCTGTCGCCGGTACTTCTTGTCCCCGATGGGCCAGACTAATTCTGGCAGTTCCGGCCGCTTTTCTGCGCCGGCTCGAAGGGGCGGCGGAAGGCCTCGGTGAAGTCGTAGCCGCCCTTGAAGTCCTCGCGGCTGTCCTTCTCGGTTTTTGACAGGATGTGCTGGTCGATCAGGTTGAAGACGATCTCGCCGAAATCCTCGCAGCGCTTCACGCCCCAGTCGTCGAGGACGCAGCAGGCCATCGGGCCGAACTGCCGGAGCGCGAATTCCCGGATGCCGGCGAGGAGCTCCTGACCAGAGATGTGGCGGGTCTCACCGGCGCTGGCGCGGTTGGCCGCCTGCTGGGCATGCTCCAGCGCCTCGCGCACAAAATGGTAGGCCTCCCGCGGGTAACGCGGGTCCTTCTGGAGCACGGCCTCCAATGCTTCGTCAAAATCCTTCGGCATGTCAGCGCATGGGTTCAGTGGTCGGACTGCCCGGCAGGGCCGGCAGCACGGCAGGCGGACGCCGCGCCAGCCAGACCTTGCCGGCAAGCCCGCTCACGACGAGCAGCAGAAACGTCAGCAGCACCCATTGTTCTTGTTTCGTCATTTTGGTCACCGGACTGAAGCTTAGCGCAAAGTTAACCGCTCGGGAATGGGGCAAATGGCGTCGTTCAGGCGACAATGAGGTTTACGAGCTTCTTGGGCACGACAATCACCTTTTTCACCGTCTTGCCGGCGAGGAAGGGCTGGGCCTTCTCGGCGGCCTTGGCGGCTTCCTCCAGCTCGGCGTTCGTCGCGCCGGCGGGCACGCGGATGACGTCGCGCAGCTTGCCGTTGACCTGCACCGGGATTTCCAGCGTGTCCTCGACCAGCAGTGCCGGATCGAACTTGGGCCAGGCCGCGTAACTCAGGGACGGAATCCCGGCGGGGTCGGCTCGCAGCGCGTGCAGCTTCTCCCAAAGCTCCTCGGCGAGATGGGGGGCGAACGGGGCGAGCAGCAGCAGGAAGTCGCGCAGCACGGCCCACGGCTTTACGGGCCAGGCCATCGCCTCGTTCACGAAGATCATCATCGTGGAGATGGCGGTATTGAAGCGCAGCGCATCGAGGTCTTCCGTGACCTTCTTGATGCAGGCGTGCAGCGCCTTGAGCTGTGCGGGCGTGCCCGGCTCGTCCTTGATGGCGGCACTCAGTTTGATGATGCCCAGCAGGGCGTTCGCCGAACCGGTTCCCGAGGTGACGGTCTCGGCCTGCTCGTAATCGGTCTCGGCCTTTTCATCGACGAAGAGCCGCCACACGCGTCCGAGGAAGCGATAGACGCCCTCGACACCACGGGTGTTCCACGGCTTCACGTCCTGCAACGGCCCCATGAACATCTCGTAGAGCCGGAAGGCATCCGCGCCGAATTCCTTCAGCACGTCGTCGGGGTTCACCACGTTGCCGCGCGACTTGGACATCTTCTGGCCGTCCTCGCCGAGGATGAGGCCCTGGTTGACGAGCTTAAAGAACGGCTCGGCGGTCGAGACGTGGCCGAGGTCGAAGAGCACCTTGTGCCAGAACCGTGCGTAGAGCAGGTGCAACACGGCGTGCTCGGTGCCGCCCACGTACAAATCCACGCCGGGCGTGGGTTTGGGGGATGGGGTCTGGGATTTGGGGTCTGGGGAAGAAGCGGTGCCCATCCAGTAGCCTTCGGCCTCGGGACTCACGAAGGCGGCGGCGTTCTTGTTGTCGGCGTAGCGGAGGTAGTACCAGCAACTGCCGGCCCATTGCGGCATGGTGTTGGTCTCGCGAATCGAGCCGTCAGACAGCGTGAGCCAGTCCTTCGCGCGGGCGAGAGGCGGTTGGCCGTCGGCGGTGGGCTTGTAGTCGTCCAGCGCGGGCGGCAGGAGGGGCAGGGCGCTTTCGGGCAGGGCCTCGTGGTAGAGGTTTCCGGCGTCGTCACGCTTCCAGACGATGGGGAACGGCTCGCCCCAATACCGCTGCCGGCTGAAGAGCCAGTCGCGCAGCTTGAAGTTCACGGTTTTCTTGCCGAGGCCTTTGGATTCGAGCCAGGCGGTGATTTTGGCTTTGGCTTCCTGGGTGGGCAGGCCATTGATGGAAATTTCGCCGTTGGCCGATTCAATTGCGCTTCCTTCACCGACGAAAGGTTTGTGAAAGACGTGGCACTTTTCCCGGTACATGGCCTCGATTTGCCCGGCCAATTTGTCCATCGCTTGGAACAACCCGAGGCCTTCCTTCTCGATCATGCGCTCCCAATCCCGTTGCTTTGGAAGATGCTTCTGAGACTCACTATGAAGTTCTAAGAACCAGTCAGCCGACGGCAACACAACCGGCCTGATTTGAAGGTCAAACTTCTTCGCAAACTCAAAGTCCCGCTCGTCGTGCGCCGGCACGGCCATGATCGCGCCTGTGCCGTAGCTCGCGAGCACGTAGTCGGCGATCCAAATGGGGATCTGCTCCCCATTAACCGGGTTCAGGGCATATGCGCCGGTCCAGACGCCGGTCTTCTCCTTGGAAAGCTCAGTCCGTTCGAGGTCCGACTTGCCGGCGGCGAATTCCTGATACTGCTTCACCGCCGCCGCCTGCTCGGGCGTGACGATTTCCTTCAACAGTGAATGTTCCGGCGACAGCACCATGTAGGTCGCGCCGAAGAGCGTATCTGGCCGTGTGGTGAACACGGTGATTTTGGAGGTCGAGCCTTGGACTTGGAAATCCACCAGGGCTCCCTCGCTACGCCCAATCCAGTTCCGCTGCATTTCCTTCAGCGAATCGGACCACTCGATGGTGTCGAGATCAGCCAGTAGGCGTTCGGCAAAGGCGGTGATGCGGAGCATCCACTGTTTCATCGGCTTGCGGATGACCGGGAAGCCGCCGACCTCGCTCTTGCCGTCGATGACTTCCTCGTTCGCGAGCACCGTGCCGAGTTCGGGGCACCAGTTCACGGGCGCTTCGCTGACGTAGGCGAGGCGCTTGGAATCGCGGTAGGCCCGGCGACTTTGTTCGACTTCTTCATTCATCGCCTTTTGGGCGGCCTTGCGGAATTCGTCGTCATCCTCCGGGGAAGAATTATCGCCGGGGTTACGCTGGAGCGTGATGGACCTCCAATCCTCGATGACCAGTTTCAGTTCCGGCGGGTAGGTCAGCGTTTCAATCGGCTCGGCCTTGTTCGTCGCCGGATTGAACCACGAGTTGTAGAGCTGGAGGAAAATCCACTGTGTCCACTTGAAATAGTCAGGGTCGGTCGTCGCCAGTTCGCGGGTCCAATCGTAGCTGAAGCCGAGCGATCGAATCTGCCGGGTGAAGTTCGCGATGTTCGCCTCGGTCGTCTTCCGCGGGTGCTGGCCGGTCTTCACCGCGTACTGCTCGGCGGGCAGGCCGAAGGAATCCCAGCCCATCGGGTGCAGCACGTTGAAGCCGCAGGCGCGGCGGTAGCGGGCGAGAATGTCCGTGGCGGTGTAGCCTTCGGGATGGCCAACATGCAGCCCGGCTCCGGATGGGTAGGGGAACATGTCGAGGATGTAGAACTTCGGGGGCAGCTCGGATGCGGCTGGGGCCTTGCCGGCCAATTCGTGCCGCACGCCGAAGGGATGGCTCGCGGGCACGGAGTCGCCCGGATTCCACGCGCGGAAGGTCTGTTCGGCCTCCCAGCGCTGCTGCCACTTCGGTTCAATCAGGTGAAACGGATACTGTCGCCGCGACATAAGGGCGCGGAACGTAGGGCAGGAGCGCGAAGGCGGGCAATGGCGGATGTGGGGCGGCGGCGGCGGCGGCGAGGAGACAGGAGATGGAGACAGGAGACAGGAGACAGGAGATGGGAGATGGGAGATGGGAGGCCTGGTCTATGGCGCCCCGTGCTGGAAACTACTACTGCGCCAGCGTCTGTTGGAGCAATGCGCGTTCAGCCGTCTTCAGCTTCGACGGGTCGAGCTTGGCGGCGAATTGGCGAGCGACGGCACGCTGCTGATTTGCGGCCAGTACGGCGATGTAGGCAACGCGGTCACGCGGCAGCAGTGCCGCCCAATCCACGGGCGCTTCTTCCACCACGGTGAGCGCCCCGGCGGGATTCCCGAGGCGCAACTTGGCCAGGGCGAGGGCGAGGCGGTACGAGACGTTTTGCGCGCGCAACCGATGCACTTCCACCAACCGATCGTGCGCGCTGGCGACCTCGGCATTCAGCATGACGGACACACAGGCCCATTCACCCCCCGCGCTCGGGTCATCCGGCAGGAGGTCGCGCAGGCGGCGCAGCACGTCGCGCAGGCGGGGTTCGTCATCCAGACCGACCAGCAGGCGCACGGCTTCCCGACCTGATGAGATGGCCAGGGACGGATTGTCCATGCGCTGAATCCACGCGGTGACGGCCGCCGCAGGCAGGGAGGCGATTTCGGCCTGAAGGGCCAGAAAGCGCAGCGGATCCGTGAGGGCAGGGGTGCTGGGAGCGGCACGGATTGCCTGGAGAAAGCTGGCTTCGCCTTCGCGAGGATGCCCGGTCGCCGCGAGCCGCCAGCCGGTGAAGACGTGGGCGAGCAGCGGGGGCAGGGGGAGATTCGGGCGGGCCAAGGTCGCGGCCAGTTCGTCCCACGAGCGGTTCTTGGCCAGCGCTTCGAGCCGGAGGGCGAGCCACACGGAATTCGTCAGCGCGCGATCCGCCGGCAGCACGGCGAGCGCCTGCGCCGGGGCGTCCCGTTGCAGCAACCAGTCGGCCAGCTTCGGGCGCACGGCATCCTCCTGGCCGAATTCACGGATGAGGGCGTCCAGAGCCTGCGTGCGGGCCTTGGGCTCAACGGGCAGGTCCAGTTGCGCGGCGAGCAGCCGGTTTTCAGGGCTGGTCGGAACCCGCTCACGAAGCGCCCGGGCGATCTGCGAGCCTTCGGCCCGCTCCAGCCGTGGGGCATCGGCGAGCAGGCGCGCGGCATTGACCTGTTCGGGGCCGTGGCCCAGCGCCAGTGGCACGAGCAGGCGACGGCCTTCATCCTGTTTGGCCGTGGGCGGGCACTGTAGCAGCACTTCCCCGAGGATGAGCTGGTTGGTGGCTTCCTGCGGGGCGATCCGCCAGGCCCGTCTGGCCCATGACTCGGCGTCCTGGACGGATTGCGTGGTGAGGAAAAGCCGCACTCCCCGATGAAGCAGGGCGACTTCGCTGGGATGGGCCTGCAACAGGTTCGTCAGCTCCGGCCAGGCCAGCGCGACACG
This sequence comes from uncultured Verrucomicrobiota bacterium, assembly GCA_903907995.1. Taxonomy (GTDB): domain Bacteria; phylum Verrucomicrobiota; class Verrucomicrobiia; order Limisphaerales; family UBA9464; genus CAIVQB01. Next base: position 324,689 of record CAIVQH010000041.1, on the reverse strand, counting down.
GTCGAAGCGCAGCGCCAGCTCCAGGTAGGCCCGGTGATCGGCCTCGGGACCGGCTTCGAGGGAAAACAGGCGCTGCCAGTATTTCAGCCCCTCCGGCGAGCCGGCAGCCGTGAGCAGGCGCGCCGTGAGACGGAGCACAGTGGGATCATTCGGGGCCAGCTTCAGCGCGCTGTTCAGCGAAGCGCGGCCGCGCTCCAGATCATGCCGGCCGAAGGCCGCGACCGCCTGTTGCGCGAGGCGACGCGCCCGCATGGGCTTGAGGAAATGAAAGGAGGCATAGCCGAGCCCGCCCAGCAACGCTGCGCCCAGCAGGCCCCAGCACAGCCGGCGGTAAAACCGTTGCTTGGCGCCTTCGCGGCGGACGTGTCGGACGGCCCGCTGATGGCGGGCGGCGGATTCCAGTTCAGAGGCAGATGATGGATCGTCGGCCATTTCCCAAATCGGCCCTGAGGATGCGATGGCCCTGGCGAATTGCCCAGCGGGTTCAGCCGGCTCGACGGGACGAAGGCAAAAGGCCACGCTGCGGCCATGTTTGAGCGCAAGCATGAGCCGTTGGTGAGTCCGAAACGCTTCCGTCGCCGGTTCGCGGGCTGTCTGGGCCTGGCGGCAGCCTTGGTGGCGGTGGCGCTGGGAATCGGCACCATCGGCTATCACTGGTTCGCTGACTTTGGCTGGGTCGATGCGCTGCTGAATGCCGCGATGATCCTCACCGGCATGGGACCGGTGGGAACCCTCACCACGACGGGTGCCAAGCTGTTCGCGACGGCCTATGCGCTGTTCAGCGGGCTGGTGGTGCTGTCGATCATCGTGACGGTGCTTTCACCGCTCGTGCACCGGCTGCTGCACAAATTCCACCTCGAGGACGAAGATTCAAAGGAGCAGTGATGGTTCGTCAACCCATGGGCTGGGCCTGACAATTTCGGGGCAGTCGCCGGAATATCTTCCCGCCAGTGTTCGTCCTGAAATCATGCTGAAGAGTCGCCACGCCCATCGCTGGGGAGGTTTCGCCAGTCTGCTGGCGATGCTGCTGGCGGAGCCGTTGCGGGCGGAGGACGACCTGTTCGAGCAGCCGCCGGTTTCATATTCCTCGACCGCTCCGCATGACGCCGTGGCCCGGCTGGAGGAACGGCTGGCCAGCGGGGCGGTGAAATTCACGGGCGACGACCTCGACATCCTACGCCAGCTCCTGAAGGCGCTGGAAGTGCCGGAAGCCAGCCAGATGGTCGTGTTCTCCAAGACCAGTTTTCAGATTGCCCTGATCCATCCGGGGAATCCGCGCGCCATCTATTTTTCCGACACGTGTTACGTGGGCTGGGTGCCGGGCGGGCTGATGGAAATCGCGAGCATCGACCCGCAGCTGGGACCGGTCTTCTACCACTTCGATCCGCACGCCCAGGGAACCGTGAAGCCGCGCTTCACCCGGGAACAGGACTGCCTGCGCTGCCACGGCGGGGCCTTTGTCCGGGATATTCCGGCGGTGTTTTCCCGTTCGATCGCGACCGCGCGCAGCGGACAGCCGATCTACAGTCTCGGTTCCACGGTCGTGGACGATGCCACGCCCTTTGCCGAGCGCTGGGGCGGCTGGTTTGTCACCGGGGCGGGGCCGGTGAAGCATCGGGGCAACGTGCTGGGGCGCGAACAGGATGACCGCCTCGTCACGGATCTGGATTTTGGCGGCAGCCTCGCCGAACTTCCGGCATCGGCCGGTCCGCAACGCTTTCCAGTGCCGACGAGCGATGTGGTGGCCCTGCTGGTATTCGAGCACCAGTGCGCGATGCAGAACGCCCTGACCCGGGCGGCGCTGCAATGCCGGCGCATCCTGCAATACCAGCAGAACCTCCAGCGTGATCTGAAGGAGACCATCACCGACGTCCCCACGTACGACAGCGCCCGGCGCGTTTTCGATGCCGCCGCGCAGGACGTGCTGGATCATCTGCTGTTCATGGAGGAGGCGCCGCTGCCGCCGGGCGCGGTTGCGACGCGCGGCCCCTTCGCGCGGCAGTACGAGGCCAGCGGTCCAAGGACGAAGGACGGCCATTCCCTGCGGGAACTCGATCTGAAACAGCGGGTGTTCCGCCTGCGCTGCAGCCCTTTGATCGGTTCGGATTACTTTCAGCAGCTGCCGCCACCGCTGAAGCAACGCGTGGCCACGCGACTGCGGCGGGTGTTGGAGACGCCCGACAGCGAACCTCGATACGCCTATCTGGGCGCGAGCGAGCGGGCGCAGATTCGTACCATTCTGGCCGAAACGGGGATTGGCATTTCGCAGCCTTGAGGGCTCGGGCGAGTGGCGGGTTTCTGAATTGCGGCCCCCTTGAAGGGGTGATTGAGTCGCCCGCGAAACGGTCCCTCCCGTGACTATGAACTCCAAACATCTCCTCGCAGCGGCCGCCTTGGCGGTTTCCCTTTCCCCGGCGAAGGCCATCACCGTCACCTTCGACGATTTGCCCAACCCGCCGGCGCTGACCGGAGCCGTCGATATCCAGGAAGCCATCGGCACGGGCTCGCTGTTTGACGGGGTGATGTGGGGCTCGAATGTCGAGGTGGTCGGCCGCCTGTCTCGCGTGGACCCGGGCACGCCGGGACCGGTCTTCGGCCTGCCGCACTCGGGCGACTACTTCATCACCAACGGCGGCAACGGGGCGCAGGGCGTTTCGCTCACGACCACGCAGGTGCTGACCGGTGCCTGGTTTGGCGAAGTCCAATATTATGGTTTCGTGGGCAGCGTCGGGGCGGACCAGATCACGATCAACGCCCTGCACAACGGCACCACGCTGGCCTCGATCACCTATGATCTGCCGAGGACGGCCGCCGGCTACGATGTCGCCCAGCCCGAGCCCATGACCTTTGTGGACACCAGCAGTTTCGAGAGCCTGAGCGGCATCACCGGCTACACGATTGACCATCACGCGCCGGCGCAGTTTGCCGACAACTGGGCGGCCGATGATTTTGAATTTGTGTCGGCGGCCGTTCCTGAGCCCGCGGCAATGGGGTGGGTGACCGGTGTGCTCACGCTCGGATTTGTGATCGGGCGGCGTTGCCGTCGCTGACCGGATTGGTTTAGCTTTCGCCCGTCGGCAGATTGCCGGCGGGCATTTTTCATTTTGAACCCCTCGCATCATCAATGAAGGCACCTCTGGTCGGCATCATCATGGGCAGCCAGTCCGATTGGGAGACCATGCAGCACGCCGCCTCGCAGCTGGAGGCGCTGGGCGTGCCGCACGAGGTGCGGGTGGTGTCGGCCCATCGCACGCCCGACCTGCTGTTTGAATACGCCGCCACGGCGGAGGGGCGGGGGATTGAGGTAATTATCGCCGGCGCGGGCGGCGCGGCCCATCTGCCGGGCATGTGCGCCAGCAAGACGGCGCTGCCGGTCCTTGGTGTGCCGGTGCAGTCCAAGACGCTGAACGGCCTCGATTCGCTCCTGAGCATCGTGCAGATGCCGGGGGGAGTGCCGGTTGGCACGCTGGCGATTGGCAAAGCCGGGGCGACCAACGCCGCGCTGCTGGCCACGACCATTCTGGGCGGCAAATATCCGCAGTACCGCGCCGCCTACGAGCGGTTCCGCGCCGGACAGACGGAGGCCGTGCTGGCCGCCTCCGATCCGAGCGCCCCGCCATTAGTCGCCTAGCGGCAAGTTCATCGGGACGGACGCGGACCTGATTTGGACGGCCAATCTTCGGCCCGCTTTCACTGGGAAATCCTTTCTGCAAAGGGTTGCTTTTGGGTGTCGATGATCCTGTCCCAGTGCCAATTGCGGGGCGGCAACCCTCGAAAAACGAGCCGGAGGCCGGCTGACACAATCTTTTTGTCCGGCTCCAAAAGAAACAATTCCTGTTGACCGTCCCCCGCCTCCTTAGAGAGATAATGACGAACTGCTTCTATTTGCCAGTTTGCCATGCCGAGAATTGCTAAAAAGACCACGCCGGTAACGCGTCCATCCGCTGCCGCCTCAAAATACGATGCGCACCACAAGGTGCTCAACACGACTTACGGGTCCTTCGCGGACCTGCGCCGTGAGCTTGCCGACTCGAAAGAAAAGGTCGCCGAGCGTGAGGCCGTGCTGAAACTCCTGGCCGCTTGCGCCGACCCGCAGCGGGCCTACCTGCTCTTCGACGACTACCTCGAAAAGCTCAACCTGCGCCGGAACGATTTCGGCGCGGCCGAATGGTGGCCGCGCATCCAGGGAGCGGCGGGCAAGACGCGGATGGAGGAGGTCGCGATGCTGTTCCTGCGCGCCAACCGCTCGCTGCCGACCGAGCTGCTGCCCTACGCGAACTTCGACCGCTTCCAGGAGGTCGAGCAGTCCGAGAAGGAGACGCAGTTCGTCCAGGAGCTGGAGAACTGGCTGCTGCCGGCCACGCACACCCACCTGGACGCGCCGAAGGCCGCGCTGCGGATCATCTGCGAGCCGCAGAGGGCGAGCGACGCGGTGAACCAGTGGCGGGTGGCGGTGAAGTTTCTCCTGTTCCGCTCGCGCTCGGGCGAGAAGGAGAAGTTCCTCTCCGATCTCTGCGACCTGCGCACCCGCGCCGCGCATGAGGCCGAGCTGTTCCCGGCCGATGACTGGGCCGTGATCGACTGGATGCACGCCAACTGGTCGGGCAAGGTGAAGGACAACGAGGTGCTCGTGCTGGAAGGCGCGGACCTGCTCACCTGGCTCGCCATGTGGGCCCACGGCACACGGCTTGAGCTCGCCGGCCAGGCGACCAATCTCCAGTTCCACGGGATGCTGGCGGAACTCCGGCCCCATCTCGAAACGGTCGATGGCGACCTCAGCTTCACGCATCTGCTGGCGCTTCCCGACGGCCAGGCGCGCCCGCTGGCCGAGTGCAAGTTCATGGTCGGCTCCCCCCAGTTGGTGCTGGTGGACAACGAATTTTACATCCTGCGCAACGCGCCGCCCGCCTCACTGCTTGGCCCTTGGGCCCAGCGCCCGGTGCTGCCGGTCAAAAAGCTCTCCCACCGCCTGCTGAATGAGCTGCGGAAATCGCAGACCACGAAGCCGCGTTCCAGCAATGGCACCAACGGTACCAACGGCGATCATGGCAATGGCCACGAGGCCAAGACGATCACCGAGGCCGACTGGAGCCAGCTTTGCATCACCCACACCGCCAAGCCGCAGTTCGTGTTCGAACTGGCGGACGAGGTGGTCCGCCTGCGGCTGCTCGCGACGAGCGACCGGGACGGTTCCGAGTGGCAGTGGAACGGCCATGAGTGGTCCCGCACCAAGGCGCTCAAGCAGCATGCCGAGCGTCCCGAACTGCTCGACGATCCGCGCGTCCACGCCGCGATCCTCTGGCTGCAGCAGTTGGACTGGTTCACCCCTGATCCCGGCCTGTGGGTCGGCGATGCGAACGAGGCCTTCCTTAGCCAGCTCGCCAACGCCTGGGCGGACCGCCCGAAGGAGGCGGATTTCCTCGGCAACCCGTCGTTCCAGCGCCTGTTCCTGAACCGCAAGCTCGTGAAGCCGAAGCTGGTGCTCAAGGGCTCCGGCATCGACTGGCTCAGCGTCAGTGCCGAATGGGAGGTCGAGGGCATGAAGCTCACCGCCGCCGATGTGCAGCGCCTCGCCGCGGCCAACACCCGCTTCGTCAAGCTGCCCGATGGCGGCTGGGTCGAACTGGACACCGATGCAAACCGCAAGGCCCACGAGACGGCCGCTTCGCTCGGCCTGGAAGGGCTCAGCGGCGACGCCCAGAAGGCCTCGCTCATCCACGCGACCCATCTGGACGAGAAGACGCTGGAGGATCTGGGCACGCAGAAGGCCGTGGCCGCGCTCAAGGAGAAGCTGCGCGACTTCAAGGGTGTGCCCGACACGAAGCTGCCCGACAACATCCGGGCGGAGCTCCGTCCTTACCAGAAGGAGGGCTTTGACTTCCTTTGCAACCTCTCACGGCTGCATCTCGGTGGCATCCTGGCCGATGACATGGGCCTTGGGAAAACCCTTCAGACGCTCACCTGGCTCACCTGGCTGCATGAGCAGCACAAGAAGGACCGCAAACCGTCGCTCGTGCTCTGTCCCGCTTCCGTGCTGCACAACTGGCGCCGTGAGGCCGAGAAGTTCACGCCGCACTTCAAGGTGCTCGTGCTCCAATCCGGCCAGGCCCGGCACAATCTCCGGAAGCAGATTCCCGAGAACGACATCGTGGTGACGAACTACGCGATCCTGCGGCGCGACCTGGAAGAGCTGAGCAAGTTCGACTTCCGCGCGCTGATCCTCGACGAGGCCCAGTTCATCAAGAACCCGAACGCGCAGGTCACCCAGGCGGTGAAGGAAGTGCAGTCCGATCAGCGCCTCGCCCTCACCGGCACGCCGCTGGAAAACCGGCTGCTTGACCTGTGGAGCATCGTGGACTTCATCCAGCCCGCGTATCTCGGCAGCCAGGCTGCCTTCCATGAGACTTACGAGCCCAAGGGCGAGGGTCCCGAGTGGGAAGGCAACGCGGCCCGCCGCCGCCTCAGCGCCCGTCTGCGCCCGCTCATGCTGCGCCGGCTCAAGAAGCAGGTCGCGAAGGACCTGCCCGACCGCATCGAGGAACGCCGCGACTGCGACCTCGACGAGGACCAGCGCAAGCTGTACCTGGCCGAGCTGCGCCGCAGCCGCGAGCAGGTGATGAAGACCCTGCAGGAGAAGGGCGTCGCGAAGTCCAAGATGCACGTCCTGGCCGCGCTCACGCGCCTGCGCCAGATCTGCTGCCATCCGAAGCTCGTCGGCAACGACAGCGCCAGCGGCAAGACGGAAACCCTGTTCGAACTGCTCGAACCCGTGCTCCAGTCCGGCAACAAGGTGCTGCTCTTCTCGCAGTTCGTGGAGATGCTCCGCCTGCTCGAGTCCGCCTGCAAGGAGCGCGGCATCAAGACGCACATCCTCACGGGCGAAACCAAGGGCCGCCAGGAGGTCGTCAACGCCTTCCAGGCCGACCCCGATCCGTGCGTGTTCCTGCTCTCGCTGCGCGCCGCCGGCACGGGGCTGAACCTCACCAACGCCAGCTATGTGGTGCTTTACGATCCGTGGTGGAATCCCGCCGTCGAGGCCCAGGCCATCGACCGTTCGCACCGCATCGGCCAGACGCGCACCGTCAACGCCTACCGCCTCATCGCCCCCGGCACGGTCGAGGAGAAGATCTGGGAGCTGCAGCAGCGGAAGTCCCAGACGATCTCCGACGTCCTCGGTGAGGAGGGCTTCGCCAGCAACCTGTCGCAGAGCGACCTCGAATACCTGTTCAGCGAGGACTGAGCGGGTAGGGAGTCCGGTTTTCAAAGGCGCGTCGCCGCAGGGCGACGCGCCTTTTTGGCATTGATTGGAACAACCAAGAAACAAAGGAACCAAGGAAACCCCAGAGGTGGACGTTTTCTGGTGGGTCCCTTGTTTCTTCGCTCCTTCGTTGTTTAAAGTAAATCTTTGACAACGGTCTATTCTGATGTTTCTGTCTTAACAGAAATAACGGATATGACAAACCTCACGCCAGTCGAACAGAAATTCATCCTCCATTGGGGCGAGATGGGGGCCAAATGGGGCATCAACCGCACGGTGGCCCAGGTCCACGCCCTGCTCTTCCTGAGCCCCAAGCCCCTCCATGCCGAGCAGATCCAGGAGACGCTCGGGGTCGCCCGTTCGAATGTGAGCAACAGTCTCAAGGAGCTGCAGGGCTGGGGCATCGTTAAAATGGTACACTTGGCCGGGGACCGCCGCGACCATTTCGAGACCATGACGGACGTGTTCGAGATGTTCCGCGTGGTCGCCGAGGAACGGAAGCGGCGCGAGCTGGATCCCACCCTCGTCATGCTCCGGGAGTGCTTGGAAGAGGCGCGCAAGGACAAGGCAACCAGCGAACACAGTGCCCGGCGGTTGGGTGACCTCGCCGGCTTCTTCGAGCTGGTCAACGAATGTCACGGACACGTCCGTGACTGGCCGACGCCCATGGTCATCAAGGCGGCCAAGATGGCCGGCAAACTCCGCAAACTGCTCGGCCTCGGCAACTGAGCCCCGAAGGGAGATCCCATGGACCCCGACACCACCACCCCGAAAAAGCTGACTCCGATGCCCCTGCGTGGCTGGGTGTTGTACGACGGCATCTGCCCGATCTGCCGCGCGAGCGTGGAGCGCTGGGGGCCGATGCTTCGCCGCCGCGGGTTTGATTTTGCGATGCTCCAGACGGACTGGGTGCGGCAATACTTCGGACTGGGCGTGGGGGAGCTTCCCGCCGAGATGAAGCTGCTGCTGCCGGATGGAACGCAGCTCGGTGGGGTGGACGCTCTCATCGCGATGGGCCGCACGGTCTGGTGGCTGTGGCCCTTCGCAGTCCTTGCCGGTTGGCCAGGCTTCAATGCGCTGGCAAGGGCCGCTTACCGCTGGATTGCGGTGAACCGCTACTGCCTGGGCGATGTGTGCCCGCTGCCGCATCACGCCCCACCTCGTCGTCACCACGCCATCACCACGTTCCTGGAACTGCCATGAATGCCCTGCTGCCATGGGTGGAGATGTGGATGCTCTGCTTCGGCCTTTACGGGGCGGCGAAACTCCTCACCTTGGCCGATCTGGCGACGGACCGGCGGCTACGCTTGGATGGACGGTTGGCCGCTTATCTCCTGCTGTGGGTCGGCATGGACGCTCGCGGGTTCCTCGACCGCGGACGACCTGTAGCCAGGCCACAGCGGGCCGAATGGTTCTACGCGCTCGGGTGTACGCTGCTGGGGCTGGTGCTGACGTGGGGAGTTGCCCGCGAATGCGTCACGATATCGCCGCTGCTGGCCGGTTGGGTCGGCATGGCCGGTGGAATCTTATGCCTGCACTTTGGAACTTTCCACCTGCTGTCGCTGGAGTGGCGGAAGGCGGGAGTGGATGCCGCGCCCCTGATGCGCTCGCCGCAGCGCGCGACTTCGCTTTCGACGTTCTGGGGCGAACGCTGGAACCACGCCTTCCACGTACTGGTCGTGCGACATGTCTTCCGGCCGCTGGGCCGACGGTTCGGAGCACTGCCGGGGTTGTGGGCCGGATTTCTCGTGTCGGGCCTGATCCATGACCTCGTCATCTCGGTGCCCGCCCGGGCGGGGTATGGCCTGCCCACCCTCTATTTCCTCCTCCAAGCGCTGGGGGTGACCGCGGAGCGGACGACGGTCGCTAAAAATCTCGGCCTGGGACGCGGCGGGCTCGGTTGGATGTTCACGCTGCTTTGCGTGGTGGCACCGGCTGGACTGCTCTTCCACGAACGGTTCATTAGCCACGTCATGCTGCCGTTTCTCCACTTCCTCCGGGCGCTCTGAAAAAGGTCTGACCATGAAACTGGAACTGCTCCTCCGCTTCGCCGGCCTGCTCCAACTCAGCCTCCTCACTGCCGGTGCCTCGATGTCCAAGGTCACGGGCATGAGGGAGCAACTGGCGAAGCTCTCGCCCTTCCTGCAACAGCTCTTCTGGGTCTATCTTGGCTACATCGGCTACGTGCTGACCGCGTTCGGCGTGCTCACGTTGGTGAACGCCGAGGCGCTGGCGGCGGGCGGCACCCTGGCGCGTAGCGTCTGCGTGTTCATCGGGCTGTTCTGGCTGGGCCGGCTGGGAGTGCAGTTCTTCGTCTTCGATGTGCGGCCCTACCTGACCAGCCGCTGGCTCCGCCTCGGCTACCACGCGACGACGGTGGTGTTTGTCTGTCTGACCGTGGTGTATGGATGGGCGGCTTGGAAGGGAGGCCGGCCATGACCTTTCCCGTGCCGGTGATGCAGGGCGTGATTGCGCGAAGGCTGCTGGTAAATTTTTGCGTGCGCCCGGAGGTGCTGGCCGCGCTTTTGCCGGAGCCGTTCCGGCCCAAACTCGTGCGCGGCTTTGGCATGGCCGGCATCTGCCTGATCCGCTTGGAACAGGTGCGGCCACGGGGGCTGCCGGCATTCCTTGGCCTGAGCTCGGAGAACGCAGCCCATCGCATCGCCGTCGAATGGACCGAGCAAGGCCGGTGTTGTCAGGGCGTCTTTATTCCGCGTCGGGACACCGATACCTGGCTAAACCGCCTGGCAGGCGGACGTCTGTTTCCGGGATGGCATCACGCCGCGGACTTCCATGTGGAAGACGACGGCAAACGGGTCGCACTGGCGTTATGCAGCCGCGATGGGGAAACGACTTTGAGCGTCACGGGCCGGAGTGCGGCCAGGCTGCCGGGATCATCGGTTTTTGGCTCGCTGGAGGAAGCCTCAGAATTCTTCCAGGCCGGCGCGGTGGGCTGGTCAGTCGCGAGCCGGACGGACTGCTGCGAAGGATTGGAACTTGCTTGCGAGCGTTGGAGCGCGCAGCCGTTCGCGGTCGAGTCGGTGGCATCGAGTTATTTCAACGACCTGACCAGCTTCCCGTCCGGCAGCGTCGGGTTCGACAGCGCGCTGGTCATGCGCGGAATCCACCACCACTGGCGGGCGTTGGGGCACCGCAGAATGGAAAGGGAATGGCTATGAAGCGCCGCATCATCCTCGCGGGCGGCAACGGATTTCTGGGACAGTTGCTCGCCCGGCGATTCCTCTCACAAGGACACGAAGTGATCGTGCTCACACGTTATCCACAGGGCGGACGTCTCGCGCGTGAAGTCGCCTGGGACGGCACGAAGCTCGGACCGTGGGCAGCAGAACTGGAGGGAGCGGACGCAGTCATCAACCTCGCCGGCCGGTCGGTGGATTGCCGCTACCACGCGCGCAACCGCCGGCTCATCGGGGATTCGCGCGTGAACTCGACGCGGGTGCTCGGCGAGGCGATCGCCGCCTGTGCCCGGCCGCCGCGCGTCTGGCTCAACTCGAGCACCGCGACCATCTATCGGCATTCGCTCGATCATGGCATGGACGAAGCCGGCGAGATCGGCGCGACGCCGGAAGCGAAGGACGCCTTCTCGGTCGAGGTGGCGCAGGCGTGGGAGCGGATGCTTGAGGAGGCCTGCACGCCGGCCACGCGAAAAGTGGCGCTCCGCACCGCGATGGTTCTCAGTGCCCACGGCGGGGTATTTCCGACCTTGCGCCGTCTCACGCGTTGCGGACTCGGCGGGGTGATGGCCAGCGGGGCGCAATATGTCTCGTGGATCCATGAGGAGGATTTCTTCCGCGCCATCGAATGGCTGCTGGTCCGCGATGCTATCAGCGGACCGGTGAACCTGGCCGCTCCGGAGCCGGTCCCCAACCGGGAGCTGATGCGCTGCCTGCGTGAAATCTGCGGCGTGCCCTTCGGTCTGCCCGCAACCCGTTGGATGCTCGAAATCGGGGCGTTCGTGCTGCGGACTGAGACTGAGCTCATCATCAAAAGCCGGCGAGTCGTGCCCGGAAGGCTGCTCGACCAAGGCTTCGTCTTTCGTCACCCCGTCTTGGCGGATGCCTTGCGGAAACTTGCCCAGACCGGTTCGTTGGTCTGAAACCAAACCACTTTCACCCCATGAAAAAGGAACTTCCCTCCGGCGCCGGTCGTTGAACCTTGCCCGACGTGTCTTCACTTGGTGGCGCGTCATCGTCTGATCGCGGGAGAACGGCGACCGTTGTTTTTCGGCGATTGGGATGCCCCCGTCTTTCTCCACTTCGCCCTGCCGGCGGGGGCGTTGCAGCCGCATTGCGCATTCCCCCTCGATCTGTGGGAAGACGAGGCGGTCGTGTCGCTCGTCGCGTTCACGATGCGGCGGTTCCGCTTCGCGCGCGGTGGTTGTTTGGGAGCCTGGGCGTGCTGGCCGTTTCGGGAGCAGGAGTTCCTGAATCTGCGCACCTACGTGCGGGTGAACGGCGAGCCGGGCATCTCGTTCCTTGCCGAATGGAACTCGGATTGGCTCCAGACGCGGCTCGGGCCGGCCCTTTACGGCCTGCCATATCATTGGGGCCGGCATGAGTTTCGGCACGCGCCGGACTGCCCACGCTGGCGTGGCCGGGTGCAGTCGCGGGAAGCCGGCGGCGGGGAATTCGGCTACCAAGTGACCGCCGCGACTGAGGGGCGGGCTCCGGCGCCCCCCGGTTCGCGGGATGAGTTCCTGCTGGAACGGCACACCTGCTTCCTGGCGGGCCGGGGTCGCGAGCGCTTCTTTCGCATCTGGCATCCGCCCTGGCCGCAGGCTGAGGCCAGCGCGTGGATTGAGGAGGACGATTTGTTGCAGAAGTTCGCCCCCTGGTGGGAAGAAACGCGGCTGATCGGGGCGAACGTGTCGCCGGGCGTCCGGGATGTGTGGATGGGCCGGCCTCAACCGCATCATTCAGTCGCCGCTTGACCGCGATTTGCGGCCGCCGGAAAGCTTGTCCACGCGCATGAGCCACCACCCCAATTCCGTCAGCATCCATCCTTACTTCCAGGTCAAGCCGGGCCAGATGACGGCAGCCCGTGCGCTGCTGCCCCAGTTTGTCGCCCGCACCAGCACCGAACCCCTGTGCCTGGGGTATAACTTCACGATCAATGGCGAGGTGATCCATTGCCGCGAGTCGTACATCGGGGCCGAGGGCGCGCTGGCGCACCTCGAAAACGTCGGCGCGCTGATCGGCGAGATGCTGAAATGCACCGACCTCGTCCGGCTGGAAATCCACGGGCCGGCGGCCGAACTGGAAAAGATGAAGGCGCCACTGGCGGACCTGAATCCGGCGTGGTTCGCCTACGAGTGCGGCGTCACGCGCTGAGCGCCGGTCATCTCGCGGCGAGATCCACGCACACCAGTTCGTGGTCGTTGCGCAGATAGACGCGGCGATTGGCGAAGGCGGGATGCGACCACACCACCGGCCGGCCGGGATCGGTGTTCAACGGCTCCAGCAGATGCGCACGGCTGATCTCCTCATATTTCTCAGGGGATAGCTTCGCGATGATCAGGTCGCCCTTTTCGCTGAAGAGGAAGAACCGGTTGCCGTTCTTTACCGTGAAGCAGTTGCCCCAGCGTTCGGGTTTTCCGCTCGTGGGCTCGTAGGTTTCCCACAGGCGCTCGCCAGTTTCCGCCCGCAGGCAGCGGTACTGCCCGTAGCTGCACGCGCCGTAGATATAACCCTCGTCGATGAACGGGGTGTTCATTGTGCAGTTCAGGTGGGTGGTGTCGCGCTCACTCATCTTGGCCGTGCGCCAGACGACCACCGGAGCCTCCTTGCCCGGCTCGAAGCGAAGCATGAGGGAACCGTTGTAAAAACAGGAGAGATAGAGCTGCTCACCGAGCTTGCGTGGCGTGGCGATGGCCATCCCGTAGTTGAGCTTCCACGGTTCCGTCCAGAGCACGTGGCCGGTCTCCGGATCCAGGCCGTTGACCGCCTCCGCGTGCCACAGGATCAGCTGCCGCCGTCCGCCGAACTCGTAGATCATCGGCGGGGCATAGCCCGGCTCCTTCGCGGACAGGGCGCGCCAGAGCTCCTTGCCCGTGTCCTTGTCAAAGGCGACCGCCACGCTGCCTTCGCCGCCCACGAGGCAGAGGAGCTTCTGTCCGTCGAGGAGCGGATTGGCGGAAACGCCCCACGTGGGAATCTTCAGTCCGAAGTCCTTCTTGAAATCGCGCTCCCAGACGACCTTGCCGGTCGCCGCGTCGAGGCAGCTCAGATTGCCCATGGTGCCGAGCGCGAACACGCGTCCTCCCGCCATCAGCGGCGTCGTGCGCGGGCCGGCGGCGTAGCTCACCGTGTAGGGGCAGTCGTATTCGTGTTTCCAGAGCTGCTTGCCGTTGGCTGCGTCGAAGCACAGCACGCGCTCGCTGCCGGGGATTTGCCCGAGATCAAAGGCGCTCTTCGGCTTCGGGGTTTCCGCCGGCACCAGCCGGTCCATCACGAACACCCTGCCGCCGACCACCGCCGGTCCCGAATAGCCCGCACCCAGCTCCGTCTGCCAGACGCGTGCCGGGCCGCCCTCGGGGAACTTCTCCACGATGCCGGTCTCACGCCACACACCATCACGCTGCGGCCCAAGCCACTGCGGCCAGTCATCGGCCATGAGCCGAGGCGAAGCCAGGCAGAGCAGGGACAGGAGACAGGTTTGGACAGGCCGCTTAAAGGCCCGGAGGGAAGAGTTTGTCACCGAGGCAACCCAAGCGAAACCGGACTGAGTCGCGCAAGCGCGAATTGGGCACTACTGGCCGGTGATGCGGAAATAACGGCGCGGCTGCTGGAGGACATTGGTATCGTTCACGCCGACAAAACCGTTGGTCAGATACAGCGGTGCGGTGAAGGTGTTCCAATTCGTGTCAGCACCTAGGGGCAGATCGCTGCGCCACTGGATCTTCCAACCGTCGAGCGTCGGCGTGCTGCCATCGGCGTAGCGGAACAGCAGCTGGAAGATGCCGTTGGCCACCGGCAGCGGATGGGTCTCAATGCGGGTGATGGTGATATTGGCGCCAAAGGTGTTGTTGGCCTCATTGCGTTCGGAGACCAGGTCGGGGCCATCAATGACATAGTAGAACGAATAGGTGCCCAGAGGCGCATCGGCGGGAGACTGATAGGCAAACTGGAGGCTGGTTGAGGCACCGACGCCGAGGCCGGGGAGGGCCACCGAGCCGAGTTTTGTGCCACCGGAGAACTGGCTCGGTTTCGGGTTCAGAAAGAAGTCCACGAACGTGGGCGCCGAACTCGCATTGCCCAGATTGGTGACCACAATCGTCCGGATGAACGCGGTGCCGGGAACGCCGAGATTGGGGAGAACCCGCCCGCTGCTGACGGTCAGGTCCGCCGCATTGACGACCAGGTTTGCCGGGTTGCTCGTGATTGAGGCGGTGGCATTGGTGACCACACACTGGAACTGGTCGCCGTTCATGGCGGCAATGGTCCGGCTTATGGTCAACGTGGGCAGTGATGTCCCCGCATAGTGGCTGTCGTTGGTGAGGCTTCCCCAAGTCGTGCCGACGGAAGGTTTGCGCTTCCAAAGATAGACCAGGGGAGGTGTGCCCAGAGTCGTGACCGTGAACTGGGCATCCGCTCCCGCCACGACCGTCTGATTGGCGGGCTGGCCGGTGAAGGACGGGCCGACCGCGCGAATCTGGACGGTCAGTGAACCGCGATTGTTCGTCTCATCGCCTTCCGTCACCAGCCCGGGGGCATCGATCCAGTAATTCAGGAAAAATGTTCCGCCCACGGTGCCGGCCGGAGGCTGGTAAGAAAACGGCAGGCTGCCACTGCTGGCACCGCCGGCGAGCGCCGCGAGGGCGATTTCGCCGACCTTGGACCCGTTGTCAAAATTGGCGGCGCTCGTGCCGAAGTAGAGGTAAACCTTGGTGGCCACGGTGGGCAGGCTGCCGGCGTTCGTGAAAATGAAACTCGTCGATACAGGATCTCCGGGGCCAACGACTAGCGGGCCGGGATTGCCCGCCGCCAAGGCCAGATCGGGGGCCCGTACCGTCAGGGTGGCGATCTGGCTGAAGGTGGAACCGGCGCTGGTGCTGACCTGACAACGGAACTGGGCTCCGTTCATGGCCCAGCCGGCCTTGAGGAGGCTCAGGCTGGAGGTTTTGGTGCCGGTGAAGCTGACTCCCTCCACCAGGTCGGCCCAGACCGAACTGCCCGCAGGTGCCTGCTGCCATTGATAACCGATGGTCAAGGGAGAGTTGGCCGCGAGGGCAAACGTGGCGTTTTGATCAAGATCGACGGCCAGATTGGCGGGCTGCGAGGTGATTTCCGGGCCTCCCGTCAGTGCCTGGATAAGCAGGGCCACGTTGGGAACGCCGATGCCCGTGCACAGATCGTAGCCGGGACCGGCGCTGTAGTCGCCGTTGTTGCCGCTGGTGATGTCGCGGAAGCTGGGGGTGCCGAGCAACGGATAAACTTTGGCCCCGAGCACTCCGACCGGCCCGCGACCGGAACTGGTCATCGCCTGGTTGATCAGCGCGCAGAATCCGGCCCAGGTCGGCGAGCTCCAGCTCGTACCGCCATATTCAACCCGCACGCCATTCAGATAGACAACGGCTCCCGTCTGGGGATCGGCCGGCAGCGACACGTCGGGCACGAGCCGTTTGGTGCCGGCAGAAACTCCGGGACCCTTCTGCCAGCTCGGGCGAGCAAAAAAGCCGCTGATTCCACCGCCGCTGCCATCCCACGCGGTTTCGCCACTGACCGCCCCAGCATTGTCCAGCACCAGGCTGGTGCCGCCGACGCCGGTCACATTGACATCGTCGGCCGGGGAGCCCGGCTGAAGGGTGCCGTCGGGAGTCGATCCGTCATCGCCGGAGGAGGCGAAGACCGTGATGCCGATGCTGGCAAGGTTGGCGAACAGCTGGGCATCGGTCTGCAACTGGGCGGTGGAAACCTCGGTCTCGCCAATGCCGTAACTGAGCGAGATCTGCCGCAGGCCGGTCAGGGTCTTGGCATCCTGATAAATCTGCTGGTAGGCCCGATCCAGATGCGGGTCGGTGAGATCATGGGTGGCATAGACGCGGACCTTGGCGGCGGGCGCCATGGCGCTGCTCCATTCCACATCGAGACTCTCCTCGCCGTCCTGTTTTGGAAGCGTGCCGCTGATCACCTGTACGGTCTGGATATTGTTCAGCGACTGGGCCACCCCGGCCGCCTTCCAAAAGGCGGTGAGGTCGGTCGTCCGTGGCGGAGTGTCGATGACGATGCCAATGATCTGCCCCGCCCCGTTCCAGCTCAGGCCGTCTGCATCATAGGCCTTCGCAATCTGCGCGGGCAGAAAGGGCGGGTTGTTGCCGGTGGCCGCCGGACGGATACGACCGAGATGCCGGCGGCGGATATGAGGCTGCAGCCCATTTATCCCCAGGACCGCGCGACCCACGTCGATGGGCATGCTTGGAACGGTGATCGCCGAGGTGTAGTCGGCCCCATTCACGCTGATCCGGGCGAAGGTGGTCTGAAAGGCCGCTGCCACCCGGCTGACGGAGCCGCTGGCGAACACCACGAGACGGTTCTCGTCCCGGCGTACTATGGTGAAGCCTTCACCTTGCAGCCAGCGGGCCAGTTGCTCCTCATCCGCCGCCAAGGGCCAGTATTTTGCCGCCATCTCCTCGGGCGCAAGGAGTTCCCCGGCGGCCAGGCGGGCCTGCAGTTCGTTCAGATTCCTCATGCTGAGGGCGACCCCAAATTCCATCTCGGCCGCCGCTTCCTCCGGCAGCAGGGCTTGCCGGGAGATGACGGCCTGCGGGCGTGGTTTCGAGGTCGCGGCGGTCAGGCGGTCCTCGTGGATGCTGCCCGAGAGCGTGATCCGGGAGGCATCTGCCGCCGCCAGCCGGGCCGCCAGGGCGGCCATGGCCCAAACCGACAGGACAACCTGCCATAGGCCATGGCGTAGGGTATCATTGTGGCCGGAAACGGTCGGCAAAAGTCGGTTCATGCAAGTCGACTGGGACAAGCAATTGCCCGGCCATCCGACGCCTGCTGCGGCGCATCAGATGGTGGTTCGGGTGGCAATCCCTCGGCTCAGGACTGGAATCATAGTGAGACCGGAGGGATCGGATTGCAACCGCCGGAAGGGAACCGGGGCACCCCCTGGCCGGAGTTCTCAGACCGCATGGAGGTCTGCCGCCGCTCGCTGGCAGCCAATCGGTTTTCCGCAAGTGCCGGTCGGACGCTGTGGCGTGTTCGCTTTCATTTTGGTCGCGAGGCGTGCGCGCCGAGCCAGAGCAGATCCGGATCTCCGCGCTGAGGGGCAAAGCCTCCGTAACTCACATACCTTACAGGCAAGACTGTGCTGGCGCTGGCCCAGCGGTGGCCTTCGACATGGCCGTCGGCAAAGGTGAAGTTGGCTCCCCTGGAGTGGAACGAGGCCGGCAGGTCAATGAACTGGGTCGCGCGGGGTGATATGATCAGCATCGGGTCGTTCATGCTGTCGGGATGTTCCTCGGTAAAAACGAAGATCTCGCCCGGCGGGGTCACCTGCGCCAGTGATTGAAAATGAATGAAACTGGAATCAAACGGACCTTCTTCGACTCCGCTTGGACCGACATAGGCGTTCATCGAGTAGGTACGTACCCGGCGGACCCAGCCCAGCTTGCGCTGGGTGGGACTGAGATAAGCGTCCGAAGGGCATTTGAACACGGAAACGTCGGGCCCGATGTAGCGGGCGAAGGCGGCCGTCTGAAGTTTGGCTGTATTGGTGTTGTCCATCGTGGATACCCAATCGAGCACCCCCGTGGCCCAGGTCGTCGCTTTGGCGGGTGCCGTTGAGCTGGCAGCGCCACCGTTGACATTGCCGACCAGCAGTTTGCTGTCGCCGGCATAAACCAGCCAGGCATCCGCCAATCGTTGAAGGTTATTCCGGCAGACCAGCACTTGAGAGCCCCGGCGAGTGGTGCCGGCCGAAGTGATGAAAAGGACGGCCAATAACGACACCGAGCCGAGCAGCGCCATGAAGTCGGCACGGGTGAAGGCGGACCGCAGAGTGGGAAGTGGTGTTTCCATGATCTGTATTATGTGGGGGGCTCAGTGCGCTGATAGCAGGAGCCGTGCTAGGTCTCAAGCGACAGGAAATGGCGGCGCCGGCCGCCTTGAGGGCGCGTGGGATTGACACTTACATGCGTGAACTTCACGCGTAAACTCGTGGCCCGGCAGGTTCAAGCGGGGATTTGTAGCTGGCACTTTCCGTGCTTTCCGCAAAGAGTCTCCAGTTCTCAGACCTATTAAGGATGCCCAGTCAGCCCGCCAGCTTATGCCAACCCTGAATCATATTCGCCTCCTCGCACCGGTCGTCGCGCTGTGCACGCTTGCCGCCACTGTCGCAGGGGCCGGCACCGGAGTGCGCCCAGTCTCCTTGATTTCACCGCAGCTGTTGCCGGGCGATACCGGGGCCGGGGATTCCGGTGTGGGCACTTTCAGCGGTGACGGCAGGTTCGTCTTCTTCCTGAGTTCGGCTCCCAACCTGGTGACGAACGACCACAACGGGCTGCTGCTGGACGTCTTCCGCCGTGAACTGGCGACGGGAAAGACCACGCTGGTGAGCGTCCGCGCCGATGGCAAGGGGAGTGGCAACGGCCAGGCCACCGACTTCAGCGTCTCGGCGGATGGCCGTCTGGCCGCCTTTTCCAGCTCTGCTTCCGACCTAGTTCCGGGGGATGTCAACGGCGCGTCGGATGTTTTCCTGCGGGATCTGGCGACCGGTGACACCCGTCTGGTCTCGGCCACGGCTGCCGGCCAGCCCGGGCGGCTGGACTCCTCCGCCCCGATACTTTCGGCGGATGGGAAATTCGTGCTGTTTGAGAGCTACGCTCCGGATCTCGTGGCCAGCGATGCCAATCTGAACGCCGATGTTTTTCTCCGCGACCTGGCCGCCGGCACCACCTCCCTGGTGAGTGCGCGGCCGGACAGGGCGGCCGGCAATGGTTCCTCTTCGGCGATTCTGCTCAGCGCCAACGCGGAGGTCATCGTGTTCCGCAGTGACGCCACCGATCTGGTGCCGGTGGTTGCGGGGCAGCGCGTCACCGATCTATACGTGCGCCGGCGTTCCACCGGCGTGACCACGCGGGTCGTCCTGCCGGGCGCGGTGACCGGTACGGCCGCCACAGTTTTCACGTACAATCATGCGCTGAGTGCCGATGGTCGTTACCTGGCCTTCCGTACCGATGTCGCCTCCGCCACGAAGTTGCAGGATTTCGAGGGAGTGTGGTGGTTTGACCTGCAACTGGGGACCAAGGTTCGAGCCTCGGGAACCCTGCTGGTGGCGGGCGGTGATGACGAGGGCAGCGGGCCCGTGATGACTGCGGACGGCCGGACACTGGCGTTCGAGGTGAAGCCCAGCAGCTTCCAGCCGGGCGTGACCAAGATCTGGAATGCGACGACCGGCCTGCGTTCGCTGGATGGGCTTGTCCCCAGCGTGCCGCCCGGGTCCGCCGAGCCGGCCAGTTCCGTGGCCCCCGTGCTCAGCCCGGACGGATCACTGCTGGCCTTTCAGACCGACGCGGCCGTTCCGGCCGCCGGGGTGGCCGCCGCCGGTGAGTTGCGCCTCTATGTCCGCCGGCTGGCGACCGGGGAAACCCATACGCTGTTCCCGACCCACAGCTATGAATTCTCGGCGTACTATCCCCAATTCAGCCCGGACAGCCATTCCCTGCTGTTGCAGGTGTCCGGTGTGCTCCCGGGCAGTAACGACCAAAACGGGGCCACTGACCTTTTCCTCGCCCCGATGACGCTGGATTCGGTGACGTTGCTGACCGCGCGAGCGGCGGACAGCCCGGTGCGGACCAGTTCCGGCCTGAGCTCCGTGGATGTGCAGTCGGTGAGCGCCGACGGACGTTTCCTGACGTTCTCCAGCTACGCTGACGATCTTGTGACCAACGATCACAACCGCATGAGCGATGTGTTTGTGTTCGATGCCCAGAGCGGCACCAACCAGCTGGTCAGTGTCGGCACCGATGGCCAGTCGGCATCGGGCTATTCCAACACCCCCCGGATCACAGGTGATGGGCGGCATGTCGTCTTTGTCAGCAGCGCGACCAACCTGGTGGGCGGCGATGCCAACACCGTGGCGGATGTCTTTGTGCGGGATCTTCAGGCCGGAACGACGGTGCTGGCGAGCGCCCGGGACCGCGGCACCAACAGCACGGCCGGCAACAAGCCGGCCGGCAATCCCGTCATCAGTGCCGATGGCCGCTACGTGGCCTTCGAAAGCGCGGCAACCGACTTGGTGAGCGGCCCGAGCGGCACCGCCAACAATATTTTCCTGCGCGACCTGGCGGCGGACCGCACTTATTGGCTGAGCAGCAATCTGACCAGCTTCGCTCCCTCCATCGCCAATTTTTCCAGCAGGCTGGCGATCAGCGCGGACGGCCAGACGGTTGCGTTTTTGGGCGCCAGCCCGGTCGATCTCTTTGTCTATTCGTTAGACGCTCTGAAACTGGTGCGGGCGACGACGAATTTCGCCCCGAGCGCGGTGAGCCTGAGCGCCGATGGCAGGCGGGCTGCGTTTGTGTCCTCGGCGAGCTTTTTCAGGGGAATCTATTGGCGCGACAATCGTGCCGGCACCAATGACGTGATCTTCAACAGCCAGGCTCCCGGGACTTATTCGGAGGCGGTCATGTCGCCAGATGGCCGGCGGGTGGCGTTCACCACCTCCATCGCCATCAACGAAACCAATGGGGTGAATGATGTGTTCGTTTTCGATATCGCCACGAGGGTGATCAGCCGCGCCAGCGCCCCTCCCGACGGTGGCACTGCCAACGGGGCCTCGGATTCGCCGGCCTTTAGTGCCGACGGCCGGTTTCTCGCATTTCACAGTTTCGCCGGCAACCTGGTGGCAGATGACACCAACCAGGCCGGCGATATTTTCGTACGGGACTTGGAAACCGGAGGACTTCTCATGGTTTCCCGCCGCTCCGATGGCGAACAGGGTGGCGACTTCGGCTCCTCCCTTCCGGTGTTGAGCGCGGACGGACACACCGTCGTGTTCCGTTCGGCGGCCGATGATCTCACTCCCGGGGACTTCAACTTCCTGACCGACGTCTTTCTGAGGACGCTTTCAGTGGCCCCGCCCTACGACAGCGATGGGGACGGGTTGCCGGACGCGCTGGAACTGCAGCTGTTCGGCAACCTGGCGCAGTCAGGAACGGACGACTTCGACGGCGATGGCGTGAGCAATTACGATGAGTTCGTCGCCGGCACCGATCTCAAGGACCCCCACTCGTATCTGCATCTCGAGGTGATGTTCACTGCCCAGGCAGGCGTGCGCCTGCGCTGGCAGACGGTCTCGGGCATCACCTATCAGGTGCGGCAACGGTCGGCGATCGGCGATGGCCCTTGGAGTCCCCTCAGCCTGACGGTGGTGGGCGACGGTTCCGTGGCCGACCTCGGAGCGACGATTTCAGCCGAAAACGCCGCTTTCTACCAACTGGTTGTGCAGCCCAAGTGAGCAGTGAATCAGTAACCAGTAATCAGTAATCGGTGAATGGACGGGTGCTGGATTTGGTTGGGTACACCTCTGGCTATCTGCCTTCCCTGTGTCGCCCTCTCGGCAACAGCTCACTCTATTTCCTAGCGCATCACTCTGATTACTGATGACTGAATCACTGATCACTGGTCTTCCTAAAGATACTGCCGCAGGGCGGCGACCAGAAAATAGCTGCCACCCAGCGCCACCGCGGCCGATCCGATGCGGAAGGCGCGGCGTTCGAATTTCTCCCCGAATTCGGCCCGACCCGCGCGGATCATGCTCCAGAAAGGCAGGCCTACCAGCAGGTGGCCCAGCTCGACGCCGAGGCAGAAGGCGAGGATCGCCAGGGCGAGGCCGCGTCCGCCCAGCCCGCCCAGCGAGTCGTTGAGACCGCCCGCGAAACCAAGGCCGTGAACCAGACCGAAACCGAAGGCGAGCAGCAGACGCGAATGGGCCCGCGCCTGGTTCGGGGCGGCGAGGTTTTGGACCGCCACGAAGACGATGCTCGCGGCAATGAACGGTTCCACAAACCACGGGGGCAACCGCACATAATTGAGCGCGGACAGTGTGACCGTGATGGAATGGGCGGCGGTAAAGGTGGCGATCAGCCTGAAGAAATCCGACAGGCGCACCGCCGCCAGGGCCAGGGCGGTCAGGAAGAGCAGGTGATCGTAGCCGGTCAGAATGTGGTGGATGCCGAGCTGGAGATAGGCGAGGAACGACCGGGACGGGTCTGCCGGTTTAAAGCCGGCCAGCGGATTGGCTGCCTTGGCCGCCGTGGGGGACAGGCCGTCCGCCGCGTTCTGGCCGGTGCCGGAATTAGTGGGCGAACTCAAGGCCAGCGTGAACGGCAGATCCATCCGCACGAGGCCGGCGGCAAGCTCCTTCCGATCGCCATCCTGGACGGTCAGCGCATAGGTCACGTCCCAGGGAACCCCGGGCGCGTAGCGGTGCTCCTTGAGGGTCGCGTGGGCGAACGTGATCTCGTGCGGCGGCCGGTTCGAAGGGAACAGAAATTCAAGGTCAAACGCCGCATGGGTGCGTTCCAAATAAAGCGGTGAATCGACCGGCTCGGCGGGACCGAGGTCGCCCACCAGCTGCCAGTCGAGGACGTCGCCGGTCAGCGGCTGCCCGTCGGCCTGCAGTTTCAGGGCCTGCAGCAGGTAGTTGCCGTGGTTGGTCAGGGCGGATTGCAGCCGGGCGAGATCCGGCGCCGCATTGGTGGTCAGCTCCACCTTTTGGACGACCACCACCTCCCGCAGCGTGGCGCTGACGCGCATCACCAGCCGGTTCGTTTCGACGACCACCCACCAGGAATCCTGCAGGAACGGATGCGCCGTGCAGCGGCCAGCACAGCACAGCGTGATGAAGAGCAGAAGAACCCGGCAGACCAGAGGCACGCGCAATCCTAGTCAGCCCGTCCCTCCGTTCGGAAGCGGGAAAGCCAACGGCTCGCCGTCCATGAGAGGACGGCTCCAGATTTGTCCTGATCGTCCCCGCTGAGCCAGGTCAGACCTTCTCCGGCACGGTGAACGGATAGCGGTATTCGCGGGTCAGGAGCTGGTTGGCCGCCGGGTTGTTCGTGAAGCGTTCTCGCTGCGAGTCCATTTCCAACAGGGCGCCGAAGGTCAGCGGACGACGACGGAGATCGACCCCATTGGCCTCAAGGTGAGCCACCATGCGGGCATGGGTCTCACGGGCTGGGCCACTGAAAGCGAGCTGGTCACGAATGTCCTCGGGGGCCATCAGCCGGCCCAGGCGGTGGCTGATGTTGCCGGTGTGGCAGAGCGCGCTGCTCAGGTGTCCCTGCGCGATGTCGGCATTGAGCTGGTTGGCCTGGCGGCTGCGCACGGCGCCGATGAAATTCGCGAAGTGGTCGGCCGAGCCGCTGAACTTGCGGATCTCGTTGCCCTTCTCATCATAGGCGATGGCGCTGTCGTAGCTGGGGATCACCAGGGTGCCATCGGCGCAATCCACGATGACCCCGATGCGGGCGCCATGGTATTCGGGCATGTTGCGGCTCCACAGGTCGTTGGTCTGGTACTCCTTGCTGCGCGGCAGGCCCCGCACCTCGAAGATCAGCGGGACTTCGGGGTAGTCATGGAGGATGAACTGCGTATTGGGCGTGTTCCCGTCGTCATCGTAGCCGAGGCGGCCACCGACGCTGAGGATGCGCGGGCTGAGGGCGTTCTGGCGCAGCACCCAGCGGGCGATGTCCATCTGGTGGATGCCCTGGTTGCCGATGTCGCCGCAGCCGGTGTCAAAGTCCCAGTGCCAGTCGTAGTGAAGATTTTTGCGGCGCAGCTCCTTCTTGGGGGAGGGGCCGCACCAGAGATCGTATTCGACCGATTCGGGGATCGGCTGGGGCCCGTCCACGTGGCCGATGCTCTGCCGGGGCTTGTAGCAGAGGCCGCGCACGAGGCGGATTTCACCGAGCCCGCCACCCTGGACCCAGGCGATGGCCTCCTGCATTCCCGGGTTGGAGCGGCTCTGGGTCCCGGTCTGGACGATGCGGCCATATTTGCGCGCGGCGCGCACGATCTGGCGGCCTTCCCAGACGTTGTGGGAGACCGGTTTCTCGAGATAGACGTCCTTCCCGTGCTGGCAGGCCCAGATGGCCATGAGGGCGTGCCAGTGGTTGGGCGTGGCGATGGAGACGGCGTCGATGTCGTCGCTGGCCAGCAGCTCCCGGACATCCACGTACGTCTTCACCGGGTTGTCGGCGTCCTTCAGCTTTTGCGCCTCGCGATCCAGCACTTTCTTGTCCACGTCACACAGGGCGACCAGCCGGACGCCGGGGACCTTGCGGAAGCCCTCGATGTGATCCTTGCCGCGTCCGTTAAAACCGATGACGGCAACGCGGATATCCTCATTGGCCCCGCGCACGGCGGCCCATGAGGAGGCCGGGAGCGCGAGGGCGGAGGCGGCAAGGGCGGATGACTTCAGAAATGAACGACGGGTCGTCTTCATAGGATGGAGGGACGCTGTAGGCTCGCTGAGGTTTCGGGAGACTTACTTCCTGGCTTTTACATACTCGGAAAACTGGTCGGCCACGTGGGCGGATTCGGTGTCGCCCTCATGGAACAGAAAACGGTAGCGGAAGGTAACGGACTGGCCAGAGGGAATCTTCATGTTACCGGCGCCCTTTTCCTTCTTCTCAAAATCGTGCAGGCCGAAGGGGTTGGCCGCGAACAGGCCGTAGTCGCGGACGTGCCACCAGGTCGGGTGACGCGGGTTGGACGGGTGGTCGAAAATGGCGACGCCGACCGTATGGCCATCCACCGGCCCGTAATAGTCGCACCATTCGGCCCGCTTGCCCCACGTCTCGCCGTCGCGGACCCCCGCGGAGTTCACGATATGCCCGGCGCCCGGCTGCTTGTCAGGTTTGGTCAGCCGCATGGACTCCGCGAGACGCAGCGCCATGGAGCCCTCTTTCGTGTCGCCGAGGGTCAGGTCGCCGTTGGAGGCGAAGACGGTGACCTCAAAATCCATGACCCGTTCCGTACCGTGCGGATGGTAAAAGCGCATGGTGCGCTCGTCGGAGGCAATGACCTTGCCATCCTTGGCAATCCAGCGGTTCCGGGTGGTGAGCACCCCGGTTTCTTTGCCCGACGAAAGTTCGGCGAAGGACTGGTGGACGGTGCGGCCGGCGTTCTTCTCCTCGCTCCAGAAATCCACGCCGTTGGCATCGCCGTGGGCCCACCACAGCGCGTGGTGATGCGGGTGGTCGTGCTCCTCATCCGGGACGGTTTCCTGTGGCCAGCGACGGGAGAACTGCTCCCCGTTCGCGCCGAGGATGGGGTAGAGAAACGGGCGGGAAACGTCGCGGAAATGGTATTCGGTGAAGAGCTTCCCGTCGAAGCTCACCTGCACCACATCATTGGTCTGAACCAGGGTGACTCCGGTGTTGGAGGATGAAGTGCTGCTTCCTCCGGTGGCGCATCCCGCAATGCCCACGCCGGCCAAAATGAGACCGAGTGTCAGCCTTGCTTTTCGGAGGGGGGACATCGCACGGAGAGAAAACGGAGCCAACGCCTCCGGGTCAACGGTTTAGTTCGGTGCGATCGTCGAGGGGCCTCATCTTTCAATGTTGAATGCTTTCCAACTGCCGGAGCGATTCTGCTTCCGAAACAAGGGGGACTCGGTGGGACGAGCGTCCTCGCGAGCCGGGGCAGCTCCGAGCAAGGTGGCCACGGCTCGCGAGGACGCTCGCCCCACCCTGCGTTGTATGTTTGGCGCGTTCCTGTGCCGGCAACATCCTCAGCTCGGAAAATGCACTGCTCAGGGTAGTATACGTCCGACCTGCGCCTGCTTCAGCCAGCCGAAACGCTGGGTACCGGCGTCCTCGACCATCAGCCAGCCGTCCTTCTGATCGCGGACGCGCAGCTCGGTCGCGGCGGGCACGGTGAAAGTGGCTTTGGCCTCGTCGAGCGGGCTTTGGCGCACGGGCGTGTCGCCGGCCAGCACCACGGCATCGGGAGCACCCGATTGTCGGGCATGCGCCGCCGCCAGCAGACCGCAAAGCACGAGGGCCACGAGCCCGGTGCCCAAGGTGAACCCGCTTACCGCTGAGCGCAGGCGCGGGCTCAGCTTCGCCGCGAAAAGGAGGGCGAACCAGAGCCACACGGCGATCAGGGACAGCCAGGCCCACTCATCGAGCCGGAGGGACCGCAAAAATTGCAGGTCATCGGATGCCGGGGCCGGGGTGCCGAGCTTGCTGCGCAAAAGGGCCAGGTCCGCCCGCACGGCCTCGTTGCGCGGGGCGAGCCGCTCGGCGCGGCGCAAATGGAGCAGCGCGAGACCTGGCTGCTGATTCTGATAGCAGGCCTGGGCCCAGTTGCGTTCGAGCGCGACGGAGGTCGCGCCGTCGGGCGAGATGTTCGCGTAAGCCCGTGCGGCCTCCGCCGGGTGCCCTTGTGCGAGCAGACGGTTGGCGGCATCAAACGCGGCTTCAGCATCGGCGGCCATGAGCCGGCCGCCTACCAGGCCCAGCATCAGGCAACACAGTTGGGTGAAAAGACGCGGCTTCATCGTGCTCCCTCCAGCTTTCGCAGGGCGGCGTCCACCGCTTCGGCATCGGTCCGCAGCGACTCCAAGGTGGCGGTCGAGGCGATTGGTGAATAGCGCGCCTGATCCAGCGCGGCGAACAGGCGGTGCAGGCAGGGCACCGCATCGGCGGGAAGTCCGAGCCGCACCAGACGTGTCTCCACCACCTCGGGCGTAAACGA
This sequence comes from uncultured Verrucomicrobiota bacterium, assembly GCA_903907995.1. Classification (GTDB taxonomy): domain Bacteria; phylum Verrucomicrobiota; class Verrucomicrobiia; order Limisphaerales; family UBA9464; genus CAIVQB01. The sequence goes on along the minus strand of CAIVQH010000041.1, from coordinate 297,701 downwards.
GCCGGCGGTTCCGCCCAGCGTCAGGGCCAGCCGTTCCTGCAGGGCCGTGTTCAGCGCCTGGAAGAAGGCCGGCGCATCGGCGGCCTGCGCGTGTTGCGCCAGCGAACGCAGGGCGGTGTTTTGCGCCACCTCACGCTGCTGCCGGATTGTCTGCGTCAGGTCGCGCGGACGGGCACGGAACCGCAGCACCGCACCGAGGGCAAGATAGGCGGCTCCCGGTGCCAGCAGCAGGCCGAGGAACCATGGTTGCGCCACCATCGGCGACCGCAGCCGGACGAGCGTGCCGAGGCGGGTTTCGGGTGGACGAAATTCATTCGCGACCGGGCGCGGGGCAGGGGACGCCGTGGAGGCATTGGCCAGATTGCCCCCGGGCTGGGCCTGAAGCGTCTGGCCGGGGCGGACATTCAGCGGAATGGCGCGCGGTTCGACCGTGTCGTAACGCTTGTCATCCGGATCCCAGAAGGAGAAAGCGGGCCAGCGGAGTTCCTTCACCTCCGCACTGTCGGGAACAAGCACCACTTCGAAGGTCTTCACCCCCTCGAGGCCGAGTTCGTCGGTCGGCTCGAACGAATTGGTTCCGGGATAGGCTTGAAAGCCGAGGCCGGCCGGAAACTCGGGCAGTTGCAGGGCGCTGAAATTGCCCCGGCCCTGCACCTTGAGCCGCACCGTGACGGGATCGCCGGCGATGACGTTGGTGGGTGAGGCCGACATTTCCAACGAGTAACGGCCCACGATCCCGGCGAAGCCATTGGGGCGCCCGGTCGTGGGTGGAGGCAGCACATGGACCAGGTTGGTCTCGCTGGTGAAGGTGAGCCGCCGCCGTTCGGCGCCACCGCCGAAGACCGAGTTGAAGAACGGATCATCGAAGGGGCCGCGCCGCCGGTTGCGGGCCTGGAACAGGAAAATCGTCTCCACCTCCGCTGGCCCGACCGTCAGGTCGCCCAGCTTCACCGGCGTCACGCTCATCCGCCAGGTGACAAAACTGTAGTCGGCGGCCCCGACGCGCTCCACGCCGTTCTGCCGCTGGCCCTGCTTGTTGATGGTGAAGCCGTCGAGCTTCAGCGTCGGAACGGGGGCGACCTCCTGCGGCGACTGACGGAAATAGAATTTAACCTCCAGCGGGAAAGTCTCCCCCAGATAGACGGTCGGCTTGGGGAGCACGACCCTCACAAAACCGATGTCGGAGAGTTCCAGGCCCTTGCCCACCCGCACGGTGACGGGGTTGCTCGTGAGCTTCTGGCCGCTGACCTCGACCTCCAGGGCCGGAATCTTGATGACGCCTTCCACCGTGGGGCGGAGAACATACTGGTGGGTCAAGGAGGTCGAGGCGCTGCCGTTGATGTTGCTATACTGCTTGCTGGTGCCCGCGAACTGGGCGGAGCAGTTGGGCAGGGTGGGCAGTTTCGGCGGCGTCACGTTGCCGCAATCCGTGAAGATCAGCTGAAGCGTGACGGCGTCACCCACGGCGACCGAGTCCGGTTCCGCGCGCACCTCGAACGAACCCGCCATTGCAGAATGAAGGGTGCATAGGGCGAGGCACAGGAGGAGCCACCGGAAGCCGGGTCCCACTGAGCGGGGTGCTGGATTGGGGCGGGGCACGGTTACCATTTCTTGCGGTTCTTTCGCGGGCGTTCCGCCGCTTCCTTGCCGTTGCCTCCCGCCTGGAAGACCAGCGCCTTTTCCTCGCCCTTCTGCTCGTCGAGCATGCGTCCGGCCTGGGCGGCGTTCATCTCACCGGGTTTGCCCGCCTCGGCCGGCTGGGGCTGGCCTTCGGACCCCGGTGATTTTTCGCCGGCCGGCTGGCCCTCCTGCTTCTGGGCCTGCTGCTCCTTCTGCTGCTCCTTCTTCTGTTCGGCCTTGGCCTGTTCCTTCTGGTCCTCCCGCTTGGAATCTTCGGAATCCTTCTGCTGATCCGGCCGCTGCGCCTGCTGGGATTTGGGTTCCTGGTTCGGCTGGGAGTCCTTCGAATCCTTCGAATCTTTCGGCTTCGAGTCCTTTTGATCCTTGGACTGGCTGGCCTGCTGGGAGGCGTCCTGGTCCTGGTCCTTCTGGTCCTGCTTCTTGTCGTCCTGCTTCTGGTTCTGCTGTTGGGGCTGCTTCGGCATCTGCTTCATCAGCTCCTCGACCTGTCGCTGCACGAAATTCAGGTTGGACAGCGCGTTTGTATCGTGCGGGTCGAGCTTCACCGCAGAGCTGTAGTTGGTGACGGCCTGCTGCCAGGATTGCAGCTTGGCCTGCGGATCGGCGGCCTTCGTGCCCAGTTGGTAACGCGTGTTGCCGAGGTTGTAATAGGCCTGTTCCTGCAGCTTGAGGTCGGGCGCGCCCAGCACCGTCTCAAAGTGAGCCGTGGCATTCGTGAAATCCTGCTGGCGATAGGCGGCGTCGCCGGCATTGAAGCGCAGCCGGGGATCATCGGGCTTTTCCTTCGCCAGCCGTTCAAACTCTGCGCGGGCGCGGAGGAAGTCGCCCTTTTCGTAGGCCTTCAGCGCGGCATCTGGCGAAGCGGAGGCGCCGGACGCCAGCGCCACGAAAAGCACCAGCCAGACTGCCGGCGGGAAACTTCCGCCCAGAGGGCTGACACTGCTGGCTCTTTTGGAGGGCATGGATTTCATCGGGCACCGGCCATCCCGGCCGAGGGAGCGGCGAGCGGCATCTTTTCTTTGTCCCGCGAAGCTTTCTGCTCCGGCAGGAGAATTTCCAGCATCAGGAGCAGGATGGCAAATCCGAGTGGCCACTGGAACCGCTCGATCCACTGGCGCGATTTGCCGGAGCGGAAGTCCGTTTTGGGCAGGGACGACAGCCCTTTCTGGTAGAGCGTCTGGATGGTCTGACGGTTTTGCAGCGGCAGGTAAAAACCGCCGCCGGCATCGGCCAGCTGCTTGAGCATGTCCTCGTTGAGCCGCGATTTCACGGCGTTGCCGTCGTCGTCCTTCACAAAGACCGGATTGCCGTACGGATCGGTGGTCTTGAGCACTGCGCCATTGGCCGTGCCCACGCCAATGGTGAAGATGCGAACGCCGTTCTTCGCTGCTTCCTTCGCGGCTTCCACCGCGCCGTCTTCATGGTCCTCGCCGTCGCTCAGGATCACGACGGCCTTGGCCCCGGTGCTGTCCTTGGTGAAGGCGGAGGCCGCTTCGTGGATGGCCTCGGCCAGGGCTGTGCCCTGTTCGGGGATCGTGTCCGTATCCAATGCCCGGACGCTCTGGCGGAAGGCCTCGTCATCAAGCGCCAGCGGGCATTGCACAAACGCGCTGCCGGCAAAGGCGACCAGCCCCAGGCGGTCGGTTTTGCTGAAGGACACGAGGTCGAAGGCGGCGAGCTTCGCCTTGGCCAGCCGGTTGGGCGCGGCGTCGGTTGCGAGCATGGAGCGGGAGACATCGAAGCAGACGACGATATTGAGGCCCGAGGCCGTGGTCTCCTCCTCGATGTAGCCCCACAACGGCCGCGCGAGGGCGACTAGCAGGGTGACAATCCCGGCCCCGAAGAGAACCCGTTTGGCGATCTGCCGGTGCAGCGACACACCCACCGTAAGTTGGGCAAACAGACGGGTCTTCACGAACGCCTGTGCCGCCCGCTGCTTCCGCCGCCACGTCCACCAGAGAAAGAGAGCCGTCAGCGGGGCAGCCAAGCCCGCGAGCCAAAGAAATTGGGGAGTGGCGAAGTTCATGAGCGGGGCGCTGCCGAGCGCGGAGCGCGGAGCGTGGAGCGTCCGGAGCGCGGAGACCTTGGAAGGCAGATGCCGTTCTCCCTCACCCCGGCTCTCTCCCGCTGGGAGAGGGAATAGCCGGCGGGTGTTTTTGGATGATTGGAAGTTTTTCCGGCCAATCCTGCGCCCGCGTTCGCTGAGAGACGGACGACAATTCCCCCTCTCCCAGCGGGAGAGGGCCGGGGTGAGGGAGAAGGGCCTCGGCTGCTTGTTGGCGGGCAATTATTGATGCTCATTAGCTTCGTTCTCCGTGCTCACGGCAATTTTCGCCAAACCGTTTGTCCCAACAGGAGCTCCAGCGCGAGCAATCCCAGCGCGGGAAGCACAAACCAGCTCATCAGCTCCTCGTAATACGCGTGGCGCTTGGTCTCGACCTCGGTTTTTTCCAGCTTGTCGATCTCGGCGTAGATGCGGCGCATCGTGTCGGAAGTGTCGGCCCGGTAGTATTTTCCACCGGTTTTCTCGGCGATCTTGGTCAGGGTGTCCTCATCGATGTCCACCGGCTGGCGCACATACACTTTTCGGCCGAATGCGTCCGTCACGGGCACCCGGGCGATGCCGCGCGTGCCGATGCCGATGGTGTACACTTTCACGCCCAGCGCCTGGGCGGCCTCGGCGGCGGTGAGCGGGGGAATCTTGCCCGCGTTGTTCTGCCCGTCGGTCATGAGGATGACGATGCGGGACTTCGACTTGAGTTCCCGCAAACGGTTCACGGCGGCGCTCAGACCGGAGCCGATGGCCGTCTGATCGCCGTTGATGACACCCAGTTCGAGCCGCTCCAGCACGCGGTTCAAGAAGTCGTGGTCGAGCGTAGGCGGGGCGGCGATGAAGGCTTCGGTGGCGAAAGCGACAAGGCCGATGCGGTCCGAAGGGCGGTTCTCGATGAACGTCTTCAGCACGTCCTTGAGCATGATGAGGCGGTTGACCGGCTCGCCATGAAGTTCGAAGTCCTCCGCTGCCATACTGCCTGAGAGATCCACCGCCACCGCGATGTCGATGCCGCTGGCCTTGAGCGGGACCTGGCCGCCACCGACCTGCGGCCGGGCCATGCCAACGAACAGCAGCGCGAGCGCTAGCCAGCGCAGGTTGATGAGAAAGGCTCCGGCGCGGCTGCGGCTGAGTTCCGTGATGCCCTTCACCAACGTCAGGCTGGAATAGACGAAAGCACTTTCGCGACCGCTCCGGCCACGGAGCCAGGCGAGCAGCGGGATGGTCAACAGGCCGAGCAGCCACCAGGGCGAAGCGAAGTTCATGGCTGGGCGACGGGGAAGGGTGGGGGCGGCGATGGCGCGGCCGGCGGCAGCGGCGGCGGGACCGCTCCGGCGGGCGCACTGCGAGGAACCGTTTCCTCGACGAGGTTCAGCGCGGACGCGTGCAACTGCTCCAGTTCCACCCGGGTCGGTTCAAAGCGCGCGAACTTCACGAGGTCGCATTGGGTCAGAAAGTCGGCGAGGAACTGCTTGTGCCGCAGATCCAGCACGATGCTGCGCGGCAGTTCGGCGAGAAATTCCTCCGTCGTCTGGTCCGGGGCGCGCAGGCCGAAGCGTTCCTCCAGATAGGTTCGGGTGATCTCGGACACGGCCGTGCAGAAGGGTTCGGGCTGGCCAATGAGGTCCAGCGCCTGCGCCAGCCGTTCGCGAGCCCGCTGATCCGGAGAAACCAGCGCCACCGTCTCGCCCTTGGGACGACGCTTCTGCCACAGCCACCAGCCCAGCCAGAGCAGCCCGGCCAGCACCAGCACGATGCCGATCCGGATCAGCCACATCAGTACCGTGGGAATCTCAATCGGCCCCTTGATGTCGTGCAACGTCGTCGGAACCGCCACGCCGGGCTTCGTCACCGCATTCGTCGCCGCCACCATCGAATGGCAAAAAACGAAACTCAGAACGCCGGCTACCGCCAGCCGCCCTCTCATTCGCAATTCGAAACTCGAAACTCGAAACTCCCCCTTCATCCATGCCTCCGTCGTTTTTCGCGGGTGTCGAAGAACTGGGCGAGCGCGTGCTCGTACGGTTCATCGGTACGGACCCGGATGGCATCCACCTTGGCGCCCCGGAACAGGCGTTCCAGCTCGCGTTGCGTCTTGTCCTGGCGGTTCGCAAAGGCCGTGCGCCGGCGTTCGTCGGAGGTGTTCACCTCCACCAGTTCACCCGTTTCGGCATCCTGGAGTACCAGGCGCCCGAGATTGGGCAGCGTCAGCTCGTAGGGATCGATGATCTGCACGGCAACGAGGTCGTGCTTGCGGCTGGTCTGCCGGAGCACCGTGGCGGAGGTCCGCCCCAGCGTCTCGCTGTGGACCGCGCTGCGCTTGAGATGCGCCATGATCTCGGCCCGGCTTGGGTTGGTCTCACCAAGAAAATCCGAGACGACCACGACCACCGACCGGTGCGGCAGGATGCGGTTCACGAACTCCAGCGCTCCGTTCAGCGAGGTGCCGCGCCACTTCGGCTTGAAAGCCAGGATGTCGCGGATGACCCGCAGGACGTGCCGCCGGCCCTTGCGGGGCGGGATGAACTTCTCGACCACCTCGGTGAAGAGCAGCAGGCCGACCTTGTCCTGGTTGCGGATCGCGGAGAAGGCGAGCACCGAGGCCAGTTCGGCGGCCAGCTCGCGCTTCGACTGCTCCCCGGAGCCGAACAGGCCCGACCCGCTCAGGTCCACGACCAGCATGACCGTCAGCTCGCGCTCCTCGCGGAACTTCTTCACGAAGGGATGGTTCATCCGCGCCGTGACGTTCCAGTCGATGGCGTGGACCTCGTCGCCCGGCTGGTATTCGCGCACCTCGTCGAAGTCCATGCCCTGGCCCTTGAAGGCCGAGTGGTACTGGCCGGCGAGGGATTCGCTGACGAGCCGCTTGGTGCGGATCTCGATCTGGCGGATCTTTTTGAGGAGTTCCTTGGGGATCATCGAGCGAACGGATTCATCAACGGCGAAGCAGTTCGGCGAGGAGCTTTTCGTCGACGGGCGGCTGGTTATGAACCCATCGAAAGTGTTGGTCCAAGTCCATACGCCGCCGAATGGTCGGTGTGTTGGATAAGCTTGGCCGCTGTTCGGCCGGTTTGCGCTGGAGGGTGCGTCGCTGCACGGTCTTCATCTCGGACAAAGAGACTGGAATCACGGCACCGGCAGCTCGTCGAAAATCTTCTGCACGATGGTCTCGGAGGTCTTCTCCTCGGCGTCGGCCTCGTAGGTGAGGGTCACGCGGTGGCGGAGCACGTCGAGGCCGATGCTCTTCACATCCTGCGGCGTCACGTAGCCGCGGCCGCGCAGGAAGGCGTGGGCCTTGGCCGCGAGCGTGAGCGCGATGGTCGCGCGCGGGCTGGCGCCGAGCTGGATGTATTCCTTGACCTTGATCTTGTAGTGCTCGGGATCACGCGTGGCGCAGACGACATCGACGATGTAGTCCTTCACCTTGTCGTCGATGTAGAGGTCGTTGATGACCTCGCGGGCGCGCAGAATCTGCTCGGGCGAGACCACGGGCGAAACCGTCGGCTGGCCGCTGGTGCGGGCCATGAGGTCCAGGATCTGCCGCTCCTCCTCGCGGGAGGGATAGCCGATCTTGAGCTTCAACATGAAGCGGTCCACCTGCGCCTCGGGCAGCACGTACGTGCCCTCCTGCTCGATGGGGTTCTGCGTGGCGAGCACGAGGAACGGCTCCGGCAGCTTGAAGGTCTGGTCGCCGATGGTGACCTGCCGTTCCTGCATGGATTCCAGCAGGGCGGACTGCACCTTGGCCGGCGCGCGGTTGATTTCATCCGCCAGGACGAGGTTCGCGAAGACAGGGCCGCGCCGGACGGCAAAGGTGCCGGCCTGGGGGTTGAAGATCTGGGTGCCGACGACATCCGCCGGCAGCATGTCGGGCGTGAACTGGATGCGGCTGAACTTCACGTGCAGCGCCGTGGCCAGCGTCTTCACGGAGAGCGTCTTGGCGAGGCCGGGCACGCCTTCGAGCAGCACATGGCCGTTGGCGAGCAGGCCGATGACGAGCCGTTCGACGAGGTACTTCTGGCCGACGACGCAGCGGTTGATCTCGGCGAAGAGCGGCGGCAGGAAGCCACCGGCTTCCTGGACGGCGGCGTTGAGGGCAGGTACTGAATTCATTTTGCGAGCGCGTGTATGCCGTAAGGACAGCGTGGCCGGCAAGGGGTTCAAACAAAGGGGGAACCGAATCTTCCCTCGTAAACGGCTTTGTCCTCCGGACATACGGTCCGGAGCCTTCCCGACAGGACTTCCGGAGGGATAGACACCGCCGAACCGCATAAATTGCATGGCCCTAATCTTAATCGTAATCCTAATCTTAATCATAATCACACCTTCCTCAGCGGGGAGGATTAAGAGCAAGATTAGGATTACGAAGGACTCCTGGACCGCCCAGAATTCTGGCGTCCGGCGGCAGTCTCCGGTCTCCTAAACCCATGCCGACACTCTTCATCGCCACGGGCAACGCCCACAAGGTCCAGGAAATCCGCGCCGTGCTCGGAAGCGGGTTCACCGTTCTTTCGCAGAAGGACGCCAACGTGAGGCTGGAACCCGAGGAGACCGGGGCCACCTTCGCCGAGAACGCCCAGATCAAGGCCGTGACCTGGGCCGCCTACCTCGCCGCCGACGTCTGCAACTTGAACGCCCAGTTCGTCCTGGCCGATGATTCCGGGCTCGAGGTGGACGCTTTGGGCGGAGCCCCGGGCGTGCATTCCGCCCGCTTTGCCGCCCTGGATGACGGCCGGAAGGGCAATTCACCCGACGCCGAGAACAATGCGAAACTGTTACGGCTGCTGGCGCCGGTGCCCGATGGGCAGCTCTCCGCCCGTTTCCGTTGCACGCTGGCGCTGACGCCGGTAACGCCCGGGGCCACTGCCGGGAAAATGCAGGCCGCCACCCGTTTCTTCGACGGCACCTGCGAGGGGCGCATCGCCCGCGAGGCGGCCGGGCAGCGCGGTTTTGGATATGATCCGCTGTTCATTCCCGAGGGACATGCGGTCTCCTTTGCCGAGCTGGGTGAAGCCGTGAAGAACGGTCTCAGCCACCGCGCGCGGGCGCTGGCCCGGCTGCAAGCGGGGTGGTAGCCAGCCATGACCGCATCGCTGGAACGAGCGCTTGGGGATGAAGCCAATGGAGAAATCCGACCTGCAATTCGTACCGGGTTCAAAGCGGCTTTACCGCCACGCCTTTGGCCCAGGACCGGCTACAAAGCGCGGCATCCAGCGTGGCCAGTTTGAGCTTGTGGGCCTTGGCCAGCGCCACGAGGTAGGCATCCGTCACGTCGGCATGCGAGGTCACGGCGGGGATTTTTGCGGCCGGCAAATCATCAGGGACATATTCCGCACCGGTGCGGGTGATGATATCTTCCAAGGCTGCCAAGGCATCGGCGAAATCAGCCCGGAAGCCGGGACTTAGGCTTACGCGCAAAAACCCGAGCTGGGTCAGTGGACAGGTGACGAACTCCTTCTGCTTTTCCAGCCAGGCGCAAGCCTTGGAATGGTCCGCGTGCGATTGCCACGCGCAGGCCAGCAGCAGGTTTACATCAAGGAGATGGCTCAAGGGAAATCGGCGAGGATGGCCTTGACGGTTTCGCTGGTCATCGGAGGCGCATCAGCGTGCGCGACGAGCACCTTGCGTCCTTCGCGGTTGGTGATGAGCCGGGCCTTGGTGGACTTGGCCCGCTCAATGACCAGCTTTTCCCCTTCCAAGGCGAACGCCACCTTGTCACCCGGTTGCAGGTGCAAGGCGTGGCGGAAACGGCTGGGGATCACCAACTGGCCCTTGGTGGAAAGTGTCGCAGTGCTCACGGCGTCATGTCTTACGCGTCTTACTCCGGGGGGCAAGCCGTAAACGCGGCGAAGTCCAAATTGTGTTGGATGCCTCGCGACAGGAGTGATGGCTGGGGCAACGCGGCCAGCGTTCTGCCGGCGGGAGTGCGAAAGCCCATGACGGTAGCGCGTTGCACCTCCGGTCCCCGTTCGGCGGCTCCGTTCGTAAATCGTAAATCGCAAATCGTAAATCCTCCCGCCAAATACGTCTTGCACCGACGGGGTCGGTCGGTATTTTGCGCGCCCTATTTGCGCGGGCTGGTAGCTCAGTGGTAGAGCAGCGGCCTTTTAAGCCGTTGGTCGTGGGTTCGAACCCCACCCAGCCCACCAGAATAGATTTTGCGTGACCGGAGGCCGCAAGGCCTCTACTCACTGCGCGCCGCGACCCTATCGTCCAGTGGTTAGGACACCGCCCTTTCACGGCAGTAACCCGGGTTCGAATCCCGGTAGGGTCGCCAATCTTCTTCCTCGGCAGTCACGAAAAGTCACCGCCGAGCCCCCTGCGGTACAATTCTTCTCAGAATGCGAAATCGGTCTCCGAACCGTGAGTCTAGGGCATGTTAGTACCCGACTAAGGAGTCATCCGAGGATCAAGCAGGCGTGCAAACGCTGAACCCTGATTGCGTATCCGGCAGGAGTTCTGGGAAGCTTTGTCACATGATTAGCACGCATTGGCTCCGGGTTATCCGCCCATTCTCCGTTCTCAGTCTGGCCGTCACCGCCAGCTCGGGCGTGCTGGGTGCCACGTCTGCCAATTTCCAGTTCATGGTCGGGGTCGCGGGACAGACCACCTCTACGACCACCGACAATGTCGATATCGGAAGCAATGTCTGGTCGGTATCGCAGACGATCAACAGCTCGTCGTACACGCTTTCCCTGGCCGGGTTCGATGCCAATGGAACGGCGCACAATCTCTTCACCAAGGACGGCGGCGCCGGTGAGCAGGGGATTGGACTGACTGGGACGTACGACAACGAACTGACGCTGAACGGAACGGGCACCGCGATCGCCAATTTCATCCGGTACGACGTCAGCCAAGTTTACCAGGCGTTCCCCGGATCCGTCGGCCAGATCCTGGCCGGCAGCACGACGGCGACTGAGCAGCTGGACATCTGGGGTTCAAATACGGCCACCGACAAACCCGGCACCTCCCCGTTGACGCTGATTCTTCAGACCATCACGCCCGCGCAGGCGACCACCTGGGTCAACCTGCCGAACTGGGGCACATACAAGTACTACTTCGCCTCGACTCACGTAGATTCGGCCAGCCCGGCCGACAATGTCCTCGTGCAGGCGATTCAGGTCGCCAACATTTCCAGCCCCGTGCCCGAGCCCAGCACCTATGCGGCGATTGTCGGATTGGGCGCCATCGGACTGCTGACCTACGCCCGCCGCCGCTCCGTCAAATAAAGACGAAGGACACGGGTGTCCGCCGAACGGCGCTACGGGTTGAGTCCTAAAGCCGCCGTCGCGACAATACTTCCAATCAAACTGCCCCGATTGCGTTACCTCGGCAGCACGGCATGGAGTCCAACGACACGGTCTTCCCGGAGACCGATGGGCTGATGCTCACTGCGCCATCAGGCGGTAATAGCGTGTTTGTTCGGTGCCGGTGGCCTGATCAGTGAAGTCGTGGGAGACACCTTCCAAGCGGAGGCTGCTGATCTCTCGCCATTGGAGCAGGTCCGGTGAGGTTTGCAGGGCGTAGCTGGCACCGGGTTCGCCCCAGATCACCAGGTTCATGGCGGGCCCCGGTTTGGTGCGGTCCACGGTCACGCCCGGATGTACGATTTGCACCCGGTTGAGGCCGAGGATGCTGCTATTGAGCCGGAAATCGGCGCCACCATTCTCGCGGTTAAGCAGGCGGGCCCGGGGCAGGCGGAAGCTGGCCGTTTTCCACGTCTGGCTGCCGGTGAGGGCGACAGGGGGCGTGGCGAGCGTGTAGGCTCCCTGAAAGGGGGCGCCCGGGTCGCTGCCATCGAACTCGACCTGAAGGGTGCCGGCGGCGGCATCAAAATAATCGGCCACCAGCACGAGGTCCATTTCGTCGGCCCATTTGAAGGACTCATCCAGCCGGGCATAGAGGTAGTGGCCGGCGTATGGGGTGGGCGTGAGGATCCGGCACTCGCGTCCGGCCAGGGTCGCCGGGGCGGTCGTGCCGTCGGCGCCGTCGAACTGGGTGATGCCACTGGGGCGGTTGGTGGCGGCCAGCTCGATGCTCACGAGGTGGGCGCCCGTGAAGGGGCCGATTTCGGGCGGGGGCACGAAGCCCTGCTTGAAGAGGTCCACATAGCGGCGGTTGAGCGCGAGGTATTGTTCGCCGTATTCGCGGGAGGGTGCGATGTCGGTGCCTTCGTGGAACTCATTCCAGGTCTCGATCATGACGAGCTTGGAAGGGCGGCGCAGGAAGCTGAGCCAGTTGCGCTCGAAGAAGGCGCCGCCCTCGCGCGGCACGATGAGGGGCGTACGGCCGAGGACGGCCGAGTCATTGTAGCCGGGCCCCAGCGAGGCGACGCCAGGGTTCCTGAGACCGAGCGCCCCTCCCCAGGCGTAGACATTGGCGGTGTGAACCTGCCAGGATACTTCGCGGACGACAAAGGGCGTGCGGCCGCCAAAATCGCGTGCGAAGGCCTCGCTGAGGTAGTCGATGCAGCTCTGGTCATGGGCCGCGGCAAAGCTGGCGGAGTAGAGGAACACGACGGGCTGGCCGCCGATCATGGCCCAGTGTTTGGCAGGGATGAGGGAGAAGTAGTCCCGTACGCTTTCGTAGAACCACTCGCGTCCGTGCGGCGTGGTGAGGTCGATGCGTCCGCCGGCCGCGTTGAACATCAGCGTGGACGTGTCGTAGAACATGCCGATGTAGGGCGGCTGTTTTCCCTGGCTGAGCAGTTCTTCCCGGGCGGCGACCAGCGGCGGCAGCCCGGCATAGCTCCACGGCTGGGCCGACACGGGTTTCCCGGGCAGGCGTTGGGAGGGCTCACCCCAATAGACGGGCAGGAGCACGTCGATGCCGGCGACCATCATGTCTTCCAGCTGGCCGCGATGCCACGCGCGGGAGAGGTAGGAGAAACCGGTCAGTGTGGGTGGATGCTCGGTGAGGGCGTCGGAGCCGTCGGGATCGAGGAGGTGGGCGCCGGAATAACAGTCGTACCAATAGAAGTAGGGCGTGAGCACCACGCGGTCGTTGGTGGCGAAGGTGTGCGAGTCGGTGAAGTCCGCCGGCGTGAGGCCGATGTAGGGACCGAGGGGCGGATTGATCTCGGCCGGCGAATTGGGGGCGGCCCCAAGATGACCTGCGGTGAGCAGCGCCAACAGCCACGCCAGACTCAACCAGGGATGAAGGAAGGGAGCGGCGACGCGGCGTGGGTAGCGCAGAATTGGATTCTGCTGTATCGCAGCTTTGCAAGCTGCACCGGCCGCAGGTGTGCCGAATGCGTCGAAGTTTTCCACGGGTTGCAGGTTGAAAACCTGCGCTACGGAAGGTTGCGAACCTGCGCTACTTCCGGAGCGCTTCGGCGGCTGAAAGGAAACCCCATGGGGCGAGCCTCCTCGCGAGCCGGGCCGCCCCAGACCCAGGCCGCTGCGGCTCGCGAGGACGCTCGCCCCACCACGCGCCCGGAGCCAAACGCCAACTAAGATGATCTGATAGGTCACAAATTTCGTTGGCTGGAACTTTGGGCTTCCGTCAGGGCGTTGGGCTGTTAAAACCATTCTGATTCCACTACTTATGAAGCTCCAGCGTATTCTATCCCTCATGCTTGCTGCCTTTGTGGGCAGCCTGGCTTCGCAGGCCCAGAGCGGACCCTTTACCCCGGAGGACTGGCCCTCGACGAAGCAGCCTGGCAAGAAGGTGCACTACGTCATCACCGACGACAACCTGCAGCCGCCCAGCGCCACCTGGTTGGCCAATGAACTGACCATCCTGAGCGGTGGCGACCAGGGCACGGTCAACATCACCATCGGTGGGCACAAGGGCAAGAAGGTCACCGGCAGCTTTCTGAACATCGCCGACGCGAGCTATGGCGAGTGGGCCGACAAGGATTTCATCGACATCCTCGTGCAGGTTTATGGCGACGCCGCCCTGTTCAATGCCCAGGGCCTGCCGCGCGATTTCAAGTTCCTGACCGGCACGCTGCCGGAACTGGCCTTCCCCATCGGCGGGCAGATCCCCGTGGATGCACGCAACAAGAAGTGGAACTGGGTGCTCTTCCGCATTCCCAATGGCATCCGCGCCTCGGACGGCAGCCACCTGGTCGGCTCCATTCCCGCCAATGCGCAGGGGGCCACCACGGCCGGCGGCGTCAACGGCGGCACGATCCGTTTCGAAAGCGTGGCAAACCTCATCATCCGCGCGGTCGCCTTCGGTGAGGAGGGAGCCTTCGGTGAGCCGGAGGACATCAACAAGTTCGTCCCGGCGGGCGCATGCGATGTGGAGCCCAACACGAACCTCGCGGGCCTGGACATGGCCGCCGGCGTGACGAACCACCTGGTGGTCATCAACGACGCCAGCCAGCCCGCGGCCTTTGCGGCGAACATCGGTCCGGCCAATGACCCGCGGAAGGCCGTGCGCGCGGATGGCGCCGACAACTTCCTCAACTTCGGCATCACCGGCAATTACCTCGGCCAGCCCTGCAACGACCCCCACACCGTCAAGGTGTGCCTGGATTATTATGATGATCCGGCCTTTGCCGGGCAGGAGGTGACCTTTGGTCCGGAAAGCTATGCCACCGACGACGCCGGCGGAGTGGGTGTCGTGCCGGCCGACCAGCGCGCGACGCTGGAGGGCACCGGCGCCTGGGTGCGCCGTTCCTGGGTCATTCCGGCGGTGGACCTCAAGGGGGTCAATGCCGGCGCCTTCACCGCCGGGCCCCGGTTCGTCTCCGCCAACGCGCAGGTGTTCGTCTCCCGGGTGGAACTCGCCGTGCTCCGCGTGGGCACGCATCCGCTGGCCGGCCTGGACCCGCTGGCTGACTGTTTTGCCGATCCGCGCGTGTGCACCGACCTGTGGGGCAACTCGGCTGAGCTGGATCTGGACAAGGGAATCACCGACGGCCTGGATGTGGGCACCAGCGGTGGGGACCAGGAAATGATCCAGGACGTGGCTGGCCCGGCCAATGACCGGCGCCAGGCGATCCGCCCGGCACGCGAAGACGGCACGCCGGGGGCGGAGCACAAGTATCTGAACTTCGCCATCCTGGACGAGCGCTTTGGTCCGTCATCCCAGCCGAACGCCGACCTGACGATCTGTGTGACCTACTACGATGATCCGGCCCTGGCGGGCAAGCGGTTCAAGCCGGAGGTTTACATGACGGACCAGAACGGCACGACGACGTTCGGGTTCACGCCGGACAGCTTTTTCGTGACCTTGGAAGGCACCGACAAATGGCGCACGGCCTACTGGGAGATCCCGGACATGAAGTTCATCGGGGTGAACCAGACCCCGCAGGCGGCGGCGCGTTTCACGCTGGAGGACAAGATCTTCTTCACGAGCGTGCGGTACGGCGTGATCCGGCCGTGCGGTCCCAAGGCCGGGCAGAATCCTCTCGCGGCCTGCAAACCGGTCGAAGCGCCGGCCCTCGGTGTGACGGTGGGCACGGACCACAAACTGGTGATCTCGTGGCCGACGGCAGCCGAAGGCTACACCTTGGAATCGACCGCTGATCTCGGAGCGCCGAACTGGCAGCCCGTCACCACGGCGCCCACGGTCGAAGGCGATCAGCAGGTCCTCCGGCTCACACCGGGCGGCACGACCTACTACCGGCTGAACCATCCCTGAGCGAAGGAGACAGGAGACAGGAGGGACTGCGTCCGGAGTCAGGAGTTGGGAGGGCACTCATAACTCGCAACTCCAAACTCGTCATTCCCTGACTCGTAACTCGTAACTTCTCGTGCTCTCTTTCGGCGTATCGAATGCACTGCAAGGCAGCCACAACGACCCAGGAAATCGCTTTCGGATTCGCACCGGCGGCCCGGCGCACCCTCCGGATTCTCCTGGGCCTGATCCTCATGCTGGCCCTCCATCCGGGCCAGTTGCAGGCACAAGCGCGTCGCTCCTCCGCCGGCAAACCAACCCCTGGGGAAAAATATCTGCTGGATCAGGTGGCCGCCGGCAAGGTGGCCGATTTCAAAACCGCGATGACCAACGCGACCGACCGCGTGGTGCGCGCCGCCCTGCTGGAGGAATTGCTCGCCGGATCGCGTACTGACTGCGACATCCACCGCAACGGCGTGCTCATTGAGGGTATCGTCGTGCGGGACGCCGTGGATCTGCGGAATGTGCGGATTCCGCACGACATCCGGTTCGCCAACTGCCGTTTTGAAGGCGAGGTCAATTTCTCGAAGTCCGAGTTCGAAAACACCCTCTCCTTCGAGGGCAGCACCTTTGCCGGTCCGGCGTCCTTCTACGCCATGCATGTCAGCCGCGGCATTTTCCTCACCGGGACGGTTTTTCAGGGCCATGCCGATTTCACCCAGATGGAGGTCGCCGGCTCCCTGATGGCCGGTGATGCGCAGTTCACCCATCCGCAACTGGCAGCGGACTTCGTCAACCTCAAGGTCGGCGGGGTGGCGTTCTTCACCAACGCGGTGTTTGCCGGTCC
The DNA here is from genome assembly GCA_903907995.1 of uncultured Verrucomicrobiota bacterium. Classification (GTDB taxonomy): domain Bacteria; phylum Verrucomicrobiota; class Verrucomicrobiia; order Limisphaerales; family UBA9464; genus CAIVQB01. The sequence goes on along the minus strand of CAIVQH010000041.1, from coordinate 281,589 downwards.
GGCGAACTTCCAGTACAGCCACACCACGGAAGCCCTGCGCTTCGATGGGGCCCGTTTCACCTCCGTCACCGGCCTCGCCTGCTTTGAAGCCATGCGGGTGGATGGCAGCGTGTCCTTCAAGGACGCCACCTTGGCGGGTTATCTCTCGCTCAAGGACGCCACCTGCACTTCGCTCGACCTGACCGCTGTCAGATGGCCCGCCCAATCTGCGCACGAATGGCTTTGGCTCAATGGCCTGACCTACCGGCGCATCATCTCCGGCTCGGAACAGGAGTCGGCCGGCAACCTTTTCACCCTGGTCGATCGCGCGGCGCACGGCACCGCCTACAGCATGGACATTTACACCCGGCTCTCCGCCTTTTACCGGCGCGATGGCTATCCCCGGCAGGCCAACCAGTTCTACATCGCCCAAAAGCGCCGCGAACGCGCCGAAGTCCTGCACGGCCTGCCCCATGCCTGGAGCCTGTTTCTGGATGTCTTCGTCGGCTATGGACGCAGTCCTGAACGCGCAATCTTCTGGAGCCTTGCCATCATTCTCTTTGGCACCGTCATCTTCCGCGCCAAGGATATGGAGCCGCGCAACCCCGCCCTGGCCGTCGACGGCTTCAGCCCGTTCTAGTACAGCGTGGACCTGTTTCTGCCCCTCATAAAACTGCAGGACGCCGACCTGTGGAAGCCGCGTGACAGCTCCGGCCTGCCGCGCCTCTGGAGCCGCTTCCACACGATGCTCGGCTGGGCGCTGATTCCCATCGCAGTAGCTGCGTGGACGGGGATGCTGGAGCAGTAACCGGCGGTGGCTGAAGGAGACAGGAGACAGGAGCGGCCTTGCGGCCGGGAGTCAGGAGCGGGGCGGCGAACGGCGAATGTCGTAACTCATAACTAGGGCGTGTGGAAGGCCGGATGGCGCGTTGCTCCGTTGCCCCTCCTCCTCCTGACTCCCGACGCAGTCCCTCCTGTCTCCTGTCTCCTTCGGCCCCCTTGGCAAAAATTCTTCTAAGAAAGCCGGCCCGGCTGCGTTACCTCAGCAGCACGGCATGGAGTCCAACGATACGACCGCCCCGGAAGCGCCGGTGGGAAGCCACACGGAATTTATCCGCGCGGCACTGGAACGGCATGAAGCCCCGCTCGTCCGCTACGCGCTGGGGTTCACGGGCAACCTGGAGGCCGCGCGCGATGTGGTGCAGGACACGTTCCTGCGCCTCTGCGAGCAGCCCCCGGGAAGTCTCGACGGCCATCTGACCCAGTGGCTGTTCACGGTCTGTCGGAACCGGGCCCTCGACGTGCAACGAAAGGCCAGCCGCATGACCACCTGCACCGAAACCGCCGAGGCCGAGCTTGACCGCCGGTCCGCCGCCGGGCACGAGCCGACCCCGGCCGATTCCGCCGACACCCGTGAGCGCCTGGCCCAGGCGCTCGACTTCCTCGCCGACCTGCCGCTGAACCAGCGCGAGGTCGTCCGCCTGAAGTTCCAGCACCAGCTCAGCTATCAGGAGATCGCCGCCGTCACCTCGCTCAGCGTGGGCAACGTCGGCTTCCTGCTCCATACCGCGCTCAAGACGCTGCGGTCGCGCATGGAGAAACTCGACCGCCCGCCCCAAGCCGCCCGCGCCTGAACCCCGAACCGATGAATGCCATGAAACTTTCCCCCGATTCCCCCGAACTGACCGCCTACGCCCTCGGCGAACTCACCTCCGCCGAACGCGCCGCCGTGGAGGCTGCCCTCACCGAGAGCCCCGAACTGCGCGCCGAACTGGACGCCCTGCGGCACACGGCGGACCTGCTGGCCAATGAATTTGCCGCCGAACCGGCGGTGGAGCTCTCCCCGAGCCAGCGGGCCACCATCGTACAAAATGCCGGCAGCCCGGTGGCGAAAGCCGTTGCGGATCGGAACCCGGCCCCGCAGCCGCTCGCGGTCTTGCTGTGGGAGCGTTTCCAGGTGTGGCGTGCTTCGCTGGCCTGGGCGCTCGCTGCCGTTTCCGTGCTAGTGCTCACCTTCGCGCTGTGGCCGAAGCCCAAGGATTTGGAGCGCCAGTTCGCCCAGCTCCGTTATCAGCCTGATTTCTCACCCGTACCTGCCCCCAAACCGCAGGCTCCCAGTAATGCGCCGGCGGTTCCCCAGGCCGCCAAGGATGGGCCGGCCGACAAGCAACGGAATGCTACCAGCACTCTGGGGCTGCCGGCGGCAACGAGCGCCCCGCTGCTGACCACGTCTGCGGCTGGCCGATCTCTTGCCTTGGACGCGTCGGCGAAGACGCCTACGGGAGCGGTGGCCAACAACGATGCAAACCGTTTTGGGATGCAAAATGGCCAAGACCTCTCGCTCGCTACCACGCCTCCTTGGTCTTACTCGGCGGCACCGGGCTCGGCGGTGGCGCCGCCTGCCGCATCCACTCTGGCTCCGACCGACAGTTATGCGAAGTCTGCCGGTGCGGCATCCGTGGAAACTGCGGCGGTCACGGTGCGTTCCCGGGTTGCCGGCCAGAGTGACTTCATTGTGCCGCAGCAGACAACCGACGGACTTCAGGCCGGGGCGGCGAACGGCACCCTGGCCTACGACACGCTGGCCAAGGGCAAACCGGCGGCTTCCGGCAGATTTATCGCGGGCTACGGACGATTGACAGAGGCCACCGACAGATCGGAGGTGAAGCTGGGACGCGCCCTGCAACTGGCCGATGCGAAACCGGCGCTTCAGGAACGTCTGGTCCGCGAGAAAGAGGTCGAGTTACGTCAGTCGTCCGACCGGTACGACACGGCCATGCCCATGTATTACCGGGTGCCGTCGTCCGGGCCGGTCGGCGGCTTCAGCGGCGGCGAAGCTTACGCGCCAGTTGTGGACAACCCGTTCAAAGACGTCACGACCGCTCCGCTTTCCACCTTCGGCATGGATGTGGACACCGGCAGCTACTCCAACATCCGGCGCTTCTTGCGGGGCGGCTCGCTCCCGCCGCCGGATGCCGTGCGGCTGGAGGAGCTCATCAACTACTTCCACTACGACTATCCGCAGCCGCGCGGGGACGATCCGCTAGGGGCGACCGTCGAGATCGCCGCCTGCCCGTGGAGTGAGGCGCACAAGCTCGTCCGGGTCGGCATCCGGGCGAAGGATCTTGCGCGGGGCGAGCGCCCTCGCGCGAACCTGGTCTTCCTGCTGGATGTGAGCGGCTCGATGGAACCGGAGAACCGGCTGCCGCTCGTGAAACGGGCCATGCGCCTGCTGTTGGACCGGCTCACGCCGCGCGACACCGTCGGCATCGTCACCTACGCCGGCGAGGCCAAGGTCGCCCTGGAACCGGTCACGATCACCGCCGAGGGCAAGCAGCGCGTCACCGATGTGCTGGAGGGCCTGCGCGCCGGCCACGGCACGCACGGCAGCGCGGGCATCCAGAACGCCTACGCGATGGCGACGAACCACTTCGTGAAGGAGGGCGTCAACCGGGTGATCCTCTGCACTGATGGCGACTTTAACATCGGCATCACCGACCAGAACGAACTGCTGAACCTGATCACGCAGGAAGCGAAATCCGGCGTGTTCCTGAGCGTGCTCGGCTTCGGCATGGACAACCTCAAGGACGCCACGATGGAGACGCTGGCCGACAAGGGGAACGGCAACTACGCCTACATCGACTCCTTCAGCGAGGCGCGCAAAGTCCTCGTCGAGCAGCTCGACGGTACGCTCGTGACCGTGGCCAAGGACGCCAAGGTGCAGGTTGAGTTCAATCCCGCCCGGGTCGCCAGTTACCGCCTGCTCGGCTACGAGAAGCGCCTGCTGCGTGACCGCGACTTTAACGACGACACCAAAGATGCCGGCGAGGTCGGCGCCGGCCACAGTGTCACAGTGCTATACGAGATCGTCCCGGTCGGGCCGAACCTCGCGGGCGTGGACCCGCTCCGCTACGGCGAGAAGAAGGGCGACCTTGACCGGACGGGCCGCGCCGATGTGAAACCGGTGCACACCGACGAGCTGCTCAACCTCAAGCTCCGCTACAAGCAGCCGGACGGCGAGAAGAGCCGTCTGATCGAGCAGCCGGTGAAGGATGCCGACCGCGAGTTCGCGCAGGCCGGGGCCGACCTCAAGTTCGCCGCCGCCGTGGCCGGCTACGGGATGCTCCTGCGCGACTCACCGCACAAGGGCGACCTCACCTGGGAAAAGGTGCTGCGCCTCGCCGAACAGGGCCTGGGCGACGACAAGGAAGGCTACCGCGCCGAGTTCGTGGATCTCGCCCGCACCGCGCAGAAGCTGAGTGGGGGGAAGTAGGTGAGAGGTGAACAGAGCATGCGAAGCGGATTCGCGGTCCTAGTCACTTTCCCTCCATTGCTTTGTTTCTTGGTTTCTTGGTTGTTCAACCAAAATCCCGATCATGCCACTCACGCTTGCGCCCCGTCCCGCCTCCGCGATTACTAGGCGCGCGATGCGTGAGGAAATTTTCGATCTGGTGAATGAGCAGGACGAGGTCATCGGGGCGATGCCACGGCGCGAGGTTCACCGGCTGGGCCTGCGTCACCGGGCCGTGCATGTGCTCGTGTTCAACGCGCGTAACGAATTGTTCCTCCAGCAGCGCTCGCTCCTGAAGGACAACTGGCCGGGCGTGTGGGACTCCTCCGCCTCCGGCCACCTGGACCAGGGCGAGAGCTACGACGCCTGCGCCGTCCGCGAGGTGCGCGAGGAGATCGGCCTGATCCTGCCCGCTGTTCCGGCACGTCTCTTCAAACTGGAAGCCTGCGCCGACACCGGCATGGAATTCTGCTGGGTCTATCGTGTGGAACACGAGGGGCCGTTTGTGCTCCAGGAGTCCGAGGTGCGCGGCGGCGGCTGGTTCACCTTCGGGGCGATTGATGACTGGATCGCCCGGCGTCCCATGGACTTGGCGAGCGGATTCCGCGTGATCTGGGCGCGCTTCCGGGCTGACCGGGGCGGATGATCCATTCGGAGGGAAGATTTCCTGTTTGCGTCGGGCGCTGCCTGTGACTTCATCCGCGCGCGTGAAATTGAAGTTCAAGAATGTCGAGGGCGCCGTGATCGCGGCCCAGGGTTTTCGTACTGCGGGTGTCTTCTGCGACATCAAGCGCCTGGGCACCGGCAAGGGTTCCAACAAGGGGCCGAAACGTGATCTCACCCTCATCGTTTCCGACGTGCCGTGCTCCGTGGCGGGCATGTTCACGACGAACCAGATCTGTGCCGCCCCGGTGAAGGTGTGTGTGTCGCGCGTGGCCAAGGGCATCGCCCAGGCCGTGGTGGTGAATTCCGGCAACGCCAACGCCTGCACCGGCAAGCAGGGAATGAAGGACGCGCTGGCGATGGTGCGCCTTACTGAAAAGACGCTCGGCCTCAAGGACGGCTATGCGCTCGTCGGCTCGACCGGCCGCATTGGAGTGACCATGCCGATGGAACAGGTGAATTCTGGCATCGTGGCGGTCGCGCCACTGCTCGGAAATTCGGCCGACCATGCCGCCCAGGCGGTCGAGGCGATCATGACCAGTGACACCCGGCCGAAGCAGATCGCGATCGAGTTCAAGCTCGGCGGCAAGACGGTCCGGCTCGGCGGCATGTGCAAGGGCGCGGGCATGATCCAGCCCGGCATGAGCGCGACGGGCGCACGTCCGGCGGCGCTTCCGGCGGGTTTGCACGCCACGATGCTCGGCTTCATCACGACGGATGCCGCCATCGAGGCGAAGGTGCTGCAATTGGCCCTGCGGGAAGCGGTGGCCCACAGCTTCAACCGCATCACGGTCGATGGAGACATGAGCACCAACGACACGGTGCTGGTGCTGGCGAATGGGCTGGCGGGCAACGCCACCATCAAGTCCGCCAAGCACAAGGATTTCGCCACGTTTGCGGCGGCCTTGCAGCACGCCTGCCTGGAACTCGCGAAGATGATTGTGCGCGACGGCGAAGGGGTTCATCGCGTCGTCACCGTGCGGGTTGCCGGCGCGAAGAGCGTGGGCGATGCCGACGCGGCGGCGCGGGCCATCGCCAACAGCGCGCTGGTGAAGACGAGCTGGCACGGCGGCGACCCGAACTGGGGGCGGATCATCGACGCTCTTGGCTACAGTGCCGCGACGATCGTGGAGAACAAGGTGGACATCGGTTACAGCACACCGGGCAGCCGCAAGGTGCTCTGGAGCCTCAGGCGTGGCCAGCCGACCAAGGCGACCTTCAAGGAGCTGTGCGCCGCCACCGCCCCGAAGGAATTCGACCTGCACATCCGCCTCAACCTCGGCAAGGGCGAGGCCCTGATGTACGCGGCCGACCTGACCGAGGCCTACGTCGATTACAACAAGGGCGACGTCACCGACCCGACGACGCTGGGGGGCTGAACCGGAGAAACGGGCCGCGGACGGCCAGGTCCTTCTCCGTCTGTCACAGCTCTGAAAGCCCGCCACGTGATGCCTGGGGTGGAGCGACGCAGTGAGCGCAGCCCCAGGGCCAGCGCTCGCGATCGGGCCGAGGGCTGAAGGCCTGCCCCGCAAGGAGGCTGGCCGTTTGGGACGCGCTTACAGCGCTCGACCGCATTGCCTGGATAACCTGGGGCTCCGCTCGCCTGGCTCGCTTCACCCCAAGCATTATTCGGCCGGGCTTTCAGCCCGGCCGATGAACTTTCCAGCGACTTGGCATCGAAGCTGTGCTCCATCAAGGCAACCTGCTACGCGAGTCGGTGCGCCAATTGCGGCAGGATGGTACGCCACTGTTCCGCGTGATTTTCCACCGCGCCCTCGGTCCAGATGACCGCTTGAGCGCGTTTTACTTTCTCTTCGGTGGGTAATTGTGCGGCGAGGCGGCGGCTGATTTCCGTCTCGGACCAGCCGCGTTGCTTCAGCCGCGCGCTCTGCGTGGCTGGCGAGCAGGCGACACTGACGACGATGGCAAAGTCCTCGTCCCGGCCGACCTCGTAGAGCAGGGGAATGATGACGGCGGCCGGTTGCGTGGCTGGCTGGGCCGCCAGCCATTCGTCCGTGAGCGTACGGATGCGTGGATGCAGGATCGCTTCCAGATCGGCCCGTGTGGCAAGAGCGGCGAATACAACAGCTCCCAGCGCGCGGCGATCGACCTTACCGTCGCTGAACACCCCATCGCCAAATCGCGCCCGAATGGCGGCATGGACGGCGGCATCGCCCGACAGGAGGGCATGGGCGAGGTCGTCCGAATCGAGCACGGCTACGCCCAATCCTTGCAGCGCGGTGCCAGTGGCCGACTTGCCGCAGCCAATGCCGCCGGTGACGGCAAACCGCAGTGGTTTCGCTTCGCTCATCGCCGTAAAGCTGTCGCGCCGGGCGTCACGTCGTCGAGGCGGATTCTTGACGCAGCCAAGCCGCCGACCGGACTCTCCCTTCGTTCCGATGCAAGACCTCATTGCCAAGGCCTCCACTTTGTTGGAGGCGCTGCCCTACATCCAGAAATTCGCCGGCACGACTTTTGTCGTGAAATACGGCGGCAGTTTCATGGACTCGCCCGACCCGACCATCCGCAATGGCGTCGCGCGCGACATCGTTTTCCTTGAGGCGGTGGAGATCAATCCGGTCGTCGTCCACGGCGGCGGCAAGGCGATCACGCGGGCGCTGGAGCAGTCGGGCGCGAAGACGGAGTTCGTTCAGGGCCAGCGCGTGACGGACGAGGCGGCTGTGGCCGTCGTGGACCGCGTGCTGTCGCGTGAGATCAATCCGGAGGTGGTTGCGGCCATCAATCATCTGGGCGGGGTGGCGCAGGGTTTTGCCGGCACGGACATCTTCACCTGCCGCAAGCTGTGGCTCACCGGTCCCGCCGGCGAGAAGCTCGACATCGGCTACGTCGGCGAGGTCACGGCGGTGAACACCGCGCCGCTGCTGGACTGCATTGCGCGCGGCTTCACGCCGGTCATCAGCCCGACGGCGCGGGGCGAGAATGGTAAGATTTACAACTGCAACGCCGACGTGGCCGCCGCCATGGCCGCGATCGCACTCAAGGCCAAGCGGCTGGTCTTCATGAGCGACGTGCCGGGGCTCATGCGCGATCCGAAGGATCCGGCGACGGTCATCGCGCATCTTCACACCGCCGAGGTGCCGGGATTGAAGGCGGCGGGCATCGTGGACAAGGGCATGATTCCCAAGGTGGACAGCGCCGTCGCTGCGCTGAAGTCGGGCGTGGACAAGGTCTCCTTTGTGGACGGGCGTACTCCGCATTCGGTGCTGCTGGAGATTTTCACCGACGCCGGTGTCGGCACGGAAGTTGTGCTGTGAATTCCTGCTGCGATCCGGCAAACCATCCGCGACTCGATTCCGTCCTCGCATGAAAACCGTCTCGCTCCTGGGCACCCTGCTCTTCCTCGTGGCCATCTTGGGCTGCCAGACTGATTCCTCATCCGCCCCAAAACACGCGCAGATCTGGCGCGGCATTCATCTGGAAGCGAAGAGTGACCGTGCCGCCGACCAGCTGATCGCCGAGATGCCGAAGCTGGTCGCGCTGGGCGTCAATGCACTCATCGTCGAAGTGGATTACAGTTTCGAGTTCCAGTCGCATCCAGAACTGAGGCCACCGCAATTCCTGACCAGGGTGAAGGCCCGGGAGATGGCCGCCGTGGCCCGGACCAATGGCATCCGCCTGATCCCTTCGATCAACTGCCTCGGTCATCAGTCCTGGAGCGGCACCACGTTTTCCCTGCTCACCAAATATCCCGAGTTTGACGAGACGCCGGGCCAGTATCCCGGCAACAAGGGCATCTACTGCCGGAGCTGGTGCCCGCAACATCCGGGCGTGAACGTAGTGGTCTTCGCGCTCATCGACGAGCTGACCGACGCGTTCCAGGCCGACGCCTTTCATGTGGGCATGGACGAGGTGTTCCTCATCGCCTCGCCCTATTGCCCGCGTTGCAAAGGCGGCGATCCGGCGAAGCTCTTCGCCAAGGCGGTCAACGACCTGCATGATCACATCGTGGGCAAGCGCAAGCTGGAGATGATGATGTGGGGCGACCGCTTCCTCGATGGCAACGCCACCGGCTATGGCGAATGGGAGGCATCCAAGAACGGCACGCAGGGCGCCGTGGATCTTGTGCCCAAGGACATCGTGATGTGCGACTGGCACTATGAGAAGCGCGACAGCTATCCCTCGTTGCCGTTCCTGCTGTCGAAGGGATTCCGTGTCTGGCCCTCTGGCTGGAAGAACATCGACAATGCCGGACGCCTGATTGACGACGCCAAGCGGCAGAACAACCCGCGCATGGTCGGCTATCTCGTGACCACCTGGGGTTCGGTGAAGGGCACACCGCTGTCCGAATGGCCGCCGCTGGTCAGTTCGCTCCAGCGCCTCGCCGAGCCGGCCAAGCCCTGAAGTGAGTGCGGTTAAATGCAACGTGCCGGAGCGGGTGGTGATCCACACCGATGGCGGGTGCCAGGGCAACCCCGGCGTGGGCGCGTGGGCATGGGTGATCGAACACGGCGACCAGATGTGGGAGCTGTCGGGCGGCGTGCCGGCCACCACCAACAACCGCATGGAATTGCAGGCGGCCATTCAGGCGCTGAAGGCGCTGAACCAACCCTGCGAGGTTGAGTTTCATACCGATTCCAGCTACCTGCGGCAGGGCATCACCAAATGGGTTGCCGGCTGGAAGCGCAACGGCTGGCGCACCCAGGACAAGCAGCCGGTCAAGAACCAGGACCAGTGGCAGGAGCTGGATGTACTGGCGTCTAAGCACCGCATCACCTGGAAGTGGCTGAAGGGCCACGCCGGACACGAGCTGAACGAGCGCTGCGACCGCCTCGCGGGCGAGGCGATGGCGGAGATGAGGAGAAAATATTCGAGCGCCCAGCTGCGCGCCGCGCTGGCGGAGTTTACGCAGCGCGAGTTGGGCAAGGCTGATGGGCTGTTGTGAGGCGGTCGCGGCATACGCCTTCGCGCCCATTTCGATGGAAAATCCGATTTTACGTCCGACTCATGGACGCAAGGCGGCCGCCCTGCCTTGAGTCGCGGTTCGATTGCGCAAGCCTCCTCGTAACAGCCGACATGAGGAGGCTCTAACTTCTTCGTCAGACGTAGCCTCGTCACCTCGGCTGCTACATCCGCCCGACCTCATCGCAGATTCACATTGCATCGCGCGCCGCTTTTTGCGGCGATGCGCCCGCATTCGATGAGAGACATTGTTCCTGCGCCGCCGGCCATCGTTCACAACCAGTTCGCGGAGATCCGCGAGCTGTTCAGCCGCTTTGTCGTGCCTAGCTATGGACGCTTCGAGCTCGTGCTCAGCCACGGTGCCGGCAGCTATGTGTGGGACGTTGCGGGCAAACGCTATCTCGACCTCGGCGGCGGCATCGCCGTGTGTGCGCTGGGGCACGCCAATTCGGAGATCACCGACGCCCTGATCGAGCAGTCGCGCAAGCTCGTCCACGTGTCGAACCTCTACTACCAGGGACCACAGGGCCGGCTGGCGCAGCGGCTTGTGGGACACCTTGCGCCGGGCAAAGTGTTCTTCTGCAACTCGGGTGCCGAGGCGAACGAAGGACTCTACAAGCTCGCCCGCAAGTTTGGCCACGACGAGGGCCGCTTCGAGATCATCACCGCGATCAATTCTTTTCACGGCCGCACGCTCGGCGGCATCGCGGCGACGGGTCAGGACAAGGTGAAGAAAGGTTTCGAGCCGATCATTCCGGGCTTCCGCCACGTGCCGTTTAACGATCTTCAGGCGATGCGCGACGCGCTGTCGCCGGCGACGGCGGCGATCCTGATCGAGGGCATCCAGGGCGAGGGCGGCGTGACACCCGCGACCGCCGAATACCTGCTCGGCCTGCGTCAGCTCTGCAATGAGAAGCGGCTGCTGCTGTTCATCGACGCGGTGCAGTGCGGCCATTTTCGGTCGGGGCGCTTCCAGAGTTTCCAGCGCGTGCTGGAAGGCGTGCCGGGGGCCGAAGGCTTCCTGCCGGACGGCATCTCGATGGCAAAGTCGCTTGGGGGTGGCTTCCCGATGGGCGCGTTCTGGGTGCGGGAAGAGGCGCATGGCATGAAGCTCTGTGACCTGCTGGGCGCGGGCACGCACGGCACCACTTTTGGTGGCACACCGCTCGGCTGCGCTGTGGCGTTAAAAATCCTCGATGTTATCGAACGCGACCGGTTGGCCGACAACGTCCGCGCGACTGGCGATTACCTGAAGACGGGCATCCAGCGGCTCGCCGACCAATATCCCGGGGTCGTGAAAGGCGCGCGCGGCCTTGGCTTCATGCTCGGCATCGAGCTGCAGGACCGCGAACGCATCCGCGCCTTTGCCGCGCAGGACAAGGCCGCGAGCATGCAGTTCGTCAACCGCCTGCACGAGGCGGGTGTGCTCACCATCCCGAGCGGCAACCAGATTGTGCGGCTGCTGCCCGCCCTGAACCTGTCGCATCAGCAGGCCGAGGAAGGCCTGGCGATTATCGAGGGCGTGGTGAAGTCGGTGGGCTGACCGGCAGGCGCACCTCATGCAGATTCCGGCCGGCGGCGACCCAAAGCCGGTCACCGCTGATCTGGATGCTTCGAACCCGGGCTTCCTCGGGCACATTCATTCCGGTGGAGTCCTGACTAAGGACGCAGAGCGCGGTGATTTTGCCTCCGGCCAGATTCACGCCGGCGAGATAGCCATTTCCTCCCAGCCAGACCCGGTCGCCGGTGTCGCCCGCCACGCACCGTCCCCACTTATTGGGTAACGTCGCGTTCGGAAACACGGTCGTATCCAGACGCGGTGAAGGGGAGGTCATCCGGAGCGCCTGCAGTGGCGAGAAGGGGCTGGCCGCCGCCAAAAAGTGTTCGGAGGCGGCCAGGGCGAAGGCGGTGGCAGAACCTCCCCGGATGACAGGAAGCCACTGCTGGGATTCACGATTGAAACGGTGCACGCCGCTGTCCGGAGCCAGGGCCAGAATGACCTCTGCTTGTGCCACCAGGCTGGTGACCCGGCCCGCGGGAGCCTGGGCGGAGGAAGTGTCGAACGGCCCGTGTTCCCGCGTCGCCCGGGCGGCGGCGACCGACGAGGGCAGGGGCGGTGTCAGCATGACCCATGCGCGCGTCTTCAGATCCAGGTAACCCACACCGCCATGACGCTCGGCGCCGAACCCCACCCAGAGGCGGCCGGGCTGCGGAAGCAATGCCGTCACGTGGTCGAGCAGGAGCCCGTCGCTGACGCCCAGGTGTTGCCAGCTTCCGTCGGCGGGATGGTACTCGTACAGGCCGTCCCCCTCCGTGCCAAACCAGACGCGGTTGCCACCGGCGGCGACACAATGGATTGGCTGTCGGAACACGGGGGCGTGCGGCAAAAGCCGGATGGCGTCCTCCCGGGGATCGAATACCAGCGGGATCAGCCCGTCTCCGAGCCAGATGCGGTCGGAGCCCACGGCGAAGACGAATTCCCCGCCCAAGGAAAGCCGTGGAAGGCCCAATTCAAATCTCGCAGGAAGATCGTTCTCCGGGCGTTGCGGAGTCGCCTGCCATTCGGCGATGAGCCGGCCCACCTTGATGACGGCGGGAGCGGGGCCCCAGGGGCCATCACGATTGATCTCAACCTGATCCAATTCGAAGGGCCGCAGCAACGTCAGGGCCTCCTCCGGGCGGCCCAGCTTGCGAAGGGAGTAGGCGAGTTCAATCCGGGTCTGGACGGAGAGGCTTACACGACGCTTCTGCAGGAGGGCTCCGCAACGGGCCGCAGCCGCTTCCTCCTGATGGGCGGCGTACCATTCCAGAAGAGCCGGCATGCTGTCGGAGTAAAAAATCGGGGGCGAGAACATGTGCTCGGGCTGCTCCTCGCAACGGGTGAGCAGGCCGGCCAGTTGATCCAGCAACCATGCGGTCGGCGCTTCGTATTGTTCCGTCAGTCCCGCGACAAAATACGGTGCGAAGGTTGGTTTCCGTAGTACCAGCCGTTGGATCAGGCCAGCGTAGTGGCCATCGGCCTTGGCCGGCGTCAGGCCTCGCCAATGCGCCATCAGTCCCAGGGTGTTGGGACCGAGCATGTGGGCGTCAAACCTGCCTTGCCTGACCGCCTTCTCGCAGGCCTGGTCAATCACGGCGTCCTCCGCGATGGCCAGGTCGGATTCCGGCAGCCGGCCGTTCCTGAAAAGTTGCCCCGTCAGTTCGCAATAACTGTCCAGGTGGATTTCCTTCGCCAAAGGATCGGTGAGTTCCGTCGCCAGCATACGGTGGAGCTTTCGGGCGGTGTCGGGCTGGTCGACGGCGTACGACTCGGCCAGCTGCGCGTAGGCCGTCAAAGCCAGCGGGCGGTTGGTCGTGGCCGCGATCACTTCCCGCATCAAATCCAGGCCTTCGGCGCGGCGGTTCAAAAATGGGGACATCCAGCAGACCGCCAGTCCGAGCTTCGCCTCCGCGTTGTCCGGTGAAAGTGATATGGCCGCCGAGAAGGCTTCGGCCGCCCGTGCTATATTCTGCCGGCGTTGCTCTTCCGATATGGTGCTGAAATCTCCACCCAAAGCCTCCAAGGGCGTCCACAGGGCGCGGGGCAGGCGGGCGAGTTCATTACCCCGGGCGAGCTGGATGGCCGCTTCGGCAGCCCGTCCGTCCGGAACATTCTTGGCGCTGAGTTCGGTGAACCCGGCGGCCACGAAGTCGGCAATGTGAGCCGCCAGTGCGGGGCCTACCGGTTCACGCAGGCTGTGGGTCTTCGCCTCGCCGCCCACCCGTTCGAGCCGCACGACAAGATCGATGCCCGCATCTTTATCCTGCGTGGATTGATACACCCCATCGACCACCAGCAGCGCTGGCTCGATTTGGTTGGTCGCGGCCTCGTCGAGAAAAGAACCCAGGCGCAATCTCAGTTCCGCCAGCAGAGCGCCGGCCTGTTGGCGTTCCACCGGAACGATCCGGGTGCTGGCCGACCGGGATTCGACGGCCTGGCGCACCCACTGCGCGAAGTCGGGGTGTCGTCCGCCGAGGCCGACATCCTCGAAAGCCCCGAGGGCGATAAAGCGGGGTGAATGGTTGAGATCGGGGCGCCGATTGGCCTGCCGGACGAAGCGCGCCGCCCCCATGGCGGCGTCCAGCGACGCCGCGGTGCTGACGGGTACGAGTCCCGTGTCGCAGACAACTCCCGTACGGGCATCGAGCAGCCGCAGAACCCAAAGATTGGTGGCCGGGTTCCGCCAGAGCGTTCCGACGAGCAGCAGGTCCGCGCCCAAGATTCGTCCGGCACGGACGGCATTGGTGCCACCACCTTGGGACAGCGACCGGCTCAGTTCATCTGTCAGTTGCGCCAGCTGATTTCGCTCCAGCAGGATCAGGCTGGGATCATGCGAGAGCTCGGTGGTGACCAGGCCGGCCCACTCGGTGGCTGTCTGACGCCAGGCGGCCGGTGCATCGGCATTGAGCGGGGCGGCGACCGCGATGCGGAGCGGAGCGGGTGCGACCTCGGCGGCATGTCCCAACCGTGCGGTCAGCACAGTAAGGCCGAGCAAAAGAAGCGGTATGGAGGTGGAAAGTCGGAACATCCCGGGCACCGGCTGAGCACACCATAACCACCCTTTCTGGGCAGCATATTATTCGCGGTTCGGCTGGCCGCATGCCGCCCCTTTATGCCAGCGTCTGCCGGTCGCCCTTATCATGCCTCGCCTGCCTTATCGCCTGACGATTTTGCTCCTGCTGCTGCTGCCGTGGCTGAAGGCGGTCTCTGCCGCGCCGGATGATGCGGAGCTGTTCCGGGGAGTGGAGCGGCACGATCTCGCCGTCATCGAAACCGCGCTCAAGAATGGTGCGTCCCTGGCGGCCACCAATTCTCGTGGCTGGTCTCCCTTGATCGAGGCCGTGAACCATGACGATCTGGCCGCCATCCGGCTCCTGATCGAGCGCGGCGCCGATGTCAACGGCCGCAGTGCGGCGAGCCAGGGCAGCTATGTGATCCATTTCGCGGCGGCCAAAGCCAACCTCAAAGTGCTGGAACTATTGGCCGTCAAGGGCGCGCGGCTGGATCAGTTGACCCTAAAGGGAGGTTCGCCGCTCGCGGTCGCCATTTCCAGGGGTGGTGCGAAGTCGGTCGAATGCCTGCTGAAACTGGGGGCCGATCCCAACGCGCCCTGTTTTCGGGGCGAATCGGGCGAATGGATCACCCCCTTGGGACATGCGGCCGTACGCCTAGACACCAACGTAGCCGGGCTCCTGCTAAAGTACGGTGCCGAACTGGAACGCCCCAGCAGCAGCGGCAACACTCCGTTGATGCTGGCCGCGCGGGGTGAAGGCCGTGGTCCACTGGTTCGTTGGTTCCTGGCGCAGGGTGCGGACCCGAACGCCCACTCGCCCCGCGGTTATACGGCACTGATCTTTGCTGCCTTTCATGGGGAAACCGAATCGGTGGAGGCGTTGCTCGCCGCCGGAGCGGACCCGAAGGCGAGGGCGGCTGACCCAGAAGAGGAAGGTATCGTATCCAGGACGGTTTTCACCCCGGCCAGCGTGGCGTTGGATTCGGGATACGAGGAGCTGGCCAAGCGCTTGCGGGAAGCTGCAGCGCGATAGGAGCTGACTGTCGGGGAAACCACACAATGGCAGGAGACGGGGGGACGATTCACAGCGGCTTTCGTCACACGTTCCGCCAGCCTGGTCACGCTTTGCCCCGGCCTTGGTCACTGCGCGATTGCTTGTTGTTTCGAAGTCCTCCCATTTTCATGGATGTGGACTGAAACCGAGTCCGCGTCGGGTGCCAATTTGATCAACGCAGTCCATCCCGTTCCAGCAGGGACGCCGCCGCATCCGCAGCGGCAGCCCCGAATCGTGTGGCTTGGGGTGCTGGGGTGGACGGCCTTTGTCGCCTTTGCCCTCTGGTGGCTCGGGGAAAGCAATGGCCTGCCGTCAGTGTGGGTTTTCCGGGATAGCGAAGTGGACCAGCCCGGCTTCACCGAGAAGGTGCATGCAATCTTCGGCCATGCTCTCGGCCTCCAACGCGCTTATCCGTGGGTTCTGTTCAGTCCCTACCTGGCCTTGTTGGCCTGGTACTTTCCCCTGGAACGGGAGCGCCTCCGCCGCCACCTGCCACTCAATATGGCGGTCTGCCTGGCTTTTGCTTGGGCGTGCCATGTGATTGATTTCCGGACACCCGCACCGCGCCCCCCTCGGGTGTTAGTGGCTCCCGGAACTGCGTCGTCCGGGCCCGATGGGCTAGGCGGCAGTTCAGTCCTTGGCCGGATTGCCGGGAGTGATGAGCCGATCCAGGTGCCGGCGCCGCTACCGAACGATTCCCGACGCCTTTCGCCACGCCCACCCACATGGAAAGAGTTCGTGCGCTCCACCATACTGGACCTGCTGGCCTATGGGGCGGTCACTGGCCTGGCCCATTCCGTCAACTTCCACCGGCGTCTGCGGGAGCGGGAACGCCGGGCGCTTGTTCTCGAATCCAATCTCGCCACCGCGCGTCTCAATACGCTCAAGGCCCAGTTGCAGCCGCATTTCCTGTTCAACAGCCTCAATGCGATCACCGCCCTGCTTCGACGCGATCCGCGTCTGGCCGAAACGACGCTGGTGGCGCTGAGCGAGCTGCTGCGCCTGGCCCTCAGCCAGTCCGAGCGACACGAGGGCACCCTCCGTGAGGAACTGGAGTTCGTGCGGCGTTATCTGGAGATTCAGCAAACCCGGTTCGGCGACAAGCTGCGCGTGGAACAGGACATCGAACCGTCGGCGCTGGACTGCCGGGTGCCGACGCTGGTTTTGCAACCACTGGTGGAGAATGCCATCCGGCATGGAATTGAGCCGGCCGAGAAGGGGGGAGTGGTGCGGGTGAGTGCATCCCGCCAAGACGGAATGCTCATGCTGACGGTGGAGGATGATGGGGTCGGACTCGCCAGCGGTACTGCCTGTTCCGGTGATCCAGCACCGGCCGCGGACGCGGTCCTTACCAAGGCCGGAACAGGAATCGGTTTGGCCAACCTCCGGGAGCGGCTCCAGGCTCTTTACGGCCCGCGGCAGAAGCTGGAATTATCCCCCCGCGAGACGGGAGGCGTTATCGTCCGCGTTGAGATTCCCTGGAACACGGCAAGGGCCGAGTTTCGAGTTTCGAATGACGAATAATTTGAGGAAAATCAGCACCATCATTGCCGACGACGAACCGCTCGCGCGCGAGCGGGTTCGCTCCCTGCTCGAGGAGGAGGCGGACGTGGAAGTCGTGGCCGAGTGCGCCGACGGCGCGCAGACCCTCAAGGAAACGCAGAAACGCCTGCCGGACCTGCTTTTTCTCGATGTGCAGATGCCGCGGCTGAACGGCTTCGAGGTGCTCGAAACCCTTTCGCCGGGTCCCATTCCAGTCGTCATTTTCACGACCGCGCACGATGAGCACGCGATCCGAGCCTTTGAATTCAACGCGCTGGACTACCTGCTCAAGCCCTTCAGTGAAGCGCGCTTCAAAATCGCGCTGAAAAAGGCACGGGCCCGCTTGGAAAAGAGTTCCCGCCAGGCTGATCCCGAGCTGAAGGCCCTCTTGGGCCAGCTCCACGCACCCGTCGCTGGCGGAGGGCGGATACTGGTCCGGTCTGCGGAGCGGATTTTGTTCCTCAAGCCCGAAGAGATCACCCATGCCGAAGCGGCGGGCAACTACGTCGTCCTGCATTCGGGCAAGGAGCAGCATATCATCCGCGAAACCAGCTCGGCCATGGAGGCCCGGCTGGCGCCGGCAGGCTTCATGCGCATCAGCCGCTCGGTGATCGTGAACCTCGCCTGCATTCGCGAGATCCAGCCGGCCGGCTCCGGCCGCCATTCGCTGTTGCTCAAGAACGGCACGCGATTGGACATGACCTGCAGTCTGGCGGAACTGCAGGCGCGCCTCGGCGAAGTCTGATCCGCCTTTTTGATCCGTCCCGTCACCGGGCGTTTTCGTCCCGGAATTGAGCGGGCTTGGTCACATCCCGGTAGCATTCGTCTAGAGGCAGGGGAAAGTGGAGGTGCGGCTTGCACCAAAAACACACACCTTCACATGAAATTAAAACGTCTCCTTCTTGCCCTCGCGGCGCTGGCCATTGCCGGTGCCCTCTGGCTTGTCCAGAGCCACCGTGAACCGGCCGACTCGGAAACCAGATCGGACACACGCGTCGGCGTTGGCGCGGCCATACCCGATGGCCAACCCACACCCGCCCAGCTGCTCCGCGCTCCCGATCCGAATCAGCGGTTTCGGGAGATGACTCCCGAACAGCGGGTCCAGTTCGCGCGCAAGCCGTTCGGCGTGGGCGGCTGAGAAATCATCCACTGACTCACCGACCACCGATTACTGAGCACTGAACGTCCTCACTGATGAAACCTCACCCATTTGAATCGAACCGCCGTACCCGGGTGCGCCATCGCGCGTGCGCCTTTACCCTCCTGGAATTGCTGGTGGTGATCGCCATTGTCGCGATTCTGGCCGGCCTGCTGCTGCCCACTTTGGGACGATCGAAGGCCCAGGCCTATAACACGGCCTGCGTGAACAACCTTCGGCAGCTGGGCATGGCCATCCGCCTTTATGCCGACGGGAACCAGGAGCGAATGCCGAGCGCGGAAATCCTCCCGACGCAACCCATCGATCCCCAGCATCCGTTGCCGCGCATCTGCGATGTCCTGGCGACTTACGTGGGCAGAGCCGCGGGCACGAACACCAACAGCGCCACCGTCTTCAAATGCCCGGCCGACAGGGCGGGCCGGTTCGCCGCTCAAGGTTCGAGCTACGAATGGAATTTCGATCTGAACGGGCATCGCATCGATGAAACCCGGTCCGATGACGCCTTCCTTTTGCTGAAGAAAGGGGACTTTTCCGGCGGCGTTACCAACTTCTCCCAGACGTTTCCGCCGGCCACGATTCCGCTCCTGCTCGATTACGAGGAGTTCCACCCGCGCCCGCCCAAATTCGGCAAGAATGTCGCGTTCATGGACGGGCACGTGGCGCCTCTGGATGGCAGTTCCAATTAAGGGGGTGGGACAGCTGCGCCATCGTTTCTTGTAAAATACACGACCGCTGGGAAACAGCGGCCCAGTCGGTCGTGATGCATGTCTCCTTTTGCGCCTTTGTTCCTTTGCTGCTCACACTGCGGCCATGTCCAAGCCGCTTCATACGCTGCGGGCCGGTGTCATCGGCACCGGCTTCATCGGTCCGGTTCACATCGAGGGGCTCAAACGCCTTGGCGTGCAGGTCACCGCGATCTGCGGTTCGACCAAGTCCGCGCGGGCCACGGCGGACCGCTGGGGCATCCCGGAGGTGTATGGTGACTACGACTACCGGGCGATGCTTGCCTCGCCGAACGTGGATGTCGTCCACATCACCTCACCAAACAAGGTCCACGTCGCTCAGTCGCTGGCCGCGCTGAAGGCGGGCAAACACGTCGTCTGCGAGAAGCCGCTCGGCATGACGGCGAAGGAGACGGCTAAGGTCGTCGCCGCCGTGAAGCGGAAGGGCTCGCCCGTGTTCGCGGTGAACTACATGTGCCGCTTCTTCCCCGCCGTGCTCCAGATGCGGGCGCTGTTGCAGCGCGGTGACCTCGGGAAGATCATGCACGTGCAGGGCCACTTCTTTCAGGACTGGCTGCTCAAGGACACCGACTACAACTGGCGGCTGCTCGCGAGCGAGGGTGGCAAGCTCCGGGCGGTCGGCGACATCGGCACACACTGGATTGACGCGGTGTCGTTCATCCTTGGTGCGAAGGCTGAGAGCACGTTCGCGCATCTGGAGACCTTTCACAAAACGCGTTTCCGCCCGACGGGCGAGGTGCAGACCTTCGCCAAGATCGATCCCGCCACGATGGTGCCCTACAAAGTGGACACGGAGGACTTCGGGAGTGTCCTGCTGAGGTTTGGCAAGTCCGCGCACGGCTTTGCGGAGGGTGTCCATGCCAACGCCTCCATCTCGCAGGTGGCGGCGGGCTGGAAATGCGACCTGTATCTGGGCATCTACGGCACGAAGGGCAGCGTGCAATGGAGCCTCCAGCAGCCCAACGAAATCGTCCTCGGCCGCCGTGATGAGCCCAACCAGATCCTCCAGCGCGCCACCGCCGGCTTCAGCGAGGATGTGGCCGGCTTCACCGACTATCCCGGCGGCCATCCCGAAGGCTTCCCCGACAGCCACAAGATGCACTCGCGCGCCGTGTACGAGCACATCGCCAGCGGCCGGACGACGCCCGTCCTCTTCGCCACCGCCGAGGACGGCCACCACGAGGTGAAGCTATGCGAGGCGATCCTGAAGAGCAGCGAAGGGAAGCGGTGGGTGAAGGTTTGATCCCACAATGAAAGCACAAGGTCGGTATCGCGAGTTTGTCGGCTGGGAGGAGGAAGACGGCCTATATATAGGCTACTGCCCCGACTTGTTCCCTTGGGGTGGTGTCTGCCACGCAACTACGGAAAAGGAGGCCTATCTGGAACTCAGCTTCCGCGTGGAAGAGGAAGTGGCACAGCTTCGGGCAAATGCGCGGGAATTACCACCAAACTGCACCGTCCCATGCGCGAGGCGGATTCGGCCTGAACACCTCTTCCAATGACTTCCTGCGCGGTTCTCACCAGCCTGCACGTCTATCCGGTCAAATCCTGCGGTGGGATTGCGTTGACCGAGGCGCTCCTGACACCGCACGGCATTGAGCACGACCGGGAATGGATGGTGGTGGATGAGGCCGGGCAGTTCGTGACTCAGCGGACCTATCCGCGTATGGCCCTGATCGGGACGGAGCTGACCGCCGACATGCTTCGACTGACGGCTCCCGGGATGAAGCCGTTCAAAATTCCGTTGAAGCAACGGGCCCTCACCGATCATCGAGCCGAGGTTTGGAGCCATGCCACGGTCGCCTTCGACGAAGGGGACTCGACGGCCGAATGGTTCGGCGGTTTCCTGAATGCCAAAGTCCGGTTGGTCCGTTGGAATCCGGCGCGTCGCCGGCTCAGCAACTTCGAGTGGACGGGCGGGATTGAGGCGGAGAATTACTTCGCGGATGGCTATCCCTATCTCGTCATCAGCGAAGAATCGCTGGACGACCTGAACCGGCGCATCGGTTCCGGCAGTTCGTTGCCCATGAACCGGTTCCGCCCGAATCTGGTGATTCGGGGTCTCGCGCCCTATGCGGAGGATACCGCCAGGACAATGCGCCAGGGTGAGGTTGATTTTCGCATCGTAAAACCCTGTACCCGCTGCCGGATCACGACGACGGACCAGGTCACGACCGAGGTCGGCGTGGAGCCACTCCGGACTCTGGCCACTTACCGTCGCGATCCGCGTTTCAACGCGCCTTTGTTCGGCCAGAATGTGATCTTGGCCGCCGGTGCCGGCATCCGGCTGATGGTGGGTGCGGAGTTGGTCCTGGAATAGGTCCAAAGAGGCACACGGGAGGGCTTGCGTTCCCGTATGGATCAGCTTTCTTGCCGCGCATGTCTGCACGCGCCGTCTGTTTCTCCGCCCTGACCATGCTGCCATTGCTGGTGCTGGACGGCCGCGCCGACACCGAAGTGCCGCCGCAAGCACTGGAACTGCCGCCTCCGGAATTCCATGTCAAACCGGGCTTTTATGCCCCGCTGCGCGCCAAACTGAATGATGACACGGTCGATGTCCGGGCTCCGCGCGTCATGCTCGATCTGGACGGCCTGTGGACCCTTTCGCCCCAGGCGCAGTTTGGGCTGGATGCGGGTATAGAGCATTCGCACTACCGCTTCTTCAATCTACCGTCCGTGCCGCCCGGGGTGCTGGAGCCGGTCCGGGATGCTTTTCGGGTGAAGCTCGAACCGCGTTTCAACTACTCGCTCAACGAGCGCTGGTCGCTGGTCACCGGCGCTCAGCTTGCGGTTGCTGGCGATCCCGATGCGGATGTGGGGAAGTCGCTGACCTACGGCGGATACGTGGGTGCACGGCGAAAATTCAGCGAGCATTTTGCGCTGACCTTCGGGGGATATGCCACGACCCGCCTGGAAGATTCCGTCCGGATACTGCCTCTGATCGGCGTGGAGTGGCAGATTTCGCAGCGCTGGCGGCTGGAGACGAAAGGTCTGGAAGGTCACCTGAGCTACGCACTCCGCGAGCCGCTGCGCCTCTTTCTGGGGCTGTCCTATGAGACCCGGGAATTTCGGCTGGCCGGCGATTCCAGTGTGCCCGATGGGGTGCTGCGGGACCAGACGACACCGATCACGGTCGGTCTGGAGTGGCAGCCCAATCCCACGACGAAAGTCACCGTGGCGCTTGGCCGGACCATGGGGACCTCTTACCGCCTCCGCAATGATCTGGGAAACACGATCTTCGACCGCGATGCGCAAGCGACTCCCTTTGTGAGCCTGGCGTTGGATGTCGGACTCGGTGGCAGTCATCACCCGGCGTCGGGCAGCGATGACAGCCAGCGCGCGGTACCGTTGGAGCGGACGGGTGCGGGTGGCGATTCCGGTCTGGGCGGGCATACGGTGCAGCTCTGGGAGGAGAACGACTCCATGAGCGGCACCGACGATAACTACTCGCAGGGCGCGCAGGTGGCCTATCTAGGGCCGGAATATCGCCTTGGGGAAATGCCCGGCTGGCTGGGCTGGTTTGGCGAGGGCCTGCCGGCATTGGGCTATACGGTCGAGCGTGCGCGGGCGACATTTGCCGCGGGGCAGCTCATCTTCACGCCGCTGGACATCCACGCGACCGCCTTGCAGGTGGGCGATCATCCCTACGCGGGCTGGATCTATGGCGCCCCGTCTTTGGAGCGCCGTGGCCGAACGTCCGGCGGGACCGACGTGCTGGAACAGGTTCGGCTCGGGTTCGGCTGGGTCGGGCCGGGCGCGTTGGGCGGTGAGGCGCAGAACTTCATCCACCGCAATTTCCAGATCAACCAGGCCCAGGGCTGGGAAAACCAGCTTAAGAACGAGCCGACGGCCGATTTCACCTATGCCCGCGCGTGGCGTGTGCTGCTCGCCGGAGAACGTGAGGGTGGCGCGGTGGATTTCATCCCGCACTTCGGCTTGGTGGGCGGTACGCCGCGTACGGAGGCAGGCGCGGGTGGCACGTTGCGGATCGGTGTTAATCTGCCCGATGATTTCGGGCAGCCATCGATCCAGTCCCTCCTGCCGATCAGCGGTGGGGCGCCGCAGCAATTTGGAGTTTATCTTTTTGCGGCGGTGGAAGGCCGGGCGGTGGCGCGGGACACATTTCTGGACGGCAACCTCTGGCGTTCCAGCTACCACGTCGAATCCGAACCGCTGGACTTGGAGACGCGGGTCGGTTTTGCCGTCACCTGGAGCCAGGTGGACCTGGGCTTCACCTACGCCCGGCAAAGCCAGGAGTACAAGGGGCAGCCTTTCGGCACCCACGACTACGGCTCGATCTGGATGAACTGGCGGCTGTGAGGCCCGCGCAGCGGGTAGTACAGTGAATCAGTAGTCAGTGATCAGTAGTGGAGCCGAAGGGTTGATGGTCTTCTGCAGTCCACTGATTCACTGATTACTGACTTACGCCCGTAGCGAATCCCAGATCGCCTTGGCGGCTTTCGCCGGCTCCGGGGCGCCGGTGATGGGCCGGCCGATCACAAGCCAGCTGGCGCCGGCGGCCATGGCTTCTTGCGGACTGAGCGTGCGTTTCTGATCGTCGGCCTTTTCCGCGCCGGTGCGGATGCCGGGGGTGACCAACTGCATGGCAGGCAGGAGAAAGGTTCGCAACACGGGCAGTTCCAGGGGCGAACAGACAAGGCCTCGCAGGCCGGAAGTCACGGCGAGCCGGGCCAGCCGTTCGACCTGTTGCGTGACATCGGTCTCACCGCCGAGTTCGGCCAGCGTTTTGCTGTCCATGCTGGTAAGGACCGTGACGCCGAGCACCAGCGGGGCCGGGCGGCCCAGCTCCTTGGCGGTGTTTTGCGCCGCCGTCTCCGCCGCGCGCATCATCTCGCTGCCGCCGCTGCAATGGATCGTGAGCATCTGCACGTCGAGACGGGTTGCGGCAGTCACGGCCTTGGCGACGGTATTGGGGATGTCGTGAAACTTGAGGTCGAGAAACACGCTGGCGCCGGTCGCTCGCAGTTCGCGCACGATGTCCGGCCCAGCGCTGACGAAAAGTTCCTTGCCCACCTTGAAGGCGCCGACGAAGGGCGCGACCTGGCGCGCCAGCGCGAGGGCCTGGGTGGCGGTGGGCAGATCAAGGGCGACAATGATCGGGTTGCGCATTGCCGCGATTGTCCACGGGAGCGGGAGCCGCTGGCAATGGCGAAGCCGTGACACGGATGGCACGGCGGTTACCGACAATTGCTTTGACGCCCTCCGGTCCTTGGGGCTAATGACATCCGTTAACAATCCCCTCCTCACGAACACCACGCATGAACTCTCTTCTGCTGTCTCATGTCTGTCGTCGTTGGCTGCTGCCGGTCATCGCGGCCATCGGTTTGGGTGCCCAGGCCAAGGTGCTGGACAATTTTGACGCCGCCACCCGCAGCGGCTGGGAAGATTCCGATCCGGGCGGTTTAGGGTTGCCGGGTGGCCAGCAGGGCGGGGGGCAGTTCACGTTCAATCTTCCGGCGGTCGGCCAGCCATTTTTCGTCAGCAGCAAGAAGACTTCCGAGACCTTCCAGCTGCAGGAGGGCCGCACCATCGAATATCGCGTGGACCTCGTGAGTGGGCGCGGGCCGGACTCGTTTGCCGTGCTGGCCTTCATCCCGCAGGCGACCGGTCCCAACACCCTCGCCGGCTATGGCATCTCGAAGTCGGAGACGGACATCCTGATCTCCAAAGGCATCAACAAGTACTTTTACAACGAGAATCCCACGCCCGCGATCAAGAACAACAACGTGACGCTGGTGCTGAACCTGGCGGTGAAGAACGGCAACGTCATCATCACCGGGCAGGTGCTGGACAAGGACGACGGCAACAAGGTGATCTTCGAGAAGACCTTTGTGGACACCCCGGCGGCCGACGTGCTGTCCGACGGCAACGATGATCCCCCGGGGCCCTTCATCAACCAGGTCGGCAACTTCGTGCTCTACCTTTACGCCGATAACGGCACCGATCCGGCCGGTTACCAGGTCGTGTACGACAATGCGGAGACCTTCGTCACCGATGAGATCGTGCTGGATGATTTCAACGCCGCCCAGCGCAGTGGCTGGGAGGATTCCGACCCGGGCGGCTTCGGGCTGCCGGGCGGCCAGCAGGGCGGCGGAGTGTTCACGTTCAACCTGCCGGCGGTCGGCCAGCCGTACTTCGTGAACAGCAAGAAGACGACGAAGACGTTCGAGCTGACCGAGGGGACGCGGAATGAATTTTCCGTGGATCTCGTGAGCGGGCAGGGACCGGACTCGTTTGCGGTGCTGGGATTCATCCCCCAGGCGACCGGGCCGAACACCCTGGCCGGCTATGGCATCACCAAGTCGGAGACGGACATCCTGATCTCCAAGGGCATCAACAAGTACTTCTTCAACGAGAACCCCACGCCGGCCCTCATGAACAACAACGTCCGGCTCACGCTCACGCTGACGGTGCAGAACGGCAACGTGACCATCCGTGGCCGGGTGTTCGACAAGGACGCCGGCGACGCGGTCATCTTTGACAAGACCTTCGTGGATACCCCGGCGGCCGATGTGCTTTCCGATGGCAGCGATGATCCTCCGGGGCCGTTCATCAATCTGGTCGGCAACGTGGTGCTCTATCTCTACGCCGATAACGGCACCGATCCCAACGGCTATCAGGTCATTTTGGACAATCTTCTCGCCTCGGCTCCCCCGGCGGCAGCCAACCAGCCGCCGATCATCACGGAGGTGGCACCGCTGGAAGGGGCCAACTTCCTCCCGGCTTCCACCCAGGTGACTTTCAGGATCACGGACGATGCCGACATTCCGGATGCCGGTGTGAAAGTGACCCTGAACGGGACGACCTACACCACGACCAACGGGCTGACGCTCAGCGCGGCAGGTGCGAACCGTACGGCGGCATTGGGCGGCTTTGCCGCCAACCAGACTTATCTGGGGCAGATCAGCGTGACCGATGCGGGCAACGTCGAACGCACGGCCACCGTGGCCTTTGACACCTTCACAGGGGACGATCCGGTGGTGGAAATCGAGGATTACAATTTCGAGTCTGGCGGCTACTTCAACAGCCCGGTGCGGACGCCGGAAGGCTTGGGCTCAGCCGACAACTCCTACACCGACCGGGTCGGCACGCCCGGAGTGGACTATTCCGATACCCGGACCGCCCCGCACGGCAGCGACACCCTCTATCGCACACAGGATTTCGTGCGCATGGCGCATTCGCTGGATCGCCGGCGGGCGCAGTTCAACAATGACAACGGCGTGTACGATTACGATGTCGGCGATCTCGCGGCGGACGAATGGATGAACTACACCCACGAGTTTGCGGCCGGCACCTATGTGGTCTATCTGCGGGAGGCGGTGGTCAACCTGACCCACGGCGACAGCCTGCTGGAACAGGTGACCAGCGATGCCACCCAGCCGGACCAGACAGTGAAAACGATCGGTTCCTTCCTCGCCACGACCTCCGGCTATACCTCGCGCAACGTGCCCCTGACCGATGGTGCCGGCCTGAACCAGCTCAAGCTGCGCCTGTCCGGGAAAACTACGCTGCGCCTCCACACGATCACGCCGGATGACAGTACCGGCAACCGGCTGCTCAATTATCTCATCTTTGTGCCGGTGGCCGATGCCGGCGTGCAGCGCGCGACCATCGCCTCGCTGAGCCCGGCGAACGGCACGACCACCAGCACGACCGAGCCCAAGATCGAAGTCGCCATCCAGAACCGTGACACCTCGGTCAATCCGTCCACGGTGAAGCTGTCCATCAACGGCACCCCGGTGACCGCGCAGGTCACGAACACGCCCGACGGCGCCACGGTGGACTACACCTTCCCCAGCCTGCCGCCCAAGGACGTGGTGCAGTCGGCCCGCATCATTTTCTCGGACAACGAGGGCGTGGCGCAGACCAACGACTGGAGTTTTACCATCACCTATGTCCAGCTGGATCCGTCCACCCGCCTGGCCGGACCCGGCCCCGTGCGCGGCATCGTAACCCGGGTGGTGCAGGGGCAGGATGTGGGGCAGAACAGCCTCGATTATGCGGAGTCGCAGTTGGCGGCCGGGTCGTCGATTGCCAAACTCTACGACCTGACCGTGACCAACGACGTGATCAACTTTTCGCAAAACGTGATCAGCGGCGGGGGCACGGACGGCTATTTCGACGGGGATCTCCCGATTCCTGGGCAGACACTGGACAACGGCGACGACAATTTTGCGATGGAGGCCAAAGCCTTCCTGGACCTGCCCGCCGGAGTCATCCGCTTCGGCGTCCGTAGCGATGACGGCTACAAGCTCGCCAGCGCGCTGAACCCCAACGCGAGCACCACGCCCCTGGCCTTCCACAATGGCGGGCCGGCCGATGAGACCTTCGACGTCGTGGTGCCGCAGGCCGGCGTCTATGCCTTCCGGTTCGTGTGGTACGAGCACACCGGCGCCGCCCATGTCGAGTGGTTCACGGTCAACCGGACCACTGGCGACCGCACGCTGGTGAACGCGGCCGGTGGCATCGCCTCCTACACCTCGGCTGCAACCGGGCCGGCGCTGCTGGGTGCGGATACGGTCACCGGCCAGTTCCAGCCGTTGACCGGCGCGCAGCTGGATTCGGCGAACAAGACCATCACCGTGCCGATTTCGAGTGCGTCGGTGGCTTTCTTCTTCCGTGTGCAGGCCGACACGGCGGTCAGCATAACTCAGGTGAAGCGGGTGGGTGACAACATCGTCATCACCTATCAGTGAACTGTCCCCACCTGAAATAAGTGACCTGGCCGGGCATCCGGATGCCCGGCCTTTCTTTTACTGCATGATGAACCAAACCGAAGGCGGCGTTTTCGCCGCGCTATGGACGCCCACCAATGACGAGGGGCGTCTCCTCGAACCTGAACTCCAACACCATCTCGGCTTTCTTCGCAAAACCGGGGTGGATGGCATCCTGGCGTTGGGCAGCACGGGGGAATTCGTCCATTTTTCCGAAGTGGCCCGGGCCAACCTGCTGGAGCGCATCGTGCCGCTGGCGGAATCGCTGAAGGTGCTGGCCAATGTCAGCGATGTCAGCCCGGTGGTGGCCTGCCGGCTGGCGCGGGTCGCGCAGGCGAACGGCTGTGCCGGCATTACCGTGCTCCCGCCCTGGTATTTTCCGCTGGAACCGGATGACCAGCTCGCGTTTTTCCTGCGGGTAGCGGAGGCCACCGATCTGCCGATGTATCTCTACAATTTTCCCGAGCGCACCGGCAACCGCATCGCTCTGGAAACGGTGGCCGCCTTTGCCGACCGGGCCCGGCTGGCCGGCATCAAGCAGAGCGGCGGCGAATGGGAGTACCATCGGGACCTGGTGGCGCTCGGCCGGGCGAAGGGCTTCGGCGTGTACACCGGCAGCGACACGCGTTTTGCCGAGGCGCTCACGCTGGGCTGTGTCGGCTGCATCAGCGGCCTGGCCAACTTTGTGCCGGAACCGCTCGTCCGCGTGCTGGCGGCGCATCGTGCAGGGCAGGCGACCGATGCGGAGATGAAGCTGCTCCAGCGCGTGGGCGAAGCCTGCGGGCGCATCAAGTTCCCGCTGGATGTCGCCGCCGGGATGGAGGCACGGGGATTTGCCACCGGCCCCTTCAAATCGGCGGTTTCAGAGCCGACCCGGTACAAGTATGACCTCTGCGCCGCCGAACTCGGCACGCTGCTTGTGGAAGCCGGTCTGGCATGAGGCGGCCGGCCACCAACCCGGCCCGCCCGGCCATGTCGTCACGCCGATACGCGTGGGCGGTGGTCGGAATGCTGTGGTTCGTGTGCGCGTTCAACTACGCGGACCGGCAGGCCATTTCCGTCGTGTTTCCATTGCTGCAAAAGGAGTTCGGCTTCGACAAGCAGCAGCTCGGGCTCATCGGCTCGGCGTTCATGTGGGTCTATGCGGCAGGGGCGCCGTTTGCCGGTTGGACGGGGGACCGCTTTCCACGCCGCCACCTGATTCTTGGCGGCTGCCTGTTCTGGAGCTTCGTGACGATGACGACGGCCTGGTGCGGCCGGCTGTGGCAGTTCGTCACCGTGCGGGCGCTCGAAGGCTTTGGTGAGACGTTCTATTTCCCGGCTTCGATGTCACTGGTCAGCGCCTACCACGGCCTCCGCACCCGCTCGCGGGCAATGGCGGTCCACCAATCGAGTGTCTATGCCGGCACCATCGGCGGAAGCTGGCTCGGGGCATGGCTGGCGGAACAGTACGGCTGGCGCACAGGCTTTTACTGTTTCGGCGTCGCGGGGATGGTGCTGGCCCTGTTGCTGTACCTGTTTCTTCGGGAGCCGGGCCGGGAAATCCAGGCGGATACGAAGCCTTCGCCGGTGGCCGAGGCCAGTGTGTTAGAAACTGAGGCCGAACCGCCGAAGTTCATGGATACGCTGCGTTTTCTCCTCGGCCATCCGTCGGCGCGGCTGCTCCTGCTGGCCTTCGTCGGGGCGAATTTTGTGGCGGCGCTGTTTCTCGTGTGGACCCCCACGTTTCTGATCGAGAAGTTCGGTTACAAACTGAGCACCGCCGGCCTGAATGCGACCATTTTTATCCACGCGGCCAGCGCCCTGAGCGGGCCTTTGTCCGGCTGGCTGGCGGATGCGTGGTCGGTGCGGCGTCCCGGGGCGCGCATGTTGGTGCAGGCGGCAGGCATGCTTGTTGGCGCGGGGTTTGTCGCCCTCGTCGGGTGGACCAACGACAAATCAACGCTGTTGCTGGCGATGGCCGCATTTGGTCTGTGCAAGGGCTGCTACGACGCCGGCATCTTCGCCTCGCTCTACGACGTGGTGCCCGAGAATTCCCGCGCGACGGCGGCGGGCGTGATGAACACCGTCGGCTGGACGGGTGGTGCGCTCGGACCGCTGTACGCGGGCTGGATGGCGAAACACGCAGGGCAGGGCAGCGAGGTGGCGAACATGAGCCTGGCCGTCTCGCTCTGCGGGCTCATCTACCTGGTGGTGGCGGCATTGCTCTGGCGCGCTTCAGGGGTGGCCGGTTCTTCTCGTTAACCTTGGGAGGGCGCGGTTCCACCCGCGCCGTAAATTTTTCGCACCAGGCGAATCCAGATGATCAGTTGGTAAGATCTATGCCGCCCGCAGCGAAACCGCACTTTAGAATCCCACTAGAAAAACCGCCATGCGGGACCGCCGCAATGGTTGGACTTGTTCCCTGGCAATGAGCAGGCCAGCCTCATTGCCAGGCTGTCACCTCGGGCTGGCAGCGTGAGATCGTGACCACGGCCCCGACGCCGGCCAAACCAGATCGATGCAATAAACTGGTGGCAAGCACAGCCGCCAGCGGGCCATGCCGGAGGGCGTTAAAAATATCGTACCAAGCGTGTAGCATGTGATTGAATCCAGCCTGATGCCTATCACTGACCTCCTCCCCCATCACGAAGTGGACCTTATGCGAGGAATGCTGATAGCAGATCGACAAGATCCCAGTGCCCTAACATTTGCGGTTCATCCCCGTCTGTTTGCAGAACTACCTCCGATCAGCAATGCCAGCCACCGAACTTACCTAGGTCATAAGATTGTCGAGGATCATTTAACGCTGCGTGCGTGGAGCGCTTTCCTAAACATGGCGGCATGGGCGGCCTTTCAGAACTCGCTTTCCTTAGCTGGAAGTAACGAGCTGAATCGCGTGATCCGCAGACAAGTGGAAATGGTCTTGGTCGAAATGTACTATTCCACTCCTCAGGGTGAGAGCAGGACGCATATATTGAACGTCGCTGAAATTGAAACTGAAGAGGGGGTTGTCACGCATGGGATGGATGACACCCCGGAGCCCTGGTACTTTAGGCTTCAAAACCTATTGCGACCTTTTGGTGCGAGTTCGCACTTCGGGGGCGGCCGAGCCGAAATCTACTTCAAAGGTCAGTTACCTAATCGGTGCCTGAGTCAGGGACCATTGCTGGCCTAAAATCCCCGCCCTCCCGACTTGGCGCACCTTGTGCGCCGTCGATGAAGTTTCCAAGGGCTGCGTCGAGCACCTGGTCGAATTCAACTGTCTGCTGCAAGCCTGCGACCTTGAGCCAACCTATTCCGCCGAGGCCACCGCCGGAAGTCGCGATGGCTATGTGACCTACAGCCGCATCAACCTCGCCTTCGAAGGGGCGTCGGTCAGGATTTTTCAGGAGACCCATGAAGAAAATATGGGGCGCGGGTGGAACCGCGCCCTCCCGTAGTTCCGGGGTAATGTCCGCCTGCGTGGAGCCAGATTGTGCCGGTCAGACCTGCTGACCTGAAATCCGCTTGCCCCCTCGGGGGCACAACCCTTCACTTCGCGCCCGGCGGGCCACCCCTCCGCCACTCCCGTGCGTCCCTCTCCGTCCAAGACCGGCTATTACGTCCTCGAAGGCCTCAATTCCTTCGCGACCGCCTACTATTTCAACTACCTGATGTTCCTGCTGCGGGACCTGCACGGGTTTGCCAACCTGCAGAATCTCACGGTCAGCGCACTGCACGGCTTCCTTTACATCGGGGCTTCCTGGTTCGGCGGACGCTTCGGCCAGCGGCACGGCTATTTCACCTCCTTGCGGATTGGCTTCGGCGGGATGGCGCTCAGCATCCTGATCGGCTGGCTGGTGCCGGCGCTGTGGGGACAGTTGCTGGCCCTGGGGTTCTGGACCTTCACCATGTGCTTTACCTGGCCCATTTTGGAGGCGCTGGTCAGTGAGCACGAGTCGGCGGCGCGGCTGCCGAACCGGGTGGGCCTGTACAACGTCATCTGGGCCGGGACCGCCGCCCTGGGCTTTTCCTGCGGCGGCTGGATTTTCCAGCACCTTGGCCATGCCAGCCTGTATTGGCTCCCGGTGGCCATCCATGCGATCCAGTTCGTCCTGATCTGGCCGCTCCAGGCGAATCACGACGCTTGGCTGGCGTCATTGCCACCGGAAACGCCGGATACGGTTCACCTCCATGCTCCTGAGGGACCGCGCTATTTCAAACGGTTGGCCTGGGTGGCAAACCCATTTAACTACATGGCCGCCAACACGATCCTGGCCGTGGTGCCCGGCATCGCGACCCATGTCGGCCTGAGCATCGCCGAGGCCGGTTTGGTGATGTCCACCTGGTACTACGTGCGGACGCTGGCATTCCTCAAACTGTGGTTCTGGCCGGGCTGGCACTATCACTTTGGCTGGTTTGTCACCGCGTTCCTGGTGCTGGCAGGCAGTTTCGCGACCGTGATACTGGCGCCTTCGGTGTGGCTCCTGGTCTTGGCGCAGGTGTTCTTCGGCTGGGCTTCCGCCTTGCTGTACTACTCATCCCTTTATTACGCAATGGATGGCAGCGACGCGCATGGTGAGCACGGCGGCATCCATGAGGCACTGATCGGAATGGGCATCTGTGGCGGCCCGGCGGTGAGCGCGGTGGCCCAGGTGCTGACGGGAAATGTGACCGCCCCGGCCTGGGTGGTGTCCTTTTGCATCCTGGGAGGCATTGGCATGGCTTTTCGGATGCGGTCCAAGGCCTTGCAGGATTAGCGGGGTTCACACTTTTCCCCGGCACGCAATCGGGATACAGTGACGCTCATGCGTTCGGTTCCGGTTCCTCTTGGGGAGCGCTCTTACACCATCCACGTGGGCAACGGCCTGCTCGCCAAACTCGGCGACCACTGCCGCCGGCTCAAGCTGGGTGAACGTTGCGCGGTCATCACCGACACCAACGTCGGGCCGAAATATGCCGACCTGGTGGTCCGCACACTGAAGATGGCGGGCTTTGTCCCGAACCTCATCACCGTCCCCGCCGGCGAAACCGCCAAATCCCTCAAGGTCGCGGGTGAATGCTATGACCAGTTGGCCATCAAGCGGTTGGAACGGAAATCCTTCGTCGTGGCGCTGGGCGGCGGGGTCGTGGGCGATATCGCGGGTTACGTGGCGGCGACCTACCTCCGGGGGATTCCATTTGTGCAGGTTCCCACCACGCTGCTGGCCCAGGTGGATTCCTCGGTCGGCGGCAAGGTGGGCGTGAACCTGAAGGCGGGAAAGAACCTGGTCGGGGCCTTCCACCAGCCGCGCGCCGTGCTGTGCGACTTGGACACGCTGGCCAGCCTGCCGGAGCGGGAGCTGCGGGCCGGTCTGGGTGAAGTCATCAAATACGGCATCATCAAGGACGCCGAGCTGTTCAAGCGGCTGGAGAAGGAAATGGACAAGGTGCTCGGGCGCGACGCCGCAACGCTCATGAATGTCGTTGCCCGCTGCTGCACGCTGAAGGCGGACGTGGTCGTGGCCGATGAGACCGAATCCGGCGAACGGGCGATCCTGAACTTCGGCCACACGATCGGACACGGTCTCGAGGCGGTTTCCGGCTACGGCGAATACCTGCACGGCGAGGCCATCAGCATCGGCCAGGTGGCGGCAGCGCGGCTGTCGGTACGGCTCGCCGGCCTGCCGGAAAAGGATTCCGAACGCATCCGCGAGCTGTTCGTCCGGGCCGGCTTGCCCACGACGCTGAAGCTGCCGCCGAAGAAACGCACCGCGCTCTTTGACGCGATGCGGGTGGACAAGAAGGTCAGCGGTGGCGAACTCAAGTTCGTGCTGGTGAAGTCCATCGGCGAGGCCCTCTGGGGTCAGCGGGTGTCCGATGCAGACATCAACGCCGTGCTGAACTCCATCGTGGTCTGAACGGCTTTGCGGCTGCGCGCTTCTGGGCCTGCTGGCGAAGGTGGCTCTGCGTCAGAGGTTTTTGAACGACTCCTCGATGGCCGTCTCCGCCATCGGGTGGCAAATCCGAAGGTGATGCGTTTTCCAGTGGTCAGAGTTTTCATGGAATTGTGCGATGGGACTGGGAGCTGACGCGATCTGGTCTGGTCGTTTCCGATTCTCCGCCGGGCGGGATGGGCCGGAACAGTTCAGCGGGGTCGTCGCCCACGACTTTGCCGAGGTCCAGGAGCGTGGTGACGCCACCCTTCACCCGGGTCAGGCCGAGCAGGGGGCCTAAATCAGGCGTTTCCACGATGTCCGAGGCGGCGAGAGACACGACCTCCTCCACCTCGTCCACAATGAAGCCCAGCAGAGTCAGCCAGCCGCTGATCAGTTCGAGTTGGACCACCAGGATGCAGGAGTCTTTGGTGGTCGGCCCTTCGGCCAGGCCCAATCTCCTGCGCAGGCTGATCGTGGGGATGAGCGTACCCCGCAGACTGATCATTCCCGGTACATGATGCGGCAGTTCCGGAACCGCCGTCCGGGCGGACGGAAGCATGATCTTATGGAGCTGCCGCACCGAAGCGGCATAGGATTCGTCACCGAGCCGGAAGAGGAGATAATTTCCTGCGAGGTTGGCGAGTTCTGCCGTCGGGGCGGAAACTTCCGAAGGGGTGGCCTCCGGCAAGTGCGCGGTCGGGCAGGACGGCGGGTTGTTCATGGTTGCAAGCAACTGGGTCGATGGTCGCGGAAGCCGCGATCCCATTGTTTCCCTTGCTTACAAGCCTGTGCCTGCCCGGAGAGGACGGCCGCGCTGACAGGGCGCGCCGACAATGTTCTGCTCCGCCCTTATCGGCACCGCGGTTACGGACTTTAGCCTGCTTCGCGCCATCTCACGACTGCCTGCGCGTCAATCGGACCTGTCCGACTCACCGCACATCTTCAGCAGCCGGGCGCGCAGCTCTCCCAGTTCTTTGGAACGAAAGCTGCGCTTGGTTCTTTCCAGAGCTGAGATGGTCTCCAGCAATGCCGCCTCCAATTCCTTTTCCCGTTGGAGGACCGGGGTAATGTCGGCCACGTGAACCGTGAATCCCAGCACCCGACCGCTGCCGATATGGGGGGTATAGGTCGCCAAACTTTGGCGGATCTCGCCGCTGAGGATCGGGATGGCCCGGCGAAAAATCTGCCGCTCCCCCCGAAGCGCTCCCTGAATATAGGGGAGATTCTTGTCGTAGATTGGGCCGAGCAATTCACCCAGCGTCATTCCCTCCATCGCTTCCGGCGCGCGACCGAACCATTCCAGATAGGCTTCGTTGGCAAAATGACATCGCTCGTTGGCATCCCAATAGGCCACCAACGCAGGGATTTCATTGAGGCATCGCCGAATCAGGGGCATAGGCATGCTTCAAGGGCCGGCCTGACGCAACGTCCGGGAATCATTCCTGTCTGAGCATCGCCCGTCAAAGCGGCCCTGCCCATGCAATGGAGTGTATTCATCACTGGAAACGGAATCGGATGTGGCCGAATCCATGTCACGATTGCATTGTTTCCCTTGCTTTCAGGCCTTGCGCCTGACCGGAGAAACGGCCGCGCATGGGGCGCGCCGACAATGCCTTTTATCTAATTACCTTTTATCTAATCTGATTGGGCCAATCATGGCCCAAGAAATACGCCAGCTCAAACAAGAAAATCAGGGAATTCCCGCTAACGAGAGGATAGCGGCTTGCGCCGTCAACTCACCGGATTGGCGGATGCTTCCTGGCGACCAATCCTCTCTCAGCCAATCGAAGTTCTAACCGATGCCCTAGAACTGGACCTCGAACAGCCGGAAGAAATACTGCGGATTGCCGGAGAGCAGCGCATCGCCGTTGATCTTGTTGTCCTGGAAGAGCTGGGTGTCGGAATCAAACGCGGGCCAGTTGGTCAGCACCGGGCTGTAAAGAATGCGGTAGCCCGCGTTGGCGTTGGTCTGCCAGGTGAAATTCAGCGTGTTCGTGGTGGCCACGATGTTGACCTCCTTGTTTTTCGCCTGGGGCAATGCCGGGGTGACCTTGGCGGGATCAAACGCCATGGCCGCAGCCCCGATCCGGAGAATCTCCACCTTCTGCAGGACGACCGGCGTGGTCGGCTTGTCATTGGCATCCGTGGCGACATCGCCGATCGCGAGCACCACATCCAATCCGTCGACCGTTTCACCCCACACGGTATATTGGCCGTCCAGCGCCGGCGTGTTGGTAAGCGTGAAGTAAAACTGTGCCCCGTAGGTGTCCTGCTGCTGGGTCCGTGCCGCGCCGAGCATCCCCGCCTTGCTATGGGTGAGCGTGGGTTTGATCTCGTTGGCGATGGTGTAGCCGGGGCCGTCGGTGCCGATGCCGTTGGGCGAGCCGGTCTGGATCACGAAGCCCTTGATGACGCGGTGGAACAGCAGCCCGTCGAAGAAGTGCCGGTTGGTCACCGTGACCGCCGCGAAGTCGATGAAGGGCTGCGTACCTTCGGCCAGGCCTACGAAATCGGCGACCGTCCGCGGGGTCTGGTCGTAATAGAGCTTGGCGGTGAAGACGCCCTTGGTCGTGGTGAAGCGGGCGTAAAGGCCGTCGGGCAATTGGGCAGCAGCCCGCCCCAGGGCGCCGGCCAGGCAGAGTGTGAGGAACGCCAACCGAAGCAGTTTCATGTGGCGGAAGCTGCCGGAATCACGAGACGGCGGCAAGTGACTCCCCAAGGAGGCCATTGTGACAATTTACCGCCACCACATGGTCGCCCGGGAGCGGGGTGCAGCCGGATACGCCGCCGGCGCATTCCACCAGCAGCGAGCCGGCGGCGACATCCCAGAGCCGCACGCCGCTTTCCACATAGGCATCGAAGCGCCCATCGGCCACGTACGCGAAGGCCAGCGCCGCCGAGCCCATGATGCGGAGCTTGCGCACGCGATGGGTCATCTTGGCGAAGCGGGCGAGGGAGGCGTCGATGCTGCTGGCGCTCTTGGCGAAGCCGAGTGACACGATGGACTCCTCAAGCTTGCGCCGGGAGCTGACCCGGATGCGCCGCCCGTTCAGCCGCGTGTGTTGGCCGCGAATCGCCGTCCAAAGCTCGCCCACAAACGGGTCGAGCACCACGCCGACATCGGAGCGGAATCCGCCGTCGGCCGTGCGGACCTGCAGGGCAATACTCACGCAGGCGTGGGGGATGCCGTAGGCGTAGTTCACCGTGCCGTCAATCGGGTCCACGACCCAGCGGGCCGGCACGTTGGCCGAGGCCTCGTCGATGCCTTCCTCCCCCAGCACCGGCACCTCGGGGAAGCGGGCGGCCAGCAGGCGGGTGATCAGGCGCTGGGAACGGACGTCGAGGTCGAGCTTGATGTCGTGCTGGACGGCTTCGTTGACCTTCTTGGTGCGGCGCAGATGCGTGCGCATCAGCGCGCCGGAGGCCTCGGCAGCTTCAGTGGCGGCGGCAAGGGCGCGGCGGAGTTCGGCAGGTTTCATGAGAAATGTGGCACTGGTCACGGCAGCACTTCCTGCCGTTCCCGCAGCAACGCTTCAAGCTCGCGTTGTTTGTTGGGCAGCAGGCCCTCCTCGGCGGCCCGGATGGCCTCGTAGAGGTCGGCCGCGACGTTCAACCGGGCGAGGCTCACGTAGTCGGCTCCGGCGGCGCGGAGCAGGGGCACTTCGGCCAGCAGTTCGGCGGGGGCGATGATGCGGGCCTTGGGGTTCAGTTCGCGCAGCTGGCGGACCAGTTTCTCGTTGCTCGTGCCCTTGAGCATGCTGTCGGACACCGTGCAGACGATGACTTCCGCGTGGCTGATGCCGGCGTGGGCCAGGGTGTCGCGCTGGCTGATGTCGCCATAGATCGCCTTTACGCCGCGCTGTCGCAGCTCGGCCTGGACCACCGGGTTGAAATCCACGACGGCCACCTCGGCCAGCAGATCGGGCGCATGACGGGTGAGTTCGTCGAGCAACGAGCTGGCGGTGCGGAAGAATCCCAGCAGCACAATCTTGGCGGCGGCATGGGAATCCTGGGCGATCTCGCGCCGCTTGATCACCTGGGTGGCGCCGTCATCGAGATCACGCAACCCGCGCCGCTTCAGCCAGGGGATGAGCTGCCGGACGAGCGAATCGGAGCGGGTCATGCCGAAGGTCGAGAGGACCGCCAGCCCCACAAATGCCAGCGGTACGGCGGCGGCGGTGCGTTCGGACACATGCTTCGATTTCACACCCAGCTCGAGCACCACGAGGGAGAATTCCGAAACCTGCGCGAGGTAGATCGCCGGCAAGAGGCTCAGGCGCAGGCCCGAATTCATCCGGTACAGCGGGGTGAACGTGGTGGCAAAGCGGCTGACCACGGTGAAAACCGCGAAGCTGAACGCCAGCGCGACCACGCTCCAGGTGGGCAGCGGAATCTTCAATCCCAGACTGACGAAGAAGAGGGTGACGAAGAAATCGCGCAGGCTGGTGACCTTGGCGGTCACATCCAGCGCGTAGGGGAAGGTGGACAAGGCGACACCGGCCACGAGGGCGCCCATCTCCCGCGACAGGTGGAGCCGTTCGGCCAGTTCGCCGACCAGAAAGCACCAGGCCAGCGCCCCGACCAGCACCAGTTCCGGCAGCCGCGCGACCCGGCGAAACAGCGGCGGCAGCACGTAGCGGCTGACCGCCAGCGTTGTGAGGACGAGGGCCGCGACGCGCACTAGTGACAGGAGCAGCACCGATACCTGCAACTGGTCGAGGCTGGGCTGGATGGCCAGAAACAGGATCGCGAAGAGATCCTGCAGCACCAGCACACCGAGCGTTACGCGGCCCGCGAGCGTGTCGAGCTCGTGCTGGTCATGCAGCACCTTGACGATGATGACCGTGCTGCTCAGCGCCGCCGCCACGGCGAGATAGAGCGCATCCCAGCCCTTGTCTCCGCCCAGACCGAAGCCGCACAGGAAAAAGATTCCCACCCCGAGCAGACAGCCGCCGCCGATCTGCACGAGGGCGGTGACGGTGATGGAGCGGCCCGCAGCAATGATCTTCTTCAGGTCGATTTCCAGCCCGATCATGAAGAGCAGGAAAATGAGGCCCAGTTCCGAGATCGTGCCGATGGTCTCGGCGTCGAGAACCCAGCGCAGGCAGGAGGGTCCCAGCACAAAACCGCCGACCAGGTACGCCAGGAGTGGGGGCTGCCGCAGCCAGTGCGCCACCACACCCAGCAACCAGGCGGTCCCGATGCAGAGGGCGATGTCGCGGATGAATTCGTGCATGGCGGTGTGTAACGACCTGTCGAAGATCAAGATGGGAAAGGGCACTGCCAGCGCCAACCTTTTCTTTCGGAGGTCTTCAACCCCGCGGAAACGGGTCCCTCGCACCGGGAAATGGGTCATTAACCAGCATGATTCTGACTGCCACCGGCCAAACCGCTTCTGATTTTTTGTTGTTCGCCGCCGACTCTTCAGCCATTAACGCGCCCTTCAAGAAATGGCGCTAATCGTCCAAAAGTTCGGGGGCACCTCGGTGGCCAACCCGGAACGCATCAAAAATGTGGCCCGTCGGGTCGCGAAATATCGCGCCCAGGGGGACCAGGTGGTCGTCGTGGTTTCGGCCATGAGCGGCGTGACCGACGGCTTGATCAAGCTCGCCAAGGACATCACCGCGCTGCCCAGCGAACGGGAGATGGACATGCTGCTGGCCACGGGCGAGCAGCAGACCATCGCGCTGGCGGCGATCGCGTTGCACGCCATCGGGCTTCAGGCGGTTTCCCTGACCGGCGCGCAGGCGGGCATCGTTACCGATGGCGTCCACACCAAGGCCAAGATCCGTAACATCACCCCCAAGCAGGTCCACAGCCTGCTGGATGCCGGCAATGTCGTCATTGTCGCCGGCTTTCAGGGGCAGACCTCCGAGGGGCAGATCACCACCTTGGGCCGGGGCGGCAGCGACCTGACTGCGATCGCGTTGGCGGCCGCGCTCAAGGCCGACCTCTGCCAGATTTACACCGACGTGGATGGCGTCTATACCGCCGATCCGCGCCTCGTTTCCGGGGCGAAGAAGCTTTCCGAGATTGCCTACGACGAGATGCTCGAACTCGCGGGCAGCGGCGCCAAGGTCATGCAGCTCCGCTCGGTCGAGTTTGCCAAAAAGTTCAACGTCATCTTCGAAGTCCGTTCCAGCCTTAACGACAATCCCGGCACCATCGTGAAAGAAGAAACGAACAGCATGGAGGACGTCGTCGTCCGCGGCGTGTCCCTCGACAAGAACCAGGCCAAGATCACCCTCTTCAGCGTGCCCGATCAGCCGGGCCGCGCCGCCCGCATCTTCCGCGCGCTCAGCGACGCGGCGATCAATGTGGACATGATCGTCCAGAACGTGAGCCACGACGGCGGCGTGCGCGCCACCGATCTGAGCTTCACCGTGGACAAGCCTGACCTGCTCAAGGCCAGCACGGTGATTGAGGGGTTGAAGGCCGAAGTCGGCTTCAAGGAAGCCGTCGCCGACGAGCAGATCGGCAAGCTGTCCATTGTCGGCGTCGGCATGCGCAGCCACAGCGGGGTTGCGGCGAAGATGTTCGATGTGCTTGCCCACGAGGGCGTGAACATCGGCATGATCTCGACCAGCGAGATCAAGATCAGCGTCGTGATCGCGCTGGCCCAGGGTGAGCAGGCCATGAAGGCGCTGCATAAGGCCTTCATCGAGTAGTTCACGACTCGCTCCGCCTGCATTTAGGGCTTCATTCGGGGGCCGGCATGCGGCATTCGTCACGGCATGTCGCACCTCGCCCGCGCCCGTGAAGTCTTCGCCATCGAGCTGGCCGCGCTGAAATCCGTGCGCGCCGGCCTCGATGCCTCCTTCGGGCGCGCCGTCGAACTTGTCGTCGAGACGCTGGCCCGCCGCAACAAGCTGGTGGTCGCCGGCATCGGCAAGTCGGGCAACATTGGCCGCAAGATCGCGGCAACGCTCTCGAGCACCGGGTCCACCGCGGTGGTGCTCAATTCGGTTGATGCCCTGCACGGCGACATCGGCATCGTCAATGAGGGCGACCTGGTGCTGGCCCTGAGCTATTCGGGTGAGTCGGACGAGCTTGTCCACCTGTTGCCAGCCCTCAAGCGGTTCAGCGTCCAGATCATCGTCCTCACCGGCTCGCCGAAGTCCACCCTGGCCAAGCACGCCGATGTCATCCTGAACTGCCGGGTGCCGAAGGAGGCCTGCCCCTTTAATCTCGCCCCCACCTCGAGCACCACCGCCACGCTCGTGATGGGCGACGCGCTGGCGATGGCCGTGATGGATGCCCGTGGTTTCAAGGTGAAGGACTATGCCAAGCGCCATCCCAGCGGGGCCATCGGCCGGGCCATGCTGGTGAAGGTCGGCGACATCATGCGCCGCGACGAACGCAATGCGCTGGCTGCCCAGACGCTCACGGTGAAGGAGGCCCTGCTGGTGATGACCCGGGCCAAGTCCGGCTCGGTGAGTGTGGTGGATGCCAGGGGCAAGCTGGCCGGTGTGTTCACCGATGGCGACCTGCGCCGGCACATGGCGAACGACGAACACATCCTCATGCGGCGGCTGAAAGACGTGATGACGCCCAAGCCCATCTGCATCCGCGACGAGGCGTTGGCGGTCGAGGCCCTCCGCATCTTCAACGAGCGCAATATCGACGATCTCATCGTCGTGAACGCGAAGCGTGAGCCAGTCGGCCTCGTGGATTCGCAGGACCTGCCGAAGCTCAAGCTGATGTGATGCCGTCAGGGGGTGGGGAGCCGTCCCGACGACGCTGCGAATGATAATTGTCGGTGCTTCCGGGAGGGGAAAATGTCACCCAAAGCGCTCTTGACCGGGCTTTTCGGACGCTCTCTCATGGACAACACAAAGGATCATTTCACCACGGCCTCCACTTCCAGCAGGACATCCCATGAGCAAAAACGCCAAAAACACCGGCTCTGTCACCACCGCTCCCGTGCCCCGGAAAATCGCCCACTACGGCTGGTCCCCGGACCTTCCCGACCAGCGTGACCAGGTCTATGGCGCACCCCTGGCCAAGCTCGGGCCGCTGCCGGCCAAGGTTGACCTGCGCAAGGCCTGCCCCAAGACGGTCTATGATCAGGGCCGCATCGGTTCCTGCACGGCCAATGCCATCGCCGCCGCCATCGAGTTCGACCTGCTCAGGCAGGCGAAAACCGTGTTCACGCCGTCCCGGCTGTTCATCTATTTCAACGAGCGCGAGATGGAGCATTCCGTCACGCAGGACAATGGCGCCCAGATCCGCGACGGGGTGAAAAGCGCCAACAAGCTCGGGGTCTGTCCCGAGACCGTGTGGCCCTACGACGACACCCCGGCCGACCCCAACACCAACATCTGGCTCGCCGGCGCGAAGCCCGCACTGAAGCCGGCGACCGGCTGCTACACCGAAGCCCTGAAGCACCAGGTGCTCAACTACCAGCGCGTCAGCCGCAGCCTGAGCCAGATGAAGGGATGCCTGGCGGCGGGCTACCCGTTCGTCTTCGGCTTCACG
The DNA here is from genome assembly GCA_903907995.1 of uncultured Verrucomicrobiota bacterium. Lineage (GTDB taxonomy): Bacteria > Verrucomicrobiota > Verrucomicrobiia > Limisphaerales > UBA9464 > CAIVQB01. The sequence continues at coordinate 239,593 of CAIVQH010000041.1, read as the reverse complement.
GTCTATGACGCCTTTGAAAGCGCCGCCATGGCCAAGTCGGGTGATCTTAACATGCCCGCCTCGACGGAAACGGTGGTGGGTGGGCACGCGGTGCTTGCGGTTGGCTACGACGACGCGGCGCAGCGGTTCATTGTGCGCAATTCCTGGGGACCGAAATGGGGGAAGAAAGGCTATTTCACGATCCCTTATGCCTACCTGATGACCGAAAACCTTTCCGACGATTTCTGGACGATCCGGGTGATTGAAGAGTGAGGGCTTGGGGAACGTGGGGCGTCGGGTTCTGAGCGGCTGATGCCAGGTTCATCCGAACCCCGTTTCTCTCCTTGGCGCGACGAGGTTCTCACGGTCATGGTGTGGGCCGTGAAATCCCTTGTTGTTCTTTTAACCACGGTTGCCCTGCTCACGGGCTGTGCCAGGACCCAATGCCTGCCGAAGCCGCGGGCCGGTGCCCAGACATCACAGAGTTTTACAGCGGTGGTCAGCAAGACCAACCACTTGGAATATCTGCTCTACCTGCCCAAGAATTATTACACTGACCATGAGACCAAGTTTCCTCTGGTGCTTTTCCTCCACGGTGCGGGTGAGCGGGGTACCAACCTCGCGGTCGTGGCCAAACATGGTCCGCCCAAGCTTGTTGCCGCCGGACGCGAATTTCCCTTCATCCTCGTCTCGCCCCAATGCCCGGAAGGGCAGGTATGGGACGACGATGCTTTGATGAGCCTCATTGATAAGCTTCAGGCCAATTTGGGAGTGGATCCCCACCGTATCTACGTCACCGGACTGAGCATGGGCGGCTACGGCACGTGGAGCCTCGCCTCCAAGCATCCCGAACGCTTTGCGGCGGTCGCGCCAGTCTGTGGCGGCGGCGAACGCATCCGTACTCTCCTGCCGACGCAGCGTGAGGCGCTGAAGACGCTCGGGGTTTGGGCGTTTCACGGCGGGAAGGACAACGTCGTGGCTCTCTCGGAGAGCGAACGCATGGTGGACGCATTCAAGAAGGCCGGCGTCACCGACATCCAGCTCACGGTCTATCCCGAGGACGGCCATGACTCGTGGACCCACGCCTACAACGAGCCCACGTTCTACGACTGGCTGCTGAAGCACAGCCGTTGATTCGCGGTAGGTAATCAAGAAAAGGCCAGCCGACGAGGCTGGCCTTTTTGCTTTCTTGGAAGGTGGGCCTTGGGCGTTTAAGCCGCAGGAACTGGTTCGGCCCCTTCCGCCTCCACCCACTTCCCGTGTTCCTTGATGAGGTCCACGAGGCGGTCCACGGCCTCGGCTTCGGGGATGTTGAACTTCACCGGCTTCTTGCCGACATAGAGGTTGATCTTGTTCGGGGCGCCGCCCACGTAGCCGAAATCGGCGTCGGCCATCTCCCCGGGGCCGTTCACGATGCAGCCCATGATGGCGATCTTCACTCCCTTGAGATGATCGGTGCGCGCCTTGATGCGCGCGGTGACCGTCTGCAGGTTGAACAACGTGCGGCCACAGCTCGGGCAGGCCACGTAATCGGTCTTGAACGAGCGGCAGCCGGCCGCCTGCAGGATATTGAAGGCGAGCCGCAGCGATTGGCCGGCACCCGATTCACCGCGCACCAGGATGGCGTCGCCGATGCCGTCCGCTAGCAGGGAGCCGATGTTCACCGCGGCGCGGAGCAGGGCGATCTCGGGGGACAGCGGCACCGGCTCAAAAACGAGGCAATCCTTCAGCAGGATCGGGTTGCGGCGGCCGAGCTGGGCCAGCTTCGCGGCCAGCAGGCGGAAGGCGGTGATGGGCGGCAGCGCGACGCCGTCGGCCACGGTCACGAGCTGGGTGTCGCAGTTGATCTGCTCGATCGTCAGCGGCTGCGTCGGGTCGAGTTCGAGGACATTGAGATCCTCGTAGATGCCCTCGGGCTTCACATCGGCCTTGGGGGAAATCTTCGGAGCGACCTTGTCGAAGGTGGCCTGCGTGACCACGACGCGGACGGTCTGCTCGCCGCCGGCCTTCACATCCCCGAGGTCGGCCTCGGTGGATTCACGGCGTTCGTAATGGAAGGGATCGTAGCTGAGCGGCAGCTCGGCCAGCTTTGCCCGGGTGTTCGCCAGCAGCGGGATCTGCGCGACCAGGTCGTTACACACGGCGATCTCACGCGGGCTATCCTCGGTGAGCGATACGCGGATGGTGTCGCCGATGCCGTCGCAGAGCAGGGAACCGATGCCGATGGCGGACTTGATCCGGCCATCCTCGCCCTCGCCGGCCTCGGTCACGCCGAGGTGCAGCGGGTAGTTCCAGTCCGGCCCTTCCTGTTCGAGGCGGGTGACCAGCAGCCGGTAGCACTCGATCATGACCTTCGGGTTCGATGACTTCATCGAGAATACGAAGTTGTGGAAGCCGTGCTTGCGGGCGATGCGGGCGAACTCCAGCGCGCTCTCCACCATGCCGAGCGGCGAGTCGCCGTAGCGGTTCATGATGCGGTCGCTCAGCGAACCGTGGTTGGTGCCGATACGCAGGGAACGGCCGAGGCGCTTGGCCTCCAGCACGAGCGGGGTGAACTTTTCCTCGATCCGCTTCAGCTCCTCGGCGTAGGCGTCGTCGGTGTATTCTTTGACGGCGAACTTCTTCGAGTCGGCGTAGTTGCCGGGATTCACCCGGACCTTCTCGACCCACTTCACGGCCTCCATCGCGGCCTCGGGCTTGAAATGGATGTCGGCCACGATCGGCACCCGGCAACCGCAGGCGCGCAGTTCACGCACGATGTTCTCCAGATTGGCCGCGTCCTTCACGGTGGGCGCGGTGATGCGCACGATCTGGCAGCCCACTGCCACGAGATCCAGCGTCTGCCGGACCGAAGCGGCGGTGTCCATGGTGTCGCAGGTGATCATGGACTGCTTCACGACCGGTTGCGTGCCACCGATGGCGACGCCACCATGCGCGGGATCACCCACCACGACTTCGCGGGTGGGCCGGCGTGAGAAATTCCAAACCGACGGGCAATACTTCATCTCGTCAGCCCATTCTAAAGACCAAGGCGGGGCGAAGCGTCAACGATGTTGACGCGTGGCTATTTTGCCGGAGCGGGGGTGATGCCGCTGGCCGGGGTGGCGAAGCGCAGCTTCTCGCGGGGCAGCTTGGCCTCCTCGGGCGACGATCCACGCATTCCCACGAGGTCAAACGTGGTCACGTACAGGATGAAACCGATGACGGCCGTGGCCCCGATGGTCTGAACCCACCGGACCACCGGTTCACTCAGGGGACGACGGCGGACAAACTCGGCCAAACCCAGCACGATGTGGCCGCCGTCCAACATCGGAATGGGCAGCAGATTGAGGAGGGCGAGGTTCACGTTGAGCAGGACGCTGAACCAAAGCGCCATGCGCCAGGCGTGCTCGTTTTCAAACACCAGATAGTAGATGCGCAGGATACCAACCGGTCCCGACAGGTGCTGCGGCTTGACGTCCGACTTCGGGGACAGCAAGGCCTGGAACGTGTTGAACATGTTCCCGACCACGCCTGAAACCTGTTCCCAAGGGCTGGGGTAGGACATGTCCAGCGGACCGGTCTGGTCCCAGATGATGCCGATCATAGGATTGTGTTCCACACCGCCCGCCACCGGAATTTCGGGGGTCACCTGGGTCTCAAGGACTTCCTTGCCGCGATGGACGGTCAGGCGGACCGCTTCGGTACCGTGTTCCCGGAGATAGTCAGAAAGCATGTTCGAATGCAGCAGCGGCACGCCATTCACGGCGACCAGCAGGTCGCTGGGTTTCAGGCCGGCCCGTTCGGCCGGGCTGCCGGGGGTGACTTCACCCACCATGGGCGTTTCAGCGGGGGCGATCTTGAGCTGCCGCAAGTTTTCCCGATGCCAGGCTTTGACCGGGTCGCGGGTGGGCTCGGGTTCCATGGTAAGCCGCTTGCCGTCCCGCTCCACGTCCACCTTCACGGTCCGTCCCTCGCTGGCGACGACCCACCAGGTAACGGAATCGCCCATGCCGATGAAACGGGAAACCGGGTGTCCATCCACTGAGAGTATCCGGTCGCCAGCCCGTAGGCCGGAGCGGGCCGCAGGGGAATCCTTGGCGACGTAGCCGATGACCGTGGTGGTCTCGGACTCGCTCACTGGCCTGCCGACGAACCAGACCAGGTTGGCGATGACGAATGCCAATCCGATGCTGAACAGAGGCCCAGCGAGCGCGACGATGATCTTGTCGATGGGCTTGGCCGGCGTAAGCGGTTGGCCGTTATCTAGCACGCGGCCTTCCATCCATTCCATGGGCGCCATCTGGGGCAGGGACACGAATCCGCCGAGCGGAATGGACCCCAGCGACCAAACCACTTTTCCAATCTTCTTCTGCCAGAGCGGTTTACCAAACCAGATACTGAAGCGATCCACCACCATTCCACGCCACCGAGCGGCGAGGAAATGGCCCAGTTCGTGCACAAAAATGATGCAGTTAAACAGCAGGACGACCTCAAACAGAATGAGGACGACTTTAAGGATGGCGTTGATATTGCTCATGCCGGATTGATCGCGTGCAAAGCTAGTGCCGTGCCGGCTGTATGGCAACTTGCGTGCATAAATGTTCAAAACCCACAATTCCCTAAGGCGTCCGCTTGACGGAGATACGGCCGCCGTTTTCAACTGCACCGCTCCATCGATGAACAATCTCGCCGTCGCCTTCGCCGTTTCCGCGTCTGCTCACGCGGAAAAACCGGCGTTATATTGGGGTGACGCGCAGTTTTCCTACGCGCACTTCGCCCGGTCGGCCGCCTGGCTGGCGCGGGAACTGGCGGGTCGCTTCGAGGTCCAACCCGGGGATCGCGTGGGCATCTGGCTCAAGAACCGGCCAGAATTCGTCTCCGTGTTGTTCGGGGTGCTGGGGGCGGGGGCGGTGGCGGTCCCGATCAACAACTTCCTGAAGCCGGGCGAGGTCGGCTACATGCTCGCGGATGCCGGGATTGACGTGCTGATTTCCGAAACGGCTCTGACCGAGGCTTTTGCCGAATTGGCTGCCGCTCGGCCGGGCCTGCGCCTGCTGGTGGTCGAGGAACTGCCGGAGCACCCACCGACTTCAGAATCGTTCCCCACCGCCGCTCTGAACCGAACGGAGGAAGATCTGGCGGTGCTAATCTATACGAGCGGAACGACCGGTCGGCCCAAGGGGGCGATGCTTTCCCACGGGAATCTGCTGCACAATGTGGACAGCGTCCGGGAAATCCTGCGGGTGGTGGATTTTGACCGGTTCGTGCTCCTGCTGCCGATGTTTCACAGCTTCATGCTCACCGTTTGCATCCTTACGCCGTTGCTGACCGGCGGGTCCATCGTGCTTATCCGGTCGGTGCATCCGGCCAAGGCGATGCTGCAGGAAATGCTGCAAAATCAGGGTTCGGTATTGCCGGCGATGGCCGCGCTCTTTCGCGTGCTCGCCATGCTGCCTCCCGGCGTGGAACTGCCGCTGCGCCTCTGCATCAGCGGGGCGGGGCCGTTGCCGGCGGAAATCCTGAATTCCTTCAACGCCCGCCATCCCAAGGTTCCTCTGATTGAGGGCTACGGCTTGAGCGAGGCCAGCCCAGTAGTCTCGGTCAATCCGGTCACCGGCCCGTGGATTGCCGGCACTATTGGAGTGGCGATTCCGGGGGTGGAAATTTCCATCCAGGACGAGGCGGGGAATATCCTGCCGGACGGTGTGGACGGCGAAATCTGCGTCCGGGGCGGCAACGTCATGCGGGGCTACTGGAATGCGCCCGAAAAAACCGCCGAGACGCTCGTCAACGGCTGGCTCCGTACCGGGGACATCGGCCACCGGCGGTTGGGCGATGGCTATTACGCCGTGACCGACCGGAAGAAGGACATGCTGAAGCCGAACGGCATCAACGTCTATCCCCGCGAGATCGAGGAGGTTATCTACCGGTTCAAGGGCATCCGTGAGGCGGCCGTCGTGGGCGAACCCTGCGACCGCCGCGGCGAACGGCCGGTGGCGTTCGTCAGCCTGGATGAGGGTGTGATTTTTGAAGAAAAGGCGCTGCTGGCCTTCCTCCGCGAGCATCTGGCCGACTACAAGCTGCCCAAGCGCGTGGTGGTGCTGCCGGCGCTGCCGCGCAACGCGACAGGGAAGATCCTCAAGACGGCGCTGCGGGAACAACTCGGGAGCTGAGAGCCGACCGGTTCTCTCCCAGGCGGAAGGCGACCATGCCTGACCGTCGGCAGCGATCATTCAGTTGGCGGTGCCTGATCAAGAAAGAGCAGGCGATAATGTCCCTCGGCGTCGGTCACGAGCGCGCGCGGACGCCCAGGAAATAGTGCCAACAGCTCCTGATCCGAAACCGGCCTTACGGGATGGGCCAGATCGGTGGTCACGAGGGTGAAGCCGCTGCCGGTCGTCTCAATCAGTTGTATATTGGCCACTGCGGTATGGACTTGCTGTTGGTCCGGTAAGGGTTGGGTGACGACCAGTTGGAATGGCAACGCCTTCGATGGGGCAGGGCGGTGGAAGGCGGCAAATGCCAAGGACGCAATGAGGATCGGAGCAATCGCCTGCTTCAGCAGCCGATTACGGGCCCGGGCGCGGCGGCGTGTGTGGGCGCAACCGATCACCTGCTGCAGTGTCTGGGAACGAAATTGGTCCGCCTCGGGCGTGGCCAGCAGTTCGGCGAGCAGCGGGTTGCTTTCAGGGAGATTCTTCATGGCGCAACTGGCGTAGTAGGCGGGTTCTGAGTTCGGCCCGGATTCGGCCGAGGCGCGATTCCACCGCCCGGGGTGTCATGCCGGTTTGGGTGGCGATCTCGGCCATGGTCTGGCTCTCCTGGTACTTGGCCGTGAGCAGGCCGCGTTCTTCCGGGGACAGTTCGGCAAGCGCCCGGTTTAGGCCGGCTTCCCACATCTGCCGGGTATCCGGGACAGGTTCCGGCGGGTGGCCGAGCAGTTCCCGGGCGTAGCCGGCGAGGAGCGTCGCGTAACGGCTGCGGCGGCGGGTGCCATCCACCACGGCACTGCGGGCGAGCACGGTGAGCCAGCTCCAGAACACTTCCTCCCGGTCAAAGCGCCGCGCATGGCGGCAGACGCGGATCAGGGTCTGCTGGAGCGCTTCGCGGGCATTTTCCTCGCTGCCGCCGGTGACTACCAGCAGGTAGCGGAGCAACCGGTCGAAGTAGAGCGCATGAAATTCCCGCCAAGCCATCTCGTCGCCACGGGCCATCCCGGTCGTCAGCAAAGCGACCTGCCCATCAGGACCGGAATTGAGGGCTGCGACAGGTGCGGTCACGGTGGAAGGCACCGAAACGAACGCCTCAAGGAGCGGGCTGACGAGCGCACGAGGCACGGAAACATAGCTTCCCGAAATGCGAACACTGACAGCGGGCTGGGCACGAATGTGGCGTCCGCAAATGCCCTATTTCGATTTGGGCGCGGCCGGAGCGGACGACGTTGGCTCCAACTGCTTGAGCACATCCGCTATCAGCGTCAGCTGCTGGGCCGGTCCCACGGCGATCAGGAGCTGGGTTTCCTTGTGGTAGCTGAGTTCCGGCATCGGGTCGATCTGCTGCATCTTCCAACCGGTGTGGATCGCCGTGGTGATGTCCTCGACGGAATGAAGCCCTTGGTCGGGTTTGCCCAGGAAACGGGTCAGGCTGAAGACTTGAATCGTGCTGGGGATGGGGACTGGTTTTGCCAGGTCGCATCCTTCGCAGCGAAAAAACCAGACCGGATCCCCGGTAGATACGCCGTTTGCTTGGCGGAAGCCGATTGATGTGTTCACACGTGACTGAGGGCTATTTATCGGCCCTATCGTCACTACTTTCTGAGTGGCCAATTCCAGGGCCTGAAACACGTCCGGCGCGGTCACATCGGTCAGTTTCAATTTGGGCAGACGCAAGTCGGCGCGGTCGTCCGGGATGATGGCATTAACCGGGTGGCCTGAGGCTTTGGCCATCAGGACTATTAGTTCCTCCGGAGTGCCGCCGGGGAAATCAAGGCTGAACCGGGGCCATTCGGGTGGCAAAGGTCTGCTGAGAGGTACTGTGCGTGGCCCTGGCGAAGACGAACTCGGTTGGCTTGCCGGCGAATTGTCTTGGGCTTGGAGTGACACGGCAAATAACAAGGCGGTCAGACCAAGCTTGGTGGAGGTCCGAAGGAATCGGGGACAGGGAAGTTTCATGCACCCTGAAACACGCCAGCCAAAGAAAAGTACCGCGAAAAATCTTTGGGTGAATGCCGTTTTATCTTTCCGACCCGTGCCTTCGATTGACGCGTCCTCCGGCTTCAGCCGCCCGCCACGATTTTCACTATTTCCAGACGGTCACCGGCCTGAAGCTGGCGACCGCTGAATTCAGAGGGAGCCACCGCCTCACCATTGAGCTCCACCACAACACTCCGAGGGAGCAACCCCTGACCGACGAGGAACGCTTCCAAAGTGCAGGGAAGGGCCAGCGGCAGTTTTCTGCCGTTGGCCGTGACCGTCGTTTCCATCGTCGGAGGCGGTTTACCGTACCACTTCGTAAGCAAAGCCCTTCAGATACTCGGTTTCCGGGATCGAAGGGATGATCGGGTGGTCGGGCGACTGGGTGTACTGGGCGACGCGCCGCAGGGTGCGGTGGGCATCGAACGCGGCATCCAGGATGACGCTCTCGAAGAGCACGGCATCCACGTGGTGCGAGCAGCAGTACGTAGCCAGCACGCCGCCGGGACGCAGCAGCTTGAGCGCGCGGAGATGGATTTCCTTGTAGCCGCGCATCGCGTCGGGCACCGAGGCGCGGTTCCGGGTGAAGGACGGCGGGTCCAGGATGATCAGGTCGAAGCGGGGCGTGACGCGTTCTCCGGGCTTCACCGAGGTGTGGGCCTTCAGCCAGTCAAAGACATTGACGTTCTCGAACGAAAGCTTGTCGGCCAGCCCGTTCGTGGCTGCGTTCCGCGCGGCGGCGGCAATCGCGTCCGCGCTCTGGTCGAGGGCCAGAACGTGTTTGGCCCCCGCGCGGGCGGTATGCAGGGCGAAACCACCCAGGAAGGAGAAGCAATCGAGCACCTCGGCGCCCTTGGAAAACGGGGCCAAGGCCTCGTAGTTCACCTGCTGGTCGAGATAGAGGCCGGTTTTGTGGCCCTCGGCGAGATCGGCGTCGAACTTCAGGCCGTTCAGGTTCACCGCCACGCTGGCCGGCGCTTCGCCAACGAGCACGTCATTCACCGGAGCCAATCCCTCGAACTTGCGCGAGGACATGTCGTTCCGCTCCAGGATGGCCTTGGGCCGGAGCAGCTCCTGGAGCACCTCGGCGATGAGGTGCTTGCGCTTGTCCATGCCGAGCGAACTGGTCTGGAGCACGAGCACATCCTCGTACTTGTCCACGATCAGGCCGCTGAGGAAGTCGCTCTCCGAGTTGATCAGCCGGAAGGAAGTGGCCTTCGGCAGCCAGCGCCGCCGGTGGGCGAGCGCGGCGGTCAGGCGCTCGCGGAAAAAGGCCCGGTCCACGTCCACGCGTTCGCGGTCGAGGATGCGGACGGCGATCTTGGAACGGGAGTTGTAAAACCCGGTACCGAGCAGGCGCTGGCGGTGATCCTTGACCTGCACCACGTCACCGTCGGTGGGCGGCGCGCTGAAGCGCAGGATGGAGTTGGAATAGACCCAGGGATGACCCGCGGCGACGCGGTCGGCTTCACCCGGCTTGAGGAGGACAGTGGCTAGACTCATGGCATGTAAACAGCGCCCACAACGTGCGGACGAGAACCGAGACTAAGCCAGAAGCGGCGGGCGCGGGGAAGGGATTTGTTGGCGGGTCAGCCGGCGACCGCATCCTTTCACCGTGGTCAGCCGCTGACTTCGGAGGGAAAGTCGGCTCAGGTAGACGCGACCCTTTCTCCCTCACCCTAACCCTCTCCCGCTGGGAGAGGGAACAGCCGGGAATACGGCAGGCTGATTGTAAGATTCTCCAGCCAGTACCGCGCCTGCCGTTGCCGACCGGCGGGCGACCATTCCCCCTCTCCCAGCGGGAGAGGGCCGGGGTGAGGGAGAACGACCACCTGACTCCGTCTGATCTCCCAATACCCAAGGCTTAACCAAGGTGAAAGGATGTACTTTCAGCCGGTCACGGCGTTGCGCCGGCGTTCCAGTTCCCGCCGACGCTGCCACAGGTGAGTGAGCACCGCGAGCAGACCAAGCAGGAACATCGCGAGGTAAATCCACCAGAAGGACTCGGCGACCAAATCCTCATGGGGAAGATTTTGGCGGGCGTCATGGTTTCGGACCAGTGCTTTGGAGATGGGCTGCCCGTTGGTCTCAACCCGGGGGGCGGCCGCCCCGTAGGGGGCCGGAGCGACCGGTACGGGCAGATCGCCAGTCGGTGCCGCCGAAGCGGCCATCACCCCGCTCCGGACACCTGCGCCCATCGCCCCGCCGGGCCCACCCGGGCCTCCGCGGTCGGGCGGAACGGCCCCGCCGGTGGGAAAACGCGGCAAAATGGGCGGCATGACACCGCCACCGCCACCCCCCGAACGCGGGATCGTGGGACGGAACTGGAATGACGTGTCCCGCCGGTTTTCGACGTGTCCATCGGCAAAGAGGACGTTGCCCCGGCTGTCGTGCCGTTCAGGCGTCCAGCGCAGGGTGACATCGAAGCCGGTGGCTTCGGAGACGCTGCTGAGCTGGGACAGACGGTTGGTGACCAGATTATTATCTCCGGAAAGCACCGATTCGGGCTGATCGTAGCGCGACTGCAGAGCCAGAAAATAGGTGACCAGCGCCGGTCTGAGGCTGGCGAAATTGGAGGCGGACAGTCTCGGGACCGGGCAGAAGGTGACCCGCACATTGCCAAGCTCGTTCGACAGCACCCGGAAAACGTCGGGCCGCAGCCAGATGCCAGGAATCGGATTGGTCACCGCGAGGCTGGCCTCGAGCACACCTCCGTCCTGTGCACGGACCTGCTGCGGGAACTGGCTGGCATGGTCGTGGGAAAAGACGTGGAACCCGATCCCGATCTGCTTGAGGTTGTTCGCGCACCAGCTCTGCTTCGCCTTGACCAGGGTCTTTTGAATCGCCGGCAAAAGCAGGGCGGCCAGGATACCGATGATGGCGATGACCACCAGCAGCTCCACCAAGGTAAAGGCCCGCCTTGGGCAAGGGTTTTGGCGGGATGACATGAATGAATCCTTAGCAGTGTCCGTGCCTGAATAAGAGCATTGATCCCGGACGGCTTCAATCTGCTATCATAGGGTGAAGATTTCAAGTGTAATCATATCAGCGTCGCCGACGGGAATGCGGTCTTCGGACCATGGTTGCTGGATTGGCCCAAATCGGCCCGTGGCAAAAGCCCGGCACTGCCGCGCTTGCCATTCCTGTGACCTCTTTTAGCCTGCGGCGAAATGCAAGATTCCGAAACGCCAACGCCACCGCCGGAGCCACCGCACCTGCCGCCCCAGCCGCCCGCGCAGCCGCCCCGCCTCCTGACTCCGCGCGCGCCCGAATCCCGGCCCGCGCCGACGCGTTCCGGCTCCGGGGCCTGGATGTGGATTGCCATTGTCCTGATCGTGGTGCTGCTGGTCAGCGTCGGGCTGAACATCCTGCTGTCGGCGGGCAAGGTTCCGCTGGCCGGAGTCACGGGCAGCGGTCACGGCCGCCGCGGGGCCATGGAACTGATGGAGGTGACCATCGAGGACAATGGCGCGAAGGATAAGATCGCCGTCATGGATGTGGACGGGGTGATCTCCGGCGAAGGCGGCCGTGAGGGCGGGCCGGGCATGGTGGAGCTCATCCGCGACCAGCTCGAGCGGGCGGGCTCGGATGACAAGGTGAAGGCGGTGGTGCTGCGCGTGGATTCGCCGGGTGGCGAAGTGCTGGCGAGCGATGAGATCTACCGGGCATTGGCGGCGTTCCAGACCAACTACGACATCCCGGTCGTGGTGAGCATGGGCTCGATGGCGGCCTCCGGCGGCTACTATGTCAGCGCGCCGTGCCGCTGGATCGTGGCCAATGAGCTGACCATCACCGGCAGCATCGGCGTGATTTTCCACACCTACAATTATCGCGGGCTGATGGACAAAGTGGGCGTCCGTTCGAGCGTGGTGAAGAGCGGCAAGCTCAAGGACATGCTCAGCCCGGACAAGCTGCCGGAGGAGGAGCTTCCCGAGGAGCGGGCGATTCTCAAGGACATGATCGATGAGAGTTACGCCAGGTTTAAGTCCGTGATCGTGGCAGGGCGCGGCTGGGCGGCGAAGCAGAACGAGGCGGACAAAGTGGAGGGCGGACACAAGCTGGCGGCCAACTGGACCGATTTCGCCGACGGGCGGATCCTTTCCGGGACCAAGGCGCTGGAACTGGGCCTCGTGGACGAGCTCGGCAACTTCGACACCGCCGTCCAGCGTGCCATGGATCTGACCGGAGCCGACAAGGCGAACCTGGTCAGCTACCAGATGCCGCCGAGCTTTGGCGGCCTCCTGCGCTATTTCGTGAAATCGGACGCCCACTCGTTGAAGGTGGAAGTGGGCGGGCTGGAACTCGCGCCGCACTTGCCACAGGGGCGGCTTTACTTCATTTCACCGCTGCACCTCCACTGACATGCAAGGTCTGACGATCATCGACCATCCGTTGCTGGCCGCCACGGTCACCCGGCTGCGCGACGAGACGACGCTCGTCCCTGAGTTTCGCCGCCTGCTGGACCAGGCCGCGACGTTGATGATCGCCGACGTCACCCGGGAGCTGGCGTCCAAGAAGGTGCGTGTTAAAACGCCGCTGGCGCTGTCCTCCGGTGCGGTGCTGAAGCGAGAGGTCATCCTCATACCCATCCTGCGGGCTGGCCTGGCATTTCTCGATGCCTTCCAACGGGTGATGCCGACGGCCAAGGTCGGTTTTGTGGGGGTTAAGCGCAATGAGGTGACGCACCAGGCGCACACCTATTCGTCGAGCCTGCCGGATGACCTGAAGGGGCTGGAAGTCATTGTGCTGGACCCGATGCTGGCCACCGGCGGCAGCGCCGTGGCGACCTTGGACCTCCTGTGGAAGCGGGGGGCGCGCGAATTGCGGCTGGTGACACTGGTTTCAGCGCCGCCCGGGGTGGCAACCGTCCTGAAGGCGTATCCGACGGTGCGGGTGTTCACCGCCGCCTTGGATGCCAAGCTCAATTCGAAGGCGTACATCGTGCCAGGCCTGGGTGATGCCGGGGACCGTGCTTTCGGGGTTTAGCCAAACGAGTACGTCCGGATGAAACCCGAGAACCTCCTGCTCATCGCGGATTCCGACCGTGATGCCGACCTGCGTTACGCGACGGGATTTCATGCCACCGATCCGTTCATCTGGTTGCAGACCGCAACCAGTTCCCACGGCGTGTTCAGCGAGCTGGAGATCGACCGTGCCCGCAAGCATTCGTGCCTCAGCCGCGTGCATTCGCTCAGCCAGTTGCGGAAGAAGGCGGTTCAGGACGGTGCCGAGCAGCCGACCCTGGCGGACATCGCCGCCCGCCTCTGCCGCGAGCTGTCGGTGAAGAAGGTGGTTGTCCCGGCGCGGTTTCCGTTCGGGCTGGCGCGGCGGCTGCGCAAACTTGGCCTCAAGGTGAAGCTGCGCGAGGGCTCGTTCCTGCCGGAGCGCGAGCTCAAGCAGGCGGCCGAGGTGAAGATGATCTCGGCCGCCCTGGTCATGGCCGAGGTGGGCATGGCCGAGGGGCTGCAGGCGTTGCGGAAGTCCAAGATCGGGAAGGATAACCAGCTCACCCTGAACGGCGTCGCGCTGACGAGCGAACGGCTGCGCTCGGTGATCGACTGCGCCGTATTGCGGGCGGGCGGGCTGCCGGCCAACACCATCGTGGCCTGCGGGGCGCAGGGTTGCGATCCCCATGAGCGTGGCAGCGGGCCGTTGGTGGCGAATCAGCCGATCGTCATCGACATTTTCCCCCGCTCCATCCGCACGGGATACTTTGGCGACATCACGCGGACAGTCGTACGCGGACGCGCCAGCGATGCCCTGCGCCGTCAATATGCGGCCGTTCGGGGTGCGCAGGAGGCGGCCTTCGCCCTGTTGCGTCATGGAACCCCCGCCGCCGAGGTGCATACGGCGGCGGAAAACCACCTGCGGGCGCTGGGCTTTCGCACGCGCAAGGCCGGAGGCCGGCACACGGGCTTTTTCCACAGCACCGGGCATGGCATCGGTCTGGAACTGCACGAGCTGCCGCGCGTCAGCGGCACCAGCGATTCCGTGCTGCAGGCGGGACACGTGGTGACCATCGAACCCGGCCTTTATTACCCCGAGACCGGCGGAGTCCGGTTGGAGGATGTGGCGCTGGTGACCCACGGCCCGCCCCATAACCTGACCCAGTTTGAAAAGGTGCTCGAGGTCTGAGCGCCGTGACGGGTGGAAACCTGCCCCGTCCGTCCATTTGCCATCGTCGGATTCCTCGCCTAATTCTGGGTCCGTACGGCACGTCAGTGTGCCGTGACCTAGGCTTATGATGCTTTCGTTTTTCTTTTTCTATCTGCCGTATTGGTGGGTCGTCATTCCCGGCGCTTTGCTGGCGATGTGGGCTCAATTCCGCCTCAGTTCGACCTATTCTGAATACTCCCAGATCGGCACTGCGAGGGGATACACCGGCGCCGAGACGGCCCGCCAGATTCTGGATCGCAACGGGCTTTCCAGCGTCGGTATCGAGGAGGTTGGGGGGCGGTTGACCGACCATTACGACCCGACCAAGCACACCGTGTTCCTGTCCACAGACATCTATCGCGGCAACAGCGTCGCCGCGGTCGGGGTGGCGGCCCATGAGGTGGGCCATGCGTTGCAGCACAAGGAAGCTTACGGGCCGCTGGGCCTCCGCATGGCGCTGGTGTCCGTCACGGGAATCGCGAGCACCATGTCTCAGGTGGTTTTGATCGCCGGTCTGTTCCTGAGCTCGATGAAAGGGCTTCTCGGATTGGGCAGCGTGTTCATGTGGGGTGGCATCGGCCTGTTTTCTTTGGTGGCCTTTTTCCAGCTCGTCACCCTGCCGGTGGAGTACGACGCCAGCAGCCGGGCCAAAGTGCAGCTTGGCCGACTGGGCATTGTCAGCGACCAGGAGCTCGGCGGGGTGCAAAACGTGCTCAATGCCGCCGCGCTCACCTATGTGGCCGCCTTGGCGACCACATCCCTGGAGCTGCTGAAGTGGATTTTGATCGCCCGCAGCCGGGACAATAACCGGTGAGGCGCAGCCCAGATTTCTCGGCCGAACGAAAGTTCGGCGTTGCAACGGGCGTGGCGCACTCTACCACTTCGCGCCGGTGTGTTTAAGCAAAGCCTGAAGTGAAGCCTACTGACCTCCGCGGAATCCTCCGCTACATCCCACGCTTTCGGGAGAAAATCTTCGTGGTCGCCATCGATGGCGCCATCGTGACGGATGACAACTTCCCCAACCTGCTGCTCGACCTCGCGGTCCTGCGGTCCCTGAGCATCCGCATCGTGCTGGTGCACGGCGCGGCGGAGCAGATCCGCGCGCTGGGGGCCGAACGCGGTGTGCCGCCGACGAACCTGGACGGCACGGGCATCACCGACGCGGAAACGCTGAAGCTGGCCCTGACGGCCGCGAACCGGCTTACCCACGAGATTCTGGAAGGGCTGGCCACCAACGACCTACGCGCCGTCTCTACTAATGCCATTGTCGCCCATCCCCTCGGCATCATCGGCGGCGTGGACCACCAGTTCACGGGCAAGGTCGAGCGGGTGGATGTGGAGTTCCTGCAGTCCCTGCTCAGCCAGGGCATCGTGCCGGTGGTCCCGCCGCTCGGCTTTGATGGCGACGGCAAGACCTACCGGGTGAATTCCGACGCCATCGCCGCCGAACTGGCGGAGCAGCTCCGGGCCACCAAGCTGATCTTTGTCACAGCAGGCGAGGGCATTTTCCGGCTCGGCAAGCTCCTGCGGCAGATCGCGGTGACGGACCTGAAACAGTTGATTGCCCAGAACCCCGCCGACTTCGCGCCGGAAGTGCTGTCCAAGGCGCGTTTTGCCGTCTCCGCCTGCGAGGCCGGGGTGCCCCGGGCGCATGTCATCAACGGCCGGGTGGACGAGGGCCTGCTGGCGGAGGTCTTCTCCAACGACGGCGTGGGCACGATGGTCTATGCCAACGAGTATCAGCAGATCCGCCGGGCGCTGAAGAAAGACATCCGCAGCCTGATGCTGCTCACGAAGGATTCTGTGGCGAACGCGGAGCTGGTGAAGCGCACCCGCACCGCCATCGAAAAGCAGATCGGCGACTACTACCTCTTCGAGATCGACCGCAACCCGGTCGCCTGTGTCGCGCTGCACGTCTATCCGGAGCAGAGCAAGGGCGAGCTGGCGTTCCTTTTCGTCAATCCCGCCCACGAAAACCAGGGCATCGGCCGTAAGCTGGTGCAGTTCGTCGAGAGCAAGGCGCGCGAACTGGGCCTGGCCGAACTGGTGACGCTCTCCACCCAGGCATTCACCTGGTTCCAGAGCAAGGCCGGCTTTTCCGAGGGCGGGGCGGACGATCTGCCGCCGTCGCGCCGCGAGCGCTATGACACCAGCGGTCGCAACTCCAAGGTGCTGGTGAAAAAGCTGAAGTGAGGAGACAGGAGACAGGAGGCGCGGCGCGCGGAGACAGGAGAAACGCCGGAGTCGTCCTGCGGTAAGAATGGCAAGGCCAGTGCTGCGCACCGGCCCTGACAGGAAGTCATAGAAACCATCGGCAGCCGCTCAGGCCGTCAGCTTTTCATAGCGCTTCGAGACGAAATCCCAGTTTACCAGGTTGTAGAACGCCTTCACGTAGTCGGCGCGGCGGTTCTGGTATTTCAGGTAGTAGGCGTGCTCCCACACGTCGAGGCCGATCAGGGGCTGCCGGCCGAACATGAGCGGAGAATCCTGGTTGGGCGTGGTTTCCAACTGGAGCTTCTTATCCTTCGTGAGGCTGATCCAGACCCAGCCGCTGCCAAAGACGGACAGGGATTTTTCGAGGAAGATGCGTTCGCCCTCCTCCTTGTTCTCGAACAGCTCACCCATCGCCTCGGCGAGCGGCCCGTCGGAAAGCGGATCGCTGTCCTTGCGCAGGCACTGCCAGAAGAGGGAGTGGTTGAAGTGGCCGCCGCCCTGGTTGCGGACGGCGGTGCGGATCTTCTCCGGCACCTTGTCCAGGTCCTTGATCAGCTCCTCGACACTCAGCTTCTGCAGGTCGGGGTAGTCAGCCAGCGCCTTGTTGAGGTTGGTCACGTAGGCGGCGTGGTGTTTGTCGTGATGGATCTCCATCGTCTTCGCATCGAAATGCGGCTCGAGCGCATCGAAGCCGTAGGGCAGGGCGGGCAGCTTGTGCGGTCCGGTCGGTGCCGGCGCGGCGGCCTGAGCCAGCGCCCGGGTGATGGAGGTGCTGAGGAAGAAGCCGGCGGTCAGAATGCCGGCCGATTTGAGAGCATCACGACGGGTGATTGTGTTCATGGTGAAGGAGAAAAGATGCGCGCGGGATCATCGCCATGCCCCGGCGCACAAGCAAGGCGAAGGAGGGAAAGGGGTGAATTTGGAACGCAGGAAACAGGAAAGGACGGCGTTAAGTCCGCTCCGCCAATGAATTCCCGTTTAACGACAGGCAACATGCGGCGGGACGATGGCGACACAGATCACCAAGGGGCACGGCCACCTTGCTTTGTCGCAGGCCTGGCCTCCCAAGGGCGTGTACGATGAAAAGATAAGTTCCCATCGCCCTGTAACCTTTGTCCGCATTCGGCATAGCAGCGGGTGAATGCTCTTGTTTCCGTCTCAGATCCGTCGTCTCCGCGCCCTGTGGCCGGGAGTTTTGCGGATGAATCCTTCGCTCCGGGTCGTGCTGGCCCTGGCGGCCCTGCTGGCCGGCACGGTTGCCTCGCTTGCGAATACCCTGCCGGTGGCCACGCCGCAAAGCGTGGATGGCATAGTGAACACCCCGAAAGCCATCACTCTGGCCGCCACGGACGCCGATGGCGATGCCCTGACGTACAGCCTGGTTTCGCCGCCGTTCCGCGGGGTGCTCAGCGGCACGCCGCCGAACCTGACCTACACGCCGAACGCCAATTTCGTCGGCAACGACAACTTCTGGTTCGTCGCCAAGGATGCCTCGGGCGCGTCGGCGCCGGCGTCGGTGGCGATCAGCCTCAATCCCGCCGGGAACATCCCGCCGACGGTATCGCTCATCAGCCCGACGAACGGCACCGTTCTCGCCGCACCCGCAACGGTCAGTTTTCAGGCCACTGCCGGTGACGCCGACGGGTCGGTGACCAAGGTGGGTTACCTGCTCGGGTTCACGGAACTGTCCAGCGTGACCAACGTGCCCTATTCCTATGACCTGAACAACCTGCCGGCGGGCACGTATGCCTTTTCGGCCAAGGCCTTTGACAACACCGGCGCACGGACCTTTTCCGCGCCGGTGATCGTCACGGTCAAGGGGGCGAAGGTGAATTACACGCTCACTGTCGTCGGCGGGAGCGGGAGCGGTTCGTATTCCTTCGGCACAGTGGTCTCCATCGTGGCCCCGCCGGTGGCGGGCAAGACCTTCAGCACCTGGAGCGGCACCGGCATCGCCAACCCGGCCTCGCCCAGCACGGTGGTGCAGATGGGGACGGCCAACGCCACGGTGACAGCCGTTTACACCACGACGACCCCGCCACCGAGCACCTACACGCTCACCATCGTGGGGGGCATGGGCGGCGGGAATTATTCACCGGGAGCCACGTTGAGCATCAAGGCGGGCGCGGCTCCGGCGGGGCAGGTGTTCACGCAATGGACCGGCGCGGCGGTGGCCAATGCCACGGCGCTGAACACGACCCTCGTCATGCCTGCTGCCAACACGGTCGTCACGGCCAACTACATCCCGCTGACCCCTTACACACTGACCGTCAATGGTGGCTCGGGCAGCGGCACCTACCTGCCGGGCACGACCGTGGCGATTGTCGCGGCTCCGCCAGCCTCGGGCCTGACGTTCGGCCAGTGGACGGGCGCGACCGTGGGCAGCACCTCCTCCCCCAGTACGACGCTGGTGATGCCCTTCGCCACCACGACGGTGACGGCGAACTACGCGAGCTTGCCGGCCGCGGTGGCGGTTGCCGGGATCACGAACCCCATCCTCTTCGTGACGCAGATTCCCATCGGGGAGGACTTCACGACGATCGGCTCCGTCTTCGGTAACCACAAGGCCGGCACCGACTACACGGGACGCGGTGGCGATCTTTTCATCCGCTACCCGGACGGCTCACTCAAGAACCTGACGGCGGCGGCCGGTTTCGGCACGGGCAACGGTTTCCAGGGTGCCGGCTCCATCGCCGTGCGTGACCCGGCCATGTACTGGGACGGCACCAAGGCGATCTTCAGCATGGTGATCGGGGCGCCGACTGCGGCCAATCAGACCAGTACCGCGACCTTCCAGCTTTACGAGGTCACCGGCTTCGGGCAGGGCGAGACGACCGTCATCACCAAGGTTCCCAACCAGCCGGCCGGCTACAACAACGTGGCTCCGTGCTATGGAACCGACGGACGGATACTCTTCACCACGGACCGGCCGCGCGGTGGCTTTGCCCACCTCTACCCGCAACGCGATGAGTACGAGATTGCACCGACCGTCAGCGGGCTCTGGAGCCTTGATCCGGTGTCCGGCGATCTCTTTCAGCTCGACCATGCACCGTCCGGTGACTTCACGCCCACGGTGGACAGCTATGGGCGGGTGATTTTCACCCGCTGGGACCACCTGCAGCGGGATCAGGAGGCCGATGCCGACAAGGATGCGATCGCGCAGGGGATCTCGCTGCCCTTCGGCACCTTCAACTATTCCGATGAATCGACCAACGCGCTGGTGCTCGTGGGCGACCGCACCGAGGTCTTTCCCGAGTCGCGCTTCAAGTCAGGCATCACCAACGCGCACAGCTTCAATTTCTTCTTCCCCTGGATGATCAACGAGGACGGCACCGAGATGGAGACGCTGAACCACGTCGGCCGTCAGGAGCTGGCCAGTTACATGGAGCAGAGCCTGCTGAACGATCCTAACCTCCAAGTTTTCTACAACGTCGCCCTGCGCTACAACACCAACGTCGCTAACAACATGCTGCACCTCAAGGAGGACCCGCGGCATCCGGGCACCTACTTCGCGACGGACGCCCCGGAGTTCTTCACGCACGCCTCCGGCCAGGTCCTGAGCCTCACGGCCCCTCCGGGTCTGGATGCGGACCACATGCGGCTCAGCTACTACACGCATCCGGAGACGAAGAGCTTCTCGGCCAACGCAACCACCAACCATTCCGGCCACTATCGCGAACCGCTGCCCATGAGTGACGGCACGCTCATCGCCGTTCACTCGCCCAACACTGACCTGGAGCATAAGCGCGGGGTCGGCTCCGAGTACGACTTCCGCCTGAAGACGCTCAAGAAGACGGGGACCTATTGGGTCACCGACCAGAACTTGACCGCAGGCATCACCAAGATCGTCAGCTTCTATTCCAACAACGGGTTCGCAAATTACTCGGGACCGCTCTGGGAACTGAACCCGGTCGAAGTCCGCGCCCGCGTCCTGCCGGTGGCGAGCCCCACGCCGCTGCCGGGGCCGGAGCAGTCGGTCATGGACGAGGAGGGCGTGGATGTGTCGGCGCTGAAGGCCTACCTCCAGATGAATGACCTGGCCCTCGTGGTCAGCCGCAACCTCACCACCCGCGACCACGCCGATCACCAGCAGCCGTACAACCTGCGCGTCGCCGGCACCACGAACCAGACACTCGGCGCGGGCGGCAAGATCTATGACATCGCCTATCTCCAGTTCTTCCAGGGCGACCAGCTTCGCGGGCTGGGGCTCTACCATACCAATTCGGCTCCTGCCGCCGGACGTCGCGTGCTGGCCCAGCCGCTGCATGATTCGGCAGCGTTGGCGAACAACGGACCGGCCCCCGCCGGCCTGGTGGGCAGCGTGAAGCTCGGGGACGACGGCTCCATGGCGGCCTTTGTGCCCGCCCGTCGCGCGCTGACCTGGCAGCTCACCGATACCAATGCCGGCCCGGTGGTGCGGGAGCGTTTCTGGCTCACCTTCCAGCCGGGCGAGATCCGCACCTGCACCTCCTGCCACGGGCTGAACACCCGTGACCAGGCGAATCATCCGGTGCCGACGAACAAGCCGGAGGCGTTGCGCACCCTCATGCAGGGTTGGAAAGCCGCCACCGCGATGAACACCTCGAACGCGGCGTTGGCCAGTGTCCCGGCCATGGGCCATCTGACGCTCCACCTCCAAGGCCAGCCGTTGACGGCGTATCAGCTGCAGTCCTCACCGGATCTTACCAACTGGACCACGCTCAGCACGAACCGCACGGACGCCGCCGGCGACTTCCGGTTCCAGGTGCTGAGCGCGCTGGATCTGCCCCGGCGCTATTATCGGCTGCTCCCCTAAAGCCCGGCCCAGCCAGACCGCCGCTTTCGCAGTCCAGGCCATCCCGATCGAAACAACCCCAACCCCCAACATCTGCTCGTGAAATGAATGCAGTATGCCTCAAATTGACGCCGGCAGTCGGTCTGCTCTTTGTCCCCGTCGCCCTGGGCGGCGTGGTCATCACCAATCTCGGCGAGACCCATCATCTCGACGCGACCGTGGACGACCATACTTCCATTGCCGAGTCGTTCCTCGCCGGTACGACGGTCGAACTCAACAGTGTGACGATCCAGGTGACCGACACCGTCTATGTGGCTCCGGCCGGTTTGGCGCTCAGCATTCACGCCGACAACGCGGGCAGTCCGGCGGCTTCAAGCCTGGCCAGCCTGACCCTCCATTCTGGCTCAACCGGAAGTCTGCTGCTCTATGATGCACCGGCTAATGTGACGCTCTCCACCGGCGTTACTTACTGGCTGGTGGCCACGGCGTCGGCCCCCTTGGTGAATTGGAACGCCACCTCCAGCGCCAATCAGACCGGTACCTCCGGCTGGGCCATCGGTGACTACCATAGGGAACGGAGCTTCAATGGCGCATGGGGGCTGGTCTCCGATTCGATGTTTCTTTCGGTGGATGCGACTCCAGTGCCCGAGCCGGCTGCGGTCGCCTGGGTGAGCGGTCTCGGATTGTTGGGCTTTGCCGGTTGGCGACGGTGCCGGGTTTGAGCCAACCGGCACGAAGAATGCAGGTCAGGGTGTCGGAACCGCCGCGACCTAAGCGCCTTGGTCTGTCATTTCGCAGGCATGGGAACACCCTGCGGATGCTGCCTTGGGACCAACGCTTTTTCCTGTCGGGAGGTGGAAGCGCATGCTAGTCCACTGGTTAGCTGTCAATTTGCCTACGCTGACCTCATGCAACTCAAAACATTGTCATCGCTGTTGCTCGCCGTCCTGTGCCTCTTCGTCGCCCAGGCCGAGGAAACTGTCTCTGTCTCCGTATTCGTCCAGCTCGAGGGGCCGTCGTTGGTGCAGCAGAGCCTCCAGGAATCGGCCAGACCGCTGCCGGCAAGCGTGGTCATCACGCCGGCGCAACGGCTGGCCCAGGCGCAGGCCCGGCAGACGGCACTGGAGCCGGCCATCATCGCGGCCGGTGGTGAAATCACCGGGCGTTTCGTCCGGGTGGTGAATGCGCTCAGGGTGCGCATTCCCGAGTCGCGGATCGCGGATCTGGCGGCGATTCCCGGGGTCCGGCGCGTGCAGAAGGCGCATCTTTACCGCCCCCAGCTGGAAACGAGCGTCCCATGGATCGGCGCGCCAGCGGCCTGGGCTTCGGCGGGCGGGCTGACGGGCACGGGCATGCGGATCGCCATCATCGACTCGGGCATCGACTATCTCCATGCCGATTTCGGCGGGAGCGGGAAGGTCAGCGACTTCACCGCCAACGATTCCACCGTGATCGAGCCGGGCACGTTTCCCACGGCCAAGGTGGTCGGCGGAACCGACTTCGTGGGCGATGATTACGATGCTGGCGGAAGTGGCAGCGCGACCACGCCGGTGCCTGATCCTGATCCGCTCGACACCCAGGAAAACGGCCATGGGAGCCACGTTGCGGGCATTGCCGCCGGCCTGGGCGTGACGAAGGACGGCAAGACCTACGGGGGCGCCTACAATGACACGGTCGATTTCACGCAGTTCAAGATCGGGCCCGGGGTCGCTCCGGATGCGAAGCTGTACGCCTTGAAAATCTTCGGCAGGAGCGGTTCCACCGACGCGGTGGTGGACGGTCTGGACTGGGCCACAGACCCCAACGGCGACGGTGACTTCTCGGATCATCTGGATGTCGCAAACCTGTCCCTGGGCAGCGGCTGGGGGTTCGATGACCCGGCCGATACGGAGCTGGAAGCCGTCAACACGCTGGCCCAGCTCGGCTGTGTCGTATCGATTTCCGCCGGCAACGATGGCAACACCCATTACATCATGGGCAGCCCCGGGGTGGCGTTCCGGGCCATCACCGTGGCCAATTCCATGGACAACGGCATCACCAGCCTGGGCATCCAGGTGAGCGCACCGGCGGAGGTCGCCGGTACCTACGCGGCGGTCGAGGGGGACATCACCGCTCAGCTCGCCACGGTGGGCGACACGACTGGCCTGGTGGTCGCCACCGAACCGGCCGATGCATGCGCCGACATGCTCGACAACGCCGCCGCGCTGGCCGGAAAAATCGCCCTGATCGACCGTGGCACCTGCCATTTCGACGCCAAAATCCTGCTCGCCCAACAGGCGGGTGCCATCGGGGTGGTCATGGTGGACAACAAGGATGAGCCGCCAATCGTGATGGGCGGAACCGGCACCGGCATCACCATCCCCGGGGTGATGATCTCGAAGGCGGATGGGGATCGCCTGAAGGCGAAGCTGGGGCAGGGGCTGACCCTGAAACTGTCGGCCTCGGTGGTCATCAAGCATCCGGAATTTGCCGACCGGCTGGATGACAGCAGCTCCCGCGGGCCGAACCTGCTGACCGACCGGCTCAAACCCGACGTGGCGGCTCCGGGCTCCAGCATCACTTCGGTGAAGTCCGGCTCCGGCTCGGATGCGGCCACCTTCAGCGGAACCTCGATGGCGGCACCCCATATTTCGGGCACTGCCGCCCTGGTGAAGCAGGCGCATCCCAGCTGGCCGACGGAAGACATCAAGGCCGCCATCATGAACACCGCCATCGCCACCCATGATGCCGATGGCAATCCCTATCCCGAGTCACGGACCGGTGCCGGCCGGGTGCAGGTTGGCCTGGCCACGAAAACCACGGCCATCGTCAAGGCGGATACCGGCGACGGCGACATTTCGCTCTCTTTCGGTGCCGTGGAGCTGGCTGCGCCCTATTCCAAGCAGCGTACCCTGCAGGTGGTGAATCACGGAGCGGATGCCGTCACGTTCAGCGTCAGCGTGAGCAACACGGTGGTGGACACCGGGGTCACCCTGACGCCGTTGACCCAGACGGTGACAGTGCCGGCCAATGGCTCCGCCAGCTTTGATGTCCGGCTGGACGCCGATCCCGCGCAATTCACCCATGTGAAGGACCTGAGCTCGCCGGCCGATGAGGGCGGGATTCCCCGGCCCCAGCTGCCCGAATCGAGCGGCGAAGTATGGCTGACGGGCGGGACGGTGCCCATCCATGTGCCCTGGCACGTCATTGCCCGGTCCGCCTCGCAGTTTGCCGCGACGGTTGTCGGTTTCGGCGTGCCGGAGGGCAATTCCGTGCCGCTGACCATGGCGACCCGGGGCACGACCGGTGAGACGCACCCGCTGGTTTCGGTCTTCCAGCTGGGAACCACCGACGCCTCCCAGTCTTTCACGGACGACCGGGCCTCCACGGACATTGTCGCCGTCGGTGCCGCGAGTGACTTCCCCCATGGCGGCGACATCAGAAAAACGATCCTCTACTTCGGCGTCGCGGTGGCCGGCAAATGGCAGACGCCGCAGCGGGCGGCCAACAACTACGACATCGAGATCGACCTGGATAACGACGGGGTCGCCGACTACACGCTCATCAACGGGGACGCCGGCACGTTTGCCGCCGGCGATGTGGACGCCTACGACAGCTCCAACGGCGGTCTGGAGACGCTGGTGCGGGATGAGTCGCTGACCAGTGGCAACCTGACCGAGGAGTTCCCGTACAACGCCCTCTATCCCAACGAGGGTGACACGGCGCCCTTCGTCAACGGCGTGCTCATCCACTCCGCCTTCGCGTCCGACCTTGGCCTGACCACCAGCAAGTCCACGTTCCGCTACCGGGCCGTCACCGAGGGTGACTATTCCGACCAGACCAGCTGGGTGACCTTCAACGCGGTGAAACCGATCATCGATGCCACCCCGTACGGCATCGGCAACACGCCTTTTTTCGCGGAGGGCACGGATGTGAAGTTTAACCTCATCCGGACGAATGCCGCCGGGGCGGGTTCGGTGAAGGTGCTCCTCCTGCATCAGCACAACCTCAGCGGCAAGCATCACGAGGTGGTCACGCTGAACCTCAGCAATCCCGATACCGACGCCGATGGGTTGCCGGATGCCTGGGAAATGGAACATTTCGGTGACCTGAGCTTCGGCGGCAACGACGACCCCGATGGCGACGGCGTAAAGAATTCCGCCGAGTTCGCGAACGGCACCGACCCGTTCAAGCTGCATTTCATCCCGAACGTCCCGGCTTCCGCGCCGCTTCAGTGGTTCAGCGCGGCGGGCCGTTTCTACACCGTGGAGCGGACGGCCGACCTGGCTGCGGGTTTCACCATTTTGCAACGGCACGTGCCGGCGGTCCAGGGCGTGAACAGCTTCACCGATCCCGCCCTCGCGACCAGCGGTGGACCGTACTTCTACCGCCTGCGGTCAGAGTAATTGCGAGTGACGAGTTTCGAGTGACGAATGGGGAGACGCTGCGTCGTTGCCTGCTCCCCGGTGCTTCGCCCACTCGGAACTCGAAATTCGAAACTCGTAATTCGTAATTTACCCCTCCGGGCCCGGTTCCCATGCTCGCCCCATGGCCGACCGGTTGGTGACTGACACATTGGCAAAGCCCGACGCGGCGCTCGAACAGACGCTGCGCCCCTCGGCGTTCAATGACTTCACCGGCCAGGCCAAGGTCAAGGAACGGCTCGAAATCGCCGTCGAGGCCGCCAAACGCCGGGGCGAGGCGCTGGATCATATCCTGCTCAGCGGCCCGCCGGGCCTCGGCAAGACGACCATCGCGAACATCCTGGCCAAGGCCATGGGGGCCAACGTGAAGGCCACCAGTGGCCCGACCATAGAGAAAGCCGCCGATTTGGCCGGCCTGCTCACCAATCTGGAGGAGGGAGACGTGCTCTTCATCGACGAGATCCACCGCCTGCAGAAGACCGTCGAGGAATACCTCTATCCGGCGATGGAGGACTTCAAGCTCGACATCATCATCGACCAGGGGCCGAACGCCCGGAGCGTGCGGCTGAACCTGCCGCGCTTCACGCTGATCGGGGCGACCACGCGCAGCGGTCTGCTGAGCGCGCCGCTGCTCACGCGTTTCGGCATCCGCGAACGGCTCGACTACTACACCACGGAGCAGCTCCAGCGCATTTTGCTGCGGGCCTCCGGCCTGCTCAACGTCCCCATCGAGGACCCGGGCGCGCACGAGATCGCGCGACGCAGCCGGGGCACGCCGCGCATCGCCGGCAACCTCCTGCGCCGCGTGCGCGACTACGCCGAGGTGCGCGGCGACGGCCGCATCACCTCCGTGCTCGCCGACAAGGCCCTGGGCATCCTGGAAATCGACGAGAACGGCCTCGACGAGATGGACAAGCGCATCCTGGAAACGGTCATCGTGAAGTTCGGCGGCGGACCGGTGGGCGTCAGCTCCCTCGCCGTGGCCGTCGGTGAGGAGCCGGACACCATCGAGGAAGTTTATGAACCCTACCTCATCATGGAAGGCTACCTCAACCGCACCCCGCAGGGCCGCGTCGCGACGCCACGCAGCTACGAGAAGCTCGGGCTGAAACCGCTCGCCGGCGCACAGGCGCGACTGCTGTGAAGGCGTTTCTGTTGCCTTAGGCTCGGACGGCCTTCTTCAACAGCGATGAACCGCGTCTGTCCGCCTTCGTGGAGCAGCTTTTCCGGTGCTTTGAGAACGCCCTCCAGGCCACGATGTCAGCGTCGGACGAGTCTTCCAGAACAACGTGGAATTCAGAGCAGCGCGGACAATGGTAGGTAGTTTTGCCATTGCGCTTCTGGACCGCCGGCAAGGGGGAAGTGCAGGTCATGTTATCTTCGTCGGGGTATTTCGAGCCGGGGGAATCGACGAATAATTCGGCGGGCGGTTACACGATTTTGCTTTCTGAGCTGCCAAACATTCTACGCGGCTGATTTGGCATATTCCCTGCGACAGGAATTTTGTACGGAACCTGCGAAGGATCGCTGGCCTGGGACGAGACAATGGAAAGCGCTTGTTTCTGCCTGAAAATCGCAGCCTAGGTCGGTCTCGTCTGATTGTGATGGTGGGCTTGAACGGCCATTTGCGGGATGAGATTGCGCAATGCATCGGGTGCATGTTGCAACATAGGTGGCCGGCGATGATGGAAGTTGGTTCCCGATGTTCTTTTCAACAGATGCTTTCAAGCATGTCCCAGACATAAACCGACGGGCTCCATTCCTCTCCTGCGGGTTGTTTGGCGGACATGTTCCACCGGTTTGCGCTGGCTTTTGTGTAACTTGATTGCCGGGCAAGCCGCATTTCAGAATCGTTTCTGAGGTCATGCGGAAACGATGGCTGGCCGGCTCAGATGTAATTGTGTGCGTCTGAGCCGGTTCTGCTTTTTGGGCACGAAAGGGGCCAGGGAGTTCACCGTTCCGTTCCAGCGAAACTCAATCCTCCGGGCCTTCTCCTAATCAATCGTAGATCGAAATTCGAAATTCGAAATTTCGGTTCCTACTTCTCCTTCAATTCCACCTCGCTGGTCCACTTTCCTTCGGGCGGATGCTCGCGAAGTTCCGCGAGGGTGCGGAGATAGAACTTCGTCGGGCCATCGGCGGGCCAGCGCTGGACGGTGCCGAGCATTACCACACCTCCGGCGAGCCAGACCATTGTGCAAGGGAACCCGGTGACCTTCAGCGTGGTCGCGGCCGGCACTGGCCCGCTGACGTACCAGTGGCAGCGAGCCACCACCAATCTTCCAGGTGCGACGGGCACAAGCTATTCAATCCCCAGTGTCGCCCTCGCTGACGCGGCGAGCTACCGCGTGGTGGTGACGAATCTGGCCGGCACCGTGACTAGCGCCGACGCAACACTGACGGTCCAGGCACCGCCCCAGGTCACCGGTGACCCCGCCAGCCAGACGGTGAATCAGGGTGACACGGCCAGCTTCACGGTGACGGCGACCGGCACGCCGGCCCCGACCTACCAATGGCGCAAGGGCGGTACGGCCCTCCCCGGAAAAACCGCCGCCACCTTGAGCCTGACCAGCGTGCTGCCGGCGGACGAGGGGAGCTATGATTGTGTGGTCAGCAACGTGGTCAGCACGGCCACGAGCGCGGCGGCGACCCTGAGCGTGCGCGTGCCGCCGAATGTCACAGGCGATCCGGCGAGCCAGACTGTGAATCCGGGCGATCCAGTGTCTTTCACGGTGACGGCCACCGGCACCGGGCCGCTCGGCTATCAGTGGCGCAAGGGCGGCATGGGCCTTTCCGGCAAGACCTCCGCCACCCTCACGCTGGCCTCCTGTGTGGCGGGAGATGCGGGTAGCTACGACTGCGTGGTGAGCAACCTGGCGGGCACGGATACAAGTGCTGCAGCGACGCTCACGGTGCGGACGCTGCCGAGCATCACGACGCCGCCGGCGAGCCAGACCATTGTGCAGGGCAACCCGGTGACCTTCAGTGTGGTCGCCGCGGGCACCGGTCCGCTGGCCTATCAGTGGCAGCGGGCCACGACTAACCTTCCCGGTGCGACGGGCACAAGCTACTCCATCCCGGCGGTCGCCCTCGCCGACGCGGCGAGCTACCGCGTGGTAGTGACCAATCTGGCCGGCACGGTGACCAGCGCTGCCGCGACGCTGACAGTCCAGGCACCGCCCCAGGTTACCGGTGATCCGGCGAGTCAGACCGTGAATCAGGGCGACACAGCGAACTTCACCGTGACCGCCACGGGCACGCCGGCTCCTACCTATCAATGGCGCAAAGGCGGCACGGCCATCCCCGGAAAAACCGCCGCCACCCTGAGCCTGACCAGCGTGCTGCCGGCGGACGAGGGCAGCTACGACTGTGTGGTCAGCAATGTGGTGAGCACCGCCACAAGTGCGGCGGCCACCCTGACGGTGCGCGTGCCACCGAATGTCACCGGCGATCCGGTAAGCCAGACCGTCAATCCGGGCGACACCGCGAGTTTTACGGTGACGGCCACCGGCACCGGCCCGCTTGGCTACCAGTGGCGCAAGGGTGGTACGAACCTCGTCGGTAAAATAGCGGCGACGCTCAGCATCCCTGGCGCGCAGTCGGCGGATACGGGCAGCTACGATTGTGTGGTGAGCAACCTGGCCGGCAGCGACACGAGCGCCGCGGCGACCCTCTCGGTGCGGACGGTGCCAAGCATCACCACGCCTCCGGCGAGCCAGACTATCGTGCAGGGCAACCCGGTGACCTTTAGCGTGGTCGCCGCCGGCACCGGGCCTCTTGCATACCAGTGGCAGCGGGCCACCACCAACCTCCCGGGCGCGACCGGTACGAGCTACTCCATTCCCAGTGTCACGTTGGGTGACGCGGCGAGCTACCGCGTGGTCGTGACGAATCTGGCCGGCACCGTGACCAGCACCGCCGCAACCCTGACGGTCCAAGCACCGCCCCAGGTCACGGGCGATCCCACCAGCCAGACGGTGAACCAGGGCGACACGGCGAACTTCACCGTGACGGCGACCGGCACGCCGGCCCCGACCTACCAATGGCGTAAGGGCGGTACGGCCCTCCCGGGAAAAACCTCGGCCACGCTGAGTCTGATCAGCGTGCTGACGGCCGACGAGGGCAGCTATGACTGTGTCGTCAGCAACGTGGTCAGCACCGCCACAAGCGCGGCGGCGACCCTGACCGTGCGCGTGCCGCCGACTATCACGACTCCTCCAGCCAGCCTCTCGCGGGTCGTCGGGCAGAGCGCCACTTTCAGTGTCGTCGCCGCCGGCACTGCGTCGCTCGCCTACCAATGGCAGAAGGGCACGACGAATATACCCGGCGCGACGGGGACAAATTACCTGATCGCCAGTGTCAGTCTGGGTGACGCGGGCAGCTACCGCGTGGTCGTGACCAATCTGGCGGGTACCGTGACCAGTGTCGCGGCGACCCTCGGTGTATCGAGTGCGCCCGGGCCAGGGTTCACCGTCTTCGAGCTGTTGTCCGATGGCCGCCTTCACCTTCGCCTGCAAGGCACGCCAGGCCTCACCTACACGATCCAATCCACGCCTGACTTCAGCACCTGGACCGACGTGACCAGCGGCAGTCCGGCGGACGGGTTTCTCGATTACACATCGCCTTCGCCGGTCAGCGGGCCGGGGCTGTTCTATCGCGCGCTCGGGCCGTGAGGGCTACTTCAGCGAGGCGAGGAATTCCACGAGATCGCGCAATTCGAACGGCGTGAGCTGGGCCGCCAATCCCTCGGGCATCGCGCTGGGACCGCGTTGGCGTTGCGTGATGTCCGTCTTTGGGAGGGACACGGAATTCGTCGTACCCGTTTCGCCGTCCACGAGCTCGAGCGTGAGCGCGTCGTTGGCCTCGTGGCGGACCGTGCCGGTGAGCGAGCGCCCGTCGCGGAGCGTGACCGTCGCGTTCTCGAAGCCGGCGGCGATTTTCGCGTTGGGCGCGAGGATGGATTCGAGCAGGTACTCGCGCGGGTTGCGGCTGCCGATGCCGTCGAGTTTCGGCCCGACGGTGCCGCCTTCGCCGCCGGTCCGGTGGCAGCGCGAACACTGCACCGTCTGGTTTCCGTAAAAGACCTGCCGCCCGCGCGCCGCGTCGCCGCCGACCAGCGCATCACGAAATCCGCTTGCCTCGGTACTGCGCGGCCGGATG
Source organism: uncultured Verrucomicrobiota bacterium (assembly GCA_903907995.1). Lineage (GTDB taxonomy): Bacteria > Verrucomicrobiota > Verrucomicrobiia > Limisphaerales > UBA9464 > CAIVQB01. The sequence goes on along the minus strand of CAIVQH010000041.1, from coordinate 208,733 downwards.
GCCTCATGGACATCCAGCGCCAGCTCTGCCGGCAGCTTTCCGGTCTCCAGTGCGGACGAGAAGTTTTGCAGCGCCGTAGAGGCTGCTGCATCCGGCAGCTTCGCCAGGGCGGCGATGGCGGCGATGGCGGCCTGGGCAAGGTGACGATCCGGCGGGCCGTTGACCACGCCCACCAGCAACCCAACCGTGTCTGCGCCCTCAAGCCGGTCGAGGTAGGGCAGGGCGGAGGCGCGCAGCGCGGGGTCCGGATCGGCAAGGGCGAGCTTCACGGCGTCGCCGGCCTGCGCGGCGCGGAGTGCGGCGAGCGCGGGCACGATGGTGCGGCGGACTTCCGGCGGCGTGTTGCTGCGGGTAAACTCCGCGAAGAGCGGTGACGAGGCTTCCTTCGTCTGCAGCCGCACTGCAGTGTCGATCACGGCGAGCTGAACTGCAACGGGGGCGGGTTCACCGCCCAGCACGACGCCATTCTCATCCGGCGTCGCCGGGTCCATGATTTCACCGGCCACACGCAGGAAGGCGCGCCGGGCAGGGGCCGGATTGCGCTTCACTGCCATCCCTTCGGCAAAGGTCGCCGAGCGTCCCAGGTCCGCCGGCAACACCGGAATCGCCGAAGCGGGTCCACCCGTCACCGCTTGGGCCGCCCGGGCCAGCACCGGATTGGCCGGGGCCGCCGGACTGGCCGCCGTTGACTCCGCGCTCCGCGTTCCCCTCTCCGTGTTCACCGCTGGCCGCCATAACCCGTTTACCCGGTCCAGCGGCGGCGGTGCGGGCCAGTCGGCGAGAGCGCGCAGCGCAAGGACGCGGGCCCAATCAGGCACGTCCTGGCGTTTGGCGAAGCCGGCGAGCATCTGTGCGTGCTGCGGCGTGCCGAGGCGGAAGCAGGCGTCGATGACGCGCGACATCAGGTTCGTGGGGCAGTCGATCTTCAGGATGAAGGACGCGAGTGCCGGAAAGCCCTCGACGATGGGCACGTCGTGGATGGCCCGTCCGGCGGCGATGGCGAGTCGCGGGTCGGGATCGGTGAGAAAGTTGGTGATCGTCGAGTTGGTGAGGCGACGCATCGACAGTAGCGCGACCTGACGAATCGCGGGCTGTACATTGGTGGCGTAGGCTTGGAGGTGCTGGATTCCTTGGCGGAAATTCGGTGCCGTCCAGGTGGAGTGAAAGCGGGCCAGAACCCAGGCCCCTGCGGCCTGCTCGACAAAAGCGTCCGTGCGCTCCGGGTCCGAAATGAGCCGGCACCATTCCTCCTCTCCGAAAGTGACTGATTTCCACAGCCTTTCATTCCGGTAGTCGTCAATCCGTTGGGAAATTTGCGCGGGTAAGCGCCCGGCCAGTTTTTGGATCACGGAGTCTTCCTCCTTTCGTAGCCCGTTGCCTGCCGCCAAGATCCCCAGCGCCTGCAAGGCGTGCCAGCGGACGCGGGGCTCCCGGTCATCCAGCAATCGGGTCAGGGGCCTGAGGCTGCTTTGCAGGCGGACTTCGGCGACGGCGAGCGCCGCCTGACAGCGAATCTCCGGATCTTCGTCCTCCAACAACGCAACCAACGGTTCCCGCGAACACAGTTCATATCCGGGCTTTTCGCGTTCCGCCTGACGCATGGTCCAGATGGCGTGAATTCGCTGGAGCCGGTTCTTGCTCAACAGCGCCTGATCGAGGATCCCGTCATAAGTCACGGCCGTAAGCTTCCCTTCAAGGAATCGCTGACAGATCCCCCATTGCGCCTCCAACCGCACGCGGCGGTCGGCGTGGCCGAGCAGGTCGATCAGCTCCTGTTCGCCGCGTTGCGTCATGCCTTCGGCGAGCAGGCGTTTCACTTCGGCGACGAGGGCGGCCTGTCGTGGGTCGCGTTCGGCGGGCGTGATGCGGTAGATGCGGCCCTTGGTCGACTGCCCCCAGCCATTCACCCAGTCGAGCACGTACACCGCACCATCGGGACCGAAGTCCACATCCGTCGGCCAGCAGTTCCAGAGGAACTTCTCCTGCCGATCCACAACGTAGCTCGCGCCCTGCGGCTTGACCGTGAAGGCCGTGACACCCGCCGGAAAATCGCAGTGCAGAAACGTGCCGGCCAGACGGGTGCCAAAACCCGTGCCGGGATAATACGCGAGTCCGCAAGGCCCTTGGCTCACCGTGCCGGCGGGCGGGAGGATGCCATCCTGACCGCCCTTCCAAAGCTCCTCCTGCACCCACGGGCCGAAGCCTTCCATGTGCTGGTAGCTAGTGCGCCAGCCGTAGTCGCCGCCCTCCACGATGTGCAGCACGCGGCAGGGGTCCGCGCCGGCGGTGTCGTTGTCCACGGTCCACAGGTTGCCGAGATCGTCGAAGGCGAGTTCCTGCGGGTTACGCAGGCCGTAGCAGAAGACTTCGAGATTGGCCCCGTCCGGCTCGCAGCGCAGCACCCCACCGCAATCGGGCAGATTGATGACGGCACCCTCGCGGTTCGTGAGACACACGCCACGGTCGCCGAAGCTGAAGTAAATGCGCCCATCCGGTCCCTTGATCAGCCCGTGCAGATCATGGCCGGAGACGCCGATGTGGACGCCGAAACCGGACGCGAGCCGCTCACGCGTGGCAGATGGGAGATCGGAGTTGGGAGATCGGAGTTGGGAGTTGGGAGTTGAGTGGGCGGCGCTTGTCCCATATCCGATCTGCCAACTCCCATCTGCTCCTGCAGAAAGCCGCCACAGGTTCGGGATGTTGGCGAAATAGAGGTTGGTGCCGGTCGCGAGCACCCCGGCGGCGGTGCCGTCCACGACCGAGTTGAAGCCGGTGGCGATGATTTCGCTGTGGTCGGCGTGGCCGGTGCCGGCGCGGTCTTCCAGCACGCGGACCACCTCACTGTCCTTCGTGAGGAAGGTGAGGTTGGTGGCAAACTGATTGGTCAGGAACGCGGCCCGGTCGGCGACGCTGTGAAACGACATGTCCTCCAGCAGCCAGTTGGTGTGCGTGGTGATGTCGAAGACGCTGATGGCCCACCGGTCCGATTCGGCCAGAAAGATGCGGCCCTTGCCATCGATGCTGAAGGCGACGCTGTTGCTCAACTGCGGTTCGGCGGCCCACACGGAGAGCCGGAGGCCGGGCATCAGCTGAAAGTGCTGGGATTCGCTCGTGGCGGTGTCAAAGGCCGGCGAAAGCGCGGCGTGCTGCGCCTGGCCGAGCAGGGGAAGCAGCAACCACAGAAGGAGCCGGAACGGTTTCACGTCCCGAGGCTACGCGCTCGCTGGTCAGAGGCCAATACGGAGTGGCTTGGAGAAATTTACGATTTACGATTTAAGGACGGCGGAGGCATTCGCGGTTCGCCGTTCGTACGTGTTCCGCGCTCCGCGCTGCCCAGGCTTTCGGCTTCAACCGTAGGGGGGCGTTTCTCCCACAGGCCTAGGTCTGGTTGAACACCCAGATCGCGAGGCCGAGCGCGGCGGCGGAGAAGCAGCCGACCAGAATGGCGATGTAGAACTGCTGACGGTGTTTTCGTCGGGCTCCGCGCCCCTGACCTGGCAGGAGGTAATAGCGGCGGTCTTCCGCTTTCTTGGGCTTGGAACCGAACATAGCGACGGGGTGGTCAGACAATTGGTACCTGGAACTTGGGCCATAAGCAACCCGCGACCGGAAAAAGCGGCGGACGCCGTTTTGCCGGATTGCCACCGGGTTGTGGCCCAAATTTCAAACCGAAGGCGGACGATCCTGGCGAATTCCCATATCAAGGGGATGGACGCCCGGTGAAGATCGGCTTAAATCTTCTCCGTTCAGCACACAATTCATCACCTGCGCCGGGGCCATCGTGTTCCGGCGCCGCCTGCGTCCATTCCATGAAAACCAAGTCTGCCACCTCCGCCAAAGTCAACGGTGCCCGCAATGGCCACACGGTTTCCCCCAAAGCCCGCAAGATGCTCATCAACGGCCAGTGGGTGGCCGCCCTGTCCGGTGAGACCTTCGAGACGTTCGATCCCGCCACGGGCGAGGTGATCTGCAAGATCGCGGCGGGCGACAAGGCCGACATCGACCTGGCGGTGAAGGCGGCGCGGGCGGCCTTCGAGACCGGGCCGTGGCGGCGGCTGACGGCCTCTGAGCGCGGCCGGATGATCTGGAAGCTGGCAGACCTTCTGGAGAAGAACCTGGAGGAGTTTGCCCGGCTCGAATCGCTCGACAACGGCAAGCCGCTCGGCGTCGCCAGGGCCGCCGATGTGCCGCTGGCGGTGGATCTGTTCCGCTACATGGCCGGCTGGACGACCAAAATTCATGGCCGCACCTTCCCCATTTCGGTGCCCTATGCGCCCGGCGCGCTGTTCCACGCCTACACCCAGCGTGAACCGGTCGGCGTGGTCGGCCAGATCATCCCGTGGAATTTTCCGCTGCTGATGGCCGCGTGGAAGCTCGGGCCTGCACTGGCGGCCGGCTGCACCGTGGTGCTGAAGCCCGCCGAGCAGACGCCGCTTTCCGCGCTCCGGCTCGGCGAGCTGATCCAGGAAGCCGGTTTCCCCGAAGGCGTGGTGAACATCGTCACCGGTCTCGGCGAGACCGCCGGCGCGGCGCTGGCGGGACATCCGGGCGTCGACAAGATCGCGTTCACCGGCTCGACCGAGGTGGGCAAGATCATTGTGCGGGCGGCGGCAAACGACCTGAAGAAGGTGTCGCTTGAGCTGGGTGGCAAGTCGCCGAACATCATCCTGGAGGACGCCGATCTGGAAACGGCGATCCCGGGGGCGGCGAGCGCGATCTTCTTCAACCACGGCCAGTGCTGCTGCGCCGGTTCGCGCCTCTACGTCCACAAAAAGCACTTCAACAAGGTCGTCGAGGGCGTGGCGGCGGCGGCGGCCAAGATCAAGGTCGGTCCCGGCCACCTGCCCGACACCGAGATGGGTCCGCTGGTTTCGGAAGAGCAGCTCAACCGCGTGATGGGCTTCCTCCAGTCCGGCCAGGCCGAGGGGGCCAAATCGATGGCGGGTGGCGGTCGCCATGGTGACCGCGGCTACTTCGTCCAGCCGACGGTGCTCGTGAACACCAAGCCCGGCATGAAGGTGCTGGAAGAGGAGATTTTCGGGCCGGTCGTCTGCGCCGTGCCCTTCACCGATGCCAACGATGTCCTCGCGGCCGCGAACAACAACATCTACGGCCTCGCCGCCGCCGTGTGGACCCGCGATGTGTCCAAGGCGCACCGTCTGGCCAGCCAGCTCCGCGCCGGCACCGTGTGGGTGAACTGCTACAACATCTTCGACGCCGCGCTGCCATTTGGCGGCTACAAGCAGTCCGGCTGGGGCCGCGAAATGGGCGAGGAAGCCCTGCAGCTCTACACCGAGACCAAGGCGGTCTGCGTGCGGCTTTGAGCCGTGGTGTCCGGTGCCGCAGGGGCATACCGCCCTTGCGGCCGGGCTGAATGGCGTTCATCCAATGCCTTTGTTGGGGTCAAAAAGACGGGCCTTGGCCTGCTTGGCAGCGTTGCTGGCAGTGGGCGCGCTCGGTGCCTGGCTGCGGCAGGACATTCTGGCTCCATCGGGTCGGGAGATGACTTGGGTCATCGGAAGACTGGGGGCCGCATCTCAGGGGCTGGGTATGAGCGCTCCGAGAGTCGATACCAGATCAGCCTCCTTTCTCGGCATGTACATGCTCAGGTTTCCGCAGGAGGCGAGTTCGCCCACCACTGAAAAAGCGCACGGTTGGCTGCTGATCTGCAAGTGGTTCTACGTGGGACAGCATGACACGACTGTCCTAATCAACTGAGGTGAACGTGGAATCATTATTTTTCGATTGAATGCCTCGTTAAGATGTCTCGTCCATTGCAGTTGCGCTTTATCGTCGCCTTTAGCCGTCCGTTTCGTCTGATTTTTCAATGAGCAATCCAGACCCCGCTCCCCCGGCTCCGCTGGGACTTTCTTCGAACCGCCTGACCTCGCTCGACGCCTATCGCGGCTTTGTGATGCTGCTGATGATGGGGGAAGTGCTCAGCTTCTGCGACGTCGCGAGCAAGGTCGGCGGCGGGGGCATCTGGGGCTTCCTGTGCCATCATCAGTCGCACGTCGAATGGACCGGCTGCGTGCTGCACGACATGATCCAGCCGTCGTTCTCGTTCCTCGTGGGCGTGGCGCTGCCGTTCTCGATCGCCGCCCGTCTGGGCCGGGGGCAGACGAACGGCCAGATGGTGGGCCACGCCATCCTCCGGGCGCTGATGCTCATCCTGCTGGGGGTGTTCCTGCGCTCGACCCATTCGTCGCAGACGAACTGGACCTTCGAGGACACGCTTTCCCAGATCGGTCTGGGTTATGTGTTCCTGTTTCTGCTCGGGCTGCGACCGATCCGCGACCAGTGGATCGGATTTGTCGTGATTGTCGTGGGCTACTGGGCGGCGTTTGCGCTGTGGCCCGTGCCGGCGAACTTCGACTATGAACACGTGGGGGTGTCCGCCGCCTGGCTACAGGAGCACGGCCACACCGGTTTCGCCGCGCACTGGCAGAAGAACAGCAATCTCGCCTGGGCCTTCGACACCTGGTTCCTGAACCTGTTCTCCCGCGCCAAGCCGTGGGTTTACAACGGGGGCGGCTATTCCACGATCAGTTTCATCCCGACACTCGGCACGATGGTGCTGGGCCTGCTGGCGGGCGGCGTGCTGCGCAGTGAACGCACCGGCCCGGCCAAGGTGAAATGGCTGGCCGTGGCCGGCGTCATCGGCATTGCGCTAGGCTGCACTTTGGAGGCGCTCGGCGTCTGCCCCATCGTGAAGAAGATCTGGACGCCGACCTGGGTGCTCTACAGCGGCGGCATTTGCTGCCTGCTGCTGGCCGGTTTTTATGCCCTCGTGGACCTGAAGGGCTGGAAACGCTGGGGCTTCCCGTTGGTGGTGGTAGGCACCAACTCCATCGCCGCCTACTGCATCGCGCACCTGTGGGGGGGCTTCATCAGCAAGAACCTGAAGACCCATCTGGGGCAGAACTTCTTCGGCTTTGCGGGCGACTATGAGCCGTTCGTCTTTGGTGCGACTGTCCTCTTGGTGGAATGGCTGATCCTGCTCTGGATGCGGCGGAACAAAATCTTCCTGCGCATCTGAAAACGGACCTGAAACCAATTGCCCGATTTCTCCGTTGTTTGCAGACTGGGCGACGTTCCAAATCTCACACCGCAATCTGTATTTCCCATGAGTGAATCCTACGTTCCCCTCATCAGCTCCGGCGTCGCCGGTCCGCTGGGCGTCCTCCACCTGCCGCGCCTCTGGCTCAAGTCTTCCCTTGAGGCCGCCGGAAAACTGGCCCCCGGATATCCGGGCTGTGGCCAGGGTTACGACATGATGGTGGTGAACGGGCTTGGCCTGAAGGCCGACGCGGTGAAGGCTTTCATCGCCACCCGGCCGACCTACCCACAGTTTGAGGCCTGGATCAAAACCCAGCCCGGCGTGAACCTGACCAAGGGCAACATCCACAAGCTCAACGTCAGCATCGCCGGTTACATCCACCCCGACGAGGTGCGGAAGGGCGTGCTCGCCGCAAACGGTCTGCCGGACGACGGCTCGGTCCTGCCCGACGCCATCAACGTGAACAACCTCGATGACTGGTACGAATTCCACCAGGCCGTGCTGAAGTGATTTCGTGCGCGGTCCAGGGCCGTATTTTTCCTGACCGGCGTGGACGGAAGTTCGCGCCGGTTTTTCCATGCTGAAATGCGGTTCCCAGCGACTATGCCCTCACTGTCCCCATCCGCGTCGGTGTCTGAGCCTGCATCGGAAAAGATCATCCACCCGAGCGTGGTCATTCACCATGGGTAGAGCTTCCCATAAAGCTGATAGGTTTCCCAGCCAACCTCCACCCGGTGGCTCACATTGACAACATGCTCGGGATATTTTGCCCTTAATTCCTCAACTCTCGCCTTGAACGTCGCGCCAACGTCAACATACGCGTAGTAGGTGCGTTTCCCGGCAAAGGTTTCCACCAACGCCACTACTCCGTCGCCTTCGCTTTCGAGGAACCGGAACACATCCTGGTCGAAACCGGTGAGCGACTGATTATAGCTGGATTCGGGCAGCCCGTTCGGAAGGACCTGAGCCAACTCGTGGGTTACCAAAAGCAAACACGAATACGCCCGACGATTCTCGGCGGTGTCGGCCGAGGGGCGGACTCTGAGCGCCAGCGGATGGCCTTCGTATTCAACAACGTTGACCAGAAACCTATCGGGATCATTTTGCTGATAACCAGTGGACATACGACGGTTTTGCAGGCGGCCTGATGACCCAAGTTCATGAATGGTCCAGCACCGTTCTCCGAGGATCATGCAAACAAGCCTTCTGAAAGGACCGGTGATGAAAGGCAAACATTGCCTGACGAACCAGGCGCCGGATGCTTCCCGCAACTACGACCGTAGGAACATTTCCGCCGCCGCATCCGCATAGCGCAACCCTTGGCGGTTGAGGCGGAATGAATCCGGGGTCATTTCGCCCCAGCCGCAGGCCACGAGCCGGTCGAGTTCGCTCCGCCATTCGGATTTCAGGTCGTAGCCGGTACGTTCGCTAAACTCGGCCAGCGGCCAGCCCGCGTTCATGCGCAGGCCGAAGGCGGCCAGCTCGCCAGCGCGGGCTAACGGCGACAGCGCCTCGGCCAGTTCCTTGGCGCGGCGTCCCTTCTCCAACTGCTCGATCCAGAGGGTGGTGTTAGCCCAGTTCTTCGCACGCAGGCCGCGCACGTATTCGCTCGCACTGGGGCCGATGCCGTAGCTGTCCTGTCCACGCCAGTAACCGACATTGTGCCGGCAGGCGTAGTCGGGGATGGCCGGGGACGCGTGCGGGATGGCTGAGTCACGATTCCGGGCGAAATTGGCGATCTCGTACTGGTGGAAGCCGGCCGCGCCGGCGCGGTCGATCAGCGCGACGTACATCCCGCAGGCGAGCTCCTCGTCCACGTCGAACTCACCGGCCTTGAGCTGCTCGTACAGCGGCGTGTCGTCCTCGTAGATGACCTCGTAGCAGCTCAGGTGCTCGGTCCCCAGCGCCAGCGCCTCGTCGAGCGTGCGGTGCCACAGCTCCATCGTTTGGCCGGGGATGGCAAACATCAGGTCGATGTTCACATTGGCAAAGCCGGCCGCACGCAGGATGTCCAGACTGCGGAAAACCTGCTCGCGCGAGTGGATTCGCCCCAGCCGTTCCAGCAGGCCTTCATCAAGTGACTGCACGCCCATGGAAATGCGGTTCACGCCGGCATCATGCAGCAGCTTCGCCTTGTCGGCGGAGACGGTGGCGGGATTGCACTCGACCGACCATTCGGCGGCCCCGGTGAGGCCGAGCCGCTGCATCGCACCCAGCACGGTTTCCCATTGCTTGATTGTCAGCAGGGACGGCGTGCCGCCGCCGAAGAAGATGGTGTCCGGCCGGCAGTCCGGCGCAATCAGCTCCAACTCGCGCACCAGCGCGTTCACGTAACGGCCAATGATGTCGCCCGAGGGCGGCGCCGAGTAGAAGGCGCAATACTCGCACTTGTGCGCGCAGAAGGGCACATGCACGTAGAGGCTGCGGACAGGGGCGTCCGTCCGGGTCACGGACGGGTTGGCAGTCACGGCGGCCGCCCGTTCGCGAAAGGCAATCGGTGACTCCGCCGGTCTGCTGGTGAGAAGTGAATTCATCCGCTACGAACAGACTACCTCACCGGGGCGGCGCAGTAACGCTCCATCGCCGTGCGGACGGCCGTGACCAGCGCGTTCACGCGCATCGCCAGCGGCCAGTCGCTGGGGGCTTCGAGGGTGTAATTGTGCCCTGCCCGGTTCATGGTGAGCCAGAGAGCCTCGGGCCATTCGGGTCGTTCGAGCGGCTTGAAGTCGGGCCATTCCTGGGGGCGGAGGATGCCCGGATGCAGGGAGGGCCGCCCGTCGATGACCTCGGAAGAGTCAATGGGGCAGATCGGACGCACGGCCTCGATCATGGCCTCGGCCAGGGAGGGCTCACCGTCGGGATTGAGCTCGTAGCAGTAGAAGCCATGCGATTCCCAGTCCTCGTGCAGGAGCAGCGTGAGGTCGAAGTTGGGCTGGCGTTTCAGCCATTCCACATGCCCCCGGGCTTCCGGCGTCCGGAAATGGCGGTAATCCCGGTTGATGTCAATGAGCTCGGCATTGCCACGGGTGTTCGCCCGGATGCCGTCGGGGTTCAGGCAGGGCAGCAGCCAGAGCTCGGCGTCGGGCCAGAGATTTTCCTCGAGCAGCCGCAAGGCCGCGCGCGGGCCGGCGGGCTCATCGCCGTGCATGCCCGTTGAAAGGTAAATCCGCTTCGATCCGGCGTTGGAGCTGGGGCGATGAAACACGAGCAGGTTCTGGTGGCCGGCAGGAAATTCTTCGAGCGTCCAGCCATGACGTTTCGCCTGCGTCTGGCAGTCCGCCAGGGTCGCGTCGAGGTCGATGCGTTCGCCAAAGTAGCCATCTCTGTTCAGTTTCAGCCGTTTCACGCGCCGAGAATCGTTGCCCGTGGCGCGGGCGCAACTTTCCTCGCGACGCCTTGGCGCCGATGTGAGCAAGGCGTGCCCACGGGAAATTCGGTTGGGCGGACAAGGCTTCGGAAATCGGACGCTTCCAGCGCGAGTCCCGTCTCTGCGGCTGGTCCTGCGGACACAGCCGCGCCCCGCCCGTGCTCCGCCCCGCTCACGATCCGGAACCGTTATTGGCTGACGGCCGTCGTTAACGGGGCGGCGGGCTGCAGCTGAAGCGCGGGATCGGCCTGATCGGGATGCCAGACCCGCAGCACGCCGTCCTGGCCCCCGGCCACCAGCCAGCGTCCGTCGGCGGTGGCGGCGAGCGCGTAGGTGAAGTCGGTCGGGCCTTTCAGACCGAGCGTGCGTTCGCCATTTTCGCTGAGCACCCGCAGCTCGTTCTCACCCGAAGCGGCCACCAGCCGGCGGCTGTCGCCGACGAAGGCGATGGCGGTGACTTCCCGGCCGATGACCGGTCCCTGCTTCCGCTTTTCACCGGTCACCGGATTCCACAGTTTCACCACGCCATCCGCCCCGCTGGTGGCCACCGTCTGGCCATCCGGCGACCAGGCGACGCCGAGCACATGCCCGGTGTGTCCTTCCAAGGCGTGGGTCTGGCGGGCCATTGCCATATCCACGAGGCGCGCAAAGCGGTCCGCGCCACCGGAGATCAGGCGGTTGCCTTCGGGCGAGTAGGCCAGCGCGAGCACGGTGTCGCTGTGCAGGCTGCTGACGGAGTAGAGCAACTTTCCAACGACCGGATCCCAGATCTGCAGATCGCCTCCCCGCGTCGGCTCTCCGCCGCCCATGGCCAGCCGCGTCCCATCTGGATGGAACGCCAGCGCGGTGACGCGGTCGGCGAAGGCGGAGTTGGTCACCCCGCCCAACGTGCGCTCCAAAACCCACGACGGCTGCAGCGCAAACTGCTGCCCGGCCCCATTGGCCGGCCAGAGGCTGAGCGTGTGCTCATCGGCGAACGCGATGGCGGTGGCGCGAAATCCGGACGGAATGACTTCGACCGGTGTGGCGTCGGCAGAATTCCAGAGGCGCACGGTGCCATCCTCGTGGGTGGTGGCCACCCAGCGGTTGTCGGGGGAAAACGCCGCCGCCAGAGCCGGGGTGACGGCGTGGGCAGCCCGGGCTACGGCCTGTTGGAGCGCGGTTTCAGCCGAGGCAATGGCCACGTCAGCCATCCGTCGGTGGTATTCGGCGGCGAGCAGAACAGTGTCGGCGCGCACGACGCCCGTGCGGGCGAGTTCGGATTCATTGCGGGCGGAGTCCAGCTTTTGCCGGAGCGGTTTCAGCTCCTGCTCCGCCTGTTCCACCGCCTTGGCGGCCGCCTCTGTTTTCTCGCCCGCCTTTTTTCTCAGATCGACGGCATTGGTGGCACCGGTGGAGGAACGGCACACGCGGGCCTGATCCAGCTCGGCGATGAGGCGGTTCTTTTTGGCCGTCTCCCAGTTCGGCTCCTTGTCGGTCAGGGCTTTGGTGGCCACTGCCAGCGCCTCATCCGCCTTTTTTACACGTTCGCGTTGGGCGTCATGCTCCTTGCGCGCGGCTTCCAAGGAAACCTGGTGGAGGTCCCGTTCCGCGCGCAGCCGGACCAGCGAACGCTCCACCTGCTCGACGGACGCCTCGGCGACGGCGTCGGTCACGAGGGCGGCCACGAATTGTTTTGTCCCGGCATCGGACAAGAGCACGACACCGTTGGTCAGAGTCAGTCGGAATAGTCCATCCGGACTCAGCTGGACGGAGGCAGCGGGTTTGGCTGGCTGGCCATTGGTGGCCGCCGCTGGTTTGCTGGCGAAAGTCCGATGCCACAGCTTGACCTCACGGAAGCCACCGGAGGCGATCCGGCTTCCGTCGGGGCTGAAGGCGAGCGAATTCACGACGTCGCGATGCGCGGGGGCGGTGTCGCCATTTCCGGGTGCCCCGCTGTCCGTGAGGTGGCCGAGGAGCTGGCCTGAGGGAAGCTGATAGACATCAATGCGGTTGCCCCGTCCACACGCGGCATAACGGCCATCCTCGGTGACCGCGACGGCCAGGATCGGATTCAGGGCATCGGGCAGGGATTGCCAGGCGATGGCCTCCTCGTATTTCTCCGAAGCCTTCGCGCCTTGGTCAATCCACAGCGCGAGCAGCCCCAGTTCCTCGGGCTTCAGGTTGACCGCGTTGACCTTGTTATCCTTGGGCGGCATGCGCGGCTTTTCCTCGTGGGTTGCCACCTTGAGCAGGAGCGACTCGACGGATTTGCCGGGAACGATGGCCGGGCCGGACTCGCCGCCTTTGAGCATGTTCGCGGGCGTTTCGAGGAGCAGGTCGGCCTTGGTCGTGGTCTTGTTGTGGCAGGGCAGGCAGTTCGCCTGAAGCACCGGCACAACCTCGCGGTAGAAATCCACGGGCGCCGTACGGTCCGGCTTGGCCACGGGAATGGTTTCGGCCGCAAGTGTCCGGCCAACGCTCAGGCTCAGACCCAAGACCAGGGCTAGAACGATTGGCCCAAGTCGAGTCCCCTCTCCCTTCAACGGGGAGGGGGATAGGGTGAGGGGTGAGACGGAGAGGGGGCTCACTTTTTTACCTCCGGTTTGGGCGCGGGCAAAACTTTCACGAGGAAGGGCTGCGAATAGACCGCCACGGTAACGTCCGCCGGTTTGGCACGATCTTCGGCGGCCTTGCGCTTAGCCTCGACCGCCTTCTTGCGCTCTTCGAGCTTCGGTTTTTCGGCGGCGGGCGCGGTGGCCAGATTTTTCTCCAGCTCCTTCAGCTCGGCTTCGGCGGCTGTCAGCGCCTCGGGATTATTCCGGTATTTGCCGGCGACGACGCCCTGAACCCACAGCGTGTGCGTGCCTTCCGGCAGTTTCAGTTCCGCGAGGTTGATCTCGACGGTCGCGTTCGTGGCCTTCTCCGCGATGGACACATCCTTCGCCTTGTCGAGCGTGGGATTGCCAAAGGGCTTCACGTTGAAGGCGGCGTTGAAATCCCCACGGCGGGTGACGTTCAGTGGCAGGGTAAGTTTGCCGTCCACGGTGGCCTCATAGGTTTTTGACTCTGCCGGTTGCAGGGTGACCGGAGCCCATTCGGCCGAACCCGCGGCGACCGACGCATCGCGGTCCAGCCGCGTGGCGACCGCCTCCTGATCGTAGTCGCCCACCGGCCAGATCACGGTGCCCAAGGAGGCGAGCCGCGAAACTTCGCCGGCACCGATGACGGCACGGCCGAGGAATTGCACGTTGGTGCAGCCGGTCGCGCCTTCGGCGGCGGTCAAAAGCAGTTGCCCGGCATTCTGTCCGGCGAGGATGTGTCCGGGTGTCACCGAGACACCCGCCGGCAAGTTGGTGGCGGTGATTTCGATGTCGCCGCTGAAACCGTCGCGGCGCAGCGCCAAAACCCGGACCGGCAGCGTCTCACCCTGTCGGAGGAAGGTGCTGGCCACGTGTACCTGCCGGTCGTCGTCCTTGGCCTTGGGCGGTGGTTGGGGCAGGGCGACAAGGCGGAAGTCAGGAGTTTCACGGCGGAGACTGAGCCGATACGGATGACGGGGACTGGTCGCTCCCGTGTTGAACAGGTCGCGCACCAGGATTCGGTAGCTGCCGTCCTCCTTGATCTCGATCCGGCCCGCCGGATCGCGGGTCGCGGTGTTGAAATCGCGCCCGCCCACGTTGGTGTCGCCGTCGTTGAATTCCTGCAGATCCCCGTACTGCGCCTCGCCCTTGTCGTTTTTAGTGACGCGCTGCAGGAGGGCAAACGGATCGCAGGCCTGGCCGAGCCGTTCGCCCCACAGCTCCACCCACAGCACGTCACCTTTCTTCGCCTCAAACACGACGCCGTTCAATTCGCCCCGCTTGGGGAAGAGGCCGGAGAACTCGCACGGCGGCGTGACCGGCACGATCCCGTTGGTGAGCGAAACGAACACGGGATTCGTCGTCAGGGTGAAGAGCAGGGGATTGGAGCTGCCATTGGTCGAACCTAACCGCCAGGCGAAGGCCTCGCCCGCCAGCATCGCGGCAGCAGGTTTGCGGATCAGTTCCGCCGGCGTTCCGCCGAGGGCCGGGGCGATCACCTCGACCCCAAGCCGGTCCAGTGGACGGCCTTCGGCATCGGTGACCGGACTGCGTTCGTCCCCGGGCAGGTTATGGCCGTACAGCGTCACGAAATTGGTTTCACCCGCGCGCAGCACGTTGGGCAGCGCAAACTCGAGCTGCGCGCCGGCGGTGACCGTCAGCCGGTAGCTGAAATCGTCGCCACCGCGAAAGGTCTGGTCGTGGAGCTGGAGCAGAAAATGGCCTTCCGCCGGCGCGGTAAAATCCAGGAAGCCGCGCCGGGAGCGGCTGAGTTCGCGGCCATCGGTAGTGAGGACGACGAGCATGGGTTCGAGCCGTGAATCCAGCTCGCGCGATTGCGTGCGGATGACGAGCCGCTGGGCGGCCTTCGCGGCAAAGCGAAACCAGCTGGCGGTGTTCGCCGCAGTCCGACCATCCACCACGGAATCCAACGGCAGCTCGAACGCGGTTGCGGCGGACGTGTTGGAGGTCGGCGCGGTGAGCTCGGCGGTGTCCCCGATGGCCAGCGCCCGCGGATTCGACACGCCGAACCGGCCCGTGAACCGGACATCCACAAAACCCGGCGGCACTTCCGGCGGGACGATGACAGTGAACACGGCGGCGTTGTCCGGCTTGGCCGTGGCCACGATGCGCGTGTCGGAAAAGCGCAGGCCGGTCGGATCGTCGAGGCTGCTGCCCGAAATTGTCAGTTCGTTGGTGGTGCCCGCGCGCATGCCCGTCGGAAAAACCCAGTTCAGGCGCGCTAGCGGAAGCTGAGCCTGGATCGGAAAAGCGCCTGCCATCAGCGCGAGAGCGCTCAGGGCGGCAGCAAGATCAGGGCGGACTTTCATCAGATTCATTCAGTCCCGGTGCCGGTCGGCCGGCTTCGTTCCCATCGTCGAATTGAAGCTCACGTGGAGGGCCCGGGAGACAGAGCAAGACGCTCTGACGGCCGGTCAAATTCGGGATGATGCAGGAGCTGTGGATAAATTCTGCGGGTTCAGTCGCCCGCGTGACCAGCCGCGCGAATGGGTTATGCGGGGAGAGATGGGGGATGCGGCGGCGAAATTCGTTTGCGACCCGATCAAACCGCATGGCAACCGACAAAACCCCTTGAAAATCGACCGGACCGAAGCAGCATCGTAAACCTTAGATGGAAATCGGAATTTTCACCTGAACATGCCCATGAGCATCAGCGTACCTGAGCCATCGCCTGAGCAGCAGATCGTCGGCTGCAGTCTTTCCAATTTTCTGGCCGACCGCCGGCATCAGATACTGTCCGAATGGATGGTTGGGATTCAGGAGCATGAAAAGCTGCCCGCCACGGATCATCTGACCCCGCACCAGCTCAGGGACCACATTCCCAACATTCTCGATGACCTGAACCGGACCCTCACCGATGCGTTCAACCATGAGATCAAGGAGCAGTCGGCTCGGTTTGCCGCCTATCACGGACACATCCGCTGGGAACAGCATTACGACATCGCCCAGCTGATCCGGGAAATCGGCGCGCTACGCACGGTGCTCATCCACTATCTGGCCGAATTTCAGGAACAACGTGCCCCGGAAAGCGCCGGGAAACCCGGCCTTTTCGCCATGGTTGTTCTGCACTCGTTTTTCGACCGGATCATCCGGCTTTCGGTGGAGCAGTTTTTGGCGACCGCCAAGATGATTCAACGCCCTCAGTGAGCCGATTGGCCAATGGCCGCCCAACGTGCCCCCGGCATCTTGCCGGCAGGGGCCACCCGGGACCGAGACGTGAGGTCAGCCATGGAAAGTTGCGCGGCCCTTTGATTCGCCGCCGGCGGCCCGTTGGCGCCCTTACTGTCAGGGGTCCTTCCCGAAGTGGCTACCTCAATGGTTAAATGGGAATTCTTTCGCGTTCAGCAAGGGAAAGGTTGTGCCTTAATCGAGAGGGAGAAACAGATGTGTCTCGCCGTTGTCAGACTCGGGATCAAAACCTTGAAGTTCAGCCTGCTCGTTCACCCAGGCGATGATCCGTTTTCGCTTCGCCTTGGCTTTCGGCAGCTCAATGACGAGTTTACCGGAATTCTGTTGGCCGTTCTCGCAGTCATTGATCTCAACGGCCAATACAGTGACGGCTCCGGCAGTGTAGGCCTCTTCTGCCAACTCCAGCGACTGGCGGGTCGTGGGCAGCTCTCCCAAGGTGAAGGCATTCTCGTCGGGCGAAGACCGCAGCCAGATTCTGGCTTCTGCCTTGCGGCTGTTGAGCAAGCGGGCAATTAACCCGTCATGGCGGGACCGTTCTTCAACGCTCTTTTCAGGCGGATTTTTCCCCGGGGCTGGTTTACGGCGCTTCGGAGCAGCGCGAAGATTGTCGTAGCGGGGCAGGGTGGGGTCCGTTTCGCAAAGCGCCAGATATCGTTTTTGGGAAACTTGGCGACCATGATGCCAGTAACTGGAGGCAAAAATTTCACCGTCTTCCAGGACCATGCGAAAGCGTCCATGATGCGCGCCATTCTGCATGGCCGTTTCCATGACCGCCCGTTCGTGATCGTTCCACATTTTCCAGACGCCAGTCCCATGCTCCATGGTGGACTGGCATTTCAAATTTCCATCGCTATCCCAATTCCGAACTATCCCATGAACTTTCCCAAACTGCGTCGGGATTTCTGCGGCCAAAACTCCATTTGGATACCACGAGCGTGTCATGCCATGAGGCAATCTGCCGCTTACGCGCGAATCTACATAGGTCATCTCGGAGGCAATCTGACCGTTCGGATGATAGCTGACCTGCCTGCCGTCGGGTTCCATACCAGTAACCGACGGCTCAGTGATTGAACAAAAACTCTTTCGTGTTCAACAGCGCCCAAAGGGTGTCTTCGTAGGCTTCGCGACGGGCCTTGGTCTTGGCGGCATCATCCTTGGCGGTGGAGGATTTCTGCGTGACGTAGCCGATGGCCACCTTCAGCTCCTCGGGCTGCGGGTCGCGGGAATAGGCCAGGCGGTAGAGATCGCGCAGCTTGACGTCGTCCGGCTTGGCGGGTTCCAGGGCGAGCTTGGCCGGACGGCTGGCGTCGGCCGCGAGCTTGTCCTGGATGTCCTTCGCGTTGAGCAGGTGCAGGCTCTGGCTCAGCGAGGCGTCCATGCTGCGTTCGCATTCGCAGGCGCTGCTGCTCTCCGGGCGGCCGAAGACGGTGAGGAAATAGCTGCTGGCGTTGAAGCTGTTGTCGGGCAGCGCCACGGCGCGAGTCCCGGCGGGCAGGCCGTCGAACTTCGACTCCGTGGCTAGCATGGTGTTGACCGCGTCGTAGAGCACCTCGGCGTTGAGGCGGCGCGGATAGTAGCGCGCGAAGTGGTGCCGGTCGCGGGCGTTGTACTGGTTCGGTGTCGCGCTGAGCTGATAGACCGTCGAGCGCGTGAGTGTGCGGACGAGGCCCTTCAGATCGTAGCCGCTTTTCACGAAATTGGCCGCGAGCGCGTCGAGCAGTTCGGGATTCGTGGCGGGATTGGTGTCGCGCATGTCGTCCTCGGGCTCCACGAGGCCGCGGTTGAAGAAGTGCTTCCAGTAGCGGTTGACCAGGGCGCGGGCGAAGAAGCGGTTGTCGGGCTTGGTCAGCCAGTCGGATAGGGCCTGGCGCGGGTCATCATCGGGCGCGAGAGCGAGCGCGGGCTCGCCGAGGCCGGCGGGCTTCATCTGCTGGCCGTTCTTCTTGTTCGTCGCCTGGGCGGTGCCGCGGCGGTGGACGATGATGTCCTCGCCGGGCTGGCTGCCGGTTTTATAGCCGACCTGCGAGAAGAACGCGCCGAAGCTCCAGTAGTCGGCCTGGCTCCAGCGTTCGTAGGGGTGGTGATGGCATTGTGCACACTGAAGGCGCAGCCCCAGAAACAGCTCGGCGGTGTCCTCCAGCTGGCCCTGCATGGTGCGGACCTGCCGGTACCACGCCACCGGCGGATTTTCGGTGACATCGCCCGACGCGGCCAGGATCTCACGTACGAACTGGTCGTAGGGCTTGTTGGCCGCGAGCGAGTCGCGAATCCAGTCGTGGAAGGCGTAGGTACCGCGGGCCTGCTTGGCCTCGGTGCGCTTGTTGCGGAGCAGCGCGCTCCAGGTGTTGGCGAAGTAATCGGCGTAATCGGTCGAGGCCAGCAGACGGTCGATGACGGCGTCGCGTTTGTTCGGCGAGGGGTCCTTGGCGAGCGCCTCGGCTTCCTGCGGGGTGGGCAGGCGACCGGCGATGTCGATGGTCACGCGCCGGATGAAGGTGGCGTCGTCGGCCACGTCGCTCGGCGGCATTCCAACCTTCTTGAGCTGCTTGAAAACCAGCTCATCTACGAACGTGCGGGCGAGGGGCAGGTTTTCAACCGGAGCGCCGAGCGGAACAGTCCCGCTGAAGGTGGCGACCTTGCCCTGGTAGCGCACCATCACGGCCACTTCACCGGGCTGGTTGAAGACTTTGACCCGGCCCAAGGCGTCGGTCGCAGCCATGTCCTTGTCGTTCGGTTCGAAGAGCGCGCCGCGCGTCACATCCTCGGTTGAACCGTCGGAGTAGTGTGCGGTCACGACGAGCTGCTGCTCGGCATTGAGCGGCAGGGTGCGCTCGGTGGGAAAGACCTCGATGCGGGTGACCGTCGGCGCGTCGGCGCGTCCGACCGGCATGCCCTGGGAAATCCAGCGCACGAGCAGCCGGTAATCGTCGGAGGCGGGCTCCAGCCGCTTGCCGCCGCCATGCGGTAGCTGCGCGGTGCCCTTGGTCAGCAGCAGGCTGTGCTCGGGCGCGGCCGGGAAGAGGCGGCGTCCACGCGCCTCCTTCACGAGATGTTCGTAGTCCTCACCCGGCTCGAAGCCGAGCAGGGAGAGGCGGAAGCCATTTTGACCGGCGGCCTTGCCGTGACAGCCGCCGCCGTTGCAGCCGTTCTTGGTGAAGATGGGGACGATCTGGTTCGCGAAATGGATCGGCGCGGGCTGCGACGCGTGCGTCACGGTCACCGGGAAAGTGGCGGTCGTGCCGTCCTTGGCCCGGGCGGTGATGATCGCCGAACCATCAGCGTCGGGCGTCGCCCGGCCGGCCTTGTCGATGCTGACGATGCCGGCGGGCTCCGATGACCAGGCCACTTCACGGGTCAGGTCCAAGTCGTTGGCGGTGGTGGCGAGCAGTTGCTGTCGGGCGTCCTTGGTATTGAGGACGAGATTGGTGACGCCGCTGCGGAACTGGATCGTCAACGCGTGGGCGTGCAGGGCGAGCGCGCCGAACAACAGGCAGCCCAAGCGCCAACGCGTCGGCGGGCGAAAAGTGGAAGAGCTCAAAATCATGATGCGCGTTGCAATGTCAGTGCTGTTGTTCCTGTCTTCATCCGACCAGTTCCTTCATGGGTTGCCAGCCATCTACCAAGTAGTGCGGACGGCCGGTGAGGTCGGGCAGTGTGACCTGGGCGGTATCGAGGCCGAGCTGGTTATAGAGTGTGGCGAAGACTTCGCCGAAATGGACGCCGCGTTCGGCGATTTCGCCGCCGAGCCGGTCGGTTGCACCGATCACCTGGCCGGTACGCATGCCGCCGCCGGCCAGCAGCGCGCAGCCGAGCTGCGGCCAGTGGTCGCGGCCCGCATCCGCATTGATCTGCGGCGTGCGACCGAACTCACCCCAGGCAACTACTGCCACATCCTTGTCCATTCCCCGCTCGTGCAAATCTTCGACGAGCGCGCTCATGGCCTGGTCGAAGAGCGGCAGATGTGTGAGCAGCTCGCTGTGGTTGTTGCTGTGGAAATCCCAGCGTCCAAAATTCAGCGTCACACAACGGGCACCGGCCTCGACGAGGCGGCGGGCAACGAGGAACTGCTCGCAGTTGCGGGGCGCGCCGTCGCCATAGTTCTTCGGATCGCCCTTGCCGTAGCGTTCGCGGACCTTGGCGGGTTCGCGGCTCACATCCAGCGCCTCCAGGAGCTTGCTGGAGGTCAGGATGTTGAAGGCCTCCTGGTTGAAGGCGTCGAGGCTTTCGACCACCCCACTGCTGTCCATGTCGCGGCGAAATCGGTCGAAGCCCGCGAGCAATGCCCGGCGGTCACTGAGGCGGTCGAGTGATACGCCGTTGAGCTTCAGGTCTTCCATCCCGGGGCCGTTGGGACGGAACGCTGTGTGCGTCGGGCCGAGGAAGCCCGGATGGCCGGGGGAACCATAGGGCGGGTGGCCGGCCTTGGGCGCCAGGCCGACGAAGGCGGGAATCGTCGGATCGGTCGGGCCCTGCAGCTTCGAGAGCGTCGAGCCGAGGGAAGGCCAGCCGCCCGGCGGCTGATTCGGCACCGGGCGGCCGGTGTAGCAAATGAAGGAGTCGTGGTCCCCGCTGGGCGAGCCGTACATCGTGCGGATCGGGACGAGCTTGTCCATAATCCGGGCGCAGTATGGCATGTGCTCGGAAATCTCGATGCCGGGCACGTTGGTCACGCGCGGCTTGTGCGGGCCGCGGATCTCCAGCGGCGCGTCCATCTTCAGGTCGAACATGTCCTGATGCGGCGGGGCGCCGACCAGATAGATCATGATGACCGCCTTATGTGACTTGCGGATTCCCGAGAGCTGTTCGGCCTGGAGCAGTTGCGGCAGCGCCAAGCCACCCATTGCCAGTCCACCAATGCGCAGGAAGTCGCGCCGCGAATGGCCATCGCAAAAGGGGCTGTGGGAGTTGCCGGGGATGGTCAGCATGGAGTTGAACAACAAAGACGCGAAGGCGCTAAGAAATGCGATGATTGAGGTTCAGGACACGATCGATGCCGTTTTTAATCAGGACTTCGTTGAAATTGATGAGCAGTCCAAGCGGGAAATTCAGGATTTTCAGATAAGTGATAACCTGTGCCTTATGCACCGGGATGACTTGTTCGACGGCTTTCAATTCGACCAAGAGCCTTTCTTCCAAAATGACGTCAGCCCGAAAACCGAGGTCCATACCCCGTCCTTTATAGGTGACTGAGATTGGCACTTGTCGCTTATGGCGAACACCGCGCAATTCCAGTTCATGGGCAAACGCCGCCTCATAAACGTTCTCCAGCAAGCCCGCACCTAGTTCCTTGTGAACATCGAAGGCAGCGCGAACTGCCACCGAGGCCAGCGCTTCGACTTCCGGTGATACGTTCACCTTCCTCAACGGCTGTTCTGGAAACGCCAAGGGCATCATTCATTGTCCCATTCGCGCCTTAACGCCTTCGTCGTTCATTCCGAGAAGAAAACAACAAAGACGCAAAGGCACGAAGCAGGGCGAGAGGGTGTTGGGCGGGGCTGGCATCAGGCTTGGTTCCTTGAGCTTTCTCTTCGCGTCTTTGCGTCTTCGTTGTTCATTCCCGTCTTCTTCATCCCACGAGTTCCTTCATGGGCTGGCAGCCGTCGGGGACGAGATATTGCGGGCGGCCCGTGAGGTCGGGGATCGTCACCTTGTTCACGTCGATGCCGAGGTTCTGGTACAGCGTGGCGAACACTTCGCCGTATTGCACCGGGCGCTCGCTCGGTTCGCCGCCGAGGCGGTCGGTGGCACCGATGACCTGGCCGACCTTCATGCCGCCGCCGGCGAGCAGGGCGCAGTTGGCGCGCGGCCAGTGGTCGCGGCCGGCGTCCTTGTTAATCGTGGGGGAACGGCCAAATTCGCTCCACATCAGCACGCTGACGTCCTTGTCGAGGCCGCGCTGCTTCAAATCTTCCAGCAGCGCGCTTACGCCCTGATCGAGCATCGGCAGGTCATTGCGGGCATTGCCGAAGTTGTTGCCGTGATAATCCCAGAAGCCGTAGGCGACCGTCACGAAGCGGGCACCAGCCTCGACCAGGCGGCGGGCCACGAGGAACTGCTCGTTCATCATCGGCGCGGCGTCGCCGTGAACTTTGATGTCGCCCTTGCCGTAGCGCTCACGGAGCGCGGCGGATTCCTTTTCGACGCTCAGCGCCTCGAGCAGCCGGCTCGAGGTGAGCATGCCGAAGGCCTGTTCATTGAAGCCATCGAGCCCGGACATCAGGCCGCTGGCATCTACGTCGCGGCGAAACTTGTCGAAGGCGGTCAGCAGCGAACGACGGTCGGCGAGGCGGTCCGTAGTGATGCCGTTGAGCACCATGTCGGACTTGGCGTCGGCGGCGGGCCGGAAAGCATCGTGCGCCACACCCGCATAGCCGGCGGTGGCGGCGTTATAAGGCCGGTGCTGCATCCGGGGTTCGAGGCCGACAAAGGCGGGCACCGCCGGATCCGCCGCGCCCAGAACGCGCGAGACACACGAGCCAAACGAGGGCCAGCCGCCCGGTGGCTGCTGGTTCTTGCGACGGCCGGTCTGGCACATGAAGTCCGAGTGGTCATCCACCGCGTCCGACAGGGAACGGATGAGGGCATACTGGTCCGCGCACTTCGCGAGGCGCGGCAGATGTTCGCAGATCTGGAAGCCGGGGACGCTGGTAGGGATTGGTTTGAACTCGCCCCGGATTTCCGCCGGGGCGTCCATCTTGAGATCAAAGGTGTCCTGGTGCGGCGGCCCGCCCGGCAGGTAGATCATGATGACCGCCTTGTGGCCGGAACGGAGGCCGGACGCAGCCTCAGCCTGGAGCAATTGTGGCAGCGCCAATCCACCCATGCCCAACGCGCCGATGCGCAGGAAATTGCGGCGCGAAAACCCGTCACAGAACCGCTTTGATTGGCCAGGAATGGTGAGCATGGTGGATCGGACTACAAAGGCCTGTGGCGACGAACTGCCCGCCACGCACCGCAACCCAGCAGCAACAGGGAGGCGACGAACACGGACGAGGGTTCAGGAACGACCGTCACATTGTCGAAGGTCTGGGGGCTGAAATCGTAGAGGGCGATCTTGCCGCTGCTGAAAGTGCTGTCGGTCAGGGTGGTTGCCGGCGTCAGGGCCCCGTTGACGAAGACCGAATAGGTGTCGCCGGAAACCGTGATGTGCAAGTGGGCGTCGCTGACCCCGTCGGTAAACAGTCCGCTGGCGATATTCAATCGGGGCGAGACCACTCCGCCAGAAATCACATGCCAATAGAGCCCGTTGGGGGCGGCGCCGGTCACGAGCAGGACGCCATTCTGATTGTCGCTGCTGCGAAGCCATACGCCACCGTCCTGAACATGGTTGATGTCCAGGTCGATGCTGAAATCTTGAAGATTGAAGGGGAGACTCGAATAGGTGGGCGGGGCGTTGTTCGGCGCCTGCGCAAAATAAACCCCGCCCGAAGCGGTCCAGTTCCCCACCTCATTGCCCCAGGACGGAGAAGGGCCGGAATCAAACGTGTCGCTGAAAATCGCCGCGGCGGACGTGAAGACGAACAGGCCACTCACCGGCAACACTGCAAACAACGTTTTCATAGGATCATGATTCGGTCGTGATTATGGAACTGGGTTCGTAGGAGAAAGCATTCTCACCCCACCAGCTCCTTCATCGGCTGGTAGCCGTTGTCCACGAGGAACTGCGGGCGGCCGGTGAGGTCGGGGATCGTGATCTTGTTCACGTCGAGGCCGAGGTTCTGGTAGAGCGTGGCAAAGACCTCCCCGAACTGGACGGGGCGCTCGGAGGCCTCGCCGCCGAGGCGGTCGGTGGCGCCGATGATCTGGCCGTGCTTCATGCCGCCGCCGGCGACCAGCGCGCAGCTCACGCGCGGCCAGTGGTCGCGGCCGGCATCCTTGTTGATGGTCGGCGTACGGCCAAATTCGCCCCAGACGACCACGCTGACGTCCTTGTCGAGACCACGGTCATGCAGGTCGCGGATCAACGCGCTCAGGCCCTGGTCGAGCAGCGGGAGGTCCTGGCGCAGCGCGCCGAAGTTGTCGCCGTGATGGTCCCAGCGGCTGAAAGCGAGCGTGACGCAGCGCGCGCCGGCCTCCACCAGGCGACGGGCGACGAGGAACTGCTCCATCAGCTTCGGACCGCCGTCGTCGCGGTTGCGCGGATCGCCCTTGCCGTAGCTCTCGACGATTTTCGGATCCTCCTTCTTGAGGTCGAGGGCGTCGGCGAGCTTGCTGGAGGTGAGGATGCCGAAGGCCTGCTGGTTGAAGGCGTCGAGCCCATCCATCATGCCGGTCGAATCTGCATCGCGACGGAACTGGTCGAGGCTCTTGAGGAGCGACCGGCGGTCGCTGAGCCGGTCGAGGGTGAGCCCCTTGAGCGTCATGTCCTCGGAGCCGCCACCCTTGTTCGGCTGGAAAGGGGCATGGCCAACGCCAAGGAAACCCGGCTTGCCGTTCTCGGACCATTCCTCGTGCCCCATCTTGGGCGAAAGACCGACGAAGGGCGGAATGGATGGATCCACTGCGCCTTGAAGCCTGGACAGCACCGAGCCCAGCGCCGGCCAGCCGCCCGGAGGCATGTTCCGGCTGTCGCGACCGGTGAGACACTGAACGGCGTAATGATCCCCGTTGCAGCCGATGATGGAGCGAATCAGGGAATACTTGTCGGCGAGCTGGGCGAGCTTCGGCAGGTGCTCGCAAATCTGGATGCCTGGGACGTTCGTGGCGATCGGCTTGAACTCGCCCCGTACCTCGGCCGGCGCGTCCTGCTTCAGGTCGAACATGTCCTGATGGCTCGGGCCACCGGGCAGGAAAATCATGATGACCGCCTTGTGCTGATTGCCGGCCGAACGGATGCCGGCGGCGGCCTCGGCATTGAGCAACTGGGGCAGGGCAAGACCGCCGAGACCGAGCGCGCCGATGCGCAGGAAATTGCGCCGCGACACACCGTCACAGAAGCCGCTGTGAGCAGGCTTTGGTCCGAGGATTTTTAGCATGTTCTTCTCAGGGACACGTTTCGGGGAACTTTACGGTCCATCTTTTCGCCTTATTCGTGCAACGTGGCAAGCCCCGGAACCGGGGAATTAGAAGTTTTTTTGGGCCGCCGTGTTCAACCCAATCCTGCCCGTCAGGCGATCAGCTTCCTTACCACTTCGCCCGCCACGTCGGTCAAGCGGAAGTCCCGGCCCTGGTGACGATAGGTGAGCTTCTCGTGGTTGAGGCCGAAAAGGTGGAGCATCGTGGCGTGGAAGTCATGCACATGGACCGGTTCGCTCGCGACATTCCAGCCGATGTCATCGGTGGAGCCGATCACCTGGCCGCCCCGGATGCCACCGCCGGCCATCCACATGCTGTAGGCAAAGGGATGGTGGTCGCGCCCGCTGACCTTGGCAAAGCCGGGTCGGTTTTCCCCCAGCGGCGTGCGGCCAAACTCGCTGGCCCAGACGACCAGGGTCTCATCCAGCAGCCCGCGCTGCTTCAGGTCGGCCAGCAATGCGCCCACGGGCTGGTCCACGACGCGGCAGTTGAACTGCATGTCGGATTCGAGGTCATTGTGGTGATCCCAGGAGGCGTGGTGGATGGCCACAAACCGGACCCCGCGCTCGACCATGCGCCGGGCGAGGAGGCAGTTCTTCGCAAAGGTCTTGAAGGCATCGGGACCGCCGCCGCGCTGGGTTTTCAATCCGGCAGCGTCGCGTTCCACGCCGTAGGCGGCGCGGAGGGCTTCCGGTTCACGCGACAGGTCGGTCAGTTCCGGCGCGGCGACCTGCATGCGGGCGGCCAGCTCGTAGCTCGCGATGCGGGAGGCGATTTCGGGATCACCCACGGCTTTCTGCCGCAGCGCATTCAGGTCGCGGAGGGCTTCGAGCCCGAGGTGGCGCGCCTCGGGGCTGAGTTCGGCGGGTGTGTTGAGATCCTGAACCGGCTCGCCCTGGGCACGAAAGGGCACGCCGGCGAAGTTGGAGGGCAGGAAGCCGCTGCTGAACATCGTGTTCCCGCCGCTCGGCGCGCGACCCGCCGTGAGGACGACGTAGCCGGGCAGGTTCTGCGACGGACTGCCCAGCGCGTAGTTAATCCATGAACCCACGCTGGGACGGCCGAGCGACATCGAGCCCGAATACATCAGCAGCTCGCCCGGATGATGGTTAAACGCCTCGGTGTGCATGGAGCGCACCAAGGCAATGTCATCGGCGTGGCGGCCGATGTGGGGCAGCAGGCCGCTCATTTCGTGGCCGCACTGGCCGTAGCGGCGGAAGGGATTCGGCGAGCCCAGGATCACGGCACTGTCCTTCTGGATGAAGGCGAAGCGGACGTTCTTGGTGAACGATTCGGGCAGCTTCTGGCCGTGCAGTTCGTTGAGCTTGGGCTTCGGGTCAAACAGGTCCACCTGGCTGACGCCGCCTTCCATGTAGAGGAAGATGCAGTTCTTGGCGCGCGGAGCGAAGTGGGGCAGGTGGGCGGCCGGCACCGCGCCGGGCAGCCCCGCACCGGCGGCGAGCAGGCCATCGCGGCCCAGCAGCGAGGCGAACGCCAGCCCACCGACGCCGCGCGCGGCGTTCACGAGGAAGTCGCGACGCGTGATCCGGGCGATGTCAATGGGGTCAAGGCTCATAGAAGCGCGGAGCGGGGAGCGGGGAGCCGGAAAGAAAACAGCCAAGACGCGAAGACGCGAAGCAGGGAGATGTCGGATGCGGAAGCTTTAGGGAAGTAGCGCAGAATTGTATTCTGCTGTATCGCCGATTTTCAATCGGCAGGGCCGGAATGCTCGGACGCGCACGGGAAAGCCTTAGGCCGGTGCAGGTTGCAAACCTGCGATACAGCAGATTGCAAATCTGCGCTACCCCAGGCCGCGCTGCCTCCGAATCGGCGACCATCAACTCCCATGAAAAAGTGCGCTCAGGGCAGGTGCTCATTCGCGGGTCAGGAACTCGTCGAGGTTCAGGAGGGTTTGCGCGAGGATGGGGAATTCGTTTGTAGGCGCCACCGCGCGGGTTTTCGCGGTCAGCTCATTCAGGCGCTTCAGCTCCTCGCGCTCCGGCTCGCGGCCGAGACAGGTACGCAAGGCGTAACGGATTTGGTCGGCCGGCTCCGCTGCGATGCGCGTGGCCAAGGCGCGGGCACAGGCGGTGAAGGTCTCGTTGTTCAGCAGGGTCAGCGCCTGCAGGGGATTGTCGGAGCGTTCGCGGCGGGTGCAGGTCTGGCTTGAATCCGCCTGATCAAAGGTGGGCAAAAGCGGATGCGCCACGGTGCGCTGGGCGTAAATATAGAGGCTGCGGCGTTGCAGGTCGGGACCGGTGTCGTCGGTCCAGCTCCACGCTCCGGCGGTGCTGAGCCACTTCACATCGTCGGGCAGATGCGGCCGGAAGCTTTTCCCGCCGATCCGGGGATTGAGCAGGCCGGACACGGTGAGGGCCTCGTCGCGGAGGACTTCGCTTTCGAGCCGGAAGCGTCCCTGCCGGGCCAGCAGCCGGTTATCAGGATCGCGCGCCAGCAGTTCCGGCCGCACATGCGACGACTGTCGGTAGGCCGAGGAGGTAACGATTAGGCGGATAAGTTGTTTGCGGCTCCAGCCGGAGCGCTGGAACTCACCAGCCAGCCAGTCGAGCAGTTTCGGGTGCGTGGGAGGCTCGCCCCGCACTCCGAAATCTTCTGTGGTGGCGACGAGGCCGCGCCCGAACAGGTGCAGCCACAGGTGATTCACGGCGACCCGCGCGGTCAGCGGATTTTCCGGCGCCACCAGCCAGCGGGCGAGATCCAAGCGGGTGGGCGACGTCACCTCCGGCTCCGGCGGGCGGACCCGCGTGCTCACGACCTGCAGAAAGGCGG
This sequence comes from uncultured Verrucomicrobiota bacterium, assembly GCA_903907995.1. Classification (GTDB taxonomy): domain Bacteria; phylum Verrucomicrobiota; class Verrucomicrobiia; order Limisphaerales; family UBA9464; genus CAIVQB01. Next base: position 180,730 of record CAIVQH010000041.1, on the reverse strand, counting down.
GCTGCACTTCGTCGCCGTGGCGCTGATAATCGCCGCGCACGTGGACGAAGGTCTTCGGGGCATTGGTCAGGCGGGCCAGCGTGTAGGCGGTGCGCCCATCGGGCAGGGGCAAGTCGCGCTCCTCGGTCGCGTTGAAGAAGGCGTACGTCTGGTAGAATTCGCGCTGGCTGATGGGGTCGTATTTGTGCGAATGGCATTCGGCACAGCCCAGGGTCAGCCCGAGCCAGACCAGGCCGGTCGTGGCCACCCGGTCCACCTTGGCCTTGGCCACGAATTCGGCAGGATCAATGCCATCCTCGTGGTTGCTCAGGGTCAGGCGGTGAAAACCGGTGGCGATTAGCTGGTCGGGCGTCGGGCTGGGCAACAGATCGCCGGCGAGCTGCTCGATCGTGAACTGGTCGAAAGGCTGGTCGCGGTTGAAGGAGTCGATCACCCAGTCGCGATAGACCCACGCCCAGGGGCGTTCGCGGTCCACCTGGTAGCCGCTGCTGTCCGCGTAGCGGGCGAGATCAAGCCAATGGCGGCCCCAACGCTCGCCAAAATGCGGCGAAGCCAGCAGGCGGTCCACGAGCCGTTCATAAGCTCCCGGTGCCGGATCGGCGCGAAATGCATCCGTTTCTGAAGTGGTGGGCGGCAGGCCGGTCAGATCCAGGCTCAGGCGGCGGATGAGCGTCGGGCGGTCGGCTTCGGGCGAAGGCGGCAGATGCTCGCGCTCCAGTCGGGCAAGGATGAAACGGTCGATGGGCGAACGCATCCACCGCGAATCGTGGACCGCCGGCAGCGGGGCCTTTTTCAGCGGTTGAAAGGCCCAGTGGTCCGCCTTGCGGACGGGTTCGCCGGCGGAAACCGGCCACAGGCAAAGCATGGCCAATACGGCAGCGGCAAGCCGGCAGCCGGGCACAAAGGTCGTCGGTTGGAGCCAAGGTGCTTTCAGGAACGCGCTTATGACGCCGGGAAGCGAAGGTATCTTCGGAGTTATTTTTGAAGCTTTCCGGACCGGGTTGCGTCCAGACTCGACCATGCTCACCCGGTATCAGCCCGACCACCGGCGCGCCTTCACGCTCATCGAGCTGCTGGTGGTCATTGCAATCATCGCGATTCTGGCGGGGATGCTGCTGCCTTCCCTCGCTGGGGCGAAGGAATCGGCGAAGCGCATCGCCTGCGTGAACAACCTGCATCAGCTCGGCCTGGCGCACACGCTCTATACGGGCGATCACAACGGGAAATATGTGCCCCGGACGTATCAGCCAGCCTGGCCAACCCTCCTGCGGCCCGGCTATCAGGCGACCAATATCCTGCGCTGCCTGAGTGACGTGCCCAACCCATACACGTTCGGCTCGCCCGACACGAACCACGTCGCTGACAACTCACCGCGCAGCTACATCATGAACGGCTGGAACGATTACTTTAAGGACTCCCTCAGCGCGGCTGATTTCACGAGCTACATGGCCCACACCGTCGTGCTGTCGGTGCCGGAATCAGCGGTGCAGGAACCTTCCGACACGATTGTCTTCGGCGAGAAGCGCTCGGACAAGCTGCACGGCCATTTCCACATGGACCTCCTCGACGGCAAGCTGGGCGATGACATCGAGGAGCTGGAGCATGGCCGCCACGGCCGCATCGGCAGCGCCCACGGCACAGGCTCGAACTACGCCTTCGCCGACGGCAGCTCCCGCTACCTCAAGTATGGGAGGTCGCTGGCGCCGATCAATTACTGGGCGGTGACGCAGTACTGGCGGACCAACACGGGGAACTTCAATCCGCCGTAGTCGCGCAATTCCCCCGGAAAACCGGCTATAGCCATCGTCTTATGCCGCAAATCTTTACCAGGTCCGCTCTCCGGCGCAATCCGATGGCCGGGGTGCTTCGCGACGGGTTCACTTTGATTGAGCTGCTGGTCGTCATCGCCATCATCGCCATCCTGGCGGGCATGCTGCTGCCGGCGCTTTCCAAGGCGAAGACCAAGGCTCAGGGAATTCACTGCCTCAGCAATCTCAAGCAGCTGCAGCTCGGATGGATCATGTATGCCACGGACCAGCGGGATGCCCTGCCGGGAGATGACTGGCAGAAGCAGGCCAGCCACGCCACGAATGCCGGCAACTGGATCACCGGCTGGATGAGCCCGGAGGGCGAGGCCGCCAACAACACGGACAATACCAATACCGTTTTCCTGTTGGATCCGCGCTATTCTCAGCTCGGCATCTACGTGCAGTCCGCCGCAGTTTACAAATGCATTGCCGACCGCAGCATCGCCAAGTTCGGCGCGGCGAAGCTGCCGCGGGTGCGCAGCATCGCGATGAACTGCTGGATGGGCGCCAACGCGCCGCCGTGGAACCCGGGCTTTCGCACCTTTGGCAAAACGGGTGACATCGTCCCACTTTCACCGAGCGATGCGCTGGTGTTCCTCGATGAACGCTCCGACAGCATCGACGACGGCTATTTCGCCATCGACATGACGACCGGGGCGGGGGCGCAGATCGTCAATTTCCCGGCGAGCTATCATAACGGCGCCAGCGGGACGACCTTTGCGGACGGCCACGGGGAGATCCACTCCTGGCACGATGCCCGGACCAAGCCGCCGCTGGAGACGAAGTTCCACAAGTTCGTGAATGTGAGCAATCCGAAGAGCGCGGACCTCGCGTGGCTGCAGTCGCACGCGACGAGCCCGAAGTAAGCCTCAAACAGACGGTCTTGGAATTTCCGGCCAGGCTGACTCCTGGTGAAGATCGGAAAGCACCGGCGCCCACTCCTCATCAGGATTTCCAACCGCCACCCAGCGAGCGATAAAGCACTACGGCGTTCAGCAGGCGGGCGGCCTGGAACTGCAGGAGGTTCTGCTGGGCAGAGTAGAGATCCTGCTGGGCCAGGAGGACGTCGAGGTAGCTGTCCACGCCCTGCTTGTAGCGGGCGCTGGTGAGGTCGAAGCGCTTTTGCTGGGCGGCTAGGAGGAGTTCCTGCGCCTTGAGCTTGTCGTCCAGGATGGAGCGGGCGGCCAGGGCGTCGGCCACCTCGCGGAAGGCGGTCTGGATGGACTTCTCGTAGGTGGCCACCTCGATGCTGCGGCTGATCTTCGCGGTGTCGAGCTTGGCGAAGTTGGCCCCGTAATTGAAAATGGGCACCGTGATCTGCGGGGAGAAGCTCCACGTCTCGGAAGGCCCGGCGAACAGGTCCGTGAGCTTGGCGCTGGCGGTGCCGTAGGAACCGGTCAGCATGATCCGGGGGAAAAAGGCCGCGCGGGCCGCGCCGATGTCGGCGTTGGCCGCCTTCAGGGTGTGCTCGGCGGCGAGGATGTCGGGCCGGCGTTGCAGTACTTCGGAGGGAATCCCGGCGGGCAGATCGGTGAGCAGGCGCTGTTGCTGGAACGGCTGGCCGGAAGGCAGGTCGCCTGGCAGCGGCTGGCCGATCAGCACGACGAGGGCGTTCTCGGACTCGGCCAGTTGGCGGAGGAAATCCGCCGAGCTGACCCGCACCGTCTGGATCTGACCTTCGGCTGTGCGCAGATCCAGTTCTGAAGCCGCACCCAGTTCAAAGCTGCGCTTGATCAGCGCATACGAGTACTGGACCGCCTCCAACGTCTGCGCCGCGACGGCCTTGGCCTCGCGCAGCCGGAGCTGCGTCAGGTACTCGGTTGCCACCTCGGAGATGAGGGCGATCTGCACACTGCGGCGGGCCTCTTCCGTGGAAAGATAGGCTTCCAGAGCCTCCGCCTTGAGGCTGCGGATGCGGCCGAAGAGATCCACCTCGTAGGAAGCGCCGACATCCACGCTGTACACCGAGGTGGTGGTGCCGCCGTTGAACTCGGAGACCGTGCCTGAGGCCTTGCTGCGCAGCAGGCTGGCGTCGCCCTGGATGCTGGGAAAGAGGTCCGAGCGGCGGATGCGGTATTGGGCGCGCGCCTGCTCGACCCGCAGCGCGGCGATCCGCAGGTCGCGGTTGTTGGCGAGCGCGACGGTGATGAGCTGCCGCAGGCGCGGGTCGTCAAAGAACTCACGCCAGTCGAGGTCGGCGGTGCGGTTGGTCGTGGTGGTAGCGAGGGAGCCGTTAGCCCAGGTGCCGGCAACTGGAGCGGCGGGGCGTTCGTATTTCGGCGCTAGGGTACAACCGGCCATCACCGCGCCCAGGCCGAGAATGAAAAGGGAATGCTTCATACAGTCTGAGCCTTGCTGCCTTCCGCTCCGGTGGCGGGAACCGGTTTCGCCCCGCCCTTGAAGATACGGCGGACCACGACGTAAAAGACCGGGATCAGGAAGATACCGATGGCCGTTGCCGCGAACATGCCGCCGGCGACCCCGGTGCCGATGGCGTTGCGGCTGGCGGAGCCGGCGCCCGTGCTAATCACCAGCGGCATCACGCCGAGGATGAACGCGAATGAGGTCATGAGGATCGGCCGCAGCCGAAGATGGACAGCCTCGAGGGTGGCCTCGATCAGGCCCTTGCCCTCGGCCTGGAGATCCTTGGCGTACTCGATGATCAGGATGGCGTTCTTGGTGGCGAGGCCGACCGTCGTGAGCAGGCCGACCTTGAAGTAAACGTCATTGGGCAGGCCGCGCAGGGTGGCGGCGAGCAGGGCGCCGAGGACGCCGAGCGGCACCACCAGGATCACCGAGAGGGGGATCGACCAGCTCTCGTAGAGCGCCGCGAGGCAGAGAAAGACCACCAGCAGGGACAGCCCGTAGAGCATCGGGGCCTGTGAACCGGAAAGGCGCTCCTCGTAGGACTGGCCGGTCCATTCGAAGCCGATTCCCGCCGGCAGCTTGCCGATGAGCTCTTCCATCTCATTCATGGCGTCGCCCGTGCTTTTGCCGGGAGCGGCGCCGCCGACGATCTCGTAGGCGGGAAAGCCGTTGTAGTTTTGGAGCTGCGGCGAGCCGAAGATCCATTTCACCGTCGTGAAGGCGGCGAGCGGCACCATCGTGCCCACGTGGTTGCGGACGTAAACTTTCTTCACGTCGTCGGGCGTCATGCGGAAGGGCGCGTCGAGCTGCACGATCACGCGCTGCACACGGTTGCCGTTGATGAAGTTGTTCACGTAGGCCGAGCCGAAGCAGGTCTGGAGGGTCTCGTTGATGTCGCCGAGGCTGACACCGAGCGCGCTGGCCTTGTCCTCGTCCACGTTGATCTTGAGCTGCGCCGCGTCGTCGAGGCCCTGCATGCGCACGCCGGTGACGAGCGCGTCCTTCGCGGCGAGGCCCACGAGCTGGTCACGCGCGGCCACGAGCGCCTCGTGGCCGAGTCCGGCGAGATCCTGCAACTGCAGGTCGAAGCCCGTCGAGTTGCCCAGCTCGGCGATGGCCGGGGGATTCAGCGGGAAGATGATGGCGTCCTTGACCGAGGAGAACTTGCCGTAGGCGCGCGCGATCACGGCCTGCACGGTGTGGTCGGCGCCCTTGCGCTGGCTCCAGTCCTTGAGGCGGCCGAAGGAGAGGGCGGAGTTCTGGCCGCGACCGTTGAAGCTGAAACCCGCGACGGTGATGAAGCTCTCGATCTCGGGCTGCTTCAGGAAATATTCCTCCACCTGCCGCAGCACCTCGTCCGTGCGCTCCTGGGTCGCGCCGACGGGGAGCTGGATGTTGGTGATGAAGTAGCCCTGATCCTCCGCCGGGAGGAACGACGACGGCATCTTCACGTAGAACAGGCCGACAAGGAAAACGATCACCACGAACAGAATCATGGAGATCCAACTGTGCTTCAGGATGCCGCCGATCGAGGTCTGGTAGCGGGTGGTCGCTTTGGCAAAAGTGCGGTTGAACCAGCCGAAGAAGCCGCGCTTTTCGTGGTTGTGGCCCTTGGTGACCGGCTTCAGCAGTGTCGCGCACAGCGCGGGTGTGAGCGACATCGCGAGGAACACCGAGAAGAGCATCGACGACACCAGCGCCAGCGAGAACTGCCTGTAGATCGTGCCCACCGAGCCGCTGAAGAAGGCCATGGGGATGAACACCGCGACGAGCACCAGCGAGATGCCGATGAGCGCGCCGGTGATCTGGTCCATCGCCTTGCGCGTCGCCTCCAGCGGGGACAGGCCCTCCTCGGCCATGATGCGCTCCACGTTTTCCACGACGACGATGGCGTCATCCACGAGGATGCCGATGGCTAGCACCATGCCGAACATCGTCAGCACGTTGATCGAGAAGCCCGCCGCGAGCATCGCGCCGAAAGTGCCCAGCAGGGCCACTGGAACCACGATCGTGGGGATGAGCGTCGCCCGGAGGTTCTGGAGGAACAGGTACATCACGAGGAACACCAGCACGATGGCCTCGACGAGCGTCTTGAGCACCTCCTCGATGGAGATCTTCACGAAGGTCGAGGTGTCGAGCGGGTAGTCCACGCGCACGCCCGGCGGGAAGAATTTGGACAGCGTGATGACCTTCTTGCGGACGGCCTCGGCGGTGTTCAACGCATTGGCCGAGGGCGACAGCTTGATCGCGACGGCGGCCGAGAGGTGGCCGTTGACCCGGGCTTTCGTGCCGTAGTTTTCCGCGGCGAGGGAGACGTTGGCCACGTCCTTCAGGTGTACGCGCGAGCCGTCGGGATTGGTGCGAAGCAGGATTTTCTCGAATTCCGCCACCGAGCGCAGCGTGCTGCGGCCCTGCATGATCACGTTGAGCTGCTGCCCGGGCACGGCCGGATTCGCTCCGACCTGGCCGACGGGCACCTGCTGATTCTGATCGCGGATGGCGGCGGTCACATCCGCCGTGGTGAGCCCGAAGCTGATCAGCTTGCCCGGATCGATCCAGACGCGCATGGCGTACTGCGAGCCGAACATGTTGGCCTCGCCCACGCCGGAGACGCGGCGGATGGGATCGAGCACGCTGGAGGCGATGTAGTTGCCCAGCGCGATCTCATCCAAGCTGTCGTTGGTCGTGGACAGCGTGAAGAACATCATGAAGTTCCGGGTGGCCTTCGCGACCACCACGCCCTGCTGCTGCACGGTCTGCGGCAGGCTGGGAGTGGCGAGCTGCACCTTGTTCTGCACCTGCACCTGGGCGGTGTCGGGATTGGTGCCGGGGAGGAAATACAACGTCACCACCGACAGGCCGGAGGCGTCGCTGCTCGACGACATGTAAAGCAGGTTGTCGATGCCATTGAGCTGCTGCTCGATAACGGACGTGACCGTCTCCTGGAGCGTTTCGGCGGAGGCGCCCGCGTAGTTCGCCGTGACGGAGATCGAGGGCGGCGCGACGCTGGGATACTGGGCGACCGGGAGCTGCGTGATCGCGAGCCCGCCCAGCACCATGATCAGGATGGACACCACCCAGGCGAAGATCGGGCGGTCGATGAAAAAACGTGCCATGTGCTGCTCGGTTGCTCAGTTGGAGTGGGCGGCGCCGGCGGGGGCGTTGGTGGAGCCTGGGGCTGGCGGTGCGGTGAAGGGCACCGGTTTGACCGCCGCACCTGGGCGGACCTTCTGCGATCCTTCCACGATGACTTTTTCGCCGGCCTTCAGTCCGCTGGCGACGACCACCTTGGAGCCGAAGGTGCGGTCGATGGTGATGCTGCGGATCTCGACCGTGTTCTGGTCATTGACGACGAGCACGGTGGAGGCGCCGGCGGAGCCTCGGGCGATGGTGCGCTGCGGGATCGTGAGGGCATTGGTGGTGACGCCCTCGATGATCTGCGCCCGGGCATACATGCCGGGCATCAGGAGGTTTTCCGGGTTGGGCACCTCGGCGCGGAGGGTGATCATGCCGGTGGTCGGATCGACGGCGATGTCGGAGAAGAGCAGTTTGCCCGGATGAGGATAGGCGGTGCCGTCCTCCAGCGTAAGCGTGACGCTGGCGCGGTTGGTGGTAGCCCCTTGCAAAGAGCCGCTCTCCAGCGCGCGGCGCAACCGCAGGACCTCGGTGCTCGACTGGGTGAAGTCAAAGTACACCGGATCAAGCTGGCGGATCACCGCGAGCTGCGTCGCCTCGGTGGCGCTCACGAGGGCGCCCTCGGTGACCAGGGCGCGGCCAATCCGGCCGGAGATCGGCGCGGTGACCTGGGCGTAGCCGAGATTGAGCTGGGAGGTCTGCAGGGCGGCCTTGGCGGCGAGCAAGTCCGCCTCGTTCTGTCCGAGCGTGGCCACCGCCTCGTCGTACACCTGGCGGCTGATGGCGTTGATTTTGACCAGTTCCTCGTAGCGGGCGGCCCGGGCCTTCGATTCTTTCAGCGTGGCTTCCATCTTGGCGAGCGAGGCCTGCGAACTGCTCAGCGTCGCCTGGAGGGGCAGGGGATCGATCTCGAAGAGCACCTGGCCCTCCTTCACGTCCGCTCCTTCGGTAAAGGAGCGTTTCAGCAGGATGCCGGTGGCGCGGGCCCGCACTTGGGCTTCCCGCACTGGGTTGATGCGGCCCGGCAGCTCGGTGGTGCGATCCACGCTCTCGGCGGCGACCGTCACGACGGAGACCTCGGCGGGTGGAGGAGCGGCTGGCTTCGGCACCTCCTTGCTGCACCCGATCAGCAGGGCGGCGAGGGATAGCGTGAGGAACAGGGGAGGCGTTTCGGAAAAGCGTGCTTTCATCGGGTTGCGGGTAAATCAGGTGGCGCGGAATCCGGCGGCGGAAAAGGCGATCAGCTTTTTGATCTGCTCCTCGTCCTCGGTTTTGGCCAGCCAAGCAGGGAGAAACCGGTCCTTGGTCAGGTGCCAGTGGTGCAGCGCCCCGAAGGTGAACTTCAGGCACCAGAAAATGTCCGAGCGCGACAGCTTTGGCAACGCCTTGGTGAGGGCCGCGTTAAGCCGTTCCGACAGGGGCTCAAACTGGCGCTTCAGCAGGGCCTCGATCTCGGGACTGGGCTCGGAAAGGCAGCGCCCGAACAGCTTGGAAAAGGCCTTCCCGCCGGCGGTGGTCGTGCCGGAATGCTGGATCGTCGGACGGATGAACGATTCCAGGATGTCCTCCAGCCGGGGGCCCATTGGCGAGGTGCGTTCAACTGCATCCAAGGCAGCCAGCCGGGCCTCGTTCATGGGCACGATACGCCGCTCGAAGACGGCCGCGATCAGGTCTTCCTTGCTGCCGAAATGGTAGTTGATGGCGGCGAGGTTCACCCGCGCCTTCTTCGTGATGTCCCGGATGGAGACGCGGTCCACCCCATTCTCGCTGAAGAGCTCCTCGGCCACATCGAGAATGCGCGACCGGGTATCCCGTGGTTCGCTCATACGTTCGTTTGAAACGATTGTATGGCGAGGGCTGCGAAGTCAACTGGCGTTTTGGGGACGGAGGAGACAGGGGCAGGAGAGGTCCGCTGGTGCGCCCGGCCTCGGCGCATCCGTGGGCCATTTTGGACTGGATTAGTGATCCTCGATCATTCACTTTGTATCACAAAGTAAAGGCACCCCGTGAAAGCAACCATCCAAACGGACAAGTTGGCGGCCGGAAGGACCCATGGCGGCAGCGGGCGGCGCAGGAGCCTCTGGAAAGGCCCGGCGTTGGTCACCGCACTCCTTCTGCTGATCCCCTTGTGGGGAAACCATTTCGTGGAAGGCTGGAACTGGCATCCCGACGGCTTTGCCGTGGTCGGCGCCGTTCTTTTTGCGCTTGGTCTGGTCTTCCAGCTCATTACCTGGGAGAGGGACGCCCTCGCCTACCGGGCCGCCATGGGCCTCGCGTTTGCGACCGCCTTCCTTCTCGCCTGGAGCAGCCTGGTCCAATTCGCCGATGTGACTCCCGCCGCCGCGATGTATTTCGGAGTGCCCCTCGTCGGAGTCATTGGTGCTGTCGTGGCACGCCTGCAACCCAATGGTATGGCCCGCGCCCTGTTTGCCACCGCGCTCGCCCAAATCGCAGTCCTGGTGGCCGCGCTGGTCATATTGATTGCCCGAAAGCCTCAGATGACTTTCTGGACGCCGCCTGAATGGCGGGGATTTTGCGGAAATGCGGTTGTCGCCATGCTGTTCGCCGGATCAGCGTTGCTGTTTCGGAAAGCCGGACGCGAGGAGACCGCAACGGGCATTGTATGATCGAATATCTGATGGTGGCCCGGCCACTCGACACCTGATTTCCTCTCCAATAAATCCGGCGGCAGGCGCCGTTCGCCCGCCGCCGGATCGATAAATGGAGGCCAAGCCACTCAGCCCAGGTCAAACAGCAGCACCTGTGCTTTGCCTGCCGCCGTGAGTTCCAGCGCGGTTTCGGCGTTCACCTGCGCGCCGTCGCCCTGCGCCAACGGCTGGCCGTTGAGGGTGACTTCGCCCTCGGCGACTTGCAGATAGGCGCTGCGACCCGGTGCCAGGGTGTGCGTGACCCGTTCACCACCGATGAATTTTGCCAGCCACAGGTCCGCGTCTTGGTTGATGGCGATGGAGCCATCGCGCCCGGCCTTGGACGTGATCAGGTGCAGTTGGCCCGGCGGGGCGTCCGCGAGGTGTTTCTCGGCGTAGCCGGGTTTGGCACCCCGGCGGTCCGGCTGGATCCAGATCTGGAGCAGGCGGACTTCTTCGCTGGGCGAGTGGTTGAACTCGCTGTGCTGGACGCCCGTACCGGCGGCCATGTACTGCACGTCCCCGGGCCGGATCACGCTGCCGTTGCCCATGGAATCGGCGTGCTCCAGCGCGCCGCGGATCACGTAGGTGATGATCTCCATGTCGCGGTGCGGGTGGGTGCCGAAACCGCCGCCGCCAGCAACCACGTCATCATTGATGACGCGCAGGCTGCGGAAGCTCATGTGCTTGGGATCGTAGTAGTCCGCGAAGCTGAAGGTGTGGTAGCTGTCGAGCCAGCCATGGTTGGCGTGGCCCCGTTCCTGGGATTTGCGAATTGTAATCATAACAGGGTGACTTTAGGTCATCTGTGGGATGCGCAAGCGGTCACCTTGGGGTAACCGCCCGCCATCCGTCCGGACTCACTGACTGAATGAACCATAAGACTGTCGCCTGCGAAGTCGAACGCCTGTTGGCGGTAATCGGCGGACGCTGGAAGGTGCTGATCCTGCGTGAACTCTTCACCGGCCCGAAGCGCCATGGCGAACTCCGCCGCGCCCTGCCGGGCGTCAGCGCGAAGGTTCTCACCGACCAGCTCGGTGAGCTCGTGCTTGACGGCGCGGTGCTGCGTCAGGAGCAGCTGGTCGGCCGCGTCAGGCAGGTGGAGTATTCGCTCACGCTTTTCGGCGAGCGCCTGCGTGGGCTGATCCTGCAGATGCATTCGCTGGCCATGGACAGCTGCGAGCAGCTCCGCAGGACGCCGGAGAAAAGCCGGCACGTGAGCCAGTGATCAGTGATGCAGTAATCAGTAATCAGTGAACAGGGAACAGGGAATGGCGATCGCCCACTCCCCTTGTCTGACCGTTCCTTGCACCTCCACCCTCTTTCTCCCTCCCTCACACACTGGCTCACTGATTACTGACCCACTGATTACCGTTTGCTGGCCTGCCTCGGAAAACTGTCGCTTGGCAGTTGGAGATTTACGCGGCAGCCGCTAGCTTCCGGCCGTCTTGAACACGTCCAATTTCCAGTCCGCCGCCACGCCCGCCCCGGGCATTCCGCAGGTTCCACCGGGAGTGCGGCTGCTCACCCTCGACAACGGGCTGCAACTCATCCTGCGCGAGGACCACAGCGCGCCGGTGGTCAGCGCCCAGGCATGGTGCCGGGCGGGCAGCATCGACGAGGGCGCCTGGCTGGGAGCCGGCCTGTCGCACGTGCTGGAGCACATGCTCTTCAAGGGCACGGCCACGCGGCCGGGCGCGGAGATCGACCAGGCGGTGCAGGCCGCCGGCGGCTCCATGAACGCCTACACCTCGTTTGATCGTACGGTCTATCACATCAACGTGCCTAACACGGGCGCGAAGGTCGCGGTGGACATCCTCTGCGACATCATGCAGCACGCCACACTGCCGGCGGACGAGCTGGTGAAGGAGCTGGACGTCATCCGTCGGGAGATGGACATGGGCAAGGATGATCCAGGCCGGCGGGCGAGCATGCGGCTCTTTGAGACGGCCTACACGCGGAGTCCGTACCGCTTCCCGATCATCGGGCACATCGACATTTTCAACCGCCTCACGCGGGAGCAGATCGCCGGCTACTATTCGGAGAAGTACGCCCCCAACAACACCTTCTTCGTGCTCGTGGGCGACTTCGTGGCCGAGGAGATCATCGCACAGATCAAGGGCGCCTACTCCGAGAACAAGGCCCGGCCGGTACCCCAGCCCGTGCTGGCCAACGAGCCGCGCCAGACCTCGCCCCGGGAAGTGGTCGAGGAAGCCCCGGTCGAGCTCGGGCATTTTCACATCGGCTGGCACATTCCTGACGTGCGGCATGCGGACATCCCGGCGCTCGACGTACTGGCGACGCTGCTGGGCAGTGGGCGCAGCTCCCGGCTCTACCAGGCTGTCCGCGAGAAGTCCGGGCTGGCCCACTCGGTCGGCGCCTGGACCTACACGCCGGGGCTGGCCGGCCTCTTCGGGGCCAGCGGCGTAAGCGATGGCGACAAGTTTCCGGCGGCACGGGATGCGATTCTCGCGGAAATCGACCGCATGAAGGAGGACCTGGTGTCTTCAGCCGAGCTGGCCAAGGCCGTGAAGCAGTACACCGCCGGCACGCTCGCCACCCGCAAGACGATGGAGGGGCAGGCACAGGATCTCGGCGGCAACTGGATGGCCGCGCACGACCTGAGCTTCAGCGAACGCTATCTGGCGGCCGTGCGCCAGCTGACCCCGGAGGACCTGCGCCGGGTGGCCAACGCGTACCTGCTGGAGAATGGCCGGACGATCTTCGCGCTGCTGCCCGAGGGCACCGCCCCGAAGGCGAGCCTGGAGGTCGAGTCGAACACCGAGCATCCGGTCCGCAAATTTACGCTCGCGAACGGCCTGCGGCTGCTCGTGAAGGAGGATCACCGGCTGCCGTTCGTGGAGTTCCGCCTGGCCTTCAATGGCGGGCTGCTATCCGAGACCACTGCGAATTCCGGCATCACCTCGCTGCTGTCGCGGGCGCTGGTCAAGGGCACCGCGACCCGCACCGCCGAGCAGATTGCGACCGAGATCGAGAGTCTCGGCGGGAGCCTGGATGCCTATGCGGGCAACCACAGCTTCGGCCTCACGGCGGAGGTGTTGCGCGAGGATTTCGAGACGGGCCTGCAGCTCTTTACGGATGTGCTGCTGCGGCCGGCCTTTCCCGCGGAGGTCATCGCGCGGGAGCAGGAGGTGCAGCTTGCGAGTATCCGGGGCCAGCGCGACCAGCTGCTGCAATGCGCCTTCCGCGCGATGCGACGCGGGCTGTTCGGGGAGAACGGCTACGGGCTGGACGGCTTGGGAACGGAGGAAACGGTGCGCCGGCTCAACCCCCAATGCCTGCGGGAATACCACGCGGCACTGGCCACGCCGAACAACGGCGTGCTGGCCATCTTCGGGGACATCCACGCCGACGCGGTGCGCGGGGCGGTGGAGGCGGCGTTCAAGGATTGGAAGCCGGGCACGCTGTTCGGCACGCAATCCGCCCAGCCGCGCACGCTGACGCCCCGCAGCGATGAGCAGCGGGACAAGGAGCAGGCGGTCATCGCGCTCGGGTTTCCGGGCGCCTCCTTTGACGGGGCCGATCGCTATGTGTTGGAGCTGATCCAGGAAGCCTGTTCCGACATGGGCTCGCGCCTCTTCCTCCGTATCCGGGATGAGCTGGGGCTGGCCTATTATGTGGGCGCGTCGAACTTCCTTGGCCGGACCCCCGGCTATTTTGCGTTTTACTGCGGCACCGCCCCGGACAAGGTGGACCTGGTCGAGACCGAGCTGCGGGCGCAGGCCGAGGCCTTGCGGCAACACGGGCTGACGGCGGAGGAGCTGGGCCGGGCCAAGGCCAAGGTCATCGGGCAGAGAAAGATCGCCCGGCAGGACCTGGGCGGTCTCGCCCTGGCCTCGGCGCTGGACGAACTTTACGGACTTGGTTTTGAACATTCGGAGCGCGACGACGCGCGTTACGAGGCGGTCACCCAGGCCGATACGCAGGCGGTCGCCGCCCGCTATCTGCGGACGGAAAGCGCGGTAGTGGCGATCGTGCGGGGCAAATGAAAGGAAGGAGATGGGAGATGGCAAAGCAGGGAGCGGGGAGCGGTCGGGGGGCGAGTCGCTCATGACTTTGGACTTTGGACTCGGGACCTGGGACTCCCCGCGCGAACGATGGAATTCTGGATTCAAATTCCACCAGGTCGAAACCTGCCTTGCACCGGCCCGGGCGGCTGTTAGGTTGCGGCGCACTTCAATATGGCTGAAGACAACGACAGCAATCGCAGTTCCGGCAGCGGACCCAATTTCCAGGCGCGCACTTGGATCGTGTGGATCGTCATTGCCGCGATGATTCCGCTCCTGCTCTTCTTCCAGAAGAGCAGCGGGCAGCACTCCCGCAACATCACGCACAAGACGCTGCTGGAGCTTGTGGCCTCGAATCTCGTCGAGTCCGCCGAGATCAATTACAGCTCCCAGTCGCAGAACCTGCGGGTGGTTCACGGCAAGTATTACAGTTTTGAGGGCGGCAAGACCAACCTGGTGCCCTTCAACATTGAGACCCGGCTCACTCAGGCAACCGAGGACCGGCTGCTCGAGACAGGCTCGTTCACTGCGGTGGACAACAACAACATCTTCCTCCAGATCCTGATCGGGCTGCTGCCCTTCTTCGTGGTGGGCGCGATCATCTGGTTTGTGTTCGTGCGGCAGATCAAGGCCGCCGGCAAGGGCGCGCTCAGCTTTGGCAAGTCCAAGGCCCGCCTGCTCGCCAAGGACAAGAACAAGACGACCTTCAAGGACGTCGCCGGCGTCGAGGAGGCCAAGGAGGAGGTGGCCGAGCTGGTCGAGTTCCTCAAGGACCCCAAGAAGTTCCAGAAGCTCGGCGGGCGCATTCCCAAGGGCGTGCTCATGGTCGGGCCTCCGGGCACCGGCAAGACGCTTCTCGCGAAGGCCATCGCCGGCGAGGCGGATGCCAGCTTCTTCAGCATCAGCGGTTCCGACTTCGTGGAAATGTTCGTCGGCGTTGGGGCGAGCCGCGTTCGCGACATGTTCGAGCAGGCCCGCAAGGCGGTGCCCTGCCTCATCTTCATCGACGAGATCGACGCCGTCGGCCGCAGCCGCGGTCATGGCCTGGGCGGGGGCAACGACGAGCGCGAGCAGACGCTCAACGCGCTGCTCGTCGAGATGGACGGCTTCGACACCCAGGAGGGCATCATCATCATCGCGGCCACGAACCGGCCCGACGTGCTGGATCCCGCGCTGCTGCGTCCCGGCCGCTTTGACCGGCAGGTGACCGTCAATCTGCCCGACGTGCGCGGCCGCGAGGCGATCCTCAAGGTGCACGCCAAGAACGTGAAGCTCGACGGGTCGGTGGACCTGGCGATCATCGCGCGGGGCACGCCCGGATTCTCCGGTGCCGAACTGGCCAACCTGCTCAACGAGGCCGCGCTCATCGCCGCCCGGGGCAACCGCAAGTCCATCGGCCAGGCCGAGCTTGAGGAGGCCCGCGACAAGGTCCGTTGGGGCCGCGAGCGCCGTAGCATGGCGATGACCGACGAGGAGAAGCGCGGCACGGCCTGGCACGAGGCGGGCCACGCCTTGGTGAACGTGCTGCTCACGCACACGCACCCGCTGCACAAGGTCACGATCATCCCGCGCGGCCAGGCCCTCGGCTCCACGATGTGGTTGCCCAAGGACGACCTTCTAAGCCGCCGCCGCAAGGAACTTCAGGACCTGATCGCCGTGACGATGGCCGGCCGCATCGCGGAAGAGCTCGTCATCGATGACATCTCAACCGGCGCCTCGGGTGACATCCAGCAGGCGACCTCCATGGCCAAGGCAATGGTCATGCACTATGGCATGAGCGACAAGCTGGGCATGGTGCTCTACGGCGAGGCCAATGAGTACGTGTTCCTCGGGCGCGACATGATGCGCTCGAAGGAATACAGCGAGACGACCGCCCAGGCGATCGATTCCGAGATCAAGCGCATCATCGACGAGGGCTACAACACCGCGAAGTCCTTGATCGAATCGCACCGCGACAAACTGGAGCTGATCGCCAAGGCGCTGCTCGAATACGAGACGCTCGATGGCCAGCAGGTCTCCGACATCGTCAAGAGCGGCACCTTTACCCCGCCGCCGGTGAAACCGTCGGACATTGATCCGCCCACTGGAGCGCAGGCAGCGACGCCTCTTCCCGAGGTCATCAAGCCCGTGCCGCCCAAGCTGCCCGGCTTCGGCTCGCCCTCGCCGGCCGCCGCCTGAGCGCATTCTCCATTCAAACGAAAGCCCCGGTTGGAGCAGTTCCACCGGGGCTTTTGCTTTGTAGCGGGTTTGAACCGGCTCGTGGCCCGGCCTTCTCACCGCAAGTCAACGTGCGGCAATCGGTGGTGCTGAACCCACCACATCCTGCTCACGGCCTCCGCATCGCAGGCGATGTTGTTTACTTCTTCGCCCGAAAACCCTTGGGAAGGTTGGCCGAAGACTGGTCTTCGGGTGCCTCCGGCGCAGCCGGCTCCGCCGGAGCCTGAACTGTTTCCGGCTCCGGCAGTCCCAGGCGTTGGCGGGCTTTCTTGGCCGCCGCAGTGTCGGGATAGTCGCGGGTGATCCGCTCCAGCACGGCCAGCGCCTTGGGCGGCTGGTTAAGTTTGCCGGAGTAAAGGTTGACGAGATGGATCGCGGTCCACCCCCATTTTTCCCGGGGCAGCTTCTTGGTGAGCACTTCCTCCAGTTCCAGGGCGGCGGCGAGATAGTTGTTCAGATCCTTCTCGTAAATCTCGGCGATGCGGATGGCGGCGTGCTGCTCGTTCGGGTTGCGCGCAAGATATTCGCGCATGAGGTTGATGGCATCGAGGTGGTTTCCCTTGGCCCATTCCTGCTCGGCCGCTTCGTAGTTGGGATCGGTCGGCAGCTGGAAGTCGGAAGCCATTATCGCCCGCTCGGTCCGGTTACCCAGATATTGCGTGAAGTCCCAGGCCGCGAGTGCGGCGATCAGGACCAGGCACACGACGAACAGTCCCAGAAACAGGAACGCCGAGGATTTGTCCTCCGAAGCCGGTTTTTCGGACGCGGACGGCTTGGCGCTCTTGGACTTTTTGACCGCCGTCGTCGCCTTTTCCAGGGCGTTGGTCGTCACCAGATTGGTCACCGCGGCCGCCTGTTCGGTGGCGTTGGTGACTGCGGATGGCTCATTGGTGACCGTGACCGCAGCCGCAGCCGCCTCGGTGGCGACGGCCTCATTCGTGGTGGGAGCCTCGCCTCCGGCGGTGTTCAGTTCGGTCCGGTTCAATACGGGGACCTGACGGTAGGAGTTCCGGAACTTGCCGAAAAACACCACCGCCACGATCAGCAGGCCGAGATAGAGGGCCAGTTTGAGGACTAACTTCATTGGTCAGGCGCGTTGTATGCCGAAGAGGCCGGTGCGAAAAGCCGATTCCCTGCCAAGTCGCCAAACTTTTCGTGTTTTCCCCGGTCAATCCACCTGCCCGGTGATGCTCACCTGATAGAAGCGGCCGGTCTGGTTGGCGGGGTCGGTCACCACAGCATCGGCCGGCTGGAACCGGCTGACCACGTTGGTCAGGGGCTGCCAGACACCCACGTTGACGGCCTCGCGGAAACTCACGGTGTAGATGTAGTCAGCCTCGGCATGAAACCCCAGTTCCAGCAGGCCGGATTTGAGCGCGACCTGGGTGAACTGCGGCGCGGGAGGCGGGGGCGGCGGCACCGAATAGCTGACGGTGAGCAGGGGCTGTTGCGTAGCTGCTGCTTCGCGTGAAGCCACCCGTTTGGCACTGCTCCTCACGCTTTCATTGGCGTTTAGCAGCAGCCAACCGAAGTTGCCTGCCGGATTCTGCAACCATGCCTGCACGTCCGCCACCAGCGTCGCGGTGGAAAGGAAGGTGTAATTGCCTGGCCCGCCCAGACCGGCGGAGGTGCTCACCGCCGTGGCAAAGTCCGTTCCCGCCTGCCCGCCTGCCATGGCCCACGCGGCCTGTCCTTTGAGCCGGTCGGTCCAGTCGGCTTCGCCGGCGGAAGCCAGCGCGCCGAGCTGCCCCGTCTTGGTGCCTTCTCCCCAGGGCTGGAGGAGCCGATGGGCTTCCACCGACTCCGCCTTGGGGGTCTGCGCCTGCTTCAGCACGGTGATCCGCAGCGAAACGTTGGTGATCACCGCATTGAAGGGCAGGGAACTCACGTCGAAGCGGAGCAGCAGCCGGCCGGAAGCGGTCTGGTTGGCCACCGTCCCCAGCGGCAGGGAATTTTGCCGGCCAAAATTGTTGGGCGCCTCCTGTTGGAAGATGGCCGTGTCGGCCACCGGCTTGAACTGCGCCGTATCCGCTACCACCGCCAGGGGCACCAGCGTACCGAAAGCCAGGAGGGTCGGGAGGCAACGCATGAAGTCATCGTGTGCGGGTGGCTGCCGCCCGTCAAATCCGGAGACTCCGCCGGGAATCTCCGTTCATTCGGGTCTGCGCTGCGTTGACTCGCGCTGGCCTGCGACGGATTCTGCCCGCCGCTTTAACGCCATGACCGCTCCGTCCGTCAACTCCCGCGCCAATGCCTTTTGGCAGGCCATCGCGACCCCCGAGCCGCCGGAACTCGGGCAGGGGCCTCGGCGTGGTGTCCTGGAGCCAGGCCTGCTCGAAGCAAAACTGGCCCTCGTTTTTGCCAACACCGGGGTCACTGACGCCGACCGGATTGCCCGCCTCCGGGCCGCCGCCCTGCTGTACCACGACCACCATGATGAGGCCCACGACATCGTCCAGGATCTGACCGATCAGGACGGCGCGCTGCTCCACGGCATTTTGCACCGTCGGGAACCGGACTATTGGAACGCCAAGTACTGGTTTCGCCGCTTTGTCGCGCATCCGGCCCATCTTTCGCTGGGCCGTCGAATACCCTCGCTGGTGACCGCGCCCGTTCATGAGCCGCTCGCGAAGGAAATCACCCGGCCCGGGGCGTTTGATCCGTTCACCTTCGTTGACCTCGTGGAAGCCGCCGCCCGCAAGCCCGCGCTGGACCCCGAGGTGCTCTGGCTGCGCCAGGTGCAGCACGCCGAATTCGAGGAAATCGTGGCGCACCTGCTCGCGTGAACGAGTTCTACACCGTCCTTTCCGCCGTCCTCCCCGTCTTCTGTCTCGCGGTGGTCGGCGTGGTGCTGCGCAAGGTGGAGTGGCTCACTGAGGAGGCCGACGCCAGCCTCATGCGCGTCGTCGTCAACGTCCTCACGCCCGCGCTCATCCTCGACAAGGTGCTCGGCAATGCCGCCCTGCGCCGGCCGGAGAATCTTTTTCTGCCGCCGGTCCTTGGGTTTGGTGGCGTGGCGCTCGGAGTTGGCCTCTGCTGGCTGCTGCGCCGCCGGACCGGGCTCAAGGGCGACGCCGTGCAGCGCACCTTTGCGGCCACCACGGGCATTCAGAACTACGGCTACGTGCCGCTGCCGCTGGTCGAGCAGCTCTTTCCGGGCAATACCACCGGCGTGCTCTTCGTCCACAATCTCGGCGTGGACACCGCCATGTGGACGCTCTGCCTGATTGCCCTCGGGCGGGGCGGCTGGCGTGAATGGGGGCGCCTGATCAATGCCCCGATCATCGCCGTGGTGGTGGCCCTCGGGCTGAACGTTATCGGGGCAGGGGAATGGCTGCCGAAATTTACCCTTACCACTGCGCACATGCTGGGGGCGTGCTGCTTTCCGCTCGGCATCGTGCTCATTGGCGCGACGCTCGCGGATTCCTCGCGGGAGCTGCGGCAGGAACTCGGCCTGCGCACGCTCATCTGGAGCTGCGTGGTGCGCCTCGGAATCCTGCCGGTCTTCATGCTGTTGATCGCGTACTTCCTTCCGGTCTCCAAGGAGCTGAAGGAGGTCCTGGTCGTGCAGGCTGCCATGCCCGCGGCCGTGTTCCCCATCGTACTCGCACGCCATTATGGGGGTGACTCACTCACCGCCGTCCGCATCGTGATAGGCACCTCCCTCGTGGGTTTCATCACCATCCCCTTCTGGCTGCGCCTCGGGATGAAAGCGGTGGGACTGTAGGGAAGCGCGGAGCGGGGAGCGGGGAGCGGCGAACCAGCGAAGAGGGGACGGGTGACGAGCGGTCTGCAATTCCGGAACTCCTAACTCGCAACTCGCAACTCGCAACTCGTAACTCGTAACTCCCATCAGCCCAGCCTGGCCCGCCGCAACTTGGCCACCAGCCGCGTCTCGGCCTTGGCCTTGGGGGCACCAATGGCAGTGCCGGTAGATGGGCGCTTTGCCTTCGTCCTCGCCCAGGCCAGCTCGTGCTCCCAGATCCGCAGCACCCGCCAGCCGTGGCGGCGGAGCATCCGCGTCACGCGGAGGTCGCGGGCGCGGTTCGCCGCGAACTTTTTCCGCCAAAAGGCCGCATTGCCCCTTGGTTTCGTGCCGTGCTGCGGACACCCGTGCCAGAAGCAGCCATCGACAAACAGGGCCAGCCGCAGCTTCGGAAATGGGCTTCGCCAGCCAGTGGCCAAAGGTCGAAAGCGGCCACGATTTCAACGCCGGCTTCGCGTGCACCCCAGCTGCTGCCGCCCGCTCCGCAAAAGAGATCCAGAGCCCGAATTGGAGTCGATCGCTTCATGCGTCGATCCCTTTGCAGAGCTCGGAAGTGGTGATGCCCAACGCCTTGGCGATGCGGACCACATTCTTGATGCCCGGATTCCGTTGCCCGCGCTCAATGTCGCTGACGTAAGTCCGATCCAGCTCTGCGCGTTCCGCGAGTTGCTCCTGCGAGAGTTTTCCGTCCTTCCGGCGCAAGGAAACACACTTACCAAAGGCTTCCAGGGTGGGGTCTTTACGAGGCACCCATTAGTCTATGCGGCCTTGTCGGCTATGAGTCTATCGACGATGAGTGACAATTGGTAATTGCTTAGCTGGTTTTGCTAAACGGGATTCCTTCGCACGCAAGGTGGGGATTCACCCCATGGTCATTCGCCGGGGGTGGGGCAGGTTGTGACTCATCCCGATGTCTTTGCATCGGGAGCCATGGGCGCAATGAGCCCAGGGCGCACACACGGAACAACCTTTAAGGAAAACACGTTATGACCAAGAACACCGAAAACACTCCCACCCAGGCCAGCAACGCAGCGTCCACCAAGCCGGGTGCGGACGCGAAGGTCGGAAATCAGAACCAGCCGCAGAGCCAGAACCGGCCCCATCAGCAGCAGCAGCTTCAGAACCAGAAGCCGAACCAGCCGCAGGTCGCCGGCAAGGCGAATGCGGACAGCAAGGCGGGCAATCAGCCCCAGCACGGCGGCAAGGCGGATGCCGCCGTCCATTCGGACGCCCAGTGCCAGGAAGCCATGAAGAAAATGGAAGCCGCCGGCACGCCAGGCCCCGCGCACAAGGCGCTCGAACCGATGATCGGCAACTGGAAGGCCCAGGTGAAGTGCTGGAAGGATGGCGCGGGTGAAGCCCACGTGAGCCAGGGCACCGCGAAGACGATGTGGATCCTCCAGGGCCGCTTCCTGCAGGAGGATTTCTCCGGCGAGATGATGGGCAAGCCCTTCAAGGGTCTGACCCTCCTGGGCTACGACAACACGAAGCAGACCTATAACATGGCCTGGCTGGCGGACACCCAGACGTCGCTGTTTACGAGCGAGGGCAAGGGCGACAGCGGCAACAAGGTCATCACGCTGAAAGGCGAGTGTACCTGTCCCATGTCGGGCGGCCAGAAGGCCGTGGAATCGGTGTATCGCATCCTCGGCGCCGACAAGCACGTCTTCGAGATGTCCCACGACGGCAAGAAGACCCTGGAGGTCACCTACACCCGCGCCTGAGCAGAAGCAATGGCGGCCCATGGCGGCCCGAAAGGCTTATCAACCAAGGAATGGAGTTACCCGGAAGATGTCGGTGGGGCGTCTTCGACATGGGGGCTTCGTTCCTTGGTCTTTTGTTTGAAGGATGAGTTGGGAAGCAACGCGCATCCCGGTGAGACCCTATCCCAACGGGATTGCATCATTCAGCCCAGCGTTGCGTGACGCAGTCAGGCTACGCTGGGTTACCCGCGCAAATCATGCCCATCTCTGAAGGAGATGAAGCCATTCCGCTCCGAAGCCCGATGCAACCCCGATGGGGTTGAAATTACTTTCGCCGGAAACCCCAGGGTAGGCCCACCCTGCGGTCCAACCCTGGGCTGAATGATCCAATCCCTTTGGGATTTTCCGAATCGTGGGAAGGCAAAAGGAGACCCTAGAACCAGGCACGGAACGAAGTGGCGATGAAGACTCCTATGATGATTATGGCAATCCGGGCTTTGCGCCTTCGATTCTTGGTTGTTTTGCCTTCCGGGTCCGACGGGCGCATGCTCGGCGCCGATGAAGATCGCTTTGGGTACGGATCATGCCGGGTTCCTTTTCAAGGAGCGCGTGAAGGCGCTGCTGGTGACGCTCGGCCATGAGCCGGTGGATTTTGGCACCTTCTCGGAGACTCCCTGCGACTATCCGGATTTCGTGCTGCCAGCGGCCATGGCCGTGGCGCGCGGCGAGTGCGAACGCGGGATCGTCTTCGGCGGCTCGGGCAATGGCGAGGCGATGGCCGCGAACAAGATTCGCGGTGTGCGCTGCGGCCTGTGCTGGACGGTCGAGGCCGCGCAGCTCAACCGCAGGCACAACGACGGCAACGTGCTCTCGCTCGGCGGCCGGCTGGTGCCCGAGGCGGAAATCGACGGGATCGTGCGCGCGTGGCTGGAGACGCCCTTCGAGGGGGGCCGCCACATCGCACGGCTCGCGAAGTTCGCCGCGCTCGGCTCGCCGGCCACTTGAAGCAGGGCAGCGGAGTGAGCGAGTGATCAGTAATCAGTAATCAGTAATCAGTGAGCAGTGAAGAGGGTCGCGCTTTCGCCTGCTTCAATTGGAAATTGAAAATTGGGGATCGACCGCCGGGACTTTGGACTTCGGACCCGGGACCTTGGACTCAGGAGGGCTCCGGCCTCCGACAATCATCAATCATCAATCGTAGCTCATAAATGCAATGCAACGGGTCTTGGTCACGGGCAGTTCGGGGCATCTCGGCGAGGCGCTGGTGAGGACGCTGCGGGAGCACGGGCGCGAGGTCGTGGGCGCGGACCTATTGCCGGGGCCGTTCACCAGCTTGGTCGGCACGATTGCGGACCGGGCGTTCGTGCGGGAGTGCGTGGTGGGCACGGGGGCCAACGTGGTGTTGCACACGGCCACCCTCCACAAGCCGCACGTGGCGACGCACAGCCGGCAGGCCTTCGTCGACACGAACATCACGGGCACGCTGAATCTCCTCGAGGAGGCGGTGGCAGGCGGGGCGGAGGCGTTCATTTTCACGAGTACGACCAGTGTGTTTGGCGGGGCGCTCGTGCCGCCGCCTGGTGCGCCGGCGGCATGGATCACCGAAGAGGTCACGCCGGTGCCGAAAAACATCTACGGCGTGACCAAGGTGGCGGCGGAAGACCTGTGCGAGCTGATTCACCGGAAGGAGGGCTTGCCGTGTCTCGTGCTGCGGACGTCGCGCTTTTTCCCGGAGGAGGATGACAGCGCCGAAGCCCGTGAGTCGTTCGCCGATGCCAATCTCAAGTTGAACGAGCATTTGCACCGGCGCGTGGACATCGAGGATGTGGTGTCGGCCCATCTTCAGGCGATCGGGCGCGCGCCAGCCCTCGGCTTCGGGCGCTACATCATCAGCGCGACGACACCGTTTCGGCCGGAGGATCTCGCGGAATTGCGCACGGATGCGGCGTCGGTCGTGCGGCGGCGGGTGCCGGGCTACGAGGCCGAATTCGCCCGGCGCGGCTGGCGGATGCATCCGCAGATCGACCGCGTGTACGTGAACGAAAAGGCGCGCCGCGAGCTGGGCTGGCAGCCGCGCCACGACTTCGCATCAGTCCTCGCCCGGATCGGGCAGGATGAGGATATCCGGAGCCCGCTGGCCCGGGTGATCGGGGCGAAGGGGTATCATGCGACGAGGTTTGAGGAGGGACCGTACCCCGTGTGAGGCGATTTACGATTTACGATTTACGATCGGAGGGAGTGGGTGGTCGTTCTGGAGTTCGTAAATCGTAAATCCAAAATCATAAATGGCCCGATCGGTCCTTGGCTTTGTTCAATTGGAAATCGCATCTTCAGCGCATGAATCACACCGCATTGCCTGTCACCGATCCGACGCCGTTGTTTGAATTGTTTCGGAGCGGCCATGCTACCGACCTGCTCGTGTCGGCGGTGGCGCACTTCAGTGTCTTTGGGCGGCTGGCCGAGGGGGCGCGTCCGTTCGCGGAGTTGCGGGATGAGCTGGGATTGAGCGATCGCGCGGCGAATGTGCTGTTCACGGCGCTTCGCGCGATGGGGACGCTGACCCTGGATAACGCGGGCCAGCTCACGCTCACCGAGCTGGCGCGGGAGCATCTGGTGCCGGGCGGGGCCTTCTACGTGGGCGATTACGGCGGGCTCGCGGCGCAGTCGCCCGGGGTCGTGGCGATGGCCGAGCGCCTGCGCAGCAGCCGTCCAAAGGATGCGGAGAAGCCGGAGGTGGGCGCGGCCTTCATTTTCCGCGAGGGTGTCGAGTCGGCGATGGAGAAGGAAGCCAGTGCGCGTTCGCTGACGCTGGCGCTGGCGGGTCGCGCGAAGAATGTCGCGCCGCTGCTCGCGCGCAACCTGCCGCTGCCGGGGGCGACGCACCTGCTGGACTTGGGCGGCGGCACAGGGCTCTATGCGATTGCGCTGCTGCAGGCGAATCCGGGTCTGCGCGCGACGGTGTTGGACCGTCCTGAGGTGCTGAAGGTCGCGGCCGAATTCGCTGCGGCGGCCGGCGTGACCGACCGGCTCACGCTTGCTCCCGGCGACATGTTCACCGCGACGCTGCCGTCGGCCGATGTAGTGCTGCTATCGAACATCCTGCACGACTGGGAAGTGGTCGAGTGCCGCACCCTCGTGGGCCGGGCGACTAAGGCGCTTGCACCAGGTGGCCGGCTGGTCATTCACGACGTATTTCTCAACGACGATCTCGGCGGTCCGCTGCCGATCGCGCTTTATTCCGCGGCGCTGTTCTCGCTCACCGAGGGCCGGGCGTATAGCGCGGCGGAGTATCGTGGCTGGCTGGGCGAGGCGGGCCTGACCATCGAGCCGGGGATTGTGCCGACGCTGGTGCATTGCGGCGCACTCGTGGGGGTGAAGCAGTGAGCAGTGTGCGGTGAGCCAGTAAACAGTAAGACAGTGATCAGTCAGGCGGCGTGAGGCGGCGCGGTAGCGTCTTGGAGTGCGGTAGTCCTCTACCGCTTTGGTCAGGGCGGACGGTGAGGGAGAGGCACGCATCAGCCTATCGTCACTCCATCCGGTGATCGAAAGCGCCAGAGGACTGGCGCAGTCCAAGACGCTTCGCGACCCGGCGGCGTGCAGGGCAACAGGGAGCGGTGGACGCTCCGGGTGCCCGTAAATCGTAAATCCAAAATCGTAAATCGTCCCCTGCCTTGCGGTAGTTCCGCCGACTGTGCTTCACTACGCGTCCTGCGCCGGGAGCCCGGCCGGATATGCCAGCACGCACATGGAAGACACGAATTCACTGATCGAACAGCGCCGCACGAAGCTCGCCGCCCTCGCGGCGAAAGGCATCAACCCCTTCATGAACAAGTTCACGCCCGATGTCGGGTGTGGGGAGGCGCGCGCGAAATTCGAGCAGGGCGCGTTCGCCGAGAACCAGCCGGTGGCCATCGCCGGGCGCATTTCCGCGCACCGCGACATGGGCAAGAGCCAGTTCATCGACCTCAAGGACGTGAGCGGGCGCATCCAGGTGTACGCGCAGAAGCAGGCGCTCGGGGACGAGCAGTTCGAGATCTTCAAGCATCTCGACCTGGCGGATTTCATCGGCGTGAAGGGCACGATGTTCCGCACGCGCGCGGGCGAGATCAGCGTGAAGGCCGAGTCCTTCACCGTGCTCGCCAAGGCGCTGCGGCCGCCGCCCGACAAGTGGGACGGCCTCGCCGACACCGAGGTGCGCTACCGTCAGCGCTACCTCGACCTCATCGCCAATGACGCGGTGAAGCAGACGTTTCTGAAGCGCTCGCAGATCATCCGGGAGATCCGCGCGTTCTTCCACGAGCGCGGCTATGTGGAGGTTGAGACGCCGATGATGCAGGCCATCCCGGGCGGCGCGGCGGCGCAGCCGTTCAAGACGTTTCACAACTCGCTCGGGTGCGAATTTTACCTGCGCATCGCGCTGGAGCTGTACCTCAAGCGGCTGCTGGTGGGCGGCGTGGACAAGGTGTTCGAGATCGGCCGGAACTTCCGCAACGAGGGCCTGTCACGGAAGCACAACCCGGAGTTCACGATGCTCGAGGCGTACGAGGCCTTCGGAGATTACGCGACGATGATGGAGACGGTGGAAAGCCTAGTGAAGCGGGTCGCCCAGAACGTGCTCGGGACGCTGGTTATCGAGACCAAGGACGCCGAGGGTGTCGTCACGAAGTCGATCGACCTCGGCACGCCGTGGCGGCGCGCGCGCTACAAAGACCTCGTGCGTGAGAAGGCCGGGGCCGACTGGTTTGACATTACCCCCGAGGAGCGCCATCGCCGGGCGGTCGATGAGCTGAAGCTCGCGGGCGACATCGCCGCGACGGGTTACGAGGATTTCGAGGTCACCGGTGCGGTGTTCGGCAAGCTCGTCGAGCCGACGCTCATCCAGCCGACGTTTGTCACGCATCTGCCGAAGGAACTGGTGCCGCTCGCCAAGCTGTCGCCGGATGACCCGACGACGGTCGAGGTCTTCGAGTGCTGCATCAATGGCCAGGAAATCTCGCCGGGTTACACCGAGCAAAATGATCCCATCGCCCAGCGCGAGACCCTTGAGCACCAGGCCGGCGGCGAGCAGCAGAAGCTCGACGAGGATTTCATCGTGGCCCTCGAGCATGGCATGCCGCCGGCGGGCGGCATCGGCATCGGCATCGACCGCCTGTGCATGATGCTCCTCGGCCAGGAGAGCATCCGCGACGTGATCCTGTTCCCGCAGTTGAAGCCGAAGTCCTGAAGAGCAGGGGAGAAAGGGAGCGGGGTGCAGGCGAGTGAGCCATTAATCAGTAAAACAGTGATCAGTGATCACTGTTTACTTCCCCACTCATTCCTTGGGTGCTCAGTCCAGGCGGCGCAGACGGAAGTAGCGTGGGCCGTTCGATTGGTAAAGGCGGAGCACGATTTCATTGCCCTCGATCCGCGGGGTTCCGACCTCGGGCTGCCAAGGGAGAGTGGGGTGCAGCGCCGGCACCGATTCCACGGTCACGAGCAGGTCGCTCGCTGGCCAGCGCAGATCGGTCGTTGTCCGGTTGAAAACATCGGTGGTGGCGCTGACCTTGAGCGCAGGTTCGCCCTCGGCATGCAGCACCAGCTTGGTGCGGAACGCCATGACCTGGCCGGGTGTGCCCCCGGCTCCGGCGAGCCCGCCGGCACCGGCCAGCCAACGGCCATCCGCCGACATGGCGGTGAGATTGGTGAGCGCCGTCCAGCGGGAGGTGTCAGCGCCCTGAGCCTGCAGAAGCGGAGCAAACGGCAGCGGGCCAAAGGGCGTGATGAGAACGGCGCCATTGTCGGGAAGCGCCGCCGTGGTGCTGGCGGTGGCCGCCAGCAGGCTGCCGGAGGCGCTGGTGGCGAGGTGGCCGAAGTAGCCGTAGGCCGCCGCAGCCTGGTAGGTGGGGATGGGCTGGCCGTCATTCAGGCCGGTCCATTGGTACGCGCCATTGGGCGCAAGGCTGGAGTCGCCGCTGGTGGAAACGAAGAAGCGCTGACCATCCGCCGTCATGGCGGCAGCCCGGAAGTTGTGCGTCAGGCCGTCCAACGCCGTCGGGCTGATGCGGGCGGGAAGCACTCCGAGCGGGTCACTCCAGCGGAACAGGCTGTCGTTTGCTGTGAGGCAGACCACCCCGTAATTGCCGGAGGCGGAGATGGCGAACTCGGCGTAGTTTAGAAAGGGGGCAGCCAGCAGGGACTCGGGCCGGCCGTGTCGCCAGCGCAGCACGTGGCTCAAACCGTCAAAGCCAACGATAGTGCTGCCATCCGCCGAGATCACGACGGCGGTTCCGCTGCCGCCCGAGGGCAGGGCCAGCGACGTCGGTTGCCCCTGATCCCACCGCACCGGGACGAATTTCCCGGTGGCATCGGTGGCCGAACCCACCACGATCTTGCCATCGGCGGAAATGCCTTCAGCCCAAGACGAGTCATTTTCCTGATTCAGGCCTGCCAAACGGACCATTCCGCCCGCAGCACCCCAGATGAACGCCTGACCCACCGGGTGAGAACGCAGGCTTTGGATACCAAAACGGTTCGTGCTTGCGCCGCCTACCACCGTGCCGCCGTCGTCCGAGATGCCGGAGGCAAAACTGAAACGGGTTCCGGGCAACACACCCAGGGCATCGAGGGTGGCCTGCTCGGCTGACAAGGTTTTAAAACCCACAAAAAGTGTGCATAGAACAAGGAAATGATATGGCTTGGATTTTCTCATATCTGTACGGCTGTGTGAGCAAACCCGCTAAGCAGATTCGAGGCCAACAGTTTTGAGAACGCTGAAAAGCGAGCCCGCTCCAGGGCCGGATAGGGTGGCACCAAGCGCGGCCGAACGAGGAGGGGTTCAGGCGACGCCGAACCCGTTCCGATCCGCCTTAAGCAGATGGACGATGGAATTGGGCAATTCGCGCTGCATCGCGCGGGCGACGGCTTCGGGATTTTCGAGCGTCAGGCACATGATGGTGCTGCCGCTGCCGCTCAGCCAGCCGCCGATGGCGCCGGCCTTTTCGCCGGCGTGGATCACGCGGCTGAGCTGGGGGATGAGGGCCTCGCGGTAGGGCTGGTGGATGCGGTCGTCGAAACAGCCGCGCAGGGCTGTGAGGTCGCCGCTGGCAAAGGCGGCGGTGATGACCGCGACGCGGGTGAGGCAGTGGACGGTGTCAGCCTTGGAGAACTGCTGCGGGACAAGCTTCCGCGCCTCGGGGGTGCTCACCTCGAAGTCGGGGATGAGCGTCACAAAGGTGGCTTTCGGCGAGACGGCGAAGCGTACGGCACGCGCCTCTTTGCTGACCATAGTCGCGGCGGTAAAGCCGCCGAAGATGGCGGGGGCGGCATTGTCGGGATGGCCCTCGAGTTCCGTGACGAGCTGGAAGAGCTGCTGGCGGTCGAGCGGTTCCCCACATAACAGGTTGAGGGCGCCGACGCAGCCGAGGCGGGCCGTCACACTGGAGCCGAGGCCGCGCGCGATGGGCACGTCGCCAGTCAGGGCGATGTCGAAGCTGAAGGCGGCCTGCCGCGCGCGCTTGAAATACAGCTTCGCTGCTTCGGTGAGCAGAGCGGTCGCCCCGGCGCGGGCATCCTCGGCGATGGGGGATGTGATGCGGACACCGCGCTTCGCCGAGCGGGTGACGGTGACGTGGTTGTAAAGCCGGAGCGCGAGCCCCAGCGTGTCAAAGCCGGGACCGAGATTGGCGGTGGTCGCGGGGACGCGGACGGTGGCAGAAAGGGGCATGTGAAATTTCGAATTACGAATTACGAATGACGAGTTTCGAATTGCGAATGACGAGCAGGGTGCGACCGGATTTGATTTCACCCATTGATCACTGAAAACCGAAAACCGAAAACCGAAAACTCAGACCCGCCCTCCCGCCTTTCGCGGTCGTTTGAATTCGTAATTCGAAATTCGCAACTCGCCACTTCCTTCAGTCTTCCGCCTTGGAATCGCGACCGAGCAGATCGGTGACGGCGCGACGGGGCTCCTTGGCCTCGTAAAGCATGGCATAGACCTGGGCGATGATGGGGCAGGGGACCCCCAGCCGGGTGGCCAGTTCTTGGGCGCTGCGGGCGGTGGGAAAACCCTCGATGGCGGTGGTCGCGGCAGCAAGCAGTTCGTCGGCGCGGCCGCCCCGGCCGAGGCGTTCGCCGAAGGAGCGGTTGCGGCTGTGCTTGCTGAAGCAGGTCACGGTCAGGTCGCCGAGACCGCCGAGGCCCGCAAAAGTCTCGGCGCGTGCGCCGCAGCTCACGCCGAGTCGCGACATTTCGGCGATGCCCCGGGTGATGAGGGCCGCCTTGGAATTGTCGCCGAGCCCCAGGCCGTCGCAGACACCGGCGGCGATGGCGATGACGTTCTTGAGCGCGCCGCCCAACTCAACGCCGACGAGATCGTTGCCCGTGTACACGCGGAAGGTGGGCCGGTGGAAAAGACTCTGCACCAGACGGGCGCTTTCGGGCTGGTCGCTGGCGGCGACGACCGCAGTGGGCACACCATGCGCCACTTCAATGGCCAGGGAAGGGCCTGACAGCGCGGCGAGACGCGCCGTGGGGACGGTCTGTTCCAGCACCCCGCACATGGTCAGCCCGGTATTGAACTCAATGCCCTTGGTGACGCTGACGATCAGACCGCGATAGCCGCCCAGCCGTAGGGTCACACCCCGAAACGCCTTGCTGGGGACGGCCAGCACGACGACCTCGGCCCCGATCACGGCGGCAGCAAGGTCCGCCTCGTAACGGAAGCCGGGCGGGAGCGGCACGCCGGGCAGGTAACGTTCGTTCACCCGGGCCGAAGCGGTTTCGGCGAGGTGCGCGGCGTTGTGGCCCCAGAGGGTGACCTGGTGGCTGTTCTGATGGGCGATCAGCCCGAGTGCCGTGCCCCAGGCCCCGGCCCCGATGATGGCTACATTCATGGCCGGGCCTCCGGGGTGGAGGACGGTGTGGCCTCGTCCGGCCGCTTCTTGCCGAAGCGATGCTCGGTGCCCTTCACGAGGCGTTCGATGTTCGGCTTGTGTTTCCAGATCGCGAGCAACCCGAGGGCAAGGGTAAGGCAGACGATGGGCAGCTGTGCCCGCAACAGGGCCGTTGCGACGGGCAGGGCGGCGGCGGCACAGACGCTGGCCAGGGAGACATAGCGGCTGAAGGCAAAGACAACCACCCATACGGAGATCGTTACCAGGAAGGCCCCCGGGACCAGCGCCGCCAGCACGCCGGCGGAGGTGGCGACGCCCTTGCCGCCCTTGAAGCCGAGCCAACAGGTGTAGTTATGACCGAGCACGGCGCAGAGCGCCGCCGTCAGCGGCAGCCCGACGGTGGCGGCCTGAGGGGCCAGGCGGGCAAACAGGAGCGGCAGCAGCAGCACCGCGAGCGCACCTTTTAAGGCGTCCACCAGCAGGACGAGGATGCCCGGCCCCTTGCCGAGCACGCGGAAGACATTCGTCGCCCCCATGTTCTTGGAGCCGACAGTGCGGATGTCCACGCCCTTGGCCTTGGCGACCAGAAAACCGGTCGGCAGCGACCCGAACAGGTAGGCAAGCAGCGCGGTGAGCGCGTAACCGAGCAGTAACACGGCGCTTTTTTAGGGGGCGGTTGGGCGCGGGGCGAGCGGGAAAGCGGAGCGAGTCAGTAATCAGTAATCAGTGAAACAGTGAACAGTGCCTGCCACTCATCAGGGATGGCTTCCGCCTCAGCGCTGGTTACTGACCACCGATTTACTGATCACCGGCTTACTGGTCATTTTGCCTTGAACCAGGCGCGGGCCTGGTCGAAGCGGGAGTTGGTCTGGAAATCCTTACGGATGTTTTCCGCCTTCGGGTTCTTGGCCAGCCGGGCGTCGCTCAGGCGGAAGCAGGTTTCCAAGGAGGCATTGGCCTCGGTGATTTTGCCGAGCGAAGCCTGCACCATGGCCAGGTTCAGCCACGTCTCGGGATGATCGGGCATCACCTGGGAAAGGCGGAGCAGGGCGGCCTCCATGCGGTCGGCCCGGCCCAGCTCCCGGTAGCCCTCGGCCAGCTGGAGGAGCGTGTTGGCATCGTTGTTCGTCAGCATTGAATCCAGCGCGGCGATGGCCTCGTTCGTGCGGCCTGACTGATACAGCAGCGCGGCGGATTGAAGCGCGCCCGGTGGGACGGCCGCCGAGGAGGCGGACGTGGCGGCGGTGGGCTGGCCGGCTGGGCCACGCATGCGTTCCAATTGCCGGACGAGATCGCGGACGCCGGCATTGTCCTTGTCGAACTCGTAGCAGGTGCTGGCCACCAGGTAGGCATCCTCCTGCCGGCCCGTGGAAGCGAGCAGGGAGGCGAGGTTGAACACGGTTTCCGGGCTGTAAGGACAAAAGGCAAATGCCTGCTTCAGGGCGAACTCGGCCTCCTTGAGGTAGAGCTGCTGCTGCACCGGATTGGTCGCGGTCTGGGAACGCCAGGCGTAGATGCTCTTGCCCTGGGCATTGCGCAGCTTGCTGAAGGACTTCTGCGCATTGTCATCCCGGACAAACTTCGGGTCGCCGGTGAAGCCTTTCAGCTCACGTTGCTGATAGGTGCGGAGCGCAAAGGCGCAGACGTCCTTGATCGGGGTGTCGTAGGTGATCCAGTTGCCGATGAGGCGGGCGGAATACTGGCTCCAGAACTCATGATCGCGGCGAATCTGGTCCGCCGTGAGATCGGGGGCCGGATTGCGCTCGATTTTCATGATGATGCCGTAGGGGACGAGGTGGGGGTACATCCACTTCAGCGGGAAGCTTTCCTCGATGTAGAACTCGTGATCCGGGTTCTTGTCGAACATGACCTTGGTCAGGAGGCCGTTGATGGCCATGACCGCAATCTGTCCCGAGACGGACACCCGGCCATCCTGCAGCGGGGTAACAATTTCGCCTGGTTCCAGCTGGCCCTGAGAATAGCGCCGGGCGGCATCGGTGCTGTATTCGGTGAAGCTGCGGCTGAGGTCCTCCAGGGTGGCGGTCTGGATTTCCCGGTCCGGATAGAGGCCGCCTTCGCTGGGGGCGATCAGGTCGGGATACGCCTCCTCGAGCAGCAGGCGGTTCAGGCGGACCCGGTTCGGTGTGTTCGGATTCTGCGCGGCGAAACTGAGCATGCGGTCGCTGAGGGGGATGCCATTGAAGCGCTTCGGATCGTCATAGAGCGACGGGCCGTCGATGAGTTTGTTCAGGGCGTCGGTGAGCGTTTTGGCATCACCATCCGCCGCCGCGCCGAGCCGCTGCCGCAGGTAGGCGGAAAGCGCCGCGGAGTCGGGCGGCGTTTTCAACCGCGCCGTGTTGAGATCCGGCTGCTTGGCCGGCGCCATCGGCGTGCCGTGCAGCCGCGCCTGGAACGCCTTCAGGTCGGTGATCTGGGAGGGCTGGAAGAAGGAGCTGCCCGCGCGGCGCTCCTTCTCGATGTTGGCACCCAGCTTGGTGAAGAAGCGGTCCAGCGGCGCGGCCAGGCTGGCGAGCGCATTGGTCCGTCCGCGGGCGACCGAGTTGGCGTCGTTCAGCATGTCATAGAAGAACGGCGGATCGGACTGGGCGCTCCGGTTGTAGTGGGCGCGAATGTAGTCGAGGTACGTGTCGTCCGCGAGGGCGTTCTGGGTGATGAGCACGACGTCGCGCCGGTCGAAGTTCGGGTCACGACGGTCTTTCGCCGGGATGAAGCTTTCGCAGAAGATCATGTAGGTCGGGCAGAAGCGGCCCGGATCCGTGCCGCCGTAAAGTACGGCGTCGCGGGCCATTGAGGGATAGAGCGGTTTGCCATCCTTGTCCTTGGGCGCGGGAGCCGCCGAGGTGTCAGCCCCGGGCTCAAACATGTCGTGGCCAAACCAGAAGCCGAAGTAGTGGTGGCGCTGCTCGTTGTCACCCCAGTGGGAGAGGATGGCGTCGGTGGGGATGAGGAGGAAGAGAGCGAGGAACGGCGTGAAAAAGGACTTCTGCTGCCGCAGGAAGACGAAGATCAGGAAACCGACCGAGATCAGCACGCTGATTGCGGCGGCTACGCGCAGGATCGTAAACTGGGAATCATTCCAGACCGTGCCCAGCTCATATAGGTTGAAGGCAAACGCCGCAAAACCACCGATGAAGAGAGGCCAGCGGACCTCTTCAAAACGCGTCAGGATCAGCGCCCCGATGAGCGAGATGCCGTAGCCGATGGCCAGGGCGATGACGACGTGCGAGGAGGTGAAGAACACCTTCACCAGTTCGCGGCTCTGGCGGTCCACGCCGGGGTTCAGCAGTACCAGCAGGAGCAGGGCGAGGCAGACGTAGATGCCGGTGAGGCCGATGATCCAGCCGCGCTCGCGGCGCTTCATCCGGTTGAGGAAGGCAAAGGGCACGAGACCGACCAGCAGGTTGGCCCAGTTGAATTCCTCCTTGCAGCCCTGGGCATACATCGCGATCTGCTTCCCCAGGGTGATGATGTCGATGCTCGGATTGGTCTTCTCGTACTGGCCGCGGGTAAAGGCGTGGATGAAGCCCTTCCAGGTGCGGGGATAGCCCCAGTTCATCGGCGGGTTGCTCATCGAGGAGAGCGGCATGTAGAAGTAGAACAGCGCGCCGGCGGCAAAACAGAGACCGCAGGCGATGGCGGGCCACCAGTACGCCAGCAGGCGTTTCTGCTTTTCCGTGCCGTACGACAGGCCAAACAGGCCCGCGATGGCCACCATCAGCGCGATGGCCAGCAGCTTCAGGCCGGTGATGGCGGTAGATTCATAGCCTTGCAGATCCCGGATGAGCCTCTCCGCCTCGGACGATTTGCCCTGGGCCACGAACTGGCCGGCCTGGGCGGACAGGCTGGCGGCGGTATTGCCCGCGAAGTGATATTTGAAATACAGGAGGAGCAGCAGCCCGGTGACGATGCCGGTGATCCAGAGCCGGGCCTGCCGGGAAAGCTCGCCGGAAAACGCATAGGCCGTGGCCAGCGAGCCGATGCCGATCAGGTTGAAGATGAAGAAGACGCCCGGATTGTCGGCGAGGATGCCGAGGAACCCAAACGCGCGGCCAGTGATGACCAGCGCGTAGAAGAGGGCGTTGCCGAAGAAAAAGTCGCGGCCCAGCTTCGGGCTGGCGGCGATGACCGCCACCTCGATGCCGACGGCGGCCACAATCAACGTCTGGTGGTTGCAGAAGCAGAGGCCAAACAGGAACAGGGCCAGATAAAGGTAGCGGCGCTGGTGCGGTGCATACATCCAGCGCAGCAGGCAGGTCAGCATGGCCATGAAGGTAAGCACGGCGAGCGTGTACACCTCCACGATCACGGCCTGACTCCAGATGTAGCCGTTGAAGCCGAGCAGCAGGGCCCCCACCAGTCCGGATACCATGCAGAGAGGATTCTCCCAGCGGCGTTCGAGCGATTTGAAGAGGTCGATGCTCTCCAAAATCATGCTGCTGCCCCGCGAGATCAGGAGCCCGACCAGGCCGGCGGAAATGGCTGCGGCCACGGCGGAGGAAACTGCGACCCGGAAGGCGATGTTGCTGAAGGGGATCAGCTTGGTGAACGCCCAGGTATAGATCGTCCACACCGGATAACCGGGAGGATGCGGCACGCCGGCATACATGGAGCCGACAGCCAGCTCCCCGGAGTCTTCCAGCGTGAGGTCGGGGGCGATCGTGTACAGATAACCGGCGAGCACGATCAGCGTGGCGATCAGGAACGTCAGCCAATCGACGCGCCGGAACAGCGGGGCCGGCTTGGCGGGTTCGGCCTGGACGGCCTCAAGAGGCGGAACGGGCGGTCTCGACGCGTTCGCGGCACCTTTGCCGGGGAGGGACTTGGATTTGGACATAGTCGCGGACAGAAAAATAAATGGGGCGGGGGATCAGTTGGCCCCGCCCAAGGAGGCGTTAGTGGAGGGAACCAGGGCGTGATTTGTCCACGTAAAACTGGAGGTCAGCGCGTTCTGTGCACTCTGTTCGGCCGCGTGGCGATAGGCGGCATAAAGGGGGGTGTTGGTCCCGCCAAAGCCCGGCCAGACAGCGGCCTCGACGTGGCCTGCCGGATGCACACCCAGCGTGGCCAGCAGCATCAGGCAGCCGAGGGCCGGTGCCGTCCATGCCAGCCAGAACGTCGGACTGGTTGGGCCGGCGGGTGCCGGCGGGGTGGGGAACAGGCGTGACTTAAGCGCCGGAGACGGGCGGCGCGGCGTCCAGGAAGACAGCAGCGTCAGCAGCGGATCGTTCGGATTCATAGGTATCAGCCTCAATGGTTTCGCGCAGGCAGGTGCGAATCTTTTGCAAACCGTAGCGGTAACGGCCGGCGGCCGTGTTCGGTGACAGGCCCAGCAGGCCACCGATTTCCTCGAAGGTGTGCTGATGCCAAATTTTCAGGACAATCACCTCGCGCTGCTCCGGCGGCAGCTGGCGCAGGCAGCGCATCGCCTCGCGTTCACGGGGGGATTCGTCGGACGAACGCTCAAACCAGCGGCGCGACTCAAATTCCCGGGCCACCCGTCGCCAGAGCGAGCGGTGGCGGTTCAGGGCGCGATTGCGAAAGGCCCGGACCAGGTACCGGTCGGGCTGGGCGGGTGCCTCGGCCATTCCCAGCAGCGCGGCGAACACCTCATGAACGACATCTTCCGCCTCGCCGTGCCCCAAGCCGAGGGCACGGCCATAGAGGATCAGGCCGGCGGCCTGTGCCTCGTAGAGCGGTTCGCACCAGGAACGGTTGGAGTGGTCTTGGCTCAAGTTTTCTACCCGACAGACACTGCCAGCCGGGGATTTGTATGTCGCGGGGAAGTTTTTGAGCCAAGAGAGGAGCGGGGGAGCGGCAACGGCATGCGCAATGCGTAACTCGTAACTCGAACCTTCCAGGGTTCGGCCAGCCCAAAACTCCAATGGGCACCTAGCTGATGAGTCTGTTGGCGTGAACCCCGGGCAAGAAACTTGCCCCTCAGCGAAAACGCGCGGATGCCCTTTCCGTCCTAAAAGACGCCGAGCTTGCTTACTTGGGATGGGTCGCGACCAGCTTCGCCTTCCCGTCCTCGAATGTGATCAGATAGATTCCTGAATAGTCGTCATCCTTCCAGGTTGCCGGTTCGGGCTGGATCCCGAGCGCGGCCGCAAGCTGGGGCAGTGACTGATGCACCCAGCAGATCACGACGGTTTTGCCCTTCAGCCCCGGGTCGGCGAGCAAGTGCTCGGCGAGCCGGGCGTAATCGCCCGAAGCGAATGGCGTGCCGATCTGGAGATGCAAGGCCCGGGCCAGCGGTTCCAAGGTTTCGACCGGACGCACGCTCGGATGCTGTTTTGTCGGGCGCGAAGCAAAGAGGACGTCCGGCGTGCGTGTCGGAGCGTTGGTGAAATAGCCCACCCATCGGTCGGCGCGCTCCCGGCCGGCGGCGGTGAGGTGCGGGTCATCATGGCTCTCGGGCTTTTCCCCATGCCGGATCAGCAGAATCCGGGCTGGCTGCGCGACGACCGGAGTCGCCGCCAGCAGCAGCAGAAGCAGCGACGACCATAACCGCAACCACCATCGTTTCATGCCTATTGGACTTGCGATGGTCCCATTCTGTTCGATTCCAAAATACTGGCACCCATCGCCGCCAAGGGGTTTACGTGGTAGAAGGCACTTCCGATCAGCCCATGGCAGCGCCTGATCGTTCGGGCAGGCGCGACCTGTCTGGCTCGGGACTTCGGACTCGGGACCCGGGACCTGGGACCTGGGACCTGGAACCCGGGACCCAAGACCGGGCGCAACCAAAGTTTCGGCGTGGTGTTTCAAGAGGGATGAGTTACGGTTCGATCATGCGCTGTGGAACACGGATGCTAGCCATCGGTTGTAGCCTGCTGGGGTTTGCGGGCCGCGCCGCCATTGCCGAAGACGACGCCAACCCGGCGGTACCGGCGAGCAGCTACATCGTCATCACCAACCGCAACGCGTTCGGCATCAAGCCTCCACCGGAGCCGCCGCCCCCGGCACCCGTGGTGCCGGCAACCCCGCCCCCCAACCTGTTTCTGACCGGTTTAAGTTTCCTCAATGGCTCCAAGCGGGCCTATCTGGTCGTCAACAAGACCGGGGCCAAGCAACCCGAATACCTCTCGGTCGAAGAGAATTACGACAGCGACGGACTTCAGGTGCTGGAGATTGATCCCCGCAAGCAGGTCGTACGGGTGCGCAATGCGGGTACGGAGGTGACCCTGAACTTCAAGGATAACGGGTTGAAGGCAAACGCGGTGCCGGTGATGGCTCCGGGTGCGCCCAATGGGGGGCCGATGCGCGGGGTGCCGCCTCCTCCCGGTTACGCCCCACAGCCGGCGGCCCAGCCGGTCGCGGCTGCGGCCCCCACCATCATCGGCCGTGGTGGTTCGGCGGCTGAGAATGCCGCCGCCGCCCCCGCTGCCGCCGTTGCCCTGGACGCCGCCGCCACCGAAGCTCCCGCGCAGCGGCAGCTGCCGGCCCGGCGCGGGGTTTACCTGAGCGGAGGAGCCGGGGCCGTT
The DNA here is from genome assembly GCA_903907995.1 of uncultured Verrucomicrobiota bacterium. Lineage (GTDB taxonomy): Bacteria > Verrucomicrobiota > Verrucomicrobiia > Limisphaerales > UBA9464 > CAIVQB01. The sequence continues at coordinate 142,680 of CAIVQH010000041.1, read as the reverse complement.
CCGACGCAGAATTTGGACACGGGCACGACACCTGCCGGCCCGGCGGCGCCGTCACATCCGGGTACGGTTAATGGCACTTTGCGGCCGGGAACCCCCGTCCCTCCTCTTCCGGGACAGTAAGCTGATGCGGGTAATTTACCGGCCATGGTTCATTTGCCACGTCGCATGGATTGGCGAACTGCCATCTGAGCGTCCTGCCCCACAACATGAAAGCTTGGTGACCCTGGTATCTTTTGAAATGGCCAGTTCACGGATGCTCGTGGGACCGGCGTCATGGACTGGTTGGCCTTCCGCTTCCGGTCGTGCTCTCCAGTTTGAGGATTCAGAAGTTGGTAGCTGTGGGCCGGCCCAGGGGAGAATAGCGAATCGACACCGTTTTCTGCCGATAGCCGGCATGCAGAACCGACAAGGTGAAAGGAGCCGGGTCGCAGTCAGTGACAAAAAGTAGACTTCCCATTGGCGGAGTGGGGCGACCCAGAAGGAACCGTCTGCGCCTGTGATTGTCCTTCCAGCCTGATCGTCGCCATTCACCGGTGCGAGTGAAAATGAAGCGCCGGTGACCGGAGCGCCGCCAAGGTCGGCAACGATGGTGCCCGATGCGCTGGGTCGCAACGTCTAATGGTAAGGGATGCAGCCTGAGCAAACGAAGGCTGCCAGCAGTGGAGGCAAGGTGATAGGGGCGCGAAATCTCACGGGACGCGATGCAGTTGGGAGTAATTACAGGACTGTTGGGCGAATGCGGTTGGCAGGTTGAGTTCGCGGAAGCAGCAAAAGCCCCTTGGATTTGAGCTCAAGGGGCCTTTCGGATGGTGCGCACGGCAGGACTTGATGGGGTTGAATATTGAGGCAAAAGCGCTGCCTTATCTGTGCGGGTGCAATCTATTGCTTCCGGAATGGGAACGACACTCCCGAGAGGCGCAGGAGACCGTCGGTGACGGTGATGGTCAGGTCCACCGGCAGATTGCTGGACCACAGACCAATGGCTGCGGCGGGAGTGAGCCTTGGGCTAAACGATCCCACCACCGTCAGCGAATTGCCGGGCATGCCGTTCCCGTACTCCAACTGGACGTTTGCCGATTCAGTGCTCTGGCATTCGCTCAACAGCGAAACCGCACATGCCCGATCGGCATGAAAAGTGGCGCTCTGCCCACTGATCAGCACCGTGATCGCAGTGGCGCTCGGAATCCTTCCAAGGTTCGGCCCAATGCTGTTATAAAATAATGTCGGAGCCGTGATGCCGGTTGTAGCCGAGGGTTTGAATTGCACTGTCGTCGAGTCCGGGAAACCGGGTCGCAACGATTCGGGCAGACTTGCCAAAGTCTCCAGCGCGTCCGATGGCCTGTTAGGACGGGGATCCTCCTTCAAGCCGTTTAGGACGGACCTGATGCATCCGGCCCATACCTGATGCCCAAGCACTGATGGATGAATGTTGTCCGTCGAATAGGTGCCGTCCGTTTCCAGCATGTAGGAATAGGTGTCGGCGAGGGCACAGCCCTGGTTGGTGGCCACGCTCCTGAGGAGGTCTTCATCAGAAAGAAAGGGGGTGGCCTTACCATCCAACCGCTTCTCCCCGCTTTGCAAAATGACCTCGATGCCGGCGCCTCGAAGTGCATGCACGATGGCTTCGACCAAGGGGGCATCACCAAGCTCCGTATTTGCGCCGAAGCCTACAATTGCAAGATCGTAATCATCGGCCAGGACCGGACTTCCGGCACGCGTGGCCACCAGACCGTATTCGGCGCTGATGCCACCAATCCCCAGTTGCCTCACCCCCAGCTGCGGAACGTCCTGAAGCAAGGTCCATGTGTTGGTGGGGGCGGAAGGTTGGAATACCAGAAACGGCCAGGTATCGTGATAATCCGCCACTCCCGCGCCTTCGGTCAGTGAGTCACCGATCAGGACGACGCTGAGCGGTTGGTGGGCGGCCACAGCGGCCATCGTCTTTGGGATTGCGGTCGAGGGAAACGCCGCATCGAGAAGGTCCGCCTGGATCGCACCGGTGGCATCCGCAAGGATCCGCGCAAAATAAATTGCGCCGTCATGCAGGCGGCGCGGCAGAACGTGCAGCCGGCCGTCGAACAGATCGGCCGCCAAAAAGTTGGTCCCGGGGCGGACCGTGACGGTCTGCGGAGCTTGAATCCATACTTGTCCGTCCGGCCGGGAGACGAGGGAAGGGTTGATCTTCAGATCGAACGAGCCTCGTGTGATTTTAACGACCGATTCCGTCGAAACCGCCCGAAAGAACCGTGATCCGGCCGAACCAATGGCCGCCTCGAATTTGCCCTCTTCCGCCACGCCCCGAACCAATTCAGACCAACTTATCAAATCTTCGGACTGCTGAATGGCAACCGGAGTGCCCGGTGGCGCGGCGACGGTCAGACGGGCCGGTTTGATGTCCAGGGACAGGGTTGGGTTGGCCTTCAGACAGAGGGCAAAACCGATCAGCAAGCAGGAAGTGGGGAGAATGCGTCGCATCAGTCCGTTTCTTCTGCAGACATTAGAAAGCTGCTTACATGCACAGGAAATTTCTGAAGGGTCCTGGCGTAACCGCCGGTGACAAAAATTGAGGGGGCTGTCGTGGAGAATTCCACTGGCATTGGCTGCGCATTTGGATGGCCCCGACCGGCATTTGATGGCGGAAAATTTGTTCGAAGGCCGCGTCAGTTGCAAGTGATCGCTCGCAGGCGTTTTCTGCCCCATCCGCAAAACGGAGAAATTCTGGAATTTTGCGGTGTGAGGGATGCAGAGGGTCCCTTCACGGATGCGGAGGGACTCCACATTTTGTGGGCGATCCCTGTCATTTTTCGTTGGTGCGCACGGCAGGACTTGAACCTGCATGCCTTGCGGCACTACCACCTCAAAGTAGCGCGTCTGCCAATTTCGCCACGTGCGCATGAACAAAGTGAATTCCGTCACTGCGGGCTTAAATGGTCGGGGCGGTGAGATTTGAACTCACGACCTCCTGGACCCGAACCAGGCGCGCTAGCCAGCCTACGCTACGCCCCGAACCTTAAACCGGGGCGGAAGATGGGAAACACCCGCCGGCTTTGCAAAGAGTTTTTTGCCTGCCGGGCCACTTTCTCCGGCAGATGTCAGTCTTAGCGGTCAGAAATCGTCAGAATCCCAGCCCTTTGCTGAGGGTGTGGATGCGCACCAGATCGTGGTTGGACGTGATGTAGAGCGTCGAGCCGTCGTCGCCCCAGGCGCAGTTGCCGGTGGGCTGCCCCGTCCGCAGCGTGCCAAGGTGCTTGCCGGCCGGGCTCAGGATCAGCACTCCGCCGGGGCCGGTACACCAGAGATTTCCGTGGCTATCGACCTTCATGCCATCGGGCAGGCCGGGGCGGTCGGCCCGGACGAGCGACCGGGCATCGAAGAAGATCCGCCCATTGTCGATGGTGCCGTCGGCTTTCACGTCATAGGCCATGACGACGGGGGCATCGGGATCGGACTGCGTGACATAGAGGGTCTTTTCGTCGGGTGAGAGGCCGATGCCGTTGGGGAAGGTCATCTTGCTGGTGAGCAGAATGGCGGCGGCCCCGGGGCGGAGCAGATAGACGCCGTTGAACATCAGCTCCTTCAGCGGGCTCTGGTTACGTCCGGCCAGACCGTACGGTGGGTCGGTGAAGTAAAGGTTCCCGGCATGATCGAAGACGACGTCGTTCGGGGAGTTGAAGTGGCGGTCATCGAAGAGCGTAACCAGCGGCTCGTAGGTTCCGGTGACGCCGTCGCGCTTCACCAGCCGCGAGATGCGCCGGTCACCATCCTGGCAGAGGATCAGCCGCCCGGCCCGGTCGATGATGAGGCCGTTGGAGCCGGGCTCGGCAAAGCCTTCGCCATGGCCGGTGTGGCCGCTGGGCGACAGATACAGTGAAAGCCCATCTTTGTCGGACCAGCGATAAACCTTGTTCTCCGGCACGTCGGAGAAGACCAGGGCCCGCTCGCGCTTGAGCCAGGTCGGTCCTTCGGACCAGTGCATGCCTTCCGCCAGCTTTTCCATCTGGGCGGAGGGTGCCAGCAGCGCATCCAACTCGGGAGCAAGGCGCTCGACTGAGCCGTAGGTCGTTCGGGTGGGCGAGGTTTGCTGCGCGTGGGCGAGGAAGGCCGCCGCGAGGCATGCGGAGAACAGGAAGGACACTTTCATGGGATGCGGCAGTTTAGGGGCCGCCGGCCGATTTGGTCAACGGACTGGAATACCGAACCGTGCCCGGATTGACGCCCGGATCGCATTTGGGATTAAGGAATCGCCGCAGCCGCCGATGACGTGAGAGCAGTTCCTCATCCGAACCGCCTTCTTATCCAGCACGCACCGTGCGCTCCGACTGTTTGGATGCGCCATCGATCCTGTTATGGGCCAAAACCGCCACCGCCACAGCGCCACAGCGCCTCCGCCAAGCCTCGCATCCCGACGGAATGGGGAAGGGGGCGCTCGCCTGCGGCTTTGGCTGCCGGAGGCCATCGCGGCCTCGCGCTCCGAACCTCACCCCTGCTGCTGGCATGAAACTTAAATCGGTGCTGAACCTCGTTCAAAAAGTTTTGCGCATCTTTGCCTGCCGCGTCGAACCGCAGGTCACCGAGATCGACACGGCCTGCCAGAAGCCGACCCAGGGCACCGCCAGCGCCGCCGAGGCAAGCGCCGCGCCGCGTCAACAACTCGACGCCCAGGCTGCCACTCTCCATGACACCATCGCTGACGGGCAGCCGCCCATGGGTGGTCGGAGCGAAGGTGACAGCCCGTTGCTTGATCAGGGTTCGGAACCGGCCAAACCGCGGGCCACTTCCCATCGCTGGCAGGACCTTGAGTCCCGTTGCGCGATGCCGGCCGGTGAGCCCGGCATGGCTATCCCCGATAGCGGCAACGGCAATGAGAAGCGCCAGCGGCAAAGCCAACGCAAACGCCGGCCAGGGGGATGAAATCCCTTTGGGTTGGCGCAGCCGTCGGGGCGACGAGGAGAATCGGGATTGGGTGGTTCGCCACTCCGTACTCTTGTTTGTCGCGGCAATAGCCTTGAATTTTCCGAGCAAGGCTCGCCCTATCCGGGCGCGTCACTATGCCACCGGCAGCGAAATCATCCGCCCCCATCCAACGCCCGCTCTGGCTCGCCGTGGACGGCTGGTCCGTCCAGATCCTTGACCAGACACGGCTGCCGCATGTTGTAAAGACCCTCCGTCTGCGGACGGTGGACGACGCGGCCCGGGCGATCGTCACCATGGAGGTGCGCGGCGCGCCGCTCATCGGTGTGACGGCGGCCTATGGCATTGCCCTCGCGATGCGCCGCGATGCTTCGGACGCGTCCCTCGCCGCCGCGTATGACCAGCTCATCCACACGCGGCCGACGGCGGTGAACCTGCGCTGGGCGCTGGACCAGATGCGATCTCTCCTCCAACCGTTGCCCAAGGAAAAGCGGACGTCCGCCGCCTATGCCCGCGCCGCCGAACTCGTGGAGGAGGATGTCGCGACGAATCGCGCCATCGGGGAACACGGACTGAAAATTTTCCATGACCTGCTCGCGCGCAAAAAATCCGGCGAACCGCTCCAGGTGATGACCCATTGCAACGCCGGGCGCATCGCCACGCTCGACTGGGGCACGGCCACCGCGCCGATGTATCTTGCGCACGCGGCGGGCCTGCCCATTCACGTCTGGGTCAGCGAAACAAGGCCGCGTAATCAGGGGGCGGCGCTCACGGCCTGGGAACTCGGCGGGCGCGGCGTGCCGCACACGCTGGTGACCGACAGCTCGTGTGGCCACCTTATCCAGCGCGGCTTGGTGGACCTCGTCATCGTCGGCGCGGACCGCGTGACGGCCAGAGGCGACGCCGCGAACAAGATCGGCACCTACCTCAAGGCGCTCGCCGCCCGTGCGCACCGTGTGCCTTTCTACGTCGCATTTCCGGGCACGACCATCGATTGGACCCTCCGCGATGGTCTGGCGGAGATCCCCATCGAGCAGCGCAATGCCCGCGAACTTACCCACCTCACCGGCCTCGCGGGCAATGGTCGCCCCACGGAAGTCCGTCTCGCGCCGGAAGGCACGCCGGCGCGGAACGACGCCTTTGACGTGACCCCGGCCCGGCTCATCACGGGCTTTATCACGGAGCGCGGCGTGTGCCGGGCGAGCACGGCCGGATTGCGGCGGCTGTTCGCACGCTGATGTCTTTGGAATTCGGTGAGCCCTCCAGCGTTCTGGAGTGCGGTGCTGCTGCACCGCTTATTGAGGTTGGCACATGCAACCAGAATGTGCATCGGTCTGGATGGAGCCGCGCGTGCTAAGCGCCGGAGCCCCACCACACTCCAGAACGCTGGCGCGCCCAGCATACACTTCTGACATCCGGCCTCACCGTATCGGTGTCACCGTAATCTCCTCGAACGAATGGAAGCGCGGGTGCCGCTGGTCGCTGACGGCCCGATTACCCTGTCTTTCCGCGAGACCAACTGCGTAGCCCACGGCCTGCGCAGCATTCAGCTCTTCCGGCACATCGCTGAGAAAGAGAATTTCCTCCGGCGGCAGCTGCGCCTCGGCGGCGATGGCCCGATAGCTGGCCGGCTCCCGCTTGCCACCGACCTTCGTGTCGTAGTAGCCGGAGAAAAGCGGCGTAAGATCACCCGCCACGGTGTGGGCGAAGAAAAGCTTCTGCGCGGCCACGCTGCCCGAAGAATAGATGCTCAGAGTCAGACCCGCCGCCTTCCAAACGCGGAGGCACGAAGGCACTTCGGGGAAGACATGGGACCGCAGAGTGCCGTCGCGATAGCCGTCCTCCCAGATCAGCCCCTGCAGCTGCTTCAGCCCGGTCTGTTTTGCGTCGGCATCCATCAGGCGATGGACCTGGGCGACCACCCAGGCCACGGCCTTCGCCGAATCGGCCGGATGCGGGCACCAGGCAGCGAAGTTCGCCGCACCCGCGTCGCGGGCGACCTGTTCCAGCGCGTCGCGGACGGGGCCGGAACCACGGTGCGCCGTCAGATAATCGGCCACCCGTTGCCGGGCGTAGGGGAAAAGCACCTCATGGACAAACGCCAGATTCGAGGTGGTGCCCTCGATATCGAGCAGGATGAGGCGGCCCGCAAACTCGATCATGCCGAGAGCGCCGGCAGCGTCTCCAGCTTCGCCGCGGTTCCCGGCAGGTAGTTCGGCCCGAAGCACAGGGGCTGGAAGCCCGTGGCGATGTTGTTGCCGGTGTAGAGCGGGGTCCAGCCCGCCTTTTCGCGGAAGAGGCGGATGGCGCGGATGTTCCGGTCGGCGCAGAGGTCGAACCAGTGCTGCGTGCCGGCGGGCACGTTGATGAGGTCGCCGGCCTCCACTTCGATGGCAAACACCGGGCCGTCTTTCGGATGGACGTGGAAGATGCCGTGTCCACGGACAATGAAGCGCACCTCGTCCTCGGCGTGCGTGTGCTCCTTGTTGAACCGGTCGAGCATCGCCTGGAGGTTGGGGATGTCAGCAGTGACGTCGATCACGTCGGCCGTGACGTAGCCGCCGCGCTGCTTCAGCACTTCGACCTCGGGCGCATAGGCCGTGAGAATTTCCTCGGCGGTGGGATCCGCTTTGACGCGGCCCTCGACCACCCACTGTTCGTAGTGGATGCCGTACGGCGCCAGATAGTCGCGGACCTCTTCCGGCGTGCGGAGCAGCCGGTTTTCCTCGGGAATGCGGAGCAGTGCCATGACGGGGGATTTATAGGCGCAGGTTGGCCGGCAACGAAAGTTTCTTTCCGGTGACCTCGAACAGAAACTCCAGCACCTCCACATGGCGGCGGGCTTCGGGAAGGTCGGCACCCCACGTGTAGAGGCCGTGGCCGGCCATCAGGAAGCCGTGGCGCAACGCGGGGTCACCAGCCCGGAGGCGGGGTTCCAATTGATCCGCCAGGCCGGCAATGTCCTGCGTGTTCGGCTCGACGGCCACCGCCACGGTCGTCTCATGCGTTGTGATGCCGGCCAGGCCCTTGAGCATTTCGTAGCCGGAGATTTCCAGGAAACCACGTGCGACATTGGCCTCGGACAGGAGCGTGCCCCAGACGGAATGCGTATGCAAAATGGCCCCGGCCCCGACGGTGCGGGCCAGCAGGGTGTGCAGGAGCGTTTCGGCGGAGGGTTTGGGATGCGCCGCATCGAGCCGGGTGCCCCGGTCATCCACCACGACAAACTGTTCCGGTGTGAGCCGCCCTTTGTCAAAGCCGCTGCCTGTGATGAGCAGCCGCAGCGGGTCGCGGCCCAGCACGACGCTGTAATTGCTGCTCGTGCCCAGCGACCAGCCGCGCCGGTGAAAGTCTCGGCCCGTTTCAATCAGCCCGTTCCGGATGTCGGCGGAGTTATCCATGAAGACGGGCATGAGCCTGGTGCGAAGCGAAACCGGAAGGCGAGCCGTAAGACGAGGCTTACGGCGTCGCACCCTCGCCTTCCCTTCTTTGCTTTGCCTGCGATCAGCGCCTAAAAAAGCAGATGGAAAAAGCCCGCAGTGTCGGCGGCGGGCAGGATGACGCTTTGACTGTTCCCGGCCACCACGGGAGGGATGCTGACATTGGTCCAGGGACCGGAAGGGGTGGGCGAGGATTGAAGCTGGCAAACGATGGCCGTTCCTGGCCACGAGAGCTTCAGGCCCCCGCCGCCGATGGCCACGGACAATTCGGGACGGGTAAGATCGCCGACGCGTGCGACCCAAGCCTCAGTGGTGCCGTTGTGATAGCCGGAGCCGACAATCGTGTGGCCATCCGACGAGATGGCGAGCGCGGTATCGAGCTGCCATCCGGTCAGGTCCGCGTGCTGTTCGATCAACAGCCTTTGCAGATTGCGGATTCCGTGGGTGATGTCCCAAACGATTGCCTCGGCGGGAAGACGTGTGTTCGCAAAGCCGACCACAATGCGTCCATCGCCCGAAGCTGCCAGGGCGGCAGTGTTGCCGCCATCCGGCAGCGTGCCCAAGCCGGTCATCCCCTCCTTCGCAGTCCATCGGAAACCCTGGCTAACATCAGGCCCGGCACAGACGCCCACGACAGTGGTGCCATCGGCGGAAATTCCGTTTCCTTCGGTGAAGCTGCTGCCGGGCAAACCGGCCAGGCCGACCATGCCGGTGGCCGGCGTCCAAAGAAAAGCCTGCTCGCCGCCGGGAGTGAGATCCGTGAAGGAAGTGCCCACGACTGACAGGCTGTCGTGTGAGACGCCCATGGCGCTGCTGGAAACGCCGCCGTGCAACACGCCTAAACCGATGGCGCCATCCGCCGTCCAGCGACATGCCTGGCTGGGTTCGTTCGTAAAGCTGCGATCGCCGACGACGACCGAGCCATCGCCCGAAACCCCTCGGGGAAATCCGAAATCCACCGGTGACATGCCCCCGGCTTGGGTCCAGCGAAAACCATACCACTCGGTAAGTGCGGGTGGATCTCCCGCCAGGATGCTGCTAAACCCGACCACCGTCCCGCCGTCGCTAGAAACGGCCTTGGCCCCGCTGTCCTTTCCACCCGGCAACATCCCGAGACCTTCCATTCCCCCGCCCTCGGTCCAGCGAAAGGCCTGCATCACCGCGTTGGTGGAGGTGGGAATCTCCGACTCGCCCACGACCACCGAACCGTCGGCCGACACCGCTCTGGCCCAACTCGCATCGCCGCCGGGCAGGAACCCGAGGCCGGTGAGGGACGCCGCCTGAGCCCAGGCAGTCACCAGAAGGCCAACACCGACCGCCGCACCATATTGTAGTGAGTTCATATTATTATGGAAGGTTATCGTCATTTGAGCTTTCGAACTTTCCGTTACCGCGCAATCGGCGCTCATGTCGAATCAGCCTGTGGTTGGAATGGCGTGTCCGCTCCCCGTGCCTTGGCCAATTCAAGCCCGAAAGTGGTATCCGGTAATTCTTCACTCGGGTTTGGGCTTTGACCGGGGAATCCGCTCCTACACGTGCGCCTCAGCCAGCCACTCTCCTTGCACTGGACGAAACCCTCCCTCATTCACGTGCGCTTGGGCCATGCCCTCCCGGGGTGTTCAAGGTTCGAGCCGCGTCGTAGCAGGCGGACGCCTTTCCGATGGCCACTTCACGGCCGGAGGCGGGACGGATTTTGTTCGCCCAAACCAGTTACAGGTTTGGGTTCGGTCGAGCCCACGATGCCTCTTTGGGGGGTGGTCGTGACAACTTCAGCCAGCAGCTTGCTGACCGTGCGCGCACAAGGAAAAGTCAGGTGAAGGCCGTCCGAATAGGCAACCTCCAGACCCCGTTGTGCCGCCTCCCGGTTGAGATCAATGAACCTTATTCCAAGCCGGCTTGCCAGCACGTCTGCTTCGTCGGGCGCGGCGGAGTTTACGGGATTCTCCCGACCGGCCGGCATACGCAGCAAGATCACCTCACAACCGCGACGGCGCAGTTCGGCCACTTCAGCGGCAAAGTGAGGCTGCCAATCCGAAGCCGGACGCGTTGGCAGGCTGGCATGCCCGGTCACACCCGGCCGGTTCCTGGGGCGCTGAAACCCTTTTAGCCAAACATAAAGCAAGGTGGTGGGACGCGCTTCTGCCCGGAAGCTGTGAATCCGGCCCGCCAGGGCAAACTCCGTCCCGTTTAACGCGGCCAGCAAGACATCATCATTGGCCGACCAGGGTCGGCCAATGATGATGCACTTCCACAAAGATCCGTGAGGGCGGGTTGCTGCGGGCCAGCGCCATTCGCAGGCCAAATTCCGGGCCGGAGCCATCCAGTCCCAGGTCATCCATGCTGGCCAGCGGGGTGCCGGCAAAATATCCCGGCAACAGCCTGCCGCTGATGGAGGAACCGACGATGAGGTTCGACCGGGGCGCTTCGAATTCCCAGGCCTGCAACCGGATCAGGTTCGACTGGAAAATGACTTCGGCGAATTCGGCCTTCGGCAGCCAGCACTGCCCCAGCGTCCATCCGCCCACCCCCAGCAGGGCCAGCAGCACAATCCACAGAGCCTGGCGGTTCCTTCGCATGTCAGAATTGGAAATAGATGAAGTCACCCGCCGAACCCGAGTTGAACAGGGTCAACCACAGCATCGCGGAGTAGAGCGCCGTTTCGGCCCGCCAGTTCAGCGCCGGTCGCCAGCGCGCGCGTGCGGGGGCCGAAGCGGCCCAGAGATGCCAGGCGACCACCGGCAGTGAAAAGACCGCAATGATGTACAAGGACTGCGGCTGTGGCTGCAGCGGATTGCCCACCAGACAGCGCATATACGCCACGACGTCATGGATGTTGGGCAGCTTGAAGAGCAGCCAGAGGAGCGAGACAACGTTGAACACCGCAAATGCCCGGAATGCGCCCAGCCAGGTCCAGCCGGCCTCCTCCCGGACCTTGTTCTGGCGGAACACGAGGCGTTCGCCCGCGAGCAGCAGGCCATGGGCGCCACCCCAGATCGCATAGCTCCAGGCGGCTCCGTGCCACAGGCCGCCCAGAAACATCACGAGGAAAAGGTTCAGGTAGGTCCGGGCCTCGCCCTGGCGGTTTCCCCCCAGCGGTATGTACAGGTACTGCCGCAGCCACGAACTGAGGCTGATGTGCCAGCGCCGCCAGAACTCAGTCACGCTGCGGCTGAGGTAGGGAAAGTCAAAGTTCAGCGGCAGCTCATAGCCGAACAGCTTGGCCAGGCCCTGCGCGATCAGCGAATAGCCGCCGAAATCGGCCAGAATCTGAAAGGAGAACGCGTAAAGCAGCGCCAGCAGATTCAGCCGCGGCATTTCCGTGAACTCGGGAAAGCGAATTGCCGCGGTCGCCTCCTTCAGGTTGTCGGCCACGACCATTTTCAGGAAGAAGCCGAGGACGAGCTTCCTCAGGGCTCCGTTCCAATCAACGTCGGCGGGCCGCTTGGGCCCGATCTGGTGCAGGAACTCCCTCGCCTTGACGATCGGACCGGCGACCAGCTGTGGAAAAAAGGCTTTGAAGAACCAGACCTTGGCGTGGAACCAGCCACATTCCCGGAGGGTCACCGGGGCCGTCAGGCCCGCGATGCCGGCGGCACCTGCCCACCAGGCTTCCATGACCAGGCTGATGCCCTGAAACGTGTAGAACGAAATGCCAATGGGCAGCGGAATGCTCTGCTTCAGCGCGTCGGTCCATTCGGATGGCAGAAAAAGCCCGGCGATCAGGCCGGCATATTTGTAAAACCCCAGCGCCCCGAGATTGAAGCCCAGCCCGAGCAGCAGCGCCACGTGCCGGCGGGTGGCGGGCATTCCCGGCGTCAGCAACTGCTGGGCACAAAGGCCGTTGATGAAGGTCGAGGCGGCCAGCAACGGGACCAGTCCGGGGTTTCCCCAGCCGTAGAACACGAAGCTGGCGACCGTGAGCACGGCAATCTGCCAGCCCGCCCGGCGACCGGCATATTGCAGCACCCACACCAGGGGCAGAAAAACGGCAAAGGACCAACTGTTGAACAGCATGGGGGGGGGACGCTTTGTTACTGGGAAACGGCCCGTTCAGATCCGGGGCGGATGACGAAGCCGGCGCGCGAAAACGCATTGGCCGTCAGCGGGCGTGACAACGCAGGGAATTCAAACGCGTGCATGGGACGGGAAGTTCAAGCTACTAGGCTGGCCGCCGCTCGAAATGCATTGCCGAAGTGCCACGTGGCCCAGCCTCGTAGAGGGTCATCAACGGCCGTTTTGGTCTTTGACGCCGCCGATCTTGTCCGGGTTTTGGATGGGTTTTGGGGATTCATAAAAGGCCAAGGTAAATCGTTTCTCCGAATGGCCGCCATGGGGTATTACCCGGTCTTCATGCCCTCGTCAGAACCTGGACCGCAGACCCGCTCTGGGAAGCCATCCTCCGAAGCGGCCAACCCGGGCGGAATTGCCCGCCCGGGGAGGCCGGAAAATGCCATCGCGGTGAAGCGGCGACGATTCTGGACGGCAGCAACGGCTGCGATCAGCAGGGGGCACTGGCCGGTGACCTTTTAAGGCCAGAAGGTGCAATTTGACCTGCCGTAACAACGATTCACCCGGCTTTCGGCTTTGACCCGGCATTCCGCTCCGGCAAGGTCTCCGCATGTCTGCACCCGACCAGTTGCGCGAACTCTTCCGCATGCAAAAGGCGCTCAATGAGCGCATCGGCGTCCACACCGACCAGATGGACGAGGCCGAGAAGACCAAATGGATCCTGAACTACACCCGCGCCATGACGCAGGAGATGGCCGAGCTGACGGACAGCGTGCCGTGGAAGTGGTGGGCCAAGTACCAGAAGTTCGACGAGCAGAACGCCCGCGTCGAGGTGGTGGACCTCCTGCATTTCCTCATCTCGATGGCCCAGGTGCTCGGCATGAGCGCCGACGACGTCTTCGCCGCCTACGTGAAGAAGAACGAGGTGAACTTCAAGCGCCAGGATTCCGGCTATATCGCCAAGGATCACGACGACTCGAAGCATATCTGAACGCGGCCCGAACCGGAGAGTCTGAATCCGTGACGTGACCTGACATGAAACGGCTCCTGCTCCTGACCCTCGTCGGCTGGCTTGCGTTGATCGGACCCGTTCACGCGGCGGACTCCTACGCTAACGACCTGGCCGCCTGGCAGGCGAAACTTGCCGCCCAGCCGGCCAACCCCACGAACCTGATCGTCCTCGGCAAGCTCTGTCACAACCGGGCGACCAAGGATGGTCCGGATGCCGGAGAGGCCCTGAAACTGGCGCAAAACTACCTCAACCAGCTGCTGAAGCTGAATCCGCACCACGCCTTCGGCCGCGCGCTGCTGGGCAGCGCGACGGTGATCACGGCGAAGGAGGCCTGGCTGCCCACCACCAAGATCAGCCGCGTGCGCCGCGGGTTGGCCGAACTGGACGCAGCGGTGAAAGAGGCACCGGACGACGAGAACGCCCGCTTCACGCGCGCCAGCAACAACGTGTTCCTGCCGGACTTCTTTGAACGGAAGGCCATCGTGCTGGCCGATTTCGCGTGGCTGCAGGAGCGCACCGACAAGGGGCTCTTCAATACCGAGTTCCGGCAGTATGTCTGCCTGTATCACGGCGTGGCGCAGGCGAAGTACGGCGACCGGGCGAAGGCAGAAAAGCTCTGGCAGACGGGCATCGCGATTGACCCGAAGTCAAAAGTGGCGGACGAATTGCGCAGCCCTCCTAACCCGGGCAACGTCGCCAAATGAAGTCCCCGCGCCCCCCGAAGCCACAGACGAAGCCGCCCACCCAACCAAGGCCTGCCATCCTTGCCGCCCCCTCGCATGTTCATCGCAGCCGGGCCGTGGTCCCGGTGGCTTTGCGGCGCGAGGTGGAAGCGGTGCTGATTCCCGCAGCCCGCATCCAGCGCCGTGTGGGCGAGCTGGCCGCGGCGATCTCGGCCGACTACCGCGACCAGGAGTTCGTGATCGTCGCCCTGCTGAATGGCACGGTTACTTTTCTGGCCGACCTAATGCGTTGCATGGAATTGCCGCTCCAGATGGATCTCATGGGCGTGAGCAGCTACCACGGCGGCACCAGCTCCGGCCGGCTCGAGTTCAACCGCCCGCTCAAGCTGAGCGTGAAGGGCCGTCATGTGCTGCTCGTGGACGACATCCTCGACACCGGCAAGACGCTGCGGGCCGTCACGGCTGAACTGGCCCGGCTCGGGGCCGCCAGCGTCCGCACCTGCGTGCTCCTCGACAAGCCGGCCGGCCGGGTAGGGGAGTTTGCGGCCGATTACGTGGGCTTCGTCGTGCCGCACCTGTTCGTGGTGGGCTACGGCCTCGACTACGATGAGAAGTACCGCAACCTCCCCTTCGTGGGTGTCCTGAAAAAGGAAGTTTACACAAAGTGACCTTCTCGGGGACGGGCCCTCCCGACTCTTCCTCATCACGCTTTCCGGATTCTCGAATTTCAGGTGCCATTCTGCGGATATGAGAACTTTTCTTCTGGTGTGCCTGGTCCTGTCATTCAGGCTCTGCGCGGATGACGCGCTGAAGATCCTGGAGCGGCAGGATGCCGTGGTCCGTAACGGGATGGGGAGTCTCTCTCTGATTCGGGACGTCAATCAGGTGTTTGGCGCTTCCAACGTCGATCATTTCATCAGCTCACTGGGTGATGAGGATCACAAACCGTTTTGGAACTCGATCGCCCATTTTGGCGGCCGCTACGTGTTCGAGCTGCAGTTTCTGGTCGTGATTGATTACCGGACGGACACGCCGACTGGCATCTCGGGACCGGTGACAGCAAATATTAATGAAGTCACCCAGGTCGATTATCAGCCCGGCGGAGGTGCCGGTGCCTGGTTTAGAGGGGGGCACTGGCATCTGACTCCGGACGATTTGAGGCGTTTGGCGACCAACGGCGGGGACTGGGCGGCGGTTGGAATTCCGATCGTGACCAATGGCGTCCCAATTGAGCATTTTCAAGACTATGTGGAAGCATCCCGGAGGCCGCTCCGGGGTGGAAAGGCACAGATTGGTGAACTCATCAAGGAAGCTATCGCCGCCGCGGAAGCCACGGGTGCAAAATCCTCCGGGCCATCGGCGAAACCGAAGGACCTTTCCAACATCTGGAAGTATGTGCGACCGGAGGCGGGCTGTTATGAAAAAATGGTCCGCGACGGTTCGCGCCTGCTGATCCTTCCTGGGGAAGTCGAGAAACTGTTCGGCACGAACAATGTTGATCACCTGATCTCAAAATTCGACAGCAAGGGGAAAATTCCAGTGTGGCATAGCGTGGCTTATTTCGGCGGACGATACCGGCTGCTGCTGCAAATCCCCATCTGGTTTGATCATCACGACTGCGACACGGATTCCCTGGGTGGAATGAATTCGGCCATGATCCAGATCAATGAAATCGCCGGCGTGAGCGTGGGGAAAGATGGGGTTGCGACTGCCCAGTTAGGGAGTCATTGGGACCTGAGCCAGACCGCATGGGAAGCCCTGGTCAAAAACAACGGTCAGTGGTCGGTGGTGAATCTGCCGATTGTTACGAATTTTCCCGTCGCCGGGTTTGAAACTTACGTCACCCAGGAAAGGCACCGGGATCTGCGTGAACGGCAGGAGGCATTGGACAAAACAGTCCGGGCTACTGTTGATGCGTTCAGGTATCCGGGAATGGCTTTTCCCTGATCCTAAACTAGGCGCGAAGCACCCGGCCAAGTCCAATTCGATCCCAATGGCCAGAAGGAGGTTCTTGACCCTGTCACCATTGTTTTCCAACAATCTCAAACCCTCATTCGGGTTCTTCAATGAAGCTAAGGACGCTTTCAGCCTGCATTGTGCTCGCTTTCCTCGCGGGCGGTTGCAGCCCCACGTATCTGCTCAAGGTGAAGGTGGTTTCTGCCGGGACGAAGCAGCCCGTCGAAGGGGCCAGTTTCACGGTGATACCGTATATATCCATGTTTCAGAGCGCTGCGAGTGTGAAGCCGAACCGTTTCCTTGGCCGGAGCGATCACCTGGGCGAATTCGAAGTCAAACTGTGGACGAAAGACGGTATCCTGATCGAGGCGACGGGATATGAGGACGCAAACTTTGGCTATCACGGACACGGGCTGATCGGCGTCAATTCCCCTTGGACGCCATCCAAATGGGATGGGCCCTTTCCGGCATCAGTAACACATGACCGGCACCAACAGATCGTGATTCCTCTGGTGCCCAATCCATCCAAATGATCCGCGCCGTATCCCTGTTGGCACCCTGTGAATTTCAGGTGGAGGTTTCAAATCTTGCGGAGCTGCAAAAGGCGGCCCGCGTTTACGTCTTCAACTCATCCCCTCCACTATGAGCCATGAAGAAGGGATGCCTATTTGGGTATACATCGTTTCAAGTTCCATTGTCGCGGACTCCGGGTTTCCGCATGCTGGGGATCACTCGCATCACTCGTGATTCGTAATTTGAAATTCGCCCTTCGAAATTTGTGACGGTTCCTGTCCAGCTCTGGTCCTACTTCCGCGATCTCGCCGGGGTGGCGAGTGTCGAGGTCGAACTGGCGGAAGGTGCCACCGTCGAGGAGGTGCTGAATGCCGTCTATGCGCGTCATCCCCAACTGGCCGCTCTGCGCAAATCCACGCTCATTGCCGTGGGGGTGGATTATGCCGATCCCAGCCAGGTGCTCCGGGCCGGGGATGAGGTGTCGCTATTCCCGCCGGTGCAGGGAGGGTGAAGGGGAGTTACGAGTTGCGAGTTGCGAGTGAGTTCACGGATTCACGCGCAGGCGGTAATAGCGCAGGTCACGGGCGTCGCTGGCGGGTTCGTAGTGGATGCGTTCCGAACCGACCGTGATTTCGGTTCCGGCGGCAGGCACCCAGGACGAGGGATCGTTGAGATCCTCCGTGGTCTCCAGCACGACCGTCGCCGAAGTCACCTGCCAGGCGATCTCGCAAAAGGTGCCGGCGGGCGCGCCGGCTCCGGGGAAGCGCGCCACCAACCCGAGATCCACCGGATTAACGGGCGGGACCGATGTGGCGTCCAGGGGGTCGGTGCCGGCGAGGTACTCCTGAAGGTTGGTCGCTCCGTCCCCGTCCGGATCGCCGTTCGGATCGCTGACGCCAAAGGCCTGCTCCCACGCATCGGGCAGGCCATTGTGGTTGGTGTCCACGGACGGCCCAACGACGATGCCCGGGGCGTCCGCAATGACATAGGTCGCCGATTGCAAGGGGCTGGGCTGCGGATCGTCCACATAGGCCTGGAAGGTCGTGGTGGCGAGAATCGTGGGCGGAGCCGAATCCAAATACGCCACCCAGGGCTGCGACACGCCGAGGCGGTAGAAGATGGGTGCCCCCGACGCCGAACTCATCCGGACCTGAAGCCCAGCACCGCCCGTGGTGTGGTAGGTGCCCGGGGCCGGTGAAAATGAGAGCCCGGTGAATGCCGCCGCCGTGGGCGGTTCAAATACGGCCACGCTGTCGGGCGGGGCGTGCTGGTTGACGACCGGGAACAGGCCCGCCAGCGCAGTGACATTCGTCGTGCCCGGCGAGCCCAGCCCGGGGGAGGTCCCCAGGAACTGCTCCCGGATCACCTGCAAGGTTCCCCCCAGGGGCGCTGCGCTGTCACTCCAGTCGCCGACGCGCAGGGTGTGGACCAGCACTGCGTCCGGATCCAAGTCGGGATTGGCGGTGAAGAGGAGCAGGTTCGCGCGGGTTTGGGACACGTTCAAGCCGGGCAGGCCACCGCTGGCGAGGAGCTTGTGCTGGGTGCCGTCGAAGCCCCAGTGCTGCCAGGTCGTGGAGGTGCCATGCGCTCCGTTGGGACCTCCCAACAGGATGAATGCGCCGTTGGCCAACGCGCCCCCGGCCGAGAATTTGAGGCCAGCTGGCGCGGTCATACGCTGCCGCAAGACCGGCGCGCTCCTCCCGTCAAAGTCGTAAGTGGCCGCACTGTTCCCGTCTTCGAACACGATCAGCAGCATGGCCACGGTCCCGGCCGGGAGCACGAGCACCCGGCTGATGGGCAGATCGAAGGCATAGGTGTTGCCCGCCGGCCACGAGTAGGGACCGGGAGCCGTGCCCTGGACGGCGGTCACGTATAGGTTGGAAGCGCCGGGCGAATAAAAGAGGAAGCTGGCCGGAGTGTTCGTCTGGAACTGCCCCCAGGCCCATTCAGTATCCGGCGCGAGTCCCGGCAAGGTCGGTCCGTCGGGCTGGCTGGCCGAAGTAGAAACTGAGCGGAGCACAAAATCCCGGGTCTGGTCTCCCTCGCGGAACGCACCCACCAACCAGGGCGCATTGGGCGCCAGATGCGTCCGGTTTCCCCGGGAGAACGGCCCCGTTTCTGCTTGCGGGCCGAAGTTCAGGCTCAATCCGCCGGCATCGGAGACCAGCCCGGAAAGATGGGTCGGGATGTCCGCCCGGTCCCAGATCGTGCCGATCGCCAAATCCTCCCTCGTGTCGCCGGCGAAGTCGATGCCCACCACGAAGGCCGGCCCGATGCCCACGGAAGGCGCCACCGTGGAATCGCCCTGGGCATCCGGGAAAACATTGACCCGGTTCCAAAGCGGCGCCGCGACGGCGAAACCCTCGGCCGCCCCCGCCGACGCAAAATGGCCGATTCCCAGGCCCGTGACATTCTCGATCCCAGTGGAAGCAGGATCGGCCCATTGGAAGGAGCCATCCGGCTGCTGCAAGCCGAGCCGGCGAATCCCGGTGACCTTGTCGATGACGAGATAGTCCGGCTGGCCATCCGCATTGGCGTCCAGCGGCGCGGCCAGCTCGGCGTCGGTCTCCGTCACGAACGGCGCCGAATTGGGATCGGAACCGCCGGTCGGATTGGATGTGGTCCCATAGTCATAGCCGCTGGCGGCGGTGAGGCTGACGTTGGAAGCGTCCTGCGGAATGATGCTCAGGGTCGCGCCTTGATCGGCGGTGTAGCCGTCGCTGGAAAGGTCGCGATAGTCGGCAATGCTGCTGCTCAGGTAGGTGCTGGCGTCGAGCTCGTAGAGCAGCCTGAATGTTTCCCCGACCGTCGCCTGCACGTCGTAGGTGACCGTCCCCAGGGTGCCCTGCAGGTGGGAGAGGGCTTTGAACTGGGTGGCGACCTGGGTCGCGGCGACCACATTGACGGAAAGGTCCGCCGTGATTCCGGGGCGCCGCTGATCGGCCGCCGGCGCGGAGACAGTTCCTTTCACTCCCAAAGTGAAGGACAAGGTCACGACGGTGCCCGGGGGCAGGGTGGTGGACGACACCGTGACGAAGTCCTCGACTGCCACGCTGGCCGTGCATTCGGTGTAACCACCCTCGGTGGTGCTGGGGACGAAGTAATCAAACCCTCCGGTGCTGAGGCAGCGCAGTACTCCGGCCCGCCCGGTGGCGTACGCGCTCGCCCGGCCCGCTCCATAGGTCCGGGCATCGCCCACGCTGATGGGCGTGAGGAACGACGATTTGCCGGTGGCCACGAGATTGGTGCTGACACTCAGGGCGGGACCACTTTGGGCAAAATCAGTGATCGAGAAGACCACGGAAGACCGGAGCGAAGCATTCTGCGCGTGGCCGGAAACCACCAGCAACAGCAGGCCGAGCGCGGCGAACAGCCGGGAGAGGTTCGGTTTCATGGCGATTTCACCGTGACCTCCCCGCACGGAACCGTCTGGATCGGCTCACCCAGGTCCGAGAACCGCACCAGCCAATACCGGTAGCGCGCGCCCTGGACCACCGGTTGGGTGTCCACGAGATATAGGTCCAGCACCGGCGTGGTGGGATAATCCGGCCCGACCCAACGGAACAGCGGGTCCGCCAGTTCGCCCGCGGAGCCGTTGCCGTCCGAAGGGAAAGAGACCCAGGCGATGCCGTTGATCAACGGGGAGCACTGGATCACATCGCCGCTTACGGCGGGGAAACGGTCGTTCGCGACCTGGGTCCGGTAAAGCACGCAGGGCAGAAGCAGTTGCCTGGAGTCGCCGTCGCGGGTGAAGAGCTGCTTGTTCGGGTCCGCCTTGCCGAACGTCGCGGAGAAAGTGGGCGTACGGAAGATCGGGCCGTTCGGGGGATTGGGGTCGAAATTGGCCCGGGCGCCGTCGTTGTCGATGGCCAGTGAGCCGACGCGGATGCCGACCGGCGTCGAATCCACCTGAACTGAGCGCAACGGGATCGCCACCGCGCCATTCTGGGTGTAGCCCCAAATGAGTCGGGTATCCGGGACATCCCGGAAATCGACGGCCTGGATTCCGGCATTGAACGCGGCGACCGGCGGCAACGGACGCGCCGGCCAGGCGATGTTGGCGGGCGGCGTGGCGGGCGGCTGCCACTGGAACTCGACGACCCGGCTCTGGTCGCTGGGTTCGCCGCCCGGTCCCAGGGCCCGCATCCAGACGCGGTATTTGAGCGACGGATTGACCCCCATGGTGACCGTGAAGCGCGGTCCCGGCCCCAGGTCGCCGCCGACGCGCCCGGTCAGGAAGCTTTGCTGCAGTGGCACCACCGACCGGACGGAGCCGCCCAGCCGGTCATGGACTTTCCAGACGACCGGGGTTGGGTTCAGCTGCTGGTTGAGGTGCGCGACCAGGCTGCTGACCTGAGGCGTAGTGTCCCGCGGCAGCGCCTCTGTGGCGAAGAAGATCTCGAACCGCTCGGCATGTTCCGGCGGCTCAACCCAGGACAGCGTTACCACCGGCGCGGCCAGCGTGCCCGAGAAATCGGTGGGCGTTGGCGTGAGCAAGACCGGGACCGGCGGCGCGTCGCCCGTGAAGGTCAGCCGGGCCAGGAGGTGCATCGTGCTCGGGCGGCCGTTCTCGTCGAGGAACTGCGAGAAATAGTGGACCCGCCCGTTGGAAACCGGCGGCGCAGTATCCTCGCAGGCCACGCTGGACCCGGGGCCGGTGTAATCATGGAGCCCCTGCGCAATGAGGGTCATCGGTCCATTTTCAATGCGGCGATACACGCGATATTGCCGGGCCTTTTCGCCCAGCGGGACGTTGAAGGAAGGATGCAGGATGAGGCCGGTCCCGGGCGACACGACCAGGTGGGTGTTCGCCGGCCAGTCGGCCGAACAGCCCGGGGTCAGTCCACCGAACAGGCGGTCACCCGCTGGCAACGCCTTGCGTTCCGACTCCGCGATCGCACCGGCGAGAAAGGCGTACGCCATGCGCTGATTTCCGGCGGGCACCACGCCGGCGTGCGCCGAGGTTGCCCAGTCGCTCAGGTGCGTGCCGAGCACCTCTCCGGCGCAGCTCACTTCCAGGTTCGCGCCCACCTTGGACAGGGGCAGCGTCCAATCCAGTTCCACCACGTCCTCATCGGGCGGAAACACCACGACCGTTTCCGGGACTACGGTGGTGCCGTCATCCAGGTTCTTCACCAGGAAGTGCGCCGCGCCGATGCCCGGCTGCCGCCGGCAGCGGGCGATGTAGGCGACCGCCGACCCGTCGAGCGCGGCGTCCGCCACCTCGGCCACCGGTGGCTGGTCCACGATGCAGGCGACCCGCAGGCAGTCGATCACCGGTTTCGTAAAGCTGGAGGGATCAGGAGCCGGCGGGGCGGCGGTGTTGCGGAGGGCCCCCAACGCGGGCGGACTGAGGGATGACACGAGCTTGGCGCCGCCCGGCGGACTCGCGTGGACCGCGCGGACCGCGCGGACCGCGAACCACCAGTTCGTGCCATACGAACCGTCACCCGGTACGAGCACATGCAGCGCCGGTCCGGCCGCGGCGCCCGGATCGTCCACGACCGCGACCCGTTGGATGGCCACGGGGTTGCCGGGGATGATGGGATTCGCCTCGAGGTTCAGCCCGCCGCGCTGCGCCGCCGTCAACTGCGCAAAATCGCTCCCCCGGTACAGCTCGTAGCCGGTCGTCGGGGTACCGCCGTCGGGCGGATTGGGTGCCCAGGAGACATCCCAATACTGGTGGTTGGTCCGGTCCCACTGGAGACTGACCCGGAGCCGCGAGGGCATGTGCGGGGGCAGCCGACGATAGGCGGTGGCCAGCAGCCCGCCAGAGACGTCGCCCGGCCGCCCGAGGGGGTCGGCCGCCGCTGCGAAGTAATAATACTGCGCGCCCTCGACGAACGGCACCCCGCCGGCCAGAAAGCGCCCATTGTCATCGGCGAGATAGGAGTTGGTCCGGTCCAGGGCGAAATCGCCCACACTCGCCAAGTCAAACAGCTTGGCCGGATACACCGGACCCGGCAGGCGCAAGACGTCCCCTCCGCCGGTCAGCGCAAGGCCATCGAGCACGGCGGCCGAGGGCGCTTTTGCGTCAAAGCCACGCGCTTCGGCGAAGGTCTTGGACAGACGCCAGACGACGTCGCCCTGATGCCGTGGACCGGCCTGCCGGAGCGCATCCGACGTAGCCCAGCGCAGCCGCACGGTGAGGTCGCCCTGGGCGGTGGTGTCCGGCACCGCCACGAGCGGACCGGGGGCGGGCAGGGAGTCGGCCAGGCCGGCGTGGACCGTCACCCGTCCAATCACTGCGAGATCGGTTCCGGACGGGTCACGTTCGCGCACCTCCAGCACCACCTCGGTGCCTACCGGAATGTCCAGACGCCCGGCCCAGGCGGTCCCGCGCACCAGCCGGAGTGCCGGATGCGAAAGGCCGTACAGGTCCAGCAGGCCGCCAATCCGCGTGTCGCCCGCCGCCCGTGCCTGGAGCGCGGCCAGCCGCTGCGCCAGTGACATGGCCGGCGGATTGGTGCGGGCGGGTTGCCCCGGCGGCGTGAGCAGCAGCGCGTGCAAGGCACCTAACTGGGCTTCGAGCGCCGGCAGGCTGTCGCCGAGGGCCGCTCCGCGTGCCAGCAGCACGCTGATCGCGGTCGGATCCGCCGTGGGCGCGATGACGCCCCGCAGGCTGAAGGGCCCGCCCGCTGTTGATTTGGAGTATACCGCGAAATTGTGCCCCCTGATGAGGCCCGGTCGGTTTTCCCCGAGCGCGATGAACCCCCACGGCCGGCCGCCCGGATCGGTCGTGCTGGTGGCGGTGGTCGTCACCAACGGCGGCAACGGTTCCGCCGCGCGCGCCGGCGCGAGCACCAGCGCGCCGCCCAGCAGCGCCGCGGTCCAGACCGCCAGGATGGTTCGCAGGGGGGGCATCCGTCAGAAATTGAGTTTTCTCACAATGAAAAAACCTGGGGGTGGTCCTGGGATGTATTCGCCCTGGGCGGTGAAATCAAAATCCTGGGACCACGAGGCCGGCCCCACCTCGAACTTCGGCGTGAACCGCCCAGTCACCGCTCCGTGAAAGAGCGAGAGGGGATCCTTGAGGTAGCTGAGAGACATCTCGGGCAACTTATCCGGCACCGAGAGTCCCAGCGGAATCGGATCCATGCCCCCGAGGGCCACGAGGTCCGCCCGGGCGGACGCCGGTCCAATCCCGACGCCGATGCTCAGACGCCAGTGCATGCCCGGGATGATCGAGGTGAGGCCACTGTCGCAGAACAGGAAGTTGCCCTGGCCACCGCCCGCCTTCAGCAAGACTACGGAATCCGGGATGTCGAGGATGCGGTTCAGGACGACATCGCCGTCCGCCATCGCATAGTAGCCGGTCAGCGGATTGCCGGAATCCACCGGGGGACGGCCCAAGGCCTTGTACAGTTCGGCGATCTGGGGATCGATCCACTTCACCAGTTCGGAATCGCCAGTCCGGCCGAAGAAAGCCCGCGTGTTGACGTCGAATATCAGGATGCTGCCAGCGCCTTCCGCCCGCACGTAGTTGTCCACCGGGCCGAAGGCGAATTCGAAGTCGGCCTTCTTCAACGATACGATGTCCACGTGGACGTCCGCGTTGAGGGAGAGCCCGCCCGAGAGCGCCAGCGGCTCACCTTTCGCGCTCATGGTATATTGGCCGTGCAACTCGGCATGGGCGGCCTGGCAACCGCCGATACTGGCGTCGCCCCGCGCCGTTACTGTGATCTGCATCCGCCCGTCCGGCGTGTCCATGGTCGAAGGCGGCACCGGCTGGGTCCCCTGCAGGTGCTTGAAATCTACCGAGCCCATGAGGGTGACGTTGTCGGGCACGTGCAGTCCGAGCGTCGCGTTGAGGTGAGCGTTGTCGAGCACCTCGCCGAGGATCTGCGCGCTGCCCTCGATCTTCGTCATCTCGAGCGTCTTGCTGAAGCCGCCGTACGCGCGGTTCAGCTGGCCCACCTGGTCGTTGAGGTGGTCCACCACCTGGTTGCTCAGCTCCTCGAACGCGGAGCGCACGACGTTGTTCATCACGCCGAACACCTGCTCATACATCACGCCAAACTCGTCGTGCAGCGGTTCCACCAGGTCCCGCACGGTCTGCTGGACCTGGGCCAGGAAATCCGACTGCATCACCACGTCGCGGGCGGCGCGCTTGAGGTCGGCCCGCAGTTGCGCGGGATCGGTCTCGGCGAGCAGGCGGCCCGTGGGATCGTGCGCCTGGGCGAAGTGGTCGTGCAGGGCCGTCAGGATCTGGTCGGGCAGGGCACCCGCCGCGTTCACTGCCGTCAGCGCCCCCTGCGTCACCTGCCGGGCGTCGTCCGCCAGGCTCCGCGCCGATTTCGCCAGGCTGTGGATGTCGTTCAGGGTGCTGGCGATGTCGTCCAGCGTGGGGGCCAGCTCGCCGTTGATTTCCGTCGTGATCGAATCCGTCACCGGCTGGATGGCGTCCGTCGGCAGACCGAAGGAGCCCGCCAAGTTCACCGAGTCGGTGATGAATTCCCCGCGGTTTCCGTCCGCGTCCTTTTTCAAGAGGGTGTCGGCCGTCGTGAGGCCCTGGTCCACGGTGTCCAAGGCGTCGGCAACCTCGCCGGCGATGGAGTTCGCCTGGCCGACGACCCCGACCACGCCCGACAGTTTGTCCTTCAGCTGGTCCCGGATCGCCGCAAAAGACGCCGTGTTCGGGGCACCGATCGCATTGGCCGCGTCGGCCGATGCCGTCAGCCCCTTCAGCGGACCGTCGCTCGCCAGCAGGTAGTCCAGGAACTGGTCGATGACGAGATCCACGCCATCCGCCACCAGCTTGTCCGAATTGCCGTTGAGCAGCTGGTCAAATGCCGCCCCGGCGGCCGCCAGTTTCGGCCCGTCGGGGATGATATTAACGAGCTCCTGGGTCGCCTCGCGGTCGTCGATGAACAGCGAGGCGAGGTTGAGCCGCGGCAGCTTGTCGAACTGCAGGCCGAACCGGATCTCGGCCCCCGACGGCGTGAGCTGTTGGATCGCCCTCTCGGAGGTCATCACGAGGAACTGGCGCTGCTCGGGCACGCTCGACACAAACCGGCGGCGCGCGGGGTCCCAGAGCAGCGGGAGGGCGAAATTGACGCCGCCCAGCCAGGACTGGCGTGCGATCGGGTTGAAAAGGTTGCGCTGGTTGTGCGCGGGATCGCTCTCGTCGAAGTACAGGAAATTGGTCGCCTCGGCCCCGTTGACATAGGCCGCGTAGCCGGGCCCGGAGGGGAAACCGGTGTTGGAGGTGTCAAAGTTGCGGTCGTTGAAGAAGTCGTTCGTGCCATTGGGCCAGCCGGCCCGGGCCAGCCCCCAGCCGGCGCGAATGTCGGTCTTGCCCGTGTCCGCGCGCGCCAGCACGTGGACCTTCAGGTCCTGGAAAAACGGCACGTCGATCGTGCCGGCGAACGCCACGAAGCCGTCGTCCGGTGCGCCGATGGCGGCCGGGTCATTGAAATAGAAATCCGTCACCGGGTTGACCGTGAAGCCGGGGATGCTGCTGTTCGCGGCGGAACCCGGCCCGTGCAGGGCCACGCTCTTCGGCGGCTTCATCCGCGAATTGACGCCCGGAATTCCGTCCTTGGCCGCCACCAGCCGCCCGTCGGGAAAAAAGCCGAGCCCCCCGCGCACGGGGTCCTTTACGACGGCGGGCAGCAGCACCTCGGCACCGAACACGAGCGCCTCGGTCTTCGGGCCGCTGGTGCTCGCCACGAACTCGGCGCTGAGCGGATGGAAGCGCGCGTGCCAGTACGCCAGCGGATGTTGGAGGCTGCCATTCTGCGGCAGCGTCATTTCGCCGGGCTCGCCCTGCGGATCAAGGAACAGTTTCGAGAATGGCTGCGCGAACCCCGCCAGCCCGTGGGCGCCGGGAACGTTCACAGTGCCGGCGACGAGCGAGTCCACCACCCGGTTGTCGCGGTAGGCGAGCTGGTAGTCCGTCAGGGCCAGCGCGAAGCCATACATCTGGAGACTAATGCTGCCGCCGGCGAAGACACTTCGATCCGCCATCTGGATGCCGCTCGCGCCCGCTTTTCGGAAATAATATTTGGCGGCCGCCGCCAACGGATAGGGCCCGAAGCTGGCGTCCCCCAGCAGGCTCGTCGCCGTCTCGGCCCCGCCGCCCGCCGGGCGCACGTTCAAACCTGGATAGTCCGCGAACCCCGCCGCGTAAGCCGGCGTGAAGGGGCGCTCGACATAGGTTTCGTCGCCGGGCTTCCCGTGGCCGCTGAGCAGAAGCTCCCCGGGCCGGAGGTCAGTCGGCGAGGCCGCCAACGCGCCCCGCAATACGGTTCCCGGAACCTCGGCCGCACCGGTCGTAAAAGTGCCCGCCGTTTGCACGAACGCGCCGCCACTCCGGGCGCCCCACCGGACGGTCCCGTCGGTGAAGGTTCCCACCGCGTGGAGGCCGCCGTCGGCCGTGATGTGCCAGGAGCTGTTCGTGGGCTGGAACGTGAACGATTCGAGCCCGCCCACGAGCGTCAACGCCGGCGCGCCCGGCAACGTGTTGAACCTGGCGGGAGCGGCGCCTTCCAGCGTGCTGCGGGCCGTGTCGATCAGGCCGGCCTTGATCACCAATTGCCCCGCCTGCGACCACGAGATCGTCGCGTCGGCCGGAAAATGCGGCGTGTACTGCGAGGGCGGCAGATCGATGGTCGCATCGTCCAGGATGGCCCGCCCCGAGGCATCCGCGCGCACCACCACATCCACGCCGGCGCCTGATCCAGGGGCGGCCAGATAACCGTCGTTCGAGGGGCGGATCTTCGCGACCAGGGTTTCCGGTGTGAGGGCCAGCGCGTCGAGCGCGGCGTTTTCATCCGCGCGCACGTGGCGTGTGTCGGTCCGGTGCAGCGTGAAGGTGCCCGCCGCCGTGTCCCATGAGATCGAGGAGGCCGTGAACTGCTCCGGCAGATCCTCATGCGCCGCGTACAGTTGCAGGGCATCCACCAAACCGGGCGGGAGCGCCACCACACCTACCGGGTTCATGGACGCGTCGAGATCCACCGCCCCGAAGGGAAAATCCGCCATCAGGCGGCGGAGATTGGGCGCTGCCGCGACACCAAACCCGGCTGGGAAACTGACCCGGCCGCCGGTCGCATGCGCCCCCGATGAATCCAGTGTCAGCCCGGCGAGCGTGAAGGAGACACCCGCCAACGACTGAGTCGCACCCGTGGGTGCGTCCACGGTGGCGGGATCGTTCGAGGTGGCCGTGCCATCGAGGCCGAGCAGGACCTGGAAGTTCTGGCCGGAGGTGAGGAGATAGGCGGGGTTGGAGTCCAGGTGGGCGCCATTGGTGTCGATACCGAGGGCGGTGTTCTCACCGGTGCCGGCCACCGTCCCTTCAAAATCCGGGTCGTTATAGATCGCGGTCACCGTCGTGGTGACCGGGCCAAATCTGAGCGTCCCGTTGAAATGCAGGAACCGCTGCGCCGTGAGGACGACCTGGCGGTCCATCACCTCCACGCCATCGGGCCGGGCGTGGGACATTGTGACCGTCAGGGTGTAGGTATCGGTCGGATCCATCTGGGCGGCGGGACGGATGTCGATGGTCTGGTCGATCCCGACTGCCGCCGTCGTGCCGCCGGCAGTGTGATTGGCCAGGACCACCGGCAGCGTCGTCCGGGGACTGGTGAGCGGGATCACCCCGGTATGGTCGCCTGTGATCGTCACGTCGAAGAAGATCTGGTCGTCTTCCGTGCTCACCGGCAGCGTGACTTGGTCCAAGCGGCCAATGATGCCCTGCGCGCTGACCTGGAACGAATCACTGGCCGGAGCCGTGACCACGGCGTAGGCCCGGGTCAGGGTCAGGGTGTTGAGCTGCCCGACCACCCCGCTGTCCGTTCCGGCATCGACCAGGGCGAACCGGTACTCGCCGCTCGTGCTGCTGAAGCCGGCCACGACCCAGCTCCCGGGGGTGGGGCCGGTGGTGTAGAGCTGGGAAAACACCCGGTAGGGTGCGCCGGTGGTGAGGGAGCCTGGCGAAAGGACGACGCTTTTGGTGCCGTTCGTCGAGGTGTGCGGCTGCAATCCGACCGCGAACGCGGACGAAAATACCTCCGCCGACGCCGGGCTGTCATCGGCCTGGATGAGTTTGAATCCGAGCCGGTAGATGCCGCTGAGCGGTTTCGTGGTCGAGAAATCGTTGACCACGAAGTCGCCTTGCACGGGGACGGGGGGAAGATTGCCACCATTGACGCTCAGGATTCCTGTGTAATCGGGGATCGAATCATTTCCTGTGCCGGTCGCGAGCGCAAACGGGGCCGTGAGCCAGGCCAGCATCACCATCACCAGAATGGCCTGAAGATTTTTCATCTCAGCGGGATGCCGGGAGCTCACGGAACACGGGGGCGTTTGTACCAGCAAAGGCGGCCGAAAACCAGCCCGCAATTCTGCGGTGCGGAAATGATTTGGTTGGAAGGGCCGTGATTGGTTTTTGGTTTTCGGAGAGTAAGAGCTGGATGAGACTGGGAGGGGGGAGCAACGGGGACGGCGAACAGCGCATGACTCCGCAATTCGAAATTCGGAACCCCCATCGCTCGCCATTCCACTGGTTTTCCGATTGCCCACCGGCACGTCCCTGACGCATCACGGGGCGCGCAATTGAGCCATGCCATGCATCGCACCCTGTCACTGACCACGGATCCGATTGACGAACCTGCCCTGGTCTCGGCCCGGGCGATGTCGCCGGGCATGGGGGCGGCGATTGCCTTCAGCGGGGTGGTGCGGGGCAGGGAAGGTGATGCGCCGATCGCGGGGATCGAATATGAAGGGTTTTCCGCCATGGTTGAGCGGCAATTTGGCCTGCTCTTCGACGAACTGGAGCAGCGCTGGCCAGTCGATTCGGTGCGCCTGGTCCATCGCCTTGGTGTTGTAAATGTTGGCGAGCCGTCGCTCTGGGTGGAAGTGGTCGCGCCGCACCGGGCCGAGGCCTTTGCCGCCTGCCAATGGCTGATCGACGAGATGAAGCGGGTCGTGCCGATCTGGAAGCGGCCGTTGGGAAAGGATGACGAAAAAGGATGAATCATGGGGGATGAATGATGAAGCCGCTCCACCCTCCGGCCGGCCAAAACTAATTTTGCCGCTTCCGCCGTCCATGTTAGCCTTTCTCTCCGCCGGTCGCCCTTGGGCCGGGGCGTACGAGCCATGAACGTTTCCGAGACCCGCATTCTGCCCGCCACCGCGTCCAAGCCGCTCTCCGACCAGCAGAGCGAGCCGGATCACCGTCAGCTCCGCATCGACAAGGTCGGCGTGCGCGGCCTGCGCTTCCCGGTGCAGGTGCGCGACAAGAACGCGCAGACGCTCCAGGGCACGGTCGCCACCATCGGACTTTTTGTGGACCTGCCGCAGGAGTTCAAGGGCACGCACATGAGCCGCTTTGTGGAGGTGCTCAACGCGCACGGCGGCGTCATTCATGTGGAGAATATCCCGGACATGCTGCGCGCCATGCAGTCGCGGCTCCACGCGAGCAACGCGCACCTGGAGATGGAGTTCCCGTTTTTCCTCTGCAAGAAGGCGCCGGTTTCCGGCAAAGCCGGCGTCATGGATTACACGGTCCGCTTTGACGCCACGATGAGCGGCGGGGATCTGGACTTCCTGCTGACCGTGAAGGCGAATGTGACCACCCTCTGCCCCTGTTCCAAAGCCATCGCGAAATACGGCGCACACAACCAGCGGGGCGAGGTCACCGTGCAGGTCCGCTCCGAGAGCATCATCTGGATCGAGGACCTCATCGCGCTCATCGAAGCCAGCGGCAGCAGCGAGATGTATTCGCTGCTGAAGCGCGAGGATGAGAAGGCCGTGACGGAGCGGGCCTATGAGAATCCTGTGTTCGTCGAGGATCTCGTCCGCAACGTGGCCCTGAAGCTCAACACGCAGCGTGAGATCACCTGGTACCGCGTTGAGGCCGAAAACCAGGAGAGCATCCATAACCACAACGCCTACGCCTGCATCGAAAAAGGCTGAAGTCCGAGGCCTTTCGACCGGTTCTTTCCCGACACTAGGGACCCATGGATTCGCAACCCGGTCGGAGTCAGGTAAGTAAGCCTTGCTCCGGGCGTTCCGCCGCCTACGTTCCCCGGCCCGGCGAAAATGCCACGACCGTCCATCACTGATGGCGGGGGAAGACGGCCTGAATGTGACTGGCAAAACATTGTCAGCGGGTCGTTTTCGTGTTTTTTCCACGGGTGGCCGGTACGGCTGACCCAAATCTAAGCTACATCCACATCATGGCGTCCCCCTTGTTACCTCCGAAGCAGAAGAAATGGCCGAAGTATCTGGGCATCACGGCGTTGGTGCTGGTGGTGCTGTATTTTGTGCTCACCAGCGGTGCTTTTCTCAAAGCCGTGGTGCTGCCCCAGGTGGGCGGAAGCCTGGGCAGCGACCTGAGTGTGAGCGATGTGTCCCTGAGTCCTTTTTCCTCGCTCACCTTGCAGCAGGTGAAGCTGACACCGAAAGGCGAGGATACGCTGGCAACCGTGGCGGAGGTACGCGTGCGTTACAGTCTGGTCGCCTTATTGCGCGGGAACCTGAAGGTGGACGAGGTAACGGTGGATTCACCGGTGATCACCGTCTTGGAGCGCGCGGATGGCACCGGCAACCTGCAAAAACTGCTGGGCAGCCTGGGCAAATCCCAGAAGAGCTCCAGTTCCAAGCAGTCTTCCGCAGCCAAGCTCGACGTCCGCAACGTGACACTTAAAAACGCCACGCTGCGCCAGACCCGGCAGGTCGCGGGCGGCAAGGCGGAGACGGTTGAAATCACCGGGCTGAACATCACGCTTGATCAGCTGGGCAACGCGGCCTCGGGCAAACTCACAATTGCCAGTGTGCTCGGGATGAGCAAGGCCACCGGCGACCAGCTGGCGGCGAAGGCAGGCGGTACCTTCACCATCGCCTTGGACGAGCAGCTGCATCCGAAGTCCTTGAAGGGCGATCTGAATCTGGATGTCACCACTGCCACTGGGGCGTTCAAGGATGTGGCCGCGCTCGGGACCGCGCTGAACCTGGAGGTGAGCGCCACCGAGCTGACGCAGCTTCGGCTGGCCTTCCGCCAGCAAGGACAGGACCTGGGGCGGCTGAGCTTGCGCGGGCCGTATGACCTGGAAAAGAAGGAGACACGGATCACCTACGAGATCGCCGGCATCGACCGGCGGGTGCTCGGCATCGCCGGCGCGCTGGTCGGGATCGACTTCGGGGCCACGACCCTGAGTGCGACCGGCCGCGTGGATGTGGCGCAGCTCGGCACCCTGCTGGCCTCGAACGGCCGGCTCACCGTTTCCAACCTGAGCCTGACCACGACCAATGGCGTAACTCCGACCTTGGACATTGCCCTCGATTACAAGGCCAGCCTCAGCCTGAGCGAAAAAACGGCCCTTATTGAGCGGGCGGAGCTGACCGTCACCCAGAAGGGGCGCGAACTGGTCCGCGGCACGTTCGACCGGCCCATGAACATCGCCTGGGACCGGGCCCAACCCGGCTTCCGCGAGGCGAGCTACACGCTCACGCTCAGCGGGCTGGACCTCGCTTCCTGGCGCCCCCTGGCCGGGCCTTCCTTGCCGTCCGGCACCGTTGACACCACCCTGAAAATCACCGCGCAAAACGATGGCCGCATGCTGAAATTCACGCTCAGCAGCGGCGTCCGCAATGTCGTTCTGGATCTCGGCAGCCGGCGGCTCAGCGAGCTGGCGCTCTCGTTGCAGGTCACCGGTTCGCTGGAGGATTTCGTCAAGTTCAACGTGGATGAACTCCGGGGTGATCTGCGGCACCGTGACCAGTCGCTCGCCAACTGGAACGGCCTGGTGCATTACCACTTCAAAGACCAGGAGCTCGGTACCCAGCTGGACGGCCAGGTGTCGCTCCCGGCAGTGCTGGCCATCTATCCGGTCGAAAATGTCATGGCCAGCAGCGGGGCGCTGAAATTTTCCATGCAGTACGGTGCCAAGGTGGGCGGCACCAATGCCTCGACCGACCTCGCCCTGTCTGACTTCACCGGCAGCTTGGGCAAGATGCAGTTCAAGGACTACCAAGCCAGTGTGGCGGCGGCGGTTGATCTCATTCGCGGGACCGTCACGTTGCAGCGGCTGAACGTGGTGATGCAGGACAATTTCAAGGCCGGCGGATCGGTGGACATGAACGGGAAATACGATCTGGCCACCAAAAAGGGAAAGCTGGATTTCAAGTCGAGCGAACTGAACCAGAACGCCCTGGCCCCGTTTGTGGCGGCCGCCATCGCCCCGAACCGGCTGGTCTCGATCGGTCTTGATCTCAGCGGCAGCGCCACGTTCGACCTGGCCGGCGAGTCCCGCGTCCAGGGCGGAATCAAGGTGGCGAACTTTATCGTTGATGACCCCGCAAAACGGCTGCCGACCACGCCGCTCGGCTTCGGGATTAAATTCGACGTCAGCCAGAAGGGCAGCCTCACCGATCTCCATTCGTTGCAACTCGGCCTGGGGCCGACGGCGACCCTGGCCAATGAGCTGCTGATCGCCGGCAGGATCGACCTGGGCACGAATGCGCCATCCCCCAGTTCGCTGAGCCTGAAGAGCGATGGGCTGGATTTCACCGCCCTCTATAACCTCTTCGCGGGGGGCACCACCACGAACAAGCCGGCCGCCACCGCCGCCACCCCGGCCAAGGGAACCGCTCCGGCCTCAAAGGACACGTCCGACGTGGAGCCGGCCGCGATCAGGCTGCCGTTCCAGCAGTTTGACCTCGATGTCAATCTGGCCAAGGTGCTGCTGCGCGAGGTGGCCATCTCGAACTGGGTCACCAAGGTGAGCATCCGTCAGAGCGTCGTCACGCTCGACCCTTTCAGTCTCGGGCTCAACGGCGCGCCGGTGACCGCCAAGGGCAGGTTTGATGTGGGTGTGCCGGGCTATACCTATGATCTCGCCCTGAACGGGGACACGATTCCGCTGCCACCGTTCGTCAATTCATTCCAGCCCGAGCGCACCGGCCAGATCGGCGGTACGGTGGTGGTCAAGGCCTCCCTTAAGGGCGCCGGCGTCACCGGCACGAGCCTGGGCAAGAACCTGAACGGTCAGGTTGATTTCGCCGCGACCAACCTCAACCTCAAGGTCGGCGACGTGAAATCGCCCATCCTCAAGACGGTCGTGAACATCGTGATCGGCCTGCCGGAACTGATCCGCAGCCCGGGACTGGGCACGCTCGGCAAGCTCACCGGCCTGGGCGGCGGCAGCCAGGGCACGGGTGGGGTGGATGAGTTCAGCCAGTCGCCTATCTCCTCGATCACCGCCCATGCGGTGGCCGGCGGCGGCAAGGTGGACCTGCAAAAGGCTGAGGTCCTAAGCCCCGCCTTCCAGATCGACGCCAAGGGGCCCATCACGTTTGCGCCGGTGCTCACCAATTCCACGATCGAGCTTCCCGTGGCGGTCGCGCTCAAGGATTCGCTGGCCAAGAAGGTCGGCCTGACCTCCACCGGTGCGGCCTACACGCCGATGCCGGACTTCCTGACGGTGAGGGGCACACTCGGGGTGCCCAAGCCCGACATCGCCTATTCCAAGCTGGCGCTGCTGGCCGGCAAGGCCGGCCTGGGCATCGTCGGCGGGACTGCAGGTGCCGTAGGTGACAAGGCCGCAGGGCTGCTGAACTTGCTGGGAGGTGGCACCAAAACCAATGCCGCCCCGGCAGCCACGAATGCGCCGAACCTGATCAACAACGCCCTGGATCTGATCGGCAAGCCCAAGACCAATGCGGCCCCTGCCGATCCCAACGCGCCGAAACCGAAGTTCAACCCGCTTGATCTTTTCAACAAGCCCAAGAACTGATTCGATCCCCGCGCCATGGAGTCTATCGTTTCCTACCTGGCGGCGAACGAGGAGCGTTTCGTCGCGGATCTCATCGCCTACGCGCGCTATCCGAGCGTCAGCGCCCAGCCCAAGCACGCCAGCGACCTCAAGGCGTGCGCCGCCTGGATCGCCCACCGCTGCCAGGCCGTGGGCCTGCAGACGGTCGGTTACGAGACCGCGACCAATCCCATCCTGATCGCGAAGACGCCGCGGCCCGATCCGCACAAGCCGACCTTTCTCGTTTACGGCCACTACGATGTGCAGCCGCCGGAGCCGTTCGAACTGTGGAATTCCCCGCCGTTCGAGCCGGTGATCCGGGGACGCAATGTTTACGCGCGCGGCATCAGCGACAACAAGGGGCAGCACCTCGCCCATCTGAACGCGGTCGAGGCCTGGCTCCAATCCGGACAGGAACTGCCATGCAATCTCACCTTCCTCATCGAGGGGGAGGAGGAGGTCGGTTCGACGGCCCTTTATGATTTTCTGCCGGAGCACCGCGACGAGCTCGCCTGCGATGCGGTCGTCATCTCCGACAACGGCATCCCCACGCTGAAGCATCCGGCGCTCACCTACGCGCTGCGCGGCATCGCGGCCATGGAAGTGCGGCTCGACGGGCCCAATCGCGACCTGCACTCCGGCATCTTCGGCGGTTCGCTTGAAAATCCCGCGATGGCCCTCTGCCAGCTGCTCGGCAAGCTGCGTGACGCGAAGGGCCGGCTGACCATTCCCGGCTATTACGACGACGTGGTGAAGCTGAGTGCTTACGAGCGTAAACAATTGGCGAAGCTGCCCTTCAAGGCCGAGCAGTACCGGAGGTTTCTCGGCGTGCCGCAGCTCTTCGGCGAGGCCGGCTTCACGCCCGACGAGCAGCGCACCGCGCGTCCGACGCTCGAGATCAACGGCCTCACCAGCGGCTATCAGGGCGACGGCAGCAAGACGATCATTCCCTCCTGGGCCAGCGCCAAGCTCACGCTCCGGCTCGTGCCGGACCAGAAGCCGGCCAAGGTCATCAAGGCGGTGACGGCCTATCTGAAGAAGCTCTGCCCGCCCACGGTAAGGCTCACCGTCACGCCTGGCCACGGCGGCGCGCCCTATCTGGTGTCGCCCACGAGCGCGTTTGCGCAGGCGGCCCTGCGGGCACTCAAGGCCGGCTTTGGCCACGAGGCCATCCTCATGCGCGAGGGCGGCAGCATCCCGATCGTGTCCGCGTTCAAGCAGCACCTGAAGGCCGACACCCTCCTGCTCGGCATGGCACTGCCCGACGACAACGCCCATTCGCCGAACGAGAAATTCTCCCTCGACGCCTACGCCGCCGGCATGCGCATGAGCGCCGCTTTGTGGCCGGAGCTGGCGGCGGCTGCCTGAAGCAGCTCGGCTGTGTTCATAAGCGAAACGTTACAAGGCGTCGGAGCAGGGGTGCAGGGTAAAAGGGAGCAGTGCAGGGGAGTAAGTGCCCGTCCTGCTTTTGCTCTTGGTCATACTCTTGTCTTTTTCTCCCCCGATTGAGCTTGGATTCGGATTGGCAGGGAAGGCGGATCAAGAGCAAGAGCATGAGCAAGAACACGCGAGTCACGATTTCCGCACTGCTGACTCCTGACTCCGCGCTCCAGCGCCTCCTGTCTCCTTCTGTTACGCTTCCTCGCCTCCGATTACTACCCGTTGACGGTTCCCGGCCAGTTGGTAGCTTCCCGCCTCACTTTTCCGGCGGCATCCGCCCGGCTCATCACTAGCAACACGATCACGACACATGGCTAAAGCAGCGAAATACGTTTACACTTGGGGCAACAAGAAGGCTGACGGCGACGGCAGCATGAAGGCCCTCCTCGGCGGCAAGGGCGCGAACCTCGCCGAGATGACCCGCATCGGCCTGCCGGTGCCCCCGGGCTTCACCATCACCACCGAGGTCTGCACCTATTTCTACGCCAACAAGCGCACCTATCCCGCCGTCCTCCAGGCGCAGATGGAAGCCGGCGTCGTGAACATGGAGAAGATCATGGGCACGAAGTTCGGTGCGACCTCCGGGATGCCGCTGCTCGTGGCCGTGCGCTCCGGCGCGCGTGATTCCATGCCGGGCATGATGGACACGATCCTGAACCTCGGCCTGAACGACCAGTCGGTCGTCGCGCTCGAGAACGCCACCAAGAACCCTCGCTTCGCGTGGGACTGCTACCGCCGCTTCATCCAGATGTACGGCGACGTCGTCATGGGCGTCCAGAAGCGCGAGGGCGAGGACCATGAGCCGTTCGAAACCGTCATCGAGGGCTTCAAGCATGAGAAGTATCACGGCGACATCGAGGATTCGAAGCTCACCGCCGACGACCAGAAGGAACTCGTCAAGCGCTTCAAGGCCCTCGTCAAGGAACGCACCGGCAAGGCCTTCCCCAACAATCCGTGGGACCAGCTTCGCGGCGCCGCCGGTGCCGTCTTCGGCTCCTGGATGAACGACCGCGCCAAGGTCTATCGCGCCAAGTACAACATCCCCACCGAATGGGGAACCGCCGTCAACGTCCAGGCGATGGTGTTCGGCAACACGGGTGAGACCTCCGGTTCCGGCGTGGCCTTCACCCGCAACCCGGCGAACGGCATCAACGAGTTCTACGGCGAATTCCTCATCAACGCCCAAGGCGAGGACGTGGTTGCCGGTGTCCGCACCCCGGAACCCGTGCTCAAGCTCAAGGACCAGATGCCGAAGAGCTACGCCGAGCTGATGCAGGTCCGCAAGACCCTCGAGAAGCATTTCAAGGACGTCCAGGACATCGAGTTCACGGTCCAGGAAGGCAAGCTGTTCATGCTCCAGACGCGCAACGGCAAGCGCACCGCCGCGGCCGCGCTGAAGTTCGCCGCCGACATGGTGAAGGAGAAGCTCATCGACGTGGAGACCGCCGTGCTGCGGAACCCCGCCGACCAGCTCGAGCAGCTCCTCGCGCCCATTTTCGACCTCGCCGAAGTCAAGAAGGCCAAGGTCATCGCCACCGGTCTCCCGGCCGGCCCCGGCGCCGCCACCGGCAAGATCTACTTCAACGCCGATCGCGCCGTGCAGGCTGCGGACAAGGGCGAGAAGGTTCTGCTCGTCCGCATTGAGACCTCTCCCGAAGACCTTCGCGGCATGATCGCCGCGGAAGGCATCCTCACC
This sequence comes from uncultured Verrucomicrobiota bacterium, assembly GCA_903907995.1. Taxonomy (GTDB): domain Bacteria; phylum Verrucomicrobiota; class Verrucomicrobiia; order Limisphaerales; family UBA9464; genus CAIVQB01. The sequence continues at coordinate 105,262 of CAIVQH010000041.1, read as the reverse complement.
GCCCGTGGCGGTGTGTCCTCCCACGCCGCGCTCGTCGCGCGCCAGATGGGCAAGGTGTGCGTCTGCGGCGCCGCCGGCGTCGTGATCGACTACGACAAGAAGACCACGACCATCGACGGCAAGACGTTCGCCGAGGGCGACTTCCTCTCCATCGACGGCACCTCCGGTCTTGTCTATGCCGGCCAGATCAAGACGGCTCCGTCGGAGATCATCTCCGGCCTTTTGAGCGACGACAAGGAAGCCCAGAAGACTGAGAAGTATAAAAACTACGTGCAGCTCATGAAGTGGTGCTCGGCCTCCACCCGCATGTCGGTCCGCACGAACGCCGACACCCCGGAGCAGACCCGCCAGGCGATCGCCTTCGGCGCCGTCGGCATCGGCCTGACCCGCACTGAGCACATGTTCTTCGAGGGCGACCGCATTGATGCGATGCGCGAGATGATCCTCGCCGACAACCTCAAGGACCGCGAAACCGCCCTGGCCAAGCTCCTCCCATACCAGCGCGACGACTTCCACGGCATCTTCAAGGCGCTGAAGGGCTACCCGGCCACGATCCGCTTCCTCGACCCGCCGCTGCACGAGTTCCTCCCGAACTCCAAGGAGCAGCAGATGGACCTCGCCCGGAAGCTCGGCATCCCCGTCGAGAAGATCATGGCGCGCGTGCACGAGCTGCATGAGTTCAACCCGATGCTCGGCTTCCGTGGCTGCCGCCTCGGCATCAAGTTCCCGGAGATCACCCGCATGCAGGCCCGCGCCGTCCTCGAGGCCGCCGCCGATGCGACGAAGGAAGGCTTCAAGGCCAAGCCCGAGATCATGATCCCGCTGGTCGGCTTCAAGAAGGAGCTCGATCTGCAGGTCGCGATCGTCCACGAGGTGGCCGCCCTGGTGCAGAAGGAGAAGAAGGTGAAGATCGCCTACAGCGTCGGCACCATGATCGAGATCCCGCGCGGCGCCCTCACGGCCGACGAGATCGCGCAGACCGCCGAGTTTTTCAGCTTCGGCACGAACGACCTCACCCAGACCTGCCTCGGCATGTCGCGTGACGACTCCGGCTCCTTCCTCGGTGCGTACACCGAGAACGAGATCGTGAAGAAGAACCCGTTCGCCTCGATCGACCAGACTGGCGTGGGCCAGCTCGTCAAGATCGCCTGCGAGAAGGGCAATGCGACCCGCCCCGGCATCAAGCTCGGCATCTGCGGTGAACACGGCGGCGACCCCGATTCCGTGAAGTTCTGCCACAAGGTCGGCCTGACCTACGTGAGCTGCTCGCCGTATCGCGTGCCCGTCGCCCGCCTTGCCGCCGCCCAGGCCGCGATCGAGGAAAAGCGCGCCGCCGCCAAGGCCAAGGCCTCGGCCAAGCCCGCGAAGAAGAAGTGATTTGACCGGGTGACGCCATAAGCGTCATCCAGACATGGGCCGCCCCGGGAAACCGGGGCGGCCTTTCCAATTCTCAACCCTTCGAATTGCACCAATCTTGGTCAAAGCTTCGCTCAAGGAAGAACTGAGCAGCTCACTTGGATCTATGAGTACAAAAACGGACCCAGTTAACCCTGGGGTAATGGTCAAGAGGGCGGCATGCTCCTTGTCGGAGGCCTCATCGGAGTTTTTGTCGCCAGGGCATTCAAATCTGACGTCCGGGCGATGGAGGCCATCGGGCTCACCCTGTTCATGGCTGCGGGGCAGGTTTTCCGAATATATCTCGACGCCAAAAAAGGTCGAGTGACCGGTGAAAGACCGGGATTCACCGGAGAATTCAGGCCGCTTAAAAATTCGTTCCAGACCGTGTGGGATATGGGATTGTTTGGTGTTGCCACCGGGGCAGCCGGAATTGTGACTGGCTTTGCCTTGGAAGGACGCTGCCGCTGGGAGTGGGATCATCCCATCAGCCCCGGCGAGCCTTGATCGACGCGGGCAGCCCCCTGACCGGCTGGCGGTTTGCCTACCTCCGGGCAAACCCCTTGGTCACATAGACCTGATCGCGGGGCAGCGTGCCCGCACGGGCAGTGCCCGGGGCCGGCCAGTTTCGGGGTGATAGGGCGGACGTGGTGGTGGAGGCTTCGGGTCGGCAGTCCCGTTCCAGGCGCCGTGACAGTGCCCGCAGGGCGGGGAGGGCTCGCACCAGATCGGGTCCGCTGATCACGGCTTTTCGGGCCTGGTGCAGCGCCGGAAAACCGACGCGGCCCCGGGCGTAGCAGTACATCAGCACGATGTTGAACAGGCTCAGCACCGAGTTGAACCAGTAGATCCGGTCGGGCGGGCCGGTGCGGAATCCGTAGCGCTGGAGAGTTTCGGGCCTGACAAAGTACGAGGTCAGTTGCACCTGCGTATCCGCGGGCATCCGGCCGGTTTGGATTTCCTCACCAATGACGGCCAGGCCTTCCACGATGGAGGCCATGATTTTCCGGCAGGCCACGGGTCCCCAGCCGTTCCAGCCAAAGTTGGCCACGTAGTCAAAGACCGTGCCTGTATGCAGGTCACAGACCCCGCCCCGGGGCGTGAACGCGCGCAACATCGCCGAGTGATAGATGAAGACGCCGCCCCAACGCAGCCAGGGCGTCATGGCCAGCATGAAGTGAAAGACGCACAGCGGAAACAGGGTCAACCACAGCCAGAGCGGCAGGCTGACCAACAGTCCCAGCCAGACCGCGAAGAAGCTCAGGGCGAGCAGGGAAGCCAATCCCACCTGGCTCCACTTGGGCTGCTGATAAAAGCCGCGCATGATGATTTCCCCGGGTCGAAGGACCGATCCAATCGGATCATCCGAGGCAGCCAGATGCTGTCACCGGCCACGAAGTTACGGCAATGCTGTAAGGCATTGCCGCCGACTTGTAACGGGGCCGTAAACGATTTGTCTCCGGATGACCGGAGGCGGCCCGGGATGCCTCACTTTGCCTCGGGAAAATCCAACACCTTGCGGGCGACCAGGTTCACGTAGTTTGTAAAGGTGCAGAGGGCGACGGTGGCAGTCACTTCCATGATCTCGCCGTCGGTCAGTCCGGCAGCACGGGCGGCGGCGAGCGTTTCATCACTGACCTGTCCGCGATCCGTCGTGATGGCTTGGGCGAGCTTGAGCACGGCGTCAGTTTTCGGAGTGGTCGCCACCGCCTGGCGCGCGTCGGCAATTTCTGGGTCGCTGATGCCGCGCTTCTGCGCAAAAAAGCTGTGGGCGCTGAGACAATACGTGCAGTGGTTCTCCTCCGAGACGGTCAGCGAGACCAGTTCTCGCACCTTGCCACCGAGTGTTCCGGCGGCGATCGCGCCGCTGAAGCTGAGATACGCATCCAGGGCGGCAGGCGAGTTGGCCAGCACGCGGAACATGTTGGGTACGGACCCGGCCTTGGCCTGCACCCCCTCCAGGAGCTGCCGCGTTTTGCCGGTGGTTTCAGTGGGAATGAGCTGGGTGATACGGTTCATAAAGACTCTTTGGTGAGATGGTGACGTATTTCGTACGCTGAGGTTGACGCTTACCGCCGATGGTTGGTGACGCCGGCGAACAACTCGCGCTCATTCCAACCGCCACCGAGGGCCTTGATGAGCTGCACCGTGGCGACCAGACGCTGTCCGTTGAGGAGCGCGCTGGCGCGCTCCGTGGTCAGCGCTTCGCGATTCGCATCGACGACTTCGAGATAGCCGGAGGCGCCCGACCGGTAACGGTCGTCCGCAAGCTGGGCCGCCCGACGTGAATTGGCCACGGCGCGATCCTGGGCACCGGCCCGTTCCGATAGGTGGCGGATGCCGGACAAGCTGCTCTCGACTTCACCGAAGGCGACGAGCACCCGTTCACGATAGTGCGCGACCGATTCCTCATAAGCGGCCTGCGCGCGGTGGAAATTGGCGCGGTTCCGACCCCCGCAAAGATCGGGAGGGACAGGCTGGGTCCGATGGACCAGGTGCGGCTGTTCCAGTTGAACAGCGTGTCGGCGTCCGCGCTCAGGAAGCCGCCAGAGCCGGTTAGCGTGAGTACGGGGAAGAAGGCGGCCTTCGCGATGCCGATCTTCGCGTTGGCGGCGGCCAGTTGCCGTTCGGCCTCGGAGACGTCCGGGCGACGCTCCAGCAAATCGGCGGGCAAACCGGCCGGAATTTCCGGCGGCTGCACTTTCCAGCCTGCCTCCGTAAGGGCGGCGAGCCGGAAGCCGGACGGATTGGACCCGACCAGAATGGCGATGGCGTTCTCCAGCTCATCCCGGTGTTTCGCCAGGCTGGCCGATTCCGCATCGGCGTTGGCGAGTTCGGTTTCCGCCTGGGCTATCTCCAGCGCATTGCCAAGGCCGTTCTGTTCCCGGAAGCGGACGAGCCGGACCTGTTCGCGGCGCAGATTCACGTTGCCGGCCACGGTCGCGATTTCGGCATCGAGGGCGCGCAGCGTGAAATAGTTCTCCGCCACATCGGCCTGCAGGGTGAGCAGGACTGTGTTCAGCGCCGCCACGGAAGCCTGGGCCTCGTCACGGGCGCTCTCGAAGCCGCGCCGGACGCGGCCCCACAGGTCCACCTCATAGCTGAGATCCAGCGGCGCGCTGAAGGTGTTCACTGTGAGATTGCCGAAGGTGGGGACTTTGTTCGGCGAATAGCCCTGCCGGCTGAAGCTGGGGTCGGCGTTCAGATTCGGCAGCAACGCCGAGCGCGCGACACGGGCCGTGGCGCGCGACTGTTCCACCCGGGCAGCCCGAACATCAGCAACCAGCGCAGATCAAACCGCTTCGCGAGCATGGCGTAAAAGGGGATTGCCAGCAGCTGGAACACGCCGGTGGAAAACACCGCGAGCCCGATCTGCAATGCGCTGTAGCCCTGCACCCGGCCCAGGAACAGCGGCGTGAGGTAGATGGTCGCGAAGATCCCGACCCCGCCCACGAAGGAGAAGAGGCAACCCAACGCGAAGTTGAGGTCGGTCAGCGCGCGCAGCTCCACGATCGGGTTCTTGAAGTTCAGTCCGCGCCACACGAAGGCGAGGCCGGACAGCACCGACACCCACGCGGTCGTCAAGATCACGCGGTCCTCGAACCAGTTCCACCGGGGGCCTTCTTCAAGAGTGTATTCCAGACACCCGAGGCAGACACCCATCAGCAGCATTCCGATATAGTCTGCTCCGCGCAGGAGCGAGAAATCGGCCTGGTCAATGCGGACCAGCAGCGGCACCACCACTGCGACGAAGGTGCCCGGGACGAGGTTGATGAAGAACAGCCAGTGCCAGGAGGAATGATCCGTGATCCAACCGCCTACCGTCGGCCCCAGCGTCGGCGCCAGCGAGGCGAGCGCACCGATGACGGCGGCCGCCACCACGCGCTGATGACCCTTGAAATAGAAGAAGGCCGAGGTGAAGACCGTGGGAATCATCGAGCCGCCCAGAAAGCCCTGCAACGCACGGAAAATGATCATGCTCCGGATGTCCCACGCCCAGCCGCACAGCAGGCTCGCTGCGGTGAAGCCGATCGCGGAGATGCTGAACAGCCACCGCGTGGACATCACCCGCGAAAGCCAGCCCGAGAGCGGGATGACAATGATCTCGGCGATCAGGTAGCTGGTCTGCACCCAGGCGACCTCGTCATGGCTGGCGGACAGACCGCCGCCGATGTCGGCGAGCGAGGCCGACACGATCTGGATGTCGAGCAGGGCGATGAAAAGACCCACGCACATCACCGCAAAGGCGAAGACCTTCGTGCGGAGTGGCAATTCTGCGGTCTGGTCGGCGGCTGTGTTCATGGCAGTGATGAGTTGGGTGATTTACAGCGTGGAGGTGCCGTGGCTGCGGCCATCGACTTCGGCGGTGACGGAGAGGCCCGGCCGTAACTGGCCACAGGTGGCGGCTTCGTCATCCAGCACGATCCGCACGGCCACGCGCTGCACGATCTTGGTGAAGTTGCCAGTCGCGTTCTCGGGCGGCAGCACACTGAACTGCGCCCCGGTCGCCGGGGCCACGCTGATCACGTGCCCGCGAAATTCGCGGCCCGGCAGGGAATCCACCCGGACCGTCGCCGGTGAACCCGGCCGGGGCTGAGCGAGTTGGCTCTCCTTGTAGTTCGCATCAATCCAAAGGCCGTGTGAGGGCACCAGCGAGATCATTTGGGAACCGATGGACGCATACGCGCCGGCCCGGGCGCTGCGGTTGCCCACGATGCCATCGATGGGGGCGCGCAGTTCCGTGTAGCCCACATTGAGCCGGGCGAGATCCCGCTCGGCGTTCGCCTGTTCGAGGGCGGCCTGCGCCTCCTGCTTTTCCGTCGCGATCACCTCAAGCCGGCGTTGCGCGGCGGCCAGGCCTGCGCGCGTCCGTTCGCCGGCGGCAAGGGCCTGTTTGTAGTCCGCTTCGGCCTTCTGAAAGCTCTGCACCGAGACCGCCGCGCCCTGCGACAGCTTCGCATAGCGGACCACATCGTCGTGCGCCCGGCTGGTCTCGGCTTCGGCCGAGCTGATCTCGGCCTCGGCCTGCGCGACCATCGCCTCCTGTAGGTGGCGCGTGGCGTCCAGATTGCCGAGCGCCGCCTGCCGCGTGGCCACCACGGCCTCGGCCTTGGCCAGGGCTGCGCGATAGTCCCGGTCGTCGAGCCGCAGGAGAAGATCCCCGGCATGGACGGACTGGTTGTCACCCACCGCCACCTCGGCAATGAAGCCGGAGACCTTCGGCGCGATCACCGTCACGTCCCCACCCACATAGGCGTCGTCGGTGCTCTCGATGAAGCGTCCCTCGGTCCACCAGTGGTGCCCGAGCTTCGCCCCGCCGAGCGCGGCAGCGAGCACGAGCGCGCCGAGCACCATCTGCTTGCCGGATGGACGGCGCTTCGGGCTGGGTGCGATCTGCTCCGGAGCCGGGCTGACGGGACGCTCGGTGCCATTGCGGGCGGCGGGGATAGTTGGGGTGGGGGCCAGGGTGGCGCGCTGGATTTGGCTCACCAGCGGGATGGAATTCAGGGTGATGGCATTCATGGTGCGGAGTGGTTGATGGTGTTACTTGGAAATCAGTGGGTGGCGTCCCAGGTAGTCCGGGTCAGCCGGAAGGAGGCGTGCGTTCGGAATCCAGACTCGGCGGTCCGCATTTCGCTGACCCGAGTCCGAGCGAGCCAAGTTTGGCAATGAACATACAAACCAGTCGGTATGTAATTTGAGCAAAACTTCGACAAAGAGATTTTCGTAGCGTTCATGGAAGGTAAGGAGTGGGGAGAAGCGCGCCGGATTTACTTGGCTGATGCCGGGTTGGCAGGGGCGAAGAGAAAATTCAGGTAGCGCCGGAAGTGCTCCATGTTGTCCATCAGCACGGTGTTGGTATCCGAGGCCTTGGCCATCATGGAGGAGCCCTGAAAGATCGAGACGTAGAACCGCGCCACGCTGGCCGGATCAAAGTCGGTCTGAGGGGCGTAGGCGTCCTTGGCCAGGGCCAGATCGCGCGTCACTTCCTCGGAAATCCTCGCGAACGCCTGCTGGCAGAGGCCGCGCAGTTCGGGGTGGGTCAGGGAGACCTCCTGAGCCATCACGCCGACCAGGCAGCCTTTGGTAAGGCGCTCGGGACCGCCCACGGACGCCTTTACGAAATCCACGCGGCCATGCAGGCGGGCGAGGGGATCTTCCAGCTTGCGGAAGGGGGCGTTCTGAAACTCCTCGGACTTGCCGTCGCGGAAGCTCTCAATGGCCGACCGGGCAATGTCTTCCTTGCTCTTGAAGTAGTGGAAAAAGGCCCCTTTCGTCATGCCCGCCGCTCCGCAGATGTCGTCCACGGTCGTGGCGTTGTAGCCCTTGGCCCGCATGAGCCGGATCCCGGCCTCGACCAGCTTGGTCTTGGTTTCCGACTGTCCGTTGTTTTGCAAGCGTGTTGTCATACCGACTGGTATGTATGTGCGTTAGCCTTGTCTTTTCGTCAAGTGCTTTTCGAAATGTTTTCAAAATAATCATCTCCATTGTCGAAATGCCCCGAGCCAGCCCGTCTTCTAGGTGCATGGGATGACCCCGTGCGACACAAACGACTCGAAACGACACAAAACAAAACATTCAACGACACCCCAATATGGAATACATGCTCCTGTTTCTCGAATCGAAGGAAGACTTCGCCGCCCGCAGTGAAGACCCCAAGACCAGCCCTTACTGGGGCGCCTGGATGGCCTACGGCAAGGCGATGGCCGAAGCCGGCGTGACCAAGGGTATCGGCAACGCCCTCCAACCGCCGGATACCGCCACGGTCGTCCGCCTGAAGGACGGCAAGCGGCTCGTGCAGGATGGCCCGTTCGCCTCGGCGAAGGAGCAGCTCGGCGGCTACATGATCATCGAGGTGCCGGGTCTGGATCAGGCGCTGGAATGGGCCGCACGCTGTCCGGCGGCCGTGCGCGGCGCGGTCGAGGTCCGGCCGGTGCTGGACATTGGCTGTGGTGACTGAGACCGCCTGGGTCGCATTGCGGATGGATGCATTCACCACCGTCGAGGCCGTTGCCCGGGATTCTTACGGGCGGCTGGTCGCGTATCTCTCGGCCCGGTCACGGGATGTGGCCGGTGCCGAGGATGCGCTGAGCGAGGCACTTCAGACCGCGCTGGTCGTCTGGCCTCGCGACGGCGTGCCAGAGAAGCCCGAGGCCTGGCTGCTTGCAACCGCGCGGCGGCGGCTCATTGACGAGGCCCGTCGCACCGAGGTCCGCGACCGCCATCAGCCGGTCGTCCAACTGCTCGTGGAGGAGGCGATGACCCTGCAACCCGACGAACCGTTTCCCGATGAGCGCCTCAAGCTGCTCTTCCTCTGCGCGCATCCGGCCATTGATGCCGCCGTCCGGACGCCGCTGATGCTCCAGACGGTCCTCGGTCTGGACGCCACGAGGATTGCCTCGGCGTTCCTCGTCGCGCCGGCGGCGATGGCCCAGCGATTGGTGCGGGCCAAGGCGAAAATCCGGCTCGCCGGCATTCCGTTCGTGCTGCCTGAGCCTGCGGAATGGCCCGCCCGACTCGAATCGGTATTGGAGGCGATCTATGCCGCCTACGGCACCGCCTGGGACCATACCTTGGGCACCGACCCTACGCTGCAAGGCCTGGCCACCGAAGCCATCTGGCTGGGACAGGTACTGGTGCGGCTGGTTCCCGAGGCGGCGGAGGCGCTGGGACTGCTCGCGCTGATGCTCCATTGCGAAGCCAGGCGGCTCGCACGCCGGGATGCCGCCGGCGACTACGTCCCGCTTTCCGAGCAGTCGCCTGCGCTCTGGTCGGTCCCGCTGATGGATGCCGCTGAACAGCTCTTGGCTCGCGCGGCCACCTTCCGAACGCCCGGCCGGTTTCAGCTGGAAGCCGCCATCCAGTCGGCGCATGTGCACCGGCGATTTACCGGCCGCACCGAGTGGGATGCCATTTTACAGCTTTACGATGCCCTGATCGGTTGCTCCCCCACGCTGGGTGCGCTGGTGGGCCTCGCCGCCGCACTCGCTGAAGCCAGCCGCTGGCACGAAGCGGCGGCGGTCCTGGACGAGATTCCCGACGATGCGGTGGCGGGCTATCAATCGTACTGGGCCGTGCGGGCGCATGTCCTCGCCGGGCAGGGGAACCATGCCGTCGCCCGTGAAGCTTACACCCGCGCCATCGGTCTGAGCGAAGACGAGGCCGTACGACGCTTTCTCCAGCGCCGTCTGAGCGGGTTGGGCTGACCGGCTACTTCGCTCCGACTTGAGTGACGCCCATCTTGAACGATGGTGCCCCATGAAATTCGAGTTTCTTGATCACGAGCCCGAAAGGGCGAACACGGTCCGCCGCGAACCTCCGGCACCTGCTGCCGACGCGGAGCTGCTCGACGCCTATTCCAACACGGTGGTTCAGGTCGTTGAACGCGCCGGGCCGTCGGTGGTGCATGTGAAGACGCGCAATGGCCAGGGCGGCGGCAGCGGCAGCGGCTTCATCCTCTCGCGGGACGGTTTCATCCTGACCAATAGCCACGTCGTTCACGGGGCGACCAAGCTGACCATGCAGACCAGCGACGGTCGCGAGGCGCGCGCGGACCTCGTCGGTGACGATCCCGACACCGATCTCGCGGTGCTACGCGTCAATCTTCCGAGCCTTCAACACATCGCCTTTGCGCCGTCTGGGCAGGTGCGGGTGGGTCAGATCGCGATCGCCATCGGCAATCCGCTCGGCTTCGACCATTCCGTGACCGCCGGCATCGTCAGCGCGCTGGGGCGGACCTTTCCGTCGCGCAACGGGCGGCTGATCGACAACGTCATCCAGACCGATGCGCCGCTGAATCCGGGCAACTCGGGCGGCCCGCTCGTCAACACGCGGGGCGAAGTCATCGGCGTGAACACCGCGATGATCCCGTCGGCCCAGGGCATCTGCTTCGCCATCGGCAGCAAGACGGCCGAGTTCATCGCCAGCTGGCTGATCAAGGATGGACGCATCCGGCGTGGCCACCTCGGGCTGATGGCTCAGGAAGTGACCATCCACGAGCGCGTGGTGCGTTTTCATAAGCTGCGGCAGCGGTCCGGCGCGCTGGTATTGGAGGTCACCGCCGGCGCGGCCGCGGCGGAAGCAGGCTTGCAGGCCGAGGACATCATCGTCTGGTTCAACCACGAGGAAGTCCGCTCGACGCACGACCTGCACCGACTGCTCGTGGGCGAACAGCTTCTCGGCCAGCGGGCGCGCCTCACGGTCCTGCGCCGCCACGAACTGCTCCACCTCTGGATCACGCCACGCGAACGTCCGCGAAACGGCGGATAAGATTGAACCGCTGATCCACACTGATTTGCGCTGATAAATCTGCTCGGGGATCAATTCTGGATCAGCGTGGATCAGTGGTTGGAATATCTTGGCTTCTACCCTAGGTCCCCCAATGAGTGCTTTACGCCGCGCCGGCTTTTTTCATCATCGAGGCATAATGTCTCCCCGAATTTCGCCGGCTACCCGCGCTCTCGTGGCTGCCTTGGTTCTCACCTCGGTCTCACAACCGCTGTGGTCGGTCCACAGTCTGGCTGCGGATTCAACGGCCAGCAGCGTGGCGCTCGCTGTCACCGGCAAGACCGTCGCGGCGGCGGAAGCGTTCCTGGCAAAGCTGGACGAGACGCAGCGGGCCAAGGCCGTGTTCGCCTACACCGATGACGTGCAGCGCGCCAACTGGTCGAACCTGCCCACCGGGATCTATCACCGTGCCGGCGTCCGCTTCGGCGACCTGAGCAAGCCCCAGCGCGAGGCCGCGATGGCCGTGCTCGCGGCCGCGCTCAGCCCGCGAGGCTACCAGAAGACCGTGGACATCGTGACCGCCGACCAGGTGCTGAAAGAGTCGGGCAGCCCTCAGGGGATCGCCTTCGGTGAAGACGAATTCTACATATCCTTCGTCGGCAAGCCTTCGACCACGACGCCGTGGATGCTCCAGTTCGGCGGGCATCATTTGGCGCTCAATCTCACGATTCGCGGGGCCGACGGCGTGCTGACGCCAAGCCACACGGCTGCGCAGCCGGCGACCTACACGCTCAACGGCAAGACCATCCGGCCGCTCGGCGCGGAGAACGATCTCGCTTTCAAGCTCATCAATTCCCTCGACTCCACGCAGCAACCCAAGGCCATTCTCGGCTCACGCTTCCGTGATCTCGTCCTCGGGCCTGGACAGGACGGCAAGACGATCATGCCCGAGGGCATTCGTGCCTCCGCACTCACGCCCGCCCAGCAGAAGCTGCTGCTTGATCTCGCAAACGAATGGGTGGGCATCAGCAACGAGGCCACCGCCAAGGCCAAACTGGCGGAGATCCGCGCGAACCTTGCGGACACGTACTTTGCCTGGAGCGGCCCGACCACGCCGGGCAGCGCGGCCTACTTCCGCATCCAGGGGCCGACGGTGGTGATCGAATACGCGCCGCAAAACCTTGGGGGCGCCCCGACCAACCACATCCACACCATCTACCGCGATCCGACCAACGACTACGGTCGCAAATTCGGCCGGCCATGAGGCTGGCCGCATGGCTGGCCTGCGCGCTCGCGCTGGCGTCCGCCCCGGCGGCCCGGGCGCATCGGCTCGACGAATATCTCCAGGCCACCTTCATCGCCGTCGCGCCGACGGAGGTTCGGCTCGAGCTATGCCTGACGCCTGGCGCAAACCTGTCCACGAATCTCCTCAGCCAGCTCGATACCGATCACGACGGACGTCTTTCCCCTGCGGAAGAATTGGCCTACGCCGAACAGGTGCGCCGGGATCTCTCGCTCGCCGCGGATCATTCACCGCGTGAATTGTCCCTGACCGGGAGAAGCTTCCCGCCCATCGCTGAGCTGCAAGCCGGCCTCGGAATCATCCGGCTGAACTTCCGCGCCCCGCTGGCCTCCGTTGCCCCCGGCGTCCACGAGTTGGCGTTCACCAACCGGCACCTTACGAACCTCAGCGTGTATCTCGTGAACGCGCTGGTGCCCGAATCCCCCGCCATCGCCATCACCCAGCAGACGCGTGACTATCTCCAGAACGCCATCCGGCTGGAGTACACTGTCACGACGACTGCGGCTGCTGGCTTGAAGGCGCTTCCGAACATCCCGCCCGTAGTTCAGCCCGTGCGTTCGCCGCTGCCAGTATTGGTGGCTGTGGGCATGGCCGTCTTCGTGGCCGTGGCCCTGCAAATTCGCCGCCGGGGTGGGAAATCGCGGTAGCGTCTTGGACTGCGCCAGTCCTCTGGCGCTTTCAACGGCCGAATAAGTTTACGATAGGCTGAAGCATGACTGCCTCTTGCCGGTTGCCGCGCTCAAAGCGGTAGAGGACTACCGCACTCCAAGACGCCCCGCGCCTTCGCAACTCGTAACTCGTAAATTCCTTCACTCCGCGTGATACCCGCGCCAGACCCACACCTGCGTGTCGGCGAGCGTCTGCTGGAACACGCGGCCGTCGCAATGGCCGGTCGCCTTGCTAAAGACGAAGCGGTGGTCGTAGCCCTTTTCCTCCAGGGCGGCCGCCGTGCGCTGGCCGGCCATCGGCCAGTTGTGGTGGTCCGACTCGGGGGAGTTCTCGCGCAGGTCGTGTTCGGACACGTGCGTGAAGATGCGCAGCGGCTTCTTCTCCGAGTTCGCGATCAGCTTCATGCCGGAATGATATTCCCAGGCGCCCAGCGGGAACTTCGCCTCCTCAGCCGCGTCGTCATCCTGCTGGTCCACGAACGTGCCTGAATAGGCGATCACCCGGCGGAAAAGGTCGGGTCGGAACCACGCCATCGTCAGCGCTGCCGCACCTCCGGAGCTGCAACCCATCGTGGCGCGCCCCCAAGGATTGCTGGTGATCGCGATGTGCGGATACGCCGCTTTGATCGCCGCGTCGTTCAGCACGGCGGGGAAGACCTCGTCGTTGATGAACCGGGCATAACGGTCGGACATCGTGTCGTACTCCAGGCCGCGCTCGCTGTTCTTGCCGTCGTTGCCGCCATTCTGCACAGCCACCACGAGGAAGGCCGGCAACTGACGTTCTGGATCCTTGGAGATGGTGAGGTTGTCCAGCGCATAGCTCGTTGATTTGAGCTGGCCCGGCCCGTCCTGGATGACCAGCACAGGCGCCTTGGTACCGTCCTTGTAGGCGGCCGGCACATACACGGTGATCTTGCGCTCCGTGTTCACCTTCTTCTTCTCCGGCTCCAGCGTGGTGTCGTCGCCCTTGAAGATCTTGCTGTCGGCCAGGCGCATCGTGAACTCGAAGGTCTTGCCGCGGGGATTCCCCTTGTCCGTGAGATCGGGGTCCACCGTGTATTCCGGGCCGACGGTGAAGCTGCCGTTGCCGGCGGAACCGGGTTTTTCGGTGTAAGCCCTTGGCGCGTGAGCGCATGAGCTGAACAGGCCGAGGCAACCCACGGCGACGAAGACACGGGCCGAGGCGGCCGAGAAGAGCGGATGTGGCATGGGTTAAAGGCAAAAGGAAAAAGGCAAAAGGCAAAAGGAAAAAGCAACGCCACAACATCATGCGCTTTGCCATGCCCCGCCCCGCGTCCTGCCCCATCCCAATTGAAGAACCGCCAAAGCAGCGTCCCTGACCACTGATTACTGACCACTGACCCACTGGCTCACTGGCTCCCCTGCACCCCCGCCCCCTTTCTCCCCTGCTTCTTTCCCCGCTTCTCCTGTCTCCGGACGCAGTCCCTCCTGTCTCCTGTCTCCTCGAAATCGTCACCGTGCCCTTGACGAGCTCCCCTCCGCTTCCTACCTAAAGCCAACCAATGAGTTCGACCGAGAAACACACGTTCCAGGCGGAGATTCAGCAACTGCTGAACATCGTCATCCACTCCCTCTACACCGACAAAGAAATCTTCGTCCGCGAGCTGATTTCCAACGCTGCCGACGCTTGCGAGAAGCTCCGCTTCACCCAGGTGTCCGGCACCGAGATCCAGCAGCCCGAGGTCGCACCGGGCATCTCGCTGACCTCCGATGAGGCGGCGGGCACGCTGACCTTCACCGACACCGGCGTGGGCATGACCCACGACGAGCTGGTGAAGAACCTCGGCACCATCGCGCACTCCGGCACCAAGGCCTTTCTCCAGAAGCTCGCCGAGGACAAGAAGCCCGACGTGGGTCTGATCGGCCAGTTCGGCGTCGGCTTCTACTCGGCCTTCATGGCGGCCAAGCGCGTGACCGTCGAGAGCCGTTCCGCCGTCGCGGGCGAGCCCGGCTGGAAATGGGTCAGCGAAGGCACCGGCGGCTACGAGATCACCCCGGCCGAGGGCGAGCTGCCGCGCGGTACCAAGATCACCCTCGAACTGAAGGACGAGGCCAAGGAATTCGCCCAGGCCCATACCATCGAGCGGATCATCAAGCGCTACTCCAGCTTCGTGCCGTACCCCATCGAGCTGAACGGCGAGAAGGTCAACACCGTCCAGGCCCTCTGGACCCGCAGCAAGGGCAGCATCAAGGACGAGGAGTATGACGAGTTCTACCAGTTCATCGGGCACGACCACGAGAAGCCGCTGCTGCGCCTGCACTTCACCGCCGACGCGCCCCTCGCGATCCAGTCGCTGCTCTTCGTGCCGTCGCACAACGTCGAGACCATGGGGATGGGCCGGATGGATTCGGAGGTGAACCTCTACTGTAAAAAGGTGCTCATCCAGGCCAAGGCCAAGAACCTGTTCCCCGAGTGGCTGCGCTTCCTCAAGGGCGTCGTGGACAGCGAGGATCTCCCCCTGAACATCTCGCGCGAGACCATGCAGGACACCGCGCTCCTGCAGAAGCTGAACAAGGTGCTCACCACGAAGTTCCTGAAGTTCCTCGACGAGACCGCCGAGAAGGACCCTGAGCTCTACGAGAAGTTCTACACGGAATATCAGCGCTTCCTCAAGGAGGGCATCGTCACCGACTTCACCCACAAGGAGGCCCTCGGCAAGCTCGTGCGCTACGAGTCCTCGCACCTGGAGAAGGGCAAGACGACCTCGCTCGCCGACTATGTGAAGCGCATGGGTTCCGAGCAGAAGGAGATCTACACCCTCATGGCCCCGAACCGCGAGGCCGCCGAGGCGAGCCCGTACTACGAGGTCTTCCGCGAGCGGAAGTTCGAGGTGCTCTTCCTGTATGACGCGTGGGACGAGTTCGTGATGGAGCACCTGCGCGAGTTCGAGGGCAAATCGCTCAAGGCCGCCGAGAAGGCCGACCTGAACCTCAACGAGCCCAAGAAGGACGGCGCGCTCGACGAGGCCACCGGCAAGTCCCTCGCCGAGTGGCTCAAGACCGCCCTCGGCGACAAGGTGGCCGACGTGCGCGTCTCGCAGCGCCTCGTGGACAGCCCCGCCGTGGTGGTGGACGCCGACAAGTTCATGACCAACAGCATGCGCCGCATGCTGAAGGCGATGAAGAAGGACGAGGAGGCCATGGCCCCGGCCAAGCTCGACCTCGAGATCAATCCCGCGCACCCGATCATCGTGCGCCTCGAGGCCGCCCGGCAGAAGGACGCGCCCTTCGCCACTGAGATCGCGGAGACCATCCTCGACCAGGCCCGCGTCGCCGCCGGCGTTATGGAAGATCCGCGCGCCATGCTCAAGCGGATGAACTCGCTGCTGGAACGGGTGCTGGCGTAAAGCCGCAAGAACCATGTAGGACGGGAGTCCTCGCCCGTCTTCCATTTCTCTCTTTCCGCCACACGTCGGCCACGGTCAGACGCGTTGGGGGGAAAAGAAATCGGAGGACGGGCGAGACGCACCGTCCTACTTCAGGGATCTCGTAGGAGATGAGGTAATGAGTCCCCATTGTCTCCTTCTTACCGCCAAAGCCGCCCCGGAGGGGCCTCGGAACTTAGCCGGGGGTAAGTGAGCCGCGCGAGCGCAACCCCCGGTCCCGCGTACCCATATGGTTTGCGCCCCGGAGGGGAGCTGGAATCTTTGGACCCCGGATTCCCATGCCCCTGCCGGGGCGTACCC
Source organism: uncultured Verrucomicrobiota bacterium (assembly GCA_903907995.1). Taxonomy (GTDB): domain Bacteria; phylum Verrucomicrobiota; class Verrucomicrobiia; order Limisphaerales; family UBA9464; genus CAIVQB01. The sequence goes on along the minus strand of CAIVQH010000041.1, from coordinate 88,961 downwards.
CATTTAGGATCTGGAGCCTGGTGGTAGCCGCTTCGCTCGACCACCGGCTAAGTTCCGATGGGCCTCCGTCCCGTTTTGCGGCGGGCTATTGGCATCTCGAATTTCTATGGCCTGCCAAGGCTATCAGAAATGCTTCGTGATCATTTCGGTTGCTGATCGAATCCTCCATGATTGATGGATCGTCTTACTTCTCCGGTCGTGGTATCAATGACGCGGATATAACCTGATGGATCAATTGTCATCTGGTAACGACCAGCCGGGCTGGAGGGAGCTTCGGAGGCGCCCCGGAGAGCCCAGGCAGCCGCCATTGCCGCTACGAATAGAATTACTGGTGCGAGTTTTTTCATAGGTTGAGCGATCAGGGGATGTTCGGATTACCACGACGCCCCTCCCTGTCATTTCATTCAAATGATTCGGACCCCGATGGTCCTCTCACCGATCTGAGGTCGGAGTCCCGGGCATTCACTGCTTTTTCACAGCGTCCGCTCCGCCCACTCCATCGTGACCTTCAGCGCCCGCTCGGCGTGCCCCAGCTCCGGCTGGAACACGTCGAAGATGTGATTGGCCCCGCCGATCAAGACCGCCTCGGTGGGATGGCCGGGGGCAAGCTTCAGCAGTTCGGCGTCGCGTTGGGGCAGGAAGTCTAGGGAGCCGCGGACGCTCAGGAGCGCACCGGGGTACTTGGCGAGCGACTGGTCGAGATTGATTCCCCGGAAGCTCTCGTAGAACTCGCGATGGGTCGTGATGGTCTTCCAGCCCGGGACGGTTTCCGAGGCGACGCCGTTGCGGAGGGCCTTTTGAGCGGTGGGGCTGTTGGTGAGGCCAGCGTAGGCGTCCCCGCTGGGGCTCGACCACAGAACCATCGTGCGGAACCAGTCGGGATGCCGCGCGCCGGTCTCGATGGCGGTGGAAGCCCCGAGGCTCCAGCCCATCGCACCGAGATGAGCGGCATCCACGCCCGGCTGCTTCACGAGGAAGGCGCGCGCGGTAGCGGTATCTTCCAACCGCATGGGGAAGGTGGAGGCGATGTCAGTGCGTTTGCGGTCGCCTTCGCCCCGGAAATTGATCCGCAGGCTCGCAATGCCCCGGGCCGCGAGTCCCTCGGCGAGACGCTTGGTGAGGTCGCCCGCGCCATCCATGTCGTCGGCGAAACCGTGCAGCAGTAACATCGTGCGGCCGTGCCATCCGGAGTCGGGCGTGAGCCAGGCACCGGTGAGTTCGGGGGCCAGTTCGACGCGTACCTCGGCGGCGCGGGCGGTGACGCTGGCCAGGAGAAGGAGGAATAGCGGAACGATCCGGAGGCGATTCACCATGGGGGGTGTTTTACGGGGAAGGAGGACGGAGGGCAGCCGGAAAATTGCGGGCGCCGCTTACAAAAACTCCAAATTCCAAGCGCCAAGCTCCAATGAAACACCAAGCGCCAAACTTCAAGAGCTTGGGCGGGATTGAAGGTTTGGAGGTTGGGGCTTCTCTGGTGCTTGGAGCTTGAGATTTGGCGCTTCATCATCTGTGGCTTGGCTTGGCGGGCATTCCCTGTGTGGATAGGGGCGTGTCGCTTGCGCTTGCCGACTGGGAGCCCGCCGACCTGGCGCAACAGTTCGTGCGCTGGGGGTACAAACCCAGCCATGCGGCGCGGGTGCTCCGGGCGCATTACGCAGGCCGCAGCGGGGTCGAGTCCGAGGCCCTGCGTTTGCCGCAGGGTTTGGGTGAGCGCGTGCGGACTGAACTGGCCGCGAGCGCGGCCACCCTGGCCGTGCGGCAAGTCGCGACCGATGGCACAGCGAAGCTCCTGCTGCGTCTCAATGACGGGCGGACGGTCGAGTCGGTGCTGATGCCCGACTACCGCGACGACCGGGCGGCGGGGTGCATCTCGTCCCAGGTCGGTTGCGCGATGGGCTGCGATTTTTGCGCGACGACGAAGACCGGCTTCGAGCGGAACCTGACGGCCGGCGAGATGGTGGAGCAGTTCCTCGCGCTCCGGCGGGAGGCCGGCACGGCTGGGCGGAAGCTCCAGACGATCGTCTTCATGGGCATGGGTGAGCCGCTGCTGAATCTCGACGCCGTGCTCACCGCCGTGCGCCGGCTGGCAGACAATTCGCTCGGGGCACTCGGCTGGCGCCAGATCACGGTGTCCACCGTGGGCATTGTGCCCGGCATCGAGGCGCTCACGGCCACGGGGCTGAACTTTAACCTCGCCGTCTCACTGCACGCGCCGGATGACGAGACGCGCGCGAAGCTGCTGCCGATGGGCCGGCGCTTTGCCATCGCCGATATCCTCGCGGCTGCCGACCGCTTTCAGGCGGGTCGCGGCCGGCCGGTCACGATCCAGTACTGCCTGCTGGCGGGGGTGAACGACTCCCCCGAACACGCGCACCGCCTGGCCGACCTGCTCCGGACGCGTCGTATGCACATCAACCTGCTGCGGTACAATCCGACCGGTCTCAGCCTGCGCGGGATAGCCTACGAGCCATCCTCCGAGGAAACCGCTGACGCCTTTGTCGCCGTGCTGCGCGGGCAGGGCCTCGTGGCGCACTTCCGCCGGTCACGCGGGCCGGATATTGATGCCGCTTGTGGGCAGTTGCGGCGAAGGAATGAGGGAAGCCGGGAGGGCGCGGTTCCACCCGCGCCGTAAATTCCCTCGCGCCGGGCGCGAGTGGGTTAACCCAAGGCACTTCTCTTTCCGGTGCGCTCGGCGGAGAAGATTATGGGGCGCGGGTGGAACCGCGCCCTCCCGGGTTGGAGCGGATGCGAACGAGAAGAACACGGTTTCCCTTTTGGTAGGGCGGCAGAGGAAATACGCTGCGACATCCGCATGAAGCCCACCCGCATCGAGCTGCCGGCGATCCAGAACTGGAGCTGCCATGGCTGCTCGGACTGCTGTCGCGGCCAACTGCTCATCACGCTTTCGCCGGAGGAGCAGCAGCGGCTTAAGCAGCAGCAGTGGACGGCTGCGGATGGCGTTGATCCGGCCACGATCATGGTAAAGGCGGGGAAGGGTTTCCGGCTGGGGCATCAGGAGGATGGTGCCTGCGTGTTTCTCGATCCGGCCGGGCGCTGCCGCATCCATGCGAAGTTTGGCGAGGCTGCCAAACCGCTCGCGTGCCGGCTCTATCCGTTGGTCATCCATCCGGCGGGGCGGAAGCTCGTGACCGGCCTGCGCTTCAGCTGTCCCTCGGCGGTGGCCAACCGCGGTCAGGCGCTGTCAGAGCAGGGCCGCGAGGTTCAGAAACTGGCGGCGCTGGTGGTGCCGGCGAATTACAACGAAGGCTCGCCGCCACCGGTGGCCGCCGGGCCGCCGGGTGAGTGGCCGGACTTCCTGCGGTTCGTCCAATGGCTGGACACCACCCTGGCCGTCGCGGACGCGCCGGTGGCGCTCAAGCTGATGCGCGCGCTGCACTGGCTGCGCGCGGTCGAGCAGGGTGGCTTCGACCAGATCGGTGGGGCAGGGGCGGACGAGATTCTCGGGGCGCTGGTCCAGAGCGCGACGCGCAATCTGGCCACCTTGCCCCAGCCACCGGAGCCGCCGAGCGGGTTCGGCCGGCTCTTCCTGCGCATGATGGTCGTGGAGCACGCCCGTACCACCACGGTCAAGGATCTGGCCTCGCCGGGCCGATACCGTCTGCAAATGTTGTGGGCCAGTCTGCGCTTCGGCCTGGCCGGCAGCCGCACGCCGGCCCTGCGCCCGGGCCTGAAGCGCGTCCGGTTTGCGGACATCGAGCAGCCCTTCGGTCCGTTGCCGGCGGGGGCCGAGGCGATGCTGACGCGATTCTTCCGCGTGAAGATCCAGAGCCTGCACTTCTGCGGCAGCGCCTTTCATGGGCGGCCACTGATCGCCGGGTTTCAGAATCTGGCGCTGTTGTTTCCCGTGATTGTGTGGCTGAGCCGCTGGCTCGCCGTCAGTGCCGGTCGGGCTGAATTCACGGAGGCCGACGTCGCCATCGCCATCGCCATGGTCGATTACCACCACGGTTACTCGGCCGATCTGCGGGCGCGCGTTCGGCTGCTCAGCCAGCGTGATGACATCGCGAAGCTGTGTGCGTGGTATGGTGGCTGAGCGGCAAAAAAAGAGGTGCCGCGTCATCCCCGCCTCCTAACCTTGCAGCCATGACTCCGGAAGCACATGCCCATCTCCACAAGGCGGACCCGATCATGCGGCGGCTCATCAAGCAGGTCGGGCCTTGCGAACTGAAGCCGGACCGGAAGCGCTCTCCCTACGAGGCGCTGGTCCGGGCGGTCGCCCACCAGCAGCTCAATGGCACCGCAGCGGAGACGATCACCCGGCGGTTCATCGCGCTGTTTCCGGGCAAACGCTTTCCGGCGCCAGAGGATCTGGCGTCGGTGACCGATGAGCAGATCCGGGGGGCGGGTTTCTCCCGGGCCAAGCTGGCGGCGATCCGCGACATCTCGGCCAAGGCGCTCGATGGCACAGTGCCGACCCGTCGGGTGATTGCGAAATGGGGTGACGACGAAATCGTGGATCACCTGAGCCAATGCCGCGGCGTCGGTCGCTGGACCGTCGAGATGTTCCTGATGTTCACCCTGGGCCGGCAGGACGTGCTGCCCGTCGACGACTTCGGCGTGCAGAACGGTTTCCGACTGGCCTACGGACTGGAAGCCATGCCCAAACCCAAGGAGCTGTTGGCCTTCGGCGAGAAGTGGCGGCCGCACCGGACCACGGCGGCCTGGTATCTGTGGCGGGCGGTGGATTTGGCGAAGGCGGCGAAGTAGCCCGGAGCAGGGGGAAACGGGGCAGGGGGTGCGGGGGAGATGAAGGGAAGGTGGCGCCAATTTTTGTGAGGTTTGGCGAGAAACTTCCTTCGGCATTCGGCGGGGAAACTGCTAGTCTCAGCCCATACACTCACTCATGGAATTGCGCCCCATTGCCTGGCTCCGTCGTATTTTGACGGCCGTTTCGCTGCTTTTCGCCGCCGTGACCCTGGCGGCACCGCCGATCGGCACGGCCGTGGACCCCAGCTTCTTCCGACCGCAGCCAGAGACGGCGGGGCCTTCCTCGCGCCGATCGGGGATCGTCATATCCGAGGTGATGTACCACCCGGCCAAGCGCACCGACGGCCGGAATCTCCAGTTCATCGAGATCTTCAACTCCCTGCCGTGGTTCCAGGACATGGCCGACTGGTCGATCGCCGGGGACATCAGCTACAGCTTTCCGGCCAATTTCGTCCTCAATCCGTTCTCCTATGCGGTCATCGCCGCTGTGCCGGCTGACCTGGCCGCCGTCACCGGCCAGACGAATGTGTTCGGGCCGTTCACCGGATCGCTCTCCGCCGGCAGCGGCAAGCTCCGGCTGATGCACCGCAATGGCGGTGTGTTCTTCGATCTGGCTTACGACAGCCAGCCACCCTGGCCCGTGGCGCCGGATGGCGGCGGGCACTCGCTGGTGTTGGCGCGCCCAAGCTATGGTGAGGCCGATGTGCGCGCCTGGGATGCCAGTGCCTATGTGGGCGGCTCACCCGGGGTGGCGGAGCCGGCGGTGACCAACCAGCTCCGAACGATGGTGATCAACGAGGTGCTGGCGAAAAGCGGGAACGGATCGCCCGGCTTTCTGGAGCTGTTCAATTACGCCAACACGCCGGCGGATCTGAGCGGATGCGTGCTGACGGATGATCCGGCCCTGGCGAAGTACGTCTTTCCGACGAACAGCATCACGGACGCCCTGGGTTTTGTGAGCCTGACTGAGACGCAGTTGGGATTTGGCCTCCGCACCGGCGGCGAGACGGTCTACCTGATCGCGGCGGACGGCTTCCGCGTCCTGGACGTGGTGCGTTTTGGTCCCCAGGAGGCGGATGTCAGCACCGGACGTTCGCCCGATGGCGCGCCGGGCTGGCAGCGGTTGGCCGCCCCGACGCCTGCGGGTACCAATGCAAGGCCGGCGGTTTCGCCCGTGGTCATCAACGAGATCATGATTCATCCCATCAGCGAAAATGATCTGGAGCAATACATCGAGCTGTACAATCCGGGGGCGGCGGCGGTTCCGCTGACCGGCTGGGCGTTGCAGGGCGCGGTGGCCTACGTCTTTCCAACGGGCAGCTCGCTGCCGGCGCACGGATATGCGGTCGTGGCCAAGAGCGCCGCGACCCTGAAGCCGCTGTATCCGACCCTTACGGACAGCAATCTTTACGGCGATTTCAGCGGCAAACTCAGTCACAGCGGGGAGCGGCTCGAACTCGCCAAGCCGATTTATACCGTCACCACCAACAAGTCGGGGCAGGTCAGCACCAATATTGCCCGACGGGTGGTGGTGGAAGATGTCACCTATGAAACAGGCGGCCGCTGGGGCAAGTGGAGCGATGGAGGCGGCAGCAGCCTGGAACTGCGCGATCCCAATTCGGACCGGAGTCTGGCGCCGAGCTGGGGCGACAGCGACGAAACGGCGAAATCCCCCTGGGTCACCGTCGAGAACACCGGCGTGCTCGACAACGGAAACCAGAACCACCCGCCCGCCGGGCTGGAGATCATCCTCTACGGCCCGGGCGAATGCCTCCTGGACAACGTGGAAGTGATCGGTCCCGGCGGCACCAACCGGCTGGCCAACCCCGACTTTGAAACCGGAACCACCGGCTGGGTGTTTCAAGGGAACCACGGGGCGACCTCGCTGGAGGCCAATGAAGGCTACCAGAGCAAACAGTCGCTGCATATCCGGACGACCGGTGCGGGCCATACCGGGCCCAACCGTATCCGGGTGCCGCTCCGCACCGCGCTGGCTGCCGGCCAGACCGCGACGCTGCGCGCCAAGGTGCGCTGGCTGAAAGGCAGCCCCACCATCCTCCTCCGCCTGCACGGCAACTGGCTGGATGCGCCGGGCCAGATCCTGGCGACGCACAGTTTAGGGACGCCGGGTGCGCCCAATACCCAGGCGGTGGCCAATCAGGGCCCGGCCATTACCGAGGTCAGCCATTATCCCATTCTCCCCGCCGCCGGCCAGGCGGTGACGGTAACCGCCCGGGTCAGCGACCCGGACGGGATTGGCACGCTGGTGCTGCGCTGGCGACACGATCCGGTGGCTACGACCAATGAGGTAGTCATGGTTGACCGCGGCTCGGGGCTGTTCACCGCGACGATCCCGGGGCAGGCGTCGGGCTCCTTGGTGGCCTTTCACATTGTGGCGAACGACGCAGCGGCAGTCGCCGCAGAAGCCCGCTTTCCCGCCGACGCGCCCGCCCACGAATGCCTGGTGCGCTGGGGGGAAACCCTGGTCAAAGGCGGCCTGGGCAGCTACCGCCTGTGGGCGACGGCGGCGACCATCAGCCGTTGGACCACGCGGGAGAAGCTGAGCAACGACCCGCTGGATGTGACTTTTGCCTACGGCAACACCCGGGTGATTTACAATGCCGGCAGCCAGTACAGCGGCAGCCCGTATCACGCTCCCGGCTATACCACGCCGACCGCCAGCAACTGCGATTATCTGCTCGTCGTCCCACCCGATGACAAATTTCTGGGCGAGGAGGAGATGGAACTGCTCCAACCCGGTAACGGCGGTGGCGACACCACTGTCCAACAGGAGACCCATGCCTACTGGATCGCCGAGGAACTGGGCCTGCCCTACTGCCATCGGCGGCCGGTATTGATGTATGTGAACGGGGTCAAGCGCGGCATCACCTACGACGACGCGCAGCAGCCCAACTCAGGCTTCGTCAAGGAATGGTACCCCGACGATCCCAATGGCGAACTCCGTAAGATTCAAATCTGGTTCGAATTCGACAATGCCGGTGTGAACTTCGATTCCATCGGCGCCGACCTGTCGAAATATACCACCACGGGCGGAGTGAAGAAGCCCGCCCGCTACCGCTGGATCTGGCCCGCCCGCGCATATAGCGGTGACCCTGACAACTTCACCAACCTCTTTGCGCTGGTGGATGCGGTGAATTCATCCGCCGCCCCTGCCGACAGTTACACGCGCACCCTGTCCAGCGCGACCGATGTGGACGAGTGGTTTCGTACAGATGTGACGGAGCACCTGGTCGGCAACAACGACAGCTACAGCTACGGCGGCGGCCAGAACATGTACGCCTACAAGCCGACCAATGGACCCTGGCGGCTGCTCATCTGGGACATCGACTTTGCGTTCTCCTCCGCTGGTGCCACTTCTGACATGTTTGGCATCGGCGGGCAGAATGTCGGCCCGATCAACACCCATCCGCCTTTCGCTCGGATGTACTGGCAGGCGATGATCGACGCCGTCAACGGCCCGCTGGTCGCAACCCGTTCCAGTGCCATCCTTGATTCCCGTTACAACGGCATCAAGAACAACGGTGGCACCGGTATCGGCTCCAATGCCGCGATCAAGACCTACGTTGCCTCCCGCCGCGCCTATCTCCTTGGCCTGATCAACGGCAAAGGCGCGTCGCTGGCCTTCACGTCGAATGGCGGCACCGATTTCACCACAGCCAACAACTTCGTCACGCTGACCGGCACTGCCCCGCTGGCGGCCCGCACGCTCACCCTCAATGGGGTGCCAATCCAGGTCACCTGGACCACACTGTCCAACTGGACCTACCAGCTGCCACTGAACTCCGGCACGAACCGGCTCGTGCTTGGCGGCCTCGATCCGCACGGCACGCCCATCACCAACCGTTCCGCGTCCATCACAGCCATCGTGTCACCCACGCCCGATGCTCCCGAGGGCCACCTCGTGATCAATGAGGTGATGCACCATCCGAGCCAGGCTGGTGGCGGATATCTGGAACTGCGGAACATATCCACCACGACCGCGTACGACCTGACGGGTTGGCGGATCGACGGGCTTGGCTTCACGTTCCCACCGGCGAGCTATCTCGCGGCCGGGGCCTATGCGGTGGTCGTGGAAAACACGAATGTCTTCACCCAGCTTTACGGCAATCCGATCCAGCCAATGGGCGTTTACAGCGGCCACTTTGCGGAGGTCGGCGAAACCATCCGCCTCATTCGCCCGGATCCTGCCACCGGGGCCGACCGCGTCGTGGACGCCTTCACATACGAGACGGCGCCACCATGGCCGGCCGGGGCGCTGGCGGGTGCGGCGCTGCAGCTGCGCGATCCGCTCCAGGACAACAACCGCGTGGCCAACTGGGATGCGGTGACGGTCGGCGGTCCGCTGATCACGCCCGAATGGAAGCGCGAGGTTGCCACCGGCAAGGCGACCAGCTCGGCACTCTACATCTACCTCAATGATCCGGGAGAAGCCTACATTGACGACATCAAGCTGGTGGCCGGCACCAACCCGGATGGCGGGCCGAACCTCCTGGCCGACGGTGATTTCGAGTCCGGATTCCCCGGCCCCTACCTCGTCGCGAGCAACCACAGCGGGTCCGCTCTCAGCACCAGCATTTTGCATTCGGGCAAGGCCAGCCTGCACATGGTGTCCACGGCACCCGGTTCCGGCCGGACCACCGCCATCACCCGGGACATCACCCCCACGCTGACCGTGAACGCCACCTACACGCTCAGCTTCTGGTACCGTACCCAGCAAAAAGGCGGAACCCTGACCCTGCGCCTGAACGGCACCGGCATTGGTATGTCAGTGGATCTCAACCCGTCGGCGACCCAGGCCGCGCTTTTCACCCCGGGCCGGGAAAATTCCCTCTCTGTCACCTTGCCGAATCTGCCGCCGGTCTGGTTGAACGAACTGGCCCAGCAGAATCTCAGCGGTCCCACGGACCGCTTCGGCGAGCATGACCCCTGGGTGGAGCTCTACAACGGCGGCGCCAGCCCGTTGCCGCTGACCAACTGCTACCTGGCCTCCTCGCTCACCAACCTCACCGAATGGCCCTTCCCGGCCGGCGCACAGATCCCGGCCCACGGTTTCCTGCTCACCTGGCTGGATGGTCAGCCGGGGCAGTCGCTCGCCTCCGAACCCCACACCAGTTTCCATGCTGACTCCGGTGATGGCCTGCTGGTGTTCAGCTTTGTCGCGGGCGGCCGGACCAACCTCATGGACTATCTCCGCTACAGTCCGGTCGGGCCGGATCGGGCCCTCGGTGACTATCCGGACGGCGACCTGAGTTCACGGCATCTCTTCGCCCTGCCGACGCCCGACACCACGAACACGCTCAGCGCTCCGCCCATCCCGGTGTTCATCAATGAGTGGATGGCCGACAACAAGTCCACCATCGCCGAACCGACCGATGGCAGCTACAGCGACTGGTTCGAGCTTTACAACGCCGGCACCAGTCCGGTGAGCCTGGCCGGTTTCTACCTGTCGAACACGCTGACCAACCGCACCGGCTTTGCGATCCCGCCCGGCTACGTCATTCCCGCCGGCGGCCGTCTGCTCGTCTGGGCGGACAAGAAGACTGCGGCCAACCTGCCGGCCGATCCGGACCTGCACGTCAATTTCAAACTCTCGGCCGCCGGTGAGGCCATCGTGCTTTCCGCCGCAGATGGCACGATCATCGATGCGGTCACCTTTGGACAGCAGCTGCCCGATGTCAGCGAAGGGCGTGTGCCGGACGGCGGACCGATTGCCGGGGCCCTGGAGGTGCCCACCCCGGGCGCCGTGAATGTCGTCCCGGCACCGCAGGTGTTTGCGATCAGTCTCAGCAACGGCTTCGCCACGGTTTCCTGGCAGTCGCTCCCCGGTGTGACCTATCTGCTGGTAGCCGCCACAAGCCTGGATAATCCGGTGTGGACACCCGTCGGCGCACCGCAGAAGGCCAGCAGTTCAAGCCTGACCGTGGCCGAGCCAATCCCGGATGATGCCGCCCGCTATTATCGGGTGAACGTGGTCCAGTAACCGCCTCCGTCGAAGCCGCCGCGTGCCAGCTGATCGCAGAACAACCGATTCCGCGCTCCTAAAGCCGCCGGCTTTTCGGCAAACTGGGCTGACCATGTCCCTGCGGATCACGGCGCTGCTCTTTCTGCTGGCCGGACTTTCCTTGCTGGCCGAAACCACGGGCACCCGCCCGTTGGCAGCACATCCGGGCAACGTGTTCGTCGTGGGCGAAGAAGTGCGGATCCCGCTGCCGATGCTGGGGCCGGTGGATGCGTGGCGCGCACAGACGGCCGAGGGCGACATGGTGGCGCAGGGCATGGGTGGAATCGCCGTTCTGGGCCGGCTGCCCGTGGGCTATTATGAGATTCGTGATGACCGGACGAACCGGGTTGCCTTCGCGGTCATTGCGCCGTTGCTGGTGCCACCTTCGGAGAACACGCCCATCGCGCTCGACCTCGCCAGTGCCTGGAATATTGCCCTGACCAACTGGCCGGCAGCGGCCAGTCTCGCCCGTCTCTCGGGAGTGACCTGGGTCCGTGACCGCTTTACGTGGTCCGAGCTGGAACCGGTGCCCAAGCTGCTCGCGCCGCACACGCGCTTCGATGATTCTGCGGCGGTGCTGGACGCCGCTGGACTGCACGTCCTGACCGTCAATCACCTGACCCCGCCGTGGGGTGGCGATGATTCCAGCCGCTTCCCGACCGACCTGCGGGATGTGTACGGTTTCTTTCGCGGCGTGTCGGCCCGGTGGCAGGGGGAAATCAGCGCCATCGAGCCTTGGAACGAGGCGGAGATGGATGTCTTCGGCGGTCATCTGGGGTGCGAAATCGCGGCCTTCCAGAAGACGGCTTGGCTGGGCATCAAGGCGGGCAATCCGCTCATGATCGCCTGTCAGAGCGCCTTTGCCGTGCCGCAGCACCGGATTCTGGAGGATTTCAGGGCCAACGAGCCGGCGGCCTACTTCGACACGTTCAACCTGCATCACTACGCCGCGCCTAGGGATTATGGAGCGCTCTACGCCGAGTTTCGGAGGGCGGCGGCAGGACGTCCGCTCTGGACGACCGAGGCCAACTGGCCCCTGCACTGGAGTGACGAGGCATCCCGGGAACTGCGGGACGCGGATGCGCGGGAATCGGCCACCCGGGTCGCCAAGGTGTTTGCCTCGGCCATCCACGAGGGGGCGCGCCGGGTGTTCTGGTTCCTGCTCCCGCACTATAGCGAGGGCTCGACGCAGTTCGGGCTGCTCCGGGCCGATCTGACCCCGCGCCCGGGCTACGTGGCGCTGGCTGCGGCGGGACGCTTCCTGGCCGAAGCGCAGCCGCTGGGGCGACTCGACACGGCCACCAACGTCACCGCGTTTGCCTTTGCCGCCCGGCCCGATGGGCGGCCCCAGATCGTGGTGGTGGCGTGGTCCGAAGAAGGCACCAATACCCTGGCGCTCCCCAAGGTGCCGCTGACGGTCATGGACTATCTGGGACGGCCTTTGCGCAGTTTGACCAATGCACCGGTGCTGACCTCCTCGCCGCTGTATGCGCTGCTGCCCTACGGTGCGGAAAAGCTGTTGCAGCTCACGCCGCCGCCCGGGCTGGCGGCGCGGGCGAAGGCATCACCCTCACCCGTGGTGTTGCAGGTGGTCTGGCCACCGGCCCGCGCGGTGCGCAGCCGGTCGGCGTTGCGACTTTCCGACAGTCGGGCGGAGACCATCCCGTTGTACGCCTACAACTTCAGCGGCCAACGGGTGCAGGGAACCGTAAGCCTGGATCAACCCAGCCCGCTGGTGCTGGGGCTGCGCGAGGGACCGGGCGAACCGCAGTCCGAGCTGGCAATCACCCTCGAACCCGGCGAACGCAAGGCGCTCGGACTCGTGGTGGATGCGCGCCGGGCCGCGCCCGACTGGTTCGATCTGCCCGCCCGGGTGGATGGCGATTTTGGGCGGTTTGGCCACAGCGTGCTGTCACTGAACTTCGCGCCCGCTTCGGAGGTCCTATCCGTGAAGAGCAAGGCGCTGGTGTCCGGCGCCGACGTGGTGAAACGCTGGGAACCCTCGGCTTCGGGCAAGGGCCGGGTCGCGGTATCCGTGACCAAAGGCGTCGGCGTGACCTTTACGGCCTCACCCCGGAGCGACAACCGCTACTGCTATCCCCGGCTGGTGCTGGACCCGGTCGATCCGTTGGACCGCGACATCGTCGGTCTTGAAGTCGCGCTGACTCCGCTGGAGGGCGAGGGGAAGTTTCAGGTCATTGTCGAGGAGCTTGGCGGTGCCTCCTATATCATGCCCATCCGGCCGTCACCCCGGCTGGGGCGCACGACTGACTGCGTCGCCTGGTTTGACGACGCAACCTGGGGCGCAACCTGGTCGCTGCCGGATGCCAACTCGCAACTGGACCCGGACCAGATCGTGGCCGTGCGGATCGGCTGCAACACCAAGGATGCCAAGGTGAAGTTCGCCGTCCGCAACGTTCGCTGGCTGCGGCGCTGAAGCGGTGCTGTGTCATGGACCCGTCCGTTGGGGGCGACACCTACGACAAGTGCTTTGCGTCCGGACGCCGTTTCGCTTCACTCCCGCGCACAACGACAGCGACAACGAAAACGTGATGAATACCGCGACCCCCACCCAGCTTGGATACCGCATGCCCGCCGAATGGGAGCCCCATGCCGGCACCTGGTTCAGCTGGCCGCGCCCCGAAGGCATCAGCTTCCCGGGCAAATACGAGACCGTGCCGCCGGTCTATGCCGCCCTCATCCGGCACCTGGTGACGGTGGAGAACGTGCACATCAACGTCTGGCACGCGGAGATGGAGGCGTGGGTGCAGGGCCTGTTGCGCGAGCACGGCACGCCGCTGGACCGCGTGAGCTTCCACCATTTCCCCAGCTACGAACCGTGGTGCCGCGATCACGGGCCGATCTTCCTCGTGCGGGAACACAAGGGCCGGCATGAGCGGGCCATGGTGGATTGGGGTTACAACGCCTGGGGTGGCAAGTACCCGCCGTTCGATCTCGATGACGCCGTGCCGCAGCATGTCGCGAAGCTGCGCGGGCTGCCGCTCTTTTCACCGGGTATTGTCATGGAAGGCGGCTCCCTCGAGGTGAACGGTCGCGGCACGCTGCTGACCACCGAGGCGTGCCTGCTGAATCCCAACCGCAATCCCGATCTCACCAAGCCGGAGATCGAACGGTTCCTCTGCGATTATCTCGGTGTGACGAACATCCTCTGGCTCGGCGACGGAATCGTGGGTGACGACACCGACGGCCATGTGGACGACCTCACGCGTTTCGTGAACCCGACCACCGTCGTCACCGTGGTCGAGGAAGACCCGGCGGATGAAAACCACGCCCCGCTGAAGGAGAATCTAGAACGCCTGCGCACGATGAAGGATCAGGACGGTCAATTGTTGCGCGTGGTCGAGCTGCCGATGCCCGGCCGGATCGAGCACGAGGGCCAGCGATTGCCCGCCAGCTACGCGAATTTCTACATCGCCAACGGTCTGGTGCTCGTGCCGACCTATCGTGACCGCAACGACGCGCGCGCCCTTGAGATTCTGCAACGCGAGTTTCCCGGCCGTCAGGTGGTCGGCGTGGATTCGATGGAACTCATCTGGGGCCTCGGTTCCTTCCACTGCATCTCGCAGCAGGAGCCGGTCTGAGCGGCCTGCGGAAGCGGGGAGCGGGGAGCGGATGAGTCAGTGAGCCAGTGAGTGAGAGCGGTGGGCAGGGGAATCCACAGATGGCGCGGATGCTCGCATAAAACGTAAATCGTAAATCCGTCCCGCCGTTGCATTATGCATCAATAATAGAGCCTCTTTACATCGGCCCCCCGCCCGTGCAGCAATTTTTGAAAGGCTGTCACGAAGGATGGGACGGAGTCTGCCCCGTGGGCAGGCGGAGAACACCGGTCCCAGCGCAGCCATGGCAGTCACCGTTCCAAATCGGCATTCAAACTCTGTTATGGAAACCTCAGGTCGCCTGGCCAGCATATCATCCGGCGTACTGCTCGGATTGAGCATTGCCGCCACCCCGTCCACCAAAGCTGAGTTGTCGCCCCCTGCATCCGGCGGCGATCTGGCCAGTGCCGACGTCCTTGAGAGGTTCAAGAAAATGAGCCTCGACGAGCTCATGAATCAGGAAGTCACCTCGGTGACCAAACAGCCGGAGCCTTATGGTCGGGCTCCGGCGGCGATCCAGCTCATCACCGGGGACCAGATTCGCCGTTCCGATGCCTCCAACCTCCCGGAAGCCCTGCGGCTGGCGGACAACCTGGATGTGGCCCAGAAATCTTCCTCGGCCTGGTCGATCAGTGCGCGGGGATTCAACCCTTCCGTCGGCAACAAGCTGCTCGTCCTGATGGACGGGCGGAGCATCTACACCCCGCTTTTTTCCGGCGTCATCTGGAACATGCAGGACTACCTGCTGGAAGACCTGGAGCGCATCGAGGTGATCAGCGGTCCGGGCGGGACCCTCTGGGGGGCAAATGCGGTGAATGGTGTCATCAACATCACCAGCAAGAGCGCCAAGGACACGCAGGGGATGTATGTCGAGGCGGGAGGTGGCTTTCCGTTGCAGGATTTTGCGGGGCTGCGTTATGGCGGATTGCTGGCGCCCAATGTCTATTACCGGGTTTACGGCATGTATTTTGACCGGGGCTCGGAGGTCTTTGCCGACGGCAGCAGCGCGCAGGATCCCTGGCGGAAAGGGCAGGGCGGGTTCCGCATCGACACCGCCGGTTCGGGGCCGAACCAGTTCACGTTGCAGGGCGACCTCTACGGTGGGAATTTCAAATCCGTCCCGGGCGGACAGGGCACGCCGGCCGCTTCCGGAAACATTGGCGGGGGCAACCTTTTGGGACGCTGGACCCACTCCACAGCAGAGGATTCCTCCATGAGCCTGCAGGTCTATTACGATCGCACCCACCTGGCGGCGCCCTTTCAGTCCTCGGGCGCCATTCCCGCCGGCCCGCTGAAGGACGACCGGGACACGGCCGATCTGGATTTCCAGTACCGTTTTCCGCTGGGCGAGCGGAACCGCCTCGTCTGGGGCTTCGGCTACCGGTTCATGCATGACCAGATCCAGGCCGCCCCGATCGTGACCTTTGTTCCGGAGCGGCTGGATCAGAACATCTTCAACAGCTTCATCCAGGATGAGATCCGGCTGCAGGAAAAGGTGTTCCTCACCTTGGGTAGCAAGATTGAGCACAACGACTACACCGGCATCGAATATGAACCCAGCGTGCGGCTCCAGTGGAACGCCACCGACCGGCAGATGGTCTGGGGCGCCGTGTCCCGCGCCGTGCGCACTCCCTCGCGCTATGATCGCGACCTGATGGAGCCAAGCCCAGCGTACGGCAGCTTTCTGGGCGCGGCCAGCTCCACGTTCGATTCGGAAAAGGTCATCGCCTACGAGCTGGGCTACCGCGCCCAGCTTGGCCAGAAAGTTTCCGGGGCGTTATCCGTTTTTTACAATGACTACGATGATTTGCGGAGCCTGAGCACGACGCCGGGCAGTTTTACGCCCCTGTACTTTGCCAATAACAACGCGGGTGACAGTTACGGATTCGAATTGAGCACCGATTACCAGGTGCTCAACTGGTGGCGGCTGCATGGCGGTTATGACTTCCTGCGGGAAACGGTCCACCCCCAGGCCGGCCAGACCGACTTCTCCAACGGCCTGGCCGAAACCGCCGATCCGGAAAACCAGGTCTTTTTGCGCTCCTCGATGGATCTGCCCGGCCGCGTGGAATTGGACGTGGCCGTACGCTGGATCGATGCCATCCAGGCGGCCGATCTGGGCGCCACCAAGACTTCAACGATCCCCGACTATGCCGAGATGAATGTCCGGCTGAGCTG
This sequence comes from uncultured Verrucomicrobiota bacterium, assembly GCA_903907995.1. Taxonomy (GTDB): domain Bacteria; phylum Verrucomicrobiota; class Verrucomicrobiia; order Limisphaerales; family UBA9464; genus CAIVQB01. The sequence continues at coordinate 72,413 of CAIVQH010000041.1, read as the reverse complement.
GCACGCCACCAAGAATCTCGACTTCACCGTGGTCGGCCAAAATCTTCTGCATGACCAGCATGCCGAGGCCGGCGTTCCGGGACCCGCGCAGGAACAGATCACCCGGAGCTTCTATGGGAAAGTGACATGGAGGTTTTGATTCCAGCTCACGGTCAGGGCGCGGCTCGCCAGGAGTCCGGCATGTGCTTGAACTTGCGGGGACTCCGGGGTTGGACGCTTGTTTTTGGACTGTGGCTGCTTTGGGCCGGTCTCGGTGCCGGCGGGGCCTTGGGGCAGGGCGTTTCCCGGGAATACCCGCTCAAGGCGGTATTCCTGTTGAACTTCGCGCATTACACCCGCTGGCCGACCAATGCCTTCGAGCATCCGGATTCCCCCTTTGTCATCGGGGTCTACGGGGAAGATCCCTTTGGCCCGCTGCTCGATGATGTGGTGCGGGATGAAACGCAAGATGGCCGGAAAATTGTGGTCGCCCGCTATCGCCGGGGCGAAGCGATCGGAGCCTGCCACATCCTGTTTGTCGGCCAGCCCGAAACGCGACGGCTGGACAAGGTCCTGGCCGACCTGAAGGGGCGTCCCGTACTGACGGTCCGCGACGTGGGGAACGCACCCTATGAGGGCATGTGCGTCCAGTTTCTCACCGAGAACAACAAGATCCGGCTGCGGATCAGCCCTCAGGCCCTGAAGGCGGCCGACCTCACCATGAGTTCCAAGCTGCTGCGCACCGCGGAACTCGTTCCCCCCGACAGCCGATGAACCGTCCGCTGAAATCATCAATCCGGCGGAAGGTGATGCGGGCCATCATGCTGGCCAGCGCCATCGTGATGATGGTCACGGTCGCGGCGTTCATGGCGTATGACTGGGTTACGTTCCGCCAGAGCATGGTGCGCAACCTGACCACCCAGGCGCGGATGGTTGCGGAAAACAGCACGGCGGCGCTCGAGTTTCGGAATGACGGCGACGCGGCGGGCGTCCTGGCCTCGCTGCGGGCGGAGCCGCACGTGACCGCCGCCGCCCTGTATGATGCGCAGGGCCGGCTCTTCGTGAAGTACCCCGCGGCCCTCCCCGAGGCCGGCCTGCCAGCGGCACCTCAGCCGGAAGGGCATCAGTTTGGCGAGTCACGGCTGACCCTGTACCAGCCGGTGACCCGCCCGGGGGCCAGAGTGGGCACGCTATATCTGCAGTCCGATCTGATCGCGCTGACCGAACGCATGCAGCTGTACGCGGTAATCTCGCTGCTGATCATGGCCAGTTCGTTGGCGGTCGCCTTCTGGCTTTCCACCGCGCTCCAGAGCCAGATCACCGATCCTGTCCTGGTGCTGGCCGAAACGGCCCAGACGATTTCCCGGAAACATGATTATTCGCTGCGCGCACCGAAGGTGAGCGATGACGAGCTGGGCTCCCTGACCGAGGCGTTCAACGAGATGCTGGCCCGCATCCAGGCCAGCGACACCGCCTTGCGTGCCAGCGAGGCGCAATTCCGGCTGGTGACCGACCAGGCGCCCGTCCTGCTGGCCCAGGTGGACCGGGAATTTCGCTACAAGTTTGTCAACCAGCCGTATGCCGCCCGTTACGGCCGCCGGCCCGAGGAAGTCGTCGGCAAACACGCGCTGGAAATCGTCGGCCCGGAGCTCTTCGCGCGCGCGCGACCCTACTTGGACCGGGCGTACGCCGGCGAACCGGTGCAATACGAGCTGGAACTTCCCGGCCCGGGCAATGAGACCCGCTGGAGCCATGCCGAATACGCGCCCGAAAAAAATGCGGCCGGTGAGGTCGTTGGAATAGTGGCCGTGCACACGGACATTACCGAACGCAAAAAGACCGAGCAGGCGGTCCGCGAAAGCGAACGGCGGGAAAGCGAACGGGCCGAAGAACTCGCCGTGGTGATTGAGGCCGTTCCGGTGCCGCTGATCATTGTCCACGATGCGGAAGGTCGCCACATGACCGGCAACCGCGCCGCGGACATCCTCGTGCGGATTCCCGAAGGCGGCGAAATCTCCAAATCGGCCCCGGAGACCTTGAAGCCCAAACATTTCAGGTCGTTCAAAGACGGCCGGGAACTGCTGCCGCACGAATTGCCGGCGCAGCGCGCGGCGCGGGGCGAGCCGGTTAGCGACTTCGAGTTCGACCTCGTGTTCGACGACGGCACGGTGCTGAACCTGCTGGGCTCCGGCACACCGCTTCTCGACGGGCAGGGCCGGCCCCGCGGGGCCGTTCACACCCTGGTGGACATCACGGACCGCAAACGGCAGGAGGTGAGACTGGCCCGGCTGATGCAGCAGAAGGATGCGCAGGCGCGGCTTTTCGACGCCACGCTCTCCTCCATCAAGGATCTGGCCTACACGTTTGATCTGGAGGGCAACTGGACGTATGCCAACCGGGCGCTGCTGCAAATCTGGGGGAAACCGCTGGAGGAAATTGTGGGCAAAAGCTCCCTGGACCTCGGCTATCCCCCGGAACTGGCGGAGCGTCTGAAAGAGCAGGTCAAGGAAGTCGTCCGGACCCGCGAGCCCGTCCGGGGCGAGACCTATTTCACCGATGCGGCCGGCGTGGAAGATTATCACGAATACATCTTCAGCCCGGTGCTGGCCGCCGATGGCACCGTCGCGGCCGTTTGTGGCACGACGCGCCTGACCACCGAGCGCAAGCGCGCCGAAAGCATGTTGCGCCAAAACGAAGCCCTCTTTTCCGCGCTGGTGGAACAGGCTCCCAACGGCGTCTATGTGGTGGACGGCCAGTTCCGGTTGCAACAGATCAACGCCCGTGCCCTGCCGGCGTTTGCGAAAGTCGAGCCCAAGATCGGCCGCGATTTCGGCGAGGTGATGGAAATCCTCTGGGGCCCGGAGGTGGGCGCGCAGCTGGCCGAGATTTTTCATCACACGCTGGTGACAGGCGAACCCTACCACTCCCCCCGCTTTAGCGAATTCCGCCACGACCTCAACGAGGACAAGGCTTACGAATGGGAAACCCAGCGCGTTACTTTGCCGGACGGCAAGCACGGCGTGGTCTGTTACTTCAGTGACATCACCGACAGCGAGCGCAACAAGGCGAATCTTGCGTTCCTAGCATCCATCAGTGACGACCTGCTCCGGCTGGACACCGTGGATCACATCCTGAACAACGTCTGCGCAAAAATCTGCGCCTACCTTCGGCTGACCATCGGCTGTTTCGTGGAAATCAACGAGGCCGCCGACCTCTCAAACGTCACCCACGAATGGCGTCGGGCGTACGTGCCCGGCCTCATCGGTACTTATAAACTGTCGGAGTATCTCTCGGCGGATTTCCAAAAGCTGTTGCGTGCGGATGAATGTTTCATCGTGAACGACACCGCCGCCGACCCGCGCACGGACGCGCAAAGATATTCGACATTGAAAATCCGTTCGTTCGTCTGCGTGCCACTCATCGCCGAGGGCCGGTGGAAATTCATGTTCAACATCCACGATTCCCAGCCGCGTGACTGGCGCGCGGATGAAATCAGCCTGGTGCGCGAACTGACCGCGCGCATCTGGGCGCGGCTGGAGCGCGTGCGCGCCGATTCGCTGCTGCGGCAGAACGAGGCCCTGTTTGCCGCGCTCATCGAGGAGGCGCCCGTCGGCGTCTATGTCATCGACGCGCAGTTTCGCGTGCAGCAGATCAACACCCGCGCGCTGCCGGCGTTTGAAAAAGTGGAGCCGAAAATGGGCCGAACCCTCACCGAGGTGATGCATATCCAGTGGGGCCAGCAGGCGGGGGATGAACTGACGGCGATTTTCCGCCGTACGCTCGACACCGGCGAACCCTATGTCTCGCCGGGTTATTCGAACATCCGCGCCGACATTGGCGTGGAAAAAACTTACGAATGGCAGACCCGGCGCGTGACCCTGCCCAACGGCCAGCACGGGGTGGTCTGCTATTTCAACGACATCACGGAACGGATCCGGTCGGAACAGGCATTGATGCAGGCCAAGACCGCCGCCGAATCCGCGAGCCGCGCGAAGGACGATTTTCTGGCGGCATTGTCCCACGAACTCCGCACACCATTGAACCCGGTCCTGTTGCTCGCCAGCGAGGCGGCGCAGGACCCGCAGCTGCCTCCCGAAGTGCGCGCGCAATTCGCCACCATCCGCAACAATGTGGAACTGGAGGCGCGGCTCATTGATGACCTGCTCGATCTCACGAGCATCACGCACGGCAAACTGTCGCTCAATGGCCGGGCGCTGAATGTGCATCAGGTCTTGCAGGAGGCCCTCAACATTGTGCGCGCGGATGCCTACGCCAAACGGATCACCCTTGGATTGGAATTCTGTGCCGGCGAGCCCCTGGTTTTGGGCGACAGCGTCCGTCTGCATCAGGTCTTTTGGAACGTGCTGAAGAACGCCGTGAAATTCACACCGGCGGCAGGACGGGTTACCGTCAAAACGCTCGTCCAGGGTGAGGAATTTTTCATCAAGGTCATCGACACGGGAATGGGCCTCAGTCCCGACGAACTCGGGCGCGTCTTCACCGCCTTCGCCCAGGGCGACCACGCCGAAGGCGGTTCGCATCGCTTTGGCGGCCTGGGGCTGGGGTTGGCAATTTCCCGAAGGCTGGTGGAGCTCCATTCCGGGGACATCCAGGCCTCCAGTGAAGGCCGGGACAAGGGTGCGACGTTTATCATACGGCTGCCTCTGTGCGCCGCGAACCGGCCGGGCGTGGCGCAGGATCCGAATCCGCTGACCGGTTCCCCGTTGCCAGTGAGCGGTCGGCGAATCCTGCTCGTAGAAGATCATGAGCCGACCCGCAGCGCACTGGCGCAACTGCTGAAACGCCGGCATTTTACGGTCATGACTGCGTCTTCACTGGCCGAGGCCCGTGCCGTAGCCCGCAAGGAGAAGATCGACCTACTGATTTCCGACATCGGCCTGCCCGACGGCAGCGGCTACGAACTGATGAATGAATTGCGGCAGACTTTCGGGCTGATGGGCATCGCGCTGACGGGTTACGGGATGGAGGAGGACCTGTTGGAGAGCAAAAAGACCGGCTTCGTCGCCCATCTTACCAAGCCGGTGCGGATCCAGTCGTTGGACGAGGCCCTGGCTACAGCTCTGGGTTCGTGATCGAACGCAATCCCGGGTTGGATTCATGTGCTGTCTCCCACCTTTGCCGGCTCACTGGCCGCTTCCCACCACCTCATGCCACGGCGCCCCGGCAAGCCGGTCCCTCAGCCCTTCGACGATGTCGCGTACCAGCCCTGGCCCCTCGTACACGAGGCCGGAATAGATCTGCACCAGGGACGCGCCGGCGGTGATCTTCTCCCACGCGTCCTCCGCGCTGAAGATTCCACCGACTCCGATGATAGGCAGCTGGCCACGGGTCTGCCGGTACAGGTGCCGGATGATCTCGGTGCTACGGGCGCGCAGGGGGCGTCCGCTGAGGCCGCCCGTCTCGCAATAGATCTGCGCGGCCACCGCGTCGCGGGTTTCCGGGCGAGCGATGGTCGTGTTCGTCGCAATGATGCCGGCCAACTGCCGTGGGCCGGCGAGCGCGAGGATTTCATCCAGCGCATCGAAGCTCAGGTCCGGTGCGACCTTCACGAGGATCGGTTTCGGCGCGACCTGGTTCAGCGCCTGCAGGGCCGCGAGGATTTCATCCAGCGCGGCCTTGTCCTGGAGCTGCCGCAGGTTGGGCGTGTTCGGCGAACTCACGTTCACCACGAAGAAGTCGGCCAGATCGCGCAATGCCCGGAAGGAGTCTGCATAGTCCTGGGTGGCCTGATCGAGCGGCGTGATCTTTGACTTCCCAAGGTTGATCCCGACCGGATGCGCCGGCCAGAGACCACGGGCACGCCAGTCCGCCAGCGCGATGGCGAGGGCCGGGGCACCGCCGTTGTTGAAGCCCATGCGGTTCACCAGCGCCTCATCCGCCACCGCGCGGAACATGCGGGGCTGCGGATTGCCCGGCTGCCCATGCCACGTCACGCCGCCCAGCTCGCTGAAGCCGAAGCCCAGCGCCTGCCACACGGGCACCGCGGCGGCCCGTTTGTCCATGCCGGCGGCAAGGCCGAGCGGATTCGGAAACTTCAGGCCGAACAGCTCCACCGGCAGCGGCGGCACATCGCTCACGGCCTCGACCAGCCGGCACAACGGCGCGCTGCGGCTCACCCAGGACAGGGCGGCCAGAGTGCGATTGTGCACAGCCTCGGAATCCTGCGCGAACAACAGCGGGCGGGCGAAGTGACGGTAAAACCAGCTCATCTGCGCCGAGTCTGGCGAAGGTGGGCAGACAGCGGAAGCGCGTTCCACTGCCTTACTTCGGCGGCAACCCAACTCACCGTTGCGTGCTCACACGGTAGAACAGGGCCGGGCCGACCAAAGCGTCTGATATGTCGAACTGGAACGGCACCCGGTTGGTGGAGACCGGCGTCCAATCCAGCAGGTTCGACGATTGCATCAGCACGTACGGGCTGTTGGTCGTTCCGGTCACCGAGAACCGGCCTGCCGTTGCCCGATCCGCTGTCAGTACGGCGGGATTCCCCCGAAAGCGGGCGGCGGCGATGGGACGTTCCAGCTTGCCGTCGGGCAGCTGCCAGCCGATGGCCCCATTATCCGGGCCGTCGGCCTCCTTGAAGTGGGCTTCGAGATAATAGCGCTTGCCGGCCTCCAGATAGACGGGGCTCGACTGCTGGGTATCGTAGTAATCCCATTGCCGGGAGGCCACGTAGTAGGGGCACTCCGCGAGATACTGCTTCGTGGCCGGATTGTCATCGGGACTCAGCCAGAGCGTGCCGTTGTCGTCCGCGGCGATCCAAAACGTGTAGAAGCCCGTCTGCGGCGCGAGCAGGTAGCCGCGCAGCCGTGAGCCGATGCTGTCGGCGACATTGCTGGGCAGCTCGGCCAGCGGCCGGTAGGCCGCCAACTGCGGGGCGTCCGGGTAGATGGGCAGATTGACGACGTAATCGAACTGCTGGCTGAACGCGGTTCCGAACCGCTCATAGGGGATGCCATCAAAGGGTTCATGGGCGGCGGCGACCTCGACGGCTGCGGCCCAGCTCCAGAGCGTCCCGGCGCTGTTCGTGATGAAGCAGGCGAACTTCCCGGCGTTGGTGGCGGAAAGGCTGTCGAGCACGAGCTGGTTGGTTTGCGCGCCCGCGATCGGTTCCCCGTTGCGGAACCATTGGTAGAAGAGCGGTGGCTGACCGACCGCATCCACGTTCAACCGCAAGGTGGTTCCGGGGTTGACGATGCTGGAGGCCGGCTGAGTAAGGATGGCGGGAGCGCCCACCCGGCCCTGCAACAGTTGCAGATCGCGGAACTGCGCGGTGGTGCGGCTGCCGATCGCGTCGGTGTGCGTCGAGACGGTCAGGCCGACCACGGCCGGCCCGTAGGCCTCGTAAAGCGTTTCCACCCCGATCTGGGCCCAATCCAGGCCGTTGGTGCTGTGCAGGGCCATGGCCTGGTCACCGACACGCACCAGCCGCACCCAAGAGTTGGGATAGGTGACACGGCCGGTGTTGGGCGCGCTGGTAAATGGGGCGTCGGCGTAATAACCGGTGAGGAACCGCGACATGGACGCGTAATAGCCGACGCCAGACGTCCGGGTCGCCAGCATCGAAAATTCGCTGGAAGAACTCAGCAGCGAGTGGCGCAGCATGATGCCGGCCTTGGCCCAGTAGGCAGTCCCCGTCAGGCTCTGCACCCGCGCCTGGAAATCGAAGTCCCCCGTGACCGCCCGGTACACAAAACGGCAATCATCACCGTCACTCCAGATGTCACCGGTGGAAGAGCCGACATCATAGCCACCATCGACGACGGTTGTGATGCCCGCCGGCGAGGTGGACCCGATATCAACGCTGTTGAGCGTCACCTGGGCCATCCCGCTGCCGGCCAACGCAAACCAGAGGGGCAGCCCTAATACCAATGCGGTCTGCTGTGATAAATCCATTAGTATCACTGTGGCTTTAAGCGACTCCCTTGCAAGCGAACATTCATCTGCAAGTGCCGCTCTCATCTGAGACAGGAACTTCGCCCGGCCTAGTCCTACCGGGCTTTGCGTTCGTCTATCGACCAGGCGAGGAACGTCGGGCGAAGGTCTTCGGGCCGAGCCAGCGGGTATTGTACTGCTCGTGCAGCCTGTCGCTGGGGAAGGCGGGGCGGGTTTGGGTACCGTACTGTTGGTCGTCGAGGCCGCGCCAGGGGAGGGGGGCGATTTCGTCGCCCCGGGCGACGTGGTAGTCGGCGTCCTTGTCCCAGCCCGTCACTTGGAGGAAGAAGTCCCGGGTCTGGCCGGCGGGTACAGGGGGCATTTGGTCGGCGGCGAATTTCAGGGTGAGTTCGTCGCCGCCGGCGATGAGCACGAGGCCGTTGTCATTGGTCAGCAGTTCGGTGACTGACCCGTAGCGGGTGGCCCAGCCGGAGGGCGTACCGGCCCAGTCGGGCTTGGATTTCACGCGGTCGTAGCGGGGCGTGAGGGGTTCGTTCCAGGGCAGGTCGACGAATTCGCTGTAGCCGCGCCAGCGGAGATCGGTGGCCGCCGGGGCTATCACATACGCGCCATTGGCGTTCTCACCGCTCACCCCGCCCCTCTCCCCGTTGAGGGGCGAGGCGGACGGAAAAGCCACGTAGCTGGGGGAAGCGCCATCGAAGAGGGCGATGCGGTCCCAGTGGATTTCGAAGGCCTGGGTGAGGCGCAGGCGCCTGGTCCTGGCAGGCAATTGGCCGGCGAGGTCCACGACGATGGTTTTGGTCTTGCCGGCGGGGGCACCGACGGTCACGGGGACCGGTTGCCAGCCTTGGTCGGTCTCCGCTTCGAGCACGGGGAAGGGGAAAGGAAAATCTGGATCGTGCGAGGCGGCGATGTTGGCCATGCCGCCGCCAAAGCGCAGCCAGCCGGTCAGCGCGAGCACCGGATGGCGCACCTGATCGAGCGAGCTAAAATCCAAAATGACCCCGTGCGGTTCGGCGAGGCCGCGATATTGCGGGCCGCGGAGATGGGCGGGGGAAACCATCTGGTGATCGATCAATTGTAGGGCGGCGGTGACGTCGATGGGTTCCTCCGTCGTGGGAGAAGGTGCGTCGTGGGCGGCTTCACCCCTCACCCCGGCCCTCTCCCCGTTGAGGGGAGAGGGGGACGGAGAGCCGCCTAATGAAAGGAGGGCATTCGACGTGAGGATGGCGTTGAAGGCGGTGGCGTGGAGTAGTGGGATCCGTTGCCCCAGTGTGACGAGCTCGTGTTTGGGGAAGGGCGGGCCAGGCATCAGCTTGCTGGTGGAATGCACCTCGGTGCCGGCGGGATGATCGACGGCGACTAGGCGTGCGTAATCGAGGTAGAGCACCTCGCGCAGTTCCTCGGTCAGGCGCACCTCGTAGCTACCGTTGCGTGGGACAAAATTCTGCCCGTTGCCGATCCAGACGAGTTCATCGGGATCGGCCGCGATGAAGCGGCCCGGCGCGACCGGCAAGCCCAGCGGTGCGGCCCCGAGGATGTCGGTGACGAAGCGGTTACTATGGCCGTCCCACGCGTAGAGGTAGGGGCAGGAGCCAGTCGGGAGAATCAGCTCGAAGATTGTAAACGCGTCGCAGGTGACGTCGACCTCGGTGGTATCTTGCCGCGTGTCAAACCAGCGGATGCTCACCGAATCGAGCTGCTTGCGTTTGCCCACGCCGATCTCGATGGGCAGCGTCTGGACCGAGCGGAGGCCGTGCCAGCCGCCGCTGGACAGCTCGGCCTTCACGCCGAGCGCGCTGGCGTTGGAGCGGTTGCCGAGCAGGCGCAGCTTCAGCAGGCCGTTGGCATTGCCGCCGTCGTTGCGGAGGAATTTCAGGCCGACGCCTTCGATGTCCACGATGAAATCGAGGTCGCAGTCGTTGTCGAAGTCGGCCACCGCGAAGTGCTTCACGTTGGCGGTTGCGAGCGCCGACAGCCCGAGATCGCGAGTGACCTCGTGAAAGCCCGCGCTGCCCCGATTGCGCCAGATACGCACGCCGTCCGCCCCCCAGGCGACCAGGTCGAGCCAGCCGTCATTGTCGTAATCGATGGCGCGCACATGGCGGATCTGATTGCCTTTGGCCGGGAGGCGCAGCGGTTCCCGGAGGCCACCGAAGAAAATCTCGATGGCCCGGTCGGTGACGAGCGCGACGTCGTTGCGCAGATCGTTATTGAAGTCGCCGACGGCGAGGGCGCGGGCGATGGGCCATTCAGCGGGCGCGTTGGTGGCGGCGAGACCGGAGCCCCGGGCATTGGCCAGGATCAGCGGCGGCTGGTTCGTGCGCGTGAGGAGCACGTCGGGGAGGTCGTCATTGTTCCAATCGTCCACCGTGATCTCGGTGACACCTTCGGCGGCAAAGCCCGGGGCCTTACGCTCGCGGAAGGTCCCGGACCCGAGATTCGTAAAGCTCCGCAGCTTGCCGTCGGCTGAGGCGAGCAGCAGGCCGAGCTTGCCGGTAAAGTCGAGATCGCCCAGTGCGCCCGACACGCCACTGGCCTGGGCCGCGCGCAACCCGCTGAAGATCGTCGCGTCGGTGAAGTTCCCATTGGTCGCGAAGCGCAGCACCGTCACCCCGGCGGGGCTCACAACCAGGGCGTCCTCGTAGCGGTCATTTTGCAGATCACCCACGAGCACCTGGGTTGCGTCTTTGGCGGAGGGCAGAACCACCGGCTGTGCCCGGGCGGTGAAGACGCCATTGGAATTCCAGAGCAGACGGATGCCGGTATCATCGGCCAACAGCAGGTCGTTCCAGCCGCGACGGTTGACCTCCATCACCGCAAAAGGACCGTGCAGTTTCGCGGTGTCCCCGCCGAAAGCGCGGGCCGAGTCGTCCACGAATTTCACCGCGATGCCGCCCCGGTCCGGCTGCTCCAGCGGAAATGGCGCGATGATCTCCGTATATTTGCAGCGCTCGTAGAGCGCGGGATTGTCGGCCGCCTGCGTCTTGCCGGCGGCGATTTTCTGGTGTTCGGCGAGTGCCAGCTGGGCTTCGTCGCGCTGGCCGAGGCGCAGCAGCACCTGGCTGAGCTGGTAATAGGCCGAAGGATGATTCGTCTCAAACTGCGTGACCTCGCGGAATTGCACGGCAGCATCCTCCAGCTTGCCCCAGCCGAGAAACGCGCGACCTAGCTGGAAGCTCACCGGGTTCACCGAAGGGTCGGCGTCCTTGGCCTGCTGGAGTTCCTGCACCGCGTTGGAATACTGGTTCTGCCGGATCGCCGCGCAGCCGAGCAGGAAATGAGCGGCGGCGTTGCCCGGCTGGTAGCGCAGCACCTCATCCGCATGGAGCACAGCTTGGGCTGGCTGGCCGAGGAGCAAAAAGGCATTGGCCAGGTTCAGGTGGACATCCGGATTGGCCGGATTCATGGCCAGTGCGCTCTGAAAGGCGGTAATGGCCTTGGCCGGGTCGCCCTTGTAGTAAAAGGTTTTGCCGGAGGCCATCGCCTGCGCGTAGGGCGCATTGGCATCGCCGCCCGCCTCGCCTACTCCCGGCCGTGCCACCCACCACGCACCGCCCGCGATGGCGGTAATGAGGACAAACGCGGCCAGAAGGAGCAGCAGCGGGTTTGCCCCGCGCCGCGAGGAGGGTTGAGCCATAGTGTGAAGGGGACCCTAGCGGGGAATGGGGCGGCTGGCGTGGGAAAAATCAGTGAGCCATTGAGCCAGTGGGTGGACTGGCGCTCCCGGCTCCTGACTCCTGAATTCTGTCTCCAGTCTCCTCAGTTTCCGCCCACATCCGCCTTCAGCCAGCCGGAGCCACCGTAATACCAGCGAGACGCCGGCAGCGGTTCGACATGTGCGTCGGCCATGGCCACGTTGCTCTTCGAGTTGTGGCGCAGGTGCGGGCCGCCCCAGTTGGGGTCCGAAGTGGAGGGCACCGTCACGCAGGTGGTGCAGGGGGCGCTGTTGACCGGATCATGTAGCACCCACGCGCCGGGCTTTTCGGGCGAGTCCACGGTAACACAGGTGAGCGGGTCCTTGGTTGTCTTGGGCTGGCTGGCACCGTCGGTCAGGTGCACGGTGGCGGCGGGACTGCGGACATCGGAATCCTTCACCTGCGGATAGGTCGAGGCGTCCCAGGTACCGGGCCAGTCGCAGCCGCCCACACCGAAGTTCATGGCATAGTTCGATACCGCCTTGTTCTGCTGGTCGCTGGGATAGAGCGCGACCAGCTCCTTGAACTTCCGGCTCTTCGACGGGCAGAGGATCAGGTTGGTGGTCTGGGTGAAGGGCGCGAGAAAGTTGAACCACGCCTTGCGGTCCACATTGTTGCCGCGCACCGCGAAAGTCGGGGTGAAGCGGCCCTGATTGTCCCCGCCGTAGATCGACTGCGCGATGACCATTTGGTGCAGGCTGTTGATGCAGGAGGTGGCCCGGCCCTTTTCCTTCGCCCGGGACAGCGCCGGCAGCAGCATGCCGGCAAGAATGGCGATGATCGCGATGACGACCAGCAGCTCAATCAGCGTGAAGCCCAACGAAGACCGCCGGCGGGATGGGATGGTTTTCATGGGCAGAATGTGGACTTGTTCGTGGCACCGCTGGCGAATCCGGTCAATGCCACGATTCGGTGCGTGGGCCGTCATTGGAAAATGACCACCGTGTCTCCTTTCGCAAGGTCGGGCCATTCGTGCTAATTCCCACCCATGCGCTACGTGATGCGGCAGAAATTCTGGAGCTTCGGCGACGACTACAAGATCCGCGATGCCGACGGCAACGACGTGTATTTCGTGGATGGGCGCGTCTTCAGCTGGGGCGACAAGCTGTCATTTCAGGACATGGAGGGACACGAGCTCGCCTTCATCCGGCAGAAGCTCCTTGCGTGGGGCCCGACCTATTACATCGAGCGCGAGGGCCGGGTCATTGCCGAGGTCCGCAAGCACCTGTTCACCTTGTTGCGCTGCAAGTTCACGGTGGATGTGCCCGGTCCCGATGACTTGGAGGCGCAGGGGAGTTTTCTCGATCACGAATACACCTTCGAGCGTCATGGCCGCACCGTCGCGACCGTGAGCAAGCGCTGGTTCACCTGGGCCGACACCTACGGCGTGGAGGTCGCCGAGGGCGAGGATCCCGTGCTGATTCTGGCCAGTGCCGTGGTTATCGACCTTGTCTGTCACGGGGATGACGGCAAGCACCGCTGAAAGGAAAGGCTTCGGTGATTGGGATGGAACCGCATTCCTAGGCTTCTCACGAAGTCCGCGAGGTTTTGGACTGCGGCAGCCCTCTGCCGCTTTGTGAGGCAACCGGCAGCAAAAAGAGGTTGATTCAGCTCTTTGGTAGTTCATCCGTCTGTCGAAAAGCGCCAGAGGACTGGCGCAGTCCACGACGCTATCGCGACCTCGCATGTTGACTCGGCAAGCGGACGTCTTCTCTTATCGGCAGCGCTCAATTTCCATCACGCCGCTGACCATGAACCGATGCCGCCTCCTTCCCTTCATCTTTGCCCTATGCTGTCTGGCCCCCGACGGTTGGGCCGCCGACACCAAGCCCCCCGTGCGCTTCGCCATTGTCGGGCTCACGCATGACCATGCGCGCGGGTTCATTCCCGCCGCACGAGGTCGGACCGATATTCAACTGGTGGGCATCGTGGAACCTGACCATGCGCTAGTGGCGCGCTACGCCAAGACGTATCAGCTCGATCCGGGCCTCTTTTACGACAGCCTCGCGGACCTGCTGCGCAAGACCAACGTGCAGGCGGTCGCGACCTTTACCAGCACGTTTGAGCACAAGCGGGTCGTGGAGGAATGTGCCGCGCGCGGGCTTACCGTGATGATGGAGAAGCCCCTCGCCGTGAGCATGGAGCACGCCCGCGCCATGCAGGCTGCGGCGAAGAAGGGCGGCATCCAAGTGCTGGTGAACTACGAGACCACCTGGTACCCGGCCAATCACGCCGCCTACGCCCTCGTGAATGACCAGCACACCATTGGCGACCTGCGCAAGGTGGTGGTGCACGACGGCCATCGCGGGCCGAAGGAGATCAACTGCTCAACCGACTTCCTGAACTGGCTCACGGACCCGGTGCTCAATGGCGGCGGTGCCCTCATGGACTTCGGCTGCTACGGCGCGGACCTCATCACCTGGCTGATGCACGGTGAACGCCCCACCTCGGTCTTCGCGGTGACGCAGCAGCTCAAGCCCGACGTCTATCCCAAGGTGGATGACGAGGCCACGATCGTGCTCACGTACCCGCACGCGCAGGGCATCATCCAGGCTTCGTGGAACTGGCCAATTGACCGCAAGGACATGGAGATTTACGGCCAGACCGGCCAGATCCTCATTCCGCGCAAGGACCTCCTGAAAGTCCACACGCGCCCCGCGCCCGAGACCGAACAGACGCCTCCACCGCTCATGGCTGCCCAGGCCGATCCGCTCTCGTATCTGGCCGCCGTGGTGCGCGGGGAGCTGAAGCCCGCCGGCCTGTCCTCCTTGGACGTAAATGTGACGGTGACTGAAATCCTGGAGGCCGCGCGCAAGTCGGCGAAAACAGGCAGGAGGGTGGACCTAAGATAACCAAGTCCTTTACGCCCCCGATGTCGCTGTGCATCGTCTCCGCAAGCCAGCGGAGATCATCAATTCCTTCTATGATGCACAACTGCAACCCAAGCGGCTCAATGCCATTGTTCAGGCCTTGGAACAGGACAGTCCGGAACTGCTGCCTTGGCTCGGTTCCGGTCCTTTTCGCGATGGCATATGCCGCCACCGCCGGCCAGCTCGACCAGCAGTATTTGCCCGCCAGTGCCGGTGGACTGATCGTGGAACAGGCGCAGAGCCTGGCCGAGACGTTCAAGGTGTCTCAAACTGGCCAGCTTGATCGGGTGGCGCTCGATCTGGCCCGGAATCCGGTGCTGCCGACACAGGGCCTTACGCTGGGGATCTTCCGCACCCTCGCGGACGGATCTCCCGCCACCACGAGCCTGGCCACCTTCTCCATTGCGGCGGATTCAGTATCTCCATTGGGCTCTCCAATGGGGAATTTCGTCCAGATCGATCTCGATGGCTCCGAAGTGGATGTCGTCGCGGGAGAAAAACTGGCCCTCGTGCTGCAATGCGGGCTTACCGGTCATGGAATGGTCGATCCATACGCCTGGCTGGGCCGGGCGCCAGGTGGCTATGCTGATGGAAAAGGGTACGTTAAACAGCAATTCGGCTGGTCTCCGACGGGCTATGATCTTGGTTTTCAAACCTACATCAGCCCGACGACGGTTCCCGAGCCTTCCCCATGGGCACTCCTGGCGACCGGTGCCGGTGCCCTGTGTTTTTTGAAGCGGCGGTCCGGCCGCTGAGGCGCATGGGGCAGGCAGGCGGCCTGCAAAATCCCGTTGCCTGAAAGGCCCGCTTCCGGCTTCATTCGGGCTGTGATCTCCGTTGCCCAGAGCACGACGACTACCGCCTAGCGTCCGCAGCCCGTTGCTGCCGGACGCCTCACGCCTCGCACCTGCACCGGTCCGGGGCGTTTTTGTTTCCCGAGACACTGAATGAACAACGAAGACGCTAAGACGCGAAGAAACGAAAAGCCGGAATGAGCAGAGAAGAAAATTTAATTTGGAAAACAGGAAAGCAGGACGAAGGCGTTTCTTTTCCTGTTTTCCAAATTCATTTTCTGTCCGGTCTTCGCGCCTTCGCGCCTTAGTTGTTAAATTTTCGCCCCCCTTTTCCGATGCAAAACGACGAATCCAAGCCTGACGAGTCCCAGCCGCAAGCGCAGCCCCCGGCCCCGAAGCCCGACTTCGAGGCCGCCAAGACCGACGTGCAGCGCAAGACCCTCGACCAGCGCGGCCAGATGGACGAGCTGATGCGCCTGCGGCACTCCTGCGCGCACATCCTCGCCACGGCCGTGCTGCGCCTCTGGCCCGATGCCCTGCTCGATATCGGTCCGCCGACGGAGGAGGGCTTCTACTACGACTTCGACCTGAAGCACCGCTTCTCGCCCGACGATTTCCCGAAGATCGAGGAGGAGATGCGCAAGGTCACCAAGGAGAACCAGGTCTTCGAGAAGTCCATCAAGACGCGTGAAGAGGCCCTGGCCTACTTCGCGGCCAAGGGCCAGAAGTTCAAGGTCGAGCGGCTCGGCGACATCCCCGAGGGCGAGGCGATCAGCTTCTACCAGAACGGCGAGTTCGTGGACCTCTGCGCCGGACCGCACGTCATGCGCACGGGCAACGTGAAGCCCGGCGGCATCAAGATGCTGAAGGTCGCCAGCGCCTACTTCCGTGGGAACGAGAAGAACCCGCAGCTCCAACGCCTCTACGGCACGGCCTTCAAGAACAAGGAGGAGCTGGACAAATGGGTGACGATGCAGGAGGAGGCCAAGAAGCGCGACCACCGCAAGATCGGCGCGGAGATGGGCCTGTTCGCCTTCGACGCCGAATACGTCGGGCCGGGCCTCGCGCTGTGGCTGCCCAAGGGCACGGTGCTGGTCGAAGAACTGGAGAAGCTGGCGAAGGAGACGGAATTCCAGGCCGGCTACGTGCGCGTCAAGACGCCGCACCTGGCCAAGGAGAAGATGTATAAGACGTCAGGACACCTGCCATACTATGCGGACTCGATGTTTCCGCCGATGGAGATGGATGAATGCCGTGAGCAGCGGGCCAAAATCGAGGCGCGCATCGCCGAAACGGAAAGTTCGCTGCTTGAATACGCAAAGAGCCTTGCAGGACGAAATTCAGGTCCCAAACCTGATGCTGGAAATATTTGAAGCAATTATAATTTTTAAAAGTATAACCTCATTTTGGAAAGGCAATCCGGTTGAAAACAAATCTTGTTAGCGTTCTGCTGAAAAAGGTAGCCCCAAAAATCGGCGCAAAAGTAATCCTTGATCCTGAATTTGGTTTTGCCGGCCAGGTCACATACAAAAGCAGGGTGAGGCGATACTTCCGGGCCTCAAGCCTAGACCTCAATCCTCTAGGCTCATCTGAAATTGCTAGGGACAAGGACTATGCAAATTATTTCATGAGCAAGATGGGTTATCCTGGAATCAGGGGAAAAACATTCTTCTCCGAAGAGTTTGCGGTTGGAATCGGTTCGAAGCGTGACATTCATGCAGCCTACCGATACGCTCAATCCCTTGGCTTTCCTGTAATCGTTAAGCCAAACAGCAAAAGTCAGGGCCAGTGTGTTGCTAAAGCGAACAACAAAAAGGATTTCTATCGTTGCATGCGGGAAATCTTCAAAAAAGACCGCGTGGCGCTTGTTCAGGAGCTTGTCTCAGGAAAAGATTATCGAGTTGTCGTTCTCGATGACAAGGTGATCTCAGCTTACGAAAGAATACCGCTTGCTGTAACAGGGAATGGCAGATCCACAATACTAAAGCTACTCGAGGACAAGCAGCGAATCTTCGAGAAGACTGGACGGGACACGCAACTTAAGCTGGATGATTATCGCATAGCACTGAAACTTCGCCTTTCAAAGCTGAACTTCAAATCAGTGCTGCCTAAAGGAGAGAGGTTGGCGTTGCTAGACAATGCTAACCTTTCATCAGGAGGTGATTCGCTTGATGTAACAGAAAGGATACACCCCGAATTCAAAAAGATCGCAATTGAGCTTACGAGAGACATGGGATTAAGGCTTTGCGGTGTTGATCTTATGATCTATGGGACATTGGCGATTCTCCGGGAAAATTCTGGATCATCGAGATCAATTCCGCGCCTGGACTCGACAACTATTCGGCAATTGGTGCGCAGCAGGCAAAAATTGTCGAGACCCTCTACCTTCAAGTCCTCAAGGCGATGGAATAGTTTGCCAAACTCTTATTAACATGAACATAGGAAGCATGCTTTCGGACGCCCAATTGGATTTGATTGCCGACCACATAAATGCCCAATTCGCGCCGGTTGAAATTGTGGCAGCGTTTAAGGAACGCTCCTCATTATACGAGCAATTAAAGCGGTGCGGCGAACCAGAGGTTTATTACCTCAAAGCCATGAACTGCCCGCATCACCACCGCATTTTTGCGGCGGAGCCGCGCAGTTACCGTGACCTGCCGCTGCGGTTGGCGGAGTATGGCACGAACTACCGCTACGAGCAGTCGGGCGAACTCTTCGGCCTCATGCGCGTGCGCGCCATGAACATGAATGACGCGCACCTCTACTGCACCGCCGAGCAGTTCGCGGAGGAGTTCCGCGCGGTGAACGACATGTACCTGAAGTACTTCAAGATCTTTGGCATCGAGAAGTACCAGATGCGCTTCAGCACGCACGACCCCGCGCGCCTCGGCCAGAAGTTCGTCAACGAGCCCGAACTCTGGAAGAAGACCGAGGACATGGTCCGCCAGGTCCTCATCGACTCGGGCATCAACTACGTGGAGGTGGCCAATGAGGCCGCCTTCTACGGCCCGAAGATCGACGTGCAGGTGTGGAGCGCCATCGGCCGCGAGTTCACGATCGCGACCAACCAGGTGGACTTCGCCGTGCCCGCGCGCTTCGGCCTCACGTACCGCGACCGCGACAACACGGACAAGACGCCGCTGTGCATCCACCGCGCCCCGCTGGGCACGCACGAGCGCTTCATCGGCTTCCTGATCGAGCACTACGCCGGCAACTTCCCCCTCTGGCTCGCGCCCGAGCAGGTCCGCGTGGTCACGCTCAACGACGATGCCGCCCTGGTGGACTACGCCAGGGCCATCACCGCCGAACTGCGCGCCAACTTCGTCCGCGTCGAGGGCGATTACGGCGCAAACCCCGTGAAGGCCAAGATCTCCGACGCCGAGCACGCCCGTGTCCACACGATGCTCGTCATCGGCGGCCGCGACATGGAAGCCGGCGCCGTAAGCGTCCGCCTCCACGGCAAAGGCAACATCGGCGCGAAGCCGAAGGGGGAAGCTATTGCCGAGATCCTGGCCTCGATCCGTGAGCGGAGGGCGTAAGCTGGACGTAGGTGGACGGAAGCGGCGATTATCCCGAAGGGATTTCATCATTCAGCCCAGCGTTGCGTGACGAAGTCAGGCTACGCTGGGTAAGGTTGAGGAATTGGAATCTACCCTGAAGGGGTCGCATCAAATCCCGACGACACATGCTGCAACCGCGTTGCGGTAGAAAGCATTTTTGGACAATGACCCAGGGTAGGCGCTCTGCGCCAACCCTGGGCTAAATGATGGAATTCCTTCAGAATTCTCGAAAGTGAACATAAGAGGGGACCGCTCGGTTTTGAATGCCTAACGCTGGCCGTTAGACGTTTAAAGTACGGCGTCGCAGGCTAATCGTGCCATTGTTCGCAGGGAAGCCGCCCACCCATTGGTTTCTTCTTCCATTTCCCCAAACCTCCCTTGGCATTCTGGGTGAACTTGCGCCACGGTTGCAGCGTCCACTCTTCATCATGGTTTTCGGAACTCAACTCGGTCGGCTGCTGTTCGGGGTGCTGCTCGGACTTTGGGCTGCGCTCGCACCCGTTGGCGCGGTCACAGTGCGCAAAGTGGATTTCAACCACGACGTGCAGCCGCTGCTCTCGGACAACTGCTTTGCCTGTCACGGACCGGACACCAACAAGATCAAGGGCAAGCTGCGGCTGGATCTCCGGGACGCCGCCACGAAGCCCGCGAAATCGGGCAAAGTCGCCATCGTTCCGGGCAAGCCGGAGGAGAGCGAACTGGTCCGCCGGCTGTTCACGACCGATGAGGACGACCGGATGCCACCGAACGAGTCGCACAAGACCCTGACGGTGGCGCAGCGGGAGATGCTGCGGCGCTGGATTGCTGAGGGCGCGGAATACAAGGGGCACTGGGCCTACACCCCGCCGGTGAACCCGGTCATTCCGGCCGGTGCGCAGGCGATTGATTTTCTGGTGCGCGCCCGCGTGCGTGAGGCCGGGCTGCGTCCGGCACCGGAAGCCGATCGCCGGACGCTGGCGCGGCGACTTTATTTTGACCTCGTCGGCCTGCCACCGAAACCCAAGGAAATTGCCGCGTTCGAAAAGGACAGGTCGCCTGAAGCCTATCGTCGGCTGGTGGAGCGGTTGCTGAGTTCGCCGCACTACGGCGAGCGCATGGCCATCGGCTGGCTGGATGTCGTGCGCTTCGCCGACACGATCGGGTACCACTCCGACAATCCGCGCAACATCTGGCCGTATCGCGATTACGTCATCCGCGCCTTCAACGACAACAAGCCCTTCGACCAGTTCACCCGCGAACAGCTTGCCGGCGATCTGCTGCCCAATCCGACTCAGGAGCAGAAGGTCGCCTCCGCTTTCAACCGGCTGCTGCTGACGACCGAGGAGGGCGGAGCACAGCCGAAGGACTACGAGGCCCGGTATCTGACCGATCGCGTCCGCGCGGTCGGCGCGGTGTGGCTCGGGCAGACCATCGGGTGCGCGCAATGCCATGATCACAAGTTCGATCCGATCCTCCAGCGCGACTTCTATGCGATGGGCGCGGTCTTCGCGGATGTCAAGGAGGCCATCATCGGTGGGCGCGAGCCGGGCATGCTGGTGCCCAACGAGGAACAAGCGCGTGAACTGGCGAAGCGCGAGCAGACGGCGAACGGGCTGCAGCAGGATTTTGCCGGGCCGCATCCGGAACTGGCCGGGGCTTTCACCCAATGGCAGCAGGCGCAACTGGACGCGCTGGCGAATGAGGCGCTCTGGTTGCCCCTCGCTCCGGCCAAGGCCGAGTCGGCGGCCGGCACACCCCTGACGGTGAAGGATGACCGCTCGGTGCTGGCCGGCGGCAAGAATCCCGACACGGACACCTACACGTTGCGCTTCACGAACGTCATCGCGGGTGTGGTCGGCCTGCGGCTGGAAGTGTTGCCGGATGATTCGTTGCCGGCCAAGGGACCCGGACGCGCCGCCAACGGCAATTTCGTGCTGACCGAAGTGGTCGGCCGCGTCGAGCGCGAGGGCGCCACCCCGCGAACGGTTTCGTTCCAATCGGCTCGCGCCTCGCACGAGCAGACCATGCTGGCCGAAGGAAATCCCTACAAGGCCTGGTCGGCCGCGGCGACGATTGATGGCGATGCGAAGGGCAAATCACCCGGCTGGGCGGTACTGCCCGAAATCGGCCGACCGCAGCAGCTGCGGTTGGAGCTGAAGGAACCGCTCACACTGGTGGCCGGCGAAACGCTGGTCATCGAACTACAGCAAAACCATGGGGATGGAGGACACAACCTAGGTCGCTTCCGGCTGGCCACCACCACCGAGGCGAAGGCGGTCACGGCGCCCTTTGTGGCCCCACCGGGAAGCGAGTTCGCCGAACTGCTCAAACTGCCGGCGGCCTCGCGCAACGCGGAGCAGCAGCAAAAGCTGTTCGCCCGCTTCAAGGGGCAGGCGCCCGAACTGGCCGACCTGCGGCAGCGGCTCGCCGAGGCGAAAAAGTCCCATGAAGACTTCGTGGCGAGTCTGCCTCGTTGCCTGATCACGGAACGGAACGACGAGCCCCGCACCGTGCGCATCCTGCCCCGTGGAAATTTCCTGATCGAGACGGGCGACAAGGTGGAGCCCGCGTTGCCGGCCTTCCTCGTGAAAAATGGCGGTCGCACGGAAGGGCACCGGTTGAACCGGCTCGACCTTGCCAACTGGCTGGTGGACCCGAACAACCCGCTGACCGCACGGGTGGTGATGAACCGGCTGTGGCGGCAGTTCTTCGGGATGGGCCTGTCCAAGGTGCTCGATGATCTCGGGGCACAGGGGGAGCCGCCGCCGAACCAGGCGCTGCTCGACTGGCTGGCGTGCGAGTTTCGGGACAGCGGCTGGGACCTGAAGCACATGGTCCGGCTCATCGTGCTGAGCGACACCTACCGCCAGGCTTCCACGGCCCCGCACGAACTGCTGGTCCGCGATCCGTACAACCGCCTGCTGGCCCGCCAGGGACGCTGGCGTTTGGAGGCGGAGCTGGTTCGCGACAATGCGCTGTCACTGGCCGGGTTGCTCGCGCCGACCGTGGGCGGCCCGAGCGTCCGACCCTACCAGCCGGAAGGCTACTGGGAGAACCTGAACTTCCCGCAGCGCACCTACGACGCGAGCAAGGAGGCGGACCAGTACCGTCGGGGGCTCTACACCTGGTGGCAACGGTCTTTTGTGCATCCCAGCATGCTCGCCTTTGATGCGCCGACCCGCGAGGAGTGCGCGGCGGAGCGCAACCGGTCGAACATCCCGCAGCAGGCGCTCGTGCTGCTGAATGATCCCACTTACGTCGAGGCCGCCCGGGTCCTGGCAGCGCGTATTCTCCGCGAATGCCCCGGCGACGAGGCCAAGAGGATTACGTGGGCGTGGCAACAGGCGCTGGCCCGCAAGCCCCGCCCGGAAGAGCTGGCCGCCTTGCGGTCGCTGCTGCAAAAGCACCTGACAGAATTCCGTCAGAACCGTGACGCGGCGAGGGATTACCTGAAGACCGGTTTCGCGCCCGTCCCGCCGGAACTCGACGCCGCCGAGCTGGCGGCGTGGACCGACGTTGCCCGCGCGTTGCTGAACCTGCACGAGACCATCACCCGCTCCTGAGCCATGAACCTTTCTTCCGAACTCCGTCAGTTCTTCCGTCAGCAGCAGACGCGGCGCGTGTTTCTCGGGCGGGCCTCCCAGGGCGTCGGCGCACTGGCGCTCGCCTCGCTGCTGAAACCCGGGATGGTGGCGGCGGCGACTGGCAAGCCCGACAAGTGGGCCGGGGTGGTCAATCCGCTCCATTTTCCCGCCAAGGCCAAGCGGGTTATCTGGCTCACCATGGCCGGCGGGCCGTCGCATCTGGAAACCTTCGATCCCAAGCCGAAGCTTGCGGCGATGCACGGGCAGCCGATGCCGGAGTCCTTTACCCAGGGCAAACAGATCGCGCAGCTCCAGGGGCAGAAGCTCCTGTGCTACGGCCCGCAGCATAAGTTTCGGCCGTTCGGCAAGATGGGCATCGAGCTGTGCGAGCTGTTCCCGCAGATCGGTTCGGTGGCGGACGACATCTGCTGGGTGCGCTCGATGACCAGCGAGGCGATCAACCACGATCCGGCCCACATGTTCATGAACACCGGCTCCCAGATTGCGGGCCGTCCGAGCATGGGCGCCTGGATCACCTACGGCCTCGGTTCGGAAGCGGCGGATCTGCCGGGCTTTGTGGTGCTGACCTCGCTGGGACGTGGCGGGCAGAACCAGCCCATCGCGGCGCGGCAGTGGGCGCCGGGCTTTCTGCCGAGCCGCTTCCAAGGCGTCCAGCTCCGGAGCAAGGGCGATCCCGTCCTTTACTTGGGCACGCCCAAGGGCGTTTCGCGCGAGCAGCAGGGCGACGTGGTGCAGACGATCAATGCCCTCAACCGGCAGCACGACGCCATCGTGGATGACCCGGAGATCGCGACCCGCATCGCCCAGTACGAACTCGCCTTCCAGATGCAGGCGAGTGTGCCGGAGCTGGTGGACCTGTCGAAGGAGCCGGCGAGCGTGCTCGACCTTTACGGCTGCAAACCCGGTGACGGATCGTTTGCCTCGAACTGCCTGCTGGCCCGGCGGCTGGCCGAGCGTGGGGTGCGCTTCATGCAACTCTATCACAAGGACTGGGACCACCACGGCGGTGTGAAGCAGGGGATCGAGTTCAAGGCCACCGAGGTGGACCGCGCGTGCATGGCGCTCATCACTGACCTGAAGCAGCGCGATATGCTGAAGGACACGCTGATCGTGTGGGCCGGCGAGTTCGGGCGCACGCCCATGAGCCAGGGCGGCGACGGTCGCGACCATCACAACGCCGGCTTCACGGTGTGGATGTGCGGTGGCGGCATCAAACCCGGCATGGTCTATGGCGCGACGGACGAGTTGGGGTACGCGGCCGTCGAGAAACCCATCGATGTGCACGACCTGCACGCGACGATGCTCCGCACCCTCGGCATCGAGCACACCCGGCTGTCGGTGAAGTTCCAGGGGCTCGATGTGCGCCTGACCGGGATCGCCGGAAAAGTCATCCAGGACATTCTGGCATAGGGCCGGCCCGGTAACCCATGCCCGCTGCCAACAAACCTGTGGAAGTTAAAGTGGGGGCAACCGCTCCCCGCAAAGGAGCGCGACGGCGCGAGGATATCCCGCCCGAGATCCTGCGGCAGATGAACCGAGGAGAAATCGAGGCCCGTACGTTGGCGGAATGGCTGGCGATGGATTTCGGCGAGCTCTGGCAACATGTCGTGCCGGAACATTCCCACCGGGCCAATGAACTGCGGACGGGCGGGGTGAAAGAGCGGATGAACACCGGTGCCCGCCTGTTGTTGGAAACCCATGGGGAGAAGGCCATTGGCCGTTTTGGCGGGCACGGGTCCGACACGGTACGTCAATGGGCGGCACTGGCGGTCGGCCTGGTGCCGGAGCTGCCGCTGACTCGGCGGCTGGAACTGATCCGGCCCTTTGCCGATGACGCGCACCCCGGCGTGCGTGAGATGGCGTGGATGGGCTTGCGGACCTGTGTGATCGCCGAACTGGATAAAGCGCTCGTCCTCCTGGCCGCCTGGAGTCACGAAGCCTCGCCAAATCTCCGGCGCTTTGCCTCGGAAATCACGCGTCCCAAAGGCGTCTGGTGTCCGCCCATTCCCGAACTTCGGAAACATCCGGAGCTGGGTGAGCCAATCTTGGAGCCGCTGCGGTCCGACGCGTCGCGCTACGTGCAGAACTCCGTCGCCAACTGGCTAAATGACGTAGGCAAGAGCGCGCCCTGGTGGGTCATGCGGCTATGCCGTCGCTGGTCGAAGGAGAGCCCGACCCGGGAAACGGCTTACATCACCAAGCGCGGGCAGCGGAACCTGTGAGGGAGTTGGATGAGATGAACAACGAAGAAACCAAGGAACAAAGGAAAGAGAACCGCTGATCGACACTGATTAAAATGGAGTCCTGAGCCGAAAATTTATCAGTGTCAATTAGCGCAGATTAGCGGTTGAAGAATTTTCCTCGCCCCGTCATTTCCCGAATCCCGGCAGGCTTTTGATGCCCTGGATGCCCTGCTGCAGGCTGTCCTTTGCCTTGCGCAGGCCGGGGGCGTACTTGTCGGCGACCGAGCCGATGAGGGCCTTTTGGGGAACGGTCAGGTTGGCGTTCTGGGCGACTTTCTGGATCGCGGGGACGGCGGGGGCGACCTCACCCTTGCGGAGGGAGTTCACGATCGTGGCGACGTCGCCTGACGCGCCATCGAGAGAGGCGAAGTTACGCTGCACCACGTACGCGGTGGTCAGATTGCCGGCCTCCTTCACGAGGCCTTTCTGTGAATCGGTGAGGTTGGCGGCCTGCGAGAGCGCGAAGACGGTGCTGAGCGCGGCGGAATCTTTGCCACCCAGGAGCGACTGCAACGTACCGGTAAGCTGGCCCTTCAGCGCGCTGCCCGCGCTCAGCGACTGGTCGAGCGCGGTGTATTTGCTCACGAGATCGCTGCCCAGGGGACCGAGCACCTTGTCCGACGACGCGGACGCCGCCTGGGTGAACTGCGTGCCGAGACTGGCCAGCGAGGCCTTGCCCGCTTCCGTGACGGCGGCACCGAGCCCGCCGAACGGGCTGTCAGCCGCCTGGGCGGTGAAGAGGCCATGGGCCAGCAGGGTACAGGCGGCTGTGATGAGGGCGAACTGACTGAGTGATTTCAATTTCAAGGGAGGCAGAGAATATCAACGAGGGAAGAGCTGACAAGCCGTACGCCGACTAGGGACTTGGCTGGGAGATGGAGCGCCGGTCTCCGACCCGGCGTGGAGGTTTGTGGGGGACGAACCGCGCCGGGTCGGAGACCGGCGCTCTGCGGCTACTCATGCCGCAGCGCCTCGACCGGATCCATCTTGGCGGCGCGCAGTGCGGGGTAGAGCCCGAAGATCACGCCGACCAAGGCCGAAATGGTGAAGGCGGCGATGGGCGAAAGGGGTGTGATGATCGTCTTCATGCCGGCGAAGGAGGAGACGACGAAAGGGATCGCGACGCCGAGCAGGACTCCGAGGGCGCCTCCCGCACCGCTGAGCAGCACCGCCTCGATGAGGAACTGGGTGACGATGTCCTTGCGCTTCGCGCCGAGCGCGCGCCGGATGCCGATTTCGCGGGTCCGTTCGGTCACGTTCGCCAGCATGATGTTCATGATGCCGATGCCCCCGACGAGCAGCGAAATGGCGGCAATGGAGCCGAGCACGATGTTGAAGATGCGCTTGGTCTTCTCCTTCTGGCGCAGGAGTTCCAGCGGCACGACCACGTCGTAATCCTTCTTCTTGTGGTTCCGCTCCATGAGATCCTTAACGGCGAGCGATACGGCCACGACCTGCTCGGGGTCCTCGACCTTCACGGTGACCTCGTGGAGCGCCACGCGTTCCCGCTCGAAGCTGCCGCTGCGCCGCTTGAAGAGCACTTCCCCGTAACGGCGTTTGGCGGTTTCCAAGGGGATGAACATGCGATCGACGGCCTGCTGGGTGGAAGACTGACCGGTGTCGTCCGTTTTGGCCTTGGTGAGCGCTTCCATCACGCCGATGACGCGGTAATACTGCTCGCCGATGCGCACGGTCTTGCCGAGCGGTTCTTCCATCGGGAAAAGCCGCTGGGCCATCTCGGCCCCGAGGGCACAGACGTTCTCGGCCGCCAGCTGGTCGGTCTCGGTGAAAAAGCGGCCGGAGGCGACGCGATGGTTCCGCATGGCGGGATACCACGACACGGTACCGACCACTTCGGCATCCACGCGCAGGGTGATGTTCCAGACGTATTCGCGCATCACGCGCGCCGGCACGATGGTCGTGACGCCCGGAATGGTTGCCTGGATGCGGGAGATGTCCTCGTACTTAAGGCCGTAATCGAGGGTGAAGTTGTTCTGGTTGTTCGAGACCTTCTGGTCCTCGGGCGGCTTCACGCTGCGCAGGATGATGTTTTGCGAGCCGAGGTTCTTGATCTGCTCCTGCGCCTCGAAGCTCGCCCCCTCGCCGATGGCCAGCATCGCGATCACGGAGCAGACGCCGAAGACGATGCCGAGCATCGTGAGCAGCGAACGCAGCCGGTGCAGCCAGAGCGAACGCAGGCCGAGTCGGATGGAGCGCTTCAGCCGCGAGGAGAAGAGGGATTGGAGGCGAGCGGTCACGCAGATCGTCGTTTGTCCGATTCCAGCTGGCCGTCGCTCAGGCGGACGACGCGTTGGGCGCGTTCGCCGACGCTGGCGTCGTGGGTGACCATGATGAGGGTCTTGCCGGCCTGGTTCAGCTCGTCGAAGAGCGAGAGGATCTCGCGGCCGGAGGTGGAATCGAGGTTGCCCGTTGCCTCGTCGGCCAGGATTACGAGGGGATCACTGGCGAGGGCGCGGGCGATGGCCACGCGCTGCTGCTGGCCGCCCGACAGCTCGAACGGTTTGTGATCCAGCCGGCGCTCCAGGCCGACGCGCTTCGCCAGGCCGATGGCGATCGCGCGCGCCTCTTCTTCCGAACGCCCCTGGTAGAAGAGCGGCACTTCGATGTTCTCGAGAATATTGAGCTGCTGGATGAGGTTGTAGCTTTGGAAGATGAACCCGAGCCGACGTCCACGGATGTCAGACAGCTCATCGTCATCCAGGCTGGAAATGTCGGTGCCACCCAGCAGGTAGTGGCCGGAAGTGGGCCGGTCGAGGCAGCCAAGGAGGTTCAGCAACGTGGACTTTCCGCAACCGGAAGGCCCCATGATGGCGACGTATTCGCCGGCCCCGATGTCGAGCGACAGCCCGCGCAGGGCCTCGACCACGACGTCGCCCATCTTATAGGAACGGCGCACCTCCTGAAGGCTGACGATGGGTTGCGGCATGGCGGTGATCACCGTCGGTCCGGTTTCATCGGCTGGCCGTCTGCTTGGCGGGCGCGGCGGCGGGCTTGGGCTCCTCGGCCTTCCGGTTTTCGCCGTCGGATTTTTCACTGTCCGGGACGCGGAGCAGGACGGCTTCGCCTTCCTTCAGCCCCTGCTTGATCTCAATGAATTCGTCGGTGAACTGGCCTGCCTCCACCGCCACGGGTTTCGGCTTGCGTCCCGGCTTGAACACGACCGTTTTGCCATCGCGCTGGGTGACCGCCTGGATCGGCACGTACACGACGTCGTCGAGGCGCTGCACCATGATCTCGATCTTGGCGCTCATGCCTGGCTTCAGCCATTCGCGGGTGCCGGCGATGGCGATGGTCGTCGTGTAGAGCTTCATGTCGGGATTCATCCAGCGGTTTTCCGAATCGGGCAGCACGCCCACCTTGGTGATCTCGCCGGTGAGCGGATCGTCCGGGAAGGCATCCGCAGTGATCTTCACCGTCTGCCCTTTCTTCACCTTCTTGATGTGCGACTCGTGGATGCCGACATTCACGCCCATCTTTTTCGGGTCGGGGATCGTGATGATTGCCTGTCGCTCGAAAACCTGGGAACCGACCGCGATGCGTTCCTGGTTGCCCCAGTAGAAGCGCTGGTTGCCGCCGCCGTAAACCGCCAGGCCCGGGGTCTTCGCGTAGAGCAGGCACTTCTTGATCTGGTCGGCCAGCTCA
This sequence comes from uncultured Verrucomicrobiota bacterium, assembly GCA_903907995.1. GTDB lineage: Bacteria > Verrucomicrobiota > Verrucomicrobiia > Limisphaerales > UBA9464 > CAIVQB01. The sequence continues at coordinate 44,105 of CAIVQH010000041.1, read as the reverse complement.
TCGCGGTTTTGCTTCTCAATCTCATAGCGGCCCTGCGCGCCCTTCAGCTTCGCCTCGGCCTGGGCGAGCTTGGAGACTGCCTCCTTGCGGGCGCGGATCAGCCCCTGCAAGGCTTCGTCGTATTTTCCCAGGGTCTCCTCCGCCGTCTTCGGAAACTCGTAACGCACGAAGAGGTCTACTGCGGTGGCGGCGGCATCGACTTTGAGGCGGGCCTGTTCGGCGGCAATCTGGTCGCTTTCCAGCTCACTCTTGGTGACGAAGCCCTTTTCAAAGAGCCGGGTTGTGCCGGTCAGCTTGGTCTGGGCCTGACCCAGCGTCGTCTTGGCGACGAGCAGCTCGTCACCGCGCTTCCGCAGCTCCTGTTTGGCCGCGCCGTCGTCGAGCGACCCCTCCTTGGCATAGGCGGAAAAATCCACGGCCCCGACGAGGCTGTTGGTGGGCGCGTTGGTGCTCGTCAGCAGGTCCTCGCGGAGGCCGAGCCGGGTGATGATTTCACCGCTGATCCTCGCGCCGACATATTTCTCAAGGTCCATCAGGGCGAAACGCGCCTTCTGTTCCGCGGCCTTGATGTCCGTATGGTTCAGGTTGAGCTGGATCTCGTAGCCCTGCTGCGCCTCGGTGAGGCCGGAAACGGTGCTTTGGAACGTGATGTCCTGGTTGACGAACTGCTGTTTCAGTTTCGAGGCGTCCAGCTCCACCAGCACCTTGTTGGTTTTCACGTCGTCCTCGGTGACCTGATAGCCCTCGTCCACGATCTTCAGAATCTTCACCGGCTCGCCGCGCACCTCGGAATGCAGCTCCTGCGACTCCAGCGCCTCGATGCTGCCGCCCACGAGCACCTTGATGTCCAGCGGTCCGCGCCGGGCGGTGATGACGATGTTGTCGCTGGTGGTCTTGGCGGGCTGGAAGACCAGCCAGAGCAGCCAGAGCAGCACCACGCCGCCGACGGCAAGCTGCCAGCGCGGTCGCGAACGGAGCAGGGCGGGGAGTTTCATGATTTTGGGGTGGGAGCCATGGTGGGCAGGTTTTCCCAGGAACCGTTATCCTTGATGTACAGCAGGCCCAGGTCGCGCCAGAAGTTGAGCCGGGCGATGGTATGGCCGACGAGCGTGGAGGTACGGGCATTGCGGGCGGAGTTCAGGTCGGCCTGGGCGTCGAGCATGTCGCGCGTGACACCGCGGCCCAGCTGCATCCGCATGGTCTGTTCCTCCACACGCCGTTCGCCGAGCGTCACACTCAGTTCCGCGTTTTCGAAATTCCGGCGGGCCTGCTCCAGGGCCCGGAGATCGCTCGCCACCTGGAGCTTCAGCTGGTCTTCGGCCAGCGCGAGCTGCCGTTTGGCCTGCTCGGCGGCGATCAGGGACGCCCGGTAGCTGTTGCGTTCGGCCTTGCGGTCAAGGGGAAGGTCAATGTCCAGCCCGGCGCTCCAGCGGTAACGCTTCGGATCGGGCAGCGTGACATTCCCGTTCTGGCTGTTGTCCATGCTCGCGCGGGCCACGAGGTCCACCTGGGGGAGCAGGCCGTTTTTGGCGACGTCGATGCGCCGGGTGGCGTCCTCGGCCTGGTCGCGCGTGTTGCGGAGATCCAGCCGCATGACCAGCGCCGCCCGGACCGCTTCGTCCTGTTTCAGGCCCGGGTCAAGAATACGGAGCTGGGTCAGCTCGCGGTCATCCAGGACCAGCCGGGTCTCAATGGGCAGGCCAAGGGTGATCTTGAAGCGGTCGAGCGCCTCGCGGTAGTTCCGCAGGGCATCCACCCAGCCGGTCTCGGACTTCAGTTCGGCCTGTTTGAACTGGTCGAGGGAAGCGAGTGGGCGCTGCCCCTCGTCGGCAAACGCCTGTTCGCGCCGGACGTTGTCCCGGGAGCGGCGGAGATCGGCCCAGGCATTCCGCACGGTGTCGCGGGCCTGCAGCACCGCGTAATAGTCGCTGGCAATGCGCACCGCGAAGTCCTTGCGGTAGGCCGCAAAGCGCCGCAGTGCATAGAGGAGGTCCCGTTCGGATTGGGTCAGGTTTTCCATCGTGGCCTTGTAGCCTGCGCCACGAAACAGCGGCTGCGTGATCTGGCCCACAGCGCTGGCAGTGGCGGCCGGCATCGGGTCGCCGGTGAGGAAACGCAGAAAATCCGTGGTGAAGGCGGTGGTCAGCCGGGCCCCGGTCGCCAGGAGCAGGCTGCCGCTTATGGCGCCGTTGGCCGACACGAGGCTCTGGTCTACCAGCAGGGCGTCGCTTTCAATGACGGTCTTGGGCTGCCCGGTGATGGCGTCCACCACGACCTCGATCTTGTCGGTGGGGATCGACTGGGTCTGGTAGGTGCCGCTGACCCGGCCGCTGAACAGGGGGCGGTACTGGTGCCGTTCCAGGGCCAGTTGCAGGGACTGCAGGTAAAGCTGCTCCTTCTGGAGCTGGTAATCGCGGCTTTGCGTGATGGCGATTTCCAGGGCCGTAAGCAACGGAAGGACTTTGGCTCCCCGCTCGGTCGCGCCCTCGATGCCCAAAAACTCCTCCGGCTCGGTGGCGATCGGCAGGGCATCCAGCACGATTGGCGGTTGGGGCTCGATCGTGAAATTGGTGTCCATGTTGGGCACCGATGGCATCTTCTCCCGGATGAGCTGGGCGGACTCCGCGTCGGCCGAATGCTTCCAGTATTTTGCCGAGCAGCCAGATACCAACAGGGCAAGGGCCAGCCCGGCCAGAATGGTCGCGGTCCGGGTTGAGGGCTGATACTTCACTGGGGGACGGGCCTGATGGACTACCACAGCCCCTCCCGCGTTCAAACATGTTATCGGGAAAAGGCGCGGGTAAAATTCCGGACCGCCCGAATGGTTTCGGCGGTCACTTTCCCGCGGGTACGGCGAGTTCGTTCAGGTCCACCCCACCTTCCTTGTGCGCGCGGATTCGACGGGTACGGCCACCTTCGGCCGCGTAGATCGTGCTCTCCACGCGGTAGTCCGCCTTTTGCGTCCGATACACCTTGGACAGGGCCCAGGCGAGGCGGAAGGTGCTGAGATTGACGGTGACCTGCTGGGTCGCGGTGGCCAGGCGCGGAATGTCCACGCGCTCGTTGGTCAGGCCTTGGCCGATATAGACACCGTTGAGATAGATTTTATGTGCGGCGCCATCGACCGAGACCGGGGCGGGGGAGGCGTTTTGCAAACGCAGCGTGAAGGCCAGCGACACCTCGCCTTCGGCACCGGTGGCCGAACGGACGCTGACCATTGTCACATCAAAGTCACCGTCGTCCCGAGTGGTGGCGCAGCCGGCCAGCAGGCCGATCAGGCAGAGGGCCGCGAAAAGCCGGGCAACAAAGCGGAAGGTCATCGTGCCGGCAAGGTAACGGGAGTCGTGACGACGACAAGTCTTGCTGGTCCAAGCGCTATTAGCAGCCTGTCCTGCTTGACTTGAATTATCGAGCCAACCACGGTGAGCAAAGTCATTTCATCCCATGGATTCACCGCCCGTCATTTCGTCTGAAACAAAAGCCGCCACGCCGGGTTCTTCGGGCGGCAAAATGACCCTCTCCAAGAAAAAGCAAACGAAGTGGCTGTTCTGGCTGATCCCCGTCGTCCTGCTGCTGGCAGCCGGCGGTGGCGTGATGGCCTGGCAGAAATACAAACCCAGGCCCCTCACGGTACAGACTGAGAAGGTCATGCGGCGCAATCTCACCGAGATCGTCACGGCGACCGGGAAGATACAGCCCTTCTTGCAGGTGAAGATCAGCCCTGAAGTCGCGGGCGAGATCATTGAGCTGCCGGTCAAGGAGGGGCAGATGGTCAAAAAGGGCGACCTGCTGGTGAAGATCAAGGAGGACGCCTACATCGCGAGCCGCGATTCCGCCGAGGCGAACTACCAGTCGGCCGAATCCGGCCGCGCCACCGCCATCGCGCAGGCGGCGAAGGCCGAGGCCGAATTCAAGCGTAACAAGGAACTTTTTGAACGGAAGCTGGTGAGCGAGTCCGTCTATGATGAGTTCCGCACCGCCTTCGATGTGGCCAAGGCGCAGGTGGACAATGCCTTGCATCAGTCCGAGATGGCCAAACAGAGCCGCAAGAAGACCCAGGAGGACCTCCTGAAGTGCACCATCTACAGCCCGATCGATGGCACGGTGAGCAAACTGAGTTCCGAGAAGGGTGAACGTGTCGTGGGCACCGGCATGATGGCCGGCACTGAGATCATGACCGTGGCCGATCTCAATGAGATGGAGGCACGGGTCGAGGTGGGCGAAGTGGACGTGGTACTGGTCCAGATGGATCAGAAAGCCCGGCTGGAGGTGGATTCGTTCCGCGACCGCAAGTTTGCCGGGGTGGTCACGCAGATCGCCAATTCCGCCAAGACCACTGCCGCCAACACCCAGTCGGAGGCCACCAAGTTTGAGGTGCGCATCCGGGTCACGGACAAGGACCACTTTTTGCCCGGCATGAGCGTCACGGCCGAGATTGAGACCCGCTACCGAACCAACGTGCTGACCGTGCCGATCCAGGCGGTCACCACCCGGCTGCCCAAGGGAGCCAAGAAAGAGGACAAGGCGATGCCGATGGCCAAGGGGGAGGACAAGGATCTGGCCCAGGAATTGGCCGACCTGACCAAGAAGAAGGACAAGTCCGGGCCGAAGCCGATCGATGTCGTGTTCAGCGTGGTGGACGGCAAGGCCAAGATGATCCCGGTCAAACGCGGCATCAGCGATGAGTCCTATTACGAGATTCTGGAGGGTGTCAGCGAGGGGCAGGAAATCGTCACCGGCAGCTACAAGGCCATCGCCCGCGAACTCGAGGACGAGAAGCCCGCGAAGGTGGACAACACCAAGAAAGATGCGAAGCCGGAGGAGAAAAAGTGAAGGAAATTTCGAGTTTCAAATTTCGAGTTTCGAATGCCGAAGCGCCGGACTTCGGTGGCCACGTGGGTACTTGAGATTTCGAATCAAGAATTCTGAATTCGAAATTCGAAACTCGTCATTCGCCACTTTCCCATGCCTCTCATCCAGATCTACGACCTGACGCGGCGCTACGTGATGGGCACCGAGACCGTCCATGCGCTGCGCGGGGTCAGCCTGACCATCGAGCGCGGCGAATATATCGCGATCATGGGGCCGTCCGGCTCGGGCAAGTCCACGCTGATGAACCTGCTGGGCTGCCTCGATTCCCCTTCAAGCGGCTACTACGAGCTGAACGGCACCAACGTCGCCCATATGGATGACAACGCGCTGGCCGAGGTCCGTAACCGGGAGATCGGCTTCGTCTTCCAGAGCTTCAACCTCCTGCCGCGTTCCGACTCGCTGCATAATGTGGAACTGCCGCTCATCTACGCCGGCATTCCGGCCGACGAACGCCGCGAACAGGCGATCCAGGCGCTGACCAACGTCGGCCTCGGGGAGCGCATGCACCACAAGCCGAACGAGCTTTCCGGTGGTCAGCGCCAGCGCGTCGCGGTGGCCCGGGCGCTGGTGAACAACCCCAGCATCGTCCTGGCCGACGAGCCGACCGGCAACCTCGACTCCCGTACCGGCGAGGAAATCCTGGGGCTGTTCGAGACGCTTTCGCGCCGGGGCAACACGATCATCGTTGTGACGCACGAGGAGGATGTGGCGCAGCACGCCCGCCGGATCATCCGCATCCGCGACGGGCTGATCGCTGCGGATGAGGTGAACCCGAATCCCCGAGCGGCCAAGAGAATGGAGGCGCTTGCCGGCGTATGATCTCGGCGAGCGCCATCACACCGATTCTGGCCGACTTGGGAATGGGCTCGTTTTTTGTTTTGATCGCGGTGTTGTGGGTTGGCCTGCCCGGATTCCTCGCATTCATGTTCGCAATCTTCGGGAAGGCTTGTGGCAGGAAGTGGCGGAGACCCACCCAGCTGTTTACTTCGGTGTCATTGGTGCTGGTTTTGGCCTGGTGGATTTTCATGAATGTCCGAGATGAGGCGACTACGGGGTTCAAAGGCATGAGTGCAGGCGATTTTTTGGAGTTCCTGACGATCGTGGGGTTCCCATTAATCCTGCTCCCCTACGCCAGATGGCTCTGGCGTTGGATCGACAAGGATAAGAATGACGGGGTGTTCCGATGACTCTCGTCACCGAATTTAAAGAGTCGGTCATCATCGCCTGGGCGGCGCTCCGGGCGAACAAGCTGAGGGCCGGTCTCACGACGCTCGGCATCGTGATCGGCATCGTCTCGGTGACGCTCATGGGCACGGCCATCACCGGCCTGAATGCCGCGTTCAAGAAGAGCCTCGCGGGCATCAGTGCCGACACCCTGTTCGTGCAACGGTTTTCGTGGATGACTGGCGAGACCGAGTGGCGACTGTCGCGCAACCGCAAGGAGATCACTCTGCAAAATGCGCGCGACGTGGAGCGCCTGGCCACGCTCTCGGCGGCGGTCAGCGTGGAATCCCAGGGCAACGGCAACGTCTCCTTCGGCCGCAAGCAGGCCCGGGGCGTCTGGGTCGAGGGCAATGACGAGAACAGCCTCATGGTCCGCGGCCTGGCGGTGACCCAGGGCCGGTGGCTCCTGGCCGGCGACGTTCAGTCGGGCCGCCCGGTCTGTGTGCTGGGGAGCTACCTGGCGGAACGCTTCTTTCCCTACGGCGACGCGATCGGGAGCAAGGTGAAGCTGAATGACATGAACCTGGAGGTGGTCGGCGTCATGGAGAAGCAGGGCACGTTCTTCACCGGCTTCAACCTGGACAACCAGATCGTCATCCCGATCACGCGCTTCACCCGCGACTTCACCCGCTGGCCCGACCTCACGATCCAGGTGAAGGTGCGGGACCTTGCCCAGATCGAGGATGCCAAGGAGGAGATCCGTGGCATCATGCGCAAACTGCGCCGGGTGCCGCCCGACATGCAGGACGATTTCGCGATCAACCAGCAGGACGCCCTGGTCAATTTCTTCAACGCGGTCGGCGGCACCATCGCCATGGTGGGCCTCTTCATCAGCGGCCTGTCGCTGTTTGTGGGCGGCATCGGCATCATGAACATCATGTTCGTGAGCGTGGCCGAGCGCACGAAGGAGATCGGCATCCGCAAGGCCATCGGGGCGAAGCGCCGCACCATCCTCGTGCAGTTCCTCGTCGAGGCCGCGACGATCACGCTGGGAGCGGGCATGCTCGGGCTGCTCATCGCGTGGCCGCTCACGCTGGTCGTGGACAAATTCCTCGCCGCCTCCATGCCCTGGTGGCTGGTGGCGGTGGCCCTGCTCGTGTCCGTGATGACCGGTGTCGTGAGCGGTTTCCTGCCGGCCTGGCGGGCCGCGCGCATGGATCCGGTGGACGCCCTGCGGGCCGATTAACACCCACTTCTAACCAGTGAAACGGCTCAGCCTCCAATCCGAAATCCGCGAAGCCTTCAGCATGGCGCTGAACGCGATCGCCGCGCACAAGCTGCGCTCCTCGCTCACCCTGCTGGGCATCCTCGTCGGCGTCTTCAGCATCATCGTCGTGATGACCGCGATCGGGGCTTTGCAGGGGAACATCGAGAGCAACATGCAGCAGCTCGGCAGCGACACCTTCCAGATGCAGCGCTTCCCGGCGATCCAGGTCGATGACGACATGGAATCCCAGGAGAAGTACGTCCGGCGGAAACGGTTTTACTACGCCAACGCCGCCTACATCCGCGAGCGCGCCACGCTGGCGAAAAATGTCAGCGTCAGCTCCGAGGTGGATACCGGCGAGGTCTCGTCGCGCTTCCGGAAGACCAATCCGAGCATCGGCTTCCGGGGCATGAGCCCCGAGTCATTCGAGACTCGCAACCTGGTTGTCGCGGAGGGGCGGCCCTTCGTGGAGAGCGATCTGAGCGGCGCCCGAAACGTGGCCGTGCTGGGCTCGGATGTGGCCAAGCGGCTGTTTCCCTTCGGCTCGCCGCTGGGCGAGTGGGTCCAGTTCAAGGGTGTGAAGTACACCGTCGTCGGCGTGCTGGAGGCCAAGGGCAACATGTTCGGTCAGAGCCAGGATGAGTTCATCGTCGTCCCGATGACCACGATCCTGAACCGTTACGGCCGCGACACGCCGCTGACCATCCAGGTGCAGGCTTACAACCAGGCCGTTTACGATGACACCATGGAACAGGTGCGGGGCATCCTGCGGGCGATGCGGAAGGTTCCGCCGGGCGAGGAGGACGACTTCGAAATCGTCTCGAACGATTCCCTGATCAAGCAGTTCCGCACCATCACCCTGGCCGTGCGCGCGGGGGCGGGAGTCATCTCCAGCATCGCGCTCGTGGCGGCCGGCATCGGCATCATGAACATCATGCTCGTGAGCGTGACCGAGCGGACCAAGGAGATCGGCATCCGTCGCGCGATCGGCGCGAAGAAGCGGAACATCATGACCCAGTTCATCCTGGAGGCGATTGTGCTCTGCGAATTCGGCGGTGTGCTGGGCATCCTGCTCGGCATCGGTGCGGGCAACTTGGCCGCACTCGCCCTGAGAACGCCCCCGGTGTTCCCGTGGGACTGGGCCATTATCGGCCTGCTGGTCTGCTCCTTCGTCGGCATCGTCTTCGGCACCTATCCGGCGTGGAAGGCGGCCAACCTCGACCCGATCGAGTCACTGCGGTACGAGTGAGGGTGGCATTCTGAAGCGGAGCGCGGCTCTGTGAGCCGCAGCAACTCCGTGAATTGGAATGCTGACAAATGAAAGCGGGACGTCTTGCAGTTCGAGCGTTACTGCGGGTCACAGACTCGCGTTCCGCTCCGGCGCGCTCACGCCTTCGGCTTCGGCCGGTACAGCACGATGACGTGGCCAACCAGGGCGACGAGGTGGCTGCCAGTTTTCTCCGCGAGCTGCGGGGCGATCTCCTTCCGCTGATCCTTGAAGTCGGCCAGCTTAACCTTCACCAGCTCATGGTCCAACAGAGCCTGGTGCAACGACTTGACGAAGCCTTCGCTGACTCCCGCCTTGCCGAGTTTTAGGACGGCTTCCAGGTGCTGGGCACGGGCCTTGAGCTCGCGGATTTCGCGGTTGGACAAAGGGGCAGGCGCTTCGGGCGCGGTGTCAGACATGACGGGAGCGTAATGGTTGGCGATGGGAAGGGCGAGTGCGGCGTGGCAAATTGGTTTGGCTCCGGCGGAAATTTGCCAGAAGTTCCCCGCGTTGGGCGAAGCAATGCCGGTGATTTCAGAAATGCCTGTTTCAGATCCTTGTGCCTGGTCGGTCGTGGTGCCGTTTTACAACGAGGCCGCCTGTGCCGCCGCGCTTCTGGCCGAACTGAACCACGTGCTGGGCGCGCTGGGCCGGCCCTACGAAATCCTGATGGTGGACGACGGCAGCAAGGATGCCACCCCGCAGATTCTTGCCGGAATTTCGGCCGCCACCCCGGCCTGCCGCCACCTCCGGCTCGAGCCGAATCGTGGTCAGGCGGCCGCCCTGCTGTACGGCCTGAACCAGGCTCGCGGCGAGATCCTCATCACGCTGGATGGCGACGGCCAGAATGATCCGGCTGACATTCCCGCGCTGCTCGCCCGGTTGGCGGCGGCCGATCACCCCGACATGGTCGTGGGCATCCGGGCGCAGCGGAAGGATTCCTGGCTGCGGCGGAAGATTTCCCGGCTCGCCAATGGCGTGCGCTCGCGCGTGCTCGGTGATGGCGTGTCGGACAGCGGGTGCGCACTCAAGGTGTTTCACCGCGAGGTTCGTGAGGCGATGATTCCCATCCGCACGCTGTATTCCTTCATGCCGGCGCTGGCGGTGGCGGCCGGTTTTCGCGTGGTTGAAATGCCGGTGAACCACCGCGCCCGTGCCGGCGGCACGTCCAGCTACGGCCTGGGGGTTTTCCTCTGGCGGCCGTTCCTCGACATGATGGGGATGTGGTGGTTTACCCAGCGACGCTTTCCCCAGGTCCGCGCCGCGAAACGCGGGGAAGGCGGGAATGTCTGAGATGGTGGACGCTCCGGATGGACCCAGTTCGCGCCCGCCTTCCCGCTGGCTGCTGCCGGCCTTCGTCGCGTTCATCCTGCTGGCCTTCCTGGGCACGCGCGGAATGAACGAGCCCGACGAGGGGCGTTATTCCGAAATCGGCCGCGAGATGGCCGCCGGCGACAGCTGGCTGGTCCCGCACCTCAATGGCATTGGGCACTTTCAGAAGCCGCCGCTCATCTACTGGCTGACGGCGCTCGCACTAAAGGTCTGCGGGCAAAACGAATGGGGCGTAAGGCTGCCCTCGGCGCTGGCGGCGGCCGGCACGATCTGGTTCACCTTCCTGATCGGCAGGACGCTCTTTTCCCGCGCGGTCGCGGTCACGGCGGCACTGGTGCTGGTGTCGGGCTTCGAGTTTTTCATGCTCGCCCGGACGCTGACACCGGACATGACCATGGCCTTCTGGATCACGGCGGCGATCCTGTGCTTCGTCCGCGCGGCCCACACGGAAGGCGGCCGGCCCTGGAACTGGCTGTTCTTCGTCGCGATGGGGGGCGGTTTTTTCACCAAGGGCCCCATGGGTTTCGTGGTGCCCCTCGCGGCGGCGCTGTCCTGGCAGTGGACGGCGCGGGGTACTGCCCAACGCGCGCGGCTCCCGTGGGTTCCGGGATTGCTCGTGGCCCTGGCGATTGGCCTAAGCTGGTTTGTCGTGCTGAGCCTGCAAAACCCGGAGCTGCGCTCATACTTCGTGGGCGACGAACTGGTGAAGCGCTTCGCCTCGAAAGCGCATGGCCGCTCGAAGCCCCCCTGGTTCTTCCTGCCCGTGCTGCTCGGCGGCTGGCTGCCGTGGACCTGCTTCCTACCCGCCGTGCTCGTGACCGCCTGGCGTCGCTGGCGTCAGCCGGAACGCCTCCAACCCTGGCAGGCGCTGCTGCTGGGCTGGACGGCCATCCCGTTCGTCATCCTGTCCCTCAGCGGGTCGAAGCTGCTGACCTATATCCTGCCGCTGTTTCCCGCCCTGGCGCTGGGGTTGGCCTATTGGCTGCATGCGCACGCGGGCTCGAAGCCGGCCTTGTTTGGACGGCGGCTGGCCTTCGGGTGCCTCTTCCTTCCACCCGTCGCGCTGGGGGTGTTGCATATGGTTCGGCCTGAGTTGGAACTGAGTTTCTGGGTTCCGCTCCTGCTGGCCGGGCTGCTGTTTGCCCTCGCTGTTGCGATTCGGCGGGCTCCGACCGGACAGCCTGCACAGGCCTTCAACTTGATCGCGATCGGGGCGGCGCTGCTTTGGGTGGCGATGTCCACGCAGGTGGATGCGCTCAATCCGTTGCTCAGCCGGCAGGCCTCGGTGCGGGAATTGGCGCAGAGCGCGCGCGCCTTTGCCGGGCCGGATGGCGGCTGCTTCGTGTACGAGGCGAGGACCTGCGGGTTTGGCTTCTACCTGCAACGCCTCATCGGCATCAGCCGTAGCGAGGCCGACATCGTGCTGAAGCCCACGGCGGAACAGGAGCTGCGGTTGCTGGATACGCCGGCCGATTGTGCCCGGCTGGCGCCCTCCGGCAAACCGGTCTGCGGTCTGATCCTGAGTCAAGAGCTGGGAACCAGTTTTTCCACCAACGAATGGCGGGAGCTGGGCCGCGCCGGGCAATTCGTGCTGATCGGCCGGACGAACAATTAGCCCCGCACCATTTTCTCGATGACCTTGGTCGTCGATTTGCCGGCGACAAAGGGGATGAACACAATCCGCCCACCGTTGGATTCCACCGCGCGACGCTCGTTCTGGTCGATGGTGTCGAGGGTGTAGTCGCCGCCTTTCACATAGATATCCGGTTGGGCACGCATCAGAAAGTTGACGGCGCGCATTTCGGGAAAGATGCAGGTGCCATCCACGCAGCCCAGCGCCGCGAGTACCCGGGCGCGGTCGAACTCGGGATTCAGAGGTCGGGTGGGGCCCTTGAGCTGGCGCACGCTGTCGTCCCCGTTCACGCCGATCAGCAGGGCGTCGCCGAGCGCCCGGGCGCCTTCGAGGTAGGTGACGTGGCCGACGTGCAGCAGGTCAAAGACGCCGTTGGTCACGACCAGCGTTTTGCCGGCGTCGCGCAGGGCCTGGCGCCAGGCTGGCAACGTTTCGGTGGTGAGCACTTTGGCGGCGGAATCCATGTCGCGCGGACGCTGCGGAGGGGCGGGCAAATTTTCAAAGCAATCTTCACCACCGCGCGTTTTCCGCTTTGCAGGCGTGGTATGCGACGCATCTTCCCCGGCGTGAAACGCACGACGTCGGCGTCCAAGGAAATGCCCAACACCCGCCCGCCCCTGGAGCGCATGATGCGCATCCACGCGGTCATCGCCGCCGGCAAGCATCCCAACGCCACCACACTGGCGCGCGAGCTGGAGGTCACGACGAAGACGATCCAGCGCGACCTGGAGTTCATGCGCGACCGGATGAACCTGCCCCTGGAATACGTAGCGGCCCACAACGGCTACGTTTACACCGAGGAGGTCGATTCCTTTCCCACGCTCCAGATCAGCGAGGGCGAGCTGTTCGCGCTGCTGGTGGCTGAAAAGGCGTTGCAGCAATACCGGGGCACACCGTTTGAAAAGCGGCTTGTGGGCGCGTTCCGCAAGCTCGCCCGCTCGCTGCCCGACACCGTCTCGCTGAACCTGGCGGAGTGGGAGCAGTCGATCTCCTTCCGCACCACCGCCGAGCCGCTGCTGAACCTGCCCATCATGGACACGTTGGCCAAGGCGGTGCAAAAACGGCGCCAGTTGCGTATCAGCTACCGCAAGCCGGCCTCACGGAAACCGGAAGAGCGGGTCATCGACCCATGCCACCTCGCGAACGTGAACGGCGATTGGTATCTCTTCGCGTACGACCATCTGCGGAAAGATGTGCGTACCTTCGTGCCCGCCCGAATCCAATCGGCGGAGCCGACCGGCAAGACCTTCACCCCGCCGGCCAAGTTCGCGCTCGAGAAGCAGCTGCGCGACAGCTTTGGCATCCATTCCCGTGACGGAGACTATGCGGTGGTGTTGCGCTTCACTGAGCTCGTGGCCGACTACATCCGGGAGAAACGCTGGCATCCATCACAGGAGTTGGTCGAGCTGCCGGACGGTATGGTGGAACTGCGGCTGCGTCTGGGCAGCCTGCAGGAAGTCGAACGCTGGGTGCTCGGCTGGGGCGGCGCGGCGACGGTCATTGCGCCCCCGGAACTGGTGGCCAGCGTTCGCGCCGCCGCCGAGCGCATCCTGGCGGCGGGGTGAGCGGCGGGGCAGGAGACAGGAGCGCCCTTGCGGTCGGGAGACAGGAGACCGGAGGCTTCCGCGGAGTCAGGAGACAGGAGTTGGAAGATTGGGGCGGACGGAAAGGGAGCGTGGAACTGCGGCGCAAACGCTCCCTTGAGGGGATGGACCAATAGGCGCGTGCGAAGACCTCCGCTTCATAATTCATCCTTCCAGAAAAGCAAAAAGGGCCCGGTTACCCAGGCCCTTTGAAAAGGTTCGGGGTGAAGGCTCAGTCCAGCTTCTTGACCCGGATGTTCTTGTAGAGCACGACACTCTTGGGGTCGTGGGCCTGCAGGGCGAAGGTGCCCTCGTTGAGCTTGCGCTCGAAATCCTTGCCGGCGACGCGGCCCGGTTCCTCGGTGTAGTCGTTAACGAGCTTGCCGTTGAGGTACACCTTGATGTTGGTGCCCTTCACCACGACCCGGTGCTCATACCACTCGCCATCCTGCACGATGCCCTTGAGCGCGTCCTCCTTCACGTCCTGAACGGAATACACGCTGGCGGATTTGCGCCAGTCGCTGTGCGTCTGGTTGACCTGCGTCTCGTAGCCGCCCCAGGGCCAGCCGCTCTCCTGATACTTGGTGTGGATGTAGATGCCGCCGTTGGAGCCCGGCTCGGTCTTCACGTCCACCTTGAGGTCGAAGTTTTTGAAGGGCGCGAGTGAGCCCGTGTAAAAGCAGTGGCTGCGGGTGCCGTTGGCGCGGAGGGCGCCGTCCACGATGCTCCACGCACCCGGGTTTTCGTTCACCTTCCAGTCGGTCATCGTGCCGTCGAAGATGTAGGTGTAACCTTGGCGGTCCTTGGAGCCCATCTGGTGCGGGCCATCCATTGCGGTGACCGTCATCGGACCGGCGGCGGTGTCGATGGTCTTGGTCTTGCCGGTTTCGAGGTTGTACCCCCGCGTGGTGTCGGAGGATTGGCAGCCGGCCAGCACCAGGGCGACCAGCGGGAGGAAGGAGAGGGGAAAAGCTTTCATTTTCAGATTTGAGATACGCGAAAAGTGTGCCAGCGGCAAACTCAAATGCGCCCATTGCCCCGCCTGCGGGTGTCACTCAAGCTGCCGGGGTGAGCGATTTGCCACCCAATTTCCTCGTCCGGCCTTTCCGCCCGGGCGATGAAGCGTTGGCCTGTGAGGTGTGCCTGCAGACGGCGGACGCCGGGCGTGATGCGACCTCGCTCATTGACGATCCGGCGCTGCCGGGCCACCTTTACGTCGGCCCTTATCTCGCGCTCGAACCGGAACTAGCCCTCATGTTGGAGGATGGTTCGGGTATCTGCGGATATGCGCTCGCGGCCTTGGATTCGCGGCGCTTCTACGAGCGTTTCCAGCGGGAATGGCTTCCGCCGCTGCGCGTGCGTTATCCGACCCGGAACGGTGATCCGTCGAAGTGGTCCGCTTCCGAAGCCGTTCGGGCGCAGTTCCATGCGCCGGCCATTTTCTGGCCCGAGCCGTACGGTGAGTTTCCTTCACACCTGCATATTGACCTGATCCCGCGCGCGCAAGGGCAGGGGAATGGCCGTGTCCTGATGGACACCCTGTTGGCGGCGTTGCGTCAGCGCGGCTCGCCCGGGGTACACCTGGGAATGCACGTAACCAACGCGCGGGCCCTGCGCTTCTACACGCGCCTGGGCTTTCGCGAACTCGCCCGGCGCGGTGAAACCCTGTATCTCGGGCTTCGCCTTGCCAATGAACACTGACTTGCTCCGTGAACTCCGCTCCGCCCGGCTGACTGATCCCGGCATCATTGCCGTGATTCGTGCGCCCTCGGCTGAACTGGTTCCAGCCTTGGGCAAGGCGCTGGTGGCCGGCGGCATCACCGCGCTCGAAATCACCACTTCGACCCCGAATTTTGCGGCGGCCATCCGGGCGACCAAGTTCGTGTTAGGCGAACGGGCGCTCGTGGGGGCGGGGACGATTCTGAATGGCGATGACTGTGCGGCGGCGTTGGATGCGGGGGCCGAATTTATCGTCAGCCCGGTGCTTCGGCCTGCGCTTGTGCCTCTGGCTCGCGGCGCAGGGTGTCCGATCATGTTGGGAGCCTACACCCCGACCGAGGCGCAAATGGCGTACGAGGCAGGCGCGGACTTCGTGAAGCTGTTCCCGGCGGACACGCTCGGTCCGGGTTTCATCCGTGCGCTGCTGGCGCCGCTGCCCCATCTGCGTCTGGTGCCGACCGGCGGCGTCACGGTGGCGAATGCCGCCGAATTCCGGAAGGCGGGCTGTGCGGCCGTTGGCATCGGCGGCAATTTGCTGAAGCGGGAACTGATTCTGGCGCAGGACTGGCCGGCGCTGACCCGGCTCGCGGGCGAATTCCTGGCGGCGTGGCGGGCCTGAGTTTCCCAACCGAGTTGGCGGTTGCCACCTGCGTGGGAGAATGATTTCCTACGCCTACGTATGAATGCTGCCCCGGCCCACCGAGGTCTTACCCTGACCCAGTGGCTCGTCATCCTGATCGCGGCCATCGGTTTCGCGTTCGATACTTACGAGCTGCTGATGTTTCCGCTGATCGGCGCCCCGGCCGTGGCGGAACTGCTCCAGCTTCCACCGAACAACCCGCTCGTCACCGAATGGCTGGGCAAGATGCTCTGGATCACCGCCCTGTGCGGTGGCGTTTTCGGTCTGTTGGGGGGCTGGCTGACTGATCGCTTCGGGCGCCGCACCATCCTTGCCGTCAGCATCGCACTCTATTCCTGCTCGCCCGCGCTGGCCGCCATGAGCACCAGCATCGGCGAGTTCGTCTTCTTCCGCTCGGCCACGTTTGTCGGCGTCTGCGTGGAATTCGTGGCCGCTGTCACGTGGCTGGCGGAACTGTTCCCGGACCGAAAGCACAAGGAAAAGGCGCTGGGCTGGACCCAGGCCTTTGCCTCGATTGGAGGACTGATGGTCACCGGAGTGAGTGCCTGGATTCTCGCCCACCTCGACAGTCTGCCGACGCTGCCGGTCGCCGAGCCGTTTAACGGCCACTCCTCTTGGCGGTTCCTGCTGCTCAGCGGCCTGATTCCGGCGTTGCCCATCGCGGTGCTGCTGCTCTTCGTGCCCGAATCGCAGGCCTGGCAGGAGCGGCGCAAGGCCGGCACGCTGCGTCGCCCCAGCTTTGGCGAACTCTTCTCGCCCGCCCTCCGCCGGACCACACTGGTGACGGCAGCCCTTTCGGCCTGTGCCTATGGCGCGGCTTTCGGCGCCCTGCAACTGACGCCCACACGTATCGCTCCCGGCCTGCCTGATCTCGCGGAGCAGCGGACCACGCTCCAGCCGCTGCAGGAGGAGGCGAAAGCGCTGAACCTTCAGCTCCTCAAGACCAATCTGCCGGCGTTTAACCAGGCGGCCGCCGCAGTACCGGGGCTCAGGCAGCTCGCCGGTCAACGCATCAAGACCCGGCAGGGCATCAGCGCCGCCCGCCGCACCTTGGACAACGCCATCGCCACGGACGCGCAAAAGGAGAAGTCCCGTGCCCAGCTGGGCGGCCTGACCAATACGCTGGCAAGTCTCGACCAGAAGCTCACGGAACTGACCACGGACAAGCCGGAGGCGAAGAAAGCGGTGCTCGACCGCGAGAAAACCCTCGCCCTGATCGCCGCCAACCGCGTCAAACAGGATCCGAGCGATTCGAGCGTCAAGAAGGTCGGCAACGAGGTGCAGTTCTGGCAGGAAACCGGTGGCCTGCTCGGCCGGATCGCCCTGGCACTGCTGGTGGTAACCACCGTGAGCCGGGGCCTGCTGTTGCGCCTGTTCCTGATCCCCGGCCTGGTCCTCTACGCCCTGACCTATGGCACCCTGTTCCACTCCGGCCAGGAAATGTTCCAGTGGGGCATCGCCCTCTGCGGGTTCATGACCGTCGCCCAGTTCAGCTACATGGGTGAATATCTGCCGAAAGTGTTCCCATTGCACCTGCGCGGCACGGGCGGCAGCTTCGCGACGAATGTCGGCGGCCGCATGATCGGCACTTCGGCGGCGTTTCTGACCACCAATCTGATCGCACCGAGACTGTCCGGTTCCACCTTCCAGCAGGTGGCCACCGGGGCCGCGATTGTCGGCACGGCAGTCTTCGCCATTGCCATCGTCTGCAGCTTCCTGCTGCCCAAGCCGACGGCAATCGAGCAGGACTGAGTGGCGTTTCCGCACCGGGTCCATCCAGAATCGGAGCCATGCCCGCCGTGTCCTTGAACCCGTCGGGGCCGGCCTTGGTCGCGGAAGCTCGGAGTGTTTTAGCGGCGCGTTTTGGCCGCGCGGCCATGCATCTGGTACGAGCGCCCGGACGGGTGAATCTCATCGGCGAGCATCTCGACTACAACGACGGCCCCGTGCTGCCCCTGGCGATCGAGCCACAGATCCTCTTCGCGGCGGCTCCAAACGGATTGGAGTGCATGCGTCTGTGGAGCGCCGTGTTCGGTGAAGGCTGCGAAATTTCCCTGACGGAGCCGCTCGAGCGAGGCGAGCCCGGCTGGAGCAACTACATCCGCGGAGTCCTCGCTGGCTGGCAGCGGACCGGACGAACCCTACCGGGGTTCGATGCCGTCATCGTCAGCGATCTGCCGGCTGGTGGCGGCCTGAGCAGCAGCGCCGCGCTGGAGGTTGGCATGGCCACATTACTTGAGGCCCTGACCGGTGCGCCGCTGATCCCCGAAGAAAAGGCGCTGCTCTGCCAGCGCGCCGAACATGACTTCGCCGGGCTGCCGTGCGGCTTCATGGACCAGTTCGCCTGTGTCTTCGGCCGTGAGGATCACCTGCTGCTGCTCGACTGCCGCTCGCGGGAGACAACCCTGATTCCATGGACCGCCGATGAGCTGGTCTTCCTTGTGATCGACACGCAGGTGAAGCACGAGCTGGCCACCAGCGCCTACGCGGAGCGCCGTCGCACCTGCGAGGACTCCGCCCGCCGGCTGGGCGTCGCCTCGCTCCGCGACTATCCCGTCTCTCGCCTGCCGGAAGCGCAGTCGAGACTCGACGCAGTCGGCTTCCGGCGCGTCCGACACGTCGTAACTGAGATCGCCCGCACTTTCGCCGCAGGTTCGGCTATTCAAGCGGCTGACTGGCCGGCGCTGGGCCGCCTGATGGCCGCCAGCCACGCCTCGCTCCGCGACGACTACGAAGTGAGCTGCGCCGAACTGGACGAAGTCGTCCGCCAAGCGACCGGGCTGGGCGAAGCCGGGGGCGTCATCGGCTGCCGGATGACAGGCGGGGGCTTTGGCGGTTCCGCCATCGCCTTGGTGCGTCGCGAGCAACTGGCGTCAGTGCAAGCGCAGGTGCAGTCTGCGTATATTCGGCGTTTTCCCCGTGGTCTGAAATTCATCGTCACCCGTGCGGCCGACGGAGCCTCGATATTGCGATCCCCTGAATGAAAACCGGCCTCTTTCTCCTGCTGTTGGCTTTGGTGATCGCTCCCGTCGGGCTGGCGCGGGAGATCCATGTTTCGCCCTTGGGAAATGACGCGGATTCCGGCACAGCCCGTAAACCGCTGGCCTCACTGGCCGCCGCGCAGAGATTGGCCCGGGAGCGGGCCGGGCGTGAAACGGTCACGGTACGGCTGCACGGGGGAATCTATTACCTGCGGGAGACCCTTGTTTTTACGGCGGCGGACTCGGGCACGGAAAAGCATCCGGTCGTGTACGCGGCGTTACCTGGCGAAAGCGTGGTCCTCAGCGGCGGTGCGCGGCTCGCCCTGCAATGGACGCCCCTGAGCAACGGGATTTTTCAGGCCGCCACGCCGCCGGGGCTGGTCATGGACCAGTTATTTGTGAATGGAGCCCGGCGGCCCATGGCGCGCTACCCGGATTACGACCCGAAGGCCGCCCAATTCAACGGCACGGCGGCGGATGCCATCTCACCCGAGCGGGTCGCGCGCTGGGCTGATCCGGCGGGCGGGTTCATTCACGCGATGCATGCGGCGCTATGGGGCGACATGCACTGGCGCATCCGGGGCAAGCGGGCGGATGGATCGCTTGACTACGAGGGCGGCTGGCAGAACAACCGCTCCAGCCCTATGCACGCGCAATTCCGGTTCGTGGAGAACATCCGCGAGGAACTGGACGCGCCGGGTGAATGGTTTCACGACGCGAAGGCCGGCACACTTCTGTTTCTGCCACCGGCGGACTTGGATCTGAAAACGGCCGTGATCGAGGTGGTGCGGCTGCCGCACCTGATCGAGTTCAATGGCACGAAGGACCGACCGGTACAGTTCCTCACGTTGCGCGGACTGACCTTTCGCCACACCGCCCGGACCTTCATGGAAAACCGCGAACCCATTCAGCGGTCGGATTGGACCGTCTATCGCGGCGGCGCGGTGGTATTCAACGGCGCGGCGGATGCCGCGATCCAGGATTGTGATTTCGACCAGCTCGGCGGGAATGCGGTGTTCGTGAACAACTGGAACCGGCGGATTTCGGTGCGCGGCTGCCTGATTCGCGAGGCCGGCGCCAATGGGGTGGCCTTCTTTGGCGATCCCAAGGCGGTCCGCAGTCCGCTGTTCAACTACTCCGACAAGTTTGATTACGCCGCGCTCGACCGCACCCCTGGCCCGCTCACGGACAATTTCCCTGCGGACTGCCTCGTGGAGGATTGCCTGATCACCCGCAGCGGGCGCTTCGAAAAGCAGACGGCTCCCGTGGCGATCGACATGGCGCAGCGCCTCACCGTGCGCCACTGCTCCATCTACGACGTGCCGCGCGCCGGCATCAACATCGGGGACGGCTGCTGGGGCGGACATGTCATCGAGGACTGCGATGTCTTCGATACCGTTCTGGAGACCGGCGACCACGGGAGCTTCAATTCCTGGGGTCGCGACCGCTACTGGCATCCGGACGTGCGCACGGTGAACCGGGAAGTTGCGGCGGACCCCAAACTGCCGTTCCTCGATGCCGAGGAGCCGAACACCCTGCGCCATAACCGCTGGCGCTGCGATCACGGCTGGGACATCGATCTGGATGACGGTTCCAGCCGCTACCGCATCTACAAAAATGTGCTATTGAATGGCGGCTTGAAGATGCGCGAGGGCTTCGACCGCATCGCCACCAATAACGTCATCGTGGGCAACAGCCTGCATCCGCACGTGTGGTTTGAGCGCAGCGGAGACATTTTCGCGCGCAATATCGTGATGGGGCCGTATCAGCCTGCCGTGATGGCGATCGCGAAATGGGGGCGGGAGGTGGATTACAATCTGTTTACCACCTCGGAGGCGGACCGGACGAAATTTGCCGCCCATGGCTGTGACCCCCATTCGCTCGTGGGTGATCCAAGGTTCGTAAAGGCGGCCGCCGGTGATTTTCGTGTCCGGCCCGGTTCACCGGCGTTGGCTTTGGGCTTCGTGAATTTCCCGACGGATGACTTCGGCGTGCGCTCCCCCCGCCTGCGAGCAATCGCGCGAAAACCGGAGATTCTTTCAGTGAAGCTGGCGGTCTCCGTTGCGTCCGTGGGAGCCGATGTGGCCCGGGCTGTCTGGTTGGGCGCGACGGTCCGGCCGCTGGTCGGCGTGGAATACTCGGCGGTCGGTGTGGCGGCGAACGCGCGTGGGCTGATCGTCGTCGAAGCGGCGCCGCATTCGACGGCCTTTCAGGCCGGGTTACGCCCGGGCGATTTCATCGAGCGCGTGAACGACCGCGCCATCCGGGAGCTGAAAGACCTCCCGGTCGGCACCGACGCCGAAGTGTCTGGAATCAGGCTGAAGCTGGAGGTTGTCCGCAGCGGTCAGCACCTGCAACTGACGTGGCCGGCCAAATGATTTTTGCGCGGCCATTGGCAATGGCGAGACTGTCGGTGCATGAGTGAACCGATCCATCCCGCCGTCCGTGTCGGGCACACGCATCTCAAGGTGGCCGACCTAGAGCGCGCGCTGGGTTTCTGGCGGGACGTGCTGGGTTTCGCAGTCACGCAACGCATGGGGCGGCAGGCGGTTATCACCACCATATCGGGCTGAACACGTGGGAGAGCGCGGGCGGGCGGCCGCCGGCACCGGGCACGACCGGCCTGTATCACGTCGCGATCCTGTATCCGACTCGCGTCTCGCTGGCGGATGCGCTGCGCCGGCTGATCGCCGCCGGCATCGAATTGGACGGCGCGGCCGACCACGGCGTGAGTGAGGCGCTTTATCTGCACGACCCGGACGGAAACGGCGTCGAGCTTTACTGGGACCGCCCCGAAGTCGAATGGCCCCGCACCCCGGATGGCCAGCTCGCGATGTTCTCCCGGGCCTTGGATCTCGATTCGCTGCTGGCGGAGCGGGCGAGCGGTGCAGCGGCAAGTGAGCCAGTAATCAGTGATGTCGGAAGGCACCTTCACTGACGAACTGTTTACTGACTACTGACCTACTGACTCACTGGCTCACTCACGCCGTTCCCAACGAAACTTCCGCTCCGCTTCCATGATCGGCAGATCGTTGATGCTGGCGAAGCGGCGCCGCATGTAGCCGAACTCGTCGAACTCCCAGTTCTCGTTGCCGTAGGCGCGATGCCACTGGCCGGAGTCATCATGGAATTCGTATTCGAAGCGCACAGCAATGCGGTTGCCGGTGAAAGCCCACAGCTCCTTCTTCAGCCGGTAGTCGTGTTCCTTCGCCCATTTGCGCCGCAGGAATTCCGCGACGGCGGCGCGGCCGTTCACAAATTCGGAGCGGTTGCGCCACTCGGTGTCCTCGGTATAGGCGAGCGCCACGCGTTCGGGGTCACGGGAATTCCAGGCATCCTCGGCCGCCTGCACTTTCTGGCGCGCGGTTTCCTCGGTGAAGGGCGGGAGGGGTGGTCGTGGATTCATGTCGGACAGGATTGGTTCGGTCGGGTTACGACGGTCGAATTTCAGGAAAGCTTCCGGTAAAAGCGCGAGCGTGTTTGGGGCTCGAAACCATGCCGCTCATACAGGGGAACCACGCGTCGGTGGTCGCTCTCGACTTCCAGGTCAATCGCCCGCCAGCCGCGAGCGCTGGCCACGCGGATAAACTCGGCCAGCAGCTTCGTGCCGATTCCTGCCCCACGGTATTCGGGGCGCACATACAGCTCGTCGAGCCATCCGCTCAGGCCGCCGTGCTCCACGCTCAGAAAGGCCCCTCCATAAGCGACACCCAGAAGTTTTCCGTCCGGGGCCAAGGCCACCAGTACAAAGCCGAGCCGCTCGTCGCCGGCCATCTGCGTCAGCACGGCCCGAGTCCGCTCCAGCGAGGGCGTGATCCCGTGCTCCCTTAATTGGGCTCCCAAAAGCTCGGCCGCGGCCGGGATCTGGTCAGGGCGGAGCAGGGACAAGATGGGGGTGTCCAGATTCATTTTATTTTAGCCTCTCAGGATTTGGGCGACCATTTGCTGGAGCACCGGTTGGAGTTCGGTCTTAAACCAGGAATTGCGGCGCAACCAGATGCGGTTACGGGGTGAGGGATGGGGCAACGGGAGATACCGGGGCAGATAATCGCGGAATGCCCGCACGGTCTCGGTAAGATTCTCCCGCGCCTTTCCGCCCAGATAATATGCCTGCGAATACTGGCCAATGAGCAGGGTGAGCTGCACCGATTTCATCTGCTTCAGCAGCCGAGGGTGCCAGAGGGGGGCGCATTCCGGACGCGGCGGCAGGTCGCCTGATTTGCCCGCGCCGGGATAGCAAAAGCCCATCGGCACCAGGGCAAACAGTGCGGGATTGTAAAAGGCCTCGGCTTCCACGCCCAGCCAGTGGCGCAAATTCTTGCCGCTTTGATCCTGCCAGGGCACTCCAGATTCATGGACGCGACGGCCGGGCGCCTGCCCGATGATCATAATCTTCGAGCTCACGCCAGCCGCTACCACGGGACGTGGGCCGTGCGGCAGATGCACGGCGCAGGCCGAGCATTTCGAGATTTCGCGGAGCAGGCTTTCCATGATGCTGATCACCCCTTCGGCGTCCGGGCGGTTGCCCCACGAGTCTGCAACTGCGCTTCCAACTCCGCAATGCGCTGGCGGAGCGGAGCGACGGCGGCCTCCACTTCGGCGACCGTGAAGCGCGGGGTGATGTATTTGGGACAGTTCCAGTCGAAGGACAGCACCTCAATGAAGAACAGCCGTTCCACGAGGCCGCGGGCTTCCGGTTCGGCGAGTTGGGTGACGAGTTCAGGATGCTCCCGGGCATCTTCGGTGCGGGCCTGGCCGAGAATCTTCAGGCGCTCTCGTCGCGGGTAGTCCATGAGGAAGAGCGCCACGCGGTCGTTGGCGGCGAGGTTGCCGGTGGAGAGCAGCTGGCGATTGCCGCGATAGTCAGCGAATGCGAGCTGCGTCGGGTTGACGACCTGAAGAAATCCCGGACGCCCGCCCCGGTGCTGGAGGTAGGGCCAGCCCGTCTCCGTGACCGTCGCCATGTAGAAGGAATCGCGTGCCTCGATGAAGAGACGTTCTTCCTCCGTGAGCGGGTCGCGTTCCGGTGCCGGGCCCATGGTCGCGCTGCGACCATAGGAGTGCCGCTGCGCCTCCAGCACGGAGGGTGTCATCATGGTTTGCAGGAATCGGGTGGCCATGGGGTGGGCTTTCGCGTTGGAACGTGCGGAAAATGGAACAGTCGCTGCTTTTCGCCGGCCACCGGAGTCCGGCGGCCGGCCAAGAATAAGACTTACGCTGTTGTCGCCAGCGCGGCCGCGAGGGCCGACTTGGACTGGACCCCTCGCAACGTGCGCACGGGCTGACCGTTGCGGAAAACCATCAGCGTCGGGATCGCCGTGATGTTGAAGCGCTGGGCCAGCTCCGGGGCCTCGTCAATGTTGACCTTGGCCACCGTGGCCTTGCCCGCCTGTTCCTTGGCGAGCTCGTCGAGGACGGGGGCGATCATGCGGCAAGGGCCGCACCACTCGGCCCAGAAGTCCACGAGGACGGGCTGGGTGCCGGAGTTCACGGTGTTGTCAAAGGTCTCGGTGGTAAGTGCCTGTGTTTTCATAAAGGGTAATTCATTTGGGCGGGCGGTCCGATGCGCCGTCCGCAGGTTTCTTGGTGTCAGCTCACGTGTGCTGCTGCCGGCTGGGCGGTGTCACCCGGCTTAACTTCTGGGAAATCGACCACTGTCTGGGCGACGTGGTTGACGTAGTTGGTGAAGATATTTACCGCCACATTGGCGACGGTCTCCACGATCTCACCGTCGGTCAGGCCGGCGGCGCGGGCGGACTTGAGTGCGCCATCGCTGATTTCCCCGCGCTGCACGAGGATGCTCAGCGCGAGCTTGAGGACGGCGGTGGTCTTCTCGCTGGCTGCGTCGGTGTGGCGTGCATCCGCGATGTCTTTCGGCGAAAGACCCACCTTGCCGCCGAAGAACGTGTGAGCGCTCAGGCAGTAGCTGCAGAGGTTGCCCTCCGCGACCGCGAGGGAGATCTGCTCACGGACCTTGGCGCCAAGCGTCCCACCTGCGAGCGCACTGGAGAAGCTGAGATACCCCTCGAGGGCGGCGGGCGAATTGCCCAGCACTCGAAAGAGGTTGGGCACCACGCCGAGCTTGGACTGCACAGCATCGAGGAGCTGCTTGGACTTGCCGGTGGCGGTGGCGGGATCGATCTGGGTGATACGGTTCATAGTGTTCTTTCGATTTTTGGCTTTCCGTTTCTTTGTCCGCGTTCTGCGGTTCTGCCCTCCTTCAATCATTCGCCGTGCCAGCGGTTTAATGGGACAAAATGCAGGGAACATTGGCTTTTCGGCGATTCCGTCGTCTTGACGGCGGCTACGACTATTCGTTAATTACGAACTGTCGTTGCGGTTCTCTCCGAGACTTCGTAGTTATTCGGTGTGAACTGTGCCAACCTGCCCCAAGTCATGGTGTCCATGGCCCGGAATCGTTCGCTTTCGGAGGTGTTGAGCGCCGTGGTGAGTGGTATCGCCCAATGCCAGAATGTGGTGCTGGCGCGCCTTTGGCTGATTGAGCCCGGCGACATCTGTGAAAAGTGTCGTTTCCGGCCGGAATGCCCCGATCAGGAGCGCTGCCTGCACCTGGTGGCGAGCGCGGGCAATCCGGGCGACAAAGTGCAGAACTACTCGCGCCTGGATGGGGCCTTCGCCCGTTTCCCGCTGGGCGTGCGGAAAATCGGGCGCGTGGGAAAGTCCGGCGAACCATTGCTGCTCCCCAATTTGAGCGGTGACGAGGAATGGATCGCCGACCCGGAATGGCTGCGACGCGAAAAGGTGCGGACCTTTGCCGGACAGCCTCTCGTCTTCCGGGACGAGATGCTGGGGGTGCTGGCCATCTTTGACGCCACGGTACTGGGCCAGACTGATTTCGACTGGCTACGGGTCTTTGCCGACCACGCTGCTGTGAGCATTGCGAATGCTCGGGCCTTCGAGGAGATCGAGTTCCTGAAGGCGCGGCTGGAGGAGGAAAACGCATATCTTCGCCAGGAAGTCACCTCTGCCCTCGGGGTGGGCGATTTCGTCGGCAACAGCCCCGGCCTGCGGAAGGTGATGCAGCAAATCCAGCTCGTCGGCCCGACGGAAGCGGCGGTGCTGGTCACCGGCGAGAGCGGCACGGGCAAGGAACTCGTCGCCCGAGCGATTCACGAGCATAGCCCGCGGCACGGTCGCGCGCTGATCAAGGTCAACTGCAGTGCCGTGCCGGAGGCGCTTTTCGAGAGCGAATTCTTCGGCCATGTGAAGGGCGCCTTCACCGGTGCCTTGCGCGACAAGCCGGGGCGTTTTGAACTCGCCGATGGTGGCACGCTGTTCCTCGACGAGATCGGCGAGGTGCCGCTGACGATGCAGGCCAAGCTGCTCCGGGTGCTCCAGGAGCAGGAGATCGAGCGCGTGGGCGACACCCGCACGCGCAAGGTCAGCGTGCGCATCATCGCCGCGACCAATCGTGATCTGCGGGAGGAGGTGGCGGCCGGGCGCTTCCGGCAGGATTTGTTCTACCGGCTCAGCGTTTTTCCGATCGAGATTCCGCCGCTCCGCGAACGCGGTGAGGACATCCCGCAGCTCACCCTGCATTTTGTGCAGCAGGCGGCCCGGCGCATGAACCGCCCCGTGCCAGCGGTGACGCAGGGCACGATGGCCCGGCTTATCGCCCATGACTGGCCGGGGAATGTCCGCGAACTGCAAAACGCGGTGGAGCGCGCGGTCATCCTGTCCCCGGGCGGTCCGTTGCGCTTTGAGCTCACGCCAGCCGCAACGGCAGAGCCGGCGGGTTTGGTCAATCCACCTGAGTCTCGGGGGCTGATGACCCGCGACGCACTGAAGCGTCAGGAGCGGGAAAGCATCGCCGAGGCGTTGCAACAGACCGGAGGGAAGATCTTCGGTCCCGGCGGCGCGGCGGAACTGCTGGGCATGAAACCGACCACCTTGGCCTCGCGCCTCAAAGCGCTGGGCTTGAAACGGAAAGGCGGGGGCTGAGACCGGATGCGGCGAAGCTCCTCAGGCCTTCTTCACGAAGCACGCTTTCAGGCCGATGGCCATGCCGTCCATCTTGCAGGAGATCTCGTGGTCGCCGTCCCCGAGCTTGATCGGTTTGGACTTCGAGCCGCCTTTGAGCACCTGCGAGCCGCCACCCAGTTTCAGGTCCTTGATCAGGATCACGCAGTCGCCATCGGCGAGCACATTGCCATGGGCGTCCTTGACGATGCGGGCGGCGGGGGCGGCCTCCGGCGCGGCCTCGCGGGGCCATTCGTGACCGCAGGTGACGCATTCCCATTTGTCAGGATGGTCCAGCACCTCGGTCATTTCGCACATCGGGCAGGCAGGCTTGCTCATGAACCGGGAGGGTAGGCCGGTCCCATCCCGGGACTCAACCTTGAGCTCCGACGGAGAAATCTCCGTTCAGCGCGCCTGCTGCCGGCGCCGAATGCCGGCTGCCACCGCCAAGAGGCCGGCGGTCACCATCCCGGTGGAGAGCGGTTCCGGCGCGGGGGTATACGTGTAGGACACCTTGACGCTGCCGACCGCGCTGGCGGACCAGCTGGAGACATTGCCCAGGCTGGGGGTCACCGACATGTCAAAGACAATGGGAAAGGAGGAACCACCGGTCACTGCTGCCAGCAGAGCTGGAGAATAATTGACACCAGCGTTGGCCACCGTGAACGAGTCGGTGTCATCGATGGTATACGACGTGGTCAGGTATTCATTCGCCAGACCGTCGTTGCCGTTACCGCCGCCATCGCCGTTGTAGCTTGTTCCGTTGAGGGAATAATTGCCGCCACCGGAAATGGAGGATGCGGTGTTTTCGCCCGAAGAGTCATTCGTCCAGTTTAGGGTGTAGGCCATGTGCCAGATCACACTGAAAGAGGTCAGCGTGCCGAAACCGGGATTGAAGGGGGACACGGTGGCCGTAAGATCACCGGAATTCACCAGCGGGCTGGTGGCGGTTGTGCCACTGGCGGTGAGGTTGAAGGGGAAACTCTGCACGAAGACGGCCGCACGGGCCGAAAGCGAGGTGAGCAGTACGACCGGAATCGCGACGAAGACAGGGCGGAATCTCATTTCGAGACTACAAGCGGCCGATTCTCATCGGTACTTAAGCGGTTTTCGCGTCCAAGTTTGTAAATCCGGCCGCGGTCACCCCTTGCCATACAGCTTGGAGACAAATTCGCCGTAGCCGTTATAGGGCAGGGTCGGGACGCGGTCACCGGTGTCGATCAGGCGTTCCGTGGCCTGCGACCAGCGGGGATGGGGGACCGCCGGGTTTACGTTCGACTCGAAGGGGTATTCCTCGGGGGAGAGCGTTTCCCAGAGGGTTTCCGGCTGCGTCGCCACGAACTCGATGCGGACGATGCTCTTGATGCTCTTGTAGCCGTATTTCCACGGCACAACAATGCGCAGCGGGGCGCCGTGCTGTTTGGGCAGCGGCTTGCCATAAATGCCGCTGGCCACCAGCACCAGGTCGTTCATCGCCTCGTCCAGTCGCAGCCCTTCGGCATAGGGCCAGGGATAACCCCGCAGCCGTTCGATGCCGGGCATCTGGTCCGGCCGCTTTGCGGTGACGAATTTCACGAACTTCGCGCTGCTCTTCGGCTGCGCCTTCTCGATCAGCCGGGCGAGCGGGAAGCCGGTCCAAGGCACGATCATGGCCCAGGCCTCGACACAGCGAAAACGATAGACGCGTTCTTCCAGTGGGAACTGGGCCAGCAGTTCCCGAGCGTCCACGGTCATCGGCTTTTCGCAAAGACCGGTGATCTCAACGGTCCAGGGATCGGTAGTGAACTTGTCCACGAGGCGGTACACGCGGTCCTTGGTGGTGCTGAACTCGTAGAAGTTGTTGTAGTGGGCGGGATATTCCTCGGGCGTGAGTTTCAGCGCCGGGTCGTTGAACTTCGGGTTGCGCGGCGCGGGATATTTGACGCCGGCCGCCGGCGAGTTGGTGCCCGTGGCAGCGGGAGCATCGGCTGCATGGGCAAGGCCAAATGATGCGGCGGCGAGCAACCCGGTGCCGGCAAATCCGAGGTCGCGCAGGAACTGGCGGCGGTTGCGGAACACCGCTTCGGGCGTCACGTCATGTTCCGGAATGCGCCAGCGGGGAGGAATGATGAGGTTTGCCATGCCGATTAAGATGGTCGGGTGGCATCGCGACGCCACAGAAAAAATGCCAGGATTCGTCGGGCCGCCTGCCGGCGTCATCTGCGGATTGGGCTTGGCACTGCGTCCGGGGCGCGCTGAGTTTCGGGGCGTGATCATTTCCGCCGACCTTCGCCGCCTCATGCGGCGCGACGCAGGATTCTCAGGTGCGCAACCGACCTGAATCCCGGTGTCTGACCTAACCGCCATTTCCTATGGACCCGATTCGTTGCTGTGCCGCTATGCCGCACATGCCGACGAGGCGGCCTTCCAGCGTGGGTGTGCGTTGGTGGCGGCGATCCAGCGACAGCCGCCCGCTGGTCTCCGGGAGATTGTGCCTGCCTTCACCACGCTGCGCCTCGATTTCGGGACCGGTGTCAGTGAGACCCAACGGGAGAGCGTAGCTGGCCTGCTCCAAAGCCTGGGAGTGCGCGAAGCCTCGGCAATCGAGGCGGGCGAGGGGCGGCTGAGCGAGATACCAGTTCGTTACGATGGCGTGGACCTTGCCCGGGTCGCGGAGCACGCCGGCCTTTCCCACGAAGAGGTGATTGTGCGCCATTTGGCACCGGTCTACCACGTCCATTGTCTTGGGTTTGCTCCCGGGTTTCCGTATCTCGGCGGGCTCGATCCCCGGCTGACGACACCGCGACTGGCCAGCCCGCGTCCCCGGGTTCCGGCGGGCAGCGTGGCCATTGGGGGCGAACATGCCGGCATCTACAGCATCCCCAGCCCCGGCGGCTGGAATCTGCTCGGCACGACCGAGGCAAATCTCTTCAAGCCACGCGCCGCGTCGCTGGATGAGATGTTCCTTCTACGGGCTGGCGACCGCGTACGCTTCGTCCGCCAAAACGAGGGTGGGACACGAGAAACGGCATCAGATCCCGCAGCGGAGCCAAGCAGCGCCAAGCAGCCCGCCAAAGCGGGGCTTCTCCGGGTGCTTGCCTCCGGTCTGGGCATCGCCCTTCAGGATCTTGGCCGACCTGGCTTTGCACGTTTTGGAGTACCACCGGGCGGAGCGATGGACCCGCCTGCGGCACTTTGGGCAAACCGGTTGCTCGAGAATGCTCCGTCGGCGGCCGTGCTGGAATTGTGTCTCCAAGGCCAGCGCCTCGAAGTTCTGCAGGATGGCTGGCTGGCCGTGACCGGCAGCGCCGCTCCGCGCGGTCAGTCGGCCAATCATGCCTTTCGCGTGCGGGTCGGTGACGTGCTGGAATTCGCGCCCGGTCCGGCGGGTGTCTGGACCTATCTGGCCACTCCTGGCGGATTTGCCGGGGAACCGATGCTCGGCAGCGTGAGTGTGAATGCCCGCGCTGGAATTGGTCGCGGTCTGGCGCCCGGGGACGTGGTCGCTTTGGCGGGCGTATCGGGTTTCGGTCTGCCCGCCGCCATCGCCGGACGTTCGATCCCGTGGGGTGAAGCGGGTGGGTTGGCCAAGCCCGCTGCCTTGCGTGTCTGGCCCGGACCCCAATGGGCAATGTTTGGCGAGGCGGATCGCGACGGTTTCTTCGGGACGGAATGGACAGTCACGAGTCAATGCGACCGGGTGGGCTACCGGCTCAGTGGCCCAGTGCTAAGTCCGGAATCGGCCCAGATTATTTCCGAGCCAGTGCTGCCCGGTTCGATTCAGGTCCCTGCGAACGGCCAACCCATCGTGACGATGCCGGATGGCCCAACCCTTGGGGGCTATCCGAAGCTCGGGCTGGTGGAGCTGGCGGACCTGTCTCGGTTGGCCCAGTGTCGTGCGGGGCAGCGAGTGCGGTTCGTGCCGGTGGGGTAGGCGAGCAGGGGAGAGGACCGGCTTTGTCTTCGCCTCGTTTTGTATTTCAATCGCGCCATGCAGCTCGACTTCAACTGCGACCTCGGCGAAGGCGAACCTTTTGCCCGGACGCGGGCGCTGATGCGTCATGCGACCAGCGTGAACGTGGCGTGCGGAGGTCATGCGGGCGATGCCACGACGATGGAGCGGTGTGTCCGGCTGGCCCGGGAACTCGGCGTGCGGGTCGGTGCGCATCCCGGGGTTGCCGGCGCTTTCGGCCGTGGCGAAGTGAAACTTACGGTGAACGAGTTTCAGACCTTGCTGCTCCAACAGGTGGGCGCGTTGCACCGGTTGACCGAGGTTCAACGGGTCCGGCTGCACCACGTGAAGCTCCACGGTTCGCTCTATCACGCCGTCGAGCGCGACGCTGCGTTGGGGCGCTGCTATATCGAGTCGATGGGGCGGGGGTTTGGCGGATTGCCGATCTACGCGCTCGCTGGCGGCCGGGTTGCCGCGCTCGGCCGGAGGCTTGGCGTGGCAGTTTGGGAAGAGGCGTTTGCCGATCGGGCCTATCGAAGCGATGGCTCGCTCGTGCCCCGGGATGAATCGGGCGCGTTGCTGACCCGCCCGGCAGAAATCGCCCGGCGCGTTCGCGAGCTAAGAGCGGGGGAGGGAATCCTTACGGTGGACGGTTCCAGGCTTCCCTTGCGCCCCCGGACGGTCTGCGTTCACGGCGATACGCCGGGGGCAATCCGGCTGCTCGCGGCGGCTGCGCGGGCGTTGGCCGGTCCCCGGAAAGCCGGTTGATTTGTCATTGCCCCCTTCTGGCCATCCGCCAACCTCTGGCAGCGCGGAACCCAAACGCGTTTCGCACCATACCAGTCATGGCCATCCACGTCGCGCTGCACCATAAGACGCACTACACCTACAACAAGCCGGTCGGCCACTCCCCGCACGTCGTGCGGTTGCGGCCCGCCCCGCATTGCCGCACGAACATCCTCAGCTATTCGTTGAAGGTCCGGCCCGAGCAGCATTTCCTGAACTGGCAGCAGGATGCTTTCGCCAACTGGAACGGCCGGCTGGTCTTCCCTGAGAAGGCATCCGAGCTGTGCATCGAGGTCGAACTGGTGGCGGAGATGGCGGTCCACAATCCGTTCGATTTCTTCCTCGAGGATTCGGCGCAGATCTATCCGTTCGCCTATGAGCCCGCGCTGAAGAAGGAGCTCGCGCCGTTCATGGAGCTGCCCGAGCCCACGCCCAAGCTGCTCGCCCTCGTGGGTGAGCTGATGGACAAGTATCTCACGGCGGGGAAGCGGACGATCGATTTCCTCGTGGAGGTTAACCAGCGGCTGCAGCATGACATCAAGTACACCATCCGCTTGGAACCTGGCGTGCAGACGCCCGAGGAGACGCTCACGCTGGCGCTCGGCTCCTGCCGCGACACGGGCTGGCTGCTGGTACAGACGCTGCGTTCGATGGGCTTTGCGGCACGCTTTGTCAGCGGCTACCTCATCCAGCTCAAATCCGATGTGAAGTCGCTGGATGGTCCGAGCGGTACCGAGGTGGATTTCACCGATCTGCACGCGTGGTGCGAAGTCTTCCTGCCCGGCGCGGGCTGGATCGGCTTTGACCCGACCAGCGGTCTGCTCGCCGGCGAGGGGCACATCCCGCTCTCTTGCACGCCCGAGCCCGCCAGTGCGGCCCCGGTGACCGGTGCCGTGGACGAATGCGAATCCACGCTCGTCCATGAGATGACGGTCACACGCATTTACGAGTCACCGCGCGTCACCAAGCCCTACACCGACGAGCAGTGGGAAGACATCGAGCTGCTCGGCCACGCCATCGACGAGGATCTGGAGAAGCACGATGTGCGGCTCACGATGGGCGGCGAACCGACCTTCATCTCCATCGACGACCCGGACGGTCCCGAATGGAACTTCACCGCCGTCTCCCTGAAGAAGCGCATCCTCTCCGGCACGCTCATCAAGCGCCTGCGGAACAAGTTCGCCCCCGGCGCGATGCTGCACTACGGGCAGGGCAAATGGTATCCGGGCGAGCCGCTGCCGCGTTATGCGCTGGCCGCCTACTGGCGGAAGGATGGCGTGCCGATCTGGAAGGACGACTCACTCATCGCGGACGAGTCGAAGGACTACGGCCACGGCGCGAAGGAGGCGAAGGCCCTCGCCACCCGTCTGGCACAGGTGCTGGAGGTGGACCCCAAAAACCTGCTGCCCGGTTACGAGGACATCTTTTACTACACCTGGAAGGAACGTCGGCTGCCTTCGAATGTCACGCCCGACAAGGCGAACCTGAAGGACAAGCAGGAGCGTGAACGCCTTGCCCGCCTCTTCCAGCAAGGACTCGGCGAAGTGGTCGGCTATTCGTTGCCGCTGAAGCGCGGCGTGTTCGGCGGCGAGCGCGGCTGGATCTCCGGCTCTTGGTTCCTGCGCGATGACGACACGCTTTGGCTCATTCCTGGCGACTCGCCGATGGGCCTGCGCCTGCCGATCGATTCCATCCCGTGGGTCGCGGAAAAGGATTACCCGTGGCTGCACCAGCCCGACCTGATGAAGAAGCTGCCGCCGCTGCCGGTGGAGTTCCCCTACAAGGCCCGGCCCGAATTGTCGGGCCAGCGCTTCGTCGCCGGTGCCGGCGCCCCGACTGCGCCCGGTTTCGGCCCAGGCCAGCGTCCGCAGGAGCTGTCCGCCGAGGAAGGAAAGTGGCGGAAGGAACTGGACCGCGACCTCGATCCGACACGCCGCCCGGCCGCGCAGGAGAGCGCGCCGTGGATCATCCGCACCGCCCTCTGCGTCGAGCCGCGCCATGGCCGCCTGCACGTCTTCCTGCCGCCGGTCGAGACCACCGAAGATTACCTCGACCTCGTCGCCGGCATCGAGACGACCGCCACGGAGCTCGGCCTGCCCCTCATCCTTGAGGGCGAAGCCCCGCCGCGTGATCCGCGCCTGAACAAGCTCGCGGTCACGCCTGATCCTGGCGTCATCGAGGTCAACATGCACCCGAGCAAGACCTGGGGTGAGATCGTCGAGCGCACCACCGTGCTCTACGAGGAAGCCCGTCAGACCCGGCTCGGCACGGAGAAGTTCATGGTCGATGGCCGTCACACCGGCACGGGCGGCGGCAATCACATCCTCATCGGCGGCGAGACCCCGGCGGATTCGCCGATCCTGCGCCGGCCCGACCTGCTGCGTTCGCTGCTGGCCTATTGGCAGAATCATCCGTCCCTGAGCTGGATCTTCAGCGGCCTCTTCCTCGGGCCAACTTCCCAGGCACCGCGCGTGGACGAGGCGCGCAACGACTCGCTTTACGAGCTGGATATCGCCTTCAAGCAGCTCCCCGGGCCCGGCCAGTGGACGCCGCCGTGGCTGGTGGACCGCCTGTTCCGCAACTTGCTCATCGACTCCAGCGGCAACACCCACCGCGCCGAGTTCAGCATCGACAAGCTCTACTCGCCCGACGGTCCCGGCGGCCGCCTTGGCCTGGTCGAGATGCGGGCGTTTGAGATGCCGCCCCATGCACGCATGAGCCTTGCGCAGCACCTGCTGCTGCGTGGCCTCGTGGCGAAGTTCTGGCAGCATCCTTATAACAACGGCCTCGTCCGCTGGGGCTCCGACATCCACGACCGCTGGATGCTCCCGCACTTCTGTGAGACCGACTTCGCGGACGTCATCCAGGACCTGCGCGAGTCCGGCTATCCGTTCGAGGCGGAGTGGTTCAAGCCGCATTTTGAGTTCCGCTTCCCGCGCATCGGCGATTTCGCCCAGCGTGATGTCCACGTCGAGCTGCGCACCGCGCTCGAGCCGTGGCATGTCCTGGGCGAGGAAAACGCCGGGGGCGGCACCGTCCGCTACGTGGACAGTTCGCTGGAACGCCTCCAGGTGAAGGCCCAGGGCCTTGCCGGCGACCGCTTTGCGCTCACCTGCAACGGCCGTCGCGTGCCGCTGCATCCCACCGGCACCAACAGCGAGTCCGTCGCCGGTGTGCGCTACCGCGCATGGCAGCCGCCCAACTGCCTCCAGCCGACCATCCCGGTGCATGCGCCGCTGGTGTTCGACCTCTACGATACCTGGAACCAGCGCTCCCTCGGAGGCTGCACCTACCATGTGGTACATCCCGGCGGACGCAGTTACGACAGCTTCCCGGTCAACAGCTACGAGGCCGAAAGCCGTCGCCTCGCCCGCTTCACCGCACAAGGGGCCAGCCAGGGCCGGTTCATTCCGCCCACGGAAGCGGTCAACCCCGACTTCCCGTTCACGCTGGACCTGCGGCGTCCCGCCTGAGGCGTAAGCCGAGCCACCGCGCCCAGTCTGGGCGCGATGGCTGACGACGGGAGTGGGTGGGAGTTGCCGTTGAGTGGTACCGGTTCAAGCCTCGAGTCCTAATGGGTTTCAGGCGATTTCTTACGTTGTTTTTGACGGCTGAAACGCGATTGTCACCAACACGATGGATGCCCTTCGTATCTATGTCGATCTGGCCATGCCGCCAGAAGCGTTGGAACTGTTGCGGGCGGGAACGATCCGGCATGAGCTGGTCTTTCCGACCAAGCCGATCAGCTCGGTGCTGGCCAAGGGAGAACCGGATCCGCAGTTCACCACCGTGGATGTGGGGTTTGGCCAGCCCGATCTGGAGGCCATCCGGGAGTCCCAACGGCTCCGCTGGGTGCATATCAGCTCGGCGGGCATCACCCGCTACGATACGGCCGAGTTTCGTGAGCTGGCCAAGACGCGCGGGATCGCGGTTTCCAACAGTTCGGACGTATATAACGAGGCCTGTGCCGTTCATGCGCTGAGTTTCATGCTGGCACAGGCCCGCAAGCTGCCCCTCGGACTGCGCACGCGGGCTGCCAACGGCACGCCGGAGTGGCTGGCGGTGCGCAGCAGTTCCGGGACATTGCGCGACGAAACGGTGCTGCTCGTCGGTTATGGAGCGATCGGTCGGCGGCTGGCTGAACTGCTGGATGCCTTCGACGTGAAAATCATCGCCTATCGCCGCCAGGCGCGGGGCGATGAGAACGTGCCGGTGGTAACGGCGGAGGGTTTGGCAACCGCGTTGGCGGCGGCGGACCATGTGGTGAACATCCTGCCCGAGAGCGAGGACACGCGCGGGTTTTTTGACGGGGCGCGGTTCGCCAGCATGAAGCCGGGAGCGACCTTCTACAACATCGGTCGCGGAGCGACGGTGCATCAGGACGCGCTGCTGGCCAGCTTGCGGTCGGGCCGGCTCGGTGCCGCCTGGTTGGACGTCACCGAACCGGAACCGCTACCTGAAGGCCATCCGCTCTGGGCGGAACCGAACTGTTTCATCACCCCGCACGTGGCCGGTGGGCATACCGGCGAGGCAAAGACCCTCGTCCGTCACTTCCTGAAGAATCTCGAGCGCTTTGTCCGCCACGAACCGTTGCTGGACCGGGTGATGTAGCCGACAGGTTGGGGCGGTCGCTGCCGAATTGGGTCTGACGGGGAAGCCCGGCACTGCCGGGTTCCCGGGCGAAAGTCAACCGGGGCTGCCCGGAATGGGTTTTGATCCACATTATGACGCTTATTTCATGTGTGATGGCTTGAAATTGGCTAGGTTTTCCCCATGCCTTCCTCTTTGCACCGAGCGGCCCGGTCCCGTCCTGTCCGGCTTGGACCCGCCCTGGGTCTGGCCTGGCTGGTGATGATCGGCGGGCT
Source organism: uncultured Verrucomicrobiota bacterium (assembly GCA_903907995.1). Classification (GTDB taxonomy): domain Bacteria; phylum Verrucomicrobiota; class Verrucomicrobiia; order Limisphaerales; family UBA9464; genus CAIVQB01. Next base: position 8,085 of record CAIVQH010000041.1, on the reverse strand, counting down.
CTGGCTGGCCACAGTAGGTGTTCGAGCCCAGACACTTGTCGAGCCGTTCAATTACCCCGACGGGGAGATCACCAAGGTTTCCGGGGGCCTGTGGACAGTTCAAACCGCCGGCACCGCCTTCAACATCTCCAATGGCACCGCTGTCATCAATCAGGGTGACCTGACGGTGGGTCTGGAGAAAGTCAGCCGGGCAATTGACACTCCATTTACCACCTCGGGTAACTCCGTTGCCTATTACGCGTTCGACGCGACCTGGACGGCGCTCCCCCTGACCGACACCGGCTCCTATTTCCTGAATCTGAGCGTGGCTACCAATGGGACGACTTATTACGGCCGGGTCGGAGCGGACACCGACGGTGCGGCTGCCGGCCGGTTCCGGCTGGCCGTGGCCAATGCCAATTGGAGCCAGGCCAACAGCGTCGAGTTCCCTTTGGACTTGCAACTGAATGTTTCCTACCCGGTGGTCGTAAGATACGATCTGACAACGGGTAACACCACGCTGTGGCTCAACCCCACGTCGGAGGCCAGTGACAGTGTGACGGCGACGGACCCGCCGGCGGGTGCCCAGCAGGCAATTGCCGCGATCAATCTCCGGCCCGGACTTTCCAACAGTAGCACGGGTGCTCCGGGCGTCATCCGGATGGATGATCTCTTCGTCGGCACCACCTTTGAGCAGGTTGCGGTCCACGCGCCGCCGGCGATCGTGCAACAGCCGACCAATGTGACGGTGATGGAGGGCGAGACCGCCGTTTTTGCAGTGCAGCTGGCCAATCCCGCTCTGGTCACGGCGCAGTGGCAGCTTGCGGGGCAGGCGATTCCCAATGCCACCAACACGGTCCTGAATTACGGACCGGTGACCTTGGCCGATGATCAGTCAGTCTTCAGCGCGGTGCTGAGCAACCGGCTCGGTTCAACCAATGCCGCCCCGGCCGTCCTCACGGTCGTGCCCGATGTGACGCCTCCCACCCTGATCAGCGCGGTGAACCTGGATGCCGTTACAATCCAGCTCACCTTCAGTGAGGCGCTGGCCGAACCGGGCGCGACGTTGGTGGGCAATTATGTGCTGAACGCCGGCCTTACCGTCTCCGCCGCCGCATTTGGCTCCGACCCCCGCACCATCCTCCTGACCACCTCGCCACTGCAACTGGGTGTCAGCTACACCGTGAGCGTCAATGGCGTGACAGACCGGTCGCACGCCGCCAATCCCCTGGCGCCGGACACGGCCGCGACCTTCGTGGCCACCGAACTGGTGCCGGCCAGCATCGGCGCACCAACTCCGGCCGACGCGGTTTTACCCCTGACGGATGGCGGCTATGCCCTCAGCTCGGCCGGGCTGGGGGCCGAGGGCGCCGCCGACCAGCTGCAGTTCGCATGGCAGGCCGTGACCGGTGATTTTGACCGGAGAGTCCGCGTGGAAAGCGTGCTGCCTAGCGACGTCTGGGCGCAGGCCGGCCTGATGTTGCGCGAGACGCTCGACGCCGGCAGCCGGTTTGCGGCGATGACGGCCACGCCGAGCCTCAACGGGGTTTTTTTTGAAAGCCGTCTTTCGGCCGGGGCCGCCGCGGCGAAAAGCGGCAGCTTCCCGGTGAACCACCCCCAGACCTGGCTTCGTTTGCAACGGGTGGGCAACACGGTGACCGGTTATGCGGGCTTCGATGGCAGCCAGTGGACCCCGGTCGGCTCGGTCACGCTGGTCCTGCCCGGCACTGTTTACGTGGGCCTGAGTGCCGCGAGCCACGCGGCCAGCGGGGCGACCACGGCCCGATTTCACCAGCTGGGCAGTGCGGCCGGAGGCACGGTGGCGGCCGCCTCGCCGTTGCCCTTCGAGCCGCCGGGGCCGACGAGTCGCAAGACCGGCCTCGCCATTACCGAGATCATGTATCATGCGGCACCGCGACCGGATGGCCGGAATCTCGCGTTTATTGAGCTGTTCAATTCGAATCCGTGGCCGGAGGACATCAGCGGCTACCAGCTGGCGGGCGATATCAGCTATGCCTTTCCCGCCGGGACCCTCATTGCCGGCGGCGGCTTTCTGGTCGTCGCCAAGTCGCCGGCCGACCTGGAACAGACCTATGGCCTTTCGGGTGTGCTCGGCCCGTATGCGAATCCTTTGCCGGTCTCGGGCGTCATCCAGCTGCTCGACCATGGAAACATTCCGGCCGTCTATCTGGAAGTGCCCTACCAAAACCTGCCCCCCTGGACGGCGGCGGCCGATGGCACCGGTCATTCGCTGGTGTTGAAACGGCCGAGCTATGGTGAGGGGTTTGTGGAAGCCTGGGGGCTGAGCGAGAGCCTCGGTGGTTCGCCGGGAATGGTGGATGCCTATCGGTCTGGGCCCTGGCGACAGGTCGTGATCAATGAATTGTTCGTCAACCCAGGCACCGGGCAGGCCGGGTATGTGGAGCTCTACAACCATGGCAATCAGCCGGTGGACATCTCCGGCTGCCAGCTCACGGACTTTCCGGGCACCAACCGGTTCGTCATCCCGACCGGGACCAGCCTGCCCGCCCAGGGTTTTGTCAGCTTCACCGTATCCCAGCTGGGCTTCGCGCCCGAGCCGACGGGGGAGACGCTCTATTTTGAAACGCCCGACGCCCAGACCATCCTGGATGTGGCGCCGTTCGAGGCCCAGGAACAGGGCGTGGCCACCGGCCGGGTGCCCGACGGCGGGTCCGAATTTCACCGTCTGCAAAACCCGACGCCCGGGAACCCCAATGGGCCCGCGCGGGTGGCGGATGTGGTCATCAACGAACTGATGGTCAAACCCCTCAGCGGCCTGAAGGACGACCAGTACGTGGAATTGTTCAATCAGGGGTCCGCTGCGGTGGACCTGAGCGGATGGCAATTCGCCCATGGCATCAAATTCACCTTTCCGGCGGGCACCCTTTTGCAGCCCAACGGATATCTGGTCGTGGCGAAGAATGCGGCCCGGTTGCTCACCAACTACCCGAACCTGAGCGCCAGCAACACACTGGGGGATTTTGGTGGCTCCCTTTCCGGGAGCGGGGAACGTGTCGCCCTGGCCCAACCCCAGCCCTTTGTCACCGTCGGCAAGAAGGGCTCGGCGACCACCAATCAGGTGGCGGTCATCCTGGACGAGGTGAGCTACGGGCTCGGCGGTCGTTGGGGACACTGGAGCGACGGCGGCGGGAGCAGCCTGGAACTGCGTGATCCCCACGCTGATCATCGCCTCGCGGCCAATTGGGGCGACAGCGATGATACCGGCAAAGCGCCTTGGACCACCGTTGAAGCCACCAGTGTTCTGGACCTCGGGGCGACCCAGGGTGCCACCCCGATCGACCGGTTGGACGTGCTAATGAGCGGTGAAGCCGAATGCCTGCTCGACAATGTCGAGGTCATCCAAACCGACAGCGGCACCAACCGCCTGTCGGTGGCGGATTCCACCTTCGAGTCGGGAATCGGCGGCTGGTTTGCGACGGGCGATCACATCCAGTCACACTTGGAAACTTCTGGCGGTTTCGGCGGCGGCCAATGTCTGCATATCCACTCGACCGACCGGGGCGACACCATGGTCAATCACCTGCGGGTGCCCCTGCAACGGGCGCTGACGATCGGGAAAACCGTGACCCTGCGCGCCAAAGTGCGCTGGTTGCGCGGGTTTCCTGAAATTATCCTGCGGGTGAAGGGCAATTATGCCGAGGCTCCTGGGGAGCTCCTGCTGCCGACCAATCTGGGGACGCCCGGAGCGCCCAACAGTCAGCGGACGGACAATGTCGGTCCGGCGATTTCCGAGGTCACCCACTTCCCGGTGCTGCCGGCCGATCAGCAGCCGGTCGTCGTCTCTGCGCGCATCAATGATCCGGACGGATTCTCCCAGATCAAACTCAGCTACCGGTTGGACCCCGCGACGACCCTCGTCGATGTTCCCATGACCGATGACGGTACCGGTGGCGATGCGGTGGCCGGCGATGGGATTTACAGCGGCACAATTCCTGGCCAGCCGGCCGGGACGTTGGTGGCCTTTCAGATCGTGGCCAGCGACAACGCCGCCACGCCTGTGACTGCCCGCTTTCCGGCCGACGCGCCCGCACGGGAATGCCTGGTACGCTTTGGGGAGCCAGGGTTGAGCAGCAGTTTTGGCACCTACCATTTCTGGCTGACCCAGGCCCGGGTGGACCTGTGGACAAGCCTCGCCTCGATCAGCAACGAACGGCATGATGGCACCTTCGTCTATGGGAATTCGCGGGTGATCTACAACGTGCAAGGAAAGTTTGCCGGCAGTCCCTATCATCAGGGCTTCGGCTCGCCCGTTGACAACAACTGCCATTACTCGTTCGAGATGCCGGGCGACGACCAGTTCCTGGGCGCCACCAGCTTCAACAAGATTCACGCGCCCGGGAACGCCCCGTGGGAGGATGACACCCTGCAGCGCGAGCAGACGGCCTATGGGATGGTCCGGTCACTCGGGCTGCCCTGGAACTACCGCCGCTATGTGAACTTCTTCTTCAACGGCAACCGTCGTCAGCCGTCGGCCCTGATGGAGGACACCCAGACGCCTGACGCGGACGTGGTCGGCGAACATTTCCCCAACGACAGCAACGGCAATCTCTATAAGCTCCAGCCCTGGTTCGAATTCGCCGACAATGGCCAGAACTTCGACAATCAGGGATGGTGCACGCTGAACAACTACCTCTCGGGTGGGAAGAAGAAGCTCGCCCGCTACCGGGTGAACTATCTGACCCGGCACGCCCACGCCACGGCCAGCGACTACACCAATGTCTTCCAGCTGATCGACACAGCCGCTCTGCCGGTCATCACTCCAGGGCAGAAGGCCGCGTACGTCCAGGCGATGAACGGCAGCGTGGACACCGACGAATGGCTGCGCACGATGGCGGTCCAGCACGCGGTGGGGAACTGGGACAGCTTCCTGAACAACAACGGGCAGAACATGTACGCCTACAAGCCCGAATCGGGCCGTTGGACCCTTTTCATCTGGGACTACAACATCGTGCTGGGCCTGGGCAACTATTCGGACGGTCCGAGCGGTGACGACCTGTTCAAGACCACAATCGGTGACAACGGGGCCATGAACCAGTTTGCAGGCGCCCCCATTTACCGGCGGGCCCTGTGGCGGGCCTTCGAGGAACTTGTTAACGGGGCGATGAACAGCACCAACGCCAACCCTTTGATCGACGCCCGGTATGCGGCCTTCAAGACCGAAGGCGTGGCCGCCAGCCCACCCACCGCCCTGAAGTCATGGATCAACACGCGCCACTCGTATCTCCTCACCCAGCTGAAGACGGTGGCGACGACTTTCTCGGTGACAACCTCGGCGGGCGCAGACGTCGTCACCGCGCAAAATCCCCTCGTCCTGACCGGCCAGGCACCCGTCGGGGTGCAGGACATCGAGGTGAACGGGATCACCTATCCCGTAGTCTGGACCGATGTCCGCCATTGGCAGTTGAATCTGCCCCTGGCAGGGGTGACAAACGCCCTGGTCATTCGCGGACTGGACCGGTTCGGCAACCCCGTCGCAGGCGATGAAAGCCGTTTCAACGTGATTTACACCGGGGCCCTGGAGCCGTTGGGCAACCAGGTCGTGCTGAACGAGATCATGTATCACCCGGCGATCCCCAACGCCGAGTTCATCGAACTTTACAACCGGTCGGCAACGACACCCTTTGACCTGTCCGGTTGGCGTTTGGACGGGGCCGGCTACACGTTTCCCGAGGGAACCACCATCGGCGCCGGGGCCTATCTGGTGCTGGCAAAAAACCGGTCCGCTTTCACGACCGCCTACGGGCGCGGCATTCCGGTGGCCGACGTGTTTGCCGGCTTTCTGAGGGGGGCGGGTGGCCTCCTGCAGCTGATCAAGCCCGGCATCACCGCGGCCGATGACCAGCTGGTGAACGCGGTCCTGTTCCGCGGAACCGCGCCGTGGCCGGTCGCGGCCGATGGCCAGGGGCCTTCCTTGCAGCTGATTGATCCGACCCAGGACAATTCTCGCGTCGCCAACTGGGCGGCCAGCGCACCCGGTGCCAGCCCCTCTTACACGCCGGGGCAGCCAAACACCTTCCTTGCCAGCCTGCCTGCGTTCCCGGCGCTCTGGATCAATGAGATGCTGCCCGAAAACACGACGACCAACACGGACAATTTTGGCGAGCACGATCCTTTCATCGAACTCTACAATGGCGGTACCAACACCCTTGATTTGAGCACCTGCTTCCTGGCCGACAATTATACCAACCTGACGCAGTGGAATTTCCCGGCTGGAACGACGGTTGCCCCTGGTGGATTTCTGGTCGTGTGGGCCGATGGGCAACCCGCGCAGTCGGCCCCCGGTGTCCTGCACACCAGCTTCCGTCTCACCCCGGGCAGCGGCACGGTGAGCATGACCTGCCTGCTGGGGGCGCCCGCGCAACCGGTGGTCCTCGATTATCTGGACTACTCCCTGATCCGGCCGGGACACAGCTTCGGCTCGCTTCCGGAAGGGCAGGGCACCCAAAGGAGCGGCTTCTATTACGTCACGCCCGGCACCAGCAACAATCCGGCCCTGGGGCCGAATCCCGTGTTCATCAACGAGTGGATGGCCGCCAACTCCCACACGATCACCAATGCGGCGACCGGCCTGGCCGACGATTGGTTCGAACTCTACAACGCCGGCCCCAATGCGGTGAATCTGACCGGCTTCCAATTGAGCATCCCGGTTGCCAATCCGACCCGGTTCGTCATCCCGAGTGGCACGGTCGTTCCTCCCTATGGATTTCTCCTGGTCTGGGCGGACAAACTGCCCACTGCCAACGCGCCTGGCACTCCGCTTCATCTGCCCTTCCACCTCAGCAAAAACGGCACGGACATTGGTTTGTTCGCGACCGACGGCTCCCTGGTGGACAGCGTCAGTTTCGGCGCGCAGAACGCCGACATCAGCGAGGGCCGGGCACCGGATGGCACTGACAACACCTACGTGAATTTCTACCTGCCCACCCCGGGGACCGCCAATGTCCCGCTCACGCTGCGGCCAAGCTTCGACCCGGATCTCCGGCAGCTGCATCTGGCCTGGCCGACGCAGCCTGGTTTGCATTATCGCGTGGTGTTTCGCGACTCGCTTACCATGCCCTGGCAATCGCTCACGGATTTTACGGCAACCGATGTGCTCAGTGAAGTGGTGGATGACACCCTGGGGAATGCCCAGCGCTTCTACGGCCTGGTTCTGGAGCGGTGATTGGCGGCAAGCCCCGTGTCCGGCCCGTCAGAACGTTGCTGTCACCTTGTGGCCATGCGGTTGCTGCGCTTTTCAGTTGCCGCGGCCCGGGCCCGGTTCAGACCCGGACGAAAACCTGCTCCTTCGGGAAGCGGACCTTCGGCGCGCTCGCGTATTTGTCCGCTGCTGAACGATAGCCGACCGTGGCGATGACTGCGCTGGCCAGTCCCTGCGCCTTGAGACCGAGGACCTCGTCAAATTGCGCCCGGTCGAAGCCCTCCATCGGACAGGCATCCACACCGAGCAGCGCCGCACTGGTCAGCAGGTTGCCCAGCGCGATGAAGGTCTGGTTGCGCGCCCAGGCCGCGCGGGCCGTTTCGTCCATGCTTTGCACGATGCCGCCGACCAGCATGCCGCGCAGACCGGCCAGGGCGGAGACGGGCACGCCCTGAATCTCGGCGACGTGCGCGAGGTGGGCATCCACATCGGCCTCCGTGATATTCGGTTTCGCCGCGAAGACAACGAGGTGCGAGGCGTCGGTGACCTGGGCCTGACCATACGCGGCCGGCCGGAGTCGGGCCCGAACTTCAGGATTCGTGACCACGATGAACTTCCAGGGCTGTAAGCCGCCGCTGGAGGGCGTGAGCAGCAACGCGTCTTCGAGCACGGCCCAGTCCTGGGCGCTGATTTTCTTCTGGGGATCGAACTGCTTGGTGGCATAGCGCCAGTTCAGTTGGGCGAGGAGGTCTTGGGCGGGAATGGTTTTCATGATGTTGGTTTTTCTGGCTCCTGATGACTTTGTGTGGGTGAGTTGGAGGGACTTCGACCGCCCGGCGGCGCGAGCTGGGGCTCGCAGCCCGCCGCCGGGCTCGTTTATCCGGCGGGCTGGGCGATGGTGACGGCCGCCTCGGCCGGTGCTATCC
>CAIVQH010000040.1 GCA_903907995.1 uncultured Verrucomicrobiota bacterium | reverse complement strand
TTAAATTCGGATAATATGATGTCGGCCAGAATTTCCCTTACAACATGCCAGTCCGCATTGAGCGAGACGATTAATCCCGTACGGTCGTGGCGGATCACATTCGCCAACATTGAAGCATAGGCAAATCGCGTCTTCAATGTGCCGTGCTTGCCAATGAGTGAAACGGTCTGGCCGGATCTGAACCCCTGAGCAGACCGCTCACTTGGGCTTGCAATCAAAACTGTCTCGCTTGGGACCAGATCGAAAGCCTTGGTTATGGTGTTCTGACCGAGGAACCCGTCATCGCCCCGCATTGATTCGCAATGCCAGGCGATATTTGGAAACACAAACAATCCGCCGACGTCCAAAAAGGGAGTCTTGTGCTGTTTGATCGGCTCAGTTGGCCTTGTGAAAATTCTGATCGGATGCTTTCCCTCCGCGTGCTTCTGCGACTTGATCTTCGATATTTGGACGGTGCGATGCAGCAGCCCTTCATCGTCTGTGGTCATTTCGAAATGAATCACCGCGTCTGCATAGAACCCAAACCCTTTCGAAAGGTGGCTTCCAGCGTCTTCCAAATCCAGTACAACAATAAGGAGTTTCGGCCTCATCGAATCGCCGCGCTGCATGAAGGTCATCAGGTTGCGGATCGGATCTTCAGGCTCCGGATTTCCGCCTGCTCCCTCGGGAGGCTCAACAGGCTTTGGGAGCGTATTTACACTGTCTATGACAAGGATGTCTGGTGAAACTACGCCACCGTAAGGGCTTGCGAGAACTGCCAAGACGGTTTCATTGGCGTTTTGAGGCCCTTGAGGAGCAGCGTACACAAAGCATTTTCCGAGGTTTTTAACTGGTGCGGCCGCAGTTCCTGTAAATTCCGGCACGTTCAGGGCTCCCCCCAGTGCGGCAAACTGCCCTTGGTCCCAACCAAACCCTTCTGCTTTCTTGAAAATCTGTTCGGCGGAGGTTTCCGTGGTGACATAGATCGCAGAGGGTGATCCCTGCGGATTCTGTGCGCCCTTCTTGGCATGGTTGTAGGATAGCTGGAGGGCAAATGTTGATTTGGCAGTACCAGGCGCCCCTGACACCACCAGCAAGAAAGGCGACTACTCGGTCAATCACTTTGCACCACGGAAGGCTGACCACATTTAATCACCTGCTTGGTATCTGTTCTGGCGCTCGGCTCCTTCGCGTGATTTTGCCACAGTCAGGTGTGGGTACCACGGCTGAAACGTGCATTGTGATCGCGGAAAATCTCTGTGCAGGCGCTCTTTTTGAGCAACAGCATCCAAAACCGACCCCTGTACGCCATCATTGTTCAGCCGTGCCATCGTGTCCGTCCTTGGTTCAAACTCTCCGCCGTGCCGCTTTTCTCCGACAACTTCCGCGAACACGTTCGCGCCGCCAGTGACATCGTCGATGTCATCGGCGGCTACCTGCCGCTGAAGCGCGCCGGCACGAACTTCGTCACGCTCTGCCCCTTCCATAAGGAGAAGTCGCCCAGCTTCAACGTGAACCCGGGCAAGCAGATCTTCCACTGCTTCGGCTGCCACAAGGGCGGCGACGTGTTCCGGTTCGTCCAGGACTACGAGAACCTCTCCTTCGTCGAGGCCCTCACCCGGCTCGCCGAGCGCGCGCGCATCCCGCTGGAGACCGAGAACAATCCCGGCGCCCAGCAGGCACGCGGTGTGAAGGATTCGCTGCTCAAACTCCACGAGGCCATCACGGTGCGCTGGCAGCAGTGCCTCGCCACCGAGGCCGCCGGCCAGATCGCCCGCGACTACCTCGACCAGCGCGGCGTGAGCATGGACGCCATCAAGGAATTCCGGCTCGGGGCCGCGCCCGAGGCGTGGGACGACACGGTGAACTGGGCCAAGGCGAAGGGCTTCGACGCCGCGCTATGCGAGCAGGCCGGGCTCATCATCAAGAAGGAGGATACCGGCCGGCTTTACGACCGCTTCCGGGGCCGGCTGATGTTCCCCATCTGCGACGAACAGGGCCGCGTGATCGCCTTCAGCGGGCGCATCCTCCAGGGCGACGAGAAGGTGGCGAAGTACGTCAACTCGCCCGAAACGCCCATCTTCACCAAGGGCAAGGTGCTCTTCGCCCTCGACAAGGCCAAGCGCGCCATCCTCGACGCCGGCCATGCGGTCGTGTGCGAGGGCCAGCTCGACACCATCGCCTGCCACAGCGCCGGTATCCGCAACGTGATCGCGCCGCAGGGCACCGCGCTCACCGCCGACCACGCGCGCATCCTCAAGCGCTATGTGGACGAGGTGGTGCTGTGCTTCGACGGCGACAAGGCGGGGCGCAACGCCAGCATCCGTTCCTTTGAGGGGTTGCTCGGTTCCGGGCTCGCGATCCGCGTCGCCAGCATCCCGCCGCCGGATGATCCGGACAGCTTCATCAAGCAGCAGGGTGCGGACGCCTTCCGGGCTATCCTGGCGAAGGCCGAGGGGTATTTCGACTTCTACCTGAAACATCTCTGCGCCGAAAACGACACCACCTCCGACAAGGGCCGCATGCTGGTCGTGCGCAAGATGGGCGAGGACCTGCAGAAGACCGGCAACGCAGTGCTGCTCGACACCTACGCGCAGAAGACCAGCCAGCGCCTCGGCGTGAGCGTGGAAGCGGTGCGGACGGAATTCCGCAAGGCCCGGGCGCTCGCCGCGAATGCCCACCGCGCGGAAGCGGACGAACCGCCGCTCACCGAGCCGGACGCGGGCACCGCCGAACCGCCCCCACCCCCGCCGAAGCACGAGCTGTGGCTGTTGAAATATCTGCTGGCCTCCGCCGACCTCGCGCACTTCGCCGCCGCGCACCTGGAGCCGGCATGGGTCACACACCCGACCGTCCGGCGCATCGCCGCCCTGCATTTTTCGCTCAACACCGATGTCGCAGGGCTGCTCGCGCAGTTTGAGGGCGACGACTTTGCCTGCCGCCTCATCACCGAGAATGCCAGCGCGCAGCACGCCATTCCCGAGCCGGAAAAGCAGCTCGCCGACGTGATCCTGCGCCTGCGCAACACCGCCTACGACCAGCGCATCGCCCAGCTAAACGCCCATCTTTCCGATCCCGCCCTCAGCGCGGCCGAACATGACGAGGTCGCCGCCGAACAGCAGCGACTCCGGGCGGCCAAACGCCAGCCGCTGCATCCTCTCGGTGAGGTTTGAGTGAGCGGTGGCACGGTTACGTACAAAGTCGCGAAGCGTCTTGGACTGCGCCGGTGCTCCGGCGCTTTCGACCGCCGGACCAACGAGCAAAGGGCTGAACCACACGCCCTCTTGCCGGTAGCCATGACCAAAGCGGTGCCGCAGCACCGCACTCCAAAACCTCGCGGACTTCGCGACCGGCTTGAACAGCGCGAGCCAAACCAAGTCAGGGGTGATGTTGCACCGGCAGCCCGGTGGCCGCCTCCAGTGCCACCACCAATGCGTCTTTCTGCGCCAGAGACAGGGAACGCGCGATGTCTTCGGTATGAGTGTCGATAAACAGCATCCGGACATTCCAGACCACCACGTTTCCTCTCTTCTTGAGCTGGCGTATCTGGATGACCCCGGTGCCCGTCAGGGAAAAGCGGCGTTCGATCATACGAAAGAGGCCACCTGACCGCACGGTCAGCTCATGCCGGTTGACGTTCAGCAGGACCTGGCTTCGGGCATGCCAAAGAATGATCAAACGCGTCCCCAACACGAAGCAGAAGATCGAGAAAAACCACGGTGCGTCCTGATAATTGGACAGGGGCGGACCTAAATTGACATTGAGCAGCCGGCCCACCACGAGCGCCGAACCAAAACCCAACAGCAACAGCCCGGACAAAGTCGCCGGGAACCGAAGCCACAACGGTGTTCGGCCCGAGTCATAAACGGGAACTTCAGAAGCGGAAATGCAATCGGCTTCGCTCATTTGGCCCGTTCTTATAGCAGAGGAGGTGGCGAGTCTCCATATTCCTCGGCAAGATCGAGCCTCCTCACGTCGGTTGCTACGGGCGCCGGAATTTTGGGTGCCCCATCTAATTCCGCCGGATCGCGCGCTGGATTCTCACCGGGGTCTTCAGCGTCTGGCCGTCGGCGGGCAGTTCCTGGATCTGGCGGACGATGTCCATGCCTTTCACCACGCGGCCGAAGGCGGCGAAGCCCTGGCCGTCGGGATTGCGTTTGCCCCCGAAATCCAGCTCCGGCTGGTCGCCGACGCAGATGAAGAAGTGATCCTGCGCGCTGTCGGGACCGTCGCGCGCCATCGAGATGGTGCCGTCGCGATGTCGCAGGCCGGTGTCGCGCGTCCGCTCGAGCGGGATGGCGGCGAAGTACTCGTTTGTCTTCGCGGGATTCGCCTGCGCCTGGATGACGGCGATCTTCACGGTGTTGGTGGGCTGGTTGCCGGCGGTGACGGTGCGGAAGAATTGTCCGTCGGCGTAAAGCCCCTCGTGGGCGTAGCGGAGGAAATTTTCCACTGTCTTCGGCGCGGCCCGGTAATCCAGCTCGACCTCGATGTCGCCGCGCGCGGTCTGGATGAGCACGCGGGGACGCTCCGGAATCGTTGCCGCGCGCCAGCGAAAGTGCGGCGACGTGGTCGGATCGAACCCGATGAGATGCGCGCGATCGGCGGCCCGCCGGTCCATCGGCTTGTGATAGCGCCAGGGCCGGTCGCCATAGACCTCCCGGCAGAGCGCGGCAACGCCCGGATCGTACACCTTGAGCTTGGCGCGGGTGTCGATGTCGTTGTGCAGGGCGTCGTTGGCGCGGTTGTTGTCGAACCACGACTGCGTGGCCTCGGCCCAGTATTCCTCGCGGTTGGAGCCCGCGTAGGTGCTGCGCCAGAGACCGTGATTGGTCGCGCTTTGATAGCTGGTGCGGAGCCGGCGATCGAAGGTCGGGTCCAGGACACTCATCCCCGTGAGGTGGATGGCATGGGCGAACTCGTGGATGCAGATGTTCTCGGTGGAGTAGGGGTCGCCGGGATAGCACAGAAGGTTCTCCTCGGCGGCGCTCACGGCCGGAGCCTCGGGTGTGGCGCCGAGCCCGCGTGCGCGGCGGTCCCAGAAGACTTTCGGTGTGAGCCGCGAGTGCTCCGGGATGTCGGTCGTGAACTCGTTGTAGGCCATCACCGCGAGGCGCACATGATTGCTGGCCATCGCGCCCAGGATGTCCTCCCGGCCTTCCAACATGTGGCGCACGATCCAGGCCGCCTCGCGCAGGGCATTGTCCGAGACGTTGGTCGAACCAACCACGAGCAGCGAGCCGACCGGCAGGTGCTTCTGATAAAAGGGGGCGAGCTTGAACTCCCGCCGGAGCGCCTCGGGAATCGGCGTGACTTCCTCCGCCAGCGTCCGGCTCCAAAGGACGGCCAGACCGAAGAGCAGCAACCCGAGGCGGGATACGGTGCGGAGGAGGCTTTGAAGCATGACGGCAGAGTAGCGATTCTTCCGAGCCCCGGGCTAGCGCACGAACGCCACTTGGTCTGTCGATTTTGGCCCAATCGGCAGATCGCGCCCGGAGCGCGGCTCTGTGAGCCGCAGCAACTCCGTCCATCCGAGCGCTGGAGCTGCAATTAGAATCCATGCAGTTCGTACGTTGCTGCGGCTCACAGAGCCGCGCTCCGGAACGCTCACTCCACGCCGGCCATGAGTTTGCGCACGGGCTTGGTGAAGAACAGCAGGAGCAGGCCAGTGCCGCCCGCGGTCAGCACGACCTGGAGGAAGCGCGCCGGCATGGCGGCGGCGTTGTCGCCGGAGACTTCGCCGGCAAAAAGACCCGCGATCAGGTTGCCGAGCGAGGTGCCGAGGAACCAGATGCCCATCATCTGCCCGACGAGGCGCGGCGGCGCGAGTTTGGTCACGGAACTGAGACCGACCGGGCTGACGAGCAGTTCGCCGAAGACGTGCAGCAGGTAGGTCGCGATCAGCCAAGTCGGCCAGACCGGCCCGTTGGCCAGCGCACGCTTTGCCCCCAGCGCGAGCACGAGGAATCCGAGCGCCAGCAGCACCAGCCCGCCTGCCAGCTTCGCCGAGAGTGACGGATCGGCCCCGCGCCTCCCGAGCCACAGCCACAGCGCGGAGGCCACCGGGGCGAACAGGATGACAAAGGCCGGCGGCACAAACTGGAACCAGCTCGCGGGAAACGCGCCCGACATTCCCGGGAGGATCCGCTCCGTGTAACGCTCGGCAAAGAGTGTCAGTGAGGAGCCGGCCTGTTCATAGCCCGCCCAGAACATCGCCGACGCGGCAAACAGGATGGCGATGACCACCAGCCGCTTCTTCTCGGTCAGGCTGAGATGCGCGAAGAGGAAGGCCCACGCAAAGTAGGCGATGGCCATCGTGACGATGAGCCCGGATGTGAACTTCGCGAGCCAGAGGGGATTGACCTTCACGACTCCTGCCAACGCGGTCACCACCAAGATCGCAATGAGGCCGAGCGCAACGGTCAGAACGGTCCAGTCCCGCCGAGTCCCTGTGCCCCGGCTGGCCGGTGGCCGGCCGATGTCACCGAGCCGCTGCCGCGTAAGCTGGAATTGCACCAGCCCCAGTACCATGCCGAAGCCGGCGGCGGCGAAGCCGTAGTGCCAGTTCACACGTTCGCCCAGCGCACCGCAGATCAGCGGGCCGATGGCCGCGCCGAGGTTGATGCCCATGTAGAAGATCGTGAACCCGGCATCCCGCCGCGCGCCGCCTTCGGGATAGAGCTGGCCGACGAGCGCACTGATGTTCGGCTTCAGCAGCCCGGTACCGAGCACGATAAGCACCAGGCCGAGGAAGAATGACTGCGACGAAGGCAGCGCGAGCGTGAAGTGACCCGCGGCGATCAGCAGCCCACCGACCCACACGGCGCGCTGGGCACCGAGCAGCCGGTCGGCAATCCAGCCGCCGGGCAGCGCCGCCAGGTACACGCCCGCGACGTAGAGACCATAGATCGCGGTGGCGACCTCGTCAGAGAACCCCAGACCACCCGCGTTCACCGCCTTGACCAGGAAGAGCACCAGCAGCGCCCGCATGCCATAGTAGCTGAAGCGCTCCCACATCTCGGTGAAGAACAGCGTGCGCAGGCCATGGGGATGCTGGGCGGTGGGCGTCATGAGATTTTACGGATGCCGAATTTCCGACCTGACGGGCGCAGCGTGCCAGCGTCCTCGGCGGCTGTCTTGGGAATGGTTGCCGTTTGCTGCGTCAAACACCGCCCAAGGCAAGGTCACTTCATCGCGAGCTGGTGCAGAAACTCCACTTGTCGCCGGGTCTCAATAGCGGAGGGCTGCGCCGCCCGCACCTGCGCGATCGCCTCCGGCACAGAGCTGCCCTTGGTGATCAGGTAGGCGGCAAGCATGGTGCCGGTCCGGCCCAGGCCGGCGTGGCAGTGCACCGCTACCGCCTGCCCGCTTGCATTGAGGTCATCAACGAACGTGACGAATTCCTCCACCTGCCGCCGGGTGGGCGCAAAGCCGTCGGAGATCGGGAGACTGCGGGCGGAAAACCCGGCGCCGGCATAAACATCCGTCACCGCCGGATGTTCGACCAGGCTGGCGATGCCCCGGATGCCGGCGGCGTGCAGCAGCGGCAGATCATCGTCGTAAGCAACCAAACTGGCACCGCCCGCCCGCTGTCGTCGCGGGTCGAGCTGTGGAAACGGCATCCCTGCCAGCTTGCCGGGAATCACCCAATAGAAAGGCTGATAGTGCCGGGCCATGGCCGGCTACTTGTTCGGCTGCGGTGTGTAGCGGAGGTACGGCTTCACCTTCCGCATGCCCTTCGGGAAGAGCGTCTCCGCCTCGGCGTCCTTCACCGCGGGCGTGATGATGCAGTCCTCGCCGTCCTTCCAGTCGGCGGGCGTGGCCACGCGGAACTTCGCGGTGAGCTGCAGCGAGTCGATCACGCGGATCAGCTCCAGGAAATTGCGGCCGGTCGAGGCCGGGTAGGTGAGGGTGAGCTTGATCTTCTTGTCGGGCCCGATGACGAAGACAGAGCGCACGGTGGCCTTGTCGTCGGCGTTCGGGTGGATCATGTCGTAGGCCGTGGCGACGACGCGCTGCGAATCGGCAATGATCGGGAAATTCACCGTGGTGCACTGCGTCTCGTTGATGTCACCAACCCAGCCGCGGTGCGACTCGATGGGGTCCACGCTCACGGCGGCGACCTTCACGTTGCGCTTCGCAAACTCCGTCTTGAGCTTCGCGGTCGCGCCGAGTTCGGTCGTGCAGACGGGCGTGTAGTCCGCCGGATGGGAGAAAAGGATGCCCCAGGAATCACCCAGCCACTGGTGGAAGGTGATCGTGCCGTCGGTGGTGTCCGCCGTGAAGTCGGGAGCGATGTCGCCAAGTCGAAGTGCCATATCGTGCTGTTGAATTGTCGTGTTATGGGCGCGGAGCGTATCGGACGGTGGCAGGTTGGCAATCCCGCACCCGCCAGCAGTCGGACCGGGTGCGTCTTTTCAGCTTGGTTGGCCTCGGGCAATGGGAGCGCGGGCCGAATCGGGTGGCCGTTCTCCCTCACCCCCGCCCTCTCCCGCTGGTAGAGGGGGAATCGTCGCCAGCCCATCGGCGAAGGCAGGCGCGGGATTGGCCGGTGAAGCTGCCAGTCAGCCCGCAGCATTCCTGGCGGTTTCCTCTCCCAGCGGGAGAGGATCAAGGTGAGGGAGAAGGGCCCGCGTTCATCGGCGGCGACATTTCCTCCATAGTCAGCGGCTGACCACGATGAACAGATGCGCCCACGGTTCGGTCACGGAGCGGCCGGGAGGATGACAGAACTGTCATGCCGGCTTGTAGGGATCCGATGGGTGGCGGTCCTTAGATGAGGCACTGCTGTCTCCAACGCTTTCTCCCCATGCACCCAAATTTCCGTCTGTCTCTCCCCCTGCTCACCGTTGCCTTTCTGGGCCTGAACGCGGTCAGTTCGTCCGCGGCTGATGGGCCTTATCATTTCCTCAAGGAAATCCCCATAAGCGGTGAGGGCGGCTGGGACTACCTGACGGTGGATGAGGCCGGTCGCCGGCTTTACGTCAGTCATACCTCCCAGGTCGTGGTCATCGACATCGACCAGGACAAGGTGGTGGGCGAGATCGGCGACACGCCGGGGGTTCACGGGCTCGCGGTGGCTCCGGAGCTCGGGCGCGGATTTTCCAGCAACGGCCGGGAGAACAAGGCGGGCATCATCGACCTGAAAACCCTCGCGACCCTTTCGAAAGTGGAGACCGGCGGAAATCCCGACGGCATGCTCTACGAGCCGGGGCAGCAGGAGGCCTACATGTTCAACGGAGGCGGGCAGTCGGCGACCGTGATTGACGCGAAATCGGGCAAGGTCGTCGCCACGATCCCGCTCGGCGGCAAGCCCGAGTTTGCCGTGGCCGATCCGTCGGCCGGGCGGGTCTATGACAACCTGGAGGACAAAAACGAGGTGGTCGCCATCGACACCAAGACCCACGCCGTCGTGAACCGATGGCCGATCGCCCCGGCCGAGGAAGCCTCGGGCATGGCCATCGACGTGGTGCATCACCGGCTTTTCCTGGGCTGTGGCGGCAGCAAGACGGTGGCGATGATGGACAGCACCACCGGGAAAGTGGTGGCGAGCGTTCCCATCGGCAACGGGGTGGATGCCAACGCCTTTGATCCCGGAACCCAGCTCGCCTTCGCCTCCTGTGGCGAAGGCACGGTCACGATCGCGCACGAGGATTCGCCGGACAAACTCACCGTCGTGCAGACGCTCAAGACCGAGCGCGGTGCCCGCACCATGACGCTCGATCCGCGCACGCACCGCATCTACCTGGCCGCGGCAAAATTCGAGGCCCCGGCCGAGGGCCAGCGCCGCGGCCGCATGGTGCCAGGCAGCTTCAAAATCCTCGTGTACGGCATGGACGCGCCTATGGGGAAATAGCTTTCCGCCTCTCGGAGGCCGGCTTCGCCCATAGTAGGACGGGCGTCCCGTTCGGGGACAACACATCGAGGACAGGACAGGCCCAAGACATCGAGGACACCTGGGGCTAGGCGTGCTGCGGTGTGAGTCGTACGGGACGCAGGCCGTCATGGGTGTCTGCCGCGTGGAGATGGCCGAGCAGATCCGGGCCCAGATGGACAGCCCACCGTCGCTGGGTGAGGGGCCTGAACCCGAGCCGTTCACCCGCGAAGGCGCGCCCGAGAAAGCGGCTGCGGCCCTGCCAGCGCACGTAGCCCCGCCGGTTGGGCGTGCGCATGGGCCAGCCGTGGGGATACCGCCACCGTGGCAGCCGCCGCGGCAGTTGGCGACGATTGGCCCGGTAGGCTGCCGCCGGGGTCCGCAGGGCGAGCGCCTCGTGGGGGCGCTCGTGGTTGAAACGCCGCCGCCACCGGTCGGTCCGGCGCTGCTGGGCCGCCGGGTTGGCCGCCGGCAGGGCGGCGACCTCGCGCTGGTAGACCGCGTGCATCTGCTCGTGGGCGGCGTTGTCCTCGGGGTGGGCCCGCCAGCCGAACTCGACCCGGATGCCCAGGCGGCGCCACCACACGCTCAGGCGCGAGAGCCCGCGCGGCCCGCAGCCGCCGAAGGGCGCGCCGTTGTCACAGCGGATGGCTCGGGGCAGGCCGTGCCGGCCGAACAGCCGCCGGAACACGCGCCGGACGGGCTCGTCGGCCTGGCTGGGCAGCAGCCGGCAGCACAGGAGGAAACGGCTGGCCGCGTCGCGCACCGTGAGCGGCTCGACCCGCGTGCCGTCGCGGGTGCGGAACCAGCCCTTGAAGTCTACGGTCCACACGTCATGCGGGGCCTGCGGCACCGTGCGTCCCGGCCGGCGCAGCGGCGGACCGGACCGGGCCCGCCGGCGGGGCGGCCGGTTCAGGCCCCAGCGGCGCAGCCACCGGCCGAGGGTGCGCGCCGAGGGCAGCCGGGCACGGGGATGTTCGACCTGCAGCTGCCGGCGCAGCTTCTTCGGCCCCCATGTCGGCCGCCGGGCCCGCAGACGGCGCAGGGCCGTCTGCCAGCGTGGCGCCAGCCGCCGGGGCGAACGGGCCGGCGTGCGCGGCCGGTCGAGCAGCCCCCGCACCCCGCTCTCCCGGAAGCGCGCCAGCCACTTGTAGCCGCAGCTCCGCGCCAGACGATGCCGCCGGCACAAGGCGGCGAACGGTTCCCGTTCCCGCAGCGCTTCCAACACGAATCGATGTCGCTGTTCCACCAACGAGGATGAATTCCAAGGCATCCGCACACCGCAACATGCCCAGCCTCAGCTGTCCTCGATGTCCTGTCCCTTCCCTGTCCTCGATGTGTTGTCCCCGAACCGGACGCCCGTCCTACTACGATGGACTTCGTGTAAGTTGGCAGCTCACTTCCGCTTCGGCACCTTCGGCCGTTTCGCGAGGCCATCGTGGATGACCTTGAGCACCGTCTTTCGCTCCGCCCCGGTGAGCGCGAGGCGCGGGGCGCGGACCCATTCCTTGCCCAGGCCGGCCTCCTGCACGGCCAGCTTGATGTACTGGACGAATTTCGGGTGCGTATCGAGGTGCAGCAGCGGCGTAAACCAGCGGTAGAGTTCGCGCGCCTGGTCCCATTCGCCACGGCGGGTGAGTTCCCAGAAGTGCTGGTTTTCCGCCGGGAAGGCGATGCCGCTGCCGGCCACCCATCCATCGATGCCGAGGATCGCGCATTCGAGGGCCAGGTCGTCCACGCCGGTGAAGATGGCGTAGCGGTCGCCGACGATATTGTGCATGTCGGTAATGCGGCGGGTGTTCCCGGAGGATTCCTTGAGCGCGACGAAGTTCTTCTGGCTGGCCAGCTCGGCGAACAGCTCGGGCGTGAGGTCGTGCCCGTAGCTGAGGGGGTTGTTGTAGATCATCACCGGCAGCCCGGAGGACTGCGCGACGGTGCGGAAATGGTGGAGCGATTCGCGAGGGTCCGGCGACTTGTAGATCATCGGCGGCATGAGCATGTAGCCGTCGGCGCCGAGCTCCTCCAGGTCCCGCGCGTAACGGCAGGCCTCGGCCACACTGCTCTCGGCCACGCCGCTGAGCACCGGCACGCGGCCAAACACGAACTTCACCATCTCGGTCATCACGAGGCGTTTCTCGTCGGCGGTGAGCGACTGGTTTTCACCGAGCGAGCCGAGGAAAATCAGCCCGGTGATACCGGACCGGATGAGCGCATCGGCGTGGGCGGCCGTCGCGTCGAGATTGAGCGAGCCGTCCTTGTGCAGCTGCGTGGTGATGGCGGGGAAGACTCCGGACCAGTGGGGTTTCATGCGGTGAGACAGTGAATCAGCAATCAGTCAGCCAGTGAACTGCGGTGAGGCTGGCAGGCGCGGGAAGGAAGGTCTTGGAGGAAATCAACAGGTGCCGGCGTCGTGACGGCACATCGTTCCGGATTGGGAGTGACAAAGCAGAAGGGGTCGGATGGAAGTCCGGCCCCTGGGCTCACCAGTAAATTTAATCAGTGGCGGTCCTGCGGCGCTCGTGGAGCAGCAAGCAGAGCACGGCCAGCGGGGCGACGTAGCTGCCGCCGCGCTCGATGATCTCCCAACAGGCCAGCGGAGCGGAGGCCACGAGGAAGAGTGATTCGGTGGTGATCTTCCACAGGCACACGCTGGCAAAGAAGCGCGGGCTGCGCACAAGGAATACGGTCACCCCGAGGCCAATTTCGAGGAAGCCGATTCCGGCGCGGATGGTTTCCAGCGGCAGCCCAAGATGGTCCAGCCCGACCGCATCGTAGAAGCCGAGCAGGTTCTTCTTTGCCAGGAACGGGCCGAACCCGCCGTGCCCGATGAGCATCAGCCCCACCACGGCGCGGAGCAGCCAGCGGAGCGCCCGTTCCCGTTCCGGCGTAAGCGCCGGGACTGTCCGCAGGACAGCGAACCAGTCTCGGCGGCCCGTGGCCCAGCCGTGAAGCAGCAGGAACGCAAAGGGCACCCCGTAGTTGTAGGCGCGCTCAATGGCTTCAAACCAGCCTTCGCCCGCCGCCGGCCGCAGCAGGGCCGTGAAGGCACCCCACACGCCCATGTAGAGCAGCACCGCCCGCCGGGGCGCGAGCAGCGCCGAGAGGCCGAGGGCCACGTCCATCGCGCCCACCCAAGGCATGATCTTCCAGGCCATCGCCTCGGGAATGGCGAAGACCCCGAAGTAGGGCAGCCATCCCGCCTTCGTGTGCAGGCCGCAAGCACCATGGCCGACGAACTCCATGCCTACGCCGAGCCGCAGCAGCCAGTGCAGCTTCCATTCGGTGCTTTGCGCCAGAAACCGCTGCCAAAGCGTCTTCCCGCCGCGCCGCAGCCAGACATTGACGGCTGTCTTCACCATACCCGTCCGCCGGCTCAGGGAGTGAGCGCACGAACGACGCGATAATACTTAACCGGACCCGTCGCGGCATCCAGTTTCGCGTAGGAGGACTCGAGCGCCTGCACGTAACCGCCCGGCTCGTCGGTAAACGGCTGGCCCAGGTCCGTGGTGGACTGAAGCTTATAGTAGAGTCCCCGGATGGTCTCGTAGCGCACCTCGCGCTCGTCGGGGGCTGTTTGCCGAAGCGTGACCGGGATCGGTGCGGTGGCCACCGAGCCGTCAAAAAACAGGCTGGCCAGCGCCCACGTGCCCTTGCCAGCCACGGAGCCGGTGCGCCGCCCGGTGAAATCATCCACCGGCGGATGGATGCCGCCATACTGGCGCGACAGCCCCGCGAGATCGGCCGCATCATAATAGGTGGCCCACTGCAGCTGGATGTCCGTGCTCGGCCCCTGTTCGTTGGCGAGGAACTTGTCGGCCTTCGCGTTGAAGGTTCCCAGGCCGCCGGGGAAGAACTTGCTGCCGGTCATCTCCGTGAGCACCTCCGCGGCGGCTCGGCTGAACGTGCTGTGGCCGGAGGTATAGCCGGGGAAGGCAGGGGTGACGAAGGTCTTCTTCTGGTAGGTCGTCCAGTCCTCGGCGTGCAGCCACTTCACACCGCTGTGCGAATTGGTGGGATTGGCGGGCTGGCCAGGCCAGCCGAGCAGTGCGATCTTGCCCGGAGTCAGGCCGGCGTGGCGCCCGCCCGCCTTGGCAGTGTCGGCGGTCACGAGCTCGATAAGGCCGGGGATGAGCGGCAGGCCGTTGGTGCTGTAGGACGGCTGGCCGGGGTCGCTGGACTGTCCCTGTCCGCCCATGTAGCGGATGGGGCTGAGCGGACGCCAGCCGTCGTAGTAACGCTTGATGGACCACGCGGTGCAGGCGGCGTCGTGGACCGCGGCATTGACCGCGAAGTAGAGCTTCACGTCCCACTCCAGATCGTCGAGCACCGGGCCGGTCCCGTGGAAGCGCTTCTCGAAGCCGGGCGTGTCGCTGACGCCGTTCGCGATGGTGTTCCAGTGGCCGGGCGGCGTTTCCGAGCTGGGGCCATCCGCCCAGAACTCGGCCAGCACGCGGGCAAAGTCACCGCGTTTCACCAGGTTGGGCACGTAGGGTTGCCCGGTGACAGGGTTGAGCGCGTGCCCCGTGCCGTCGTTGCCATCCAGGCTGTTGTCGCCGAAGGCAGCGGGGGAGATGTCGATCGTGACACCGTCATCCGGGGTGAGCTGGCTGCTGCGCCGGATGTTCTCGACGATCTGGGTGCGGAAGGTTTCGGCCGTGGCGGTGCCGAGCCGGGGCGGCGCGCCGGGATCGATGAACGGCAGGCCCGGCGTGGTGTGCGGGAGCGCAAAGGGCCGTTCGCCGAGCCATTGCGGCCCGAGGAACCCCTGCAACGGCCCCGTCGGCAGACCGTTCTGGTCCTCGGCGTTGGCCACCTTCAGCGGCTGCCAGTGGTTCACGTCGGACAGGGAGTTGAAAGTGTTGCCATTCTCGTCGGCATCCTGCGTGCCACTCAGCCCGCTGTTCAGGAAGCCGTTCACGGACTTGTAGCCGCCCTGGGCCGCCGGCTGGTCGGAATAGGCGGGCTTGTTGGTCTGAAAGGCACCGTCATTGATGAACCAGTTGTGGACGGCCTCGTAGATGGCGTTGCCCAACCCTGCCGGGGTGGTGATGTCGCGGGACACGTTGTTGGTGTCGTATCCCAGCGCGGTCAGCCGGGCGTCGAGCAGCGGCAGCGTCTTGGCGGCGTTCACCGACAACGCGTAACGCTCCTTGAGCATCTGATAGGCGGCGAAACTGATCGCCTCGCGCCGCGCCGCCGCCACGTCGGCCGCTGTCAGCTTCTGGCGGAAGACGAAGCCCACCGCCGTGGGGTCGTAGGCCGCCCAGGCGTCGTACATGCAGGCTGAGACGGAAAAGAGGTTGCGGGCATGCACTGGCGGATGCGGCTTGTCGATGCGGATGGCCGAGAGCATTTCCTCGTCCCAGACACGGGCGATGCTGGGATCCGCAAGGGATTTCACCGGAGCGCCGGCAAGGCCAATGGCCAAGGCCAGCAGAGCCGGCCAGCGGGGCTTCAGACGACGAGACAATACGGTTAGGGGTCTGATTGATTTCATGGAAGGGGACCCAGTTTGTGATGCCAATCCCTCCGCTACCATCGGCACGACGGGAAACACCGGAGAACCGGGGCGAACGGCTGGCCACTCAGGGTGAAGTGGCTTTTTGCCGTATGTCTTGGATGCCCACCGCGTTCAGAAAGCGCCCAGCAGTTTAGCCGAGGCGAAGAGAGCAAACACGAGGATCAGCGTGTCGAACCACTTTTGCGGCAGCCGCGCCACGACGAACTTGCCGAGGAACAACCCGAGCAGGATGAGCGGCACCAGCAGCGAATTGAAGGCGAGCGAGGAGCCGTTGATGAGCCCGAGCTGCGCGCTGAAGGGCACCTTGATGCAGTTGATGAGGAGGAAAAACCACGCGCCGGTGCCGACGAAGGCCTCCTTGGGCAACGCCACCGCCAAGAGGTAGAGGCCCATCACCGGGCCGGCGGCGTTCGCGAGCATCGTGGTGGTGCCGGCAATCAGGCCCATGGTCCAGGCGAAGCCGTGCGTGTGCGGCACATGGGCGAAGAGGTTGGGTTTCCAGTTGCGCCCGAGCTGCACCAGGGCGAGCCCAAGCACAATGCCGCCAATGACGGGGTTGAACTTCGCCGCCGGCACGTGCGCCTGCTGTGCCCAGCGCATGATGGCCCACCCGATGGCCACGCCGATCACCGCCGGTGGCAGCGTGCGGAACACATGCGGCCACTGGGCGTTCCGCCGGAAGAGCAGCACCGCCCCGATGTCACCGCAGATCAGCATCGGCAGCACCACGCCGGTCGAGGCCTGCCCGGGGAAGAGCTGCGCGAAGATCACCACGTGCAGCAGGCTGATGCCCGGCAGCCCGCTCTTGGACACACCGATGCCGGTCGCTGCCAGCGCGGCCAGCAGCCACTGAAGCGGGGTGAAATCCGGAAGCAAGGGAGGGAAAAAGGAAGCGTCTTAATCCTAATCCTAATCTTAATCTTAATCCCAGTGGCACATTTTCAGCGATTAAGAGTAAGATTATGATTAAGATTAAGACTTTGAACAATTACCGGGTCACTTCGCCGCCGAAGGCCATGAGCCTGGTCTTGGTGCGCAGGTAGAGGCGGTCGCCCACGAGCGCGGGCGTCGCGGAGATGCGTTCGCCGAAGTCGGCCTCGTGCAGCACCTCGGGCTTGTCGCCGCCGGCGTTCACCACCGTGAGCTTGCCCTGCAGCGACGCAAAGTAGAGGTGCCCATCCGCCGCGACGGGCGAGGCATAATAGGCGCCCTGTGCGGGCAGCCGCTCCTGGGTGTAGAAGGCCCTGCCGGTCTTCGCGTCGAAGGAGGAGACCATGCCGCCATCCTTCACGAGATAGACGCGGCCGTCGTAATGCAACGGGCAGGGCACGTAGGGCAGGCCCTTGGTCGCCTTCCAGACGACATGGGTGGCGGTCACGTCACCGTGGCCGCCGGGCTTGATGGCGAGCAGCACGTTTTCGCCGCGCTTCATCAGGCCGCCGATCTGGTCCCAATCCTTGCGCGTCAGGAAGCCGTCGCCATCCACATCCTGCGCCTTGAACCACGCGGGACCGGCGTCGTACTCCTCCACGGAAATCTTGCCGTCACCGTTCTTGTCCTGCTTTTCGACGACGCTGTCCCAGCTGGGCCACGGCGAGTCGGCCTTGCCCGGTGACCAGCCGGCGAAGAACAGGAGTCCGTCGCCGACCACGGGGGTGGTGCAGGTGTAGCTGGGCAGGCCGGTCACGACCCAGCGTTCCGCGCCGGTGGCGGGATCGTACGCCTTCAGGGTGAGCGCGCCGGCCATGATGACTTCCTCGAGGCCGTCATGCTTCCAGAGGATCGGGCTGCCGTAGCTCGTGAGCGATTCCGGGCGGATCGTCTCCCAGAGCTTCGCCCCGGACTTCAGATCCACTGCGAGGATGGACGAGCCGGCCCGCAGATCGCGGTTGAGGATCACCCGCTTGCCGACCAGCAGGGGCGAGGTGCCTGAGCCGAAATTGCCCGCCGTCTCGGCCATGGGCAGCCGGAACTGCCAGAGCTCCTTGCCATCCATGTCGTAGGCGATGAGGCCGAACGAGCCGAAATAGCTCACCACCACCTTGCCATCCGTGATCGGGGTGGAGGAGGCCGGGCTGCCCTCGGTCATGTAGTACTCCTCGAGTTTTGTGGTCGGCGCGACCCGCGTCCACAGCAGGCGGCCGTCATGCGTCGAGTAGGCCCGGGTCTCCAGCTTGCCGTCGTTGAACGTGGTGAGGAAAATGCGGTCCCCCCAGACGCTCGGGGAGGAAGGCGACCAGGGAATTTCCGCGGACCAGAGCACGCCGTTGGTCGGCCCGATCTTCACCGGCGGATGCGCCTCCGGCGAGACGCCGGCGCTGTTGGGACCGCGAAAGGCGGGCCAGTTGGCGGGAGCACCGGCGGCACCGGCGGCGAAAGCGGCGATTCCGGCGATTCCGGCGAGCAGGGCAAGGGTGAGGGTCCGGGCGTTCATGCCCCGCCATGCTGGCATTTGTAGTGGTGGATGCAAAGCCCGAGCGAGCCTCGGTGAACAATCGGCCGCATCTTTTCATCGTGACTGACCTCGTGCATGAGAGCGCGGGCGAATTGGGACGTCCGTTCATCGTAGCCAGCTTTCCCTCCGAGGTCAGCGGCGGGTCACGATGAAAAGAGGCACGCGAGTGTTCAACCTCCACCCACCGCGCCGGCCCCGGAAGAAATTTTGTCACCGGACGCCCGGATTCGGCCACCTACAGGCGAAATGTCATGCCATCCCACGACCGGGCCTCACCACGAGCCGGCGGGTTCCGGAATGACCCGACAAATGCTGCAAAACCAGAGAACTTCATCATGAACCGACCATTGCTTCCATCCTGCCTGAAAACCCGCCGCGCCCCGCTGGCCACAGCCTGGCTCGCCGCGCTGATCACCTTTGCCTCGATGGCGGCGGCGCCTGCGGTCGCGCCGCTGTTGCTCGATGACTACTCGGATTTGAAGACCAACCGGAACGGCGTCGAACGGCTCCTGGTCGACGACAAGGCCGCCGGCAGCAAGTCGCAGGCAACCCAGAAATGCGAGAACGGCGTGCTCACGGTCAAAGGCGACCTGGTGCCGGGACGCGGCGTTCCCGCGTTCATCAGCGAGGTGTCCCCGCTTTCGGCGGACGGGAAACCGAAGGACTTGTCCGGCTACGAGGGCGTCCGGCTGCGCGTCAAGGTGACCAAGGGAACGCTGATCGTTCAGGTGGGCAGTGCCGACGTCCAAAACTTTGATTATCACTCGGGCGCGCCAATCGCCGGGAAGCGGGGCGAATTCCAGGAGGTGCGCATCCCGTTTAAGGAGATGAAGCGCGCGTGGTCGGAGCAGACCGCGCTCAACCTGAAATCCATCACCAGCGTGAATCTGGTCTCGTTCGGCGTGGCCAGGGATTCGTTCGAGTACGCCGTGGATGAAATCGGCTTCTACTGACCCCTGTTGCTTCCCGCCGTGATCACCATGAATCCATCTCTTCCCCCAACCAAATTGGTCGCTTCGCCCGGCCCGGAGAACTTCCGGCTGGACTACCTCGATGCGACCCGGGCCTTTGCGCTCGTCCTCGGCATCGTGTTCCACGCGTGCCTGTCGTTCATGCCGGTCTTCGTGGGCTGGGCGGTTCAGGACATCTCGACCAGCCCGCTGGTGTCGGTGTTCATGACCGTCAGCCACTCCTTCCGCATGGCCACGTTCTTCCTGCTCGCTGGGTTCCTCAGCCACCTGACCTTTCAGCGCAAGGGTGCGGGCGGTTTCGTGCGCTCCCGTCTGCTGCGGATCGGGGTGCCGTTTGTCGTGGGCTGGTTCATCCTGCACCCGCTGGTCGTGTCGGGCTGGATCATGGGTTCCGCCAGTCTCCGCGGCCCCGTCGATATCCTGGCCGGTCTGCGGGGCGGCTTCCAAAGCCTCTCCATCCTTCCCCAGGGGCTCTTTGCCGGCTCACATCTCTGGTTCCTCTACTACCTGGCGCTGATCACGACACTGACGCTCGTCGTGCGGGGATTGCTCCGGGTCACCGGCCCAGGGGGCGCCATGATCATGCGTCGGACGGATGCACTGGTCGCCTGGCTGGCAAAATCCCCGGTCTCCCCGGTGCTGCTCGCGCTGCCGACGGCGGCGGCGCTCTGGTTCATGCGGTTCTGGGGCCTGGACACGCCGGACCAGTCGCTGGTCCCGCAACTTCCGCCGCTCGCCATCTACGGCGGCTTCTTCCTTCTGGGCTGGCTGTTGCATCGGCAGGGTGAACTGATTTCCCAGCTCACGCGGCTCACGCTGCCCCGCTGGATCATGGCGGGCCTGGGTATCATTACCGTGCTGCTGCTGGGTGACCTCCAGGGCGACCCGGGACATCCCCATTACCTGGCGGCGCATCTGGCCCATGCCGTGGGCTACGCCCTGACCATGTGGTCGCTCGCCCTGCTGACTATTGGCGTCTTCCGAAAGCTGTGCGCGCGGCCCAATGCGTTCGTGCGCTACATCGCCGACTCCTCCTACTGGATGTACCTGTTCCACCTGCCGGTGGTGATCTGGCTGCAGGTGGCGGTCGCGGAGGTGCCGCTGCACTGGTCGCTCAAGCTCGCTTTCATCACTCTCAGCACCATCGGCCTCTCGCTGCTGACCTACGACCTTTTCGTGCGCTCCACCTGGGTTGGCTGGGTCCTGAACGGCCGTCGTCGGGAGCGCGTCATTGCACCGTGGCTGCGCACCCGCCTCGGCCGACTGTGGAATGGCAAGACATCGAGCGCCTTGAAGCCCGGGACCGTGGGTTGAACACGATCAGTCGCGGCTTCCGGACAAAAGAGAAGCCGGGGATTGCTCCCCGGCTTCCTTGGTGAACGGTGGCGGTTGCCCGCTGAAGCGCCTGCCCGGCTTACGGGCTCAGGATGCGGAAGAACTGCGTCGGGCCGGCGGGCACCGCGTACGGGCTCGTCGCCGCAGGCAGGTCCGTCCACGGGCCGGTCACAGACGGCGCCGACTGCAAGGTCTGGCAGGGGCTGGCGTTGCTCCAGGAGACAGTGACGTTCCCGCCGGTGGCGGTGACGGACAGCTTCGGATCGAGGTTGAGGTACGCTTTGAGATCCACGCGGAGACCGGTGGGTGATGAGGAAGTGCCCTCGTTGTTCACCACGAAGTCCAAGGTGTTCTTTCCGGGGAGGAATCCGCCGGTGATCTTGAACGGGGTGAAGCTGGCGAACTGCACCGTGTTGACCAGGCCCAGGCTCACGCCGTTGAGCAGGATGTCGGTGCCGCCGTTGTCCGTCGCCCAGCCGCCGACGATCTGGAACGTGCTCGCATCGATGCCGGTGAGGTCAAACGCGGTGGTGTAGGTATAGGAACCGCCGGCGTTGCCGGAGGTCTGGTCATCCAGCGGGGCGATCCACTTGGAATTCGGACCGCTCGCTACCCAGGGGCCGATCGGGAACTGGCCGTCGATCACGACGAAGGCGTCGGGGCCGGGATAGTTCGCGTCCGCGCTGGCGGAGAGGAGGTAGTGCGGATCGGTGCTGCTGTTGTCCAGCAACATGCCGTTGGTATCCACGCCGGTGCCAAACACGATGCCGGTGAGGGGCTGCAGCGAGACGCAGACGCTGGCCGGATCGGTCGTGGCAGTGCCCGTCGGGTTGGACACCGTGAGGGTGTAGATGCCGGAGACCGCCGAGGTCACGTTGGTGAACCCGAGCGTCAGGTTGGTCGCACCCTGGACCGGCTGGCCATTCTTGAACCACTGGTAGGTCAGCGGGGCGGAACCCTTCGCGCTGGCGCTGAGGCTGACCGTGTCCCCGATCGCGACCTGCTGGCTGACCGGCGAGCTCAGGATGCTCGGCGCGACGCCCGGCGGAATGCGCAGGTTGGTCAGCGTGTATTCCACGCGGATGCCGGCGGGGCCGGCGGGCGGGGCGTTGTTCATCACGAAGTCGATCGTGTTGGTGCCCTGCTTGAACGTCGCGTTGGTGGTCGCCAGCGTGAAGGTGGTCCACGCGGTGAACGAGCTGCTCAACGGTACATTGGTAACGGAAACGCCGTTGACGAGGACGTCCACACCGGTGTTGTCGGTGAGCCAGCGTCCCACAATGATGACAGTCGAAGGATCACGGTCCCCCACGTTAAACATCGTGCGATAGGTGTAGTTGCCCGGCAGGTTGCCGTTGTTTGCGTCGGCGCGCGGCCCGATCCACTTGGAATCAGGGGTGGTCGCCAGCCAGGGCCCGATCGGGAACGCATTGTCGTTGATCACGAACGACTGGGGTCCGGCAAACGCCGGGTCATCGCTCTGGATGAGGGTGTAGTGCGGATCGGCCGCGGCATTGGCCACGAGCGTGCGGTGATCATCCACACCCGTGTTGTACAGGTCCGCGATGGGCTCAAATACCGTCAGGTGCGCCGAGGCCGAGGTGACCGTGCCGGCGCCGTTGGTGACGCGGACGGAGTAATCGGTGTCGTCCGGCTTCTGCACGCCGGTGAGGGTGAGGGTTGGACCCGTCTGGCCGTCGATGGGGGTGCCATTCTTCAGCCAGACGTAGCTCAGGGGCAGGCTGCCGATGGCGTGGGTGGTGAAGGTGGCGGAGCCGCCCACCGAGGTGGAGGCGGGGCTCGGATCGGTCGTTACCACCGGGGCGGTGCCGGCCGGAATGGCCACGAGGGCGACGTTGTCCACGAGGGCGGTGGTGTCGCCGCCCAGCGGGTTGCTCTTCACGAACTCCAGCAGCTGCGTCGTGTCCGTGGCCGCAAACACATCGCTGTAGATCTCGTGATACGGATTGGCGCCGCCGACCGAGGTCACCAGGTGGGCCGGAACGACCGTGTTACTGGCGATCCTTGCCGCGAGGTACGGGAGGTTGCCGCCGCGCGCATTCTCATAATAGTGCAGGTAGTACTGCGCGTTCGGGGTCAGTCCGGCCACGGTCTGGCTCAGCACGCCATCGCCCTGCATGAAGGCGACCTGGGCACCGTTCGGGATCGTGCCGTTGTCCGCGAACGGGCTGCCACCGCCCGGGTTGATGCCGTGGTTCGGCAGGGAATCCCAGCCCGTGATCGGGCCGTTGCCGCTCACATAGCCGGGGAAGACGGTGAAGGTGTCCGCCTCGAAGCTCGGATTGACCATGGCCACGCCGACCGTGAGCTTGGCCACCTTGCTGGGCACCGAACCCAGGGGGTTGGTCACGATCACGTCGTAATTGCCCGCATCCGTCGTGGCGACGGCCGGGATGGTGTACGTCGCGTTCGTGGCCCCGTTGATGGGATTGCCCTTGTAACGCCAGGCGTAGGTCGCGGTCGGGATCGCCGTGGCACTCACGGAGAAGGTCACTGCGACGCCCTCGGACACCGTGGTGCTGGCGGGATCCTGCGTGATGGCCGGGGCCACATTGCGGCTGACCGCCTCACGGTTGCTGAAGCCGTACGTGTGGATGCTCTGGCCAGTGTTGTCGAGCGGCGCGTACTGGATCGTCACGTTGCCGGTGGAATCGGCGGTGTAGCTATAGGTGATGCGCTGGCCGGCGTTGTTGCCCAGCGCGTCCTGGTTGATGGTCAGCCGGTCGCCGCCCACGTTGAAGGTGGCCCAACGGGACGTTTCATCCGGCGTCTCCCAGCCGAAGGTGTAAATCGTTGCCACATAGTCGCGACCCGCGACCAGCCCCTTGATCGTGATGGCCTGATTGTTGCCGGTCGTCACCGTGCCACCATAGACGAAATCAGTCGCCAGCCCGACGCTGGCATCGGTCCCGGCC
The DNA here is from genome assembly GCA_903907995.1 of uncultured Verrucomicrobiota bacterium. Taxonomy (GTDB): domain Bacteria; phylum Verrucomicrobiota; class Verrucomicrobiia; order Limisphaerales; family UBA9464; genus CAIVQB01. The sequence continues at coordinate 82,135 of CAIVQH010000040.1, read as the reverse complement.
GTGATGTCGTTGTTGTCGCCGTTGAAGACATTCCCCAGCAACGTCGTCGAGAACGAGCCCGGCACGTTGGGGTTGCCGCCCCCGACGCCGGTGAACGTGATGCCGTTGATCACCGGGCTGTTCCCGCTGCCGAAGTTGTAGGCGTGGGTGTAGAAGAAGTTGGCATCCACCCCGGAGTCGGCGTCGCCGGTCCAGGCGGCGGTGGCCCACCGGTTGCTGCTCGGTGCGATCGCGAAATCATCCACCAGCAGGGTGCTTGAAGTGTCGCCATTGTTTGGCACGGCGTCATTCGTCAGGGCGAGCGTCTGCGAGGCCGCTGCGGCGGTAAATTCCGTCGCGAGGTAGGTGTACGGCGAGCCGGCACCGGATGGGTGGATCTGCACGAACAGGATTTCCTGCCCGTCAATCGCCACGTGCACATTCGGCGTCTGGTTGGTGGAGGCGTTGGCGCGGAAGGTCAGTTTGTACTTCGTGCCCACGGTGAGCCCGCTGATCGTGCTGGAGAGCGCGGAGGCACCATCCGCTGTGGACTCGAGGAAAGCCACATTCTTGCCGTTCGGAATCGTGCCGTTGTTCGCAAAGACATTGTCGGTCGCCGGGTTGAGACCCGCATGCCCGGGGAGGGTGGCGGCCCAGCCGGTGATGGCGGCGTTACCGGAAACGTAGCCTGGAGACACGGTGAAGGTGTCCGTTTCGAAGCTTGGATTGGGGATGGTCTGGCCCTGGGTGGCCAGGCTAAAGGCCGCCGCCAAAGCGACTGCCAGCCCGAGTTTGGCGCCGTAGGACGGCGAGGTGTGTGTATTTGGAGGATTCATGCGTGCATGATTTTTCTGCGTTTCCGCGCCTAGCGATGTGGAAGGTTTTGAATCTTAACGAGTAAGGCCGAAAGTCAACCTTGGGATGGCCGAAGCGCGCACCTCAGCATATCCCCTTTGCACCCGCGCCCGGTAGCCGGTGCGCAAGCACCTCCGCCCGTCTCCTCGTAGCAGCCGACGTCAGGAGGCTCTGACTTCTCGCTCCCCACTCCCCCACTCCGTTGCTTAGCCGGAACGATGCAGTCGAAAAGGAGCGCGGACGGTCACGTCCGCGTGAACTGGGCCGATACGGCCCGATTTTCCGTCCGACTGAGCGGCTCACTGATTGGTGGAACATCGGGGCGGAGTTCCCGACCTTGCGCGCGCCCGCAGGCCCGACTGCGGACCAGACGGTCCGTGCTCCGCGCTTAGAACGGGGTGATTTTGCGATTGAGCCAGCCGCCGGCGCGCGGAACCCTCCCCTCGGCTATGCAACTCTCCGCCTGGAAACGCCTGCGTGCTCGTCTGTTGCTGGGGATGGCCATGCTCGCCCTCGCGCTGGCCGGCTGTGCCACGGGCCCGACTTCCGATCCCGCGCACATGGATGCCAAAACCGAAAAGCCGCTGCCTTGGCCGCACGGCGTCATCCCCTATGACCTCTCGAAACTGACCGACGCCCAGGCGGCGACCGTGAAGCAGGCGATGCAGCTTTGGGAGGCCACCGGCGCCAATATCAAGTTCATCCCCCGCACCACGGAGACGGAATACGTCTATTTCACGGGCCAGACGGATGCGGGCAACAACACGACCTTCAACGGCTACCGCAAAGGGACCCGGCAGGATGTGAACATCACGGCCTTCTGGTGGAAACAGGGCCCGTGGATGCCGGCTCACGAGCTGGGCCACGTGCTGGGCTTCTTCCACGAGCACCAGCGCTGGGACCGCGACCGCTACATCACGGTCCACTACGAACACATCAAGCCGGGCCGGGAATCCGATTACGACTGGGTGCCCAAAGACCACTGGATCGTCGTGACCCCGGGCTACGACTACCGCTCCATCATGCACTACCGCACCTGCTGGGCCTCCCAATGCGAATCCGAATGCAAGGACGGCGTCGGCACCAGCCCCTGCGCCGTGCTGGACCCCGTGGGCGACGACTACGACGGCGTGATCGGCCAATGGGGGGACAACCACATCAGCACCGGCGACGCGGAGAAGCTAAGGCTGGTGTATGGCACGAAGTAGCGAAGCCGTAGTGACTGCTCATCCGCCAACTCGGCGAACCTCAGTTCGTCTCACTTTGGTTTCGGCAGCAGTTTCCGCAGCCGACGCGTGGTTTCGTCACGGTCCAGCTCGCTGGATGCCACTCCCAGTGTCAATTCCTCCCACGGAGGACCGTCGGGTTTGGGTTCGATCCCGTTCAGGCGCAGGAACACCAGGCAGGCACCGAGCGCCGTCCGTTTGTTGCCGTCGATGAAGGGATGATTTTTGCAGAGGTAGAAGAGATACGCGGCCGCCACTTCCACGATGTCCCCGTAGGGCGATTTGCCGCCGAAGCTGGCCTGGGGTGCCGCCACGGCGGATTCCAGCAGGGCCGGCTCGCGGAGACCGTCCGAACCGCCAAAGCCGGCGATGGTCGCCGCGTGGATTTCGCGAACGATCTCGACGGTCAGGTGGAAACAGTTTTCCGGCGTGGCCTTCATGCCAGCCGCTTCATCGTCCGGGCGTAATCCTTCATCGTGGCCTGGATGACCTGAGACACCTCGGCCCGGGCGGGCCGGGGACGCAGCGGCGTAAGCGTGATCGTGCCACCCTCGTGGACCTCCACGTTCACCTGGTCGCCGGCCTTCAGCCGCGCCATATCCATCAGCGCGGCATCAAACATGAGCCCCTGCGAGTTGCCGATCTTGGAAATCGTTTTGACCATGGCGTAAAACGATGTTTTACACCCGACTGGCTGTCAAGCTGCACCACCCGCTCTCCCGGCCGGCGCAGAAAGAGCGGGCGTATTTGGACACCATGGCTGGCGGCGGCTGATTCCCCGCCGGCAGCGCGGCGCGGCGGTAGTGCAGAATTGTATTCTGCCGTATCGCAGGTTTGCAACCTGCACCGGCCCAATGATTTCCCGTGAACGCACGAGCATTCCACCCGTTGCCGATTGAAAATCGGCGATACAGCAGATTGCAAATCTGCGCTACCTCCGAAGGGCTTCCATCACCGGCGGCATGCCCCGCGATTCAGCACCCACCTGGGGCGGACCTCTCATAACTCTTCATCTGATTGTAGCCACGGTGAAGATGCACCCAGAGAGTGCTCGCCAGCCCGAGGCGAGTTGCGTGCAATCGGGGCGCTGGTGAATGCCTGAGCGGAAGGGCTGACCCGCCGCCGCGTCCATTCTCCGGCCACCAAACCTATGAAGCGCATCGTCATCTCCCTCACCTGCCTGACTCTCGTGACTGGGACCGGCTCGGCGCAAAACGTTCCCGGCAAGGTCACGCTGCATTCCGAGGGGCTGCACGGTTACATCGGCTTTGGGCACGAGCCGCTCCCGCCGCAGTCGAACTACACGGCGGGCATGGGCTTTTATGCGGCCGTATGGCGGCTGGTGGACCAGCCGCTGGCGGATTTCCAGATCGGCCTCCCGGGTTCCTGGATCATCCCCGACAACTCCGACGACAAGGACCAGCCGCTCGCCCCGGAGGGCACCCTGGCCCGCACCTGGAAGGAACGCGGCCCCACGTGGAGCAGCGTCTTCCAGACCGTGGAGGGCGGGCTGGGCTACTGGGCGGGCAACCATTTCCGCTACGGCCCTCCGAAGTTCAGCCTGAACGGGACGCCGCAGTGCTACGACTACGAGGTGGGCTCGCCGGGCTGGTCCTTCTTCTATTCCAACGAGGCGCTGCCGGACCATCGCCTGGGCGTCGCCCAACTGAGCAACCGGCTGCTCATCCCGCCCGATGCGCTGCCCTTCGCCGGCAATCCGGACGGCGAATTCCTCGGCTACACCTGGATGGCGCTGCCCTTCACCGACGCGTCCGCCGGTGACATGCCCACGGGCGACCAGAGCTGGACCTGCTTCCTGAGCGCGGCGAACTTCAAGGGCCCGATCGCCTACTACATCCCGGAAACCTGGAGCAAAATCGGCCGGATCTTCAAAAATCCCTACCTCTTCGGGCGCGGGCTCGATGCGCGGCCCGGCACCATGGGCGGCGGCGCGATGGAGATCAACACGGTGCCCCGCTTTGATGGCGCGGATGCCCACGGCACGAACTATTCGAAGCTGCCGAAGCTGCGCTTCCCCGTGGATGCCGATGGCCGGTCCTTTCTGGTCCAGGATGTCACCTACTACTCGAAGGCCGCGCTTTACGACGCCTTCAAGGCCTGGCGGGATGGCGGTCCGGCCAGCTCCGGACAATTCGACACGAAGGGCGCCTGGAAACCGAAGCTGACCACGCACACCACGCGCTACGACCAGGCCGGCAAGAAGATGGCCGGCGTGGAACGCGTCTTCGACACGAAGATCTTCGACGGCAACGTCTGGGGCCTGCAATGGAACCGCAGCGACGTCAGTCCCAACGGCTTCTTTCCCCAGTATTATCGGCACGTGGGCGAGGAGCGCGTGGCGGTGGCGGCGACGGACGTTCCGGCGGAAACCGGTCTGCTGAAGCAGGAGTTCAAGCTGGGCGAGCCCGGAGCCGCCTACACCTCACCGACCTCCGGTGCCTGGAGCCGGCCCGGCCCCAAGCTGGGCCCCTTCACGGCCCGGCTCACGGATGGTTCCGTGGTGACCTATTCCTGGTATCGCTTCGTCGATCAGCCCTCCTTCCAGCAATACGACTGGAGCGCAGAGAAAAAGGCCAAACTCCAGGCCTTGGTGGAAAAGCTCCACGCAAGCTGGCCGCTCGACCGCGACTACATGGCCCCGCCCACGCGCGGATCCCTCGTGCGCCTCGACCCGGCCCTGCTGGTGACCCCGCCCAAGGGGCTGGAGATCGGTTATGTGCCCATCGTCACGCACCAGGCGAAGCAGTGAAATCGGATAGGCACGGGATTACCGTGGGCTGATTTGCCGAAGACTGGCGGCTGTGACCTTCCCGCTCCGGAGGCTCCCTGGAAACCGGCCGCCACTATTGCAGCTGGAAGAACAGGTGGGGTAGGGCCGGGTCGGGAGTGACGTGGACGGAGAATTGTCCGTCGGCCTCCTCCACCTGGTTGGTCACGTCCAGCCAGAGGATGGGTGAGGCCAGATTGGTGGCGTAACGGAGATGATAGCCCGGAGTGGTGAACATCGACCACTGCAGTCCGAGCACGCCACCGGTCGTGGTGAGCCCGAGGCGCGGTCCGGAGGAGATGACGCTCACCGTGACCGCGGTGGCGGTCCGGTCGTATTCCCAGTTCAAAGCCGCCGGCAGGTCGGGGAAGCTGGTGGCGGTAAAGTCACCCGTGGCGGCCGGATATTCGATCACGGTGAAGCTGTCGCCGAGCGCGGGCTTGTAGCCGCCCTGCAAGGCGACGTTCAGCACCCCCGTCAACGGGGCGGGGCTGGTGAACACGATGCGCCCATTATGTCCGGGACCGTCCAGGCCGAACAGGAGTTCACCGCCGGTATCGAGGGAGGGGTGGTAGTTGTCCTTGAGCTGGAGGGTGCCGCGTCGCACCTGCACCGAGCCGCCGTTCTCGAGGATCAGCCCGTCGAGCACCGCCGTCCCGTCGCCGGCGCTCTTGCGGATGGTTGCCCCCGAATAATTGTACCAGTGGTCGATGCCAAACTGATTGAGCTGAAGGTCGCCCTGGATGTCCACAAGCCCGCCGAGCAGGTTGACGAGCGTGCCGCCCAGGCCATACCAGGAGCCGCTCCGCCAGTTCACCGTGCCGGAGTTGGTCAGGCTGCCGCTGACCCGGATGCCGGTGTAGATGGAGCCGCAATCGACACACCCGTCGAGGTTCACCACGCTGCCGGGCGCAACCGTGGTCGCGCCGGCGAATTCTCCGCTGTAGGAAAACAGGGTGCCCGCCAGCACGTTCGTGCCGTGCAGGACGCCGTGCATCTGGAAGTTGGTGGCGGCGATTGTGCCCAGCAGCGTGATGTTGCCCCCGAAAGGCACGCCATAATAACCCGCCCCGGTGAAAGCGTGCCCGGCCTGGAGATCAAACGTGCCGCCAGTCAGCAGCAGCGTGGCGCCGGCCGCCGTGTTTTCCGTGCCGCTGCTGGTCACCCCTCCGGGCAGGATCAGCCCGCCAGCCTGGACGTCTATCAACCCCTGATTGTTGAGCGCGATGCCCGACAGCTCATTGGTACCGGTCGTGGCCGACTTCCGGATGATCCCGGCATTGGACCATTCGCCCAAGCCATTGAAGCTCGTCAGCGGATTGTCACACAGGATGTTGAAAACTCCGCCCGGCAGGTTGCTCAGGCTGCCACCGAGACAGATCAGGTCGCCGTTGAGCCAGTTGATCGTGCCGGCGTTGGCGAGCTGGCCGCTCAGGGTCATGGCGACGAAGATGCTGCTGCAATTGGTGCAGCCGCTGAGGGTGATCACGCCACCCGGCGCGACCGCGAGCGCTCCCTGAAAGCTGCCGGAATGGGCATGGATCGTGCCGCTCACGCTGCAATCGCCCATCAGCCGGCCGTTCAGCTGGAAATTCGTGGCGGCCAGATTGCCGTAAAGGATGACGCTGTCGTTCTCCGGCACCCCGTAGAAACCCTCACCGGTGATGGTGTGGGCCGGGCCGAGTGTGGTCGAACCCGAGACGAACTCCACCCCCGCCCCGGCGTCCACGGCGAGCGTCCCATTGTGGACGACCGTGTTATACAGCCTCAGCGTCCCGGCCTTTACCGACAGCGCCGCGTTATTGGTGAAGAATGCCGGGCCGATGAAATCCAGGACGCCAGTGCCGGCGGATTTGAGCATCCTGCCGCCGTTGATGACGACGTTGGCCGAGCGCGACCCGCCAAACGTGTCAAACGCGGTGTCACCCTGGAAATCCAGCACGCCGTCGGGGAAGTTCTCCAGCCAGGAACCGTCGCTCGTGAGATTGGGGGAGTTCCAGAGGAACTGGCCGTGGTTGTACACGCTGGCATTCAGCAGGTGATTCAGCTCACCCGAGCCGGTGATCGAGCCGTTGGTCGTCACCGTCACAATTCCGCCGAGAGAGCCCGACCGCCAGTCAATGTTCCCGTCCAGCGTCAGGCCCTGCAGCGCCGTGAAGCTCCCGCCGGTGAGCAGGTTGCCGGGTATCCCGCCAGTCAGCACGATGGCGCTGCCTTTCGCCACGTGGGCGGTGCCCAGGACATAGACGCCATTGCCGTCCTGCAGCAGCGTCGGAAAGCTGGCCTCGCCGTCCCCCACCTCCAACGAGGCCGCATTGCCGGCACCCGTGATGGTGTACTGTCCGGGCAGGGTGATGAACACGGTGTCATCGATGCCGGGCACACTGTTCAGGCGGGGGGACCAGTTGTTGGTATCGCCCCAGTCGCCCCCGGCGCTGTTGTTCCAGTGAAAGACGACCCCGTCGGCAGCCAGCCGGTTGGGCAGCAGCAGGAAGGTGGCGAAGACCAGCATCCCCGCGAGGAGACGGCCGTGACGGAAGGAATGGTGGAGCGAAAGCAGGACCGTTAGGGGGCGGTTCATCGAAATCGGCAAAGCCGTCTGACCTGCGCTACAAAGTCAGATTGAGTATCCAAATGACATGACGACGCCAAATGCTCAAAAATGTAAAGGTTAATCCTGCCAGCGGAGGATCATGGGGTGCATCGTTTCACCGTGGTCAGCGTGGGGCTCAGGGTGCGTGGTGGGGCGAGCGTCCTCGCGAGCCGGGCCAGCGCCATCGCTCGCCAGGCCCGAGCAGGTTTGCTGAAAGCGCCAATCACGGTGAAAAGGTCCGCCCGGGATAATGGGGTGGCTGGATCACGGGTGCCCTTCCAAGGTGGAACGGGCCGGCAGAATTCGTTATAGCAGCCGCTGATGGCGCGCCTCGGCTTCCAGCTCGCTGGCGAGACCGCCCGCGCGTCCGCGCCGGCGTTCCATGATGTGCTTGTCGATCAACGGATCGTAGGGCACCGGATAACGGCCGTCGTAGCAGGCCATGCAGAAGGCATCCTTCGGCTTGCCGGTCGCGGCGACCATGCCATCGAGCGAGAGATAGCCGAGCGAATCCGCGCTGAGAAAGCGGCGGATCTCGTCGTGCGTGTTCGTCGCCGCCATCAGCTTGCTCTTTTCCGGGAAGTCGATGCCGTACACGCACGGATTCATGTGCGGCGGACAGCTCACGAGCACGTGGACCTCCTTGGCGCCGGCCTCCTTCAGGCTGGTGACGCGGGCCTTGCTCGTGGTGCCGCGCACAATGGAGTCATCGACGATGATGACGCGTTTGCCGCGGACGAGGTCGCCGATGAGGTTCAGCTTCACCCGCACGTTGAAGTCGCGGATGAACTGCGAGGGCTGGAGGAAACTGCGGCCGACGTAGTGGTTCCGCACGAACGCCATCTCGAAGGGGATGCCGCTCGCCAGCGAATAGCCCAGCGCCGCGCAGTTCCCGGAATCGGGCACGGGCACGACGATGTCGGCCTCGATCTTGTGCTCGCGGGCAAGCTGGCGGCCCATCTCCACGCGCACGCCATAGACATTGCGGTCGGCGATGTTGGAGTCGGGCCGGGCGAAATAGACGTACTCGAAAATGCAGAAGGCGCGGCGCGTGTGCTCGGGGAAGGCCTGCACGGAACGGAGACCGTTGGCATCGATGATGACAATCTCACCCGGCTCCACGTCGCGGATGAACTGCGCCTGGATCAGATCGAAGGCGCACGTCTCGCTCGCGAGCACGAACGCACCGTTGGCCATGCGGCCGATGCTGAGCGGGCGGAACCCGTGGGGATCACGCACGCCGATCAGTTCGCCCTCGGTGAGGATCACCAGCGAATAGGCGCCCTCGATGCGGCGGACCGCCTCGACCAGGGCGCTCTCGTGACCGCCGGCGCGGGTCGGCTGGGCGAGCAGGTGGACGATGATTTCCGAATCCACCGTGGTCTGGAAGATGGAGCCGCGCGACTCCAGTTCCTCACGGAGGGCGGCGGCGTTGGTCAGGTTGCCGTTGTGCCCGATGGCGATCTTGCCCTTGGCGCAATCGACGGTGAGCGGCTGGGCGTTGACGAGGCTGGAGGAGCCGGTCGTCGAGTAGCGGGTGTGGCCGATGGCCGACTGGCCGATGAGCTTGTGGAGCACTTCGCCGGTGAAGATGTTCGGCACCAGCCCCATGCCCTTATGCACATAGAACTGCTTGCCGTCGGTGGTGACGATGCCGGCGCTCTCCTGGCCACGGTGCTGAAGCTGGTACAGGCCGTAGTAGGTCAGCTCGGCGGCATTCGGATGGCCGTAGATGCCAAAGACGCCACAATAGTGCTTCGGGTATTCTTGCTCTTGCACGCGAAAGGGTCATTGAGCGCAGGTGCCGCCGCAAGGGGAAGGGAAATTTTTACCGTCCAGAGCATGCGTGGGCCTCGGGGGCCGGTGGGACGAGCGTCCCCGCGAGCCGGGGCGGCTTTGGTCTGGGGCTGCCCGGCTCGCGCGGACGCTCGCCCCACCGAGATTTCTTTGGTCCGTCAGCAGCCCATGCCCCCCGGTTCCGACCGACTTCGAAGGAGCAAAATCATCCACCATCCAGAGCCGCCCAGATACGCCAGAGATGTGGAAGCGGCATGGACAAATCCCGCCGGCGGAGGACGCTGGGGCGGCCCCATGGCCAACGCCCATGCCCACCGCCGATTTTGACCACCTGCGCCACGCCATTGCTCTCGCTCGCCGCGCTCGGGAACACGGTAACCACCCCTTTGGCGCGCTGCTCGCGAACGCGGCGGGTAAACGACTGCTGGAGGCCGAAAACACGGTCGTCACGCAGCGCGACTGCACCAACCACGCCGAGCTGAACCTCGTGCGCCTCGCCTCGCATCAGCTCGACCGCGCGACGCTGCAGGGCTGCACGCTCTACACCAGCACCGAGCCGTGCGCGATGTGCGCCGGGGCGATCTTCTGGTCGGGCATCGGCCGGGTGGTGTTCGCTCTGAGCGAGGAACGGCTGCTGGCCTTCGCCGGCGGCACCTCGGAGGAATCCTTCCTCTTCCTGCCCTGCCGGGAGGTGTTCGCCCGGGGCCACCGAACCGTGGACGTCATCGGCCCGCTGCTGGAGGATGAGGCCGCGACGGTGCATGCGGGATTTTGGCTTCCAAAAAGTGCATCATGAACCCGTTTTCCGAACCCCATTGCTGCCCCAGTGCGGTCACTATGTGGGCTGGAAGTGAATCTATCTGGGCTCGGCCTTTTCCGTCTGGAATTGCGAATCGTGCGGCATCCCGCTTTCCGGCGGCATCGAGAGCAGATGGCTCATTGTGTTAAGCGTCATTTCGTGGATCGTGGCTATTACTGTCTTGTCTTCGACGTATCAGCTCATGCACTGGCGAGGTGTCCTTTTCCTGGCTCTTTTTGGCGGGACCGTCACGGCAAACCTGTTGAAGGTCGTGATCCATTTTTGAAGGCCATCGACGCGGTTTGAGGTCACGCGAACGCATCTGACGTGGCCCGTGGCCGCGTTTAGTTCCGGCACCCTCCACGACTTCAGTACCGCCAGACCTGGAAGGTGGTGTCGAACCACAGGCCGTTCAGCTCAAATTGCAACAGGGGCTCCTCGATGCCCGGCTCGCCGCCCAGGCCGCCCCGGAACCAGTGCAGGGTGTTGCGCTCGCGCAGCAGTCCCTCGACCTCGTCGAAAAACTGCGGGTCAAAGGCGATCACCCCGAAGCGGCCCCGGCGGAGCTCATCTTTGGCCATCTGTTGCAGCAGCCCCTCGGCCTCGGCCGGGGAGCGCTTGAGGCACCAGATTTCGGCTTCCTGGCATTTCACGGAGACCTTGTGGAGCTTGGCCGTGCCGCAGTCGCCGCACTCGAGCCAGAGCTGCGGGCGGAGATCGTAGCCCAGCACGCAGAGGTCGGGCACGAAGGGGATGCTGTCATCGGGCACCTCGGTCTCGACCTGCATGCGCTCGCGCCAGAAGAGGAGCCAGCCCAGGAGTTTCAGCGCGATATGGCGCGCGGACTCGTTGGGCTGGAGCGCCAGCAACAGCTTGTGCGGCAGCGGCCGGCGACGGTCGTCGCTGACCAACTGGAATGTATATTTCGCAGCCAAATGCGCCCCAAAGTTCGCGTTGGGCGGGCCGGGAAGTCCAGTGGGGAGTGTCCCGACTCCATCCACCCCGGGAAATCCCTCGCTGCATTTCACCACCGAAACCAACGTCAGTTACACGGCGCAGTCCCGCACCGACCTGCTGACCGGGAGTTGGAACAGCGAGGTCCAGATATTCAAGGGCACCGCAGGCAGGTCATCGACACGCCGCTGAGTGGTACCGGGTCGGAGAAATACTACCGCTTGGTCTCACCAACGGTGCCGTGAGGCGCCTCCGGAGCCAGGCAATTGTTCGGCACGGCCAACTGTCCCGTGAGCCAGCACATTCATGCCCTCAAGAATCCCAGAGGGATTCCGGCATTCAGCTCTGGGTTGGAGCGCGCGACTACCCGGGGTCAGCGTTCAATACGTGTTCAACCGCAACGCGGTTGCATCACAGGGCGTCGGGATTTGATGCTGCCCCTTCAGGGCAGACCTTCTTTTCCCGACCTTACCCGGCGTGGCCTGACTTCGTCACGCAACGCCGGGCTGAATGATGAAATCCCTTCAGGATTTTATGCGGTGTGCTGATTCGAGATCCGATAAAGCCAGTGCCAGGGCTCGTAGATGACGCCGTGCGGATTGTCGCGCGGGTAGCTCAGCCGGAAACCGAACCCGCCCGCCCGTTGCATCAGCCAGGCAAACGCGGGCGTCTTTTCAAATTCCTCGCTCAGCGGCGGGCAGCCCGGTGTGCCGATGTCCACAGCGCGGCCGGTGTGGTGCTCGCTGTATCCCGGCGCGGCGTTCACGCGCAGGATCTCGGCGAGGGATTTTCCCTCGGCCAGCTTGCGCTCCACGATCTGCCGCTGGTGGGCCACGCTGCGGAAGCCGGAGATGAGCAGCAACGTCACGCCGTCCCTCGCAGCGGCCTCGGACAGGGCGATCCACGCGGCGGCGGTGGCGGGTGACAGTTTCAGTTGCCGGCCATCCTTCAGGACGCGGGCTACGCGCAGTTCCACGGCCTCGGCTTGCAGCGCGAGCTGCCGCTCCAGGGCGTAGGAATCCGGGATGTTCAACTCCCGCAGGCCGGCGGCGATGCGGGCCGCATATTCGGGATCGTTGGGATCGGCCACGGCGGGAGCTTGTGGCAAGCGCCCCGGCACGGGAAGCCGGATGCGGGCCAGGCGGCTTGGGGTGTTTCCGGAAATCTTACACCCTCACATGCTTTCTTTCCGTTGGAAAAACAGGTGTCGCCCCGTTCGTTTCCGGCGGCATTGCAGTCCGTTCGCTCCCTTCCCCCTCACCCCGGCCCTCTCCCTCAGGGAGAGGGAGAATCATCGCCCGCCTGTTGGCGAAAACCTGCTGCTGGACTGGTCGAAAACACTTTCCGACCGCCCGTGAAGCCGCCCGGCTACCCCCTCTACCCAAGGGAAAGGGCTAGGATAACAGGAAAGGAAGTTTTCGCCCGCCCAGCGTCCCCAGTCACCAGGCATTTCCTTCACGTGTCCATTCTATCGATTAGCAATTTCCGTAATCGGCACAGGGAAAAGAAAAAGGCCGCCGTGGTTTCACGGCGGCCGTGTTTGAGTCGGGCCCGTTCAGGGCGCCAGATTCAGGGTGACCCGGTAGAACTTCGCGGTCTCCTCCTCGGTGGCATCGTCGGTCCAGTCGGCGGTGCCCTGGCCCAGGTTCATCTGGGTCTGCGACGTCCACTTTTCCAGGTCGGTGGTGCTCTCGATCGAGGCGGTCGAGTTCACCGGGCCGGCGATGGTCAGCGTCGGCAGGCCGTTCGTGCCGTAGCGGATGCTCAGGTGGGTGAGCGCGACCACGTCGCCAAGGGCGCCGCCCGGCTGCGTGATGTTCACCACCGCCGTCGAGTTCGTGCCGATCAGGCCGTTCACGACCGGCGTCGTGAGCGCCACCGTGAAGGAGGTGTTGTTCGTGGTCGGGCTGGCCGCCGTGATCTTGACGACGATCGTCTTGCTGGTGACGCCCGCCGAGAAGCTCAGCGTGCCGCTGTTGGCCGTGTAATCCACACCCGAGGTGGCGGTGCCGTTGGCGGAGGCGTACCGGACGGTGGAGGCACCGGCCAGGCCGCCCGTGCGCAGCACGTTGAGCGTGATCGAGCCGCCGGATTTGGCCACCGTGTTGGTGACCACCGCGAAGTTGAAGGTCGAATCCACGTCGCGGATCGTCACCGTCGCCGTGTCGTTGGTGCCGATCGTGGCGGTGCCACCGGCGTTGCTCAGACCCACTTCGGCCGTCAGGTCACCGGCCACCGCGCCGTCGTGCAGCACGGGCAGGTTCACCGTCATGTTCGTGACGCCCGGCAGGAAGGTCAGCGTCCCGCTCGTCGCCGTGAAGTTCACCCCCGCCGCGCCCGTCCCGTTCGTGGTCGTCGCGTAGTCCACCGTGTTCGTGAAGGTCGTACCGCCCAGGCGCCAGACCGTCAGGGTGGACTTGCCGGCCGTTTCCAGCACCGTGTTCGTCACCGAGGTCGTGGCGAAGTCGAACTCCACGTTCGCATCGAGGATCGTCACCACGGTGTTCGTGAACTTGCCGAAGAAGGTGTTCGTCGGGTTGCTCAGGGCGACCGTGAAGGTCTCCTTGCCCTCGATGAGGCTGTCGGCCACGACCGGGATCGTGATCGTCTTGTTCGTCTCACCGAGATCGAAGGTCACCGTACCGGTAGTGTTCGTATAGTCGCTGCCGGCGGTCGCCGTGCCATCGGCGGTGGCGTAATCCACGCTGACCACCGAGTTGGTGACGCCCGTGCGGACCAGGGTCAGCACCACGTTCGTTGCCGTTTCCAGCACCGAGGCGGTCGCCGCGGTGAAGCTCACCGCCGTGTCGTCGTCGTCGATCGTCACGGTGGCCACGCTGGTCGCGCCGAGCACGCCGTTCGTCCCCGGCGCGCTCAGCGCCACCGTGAACACCCGGTTACCATCCACCTTCTGGTTGTCGATGATCGGCACCGTGATCGTCTTGTTCGTGTCGCCGTTGGCGAAGCTCAGGGTTCCCGTCGTGGCCGTGAAGTCCACTCCGGCCTTGGCCGTGCCGGCGGTGGCCGTGTACTTCACGCTCGTGGCGTTCGTAGCACCGGTGCGCACCACCGTGAGCACCACATTGGTGCCGTTCTCCGCCACGCTCGCCGTGGCGGCGGTGAAGGCGAAGCTGTAGAAGTCATCATCCAGGATGTTCACGACCGCCGTGCTGTTCGTGCCCAGCGTGGCGTTCCCCGACGGTGCGCTCAGTGCCACCGTGAAGGTCTCGTCGCCTTCGATGAGGGTGTCGTTGGTGATCTTGACCGTTATCGTCTTGTTCGTGTCACCGGCCGCAAAACTCAGCGTTCCGGTGGCCGGCGTGAAGTCCACGCCCGAGGTGGCCGTGCCGTTCGTGGAGCTCTTGTAAGTGACACCCGCCGCGGCCGCCAGGCCGCCCGTGCGCTGCACGTTCAGGACCAACGAGCCCGCGTTCTCGGCGATATTGTTCGTCACCACCGTGAAGTTGAAGGTCGAGTCCACATCCTTGATGGTCAGCATCGCCGTGTCGTTCGTGCCGACCGTCGCCGTGCCGCCCGGATTGCTCAGGGCCAGTGCCACGGTCTTGTCGCCCGCGACCACGCCGTCATGCAGCACCGGCAGGCTCACCGTGAGGTTCGTCACGCCCGGCAGGAAGGTCAGCGTCCCGTTGGTGGACGTGTAGTTCGTCCCCGCCACCGCCGTGCCGTTGGTGGTCACCGCGAAATCTACCGTGTTGGTAAACGTCGTGCCACCCAGGCGCCAGACCGTCAGCGTCGATTTCCCGGCGGTCTCCAGCACCGAGCTCGTCAGCGCCGAGGTCGCGAAGTCGAATTCGACATTCGCATCGAGGATCGTCACCACCGTGTTGGTCACCGTCCCCAGGAACGTGTTCGTCGGGCTGCTCAGCTGCACCGAGAAGGTTTCCTTGCCCTCGATCAGGCTGTCGGCAATGACCGGGATCGTGATCGTCTTGTTGGTCTCACCCGCGTTGAAGGTCACGGTGCCCGTGGTGTTCGTATAGTCACTGCCAGCGAGGGCCGTTCCGTTCGTGGTCGCGTAGTTCACACTCACGACCGAGTTCGTCACGCCGGTACGCACCAGGTTCAACACGACATTCGTCGCCGTTTCCAGCACCGAGGCGGTCGCCGCGCTGAAGTTCACGGCCGTGTCATCGTCGTTGATGGTGATGGTCACCGCGCTGGTCGCACCCAGCACGTCGTTCGTGCCCGGGGTGTTCAGGCCGAGCGTGAACACCCGGTTCCCGTCCACCTTCTGGTTGTCGATGATCGGGACGGTGATCGTCTTGTTCGTGTCACCGGTCGCGAAGCTCAGGGTTCCCGTCGTGGCGGTGAAATCAGTGCCGGCCTTGGCCGTGCCCGGCGTGGTCGCGTACTTCACGGTGGTCGCGTTGGTCGAGCCCGTGCGCACCACGGTCAGCACCACGTTGGTGCCGTTCTCCGCCACGCTGGCCGTGCCGGCGGTGAAGGCGAAGCTGTTCAGGTCATCATCCTGGATGACGACCACCGCCATGCCGTTCGTGCCCAGCGTGGCGTTCCCCGTTGGCGCGCTCAGCGCCACCGTGAAGGTTTCGTCGCCCTCGATGAGTGTGTCATTGGTGATCTTGACCGTGATGATCTTGTTCGTGTCGCCCGCGGCGAAACTCAGGGTCCCGGTGGCCGGGGTGAAGTCCACGCCCGAGGTGGCCGTACCGTTCGTCGAGCTCTTGTAGGCCACCGTCGCCGCGGCCGCCAAGCCGCCGGTGCGCCGCACGTTCAGCACCACTGTGCCGGCGTTCTCGGCCACGTTGTTGGTTACCGTCGCGAAGTTGAAGGTCGAGTCCACGTCCTGGATCGTGACCAGGGAATAATATTGATTGGTGTTGATCGTCTCGGTCCCGCCCGCGCTGGCGATTCCGGCCACCAGCAGCGTGTCACCGGCCACCACGCCGTCATGCAGGATCGGCACCGTGAAGGACATGTTCGTCACCCCCGGCAGGAAGGTGAGGAGACCGTTCGTCATCGTGTAGTTGGTGCCCGCGAGGGCGGTGGGGAAATTGGTCGCCGTGCCGAACAGGACCGTGTTGGTGGCCGTGGTGCCGCCCAGGCGCCAGACGTTCACGGTCGCCTTGCCGGCCGTCTCCAGCACCGAGAGGTTGGTCGAGGCCGTGGCGATTTCGAACTCCACGTTCGCGTCCAGGATCGTCACCACCGCGTTCGTGATGGTGCCCAGCAGGGTGTTGGAGGGATTGCTCAGCTTCACCGAGAACGTCTCCTTACCCTCGACCAGGCTGTCGGCAATGATCGGGATCGTGATCGTCTTGTTGGTCTCACCACCGCTGAAGGTCACCGTGCCGGTCGTGTTCGTATAATCACTGCCGGCGAGGGCGGTTCCGTTCGTGGTCGCGAAATCCACGGTCACTGTGGTGTTCGTCACACCGGTACGCACCAGGTTCAGCACGACGTTGGTCGCGCTTTCCAGCACGCTCGCGGTCGCCGCCGTGAAGGCCACCATCGTGTCGTCGTCGGTGATCGTCACCGTCGCCGTCCCGTTCGTGCCGACCACGCTGTTGGTGGCCGGGGCGCTCAGCACCACCGTGAAGAGCCGGCTGCCGTCCACCTTCTGGTTGTCGATGATCGGTACGGTGATCGTCTTGTTCGTGTCGCCGTTGGCAAAGCTCAGGGTTCCGGTTGTGGCCGTGAAGTCCGTGCCGGCCTTGGCCGTGCCCGCCGTGGCCGCATATTTCACGCTCGTCGCGTTGGTCGAGCCGGTGCGCACCACCGTCAGCACCACGTTGGTGCCACTCTCGGAAACGCTCGCCGTCGTCGCGCTAAAGCCGAAGCTGTTCAGATCATCATCCAGGATGTTCACCACCGCCGTGCCGTTCGTGCCCAGCGTGGCGTTCCCCGACGGGGCGCTCAGTGCCACCGTGAAGGTCTCGTCGCCCTCGA
This sequence comes from uncultured Verrucomicrobiota bacterium, assembly GCA_903907995.1. Taxonomy (GTDB): domain Bacteria; phylum Verrucomicrobiota; class Verrucomicrobiia; order Limisphaerales; family UBA9464; genus CAIVQB01. The sequence continues at coordinate 65,216 of CAIVQH010000040.1, read as the reverse complement.
TCAGGCTGTCGTTGGTGATCTTGACCGTGATCGCCTTGTTCGTGTCACCGGCCGCGAAGCTCAGGGTCCCCACAGCCGGCGTGAAGTCCACGCCCGAGGTGGCGGTGCCGTTGGTCGAGCTCTTATAACTCACCCCCGCCGCGGCCGCCAGGCCGCCCGTGCGCCGCACGTTCAGCACGACCGTGCCGGCATTCTCCGCCACGTTGTTCGTCACCACCGTGAAGTTGAACGTCGAATCCACATCCTTGATCGTCACCGTCGCCGTGTCGTTCGTGCCGACCGTCGCCGTGCCGCCCGGATTGCTCAGGGCCAGTTCCACGGTCTTGTCACCTGCGATCGCGCCGTCATGCAGCACCGGCAGGTTCACCGTCAGATTTGTCACGCCCGGCAGGAAGGTCAGCGTCCCGTTCGTGGACGTATAGTTCGTCCCTGCGACCGCCGAGCCGTTGGTCGTGATGGCGAAATCGACCGTGTTCGTCAGCGTCGTGCCGCCCAGGCGCCACACCGTCAGGGTCGCCTTGCCGGCCGTTTCCAGCACCGACTGCGTCAGCGACGCCGTCGCGAAGTCGAACTCCACATTGGCATCCTGGATCGTCACGACCGAGCTCGTCACCGAGCCCAGCAGGGCGTTGGTCGGGTTGCTCAGGGCCAGCGTGAAGGTCTCCTTGCCCTCGATCAGGCTGTCGGCCACCACCGGGATCGAGATGGTCTTGTTGGTCTCACCCGCATTGAAGGTCACCGTGCCGGTCGTGTTCGTGTAGTCGCTGCCGGCGAGTGCCGTGCCGTTCGCCGTGGCGTAATCCACGGTGACCACCGAGTTTGTCACGCCCGCGCGCACCACGGTGAGCACCGCGTTCCCGGCGCTCTCCAGGACGCTCGCGGTCGCCGCGGCCAGGGCCACGGTGGTGTCATCATCGGTGATGGTGACCGTATAGGGCGTGTTCAGGCCCACCACCGCGCCGGTGGGGGCGGAAAGGCTGACCGTGAAGGTCTCCGTGCCCTCGACCACCGTGTCGTTGACGATGCTGACCGACACCGTCTTGTTGGTCTCGCCGCTGGCAAACGTGACCGTCTGGCTCACGGCCGTGTAATCGCTGCCCGCCTTCGCGGTGCCGGCCACCGTGGTGATCTTGACCGTCGAGGTGTTGGTGACGACGCCCGTGCGGTCGAGGCTCAGGGTGATGCTGCCGACATTCTCCGCCACGGTGATCGCGTTGGTGCTGAAATCGATGACGGTGGACGGGCCGCTGAAGGCCGACACCGTGTCCGCCGAGGCGTTGATCGTGCCGACGTTGTCGGCCTCGGTCGCCTGCCCGTGCGCGACCCCCGTCGCGACGCCGAGGTAGTTCACACTGGGATTGGAGAAATAGGGGATGCGCGTGCCCGGGGCGTAGGCCATCACGGTACGGTAGGTCGTGCCGGCCGCATCAAAGCGGTAGCCGTAGGAATAGGAGAACGCGCCGCTGCCAGTGGCGTTCTGGCGGTCGTGGTTGCAGCCGAAGTTGTGCCCGAGCTCATGCGGGAAGGTGTAAACGCCGGTGAGGTACTGGCGCTTCACGACGCTGTAGCCGTAGCTGGCGAAGCTGCTCGCGATCGGGGACATCACGTAGCCGAGGCCGGCGTAGGTGTTCATGCCCTCCACCACCAGGCAGACGAGGTCCGCGCCGTACTGGGTACGGATGGTCTGGGCGGAATCGAGCTGGCCGTCCGTCGGGTTCTGCAGATGGCCCAGGTCGGTGGTCGGGTTGCTGGTCTCGTTGTAGGTGACCTCGCCGCGATAGACCAGGTTGAGCTGGACGTTGATGCCGCTGTTCGAGAAGCAGGTGTTGGCCTCATCCACCGCGAGATCGATCTGGCTCTGGATGCCCGGGACGCCGCCCGCGCCGTTCATCGCCGCCGTGGTGTAAAGGACCGCCACATCCACCACCGTCGGCGTCGTGCCGGCGGTGATCGGGGCGTGAATGATGGCGGTCGCATCGCCGGACTGGTCTGGAGCCAGCACCGCGCCGCACGCGGTGCCGAGTTCCTGGTCCAGATCGGCAATCTGATGCACGCCGTCACCGAGGTAGGAAATCTGCGTCGCGTCCTGGCCCGGGACGAACACCGTGCCGGCGAGGACGTCGCCATCCACGCTGAACGCCACCCGGCTGCCCGGCACGCCCTCGACGACGCCATGCGCGAGGAAACGGCCACCGGGCTTGTACTCGGTGTGCTCGATGACCGCAGTGACTTGGCGGTCGCCATACAGGCTGATCGAGAGGCGCGAGCTCGGATTCTTCAGCGCGGCGGGAGAGGGGTGGTGGAGCGGCGAGGCCGGATCATGCAGCAGCTGCGCATTGATCCTGGCGGCACGCGCCCGGTGCAGGCCCGGCGGCACGGCGGCGGCGGGCTTGGCGCCCGTGGTGGCCGGCTCGGCGAGAAACAGTTCGGCCGCCCCTTCCGCCCGGGCGGGCAGCGCGGTCGCGCCCAGCATCAGGCCGGCAAAAGCGAAGAGGGCTGCGCCCTGCCGTGCGACACGGCGGACGAGGCGGGAGACTTCCGCGAAGCGCGGGGTGGAACGAGTGGTCGGGCGGGAATCCATGGGATCCTTCTGGTTGGAGGTCTGACGGCGGCCCCAGGGAGCGGCGCTCCCCGGGAAAACAGCACGACACGTCGCGATCTCACCGTCCCGCGGGTTGCGGTCGCTGGGATTTTTTTCCGCCGTTCGTGCCTGTTTCATCGTCACAGGAATCGGCAGGGCTCCGGGGGAACTTTAGGGAATACTTCTAGCAGGTTGTTCCCAAGGGCCTGGGAACCGTGTGTTCCCGGCCGGCGCTGCTGACGCACCGCCGCGCGGATTTGGCCGGCCCCAGGATATCGGGCGATATTACCAATGGCTCCGGCATCACCCCTCGTGAAAGGGGTAATAGTCCATGCCCTCACTCATCGGCAGGAGGCCCGTGAACTTAAATGAAAAGGCGTCCGTCAGTGACGACGGACGCTAGCTGAGGGGTAAATTGTGACTGGCGACCCCCATCGGTGGGGGTCACACCTTGAACCAGCCGGGCTCGAAAACGATCTTGCTGCCCGCCATAATGGCCTCGTTGGACTTCACCGCCGTGACCGTCGCCTCGAAGCCTTCCTTCCAGCCGGCCTCCGGTTTGGTGCCCTCGTTGATGTGGTCCACGAAGGCCTGCAGGGCGTACTTCAGCGGTGAGTCGGTGTCGCTCGCGGCTTCCGCCGGTTTTTTTCCCTGCGCCAGAATTTTGGTCGCATTCGCGACCAGCGCGATGCCGGAGTCGGTGAGGAAATCGTCCTTGCGGGCGTACACCTCCCAGCCGAGCAGCGGCGCATCGACCTCCTTGAACATCCAGCCCTTGTTGTCCCGGATCAGGATGGCGGCGTCACTGCCGTGGAAGATCTGGTGCTCGCCCTCGAAGGAGCTGGCCAGCGTCGCACTATAATTCATCCGGACGCCGCCGGGATACTCGATCACCGCCTGGATGGTGTCGGGTACGGTACGGTCATCCTGCCATTGCAGAATGCCGCCGAAGCCCGTCACGGAGGTGGGCAGCGCGTCCAGATACCAGCTCACCGTGTCGATGGGGTGGATGCCGATCTCGCCCAGCAGGCCGAGGGAGGTCTCCTGGTAGAGCCGCCAGTTGAGCGCCCTTTCGCGGTCGGGATTGGGAGAAGCCCGCCGCCAGGACTGCTTCTTGTTGAACTGCGCCCGGGCCGAGGCCGTCTTGCCGCACGCGCCGGTGCGGAAGAATTTCAGCACGTGGTGGTGCTGCGGATTCGCCCGGTACTGCTGGCCGACCTGGAAGATCTGCTTCGCCGGCAGCGCCGACGCCGCCTTCGCAATCGCCCGCGCATCGTCGATCGAGCCGGCCATCGGCGCCTCGAGATAGACGTGCTTGCCCGCCTGCATGGCGTCCAGCGCGATCTGCCGGTGCAGGTGCGTGGGGGTGGCAATGACGACGGCCTGGACGTCCTTGTCGTCGAGCACCGCCTTGTAATCATCGTAAGTCTTCGCGTTCGGGGCCGCCTCGGCCGCGCGCTTGATGGAGGATTTGTAACTGTCGCCCACCGCCGCCACGGGTCCGTTGGGCAGGCGGCCAAGCTGCGCGATCACCTCACGGCCCTGCGCGCCGAGCCCGATGACGCCGAACTTCACCGGCGGTCCGGGGGGCTTTTCCTTGAAGTTGGGATCGGCCTTGGGTACCGCCACCGTGCCATCGGGATTCTTCTTCGCCTCCTCGCCGTTGATGGGAATGCCGCCCAGCGCGGCGATCATGGCGGCAAAGGAGCCGACTTTGACGAAATCGCGACGGTTCACGTCAGCCGGAGTCGGGACAGGGGAGTTCATGCGTGTGCCGGGATGTTACCGAGCCGGAGAACGAAGCCAAGCCGGGTTTCGTCCAGGTGGAGCAGGGGCTGAAGGCCGAAGGCCCCTCCAAAGTAGGACGGGCGTCCCGCCCGTCTTCTATCTTTTCCCCGTGCGGTGTTCGGATGCCCAACAGACACAATTATGGAAGACGGGCGGGACGCCCGTCCTACTTGCGGCTTTCTGATTTCAGTTGGCGGGCCTTGGGTCACACCTATCATGGCGGCATCACGTACGTCGGCTTGCGCTTCGTCCCTTCTGGCGGAGTCCGGCCGGCCGCAATCGCACCCGCCCGAAAGAAAACTCATGAAGTACGGTCTGAACCTCCGCCCGAGTGGCGCCCTGGATTTCGTCTCCCTCGGCGCGCTCGTCCACCGCCTCGATCCCGGCCTCGTCCCCTTCCGCAAGGCGACCCAGTGCCAGATCCACGTCAGCGGTGGCGAATTCAACGTGGCCGCCAACCTCGCCGACTGCTTCCGCCGGCCCACCGGCATCGTCTCCGCGATGGTGAACTACCCGATCGGCGAGCTGATCGCCGAGCGCGTGCGGGCGATGGGCGTGAAACCCTTCTACCGGCGTTTTGAGCACGACGGCGTCACCGGGCCGAACATGGCCACGGTGTTCAGCGACCAGGGCAAGGGCGTGCGCGCCCCCGTCGTCTTCTACAACCGCTGCAACGAGGCCGCCGCGCAGCTCAAGCCGGGGGATTTCAACTGGAACGAGATTTTCGCCGGCGGGGTGCGCTGGTTCCACAGCGGCGGCATCTTCGCCGCGCTGTCGCCGACCACGCCCGAACTCATCATCGAGGGCATGCAGGCCGCCCACGCGGCCGGGGCGGTGACCTCGTTTGACCTGAACTTCCGCGCCAAGCTCTGGAAGGTCTTCGGCGGCGGCGACCGCGCCGTGGCCACGCTCCGGCGCATCATGGAGCACGTGGACGTCATCATCGGCAACGAGGAGGACCTGCAGAAGGGCCTTGGCATCGCCGGCCCGGAAGTGGCCGCGGCCTCGAAGCTCGATACCGACACCTTCTTCGACATGATCGGGCGGGTGGTGAAGCAGCATCCGCACGTCAAGGCGGTCGCCACGACGCTACGCGAGGTGCACACGACCAACCGCCACAGCTGGAGCGCGGTCGCCTGGATCAACGGCCAGAACTACGTCGCGCCCACCTGCGAGCTCGACGTCCTCGACCGCGTCGGCGGCGGCGACGGCTTTGCGGCCGGCTTTATCCACGGCCTGCTGGCCGGCGAATCCGAAGAGATGGCCGTGCGCCTCGGCTGGGCCCACGGCGCCCTGCTCACCACCTTCCCCGGCGACACCACGATGGCGACCGAGGAAGAAGTCCGCGCCTTCGCCAAGGGCGGCTCGGCCCGCATCCAGCGGTAATGGGATTTCCAAAAGCAAAGCGGCGAAACCGTCACCGGTTTCGCCGCTTTTGTTTTAGCCGTCCAGCCGCCGTTTACGCGTTGTACGTGCTCGAGCTCACGCGGCCGCCCGTACCGGTCCAGTTGGTGTGGAAGAACTCGCCGCGCGGCTTGTCCACGCGCTCGTAGGTGTGGGCGCCGAAGTAGTCGCGCTGCGCCTGGAGCAGGTTGGCCGGCAGGCTCGGGTTGCGGTAGCCGTCGAAGAACGCCAGCGCCGTGCTGAAGGCGGGCACGGGGATGCCCTTCTTGGCGGCCAGCGAGACCACGTTGCGCCAGCCCTTCTGCGACTTCTTGATCTCGCCGCGGAAGTAGTCGTCGAGCAGCAGGTTGGCCAGCTTCGGGTTCTTGTCGTAGGCCTCCTTGATCTTGCCGAGGAAGCGCGACCGGATGATGCAGCCGCCGCGCCACATGAGGGCGATGCCGCCGTAGTTGAGGTCCCAGCCGTATTCCTTGGCCGCCGCGCGCAGCAGCATGTAGCCCTGCGCGTAGCTGACGATCTTTGAGGCGTAGAGCGCGCTCATGATGTCGTTGATCAGCGCCTTCTTCTTCGCGGGATCCTTGGCCTGCGACAGGACGGGGCGGGGGCCCTTGAGCTTGCGGGCGGCCTTCACGCGCTCGTCCTTCATGGCGCTGACGCAGCGGGAGAACACCGCCTCGGCGATGAGCGTGACGGGCTGGGCGAGGTTCGCGGAATCGATGACGGTCCACTTGCCCGTGCCCTTCTGACCGGCGGTGTCGAGGATCTTGTCCACGAGCGGGGTGCCTTCCTCGTCCTTCTTGGCGAGGATGTTGGCCGTGATCTCGATGAGGAAGCTGTCGAGCTCGCCCGCGTTCCACTCCTTGAACACGGCCGCCATCTCGTCGGCGGTCATGCCGAGGCCGTCGCGCATCAGGCTGTAGGCCTCGCAGATGAGCTGCATGTCGCCGTACTCGATGCCGTTGTGGACCATCTTGACGTAGTGGCCGGAACCGCCGTTGCCCACCCAGTCGCAGCAGGGCGTGCCGCCATCGACCTTGGCGGAGATGCCCTGGAAGATTTCCTTCACCGCGGGCCAGGCCGCCGCGCTGCCGCCGGGCATGATGCTGGGGCCGAACCGCGCGCCCTCCTCGCCGCCGGACACGCCGGTGCCGATGAAGAGCAGGCCCTTGGCTTCGAGCTCCTTCACGCGGCGGTTGCTGTCGCCGTAGAGCGAGTTGCCGCCGTCGATGATGATGTCGCCGGGCTCCAGGAACGGCACGATCTGGGCGATGAAGTCATCGACCGCGCTGCCGGCCTTGACCATGCACATGATGCGGCGGGGCTTCTTGAGCTTCGACACCATCTCCTCGATGGAGTGCGCGCCGAGGACCTTGGTGCCCTTGGCCTCGTTCGCGAGGAAATCGTCCACCTTGGAGGTGGTGCGGTTGTACGCCACGACGGTGAAGCCGTGGTCGTTCATGTTGAGGATCAGGTTCTGGCCCATGACCGCGAGGCCGATGAGCGCGATGTCGCCGGGAGGATTCATGTCAAAAAGTTAAGGCGCTCCCCTTTGGGAACGAGACCCGACACTACCGCGCCCCGTTCCGGCCTAGCCAGCGGGAAAATTGGCAGCCTCTTTCAAGGCGGAACCGTGCTGCCTATGCAAAAATGGAATTGAAATGCCCCCCAAGGCGCGGAATCCGTCGCAGCCGCGCCCGGAAGCACAAAAAAGGCGCGCAGCCTTGAAGACTGCGCGCAGTGTTTGGTTTTTCGCTGGGTAGCCGGGAAGCGGCGCGGCGGCGGATGGCTACGCCGTCACACCACGGCCCGCTCGGTCAATAGGTTTGGCTCCAGGTCGTCGGCGTAGCTCTGCCGTCATAGATGAACCCCTCACTGATGCCCAGGCTGGGAGCCGAGGGTGACCAGCCGCCGGGGTTGAAGTACTGGTAGTTGACGTAGTTCTGCGCCGTCACGTCCCACCGGTAGAAGTTGTCCCCGTCGATCAACGGGAAGCCCAGATTGGGAAGCGTGTCCGCCTTGGGCAGCGGCGAGCCCATCAGCGACTGGACCTGCGGCAGGGTCACGCTGGTGGTGCCTTTCGTCACAACGCCGTAAAGCGGGATGCTGATGGCACCGCTGGAGCTCAGCCAGAAGCCGGAGCCGAGGTTTACCACCAGATTCGGATCGGACCAACCGGTGGTGCTCGAAAAGGTGCTGCTGAGGTAGGAGGCCGTGCCCGGATTCCCGACGTAGGCCACCGTTCCGTTCGGCACGCTGGGGACCAAAGCCGCCAAGGAGTTGTCACCCGCCTTGAACTGGCTCCCCAACAGAATCAGATTCTTGCCCGAGGCCTTGCTGATGCGGTTGAAGCCGAGCGTGTTGACACCATAGTTCGAGACGCTGGTCGGGGTGATCCGGTAGAATCGGGTGGCGGTGCTGCCACTCGAGGTCGTGTCGGTGTAAACCTGCCCGCTTCCGGTGAAGGGGACACTCGAAGACAGCGAAGTCCACGTGGCGAGGTCCGACGACTTCTCAATGGCGAATGCGCTTCCCAAACCCTGCACCTGAAACTGGTACTGGCTGCTTCCGTTGAACGAGGGGGAATAGGTCTCAAAGAAATCAGCGCTGGAACCGGTGTATGAGTCACCGCCCGTGGATCCTCCGGAAGGCAGGGATGGAAGGGGAATGGTGGACGTAGAAACACCCTGGTTCACATGGACCACGATTTTATAATACGAACCCCATCCTTCGGTCGTAACGTTTGCGTACACCCCCCCGCCGCAACCCTCTTGCTTCCTGTTGAGGAAGTACATGTATGGAAGTGTACTCGGATGGGTATATTCTATGTACCAACCCGTTCCAGAAATCGTCTGGGTGACCAAGGGCGCACTGTCATAAGCCTTGGCAGGCGTCCACCCGTTGAAAAAGCCACCGCCGGCATAGTCGACGGCGCAAACTACGCCGGAACTGGGCGTGTAGGAGACAGATGGATAGCTGATTTGGGTCTGTGATAGCGAGCACTGCGAGGGTGCAATAACGCCGCAGGGGTCGTAGTGAACAGTTTTAGTTTTGACGTTGGCACGTGACACGACCGTGGTGGTGGTGGAACCGACGGTTATGGTTCCTGACTCCATGGTGTAGGCACTCAGCGCAGAGGACACGAGCCCCGAAACATCAACGTACGGAGTCGCCCAGAATTCGTAGGTGTACACGAGTGCGCCGCTGCTAGCACTGGGTATGCTTGGATTAAAACCTTGGTTCACAATGTCTTTGAAACCATTAGCCTCAGTGACCTGTGAGAGCGCACAAAGACCTAGCGTCAGCAGCAATTTTCCGATCTTGTTCTTCATCGCTTGTCTTTCCGCTCCGGGATTTCCGGTCTGGCCGCCTGCCAGGGCGGCGGAAGTTCATCCGAACCTCCGCGTTGGGCCAGACCGGGCCCGGAGCAAATTGTTTGGTTGTCTTTTCCCTGGGATGTTTGTGCGCGGCCATCGGTCGCATGCAGATTCAGTCCGGTTTCCAATCCCCCGCCATCGTCGTCCATTCGTGCAAACACCCTAGGAATCTCGCCACCCTGTTTGGGATGTCTCTGAACCGTCTCCTTAAGAATTGAGGCTGGCGGCGTTCCGCCCAACCTCCGCAATCTATCATGGGCTGCTCCGCCAACCAGCCCTATCTATTACGCTGGGAGGACATTTTCGATATCGTGATCTTTTGTGTAACCTGTGGGCTTAGACCACGTCTTCGGCCGCTTTTCATCCGGTGCGAGAGGGACCACCGCCCTCGCTTTCAACATCTTACTCCCAGCCACAGACCAGTCGCTGCCGCCGTTGCCATTCCAGATAGCTGGCCGGGGTGATCTCGTGGTACTGTTGAAAGTGTTCGATAAAGGTCGCGACCCGGTGGTACCGGGCCTGGTACGCCGCCAGTTTCACCGACTCGGTCTCCAGCAGATAGTGGGTGGCGGCGATCAGCCGTTGTTCCCGCAACCAGATGTGCAGCGGCTGGGCGACCAGATCCTCGGATTTGCGCCGCAGATGCCGCTCCGTGACACCGTACAGGCGCGCCAGCTCATGGGCGTCGTAGCCCGCCTGGCGGGTCAGGCGGCACCAAAGTCCACGGTTCAACGACGACAACAGTGCTATAGCGATTGCCATAACCGGAAAATCTCCTCCTTTTTGGGGCTGTAAATCGGCCCCGTCGCTCCCTTTCGGAAGCAGGTCATCTATATATCGACCTTGTAAAGAAAAGCAACTGCTGTTGGCGCCAAAGTGGCCGGTCCGCCTCGTATGCTTCTTAGTACGCCTTATCCTCCGTTGCTTTACCGGATTGTCATACGCCGGTAACGCCTTCGACGCCGGGGCTCGCCTTTTTCCCGACCGGGGGTATCGTGCGCCGCATGAAATTCCGTTTCCTGCTGGTTGCCGTCTGCGCCGCCGCCACGCTCGTTGCCGACGAGGCGATGCCGAAGGTCCCCCGGTTCTCGGTGGAGAACATGGACAAGTCGGTCGATCCCGCGACGGACTTCTACCGCTTCGCCACCGGCACCTGGCTCAAGAACAATCCGGTGCCTGCCGACAAGTCGCGTTGGGCCGGTTTTGACGAGTTGCAGGACCGCAACTGGAAGCTGATCCGCGGCCTGCTGGAGACAACCGCGAAGGACGCCCCGAAGAGCTCAAACCGCTCCGACCCGGCGACGCAGGTTGGCAACTTTTACCTTTCCGCCACGGACACCAACCGGCTCGAAAAGCTCGGCTTCAAGCCGCTGGACAAGGAGCTGAAGCGGATCGCGGCCATCAAGGACCTGAAGCAGCTGTTCCGCTTGCTGGGCGAGGAGCACCTGAGCAATCCCGGCCTCATTTTCGGCTCCGGCGTGTCGCCCGATGCGAAGAACAGCTCGATCTACGCTTTTGACCTTTCCCAGGCCGGTCTCGGCCTGCCGGATCGCGACTATTATATGGCGGACGGCTTTGCCCCGCAGCGCGAGGCCTATCGCGCCTTCCTCACGAGGCTGATGAAACTGCTGGGTGATCCGGATGACGTCGCCGCGAAGGAGGCCGCCACCACGCTGGCCTTCGAGACAGAGCTGGCGAAGGCGAGCAAGACCCGCGTGGAGCTGCGCGATCCGAACGCGAACTACAACAAGTTCTCCGTCCTGGAGCTGGAGCAGCGCACGCCGGGCCTGCCCTGGGGGGCCTATTTCAAGGCGCTGGGTGTGGCCAATCCGCCGTACATCATCGTGGGCCAGACGAACTTCTTCGGCACCGTCGCCGAATTGGCCAAGACCCGCCCGCTGGATGACTGGAAGACCTACCTACGAGTCCATCTGGTGAAGGATTCCGCGCCGTTCCTGCACGCGGCGGCCGACCGCGAGCACTTCGCCTTCTACGGCACGACGCTCCGGGGCCAGCCGGAGCAGGAGCCGCGCTGGCAGCGGGCCGCCAAGGTCATCGACGGCAGCCTCGGCGAGGCCCTGGGCAAGCTCTATGTGGACCGTTACTTCCCACCCGCCGCCAAGGCGCGCATGGCGGAGCTGATCGGCAACCTGCGCTCGGTCTTCCGCGACCGGCTGGGGAAGGTGGAGTGGATGAGTGCCCCCACACGGGCGCTGGCGCTGCAGAAGTTCGACCGCTTCACGCAGAAGATCGGCCATCCCGACACCTTCCGGGACTATTCCAAGGTGAAGATCCACGCCGACGACTACTTCGGGAACGCGCGCCGGGCCGCCGAATTCGAATCGCGCCGCGAGCTGGCCCGCATCGGCCGGCCGGTGGACCGCACGGAATGGGAAATGACGCCGCAGACGGTGAACGCCTACTTCAGCCCGGCGAAGAACGAGATCGTGTTCCCGGCCGGCATCCTCCAGCCGCCGTTCTTCGACGCCGACATGGATGACGCGGTGAACTACGGCGCGATCGGGGTCGTGATCGGCCACGAGATCACGCACGGCTACGACGACCAGGGCCGGCAGTACGACGCCGAGGGCAACCTGCACGACTGGTGGACCGAGGCCGATGCGAAGGAGTTCAAGGGCCGCGCGCAGAAGCTCGTGGACCAGTACAACGGCTACGAGGCCCTGCCCGGCCAGCACGTGAACGGCCAGCTTACGCTCGGTGAGAACATCGCCGACCTCGGCGGCACCAGCATCGCGTACGAGGCGCTGCAACGCGCCCTCGCGAAGGACCCGTCCAAGCGCAAGGTCATCGACGGCTACACGCCGGAGCAGCGCTTCTACCTCAGCCTCGCGCAGCTCTGGCGCACCAACTGGCGCGAAGCCGAGCTGCGCCGCCGGCTGGTGGTGGACCCGCATTCGCCGGGCCAGTTCCGCGCGATCGGGCCGCACGTGAACGTGCCGGAGTTCTACGAGGCCTTCGGCATCCATGAGGGCTCGCCCATGTGGCGCCCGCCGGAGCTGCGCGCGAAGATCTGGTGAGGAGTGCTGAGACGGTGGCGGAGTCGCGAAGCGTCTTGGAGTGAGCGAGTTCTCTCTCGCGCTTTCGACTACTGAAGGGCCCAACCAGGCAACGCCTTGCCGGTAGAAAATAGCCCAGCGCTTCAGCGCTGGGTCGCCAGCCGCGTTTCCACCAAGTCCCGGAGGGACGACAGAATGTGTCGTCCCTCCGGGACTCGCTCCTTGATCGCGCGTTCACCCAGCCATGAATGGCTGGGCTATTTTCAAAGGCAAACCCGCTCGTGGTTCGTACAAAAGAGCCAAGGTTATGTCCGGCGCAAAAGCGGCAGAGGGCTGCCGTTCATGACCTCGCGGACATCGTGGCGGGGTCACCGGTCACTTCAAAAGCGACCACTCTGAGTCGGTTTATTCATTTCAGCTTTCTTGATGCACGCAAGAGACCTTTCAACTACTTCATTTCTCCTGGAACCTCATGTAGCTTTGAGAACTTCCCATCCTCCATAACATAATGACACAGTTTTCCTGTCGTACGACTGACACCTCCGCTCTCCTCCTCCTTCTCAAATCGTGGTTTTGACAGATCGATGAAATACTTGTTGCGACGGTCGAGAAACGCTCCCTCGATGACGAGCTTGTCTCCGTCAAGGCTCAAGATACGCTCAAAGTCGCTTGTTCCAGTTGCTCCAATACTTCTCCCAATTGAACTGTCGTAAGCTGGAAAACCACGAATCTGGTGAGTCGAGGTGTCCGCCAGATGAACCACCGCCTGCCCATCATCATATGTCCTCCCTGTCACAAACAGAATCAAGTGCCGGTTTGTGATCGTCAGATAACAAGAATTAAGTCCTCTCACATCCTTGAAATCAAGACCCCAAATAGTCAGGATTTCGGTATCCGTGCCACCGTGGACATTGAAATACTGTATAGTGTAGTGTTCCCTGATACTCACGAGATCGTCACGATAGCCCTCGTTACGCTTGAGCACCCAGACAGGAAAACACCTGCGGCCAAACCGGCCACAAGCAGCGCCACAGCAGAGCGTTGGAAGTTTCGGAGGATATTTGCGGATTTCATGATTTCACAGAACTTTGGACTGTGCGACAGCCGGTTCGCCCATTGCACCGCCTTTTTCACGGAATCCGAAAGTCGCAAGCTGTTCATGGCTGGTTTTGAGTGACCGCTGACAGTGGCGGGGCTTGAGCGTCGAGCAGCCTCAGCCCGGGCGGTGACCCTCGATGATCTGCTGGAGGCGCTCGCGCAGCTCCTGCATATGGAAGGGCTTCTGGATGAACCCGGCGAATCCGGTCCCGGTGAACCGGCCTACCGCCTCCTGTTCGGTATAGCCGCTCATCAGCAGCACCGGCAGTCCGGGCCGGAACCGCTGCAGCCGGGCAAAGGCCTCGGCGCCGTCCATGCGGGGCATGGTCAGATCCAGCAGCACCGCGACAAAGGTCCCGGACCGCCGAGCGATGATGTTCAGGGCGTCTTCGCCGTCCACGGCCAGCACCGCGGTGAACCCGAGCGCCTCCAGGATCCGCGCGGTCACCGCGCGCACGTTTTCCTCGTCATCCACCACGAGGATCGTGCCCTGGCCGCGCCAGCTGGGCGCGGGCGGCGCGGACGGCGTGGCGGCCGGCAGGGCCCGCCCCAGGGCCGCCGGCAGCAGGAGCCGGAAGGTCGTGCCCCGGTCCGGCTCGCTGTCCACCCGGATGGCACCGCCGTGGCCGCGCACGATGCCGAGCACCGCCGCCAGCCCCAGGCCGCGCCCGGTGAACTTGGTGCTGAAGAACGGCTCAAAAATGCGGGCCATGGTCTCCGGTGTCATGCCGCAGCCATTGTCGCGCACCTCCAGATAGACATATGTGCCCGGCTCGATGGCGGGGGACAGATAGGTCTGATCGAGGTAGGCGCGGTCGGCCTGCATCACCCCGGTGGCGACATGGACGCCGCCGCTGCGCTCGCCGATGGCGTCGGCGGCGTTGATCACGAGGTTCATGATGATCTGCCGGAGCTGGGTCACATCGGCGATGACTGCGGGCAGATCGCCTTCGAGATCGTGGCGCAGCGTGACCCGCTTGCTGATGGAAACCTGCAGCAGCGGCAGCGCCTCCTCCACCAGCCGGGTCAGGTTGACCTGCTGCACGACGAAGTGGCCGCGCCCGGAATAGGCCAGCATCTGCTTGCACAGCTCGGCCGCCCGCAGCGCGGCCTGCTCGATCTGTTCGAGGTGGGAGGCCGCCGAAGGCAGGCCCGCCAGATCCAGCCGCGCCAGGCTCGCGTAACCGAGCACGCTGGTCAGGATGTTGTTGAAATCATGGGCGATGCCGCCGGCGAGCACGCCCAGGCTCTCCAGCTTCTGGGTTTCCTGCAGGCGGCGCGTGAGCTGCTCCTTTTCCTGGCCGGCGCGCTTCTCCTCGGTGATGTCACGGGTCACTCCCACGAGGCCGATGATCTGGCCCGCACCGTCGCGGAGAGGCAGTTTGCTGGTCAGCAGCACGCGCTCGCGGCCGTCGGCAAAGCGCCCCGCCTCCTCGCGGTTGAGAATCGCCTGGCCGGTGCGGATCACATGACGGTCATCGGCATCGTAGTGGACCGCATATTCCGCGGCGATGAGGTCAAACACGGTCTTGCCGACCGCCTCTTCGGTGCTGCGCAACTGCAGAAGCACGCGGTTCGGCTCGTTGGTCAGCAGGAAGCGCCCGGCCGTGTCCTTTACGTAGATCTGCTCCGGCAGCGTGTCGAGCAGGGTGCGCAGCAGGTTGCGCTCGCGGGCGAGCACCTCCTCGACCTGGCGGCGCTGCTGGATCTCCGCGGCATAGCTGCGGTTGAGGTCGCTCAGTTCCCGCGTCCGCACCTCCACCTCACGGGCGACGAGGCGGGTGCGGAGGTTGGCCGAGGCGAGGGCCCAGCCGATGCTGCCGGTGATCAGCAGCCCGATGAGCAGCACCCCCTCCGGATACCAGGTCGAATTCTGCGCCAGCCATTCGGGGCAGGGGCGGCTGGAAATCACCCATTGCCGCTGGCCGATCTGATCCATGAGGTTCAGCGCCATCGGCCCGGTGAAAGGGGCCGGCGGTGGCACGGGAATGGGCTCGGTGCGCAGCTCGGCGGGCAGGAAGGTCATGATGCCCTCCGGCGTCTGGTTGGTCGCATCCATCAGCATCAGATCGAACCCCGTCTTGCGGGGGCCGGTGATGGCGGTCCGGATCAGCGTGTCGATGTCGCACACGAGCTGCACGTAACCGCGGACCGCCGCCCGCCGCTCCTCCGGCGTGCGGCTCGGTTGCTGCGGATCGTACACCGCCAGGATGCCCACGACGGAACGCTCGGACGAGCCGGGCAGCAGATGGAGCTTGGGTGTTCCGACGGCCTTCCCGCTCTCGGCCGCGTGGGCCAGGAACGGGGCCAGCGGCCCGCTCAGCAGGTCGTAGCCCAGGGGCGACTGGTTCGTCATCAGCGGCTCCGAGAAGTAAACCGGGCAGTAAAACGGCCGGGTCGGGGCCCGGCGCAGGCGGCCGGGCGCTGCCGGGTCCGGCTCGGAAATCTGGAAGTCGGTGAAGCCTTCCGCCCGCGCCCGCGCCTCGACCCCTTCGCGCGTCTCCGCGGGCACCACGGGAATCCACTGGAACGCCTGAATCCCCGGCAGCCGGTCGATCAGTTCATCGACCACGCGGCGGTATTCGAGGCGGGACACCGCAGGATTGCTCTCGAAGAGCATCCGCAGGGCGAACAGGCGGTCCTCGCAGCGGCCCATCCGCTCGTCGAACACTCGCAGCCGGGTTTCCACCAGCCGGACAAAGCGCTGCTCCCGGTCCGCCCGCTGGCTCCGCCAGACCAGATAGGTGCCGAGCCCCGTAATCAAAGTCCCCACCAGACAGACCAGAAACGTTGCCCGCCAGGACAGCAGCTTTCGTCCGCCTCCGGCCTTTTCAGAGGGCTTTGACGGTGAATCGACGGCCATAAGGGGCTTGTTAGGACTGCAACGGGTTCGCAGCAATGTTTTTCCCCAAAACAGCCCGATGCAGAGCCTCAGAACCGGGCGCGGTTCGGCGGCGGGACGTGGACGGGCGCGTTGGTATCCACCGCTTTCGGCGGCGCATTGGTCGGGGCCGTCTTGAAGGCGCCGCGGAAGAGCCAGTGGCGCTTCATCCCGGCGACGAAGGAATCGAGCGTCTCGAGCAGCGAGTTCACGCGCGGCACGGTGTTGCTGCGCACGCTGCCCATGGTGTCATCCAGATTGGTCATCAGCGGGACCAGACGGGCGGTTCCCGCGTTGAGGTTGGTCAGCACCGGACCCAGATCCGTCATCCGCAGGTTCAGGTTGGAAAGCGTTCCGGGCAGGTTGGTGTGGACACTGGCCAACGTGCCCATCAGCTCCTCGTTGAGGTTGGTCGGGATGACCAGCTCGCCGATGCCGCCGGGCCGGTCGAGCCGCGCCACGAGGTTGGTCGGCAGCAGCAGGTTGCCGATCCCGCCAGGATTGGCCAGGGCGGGCTTCAGGCTTTCGGTCAGCACGCTGACGTTGCCGAGGGTTTTCTGCAGCTCGTTGGTCAGGCCCGGCATGGCCTGATTCAACGTGCTGCTGATGGCGCTCAGATTGGTGAGGATGCGTGTGACCTGGGCCATCATCGCGTCATGTTCGTCGAGCCGGAGGAAGAAGCCCTTCTTGGTCTCGGCCAGCGGGGTGTAGTGCGCATACGCCGCCAGGTTGGTGAACTCTCTCTTCTCATGATGGGCGGCCTGCTGGTCATAGGCGATCTTGTCCGAAAGCACAAAGATGTGGCCGCCCTGGTTCGTGGTGGTGTGCAGGCTGTTGGCCGAGCCTACCGTCACTTCCAGCGTCACCCCCCCGGCGATCTCGAGAGGGAGTCCCGCGAGCTTCAGGCGGGAGTCGCTGGTGATGTAGCCGGGATACGGCTCACGCACGGTGAAGCCCACGTAAACGGGATGGCTGCCATAGTAGTCCCAGTTGCGGAGATCCTCCAGGCTGACGGCCTCGATCTTGGTCACTTGGCCGACCTTGAAGCCGATCATCTGCACCGGTGACCCGATTTTGATGCCGGAGGCGTCGCGCAGGTAGGTGTAATAGGGCACCTCCGTCACCCACCAGCCGCGCGCGTCGCCGGTCTTCTTGATGAACCACGCGAGGCTCACGGCCATGAGCACGAGGGTGCCGCCGAGGAAGAGCACCACGAACCACTCGACCTTGCGCAGCCGGGTCCGGAGTTGGGGGGGCAGGTCTTGGAGCGCCATAAAAGTGTCATTCGCTTTCGCCGAGAAGTTCGCGCACGTCGCGCTGGGTGCTGGCGAGCACCTCGGCGCGGTCGCCGATGATCCGCCACTGGTGGCCGGCGCTGAGGGCGAAGTGATCGCCCACGTTCAGGAGGGGCCGCAGGTCGTCGGTCGTGATCACGAGCGTCTGGGGCTGGCCGTGCAGCCAGGCGTGTCCCCGGTGCAGCGCGCCCAGAAAGTCGCGCCACCAGCGGAGATGCGTGGGATCAAGGCCCTCCATCGGGTTGTCCAGCAGCAGCAGGGCGGGCCGCAGCGCAAGCGCCCGGGCCAGGGCCACCCGCCGGGTCCAGGCGTGGCCGATGCGGCCGGGAAAAAAGCTGGCGAGGCGGTCGAGGTGGAACTCGGCCATCAGCGGGGCGACCTCGGCCGCGGCGGCGGCCAGGCTCAGGTCGAGGTGGTACCGCAGCGGCAGCACCACGTTTTCCAGGACGGTCAGCGTCGGGAACAGGCGCCCCTCCCCCTCAAACACGACGCCCACGCGCCGGCGCAGCAGCGTCAGCGCCTCACCGGCCGCGAGCGGCACCGGCTCGCCAAACACCCGCAGCTGCCCGCGCGGGACGGTCTGCAGGCCGGCGGCGGTGTGCAGCAGCGACGTCTTCCCCGAGCCATGCAGGCCAGCCACGACCCAGCACTCGCCCTCCTCCACGCGCCAGTCCACCGGCTCCAGGAGCGGCAGCTCCGGATTGCGCGGGCTGACCACCGCGACGCCTTCCATCTCGATGACGACGGGCGCGTTCACACGAGCAGATAGATTGGGACGAACAGCGCGTCGAGGCACAGGCACCCGACCACGCACATGGCCACGGTGCGGGTCGTCGCCCCGCCGATGTCCTCCAGCCGCAGCGGCTGCGCCAGCCCCTGGTAGCAGATCACCAGGCCGGTCATGGCCCCGAACAGCGCCGTCTTGATCGCGAGCAGGGGGAAGTCCGCCAGCGTCAGCGCGGCCGCGATGTGGTCGAAGTACTCCTGCAGCGACAGCGGCAGCCCGCGCACAAACGCGAACGCATACCCGCTGGCCAGCGCCAGCAGCAGAAAATAAACGGTGAGCCCCGACACCGCGACCGTGAAGCCGATGACCCGGGGCACCACCAGATAGTGGATCGGGTCGATCCCGAGGGCCTCCAATGCCTCGATTTCACCGAGCGCCCGGGCCGTGCCAAGTTCGATCACGGAGGCCGTGCCCACGCGCGCCAGCACCACCAGCCCCGCCACGAGCGGCGCCAGCTCGCGGATGACGACCGTGACCAGCAGCTGGCCGATGAACTTCTCCGCGCCCACCTGCTGAAGCATCGAGACGATCTGGCCGACCAGCACCATGCCCAGGGCCAGCCCCAGAAAGCAGACGATCGGCAGCAGCTTCACCCCGGCGCGGTAAACCTGGTCATGGACGAGCGGCCGGATGACCTGCTGGGACCGGCCCACCTTGGTGTACAGCGTGCCGAAGGTGATGAGCGTGAACGCCGTGAGGCCGCGCACCGCCGCGATCACCAGCCGGAACTGGCGGACGGCGGACGTGTAGAGGGACGTAGAAGAAACGACTACCGTATCCACGCGAGCGATTAGACCCCGCTCCGCCGCCGTCCGCAATCATCGCCATCGGGGAATTGACGCGAGCGGGAAGCCGGTGCCAGTAGCGCAGAATTGCCTTCTGCCGCATCGCCGAGTTGCACTCGGCAGGGCGTCGGAACCGATCCCGCGCTCGGGGCAACGTTGCCGATGCGGATGGCAAATCCGCGATACAGCAGAATGCAATTCTGCGCTACGCCCGGCCCGGCCCGTCGCTCGCAACTCGCAACTATCTCGCCCGCATCGTCTCCGGGTCCACGCCCTGCGACACGCACCAGTCGCGGTAGGCGAAGGGGCTGATCTCGCTCGGCTTGATCTCGCTGCGCCCGCCCCAGAAGACGTTCGTGTAGCTGATGGGCATCCCCGCCTCCTCCAGGTGCCGGTCGATCGCCGCCTTGTGCGCCAGCACCACCTCGCGGTCGGTGCCGTGCGCCACGCCCATCACGTTCACGTTGCGAAACTCCGGCCCGCCCTCGCGCCAGTAGGCGTGCGTCATGATGTGGTGGCGGCCGACCTCGCGGCCCGCATCCAGCTCACGGCCGGGCGGCACGGCCCAGTGGAAGAGCGCGTTGAACTTGGTGACCTTTTCGCCCGTGCTGAGCGTCTTCACGTGCTCGAGGAAGGTGCTGAAGCGCCCGATGATCTTGCGCGCATTGAGATCCTCGGCGACGCGGCAGAATTCCGCGAACGACACGCCGGCCTCGGTCGCCCGGGCGGCCCACAGGTCCGCGTGCAGCTCCTCGGGGCGGAACTCGCGCTTGAGCGCCGTCAGCACGCGCCATTCGGCGTCGGTGAGCTGCGCGACCTGCACATCGAGGACATCGGCCAGTTCGTCCGCGCGGCTGCCCGGCTCCATGCCGCGCCGGCGCACATGCCCGACGCCGAGGGCGAAGAGCTTCTTGGCCGGCATCAGGCGGAACTTCTCGCCGCCGACCTTTTTCAGCAGCAGCTCCGCGTGCTTCGCCAGCGAATAGCCCTGCGGCACTTTCAGCGTGGTCCACAGGCGGTAGTTCGACCCGGGCGTGGCGGCATCCGTCGAGCGCACCACCACATGCCCGCTGAAGGGATCCTGCTGCGACATGAAGTCGAACGCCGCATCGGTGCGTTCCACCGGCAATTGCCAGGCGCAGAGAGCGCCATCGGCGAGGTTCGTGGCCAGCAGCGTCTGCCGCACGCGCCGGATGGTGCCGGCGGTGAGCATGGCGCGGATGTGCCCGATCACCGTGTCGGTGGGCAGGTCGGCCCGCCGGGCGATTTCCCCGAGCGGATCGCGGAGAAAGCCCTGAATCTGGTCCTCGCTCACCGCGAGGATGCGCGCATTGATCGGATCGGTCGTGGTGACCGGCGTGGCCGAAGCTGTCATGGGGGAAGACTAGGGTCGCGGGTCCCGGGTCCAAAGTCCAAAGTCTGCCGGTCGGCCGGGTCCCGGGTCCCGGTTCCGAAGTCCCGAGTCCCGTGTGGAGCCCTAGGACTTTGGACGCGGGACCTTGGACCCGGGACCCGGGACCTTCTTCACGTGTTGGCGTGCATCGCGACCATCTCGGCCAGATGCTTGTCGTCACTGCGGATGCTCATGGCGAGCGTGCGCCCCAGCGCGTGCAGCACGACCGAGCCGATGTCCGGCCGTTTCTGGCAGAGCCGGCGGAAGTTCGCCGCTGTGACCCGGAAGAGCACGGTGGGCGCGTCAGTGATGGCGTCGGTGATCCGGGGGCCGCCGTCGAAGAGGGAAATCTGGCCGAAGACGCCGCCGATATCGTGGATCGCAATCAGGATCTCGTGATCCTTCACCATGATGCGCAGCCGGACCTGGCCATCGAGCACGAGGAACATCGAGTCACCGGTCGCACCCACCTTCATGACCGGCGTGAACGCCGGGAAACGGACCACCTCGCCGATCTCGGCAAAGCGGGTCAGCTGCTCGTCCGTGAGATCCGACAGCACGCGCATGCGCCGGAGCGAACCGGGCCGCACCATCGATTTGGCGTCGCCAGGAGTTTCCTCCGCCGGGTCCGCTCCGTTGCCGAACACCTCGCGCAGCTGCGGCAGATGCGCCGCGGGCAGCCAGCGCTGGTCGGTGAGGCAGAGGATCCAGCTGTCGGCCACGACCCGCTCGTCCTTGGCCCATTGAACCAGGGCGGCGATGTCCACCGGCCCGTAGCAGACGTCATCCATGGCGAGAACCTTGAATCCTGCAGATTCGGCTTCCGGGGGCATGTAGTTACTGAAGCGCAAATGCGGCCTTTTGGCAAAGCAAAACGCCCCGTTCGCGACGCCTCACGGAACCCGCTCTGGCTGTCCGGCTTCCGCGACCGCGCCGGGCCGCCCGCCGATAAAACGAAGGCCGGCGATCAGTTGGCGGGCGGGTGAATGCGGGCCGTTCTCCCTCACCTTGATCCTCTCC
This sequence comes from uncultured Verrucomicrobiota bacterium, assembly GCA_903907995.1. Taxonomy (GTDB): domain Bacteria; phylum Verrucomicrobiota; class Verrucomicrobiia; order Limisphaerales; family UBA9464; genus CAIVQB01. Next base: position 43,793 of record CAIVQH010000040.1, on the reverse strand, counting down.
CGCTGGGAGAGGAAACCGCCAGGAAGGCCACTGGCTGACTGGCAGCTTCCCGGCCAATCCCGCGCCTGCCTTTGCCGAGCGATGGACGACGATTCTCCCTCTCCCAGCGGGAGAGGGCCGGGGTGAGGGTGAACGGCTACCCGACTCCGCCCGCGCTCCCATTGCCCGAGGCCAACCACGGCGAAAAGATACGCCCTTTCTTCGTCCCTTCGTTGTTCATCCCTTGAACCTGAACCGCGAAACGCCGAACCTCATCGCCGCCGATGCGCCCCTATCTCGATCTGCTCCGCCACGTGCTCGAACACGGCAAGTTCAAGCCCGACCGCACGGGCACCGGCACCTACTCCCTCTTCGGCGCGCAGACGCGCTACCGCCTCGCCGACGGCTTCCCGCTGGTGACGACCAAGAAGGTCCACCTCAAGTCCATCCTCTACGAGCTGCTGTGGTTCATCCGCGGCGACACCAACGTGCGCTGGCTGCAGGATCGCGGCGTGACCATCTGGAACGAATGGGCCGACAAGGAGACCGGCGATCTCGGCCGGGTGTACGGCGCGCAATGGTGCGACTGGCGCACCGCCGACGGCCGCAGCCTGCACCAGCTCGACAACGTCATTGCGATGATCCGCAAGAATCCCGATTCGCGCCGCCTCCTCGTGAGCGCGTGGAATCCGGGCGAGGTCGAGGGCATGGCGCTGCCGCCGTGCCACACGCTGTTCCAGTTCTACGTGAGCGATGGCGAACTGAGCTGCCAGCTCTACCAGCGCAGCGCGGACCTGTTTCTCGGCGTGCCCTTCAACATCGCCAGCTACGCGCTGCTCACGCTCATGGTCGCGCAGGTCACGGGCCTGAAGCCGGGCGATTTCGTCCACACCTTCGGCGACGTCCACATCTACGCGAACCACGTCGAGCAGGTGAAGCTGCAGCTCAGCCGCGAACCGCGCCCGCTGCCGACGATGAAGATCAACCCGGCGGTGAAGGACATCCATGACTTCCAGTACGAGGATTTCGAACTGGTCGGCTACGATCCGCACCCGGCCATCAAGGCCCCGGTGGCGGTGTGAGCAAAGGCCACCATGCCCGCACCCGCGCCGCCTCGTGATTCCTCAGGCGACCGGCGTCTTATCCTGATCCTGGAAGATTCGGAGGAGCGAATCCGCGAATTCACCGCCGCGATTGGGCAGCTGAACCCCGCGGTGACGGTAAGGATCTGGAACGACGCCCCGACCATGCTCGCCGAATGCCCGGCCCTGTTGTCACAGGCCGGTCTCATTTCGCTCGATCACGACTTGAATCCCATGCCCGGCAAGACTGAAGACCCCGGAACCGGTTTGGAGGTCGCGGACCTGCTAAGCCGCTTCCCGCCGCAATGCCCGGTGATCCTGCACACCAGCAATCACGAGCGGCGGTGGTCCATGCACAATTCCCTGCGCCACTCCGGCTGGGATGTCTACATCGTTCCCCCGCTTACGCCGGGATGGATCGCGTCCTCCTGGTTGCCCAAAGCAAAAGCGTTGGTGCCTTCACTGTCTCACGGCTGATTCTCAAGTGGCGCACGCGATGAAATTCCCGGTGGCGGTGTGAGGTGTGTCTCGTGGGCCGTTCTCAAATCATTCCCTCGATACCAAGAGCGAGTCGCCATCCTTGAGCGGCTTCTTGATGTCCTTTTCTAGTATTTCAATTGCCTCATTGGCCTGGGCTGTTCTGGACCAAGTCAGGGTGGACCCGGAAAACTCATTCGTGCCCGCAGCTTCGAGCGCATGGGAGATCAGCGCACCATCGTTCAGATAAAAGATTCCGGCACGCCTTACCTCGCCGCTCACTGTGACACGAATCTTTCCGGGTCCCGGATCGCCAAAGACCGGCCACCTCGACGGCTGTTCCGTAGATGCCCAAGCGGTTTTTGGCGCAGGCTCCCACCCGGTCTGTTGGAAGGATTGGGCGAAATTCGAAGGTTCCTTACCTGAAATGCAGCCGGTCAGAAGCAGTCCGCACAGACCACACCATAAACAGGCGGTTCGGTTCATAAGGATTGGAAAATGCTCAGTCCGCCGGGTGGTCCAGAGATAGCCAATCGCCGTCCTTGAGTGGTAGGCTTGCTTCCTTTTTCCCCAGCCGAATCCATTGCTCTACTGGCACTGTGGGCCGATGCAGGCTGGAAGAGCGCCAATTGAAAAACTCTGCCTTACCTAGGGCCGCGTCCAGCGCATCGGCGATCACCGCGCTGTCTTTTAAATAGTAGATCCCGGGGCGATGTACTTCCCCAGTCACTTTGACCCTGATCTTGCCCGGGCCGGCTTCGCCAAAGACCGGCAACTCCAACGGTTTGGTCGTCGCCGGGGAATTCGTCGTTGCAGGAGTGACGGGGGCCTCACCCGCGAAGCAGGCGGTCAACAGCAGCCCGCACAGGCCCAAAACCAAGCATCCGATCCGCTTCATCACGCTCGGCAACAGACCGAATTCTCCCTCCCCGCGCCAGCGCCAATTTCATGGCCAAATCCGGTGGGACGCAAAGCAGGTAGCGCAGGTTTGCAACCTGCTGTATCGCCGATTTTCAATCGGCACGGGGTGGAATGCTCGGACGCGCACGGGAAATCCCGGTGCCGGTGCAGGTTGCAAACCTGCGAGACGGCAGCTTCAAAAAGCTGCGCTACCTCCAGATGGCGTCTGTGGCGCGCGGCCATCAAATCGCGGGTGTTGAGGTCGCCGACAGGCTGCGCCGGGCCCAACGCTGGCGGAAGCGGTCCACGGGCCTTTCCACGAACCAGTGGATCAACGCGGCCAGCGCGAGGCTGATCACCACGACCACCACCACGCTGAGCCAGTCGTGCCGGAAGGCGGGAATCCGCCGCTGCACGAGCGGTTCCAGGCCGTACCAGCCCTGGTTCACCAGCCAGTGACTGAGATACAGCGGATAGGACAGCTCGCCGACCATCCGGTCCCACTTCCACGACGACGTGGCGGCAAACACGAACGGCAGCGCCAGCGCGAAGCCGCCCGTGACCAGCGGATCACGCACGCCCAGGGGCAGCCACGGATACGCGACCAGCAGCGCCAGCGACCCCGCCCAAAACCAGCGTCCCCGCTGCATGAGCCGGCCCAGCCACGCCTCATGGGTCCGCAGCCGGTAGAGGCGATGCCCGGCCATGCCCAGGAGGAAGTAGCCGAGCTGCGCGAGCAGGTTGCGGTTCCGCCAGAACTCGTCGTTGCCGAAGGGCAGCAGCGGCAGCAGCCAATGCAGGCTCAGCGCGGCGGCAAACAGTCCCACGAGCAGCGCCGTGGAGCGCCGCGTCAGCCACGGGGCGAGGGCGTAGAACTGGAGTTCCAGGCTCAGGCTCCAAGCCGGCGGCAGCAGCATGAAGAAGAGGAGATCCACCGTGTTGTGGCCGGGCGGTGCCTGAGACACTGCCGTGTGGCTCGTCAGGTCGAGCTCGCCGACAGACGGCAGCTCCTGGCCCAGCGGCGACAGGTGCAGCGCCTTCAGCCCCGCCGCCAGCCAGTCCGGCAGTTGTGCGCCGTAGGTGGCCCAGGTGTTCATCTGTCCGATCTGGATGGGCCGGCCCAGCAGCAGGCCGGCCAGCCAGGGCACCAGCACGATCAGCAGCAGCGCGACATAATATGTGGGCAGCAGCCGCAGCAGCCGGTTCCCGTAAAAGGCGCGGATTCCGTGCGCGCCCCGGTATTTCTCGTCGAGCACCAGCGCCATGTAGAAGCCGGAGATCACGAAAAAAAGCTGCACGGCAAAGTGGCCGCCCACCAGAAACCACAGGCTGATGTGCGGGTCCCGGTGGAAAACAACAACGCTGATCGCGAGCAGCAGGCGCAGGATTCCCATGTAAAGGCGGGGACACACTGACGACCCGGTCCGACCGGACGCAACGGCTGTCTGCGGCTACGACGGGCCAATGGCCGGCGGTTTGAGTTGCCGGCCGCGAGCGGCAGCGGGATGGTTCGCGCACCCGATTCGAATGCTTCGTCCGGACACAACCTCGCTCGCCTTCACGTGAAACCTGTCTCCCTCCGCCCCGCCGTCCGGGCCGACTGCCCGGGCATCCTCGCGATCTACAACGACGCCGTGCTCACCACCACGGCGAGCTACGATTACGAGCCGCGCTCGCTTGAGCACCGGCAGCATTGGTTCGACGACCATGCGAAAACCAATTTCCCGATCTTTGTCGCCGTCGAAGCGCAGCCCGACGGCACGGAACTCATCGTCGGCTGGAGCGCGCTGAACCGCTACCACGACCGTGTGGGCTACCGCTTCACCACGGAAAACTCGATCTATGTCGCCGCCTCCCACCGGGGCTGGGGGATCGGCTCATCGCTGCTCGCGCCGCTGATTCCGGCGGCGAAGGAACGCGGCCTGCACGCGATCATCGCGGTGATCGACGCGTCGAACGAGGCCAGCGTGCGGCTGCATGCGAAGTTCGGCTTCGAGCATGTGGGCCGCTTCAAGGAGGTCGGCTTCAAGTTCGGCCGCTGGCTCGACGTGGCCTACATGGAGCTGCGGGTGTAGCGTGCTGCCGGAATGCCGGCCTGCGACCCGGAGTGGAGGGCTGTCCTTGGCGGGCCGCGCGGGAGCGCAATGCGGGGAACCTTTGGGAAACGACTTCGGGGGCGGGAGCTCGGTGCTGCGCGAGGTGCCTACCCCCTCACCCCGGTTCTCTCCTTTTGGGAGCGGGGGAACCGTCGCCTGTCTTTCGGCGAGGTCAGGAGCGGGACTGGCTGGAATGATTGCCCGGCAGCCCGCAGTGTTCGTCCGGTGTTCCGCTCCTGGCGGGTGAGGGTGAAGGGAGCAGACGAACCGTCGTTGCGCTTGCGGATTTACGAGAGGTCACGCGTTGGAGACTCCCATCCGAAGCAGTTCCCTGGGTTCCCCATTTTTTCGGGCGGCCGACTTCATGAAATAAAAAAACGGCCCGCCTTGCGACGGACCGTCCATTTACACACGGAAGCGGGGGTTAGCCGCGTTCACAAAAAATCAGGCGCGCTCCATGTACTTGCCGGTGCGCGTATCGACCTTGATCTTCTCGCCGGTCTTGATGAAGAGCGGCGCCTGGATCACCAGGCCGGTTTCGAGCGTGACGGCCTTCTGGACGTTGTTGGCCGAATCGCCGCGGAGGCCTTCGGGCGCATCGGTCACCGTCAGCACGACGCTGGGCGGGATTTCGACCTGCACGGCCTTTTCCTCGACGAAGGTCATGGTCACCCGGGCGTTTTCGACGAGATAGTCCTTGGCGTCGCCGACGAGTTCGGGCGGGACGGTGACTTCCTCGAAGGAGTCCGGGTTCACGAACACGTAGTCCTCGCCGGTCTTGTAGCTGAACTCCATCTTGTAGCTCATCAGCGGCACGGTCTCGACCTTCTCGGTCGAGCCGAAACGCACGTCCATCGACTTGCCGGTGCGGATGCTGCGGAGGATCGCCTGCACAAAGGCGCGCAGGTTGCCCGGGGTGCGGTGGGTGACTTCGAGCACCACACACACATCGTTGTTATAGACGACTGCCGTGCCCTTGCGGAGTTCGTTCGCGTTGACTGCCATAAAGCCTTAAAAATGGATGCTACAGCCGGTTTTACCGGTGGAAAAGAGAGCGGACGCTACCTGATGAAGGGTTGCTGGCAAGCTCCCATTTCCTGCAAACTGGCGGCATGGCCGTACGTGATTCCTTTCGCGAATTCGTGACCGAGCAGCTCCGGCGCGGAGGCGCTGTGACGTGGCGGAAGATGTTCGGCGGCGTGGGGCTTTATGCGGACGGCGTGTTCTTCGCACTGCTCGACGATGACACGCTCTACTTCAAGACCGATGAGACCACGCGGGCCGAATTTGAGGCGCGCGGCCTGAAACCCTTCCAGCCGTTCGGACCGGATACGCCGCCGATGGCCTACCACGAGGTGCCCGCCGACGTGCTGGAGAACGTGAACGAACTGAAGGTCTGGATGGCCCGGGCGGTGGCGGTGGCCGTTGCCAAGCAGAAGGATCGGCGGAAGCCCGCCAGGAAATGGAAAGAGTCCAGACCCGGGGCCGCCCGAAAGCCGTCGGAAGGTCACTTGCGCCCGGGCACGGGTTGACGATGCTGCACGCCATGAACACCAGCCCGGTTCCTGCCCGTCGTCGCCGGCGGATTGCGCCGTTCGTGATCGCCGGCCTGATCCTGTTGGGCGTCGTGGTGGTCCAATCCTTGGGCGATCTGGACCGGAACATCCGCGCCTGGATCACCGTGGCGGTGGTGGTGTTGGGCGTGCTGCTGGAGGTGCTGTGGCTGCTGGCCTTCAGCGGGCTGCGCTGGTGGCAGCGGCTGGGCGCGCTGGGCGTGCTGGTGGCCGCCTACGCCGCCGTGAAAATGACCACCCGCACCGATGGCGCAATCAGCAGCTCGGGTCTGCCGCGCCTGGTATGGCGCTGGGCACCGACGAAGGACGAGCAGCTCTCCCGTGCCGTGGTGGCTGCGGCCACCGCGCCGCACGCTGCGATGCCGGCACCCGTCGCGGCCGAGGCGAAGTTCAGCTTCCCCCAGTTTCTTGGGGCCAACCGCGACAGCCGGGTGGAGGGCGTGAAACTTGCCCATGACTGGGCCGCATTGCCGCCCAAGGAACTTTGGCGGCATCCGGTCGGGCTCGGGTGGTCGGGCTTCGTCGTCGCGAACGGCCTGGCCATCACGCAGGAGCAGGTGGGCGAGGATGAGCTGGTCACCGCCTGTGCGCTGCTCACGGGCGCGCCGGTCTGGGCGCACACGAACCGCACGCGCTTCGTCGAATGGCAGGGCGGCGACGGACCGCGCGCCACGCCGACCATCGTGGGCAACCGCATCTATTCCTACGGGGCCACGGGCATCCTCGACTGCCTTGATCTGGCCACCGGCCGGCTGCTCTGGTCGGTGGATGTGCTGAAGGCCAACGGGCTGCACAATCTCACTTGGGGCAAAAGCTCCGCCCCGCTGGTCGGGGACGGGCGGGTGATCGTCAGTGGCGGCACTTCGGCGGAGAAGGGCTGGCTGGCCTACGACGCCGACACCGGCAAGCCGCTGTGGGCCGCCAACAGTGACGCGGCGAACTACGCTTCCGCGGCGGCGGCCACCCTGGCGGGACGCAAGCAGATCCTGGTAAGCGGGCCGCAGGCCGTGGCGGGACTGGAGCCGGCGACCGGCGCCGTGCTGTGGCGCCACGTGTGGGGCAGCGACAAGCCGCCGAAGTGCTCGCAGCCCCTCGTGGTGGCAGGTGACCGGATATTCCTCTCCGCCGGCTACGCGACAGGTTGCCAGCTCATCGAGGTCAAGGCGGCGGCGGACGGCTCGCTGAAGGCCGAGGAAGTCTGGCGTGCGAAGTCGATGAAGACGCAGTTCAACAACGTCGCGGTGCGCGATGGATATCTTTACGGGTTGGACGACGGCTTCCTGGCCTGTGTCGAGGTGGCGACAGGCAAGCGCCTCTGGAAGGACGGCCGCTACGGCTCCGGCCAGAGCCTGCTGGTGGGTGATCTGGTGCTGGTCCAGTCCGAATCCGGCTTCGTGGCGCTGGCCGAGGCGAAGCCCGAGGGCTTCACGGAGCTGGGCCGCATCAATGCGCTCGATTCCAAGACGTGGAACAACCTGGCGCTGGCCGGCCCGTATCTGCTCGTGCGCAACGATCACGAGGCCGCGTGCTACGAGCTGCCGTTGACGGCGACGGCCACGGCTTTGGTGCGGTAAAACGTTTTCAATAATACTGTAGCCGCTGTTGCACAGAACTCGTTTGGCTATCGGCAACAACCGGCGGCCGGCAGTTCCCTTCCCCCTCATCCTAACCTTCTCCCTTGGGGAGAAGGGACAGCTGGGCAGCCTGGCCGAGGCTCCGGCCGCGCTTCCGGCTATGCCAGCGCCGGGCTTTCGCCAGCAAGCAGACGACGATTCTCCCTCTCCCAGCGGGAGAGGGCCGGGGTGAGGGAGGACGGCCCACAACCACTGTTGAGATCTTCTGAACCGAGGCCCGAGGCACCACGATAAAATGACGCACCCCGCAACCCGCCAATACAGAGGATTCCATGTATCGGCTTGGCGAGGTGGCCTGTCTCCCGGCACACTCCGCCTGTGAAGCCTTTCCGTATCTCGCTCTACGCCGCTGCTTTGCTCTCGGCGCTCGCCGTCCGCGCCCAGACCAACCTGGTTCCCACGTCGATGCTGTTCACGTCGGACCCCAGCCTCGAAGTCACCGTCTGGGCCTCGACCCCGAAGGTCAGGAACCCGACCAACATGGACTTCGACAAGGATGGCCGCCTCTGGGTGGCCGAGGGCGTCAATTACCGCAGCCACTACGACCGGCAGCCCGCCGGCGACCGCATCGTGATCCTCGAGGACACCGACGGCGACGGGAAGGCCGACAAGGAGAGCGTGTTTGTGCAGGAGCCGGACCTGCGCGCGCCGATGGGCATCGCCGTGATCGACAACAAGGTCGTCGTCTCGATGGCGCCGGACATGATCGTCTATACCGACGTGAACCGCGACGGGAAGTTCGACCCCGCCGTGGACAAGCGCGAGGTGCTGCTCACGGGCTTCAACGGCCGCAAGCATGACCACACGATCCACAGCGTGACGGTCGGGCCGGATGGCCAGTGGTACTGGAACTCGGGCAACACCGGCGCGATGTTCACCGACAAGTCGGGCAAGACCTTCCGCATCGGCAGCGCCTACGACGCCGGCGGCGAGCTCGGCTGGCAGCCGACGCAGATCGCCGGCCAGAAGAGCGACGACGGCCACGTGTGGATCGGCGGCTTCACGGCGCGCATGAACCCGGACGGCACGGGCGTTCACATCATCGGCCATAATTACCGCAACAGCTACGAGCAGACCGTCACCTCGTATGGCGACGTGTTCCAGAATGACAATGACGATCCCCCGGCGTGCCGGACCGCGTTCCTGCTGGAGTTCGGCAACGCGGGCTTCTGCTCCTTCGACGGCCAGCGCTCCTGGGGCGCGGATCGCCGGCCCGGCCAGAGCATCCCGACCGCCGAATGGCGGCAGGAGGATCCCGGCACGATGCCGGCCGGCGACGTGTACGGCGGCGGCTCCCCGACGGGCATCACCTACGTCGAGGACAGCGCGCTCGGGGCCAAGTACCGCGGCCTGCTGCTGAGCTGCGAGCCGGGCCGCAACACGGTCTTCGGCTATTTCCCGAAGCCCGAGGGCGCGGGCTACAAGCTGGAGCGCTTCGATTTCCTCACCAGCAACAAGGAGGGCGACTTCGCCGGCACCGACTTCAAGGGCGGCCGCAACGAGACCAAGGACCTCAAGACGATGTTCCGCCCCAGCGACGTGGCGGTCGGCCCCGATGGCGCGATCTACGTCGCGGACTGGTTTGATGCGCGTGTCGGCGGCCATGCGGACTGGGACGAAAGCACTTCCGGCACGATCTACCGCATCGCGCCGAAAGGCATGAAGCGCAAGCTGCCGAAAGTGGATTTCACCACGATGGACGGCGCCATCGCCGGCCTGAAGAGCCCCTCGGTCAACGTGCGCGGCGGTGCCCACTATGCCTTGGAGGCGATGGGCGCGAAGGCCGTGAAGCCCGTCGCGAAACTGCTCAAGGACGAGAATCCCGCGGTGCGCGCCCGCGCCGTGTGGGTGCTCTCGCAGCTCGGCGAGGATGGGATCAAGAAGGTCGAGCCGCTGCTGAAGGATTCGGACGCCCAGATGCGGATCGTCGCATTTCGCGCGCTGCGTCGGCAGGGGCACGATCTCTTCGGCCATGCCCGCGCCTTGGCCACGGATCCTTCGCCCGCCGTCCGGCGCGAAGTCGCGCTCGCAATGCGCGACCAGCCGTTCGCGCAGTCCAAGGACATCCTGCTCACCGTGGCCAAGGGTTTTGACGGCCAGGACCGCACCTATCTCGAAGCCCTCGGCACCGGCGCGACCGGTTCCGAGTCGCCGTTTTACGATGCGGTGAAGGCGGCCCTTGGCGGTACTGACGCGGTCCACTGGTCCCCGCAGTTCGCCTGGATTGCCTGGCGCCTGCATCCGGCGCAGAGCATCGCCGACTTCAAGGCCCGCGCCCTCTCCACCTCGCTCGACGATGGCGCGCGCAAACGCGCACTGACGGCCATCGGCTACAACGCGACCCAGGCGGCCGCAGACGCCATGCTGGAAGCCGGCGGCAAGACCGACAAATCGGTGAAGGCCGAGGCGCTCTGGTGGCTGCTGAACCGCAAGGATTCGACGTGGGGACAGTTCGGCGTGAATGCCGCCCTCAAGTCGCGCGGCGTGTATGATCCCGACAATGTCGAGCTGACCGAGGCCGTCGTTCCTGCGGCCGAGGCTCCGAAATTCACGGTGGCCGACGTGACGAAGCTCACGGGCGATGTGAAGCGCGGTGGCGAGCGGTTCACCAGCATCTGCTCCAGCTGCCACAAGGCCGGCGATGTGGGCACGGAGTACGCCCCGAACCTGACCGGCTGGGCCAAGCGCCAGACCACGGAGGTGCTGATCAATTCCATCATCAACCCGAGCGCGGACATCGCGAGCGGGTTCAACGGCACTGAGCTGAAGCTGAAGGACGGGATGACGATTGACGGCCTCGTGCTCTCGAACGGCGACCCGGCCATCGTGCAATCCGCCGGCGGCCTCACGCAGACCGTGCCCAAGGCCCGCATCGAGTTGCGCAAGCCCCTGGGCCGCTCGCTCATGCTGAGCGCCGACCAGCTCGGCCTCGTGCCGCAGGATCTCGCCGACATCGCCGCGTATCTCAAGACGAAGTAAGCAGACCGCTTGAAAGGCAGGCGCCGGTGCCCGGATGGGGCCGGCGCCTTTTTCTTGCTAGGATTGTTCAGGGCGGATCTTTTCATCGTGGTCAGCGGCTGATCCGGAGGGAATGTAAGCCCTGATGAACGCGGGCCGTTCTCCCTCACCCTAACCCTCTCCCCCAGGGAGAGGGGACAGCCGGGGATGCCACAGGCTGATGGGAAGATTCTCCGGCCAATCCTGCGCCTGCCTTCGCCGACCGGCGGGCGACCATTCCCCCTACCCATGAACCCTCCCGACGGCACCTTGATTTCCAAGAACTTACGAAAGGAGGGTTCAGGGTCACAATTCGCGCATTTTGGGGCGTGGAATCTCTCCCGGCGGGAGAGGGCCGGGGTGAGGGCGGGCGTCCACTCCAATTGTCCGCTTTACCGACGTGCGCCTACGGTTCGTGGAAGATCAGGTCAAGGATACCTGAACGTTCTGACGCAGCTGGCGGGATTACAGCTTCAGATCAGACGTCCGTTTCAGAATGGAGGGCGATGCAGTTGCCTTCAGAGTCCAGCACCTCGGCGCGGAAACCGTGTTCACCGATCGGATGGACGTCGGACTGCACCATACCACCCAGGGCCCGGACGGCGGCGACGGCGGCACGCAGGCGGCCATTGACGCCCAGATAGATCATGACGCCATCCGCCGAGGGCTTGAAGCCCGGGACGACGCAGAGGCAACCCATGACCCCGCCATCCTCCGTCGGCAGCCAACCCGTCGGGACATCACCGACCAGTTCCTTCCGCACCGGCGCGGCCAGCACCGCCGAATAAAACCGGATGGCCCGGTCGAGATCGAGCGCGGGGATGTCGTACCAAACGAGGTTGGGTTTCATTTTCGTTCAGGGCGTGGTGGTGGAGTGCGGCTTGGCCGAAGAAGTCGGACAGCCAGTGATCAGGCAGCTGGCGAGAGGTTCAAATAGGTGACTGGTGTGAGGTGATAAGAAAAGCGACCAAACCTGCCAGAAGCAAAAGGATGGCAACACCGTTCAGGGAGAAGCGGCCGGGTGGCTGGGGCCGGGGAAATTCTGGAGTCACCCCGGCCGCCAGCATGCGGTCATAGAGATGGGGATGGATTGGTTTTCCACGCATGACGGCGGGCATCTGGTTGATCTCGTAAATCCGGGCCAGGGCCCGGGCGTAGGTGCCGGCTTCACCCTGGTTTTTGGCCGCCACGTCGTCCGCCTGATGCTCCATGCGGCGCGCCAGGCGGCGGTTGAAGGCGATCAGGCCCACCATCAGCGCCAGCATCACCAGCAGCCCCAGACCATGCCAGAGCTTGCTGGCCGGGTGCAAAAACACGAAGGGCACAAACACGAGCGCGCCGACCAGGCGTCCCAGCAGCACCCGGGGCGGCTCGTTCAGGTGCGACAGCTCATGCGCGCAGATGGCGGCCAACCTCGTCATCAGGATGTGTCTCCAGCAGGCGCTCGCTGAACAGCAGCTCACCGGTGGTCGGCAAGGCATAGGCCGCAGAGGCCGAACCCCGCATCAGCCAAGTGCGTCGCACCGGCACACCCAGCCGGGTGGAGGTTTCCCCGACGATCCGGGCCAGCCGTTCCGAGGGCGGTTGTAACCAGCCAAAGCAGGCCAGAAGACAGACGGACGCTCCATATTGGAATGCCAGGCTGAGACCGATGACCACACTGGCGATCAACCAGACGCGCCAATCGTCGAAGCGGTAAGGCATCAGCAGCATGGCTCCCAGAAAAACCACCCAGAGGGCGATGAAGAGCAGCCATGAGATCGCGACTTCGCGCAGCCACTGTTCCCATTTCAGCCAAGGAAGGACTTCGCGATCGAAAGCGTACGAGCCAAGCAAAGTACCCAACCAGGCCGGCAAAATGACCCAGGCCAAGGGGCTCCGCGGTTCTGCTGAAGTGATGAGGTGTGCCTCGATTGCGCAAATCGGAATCAGCACCAGGTTGACCCGCGCGGCAAGGCGGGCTGGGAACAGCGCCCGCGCCCGCTCGGACCAGTGTTCGCCCCGGGTGCGACGCCACGGGATCAGCGCCAGCCAGTTCAGGCCGGCGGTCAGCAGGCCGGCGCCCAGAAAATATCCGGCGAGCAGGAGGGGTGACATGCTTTCAGGCTATGTCAAAATTGGACGCCCAGGGCGAGATTGAGCGCGGGAATGTCGTACCAGACGAGGTTGGGTTTCATGGATGATTGGCGGACTGCGGCTGGAAATTGAGTAAGCGAAGAGTGCTCACCGGCTCAAATTAAACTGTTGGGCGCAGATGTGCTGCCAGACGCCGATATCCATGAGTTTCACCCGCTCAATGTCAATGCTCCCGGAGAATGCAGGATGCGGATCAAACGCGTAACATTGCCCAGCCACCGGGATGACGCCTCGCTCGTGCAACTGCGACACCTGGAGTGAAAGCAAATGTTCCTCCTGCCATTCTTGTGTGTTCACGAGTGAAGCGAATTCTTCCGGCGTGGAAGCGATACCCGTGTACGTGCCCTCGATGACCGAAAGCTCGTCCGTGCCCCGTCAGGCCGGCGGAGAAACCAATCGCCAAACTTTGACATAAAGACGGGTGCGACTCGTCCGCGAACCATTCCTGTCCAGTAACCGAGCCATCTGTGAACTTCGGTCTCTGGCAGGCCCTGAATCAACAGATCGTCCCAAATGAGTTTTGATGGCATAAGCACCAATCCGGAATCCACCCAATGCCAACACTACTGGCCACCATTTGCGACCGTCTCTTCGTAGGCATACTTGCCTTTGCCGAATCGTCGGGTGAAACAAGCCGGACACACAGGAATTCCATCTTCGATACGCCATCCTTGGCTGACGAATTTCTCAGCCGCCTTGAATTTGTGCTCCTCACTCGAAATCGTCCTGCGGTTGGCTGAAACCGAACCGATATCTCGGCAATGTTTGCAATCCAACACGAATGAACGACTGCAAAACGGGCGCACGCATTTCGCCAGTTCTTCAGAAGTTGCTTTGAGACAGTTGCTCATAGCCTCGCCTATCTCTCTTTTGCATTTGGCTGGCGGTCACGCTTTCCTGCCCATCCCCCTACGCCAACAACCCCTTCACCACCTCGCCGCTCACATCCGTCAGCCGGAAGTCGCGGCCCTGGAAGCGGTAGGTCAGCTTCTCGTGGTCGAAGCCAAGCTGGTGCAGCAGCGTGGCATGGAAGTCGTGGACGTGGACCTTGTCCTTCACCGCGTTGAAGCCCAGCTCGTCGGTTTCGCCGTAGGTCAGGCCCGGCTTGAAGCCGCCGCCGGCGACCCAGTAGCTGAAGCCGTTCGGGTGATGGTCACGGCCATCGTCGCCGCCCTGCACCATCGGCGTGCGGCCGAATTCGCCGCCCCAGATGATGATGGTGTCCTCCAGCAGGCCGCGCTGCTTCAGGTCCTTCACGAGCGCGGCGCTCGCGCGGTCGGTGACGTCGCAGTTGCGCTTGATGTCGGCCTTCAGGTTGCCGTGCTGGTCCCAGGACTCGTGGAAAATCTGGACGAAGCGCACGCCCTTCTCAATGAGCCGGCGCGACAGGAGGCAGGCGTTGGCAAAGCCCGGCTTGCCCGGTTCCGCGCCGTACATCTCCAGCGTCTCCTTGGATTCCTTGGTCAGGTCCATGACCTCGGGCGCGACGTGCTGCATCCGAAAGGCCATCTCGAAGGCGCTGATGCGTGCGGCAATCTCCGGGTCGCCGACGACTCCGAGGCGTTTCGCGTTGAGCCGGTTCAAGGTCTCCAGCGAATCCTTCTGCAGGCCGTCGTCCACGCCTTTCGGGTTGGAAAGATAGAGAACGGGTTCGCCGCCGTTGCGGAAGAGCGTGCCGCCGTGCTGCGTGGGCAGGAAGCCGGGCCCCCAATTGCTCGCGCCGCCGCTGGAGCCCTTGCCACCGGTGCTGAAGACCACGTAGGCGGGCAGGTCCTGCGATTCGCAGCCGAGGCCGTAGGTCGTCCACGCGCCGAAACTGGGCCGGCCAAACTGCTGCGAGCCGGTGTTCATCATGATCTGCCCCGGCGCGTGGTTGAACGCGTCGGTCTGCATGGACCGGATGAGCGTAATGTCGTCCGCGACTTCCGCGAGGTGCGGCAGGGTCTCGCCCAGCTCCATGCCGCATTTGCCGGCCTTGTTGAACTTGTACTTCGGCCCGAGGAGCGTCGCACTCGGGTTGATGAAGGCGGCGCGGTAGCCCTTGAGCATCTCCGCCGGCGGGAGGGTGCCGTTGAACTTGGTGAGCTGGGGCTTGTTGTCGAACAGCTCCAGATGGCTCGGCGCGCCGGCCATGAACAGGTAGATCACGCGCTTGGCCTTGCCGGGGAAGTGGCCCTTCTTCGGCGCGAGCGGATTGACCAGCGTGGGCGCGGCGGCCGCGGCGGCGGACTGGCCGCCCAGCAATGAATGCAGCGCAATGGCCCCGAGGCCGACGCCGCAATCACGGAAGAACCAGCGGCGGGAGATGGCGCGGCGCTGCTGCTCGACGGCTTGCTGGAAGTGGGTCAAACGTTTCATGGCGTTATTCTTTCGTAATAGCTTCGTCGAGGTTGAGCAGTACCCGGCTCACCGCCGTGTAGGCCGCAAGCTGTGTTGGCGTTGAGCCGGCGGGCACCTTGGGCAGGGTGTTCTTGCCGGTGGCGAGTTCGTAGGGGTTCACCCAGCCGTCGGCGATGCGCTGCGTCTGGCGGGTGAGCAGGCCCTTCAGCTCGGCGCGCTCATCCGAGGTGGGCGGGCGCGACAGCACGCGACGGAAGGCGTAGGTCAGCCGTGCGTCATCGGTCTTGCCACCCTCGGCCAGGGTCTTCGCCGCGAGGCCTTGGGCGCATTCCAGCGCCAGCGTCTCGTTCAGGGTCATGAGCGCCTGGAGCGGCGTGTTGGACTTCGTGCGGCGCACGCAGGAGAAGTCGCCGTTGGGCGCGTCGAAGGCGGTGAGGAAGGGATACGGCACCGAGCGGTAGCGGAAGGTATACAGGCCCCGGCGATAGCGGTCGGCGCCCTTCGCCTCCTCCCAGGTCTTGGGACCATAGGAAGCGGGCGGCATGAAGAGGAAGGCGGGCGCGGGCGGTTGCACGCTGGGGCCGCCGAGCGTCGGATTCAGCAGACCGCTGGTGGCCAGTGCCGCGTCGCGCACCAGCTCGCCCTCGACGCGGAAGCGTGGACCGCGCGCCAGCAGGCGGTTGTAGCGGTCCTTGGCGTACAGCTCTGGCGTGACGTGCGAGGACTGCCGGTAGGTCGCCGAATTCACGATGAGCCGGTGCATCGCCTTGATGTCCCAGCCGCGGTCCATGAACTCGCACGCCAGCCAGTCGAGCAGCTCGGGATGGCTTGGCGCGGGGCTTTGCAGGCCGAAATCCTCGGGCGTCTCCACGATGCCGATGCCGAAGTAAGCCTGCCAGAGGCGGTTCACGAAGACGCGCGCCGTGGTGGGCGACTTTTTGTCCACAAGCCACTTCGCAAAGGTCATCCGCGAGCCATCCGCGCCCTCCGGGAGCTGATGCAGGAAGGCCGGGACGCCGGGGCTGACTTCCTTGCCCGGCTTCAGCCAGTCACCGCGCTTGAGCATGCGGGTGGCGCGCGTTTCATCGCCGGGGCCGGCATTGTTCCGGGCCACGAGCACCGAGGTGGGCGCGCCCTCGGGCCACTGCTGCCACAGCACCTCGATCTTGTCGTTGACCTCCTTGAACTCCGGAACGGTTGTGCGCCAGTAGCTGAACACGGCGGCGACCTGCGCGGGCGAGCGCTGTTCACGCGGCGTCTTGAACACTTCGCGCACATTCGCGGGCAGCGGGTCGGCGACGGCGTTGGTGTCGGCGCAGGCGCTGAAGCGGAAGCGGCCGAGGTTGTGCGTCTGGTTGTCGTCCGAATTGTCGCCACCATGGTTTTGCACCAGGCGGAAGTTCAGCTCGACGGCGTTGGTGAAGGTCAGCGGCTTCTCGGGGATGAAGACCGCCTTGCGCGCCACATTGCGGCGGCCCGGCCCGGCATCGATGCCCCACGCGGTGTCCTCCTTGCCGTCGATCGCGAAGGCGACGGGCCCGTAGGTGCGCTTGTCGCCGCCGTTCTTCTTGCGGCTCTCGGACTGGAACTCCGGCTCCAGCGGCTTCTCGGCGTTTTCGAAATCGGCCGTGGCTTTCACGAACTTCACGTCGAACTTGTTGGTCCGGTTCTTCACCTCCACCACCTCGACCTTGAACTCGCTCAGGGCCGCCATGCCATGGATGGACCGGCCCGGCCCGCCGCAGGGCAGGTTCGGGTCAGTGAGCTGCTCAAAGCGGAACGCACCGATCACGGCGGGCGCATTGGTGGCAACAAAGTGCGCGGTCCATTGCGTGGGCGCGTAGCTGGAGGCGCGGATGGAGCCGTCCGGGTAATAGTAGAAGCGTTCCCCATTCTCGCCCTCATGGACCGTGTTGACGACCTGCCAGTCGGGCTGGTTGGTCTTCACGGAGTCCTCCCACTGCGCGAGCCGTTCCTCCCAGCCGGGCGTGGTGTGGCGCAGACCCTCTTCCAGGTCACGCATCTGGCGCATCAGGTCGGCGCGCTTCATCTGCTCGGCGGGCGTGTAGGCGACCAGCGACGACTCGTGGTCGTTGTTCAGGAAGGCGAAGAGCCGGTAGTATTCCTCCTGCTGGATCGGGTCGAACTTGTGGTTGTGGCACTGCGCGCACTGGATGGTCAGCCCGAGGACGCTCTTCCCGATGCAGTCCATGCGGTCGAACATCGCGTCCATACGGAACTGCTCGGGGTCGGCACCCCCCTCCTCATTGAGCATGGCGTTGCGGAGGAAGCCGGTGGCGACGCGGTCGTCCTGCGTCGGGTTCGGAAGCTGGTCGCCGGCAAGCTGGGCGATGACGAAGCGGTCGTACGGCAGGTTCTGGTTGAAGGCGCTGACCACCCAGTCGCGGTAGCTCCAGATGAAGCGGGCCTTGTCTTTCTCAAACCCATCGGAATCCGCGTAGCGCGCGGCGTCGAGCCAGTGGCGGGCCCATTTTTCACCGTAATGCGGCGACTTGAGCAGCTTCTCGACGACCTTCTCGTAGGCGTTGGGCGATTTGTCGGCGAGAAAGGCCTCGGTTTCTTCCGGAGTCGGCGGCAGGCCGATGAGGTCGAAATGCACCCGCCGCAGGAGGGTGGTCTTATCAGTCTCGGGCGAGGGTTTCAGGCCTTCCTGCTCCAGCTTGGCCAGGATGAACTTGTCGAGGGGCGTCTTCGCCCAGGCGGCGTTCTTCACCTTCGGCTCGGGCGGTTTCACCGGCGCCTTGAAGGCCCAGTGATGCGCCGCCTTGTCCACCTTGGCGGTCGCCGGCCAGTTGGCGCCCTGGTCGATCCAGGCGCGCAGCAGGCCGATCTGTTCGGGGGTGAGCTTGTCGCCCTTTTTCGGCATCTGCGCGAGTTCGGCGTGAACGCCAGCTGTCACCTGCACCAGCAGCGATTCCGCGCTCTTGCCGGCGATGAAGGCCGGGCCATGTTCGCCGCCCTTGAGCGCGTCGGCCGCGGAGTCGAGCCGCAGGCCACTTTCGGTGCGCTTCGGTCCGTGACAGTTCACGCAGGAATTTTCGAAGAGGGGCACAATGTCCCGCTCAAAGTTCACCTTCGCGGTCGCGGCCGGGGGCAGCTTGGCGGGATCCGTGGCGGCGGCCGCGGACAGACCACAGGCCAAGGCCGCCAGCAAGGGGCGCAAGTCAAAGGCTTTCATTAACGGGTACGTTGAGCCAACGGGTTGATGCGGTCGAACGGTTTTTCAAGGTGCATCGGGTTGGACGTACCGTGGCGGCGATTAATTCTGGGAAAGCGGAGAAAACAGGATGAACCGGATGGGGGCATGAGGCACCCGGCCCTCGGTCGCGGAGCGACCGAATCAACCTAGCCGTGGGCGATAGCCCAAGGCCCGGACCATCCACGTAGCGTCGCATCGCGACGTTTGAGAGCCCGTAAGCTCCGAATCGTCCGTTCAACCGTCGCTACGCGACGGAATCCACCGGGTGGCGGATTTCCATGGGCGATGCCCACGGTTACTTTCACGGCCTCGCTCCGTGGGACCCCTCTGTCGGCCGTCTAGGCCCCAGGCGACGGGCTCAACCGGGCCGGTTCCATTGCGTTCATTCTGTCAGTCCTCCCGACTTTTGAATTCCGGGGCCGTGAAAAAGCGTTCGCCGGGATAGTAGTGGTTGTAGGCGCTGTTCGCCTGGCGAAACCGCCACGCCGCCGGGGTCCGTCGCAGCACCTCGCGCGCCGCCAGAAAATCCATGCCGAAGCGCCGCCAGCGACCGCGTCGGGCGTTGTTCAGTGCGCCGCTCCACCATGCCAGCGCGGTGACGGGCAGCGCGGCCAGGGAGAAGGTCTTCAGCGCCATGACGGCGAGGCTGGAGCGGTTTTGCCTTGCGTGGACCAGGCCGACGAGGCGGCCGATGCGTAATTTGACGTTATGTTCATTTTGTCTGCTTTCCCGTTTTTTGTTTATTTTTCGGGCTGACCTGAGGGATGGCCAATCTGACTATCGGATTCCCACGCTGGCACTTAAGAGCCCGGCTAAAAATTGGGAGGTGCTGCGGCGAAGGATTTTGGGATGAGAGTAAGGCGGCACGACGGAAGCACCCGCGCCACCGGCTGTGACGCCCGAGGCCCAACGCATTTCCCAATAACTGGCTCGGCATGAATGGGAACCGGGGCCGGGAATACCGCTGGACGTACCTGCGGCGAGCTGCCAAAGGATACCCGCTTGCTGATGAAACCGAACCTTCTCGCCGCCGCCCTGCTGCTCCTCCAGTTCCTGCCTCCGGTTTGCTTGGGAGCCATTCAGGTCGTGAGCGAACGGAACGAAAGCGAGGCCGCCACCGGCACCTTTCGCTTCAAGAATGTGCCCGCACCCGCGAAATCGGATGCCGCCGAAAAGGCCATCTTCACACTCGTGGACGGTGAACGGGACATCAACGGCGGCGAGCTGATCAAACTGCACGATGGCCGCCTGCCCCGGGAGGAGGATCAGCCGTCCGAAAATTTCTTTTTCCGCGCGGGCTCGGCGGGCGGGCGCATCCAGCTCGATCTTGGGAGCGCCATCGCGATCAAGCAGGTCAACAGCTATTCGTGGCATGGGGGCAGCCGCGCACCGCAGGTCTATTGGCTCTATGGCAGCGACGGCGGCGCTCCCGGTTTCCAGGCGGAACCCAAGCGCGGCACCGACCCCGAGGCTTGCGGCTGGAAGCTGCTTGCCAAAGTGGACACCCGGCCCAAGGGCGAGCCGCTCGGCGGCCAGTATGGCGTCAGCGTCTCTGACTCCGGCGGCGATCTTGGCACCTTCCGCTATCTGCTCTTCGACATCTCGCGCACCGAGGGGGAAGACCCCTTCGGCCACACCTTCTACAGCGAGATCGATGTGATCGACGCCCATTCGACCGCCCTGCCCATAGCCTCGGACGCGCCGAAACCGATCACCGAGAGCTTCGTGGCCGAGGGCGGGAAATATCACTTCACCATCGACACCACCCTGGCGCCGGACCTGACGGAGTGGGCGGACAAAGAACTGCGCCCGGTCGTGCAGGAATGGTATCCCAAGCTCATCGCCCTGCTGCCCAGCGAGGGTTTCCTGCCGCGCACCAATGTGACCCTGCGCTTCCGCGAGGACATGGGTGGCACGCCGGCCTCGGCGGGCGGCGGCTTTGTGAACTGCAACGCCGGCTGGTTCCGCGGCGAACTGAACCGCGAGGCGCGCGGCTCCGTGGTGCACGAGCTGGTGCACGTCGTACAGAGCTATGCCGGCGGGAGGCGCAACGACCCGAATGCCACGCGCATGCCCGGCTGGCTGGTCGAGGGCATCCCCGACTACATCCGCTGGTACCGCTACGAGCCGCAGACCAGGGGCGCCGAGATCACCGCCCGCAACCTGGCCCGGGCCAAATACGACGGGAGCTATCGCGTCACCGCGAACTTCCTCAACTGGGTCACCACCCAGTACGACCCCCAGATCGTCCAGAAGCTCAACGCCGCCGCCCGCGCCGGCAAATACCGCGAGGAACTCTGGAAAGAGGCGACTGGCAAGACCGTCCAGGAACTCGGCGACGAGTGGAAACACTTCCAGGAGCAACGCCTCGCGGTGCCGGCGAAGTAGCTGCCGGCTCACGCGGCAGGGCAGGTCAGTGGCCGCCTGCGCCAGAGGTTCTGCGGGGAGAAACATCCCGTCATCGCGGATTCCTTCAACTGGGTTAGCACCCAGTGCGACCCGAGCAGCGTCCGCCACGGGATTGCCCGGCGTCCTCCGCTCTGCAAACGTCCCGTCCATGCGTTACGCGCCGATTAATCCGCGGCTCTTCGTTGAGAACCGTGCCCGTCTGAAACCGCTGCTGCTGCCAGGCTCGCTGGCGGTGGTGAATGCGAACGACATCCTGCCGACCAACGCCGACGGCACGCTGCGGCTCATCGCCAATTCCGATCTTTTCTGGCTCACCGGCGTGAACCAGGAGGAGACCATCCTCGTGCTGTTCCCCGACGCGGACGACGAGAAGCACCGCGAAATGCTCTTTCTGCGCGAGACCAGTGACCTCATCGCCACCTGGGAAGGCCACAAGCTCACGAAGGAAGAGGCGCGCCAGCTCACGGGCATCCGGCAGATCCACTGGCTCTCCGAGTTTCCGGCGATCTTCCGCAAGGTGATGTGCGAGGCGGAGCACGTGTACCTCAACACCAACGAGCACAAGCGCTCGGTGTCCGAAGTCGAGACCCGCGACGCCCGTTTCATCCGGCGCGTGCAGGCGGAGTATCCGCTGCACGATTATCAGCGTCTCGCGCGGCTTATGCACCGGCTGCGCGTTGTGAAGTCACCGCAGGAGGTGGAGCTGCTCCAGAAGGCATGCGATCTCACGAAAGCCGGTTTCGAGCGCGTGGCGAAGTTTGTGAAGCCCGGCGTCACCGAGCTGGAGGTCGAGGCGGAGTTCATCCACGAGTTTACCCGGGGCGGCGGCGGCTTCGCCTATTCCCCCATCATCGCCAGCGGGGCCAACGCCTGCGTGCTGCACTATATCGAGAACGAGCGGCCCTGCCGTAACGGCGACCTGCTGCTGCTCGATGTCGCGGCGAGCTACGCCAACTACAACGCCGACCTCACGCGCACGATCCCGGTGAATGGCCGTTTCACCAAGCGGCAGAAGCAGGTTTACAACGCGGTGCTCCGCGTTCTGCGTGCGCAGATCGCCGGCTTGGTGCCGGGCAAGAAATGGGCGACCTGGCAGAAAGAGTGCGAACAGCTCACCGAGGCGGAGCTGGTCGGCCTCGGCCTGCTCACCCCGCGCGAGATCAAGAAGCAGGACCCGGAGAAACCGGCGTACCGGAAATACTTCATGCACGGCTGCGGCCACCCGCTCGGCCTCGATGTACATGACCTCGGCCATCTCAACGAGCCCTTTGCCGAGGGCTGGGTCATGACGGTGGAGCCGGCCATCTACATCCCCGAGGAGGGCCTGGCCGTGCGCCTCGAAAACGACGTGGTCATCCGCGCTGGCGGCAATGTGGACCTGATGGCCACGACCCCCTTGGAAGCGGACGAAGTCGAGGCACTGATGCGGCGTTAGACGGATGGCCCGCTTCTCCCGGCTCCAGGCGATGACACCAAACCTTTCACTGCCGCCTCGCCCGGACCACCGGAGCGTGTCTTCATGCCATTTCCCGATGGTCATCGGACGCCTGGGTAGGGATGGCGCGCTGCGCCGTCCCCTTCGCCGAGCGCAGCGTCAGGCGAAGGAACGAACGCCCACGGCCTCCCTATGCCTCCACCGCCCCTTCAGGGCGGGGACGGCGCAACGCACCGTCCCTACCAAAGGCACCGCTTCTTTCAGGGAACTGGTATTATGAGCCGCCTGCCGGGATGGAACTGGGCGCGTTCACGGTGGGTCAATTTCCTCCTCTGGACGAGCAGCGTCGAGGGGATCATGACCTGGGGGTGGTGCTTTCCTTCACTGCGTCTCCGGCTGGCGCGGCGGCCACTGAAGGATTTCCGGCAGGCCAAACGGGTGACGCTGCTGCGCTATGACGGCATGGGCGACATGGTGCTCACCTCGGGGATGCTCCGGGAGCTCCGCCGCCTGCTGCCCCAGGCTGAGATCACGCTGGTCTGCCGCACCCCCTGGGCTTCCTGGATGCGCACGTGCCCCTGGGTGGACCGTGTGGTGGACATCGAATTGAAATTCCCGGCGCGCTTCTACCAGCAGCGCCGCCTGGCCGCGCTGCTCTCCTTTGCACGCCGGGAAATCTGGCCGCGCGACCCGGAGCTGCTGCTGCAGCCCGGCACGCTCTATTGGTACTTCGAATCGCGTGCACTGGCCTGGTTCACCGGCGCGCCCGCGCGCTTCTGCTGGGAAGATCCCGACTGGGATGTCGATACTGGCGGGCGCTTCCACACCCATGCCCTGCCGCTGGCGCAGTCGTTGCATGAGACGGAGAAGTGTTTCCGCATGCTCGAGGCCATCGGTCTTTCCCCAAGCGGCCGCAAGCTCGACACGTGGTGGACGGATGCCGATGCGCAGCAGGCCGGCGAGATGGCCAGCCGCGCGCGGTACGGTCGTCGCCAGTTGGTCATGCTCGGGGTGGCCAGCAGCGAAACCCCGAAGATGTGGCCGCAGGAGCGCTACCTCAAACTGGTGCGGGAAGTCGCCCGGCAAAGGCCCGACGTGGCTTTCATGACGATCGGCGGCAAGGACGTGGCCCTGACCGGCGACTGGCTCGTCGCCCAGGAGCCCGGCCTGGTCCACAACGCCTGTGGCCAGCTTGGGCTGGGAGCCGTCTGGGCTTTGACCGCCCTCTGTGACCTCTATGTCGGCAATGACACCGGCATCCTGCACATGGCGGCCGCCGCCCGGACTCCGGTGGTCATGATCTGCGGAATGCCGCTGACGGCCAGGCCCGGGACCCGCGGCGATCCGCGCCATACGGGACCGCATGACACCGTGAGCCGGATCATCTATCCACCCCCTGAAACCCCGGCGGACACGCCGGTCAATGCCAGCCTGGTGCCCTGTGCCCCGGTTGTGGCGGCGACGCTGGAACTGCTCGCGCTCTCAGCGCGCGCGTAAGGCCGGGATGATGCGGCTCCGTTCCGCGCGCAGTTCCGTCGGTGTCCGGCCGGTGGCGGAGCGGAAGGCGCGGGTGAAGGCGCTGTGATCGTAGAAGCCACAGGCCAGGGCCACCTCCGCGACCGCCTTATCCGTCTCCTCCAGCAGCTGTGAAGCGGCGGCCAGCCGCGTCTGCGTGATGAGCTGGCTGGGCGTGAGGCCGAAGATGCGCTTGATGAGCCGCGCGAAGCGGACCGGTGAAAGCCCGGCACGCGCCGCCAGCATGGAGGGTGAGAGCGGCTCGCCGAAATTGGCCTCCAGAAATTCCAGCGTGCCGCCCAATTGCGCGGGAATGATCTCGCTGTCGCCGGGCGCGCGCAGGTCACGGGAGATGCCGACCAGCCCGGCCACCGCGCCGCCTCCGTCGCGCAGCGGCAGCTTGGTGGTGAGGCACCAGCCCTTGCGCCGGTGCGGATACCAGTGCAGCTCCAGCCGGTCTCGGATGGGACGTCCGGAGCGCAGCACGGCGGCATCC
This sequence comes from uncultured Verrucomicrobiota bacterium, assembly GCA_903907995.1. Taxonomy (GTDB): domain Bacteria; phylum Verrucomicrobiota; class Verrucomicrobiia; order Limisphaerales; family UBA9464; genus CAIVQB01. Next base: position 19,503 of record CAIVQH010000040.1, on the reverse strand, counting down.
TGCGCGGCGTAGCGCTCGGCAAACTCGGCGGGAAAAACCTCGCGCACATGGCGGCCCAGCAGCTCATGCTTGTGACGCAGGCCCACGCGCTCGACGAGCGACTGGTTCACGGCCACGTAGCGGCCCGTGCGATCCTTCACGAAGAAGGCCGCCTCGGGCACGTGCTCAAACAGCTCCGCCATCGCCGCCAGCTCGGGCGGCAGGGGCGGCGTGGGCGCAGATGCGGGGCGGCCTTTCGCGGACATGCTTGATTGTTGCCCCAAAAATGGGCGCGGGGCGATGCCAGAGTAAGAGCCGATGATGGGAAACAAAGCGGGGTCTCCAATGGCGCAATTTTAGGTGCTCCCAAGACCTAGGTGGCACCAGAGTCGGGGGGGCAGGCCTGATGGCTGCCCGACACAATTCCAATGATGCGATACCCAAAAACATTCCAACTGATGACCGCAATTTTGTCGGCGATCATCGCTTCATTAGTTTTATCCATCCGGGCTGCCGCCTCCGAAGAGTTCGTCGTCTCTGGGCATGCCCTGGTTGTGGTGATTCCGGAGGGATGGGAACGGCGCACCGAAATCCACGCCCCCTTCCTCGCTGCCATCAATGAAAAGGCCACCGGCAACAGCTTTGCCCTGATGGGAATGAGGCAGCCGGACGAGAAATTCACCCTGAACCGGAAAGGCGCAGAAGTCGGGCTGGTGAAAGGGCTTGGCACCAACGGGAAGATCCTCCGGCGGACCGAGGCCAAGCTGCTGGGACTTCCGGCCTATTGCTTCATCACCGAGTCTGAGATCCAGGGGCAGAAGAGCTCAGGCGTCACCATCATGGCGGAAAAGGCGCTCAACGGCTTCGTGTACATGGTTCAATGCACCAAAGCCGGAGGTGGCGACTTGGATGACGCCTCAGTTCAGGCGATTGCCGACCGCGTTCACCTGAAGAACACCAAATAGCCGGGCCGCCCGCCTTCACTCCCTTTTGACGAGGTCTGGGAAAACCGCCGGCTTAGCGGCACTCAGGCGATCAGTTCCTTGATCACCTTCGCCGCCTCGACCCCGGTGAGCTTCTGGTCGAGGCCCTGGTACTTGTAGGTGAAGCGCTCGTGGTTCATGCCGAGCAGTTGCAGGACGGTGGCGTGGAAATCCCGCACGTGGACGGGGTCCTTCACGATGTTGTAGGAGAAGTCGTCGGTCTCACCGTAGATCGCGCCGCCGCGGGAGCCGCCGCCGGCCATCCACATGCTGAAGCAGCGCGGGTGATGGTCGCGGCCGTAGTTCTCATGCGAGAGGCCGCCCTGGCTGTAGATCGTCCGGCCAAATTCGCCGCCCCAGATGATGAGCGTCTCGTCGAGCATGCCGCGCGCCTTGAGATCGGTGATGAGGCCGTAGGTGGCCTGGTCGATGTCCTTGCACTGCGACGGCAGGCGGCCACCGGCATTGGAGTGGTGGTCCCAGTTGTTGAGGTACACCTGCACAAAGCGCACGCCGCGCTCCACGAGGCGGCGGGCCAGCAGCGCGCTGTAGGCAAAGGAGCCGGGCTTCTTCGCGGACTCGCCGTAGAGCTGGTAGGTGGACTCCGGTTCGCTCGCGACATTGGTCAGTTCGGGTACGCTGGCCTGCATACGGAAGGCCATCTCGAACTGCTGGATGCGCGTGTGCGTCTCGGGATCGCCGAGGGCCTTATAGTTCATCTCGTTCAGCGACCGCAAACCGTCGAGCTGCGAACGGCGCAGGTCGGTGGTGACGCCGGGCGGATTGTTGATGTAGAGGATTGGGTCGCCGCCGCTGCGGAAGGACACGCCGGCGTGCTCACCTGATAGGTAGCCACTGGACCAGAGCCGCGCGCTGATCGCCTGGATCTGTTCCTTGTTGGTCGGCTCGGCGACGAGCACGACGAAGGTGGGCAGATTCTGGTTCATCGAGCCGAGCCCGTAGCTGACCCACGAGCCGATGCAGGGACGCCCCGTGATCTGGTTGCCGGTCTGCATGTAGCAGATGGCCGGCTCGTGGTTGATGGCCTCGGTGTTCATCGTGCGGATGAGGCAGAGGTCATCGGCCACTTTCGCCGTATGGGGCAGCAGCTCGGTGTTCATCCACAGGCCGTTCCTGCCAACCTGGCTGAACTTGAATTTGGACGGCGCGATGGGGAACCGGGTCTGGCCGGAGGTCATCGTCGTGAGGCGCTGGCCGTTGCGGACGCTGGCAGGCAGATCCTTGTCGTACCAGTCGTTCATCTGCGGCTTGTAGTCCCAAAGGTCCATCTGCGAAGGGCCACCAACCATGTGCAGGTAGATGACGCGCTTCGCCTTGGGTGCGAAATGCGGCAGAGGGAGATGAGGACCCGCGGCGCCCGGCGCGGTGTCGCCCAGCAGGTTAAAGTTCTTGCCCAGCAGCGACGCGAGCGCGGCATAGCCGAGCACGTTCTTGCCGCGTGAGAAGAACTGCCGGCGGGTCTCGAGACGCTGGAATTCGGAGAGGGGATTCATAGGGCTACTTGTTCAAGACTTCATCCAGGTTCAGCAGCTGGTTCGCGAGCATCGTCATCGCCGCCAGCTGCGGGGCGGGGATCTTCGCGTCCGGCTTGGAGTCGCCGACGGTCACGAGCTTCTTCGCCTCGTCGGGCTGGCCAGCATAGAAGCTTTCCAGCGTCGCCAGCGTGCCGTTCACCACCTTTTGCTCGGTGGCGTTGAGCGGCCGCGCCAAGAGGCGGCGGGACATGATTTCCACCGCGCGGTTGGTGTTGCCGGAGCTGGTGGTCAGCGCCTCCTCGGCAAGATGCCGGGCGGCCTCGATGAACTGCGGGTCGTTGAGCGTGACGAGCGCCTGCAACGGTGTGTCGGTGCGCTCGCGCCGGGTGCAGGAGGTCTCGCGGCTGGGCGCGTTGAAGACGTCCATGCTGGCCGGCGGGGCGGCCCGCTTCCAGAAGGTGTAGAGGCTGCGGCGGTAGAGCGCCTCGCCGGAATCGTGCTTGTATATCTTGGTGTTGCTCTCGGGCATGGCGACCGGCTCCCACACGCCGTCGGGCTGGTAGGGCTTCACGCTGGGGCCGCCGATCTTCGGCACGAGCAGGCCGCTTGCGGCGAGGGCGTAGTCGCGCACCATTTCGGCGTCCATGCGGAAGCGCGGCCCGCGGCTGAGCAGGCGGTTGCCCGGATCCTTGTCCAGCTTCTCCGGCGAGGCCTGCTCGCCTTGCCGGTAGGCGGAGGACATGACCATCAGCTCGAAGAGGTGCTTCACATCCCAGCCGCTTTCGCGGAACTCAACGGCGAGCCAGTCGAGCAGCTCCTGATTCAGGGGAGTCTCGCCCATGATGCCGAAGTCCTCGGTCGTCTTCACGAGGCCGACACCGAAGAGCTCCTGCCAGAAGCGGTTCACCGTCACGCGCGCCATGAGCGGATTTTCCGGGGCGATCAGCCACTGCGCGAGGCCGAGGCGGTTGGTTTGCGAGCCGGCGGCCATCGGTGGCAGGAAGGACGGTGTGTTGGCCACCACCTGGTCCTTCTTCTGATCGTACTGGCCGCGGAACAGGATGTTCGCCATCGGCATCGAGTCCGTCTTCTCGATCTGGATGTGCGTGACCGGATTACGCTGGCGGATGGCTTCCTTCTCAGCCTCGAGCCTGGCCAGATCGCCGGTGGCCTTTTGGAAAGATTCGTCACGATTGCCGAGGAAATATTCGAAGAGCGACTGGCGTTGACCTGCGCTGCGTTTGTCGGTGGCCACGGCCAGGAGCGCGCGCGGAACACTGTTCGCGGCAAGGTCGGCTACTTCCGACTCTTCCAGTCGCCGGTTGTAAACGCGCACGTCCTGCACCATTGCGTCGGTGAGCACCTGATCCTTGCTGCGCTGGCCGACGCGCAGCGGCACGGTGGTGCGGATGGTCGCGGAAAGCTTGTCCACCTCGGTCTTCAGCTTTGCCGGCTTGCCGTCGATGAACACCTTCAGCCCGGCGGGCTTGCCGGAGCCGTCGTAGGTCACGAAGACGTGCTGCCATTCTCCGGGCTTCATCGGGTTGCCCTCGGTGACGACCTTGAGCGCGTTGTCCGGCCACTTGTTGACGATGTGGACGGCGTAATTGCGGTCCGAGGCGAAGAGATCCCAACCCCGGTAATCGTTGCCCTGATCCATGCGGGCGAGCACGGCATCGTTGTGGCCGGCGGGCGCATTCACCCAGGCGCCATAGCTGAAGGCCTGGTCCCGCTCGAAATCGCCCACGTCGCCGAGGTTGAAATTGGCTCCCGCCTTGATCACCGGGGCCGGTCCCAGCTTGCCCTCGGGTTTCCAGGTTACCGTGCCGTCGGCCTTGAACTTAGCCGGCTGTGTCGTCAGGCCGTTGATCTCATCGCCCGCGCCGTCATTCAGCGGTGCGTGCAGCACGAGGCCATTAGCGGTGACCTTGGCATCAAAGTCCGCCGCCTTCGCGCCGGCCAGCCACTGGTCGAAGTCGGGCTGGGCCGCCTTGCGGCGGTCCTCAACTCGTGTCTTGCCCGCGGTGATCTCATCGGGCAGCGCCTTCCAGCGTCCGAGATCGGCGTCGTTCTGCGGCACGAGGACGCTCGGGTTGGAGTCCTTGACGTTGCCGTCGAGGCCGCCCTGCTTGGTGTTCCGGAAGAACGCGGCCAGTGAGTAATAATCCTTCTGCGTGATCGGATCGAACTTGTGGTCGTGGCACGCGGCGCAGTTCGCCGTGAGGCCGAGGAAGACCCAGCCGGTCGTGGCGACGCGGTCGCTGGCGTAGATCGCGAGGTTCTCCTCCTCGATGGTGCCACCCTCGTTCGTGGTCATGTTGCACCGGTGGAAGCCGGTGGCGATCATCTGGTCGTCGGTCGGATTGGGCAGCAGATCGCCCGCGAGCTGCTCGACCACGAAGCGGTCGAAGGGCTCGTTCCGGTTGAAGGCGTGGATGACCCAGTCGCGGTAGGGCCACATCTCGCGGTAGTTGTCGAAGTGGTACCCGTGGGTGTCAGCGTAGCGCGCGGCATCGAGCCAGTAGCGGGCGCGGTGCTCGCCCCACTGCGGCGAATCCATCAGCGCGTGAACGTACTTCTCGTAGTAGTTCGGCGACTTGTCGTTGACGAAGGCCTCGACCTCTTCCGACTTCGGCGGTAGCCCGGTGAGATCGAGCGACAGGCGGCGCGCCAGGGTGCGCCGGTCGGCCTCGGGGTTCATCGCCAGCTTCTTCTCGGCGAGCTTGGCCGCCACAAAGGCGTCGATCGGATTGCGGATCGGCGAGGTCTTGGACTTCGCGACGGGCACCTTGGGCGCGGGCACCGCCGCGCGCTCCGGCTTGATGAACGACCAATGGGGCTGCCAGGGGGCACCCTGGGCGATCCAGCGCTTCAGCGCCTCGCGCTCCTCCGGTTTCAGCTCTTTATGCGTCTCCGGGGGGGGCATCAGGTCGTCTTTGTCCGACGTCATGACGCGCCGCCAGAGAACGCTCTTGTCGGGCTGGCCGGGCGTGACCACGGGCCCATCCTTCTTGGTCACGGCGAAGACCCCCTCGCGGGTGTCGAGACGCAGGCCGGCCTTGCGGGAGCCAGGATCGGGGCCGTGGCAGTGGAAGCAGTTCTCCGAAAGGATCGGCCGGATGTCGCGGTTGAACACGATCTGGCCGGCGGCTGCGGCCTGGGCGGACGCGGTGGCACCATCCAGCACGCAGGCCAGCGCCGCCGCTGTCAGCAAACCCGAACCGTACCGATGAACTGTTGCACGAAAATCCGTCATAGTGCTGCGACTCCGACCGGTGCGCCGACAACCGGACCCGTTCCGGTCGAGGCGCATGAAAATGGGACGTTCAGCCGCGATGCTTCTTCACGGTGAATTCGTTGTCACGTCCCGGGTGAGAGTAGCTGATGGTGCCGATCCCCGCCATCCGAGTGCATCGCGAGGCAAAAGATGGCCAAGAAACGACCGATCCCCGCCAACGGCGGCCTTATGGCGCGGCTACCGGCTTGGGCTGCGCCTTTTCCCATTCTGCCTGGGAGACGGTCCTCTTTTCGTGGAGATGGACGAACGTGCCTTTCTTGTTGCCGACGACGAGGTCGGGCAGACCGTCCTTGTTCACGTCGCCGACCACGAGCTGCGTGCCGACGCCGGAATTGTCGTCGATGAGATGGGGCACGAAGTCCACTGATCCGCCCGGCCCGCGCACGAGCTGGAACCAGTATGCCACGGCGGCCATGTTGCGGTCCGGATCGCCCGTGCGCCCGTGCGACCAGAAGCGCTTGCCGGTCACGATGTCCTTCAGGCCGTCCCCATCCATGTCCACGAGGTCCAGCGAGTGCAGCTCGGTGAATTTCAGCCCGTAGCGGTTCTCGCGCGGCTCCTTGTTCATGATGATGTGCTCCTTGAAGGTGATCTCGCCGCCCGTGCGCACCTGTTCAAACCATGCGAGGCCAAACGCGTGCGCGGTGAGCGCCGTCACCACGTCGGGCAGGCCGTCGCCGTTCACGTCGTAAGCGATCATCTGCGAGCCGCCGAGGCCGAACGGCCCCGGGTGGAACTTCCATTCCGGATCGCCCGCGAGCGAAGCCGGCTGTTCCCACCAGCCGTCCTTTTCGATGAGGTCGAGACGTCCGTCGCCGTTGAGGTCGCCGAGGCCCATGCCGTGCGTGAAGTTGCCGTAGCCCTTGTCGGGCGAGATCCGGTGCCACGTCCAGGGTTTGGCCGGATCGGACCAGTCCGGGGTGGCGTAGCCGTAGGCGCCCTTGGTGATGCACACCAGCTCCGGTTTCCCGTCGCCTGTCAGGTCGGCAAAGGTCGGGGATTCGTTGTCGGTCTGCTCGAAGATGACGTGGCGGGTCCAGTGCTGGTCCGGCGTCTTCGGGTTCTCAAACCACACCGTCTGCTGGCCGGGGAAGCCGATGATGAGCACATCCATCCAGCCGTCGTGGTTGAAGTCGTAGGGGAAGGCGAAGAAATTGTCCGAGTAGGTGTTCTTGTTTCCCAACGCGCCCTCAAAGCCGGGCACGGTCACCGACGTCATCGGCCCGAGCTGGAGCTGGAAGGTCGTGGTCGGCGCGTACAGCTCGTGCTTGTTGGTGAAGCCCGGCCCCTCGTACCACCACGGGCCCGACACGATGTCGTTCACGCCGTCGTTGTTGAAATCGGCAAAGCTTGCGCCTTCGCACCAGAACTGGTCGCTGAGCTGGATGCGTTTGAAGGTGTGCAGCGTGTAGTCGGCGGCATGGAGCGCGGGCAGGGCGAACACGGCCAGCGTCAGGGCGAGGAGGGAACGGCGTGGATTCATGGCACGAGTACGATGGATGACTCCCGTAGCTGGCCTCCGATTCAACCGGCATTCAAGCCGCAATCAACGGAGCGCGGATGGTCACATCCGCGTGGCCACCCCACCCGTGGTCGCATGCACGCCGATGAGACCATCCGCGCTCCGAATAGCGATGCGGGACGGCGGGAATTACCGAATGCCCCAGCAGAAGGGATCGTGCTCGTTGAGCAGCAGGGTGATCTCGCTGTTGACGAAGGCGCGGCCCGAAATCGTCGGCGCGATTGTGCCCGCCGCGCGGTCGAGCCACTGGTAGCTGCCGGTGAAGGTGCTCCCGAGGATGCTCTCCTGAATCCACTTGGCGCCGGCGGCGAGTTTTCCGTCGGCGGCCAGGCAGGCGAGCTTGGCGCTGGTGCCGGTGCCGCAGGGCGAACGGTCGTAGGCCTTGCCGGGACAGAGCACGAAGTTGCGCGACTGCGCCTTGGCCGAGCGCGCCTTGCCGAAGAGCTCGATGTGGTCGATCTCGCCGCCGCGCGCGCCGGTGATCCTGTTCCGCTGCAGCGCCTGGCGGATCTGCCAGGTGAATTCGGTGAGCCGTTCGGCGTTGGCGAGGTCCAGTTTTTCACCGTGACCTTCCACCAGATAGAACCAGTTGCCGCCCCACGCGATGTCGCCGAAAACCATGCCGTGGCCGGGCACTTCCACGGTGACGCGCTGGGCGTGGCGGTAGCTGGGCACATTCGCGACCGACACCGAGCCGTCGGTGTGCAGGGTCGTGGTGACGACGCCCACGGAGGTCTCGATCCGGTGCTCGCCCGGTTTGATCCGGCCCAGATGCGCCAGGGTGGCGATCAGGCCGATGGTGCCATGGCCGCACATGCCGAGGCAGCCGACGTTGTTGAAGAAAATCACTCCGGCCACGCAGGTCTTGTCGGCGGGCTCCACGAGCAGCGCGCCGACCAGCACGTCCGAGCCGCGTGGCTCGTTGACCACGGCGGAGCGGAAGCGGTCATGCTTCCTGCGAAACACCTTCTGTCGGTCCGCGACCGAGCCCTTGCCCAGGTCCGGCCCGCCGGCGATCACCACCCGGGTCGGTTCGCCCCCGGTATGGGAGTCGATGATTTGCACACGCTGCACGCTCATGGATTGGTGGCGACAGCGTGACGCGGCACATGGCCCGCGTCTTGTCGGCGATTGCCGGGCGGCGGCACAAGCCCGGCACAGTGGGCACTTCCGCTCCGCGCAGGAATGCCAATGGCCCGCGTGCGGCCGGAAGAAGCCCTCAGGGATTGGGCGAAGCGGAAGGGTGTGTCAGCACCGGCCCGGGCACGCCGCCATTCGTCCCCAAGGACGCCTGCAGATAGCGCAGGATTTTGGCGTTGGGTTCGGTATCCGCCCCCCAGCTCGACTTGAGACGTGAACCATCCAGACGGGTGACCACGCGCAGGGTGACATTGCTGTCGTTGCGAGCCATCTGCTGCAACTGCCTGACATCAACCTGCCAGTCGATCTTCACGGTTTGCCGCAAATTCTCCACGGCCACATATTGGGACAATGGTCCAGGATCATTGGTCACCGAGGCCAGATCGTCCCAGTTTCTGGGCCATTGATTCGTGTGGATTTGCAAATATCTCACCAGCAGATCCCCTGTCATCCACGAGCAGTAGGACTCGGGAATTACGACATTTACCGTCACATAGAGAGCATAGCCAAAGAGTACGGTCACGATGGCCGCAAGAATCCCCAGAATCAGAGCAATTCGTTTCCAGAGCGACAGGCCTGTGCTGAACGGGGTCATTTATAGCCTCAGGTTCTCCTTCAGAAATCGATTTCAAAGTGCCAACCAACTCCGTGTTGCGCGGCAACTTCCAAGATGCGCTCGCACTCACGCAAATCTGGGGCGACGTCTTCCGCCTGGGTCACCGGCAACAAAAGTAAGGCTCTGACTGCTTCCAGGCCCTCCTGGGCGGAAAACTGCTGAAGCGGAGCCAGCTCAATTTCACCGGGATCAACGCCCTCGCCTGCCAAAAAATCCGCGCCTTCCTCCGGGTCGGCGCTGAAAAATTCGGACAATGGCCGAATGCCCGAAGCATGGGCGGCCTCGTCCAGCGCCTCAATATGGCTCGCGAGGCGTTTGCCATCCATGCCGGTGTCCAAGCCTTCGATCTCCCGTGCGAGAACAATGAAATATGCCATGTCGGCAAGGTGCTTACGATCTGCGGCTCGGCGCAAGGCCGGAGGTCATTCGTCAACGATCCAATTCGGCATCTCTGATCCTTCGTCGGCTGGAGCGCCAGCAGAAATTCTGTAGCCGATTGAATCGCCTGGACCTGGGTGCCGCTCACTCCGGCGGGACGGAATCGCGGGCCCGGGCCAGCACGAGCACCACCTCCAGCCCGTGCGGTTCGCGGTTGCGGGCGGAAACCCGGCCGCCGCAGGCCTGGAGGCAGGTCTTCACGATGGCCAGGCCGAGGCCGACGCCGCCGGTCTCGCGCTGGCGCGAGACGTCCACGCGGTAGAACGGCTCGAAGATGCGGTCCAGCGACTCCGTCGGCACGCCGGGGCCGTGGTCGGCGACCGAGATTTCCACCCAGCCTTCGTGGGGCCGCGCGGAAATCTCGACCGGACCCTCCGCGGTGCCGGCGTGGCGGAGGGCGTTGCGCACCAGGTTGCCGAGGCAGCGGGCGAGCAGTTCCGGCTCGGCCAGCACGGCGAGTCCCGGCGGCACCGTGATCCGCGCGCGGTCGGCGGGCAGGGATTCGCGGGCGAGCACCCGGTCCACCAGCGGGTGCAGCGGCACGGAGGAAAGCGGCACCTCGCGGCCGGTGATGCCGGCCCGGGAGAAGGACAGCAGCTCGTTCACCAGGGCGGACATGTGCTGCAGCTCCTCGCGCACATCCTCCACGTATTCGCGCTGGCGCTCGTCGGCGCGCTGCTCGAGCACGCCGATGGCCAGCTGCATCCGCGACAGCGGGGCGCACAGCTCGTGCGCGATGTCGCCGAGGAAGCGCTTCTGCCCGGTGACGAAGTGGACGAGGCGCGCCGACATGCGGTTGATCGCGCCGGCCAGCCGGCCCAGCTCGTCCCCGCGCCCCTCGTCCAGCGCGACCTCGAACCGGCCGCCGGCGATCTGCTCGGTGGCCGCCGTGACCCGGGAGAGGGCGCGGGTGATGCTCCGCACGAAGGGAATCCACCACAGCACCGACAGCACCATCACGGACGAACCCGCCCAGAGCCACGGCCGGAAGTCGAAGAACAGCCCGCCGGCACCGAGCGATTCCGAGCGGATGGCCAGCCGCAGCGGCCGGTGTTCGTCGGGATCGGGCAGCGGCGCTTCGAGCAGCAGCCAGTAGCAGGAGGGGGCCGAGGTGTGCAGGAACACAGGGGTCAGCGGACGCCGGCGCAACTCCTCCGGGGGAGGCGGGCGGTTTTCGGAGGGGGGCGGCTCGCCGCGCAGGCCTTCCCGTGCCTGCATCCAGGCGCGCACCGGCTCGGGCAGCGTGATCTCCGGGCCGGCCACGCGGCTGCCGTTGCCGTGCAGGAGCAGCAATTGGACGCCATAGACGCGGCCAAAGCGCTCCAGCATCGCGTCCCAGTCGGCCCGGGGGCGGTCGCGCAGCTCGATGACCATGGTCTCGACCGCGGGCAGGGCGCGCTGGGTCGCGAGGCCGGCCAGCAGGGGTCCCAGGCGCAGCTCTGAGCGCACGAACAGCCAGGCTCCGGCAGCGAGTAGCACCAGGTTCAGGAAAAACCAGCCGATGATTTGTGCCAGCAGCGGCAGTTTCCACGGCAGCCGCCAGAGGAACGCGGAACGGCCCGGGCGTGCCCCGGCTGGGCTGGTCGGGACCGGCGGGGAGACAACCGGACCAGGCGCGCCGCCCGGCGGAGGGGCGTCGTCGCTCATGGCTTGTTGCCCTCCCCTTTCTCCACCTCGGGATCGGCCATCATATAGCCCGCCGCGCGCAGGGTGCGGATGTAGCGTGGGGACTTGGAATCATCGCCCAGTTTTTTCCGGAGCGCGGAGATGTGGACGTCAATCGAGCGGTCGAACACGTCGTAATTCCGGTCGCGGCACTCGTCGAGCAACTGCTCGCGCGACTTCACCCGGCCTCTGGCCTTCGCGAGCGAGGCCAGCAGGTCAAACTCCACGGGGGTGAGCGCCAGCGCCTGTTCGCCGAGCGTGGCGGTGCGCGAGGCCGGTCGGACGCGCAGCTCGCCCACAACGTACTCCGCGTCGTCTTCGGCCTCGGCCTTCGTGAGCGCCGAGCGGCGGATCACGGCGCGCAGGCGGGCGAGCAGTTCGCGTGTGGAAAACGTTTTGGGCAGGTAGTCGTCGGCGCCAATCTCCAGGCCCACGATGCGGTCGGCCTCGTCACCCCGTGCCGTCAGCATCAGCACGGGCACGCTGCTGGTGCGCCGGATCTGCTTCAGCACCTCGAAGCCGTCCATGCCCGGCAGCATCAGGTCGAGGATCACGGCCTGCCAGGGTGCGGCGGTGGCCCGCTCGACGCCCTCCTGGCCGGTGTGGGCGGCCTCGACCGCGTAGCCCATGGGCTCCAGGTAGTCGCGGATGAGCCGGCAGAGCTTGCGGTCGTCATCGATGACCAGGATCCGGGCGGCGTTGGCGGTCGGTGGAGCCGTCATGCTGGGGCGCACCGTAAGGGTTCGGCGGGGAAAATCCGCCATCTTTACACGGGCTTAACAATTTTCCGGTCTGCCCACACACGGGCTTAACGCGACGGGGCCGAAGTGGGGCGCGTCAACCGCAGCTTCAAACCGTCCACCGCATGAAACCTCAGCTCCTTCTTATCGGCGTCGCGCTCGCGACCGCCGCCGTCCAGGCCGATCCCCGGATCGACTCATGGCTCACCGACTACTCGGGCCGCTACGCCCGCATTTACACCAACGCCGCCAGCCAGGCCGCCGGCAACGCCGTCACCACCTGGAGCAACGGCTCGCAGACCCAGTCGCTGCCCGCCTATGCGGGCGTGCAGAAGGTGTATTCCTCCGCCGACTGGGTCTATGTGCGCACCACCGGCCTAGGCAGCCACACGATGGGTCCTTGGTCCGTCGGTTTCCCCAATCTGCCGGCCAATCAGAAGGTGCTGTACCGCATCCCGCGCACGCCCTCCGTGCCTGCGACCAAGACGCTCACCGGTCTCGGCGCCATCGGCTACTTCGTGGATGGCGTGGCGATGTTCGACTCGCGCGACGCGTTTTCCTGGAACGGCACGACGGAGACGCAGGGCAGTGGCAATTGGAACCGTGAGGCCTACGTGAACGAGGGGGCCACCTTCGATCCCGCCTACGCGCATCAGGAGAACACCGGCACCTACCACTATCACGCGAACCCCATCGCCCTGCGCTACCTGCTCGGCGACCATGTGGACTATGTGGCGGCGACCAAACGCTACACCGAATCCTCGGCTCCGGTGACGCAGCATTCGCCAATCCTTGGCTGGGTGCGGGACGGCTATCCGGTCTATGGTCCCTACGGCTATGCCAACGCGACGAACGCCGGCAGCGGCGTGCGCCGGATGCTCACCGGCTTCCAACTTCGCAACGGCCAGCGCGGCACGGACAATCTCACCACGGCCGGCCGGGCCACGCTGCCCACCTGGGCCACGCGCCTGTATGGCACCGCCGGCACGCAGACCGGCCCGGCGGTCTCCACCAGCTATCCGCTGGGCCGCTACATGGAGGACAACGCCTACCTTGGCGATCTCGGCTACCGCCAGGGCACGGACTTTGACCTGGACGAATACAACGGCCGCTTCTGCGTGACGCCGGAGTTCCCGAATGGCACGTACGCCTACTTTGTCAGCATCGCCGCCGACGGCACTCCGACCTTCCCCTACAACATCGGCCGCGCCTTCTACGGCAACCCGTCCGGCGCGGCGGTCACGGCGCTGGCGGAGACGGTGACGACCAACTTCGTGGGTGGCGCCAGCTCACCGGTGGTGATCGGCACGCCGACGCTGGCCGACAATGAGGTCACGCTGGTATGGAGTGCGGTCGAGGGCGGTACCTATCAGGTGGAATCCTCGACGAATCTCACGGCGTGGAGCACCAACACCACCAGCGTGGCGGCGGTCGGCAACCGGGGCAGCCACACCCTCAGCGGCACCGGCTCGGCGAATCCGGCCTTCTTCCGGGTCGCGCAGATGGCCCTGGCCGAATACGATCCCGCGACCGGCACGACCAACAACGGTGGCGGCGGTGGCGGTCCGACCCTCGGCGGCATTACCCCGACCAGCGGTCAGCATGGCACCACGGTCGCGCTCACGATCACCCTCGGCGACATGGCCCCGCCGGGACCGGTCAACCCGACCTCGGCCACCTTGGGAACCATCGCGGGCACGCAGGTGCAACGCAGTGGCGGCACCGTGACGGCCACCTTTGCCATCCCGGCGGACGCCACTCCCGGCGCGGTCACGGTCAGCGTCGTTTTCCCCGGTCCGCCGGGCCAGGGCGACGTGACCTTCACGCTGGCGAACGGCTTCACCATCCGCTGAACCGTCGGCCCCTGCTCTCATGAGTCCCCGGCCTCTCCTCCGCACCCTCGGGTCGCTCGTCGCCGCGCTGGCCTGTGCCGTCGCGTCGCGGGCGGCCACGGTGCGGGTGGAGGTCGGGCACGTGTTCGGCGACCGCACGCTGCATCTCGGCGAACTGAACTACACGAACGCGGCAGGCGACGTCCTGTCGGTGACGCGGCTCGACTACCTCCTGTCCGACTTCGCCCTGGTCACCGCCGGGGGCGGCACGGTCGCGCTCACGAACCAGGTTGCCTATCTCAGCGCCGGCGGCGGGCGGACGCAGTTCGAGCTGCGCGACGTGCCGGCGGGCCGCTTCACCGGGCTGCGCTTCCGCGTCGGCGTGTCACCGGCGGTGAACCGTGTCGATCCGGCCACGATCGCACCAGGACACCCGCTGAATCCCGCCGTCAACGGCCTGCACTGGAGCTGGCAGGGCGGCTATGTGTTCCTGGCGCTCGAAGGCGGCTGGCACCAGGCCGGGGGCTCGGTGGGCGGCTACTCCTATCATCTGGCCACCGATGCCCTCGAGCTACCAGTCGAGCTGCCGCTGGCCTTGCAGGTGACTTCGGCGAATGGTCCGACGGAACAGCGCCTTACGCTGGATATCGCGAAAATCTTCTCCGGCGTGCACTCCATCGCGCTCACCAACGCCACAGCCTCGACGCATTCCCGCACCAACGACCCGCTGGCCGGGCAACTGAGGGACAATGCCATCCGCGCCTTTCGGGCGGAAAGTCCGGTCGTGCCGGCTGCCGCCCCGGCGCCGGTGCTGGCCGCCGCCCCCCGTCATGTCGAGATGGCCACGAACGCCACACCCTACCGGTTCCGCCTGTCGCGCTTCTTTCCCCAGCCTTCCCTGCCGGCCGACAATCCCCTGACGGAGCAGGGCGTGGCGCTCGGCCGCCGGCTGTTCCACGACCCGGCGCTGTCGGTGAACGGCACGCAGTCCTGCGCCTCATGCCATCAGGCGGACGCGGCCTTCACTGACGCCGGCAAGCGCTTCAGCACCGGCGCGGAGGGCGCGATTGGCACCCGCAACGCGATGCCGTTGGCGAATCTCGCGTGGGCCGGCCGCTTCTTCTGGGATGGCCGGGCCGGATCCTTGCGTGAACAGGTGCTGCAGCCGGTGACGAATCCGGCCGAGATGCACGAGTCGCTCACGAACGTGGTAAGAAAACTGGAGCGCGCCGGCTATGCGCCGGATTTTGCCGCAGCCTTCGGCACGGCCGAAATCACCGCCGACCGCATGGCGCGGGCGCTCGAGCAGTTCGTGCTCACCCTGACCGCCTATGACTCGAAGTTCGACCGGGTGCTCGGCGTGCGGGCCACGTTCACGGCGGAGGAGCAGCGCGGCTACGAGCTGTTCCATACCGAATATGATCCGCGGCACGGGCAGTATGGGGCGGACTGCTTCCATTGCCACGGCGGCCCGCTGTTCAGCGACTTTGCGTTTCACAACAACGGCCTGGATGCCGACGGCTCCGCCCAGGACCCCGGTCGCTTCCTGGTGACGACCAACCGGGCGGACCTCGCGAAATTCAAGACCCCTTCGCTGCGCAACGTGGCGCTGACCGCGCCGTACATGCATGACGGCCGCCTGGCCACGCTGGAGGAGGCCGTCGCACACTACTGCTCCGGCGTCCGCCGCAGCCCGACGCTCGACCCCAACCTCGGCAAACATCCCGACGGTGGGGTCCCCCTCAGCGCGGAGGACCAGCATGCCCTGGTCGCCTTTCTCCGGACGCTCACGGATTCGGCGGCCACGCCCTGAATATTCGCTCGCTTGGCGGGGCGGTCCGGTCATGGTGCGGGTCACAGCTTGCCACTGCATGCCCGCCTCCTGTCCGTCGCGGCCGTTCGTGGCGGTCGCACTTATCAAATTAGAAAAGCCACTGGCGCCAGGCGCACCGGCTCTCCGACCGGGAATTCCACGGGCATTCTTCGGGCCAGCCTCTATCTGCCCTCTTTCTGACGACTGGCGTAAGCAGGCCAACCCAGGGAAACCCTCCGTATGACGCAGCGGCTGGCAGGCCTTCGTCCGACGGCGCTCCTGGCGGCGTGCGTGGACCACACCCTTTGCCTGCTCACCCGCGGTGGCATCGGCCTGCTCCAGGCCGCGCCGCTGAGCTGGGCGGCCCGGCTGGGGCGCTTCGGGGGCGAGGTGGTCTTCTGGGTGGACCGGCGCCATCGCCGCATGACCATCGCGAATCTCACCCGCTGCTTTCAGCATGAGATGACGGCCGTCCAGATCCGTGCGCTGGCGCATGAGAACTTTCGCCGCATCGGTGAAAATGCCTGCTGTGCCATCCACGCCGCCGCGCTGAGCCCCGCCAGGATCCAGGAAGTCCTGCGGGTGGAGGGCCAGGGTCTGGGCGGCAACAAGGACGCGGCCGGCGTGGCCCGCAACTGCCTCTTCGCCACCGGCCACTTCGGCAATTTCGAGCTCTTCACGCGGCTGGGCACCTACATCAGCGGGTACCAGTTCGCCAGCACCTACCGGGGCATCCGCCAGCCCGCCCTGAACCAGATGTTTCATGACGTGCGCACCCGTTGGGGCATGCAGATGTTCGAGCGCCGCACGGAATCGGACGAGCTGAAGAAGCTGCTGAAGCAGGGCGGCCTGCTGCTCGTGCTCGTGGCGGACCAGAGCGCGCCCACGAACGGCCAGGAGGTCTCCTTTCTTGGCCACACCTGCATGGCCTCACGGGCGCCCGCCCTGCTGGCCGCCCGCTATGGCTGCACGCTGTACGTGCCCATCTGCTACCGCACCGGCCTGGGCCGCTGGGTGATCGAGACCGGTGACGCCATCCCCACGGAGGAGAACGGGCGTCGCCGTTCGTGCGAGGCCATCACGCAGGATATCAACAGGGCCATGGAGGCTGCCGTACGACGCGATCCCGCGAACTGGTTCTGGGTCCACAACCGCTGGAAACCCCGCCGCGCGGCGCCGCCGCCGGCCGGCACACCCGTTCCCGCTGTTGCCTGATTTTCCAGCATCTCGCCGGCTGGTTCAACGTCCGGCGTGCGGTTCGGTGGCGGCAAGACCGTCGCGCCAAAAGCCTCGCCGCCTTCCCGGTTGCCGGCCATGATCCATGGCAATTGGCAGCCGCTTTCCTCGAATGAAGTCTGGCCACAAACTCCTGCGCAGCTGTGCCCTTGGGTTCTGCTTTTCCACGGCGCTCGCGGCGGCCGATCTTTGGACCACCGCCTACTATCCGGCCTATCACCAGGCGCAGATGGCCCCGGAGGAGATTGATTTCTCGGTCGTGAGCCATGTCATCCATTTCTCCATTGTTCCCAAGGCGGACGGATCCCTGGACACCGTCGCGAACGGTCTCACGGCCGCCCGCTCCGCGGACCTCGTCGCTCACGCCCATGCTGCCCATCGCAAGGCGCTCATCTGCGTGGGCGGGGCGGACAGCGAGGCGGGTTTCCAGAGTGCCACGAGCAGCGCCAATCTGCCGGGATTTGTGAATCAGCTGGTCAGTTTCATGACCGACAACGGTTATGATGGTGTGGATCTCGATTGGGAACCCCTCACGTCCGCCGACGCGGGGCGGTATGCCGCGCTCGCCAATGCCCTGCGAACGGCACTGGACCTGCACACTCCGCGCCCCCTGCTGACCGTCGCCACGGCTTCCGAACCGAAGCTGTTTGCCTCGCTGCAAAGCCAGTTCGACCAGATCAACCTGATGACCTACGACCTTGCCGGTCCCTGGCCGGGCTGGGTCGTCTGGTTCAACGCGCCGATCTATGACGGCGGGTATCGTTTCCCGAGCACCGGCAGCCTCATTCCCTCGGCGGATGGCCTGGTGACCGAGTTCCTCGGAAACAGAGTGTCGAATCAGAAGCTCGCCATCGGGTCGCCTTCTATGGCCAGCTGTGGAATCACGGTGGAGGCACCCCCACCGGGGGCACCCTGCTGCCGCGTCAATCCTGGACGATGGCCCCCACAGTCACGCCGGTGGCCTGGTCAACCATTTCGGCCGATTATTACCAGCCGCAAAACTATCACTGGGATGACGCCGCGCAGGCGGCCTACCTGAGCCTTCCCGGGGCCACGGATACGGCGGATGCCTTCCTATCCTATGACGACGAGCGGGCCTGCCGCGCGATGGTGAGCTATGCCCGCAATTATCACCTCGGCGGCGTGATGATCTGGGAGCTGTCCCAGGGGCATCGCGTCACGGCGACCGGAATGGACGACCCTTTGCTGGCGGCCGTCGGCCAGGCCCTGGCCACGCCGGGCGCGATCACCATTCAGGCCGGGCCCGATCAGGTTGAACTCGGCTTTGCCACCGCGCCGCTGGGAATCTACCAGGTGCAATGGAGCAGCGATCTGCGCGCCGGCATCTGGCATGTCCTCACCAATTACACCGCCGGCGCCGAGTTGGTCGTGCAGTTGCCCTACCCGTTACCCCACGGCCCGGCTTCGCCGCGCTATTATCGGGTGGTGACACCGCCGTGAGACTCGGCGAGGCCATGAAGGTCACGTTGCGTTCCCAGTCGTGCTCCTGCTCGCAATGACTTCATCTGCCATGTTTGCAATGACAAGCACGATCAAGAGCAAGAGCAAGAGCGTGAGGGGGACGCGTCCAACAAAAAGGCCCGCCGGTGGTGAACCGACGGGCCTGGTGATCTGGTTGGGTCAGGGAACCTGCACCCGGAAGAATCCCTGCGCGGTGTTGAGCGGCGGGGAATAGGGCGAGGTCGCCGCCGGGACGTCCGTGTACGTTCCACTCACTGTGTCGGCCCGCTGCAGCGTACCGACCGGCCAGGTCAGGGTGAGGCTGGGCGTGGTGCTGACCTTCAGCGTCGGCACATTCGCATAATGCGCGCGAATCTGCGCCGGCGACAGGGCGTAATCATAGACCGCCGCCTCGTCCACTGTGCCGTCAAAGGGATTGAAGGAGCCATCGGTGCGCCGGCCGATGACCGTGGCGCCGCCTTCGAGCAGCGGGTCGCCGTTGATGCCGTTCTGGATGAAGCCCGAACCCGGTACCGGGAAGGAGGTGCGCGCCTCGCCGTTGATATAGACCGTGAAGGCCGCGTCGGTCTTTGTCACCACCAGGTGGTACCATTTGCCCGGCACGAGGATGTTGCCGTGCGCGGGGTCATTCGGCCCGCTGCTGATGAACTGGTTGCCCGGCTGCGGCACGAAGGCGACGGTGCCGGCGGGCTCCTGGTAGATGTAAAACCCGTGATATGGGTTCGGGAACAGGTTGTATTCCGAGGAGAGGATGATGCGGTAGTCGCCGCCATCCACCCCGAGCGTGGCCGGCTTGAACCAGATTTCGTCGGACCAGTCGCCGTCCGGATTCAGTTCCAGTGCGTAGGGGATGGTCACCGTGGCTCCGGCAGTGATGCCGAGCGCAGTGTCCGTGGCGCGGGGAATTCCGGAAGCCACCTGGTAGGTGTAAACGCCCGAGCCGCCGCCTGTATCCGTGAAGTCACCATCGAAGGAGCCGACGGCATCCACCGCCTTGCCGCTGCCGTCGTCATCCAGCGGTAGAAGGCGACCGGATTGTCATTCGTGACGATCTGGGCGTAGGTGTCCGCCAGCGGAACCGTCTCGGTACGCGCGGTCACGCTCAGCGTTGCGGACAGGTTTGTGGCCTCAAGGTGACTTTGTGTGGGTAGCTGGAACGGGATCAGGGAGGTCGAACTTCAGATGGGAGGCGACGAGGTAGATCATGGCGGAGAAGTACTCGACGGAGCGGAAGCCGCGGGCTTTGCGCTTTACGGTCTGGAT
>CAIVQH010000039.1 GCA_903907995.1 uncultured Verrucomicrobiota bacterium | reverse complement strand
CGTAGGCCGCCGGACTGAGGTAGCCCAGCCGGCTGTGGGGCCGGTGGCGGTTGTACGCCTGGCGGTAGTCCCCGATGACCACCCGCGCCTCAGTCAGGGTGTGGAGCTGCTCCCGGTTCAGGCATTCGTCCCGGAAGCGTCTGGCCAAACCCGCAAGCAACAGCGTGAGTTTGTTGGCCCTCAAAACCCGTATCCGCCTGGACGGTGAATCGGACAGCTTCCGATTCTCCGTCGTTCTTGGCGAGCAAAGTCTTGGGATGCTTCCAGCCGGAGGCATCCCCGACTCAGGAGGGTGGTCCGCAGGCGCGGAACGCTGTCACCCCATCAGTTCCGGACTGTCGATCTCCATCAGCCCGTCATTGAGATATACGGCTAGGCCGGCCCATTGGCCCAGCGCATAGGCGATGTCCGTCCGGAGCAGGACTTAGGGCGAGCTGAAAGAGGTGGAACACAAGCCTCCTTTTAGTAGCTAAAACGGCTGCAGACTGGTTCACGGTGGCGACTTCAAGGGCCACCAGTGCACGGGAAATGTTAATAGATGCGCACTTGTGAATAAGTCCCCAACAACTTTGTTTCATCGTTTTGAAGTGCAAACAACACACATTCAATGATTTACGGCGAAATGTTGTGTGTTAACTCCTTGGGAACAACCCTCCAACAGCCCCCAACAAGGCTTCTCGGAAGCAAAGGATTCTATGCTACAAACGGCACGTTCTAAAATTTATGCAAGAAAAATTGCCAGAACCACTGCTCAAAAAGTCCGCACGCAAACTGAGGGGCTCAGCTCGTAACCCTTCCTCAGCGGGTAAATCCGGCCTCAAGATTCCGAAAAGGAAAAGAGGCCGTACCCAACGTAGTCGGATACGGCCTCAACGGAAACAAGCGAGCCTCAACTTTTCGACGGGAGGGGCCAAAACCTGTTTCACAAAAAATCAACAAATCGGTCCTGCCATGCGGACCTGTTTTCAAAAGTTCCTCGTGCAATTGATTTATGGAGTTTCAAATCAATTGTCGAAGCTTCTAGTGAAAAGGATACTCACATTGTCTGCTTGGCTTTTGAGCCATCAGACATTTAACGCCTTGATGATCTGCTACTTACATTATCACGGCTGGAGTTGAGACGCAAATCCCCACAGCAAGGCGTGCAAAGCCACGCCTGAGCGTGTTTCTCAGCGAATCCGAAAGTCTGAGGAAATACTCACTACGCGGTAGTCCTGGCCAATAGTGGCTGGAACGACCTTGGTGAGGGGAGATCTGGTAGGGTGACAGCGTTCGCTGTCACCTGTGGATAACCCGTTTTTGCTCGGACGGTGAATCGGGCAGCTTCCGATTCTCCGTCCTTCCCCGGGCGAGCAGGGTCTCGGGATGCTTCCAGCCGGAGGCATCCCCGAGTCGGCGAGGGTGTGCCGAAAGGCGCAGAATGCTCCTGAGTCCTTGCGAGCCAACCCGTGCTGGACACAGCACTCGTTCGTGTGTTTTTCCTTCCTAAAGGACGCCGCGTTGTCCTTTAGCTCGTAAACCCGTTGGTGGGGGAACCCGTGGGTCGCGTGAGCGACGAGGGAGGTTTTTGGCGAGCACGGCCTCACGCCGCGCGCAGCCCGGAGCGAAGCGAAGCCCATGAGGGAAAAACCGACCGAATTCGGGGATGCCCGAAGACGGGCAAACCTGCTGAAAGCAGTTGCCTAACAAGGGCTTCGCCGAAGTCACACCCTTCCCCTGAGCGGGGAGGGGTGTGGGGATACCCTCTCACGAAGGATTTTCGTCGAAGAAAGTTCGGGCAATGTCCAACAACCACCACCACTTTCAAACACGGCCCTCCCCGGAAGCCCGCCGCCCATCCACCTCAGGGTGCTTCCACCCGGAAGAAGAGCTGGTTCCCGTCCGCGACATTCCAATAGGCCGAAAAGGACATGATGGAATTCGTGGCGAGGAAAGGCTTTGCGTAGTTGGTGAACGGCCCTGACGCGGACGGTGCGGCCCGGACCTGATAAACGGCACCCGCCACCAGGTTCGAGAAGCTCAGCGAAACGGCCCGGTTGACGGTGACCAGCGATCCGCTGCCCACGGCGGGCAGGCCGCTTTCCGCGTTGTACACCTCGGCAACCTCGTTCGGCGACAGGGCGCGTTGGTAAATGCGCGCATTGCAGATCGCTCCCTTGAAGCCCACGGCATAGACCGAATTCGGTCCCTCGAAGGCGTCATTGCCCGCTCCGAAGCTCATGCTCGAACGCCCGGTGTGATCCGCCAGGATCAGGTTCCGGGTCGCGACCTGCACGCCATCCACATAGAGACTTTGCCCGGCAGCATCCGAGGTGAGCGCAAGGTGATGCCAGGCCTTCGGCGTCAGGGGATTCGGCGAAATGAGCGGCGCGTCGGGCGGCAGGACATTGAAGAACAGTCCGCCGCCATAGACCAGGGTCGGCGCGACCACGAGCCCGCGATCGCCTCCGCTCTGTTCGTCATCATCCCAAAAGGCCGGCCCGTTGGCACCGGCCTCCGGTCGCACCCACAGGCTCCAGGTGAGGATCTGGTTGGGATACACCGTCTCGTTCTTGCCCATGAGCACGTAGCCGCCGGCCCCGTCGCACCAGACCGCCCCATTGGGCTGGCCGCCGATGCCGTTCGTGTAATAGGCACCGTTGTAGAGCACCCCGGCGTTGCCTTTGCCGAGGGCGTCGTTCGCATTGCCGTTGAAACGGTAATAGCACACCAGCCCATTGGTGGGCCCGGCAATGCCCTGGCCGCTGGCCTGGGTGCAAACCAGCCCGATCAACGAAAGCCAGACGAGGACCGCAAAGGGGTTCAGTTTCATGGGATAAATCCGCCACCCGGCTTTCCCTTGGAACGCCGCATAGCGCAAGTGAAATCCAAGGTCAGCCCGGCGTCAGAGCCACGGGCGTATCGTTTCTTCGTGGCCGTTCACCCTCACCCCGTCCTCTCCCGCTGGTCTTTCACAGGCCAAGGCATGATGAACCACGCTGCCGTCGCCTGATCGAACCCATTCACCATGTCCCAAGTCCATACGGGGAGCGGGTCAGGGTGAGGGAGGAACTCGACTGGCCTTCTTCCAAGCCAAAGTCACTGTGCTCTGGCGAGCATGCGGAGGATTTCATCCGTGTAGGCTTGGACATCTTCCGGCAAACCATTCCTGAAAGCATCGATGACATTTTCGATGGCCACAGCGTGGGTCGGGTTGGCCTTCCAATAAGCGACCGGGAAATCCCTGAGGGCCGCAAACATCTCACCATCCAGTATGTAGCCAGCCATGGGATCTTCCCACAGCCGCGCGATGATAAGCGGGACGATTTGCTCACGGTGTACGTCCTGGCGGGCAGCCTTGCTCAAATCTCCCACGGTGAGCTGATCCAGCGGGGTGTGGTAAACCGAGCGGAACCATGCCTGTAATGGCCATTCATCGCCCGACAGCTCGGGCAAAGGGGAATAACCCTTGGCGCGATCAAGCGTCGCGAAGGTCGTGACACTCAAATCCATGGCGGATCTGCGGTGAAGGGCGGATTTATCGCGAGCCGATGCTGAGCACCACGCCCGTAGCCTCGTGCGTGCGGTCATCCTGGAAACTCCGGGGCAGCGGGGCCTGGCCGGGGGTCAGCATCGGGTTCCACGACCAGGTGGCGGTCGGGTTGCCCACGCCGCCGTAGGAGGCGGGCGCAAAGGGATTGATCAGCTGCAGCGGATTCACCTTGTCCGGGCGGACCACGGCAGCGCCCACCGGACCGTATTTCTCGATGAGCTTGTCGGGCGTGGTCGGTTGCAGCCGGCCCTGGGCGGTGTCCTCGGCCTGCTTGCTCACCTGCGATCTGGGCGGCGTGCTCATCACGGTCTGGGCCGCCGCCGGGGCATTGGTGCCGGCCACGGGCGTGGATGCGGTCGCGGGCTTCGGTGCGGACTCATCGGCGCGAACGGTCCCGACCGTGGTCAGAAAGGCGGCCAATAACGGAAGCGCGACACCGAAGTTTTGAGTTTTCATGGCAGCCAGGGGTTGTTCGCTTTTTCTTCCGCCACCGTCGTCAGCGGGCCGTGACCCGAACAGATCAGCGTGTCCGCCGGCAGTGAGAAAACCTGCTCGCGCACCTTGGCCCGCGCAAGTGTGAGTTGGTCGCGGGCCCCGCCCATCGAGCCGGCGAAGATCGCGTCGCCCACGATCGCCACGAAGGGCGCGTCCGACGGCCAGTTGCCGATGACGTAGGTGACGCCGTCCTCGGCGTGGCCGGGGGTGTCGCGGTTCGTCACGCGCAGGCTGCCGAGATGGATGCAGTCGTTGCCCCGGATGCGCTGGTCCACCGGCGCGTTCTTGGAGCCGGAGTGGACGCGCGCCTTCGGGAATTTCGCGCGGATCTCCGCCAGGCACGACACATGGTCGTGGTGGGAGTGCGTGATGAAAATGTGCTTCAGCGTGAGCTGGTTTTCCTCGAGCAGCGCGAGCACAGCGGCGGCATCGAAGCCGGTGTCGAACAGCGCCGCCTCGCGCGTGACCTCGTCCCAGACGAGATAGGCATTCACCGCCATGCCGTCACGCGAGCTGGTGATCACCCGCAGCTCGCACCACTGCGCGAGGTCCACGGCGGCCGGCTTCCAGCCCTTCGCCTGCCGTTCGAGCCGGGCGCCATCGAGCGTCAGCAGCTGGCCGAGCCCGATAAAATTCGTACCCGCCGGGGCGACGCCCGATTCCTCGAAGGCCGCATACGCCGCCGGGCTCAGCTTCGCCGCCTGGGCCGCCGCGTCGGGCCCGGTCTGCGTGGAGGTACGGGCCTTGCGGAGAATGTCACCGATGGAGTCTTCAAGCGTCACGGCGCGGACAGTAGCCCGGTGCCGCCTGCTGAAGCAACAAGCCCGCACGGTGGATTAAATCCCACAAAGCGGCAGTCCTCTGCCGCGTTCGGCCGCCGGATGGCTTACCAAATGGCCGGACCACGCCGACTCCCTGCCGGCCCGACGACCGCGGTCATGGACCGCCGCCCCCGCACGCGCTAGGCTCCGTCATGCTTGGTAACCGGCAACGCCTGACCCCGCGCCTTGTTTCCATTTTCGACAGCCGTTGGATCACCGCCCTCTTCGTTTGCGCGGTAACCCTGCTGTCCACCGCGTGTTCGTCCATTCCCCCGGCCGACCCGACGGCGACGGACGAGTGGCACGAGTGGCAGGCGAAGCGCCTTAATTCCATGGCCGGCACCAATGGCTGGACCACCCTCGTCGGCCTGCTCTGGGTGAACGAGGGCACCAACACCCTCGGCAGCGATCCCGCCAGCGACCTCAAGCTTCCGGAAGGCCGAGCGCCGAAAACTGCGGGCCTCGTGATCCGCACCGGCACTCAGGCACGCTTCATCCCCGCGCCCGGCGTCACCGCCACCTTGGACGGAGCCCCCGTGACGGACGCCATGCTGCGCTCCGATGGCGACGGCGCCGAACCCGAACCTGCGGTCCTGGCGTTGGGCCCGCTGCGCATCATCACCCTCCAGCGCAGCGAACGGATGGCCCTGCGGGTGAAGGATCCCGAGGCCCCGACGCGCCGGCATTTCGTCGGGCTCGACTATTATCCGTACGATCCGCACTGGCGGATCGAGGGCCGCTTCGAACCCGCCGCCGCCTATCACACGCTGAAGGTTACCGACGTGACCGGTCGCGTGAAGGCCGAGCCCTCACCGGGAACGATCGTCTTCACGGTGGCTGGCCAGGAACAGCGGCTGGACGTCCTCGATGATGATGAAACGTACGACCTCTGGGCGGTCTTCCGCGATCAGACCGCCGGGAAAACAACCTACGGCGGTGGCCGCTTCCTGCACGTCGCCCTGCCGGGTCCGGACAACCGCGTGGTGATCGACTTCAACTACGCCTACAGCCCGCCCTGCGCGTTCACGTCGTTTGCGACGTGCCCGCTCCCGCCCCGCCAGAACTGGCTGCGCATCCCTGTGCCCGCCGGTGAGCTGAAGTATCGCGGCGGACATGAGTGATACCAGCCCCCGAAAAGAAACGGTACATTGGTAGGGACGGTGCGCTGCTGTACAGTATCAGGACATTGGTAACAGATGATGGGGTTTGGGATGGGTGGCAGACTGGCCCGGCTATGCCCTGGCTGAGCACGGGACCGATGGAACAGAGGGTTGCTTTTGTAAAGGCCGCGCTGATGGTGCCGCGGGCGTCCTGCTGTTTGCCTTGGAGAAGCGGCGGTGACGTCAGTGCGCAGATTCCGCCGCCGCGCCCGTCGCCCGCCTTCCCGTCACCAGTTCACGCCCACGCTCAGCGTCGCGCCGAAGCGGTTCTTGTAGAAGAGCTGCTTGTTCTGCGCGCCGAACTCATAGACGAGCTTGGTGATCTTCACGTCGAAGCAGCAGTACTCGGCGATCTCCGCCATCTTGCCCTGCTTGAACCATTCCAGCGCCTGCAGGCCCTCGCTCGTCTTGTTCAGGCCGAAGGTCGCCTCGGCGATGGAATCCAGCCCGAGGCGGTGGCCGAGCTTCTCTTTCAGCACCACCAGCATGTCGAGCGTAGGCAGCTGTGACAGGTCCATGACCGTGTAGCCGTGCAGCACCTCGTAGTCGAAGCGCAGGTGGTTGAAGCCGACCACGAGATCCGCCCGCTGGAGCTCCTTGAGCAGCTCGTTCACCTCGCGCTCGGCGTAAATGCGGTAGCCGCCGCGTGCCGTGGAATAGGTCACGCCGAGGCTCATCCGCATGTCGCGGATCTTGTCCCAGCCGCCGACCTCCTCGGCCGACTTCTGGGTTTCGAGGTCGAAGTAAACGATGTTCCTCACGCCGCCCCAAATCTGCCGCCAGCACCGCCCGGCTGACGAGAGGGAAGTGCGCCTGTCCGCATGGACGCATCTTTTTTTCATCGTGTTGGCCTCGGGCCTTGGGCGCGCGGGCGGAGTCGGGTGGCCGTTCCCCCTCACCCTGACCCTCTCCCGCCAGGAGAGGGGACAGCTGGGAATGCCGTTGTCTAATGGGATGATTATCCGGCCAGTCCTGCGGCTGCCTCCGCCTACTGGCGGGCGATAATTCCCTCTCTCCCAGCGGGAGAGAGCCGGAGTGAGGGAGAACGGCCCGCGCTCACGGAGGGCGATTTTCCCTCCAATTTGAGCCGCTCACCTCGGTGAAGAGCTGGATCCAGGGCTCAGTCGCGTTTTTCGAAGGGCGCCTTCAGCACGTCCTGGCCGCCTTCGACCAGCTCTTCGCCCACATCCGACAGCACCTTCACCTGCCGTTTCACGGTACGGACCGACTGCCGCGCCAGACCGATCAGGCCGCTGGGCGTGATGAGCAGTTCGCCCATGGTCGCCAGCGCCAGCATGGGATTGAAGGTGCGCATCGTCCGCATCGTGCGCCAGACCTGGCCGACCGGCTGTTCGGCGGGCTCGCGGACGCGGTGGAACACGTTCGTGATGAAGAGGCAGCCCACCAGCGACAGGGCAAAGACGACGTGGAAGCCGCGGATTGGCTGCCCGATGAAGACCCCCAGCTGATCCGGCAGCCGGCCGAGCATCCAGCCGCCAATGGCCGGCCCCAGCGCGGTGAGCAGGCTGGTCAGGGCGAAAAACGTGGAGACATACGCCGCGCGCCGTTCCGCCGGTACGAGCTTCACCATCAGGTTGAACTGGCAGAGCTGCAGCCCCGCCGTGGTGCCGCCGACGATCAGATAACTCGCGTAAAGGTGCAGCCGCCAGGTCGGCCCGGCGACCGACCACGCCGCCAGCGCCACCAGCGACCAGACGGTCGCGGCCACGATCAGCACCGGCTTGCTGCCGAAACGGTCCGTCAGCAGGCCCCACGCCTTCAGGGTCAGGATGCCGCCGAGGCTGCCCACGGTCGTGAGCTTCACCACGTCACCGACGGAGAAGCCGAGGCCGTCCATGAGGAACATGGTGTAGAAGGGCATGCCCATGTTGAGCAGCATCCCCCAAAGGCCGATGAACGCGATGAGCCAGAGATAATTGGTGTCGCGGAACACCGCCTTCAAATCGTCGAGGTTCAGCACCCGCGAAGTTCGGGTCATCACGCTCGCCGGGAATTTCATGCGCAGCAGGAAGAACAGGCCGATGAGCCGCGACGCCCCGGCGGAGGCGAAGAGCCAGCCGAAGGTCACCAGCGAGCGGTTGCCGCGGTCTGCGAGGTAACCCGCGAACAGCACGACCAGCAGGGTCCACGCGCCGTACAGGAGGTTGCGCCGGCCGAAATATTTCCCGCTGAGCCGCTCCGGCACGACCTCCGAGATCGCCGCCGACCAGGAGACGCTGCCGAGGCTGTTGGCCAGGGTCGCCACCAGGAGCAGGCAGCCAAAGGTGAGGTTCTGGTACGACTTGAGCCACGGCAGCGCCGAAACCAACCCCCACGGCAGCGCGCTGAAGATGAAGCTCAGGCACATGATCTGGAGCAGCGAAAACACGCGCTGCAACAGGGCCGCGATCGCCGGCTGCACAAAGTTGCACAGGTGCGGCAGCGCCGCCGCCAGGCCGATCGCCTCCGGCCCCCAGCCCAGCACCGTGACGGCGAAGGCGATGACGAACGGGAAGTTCGGCATCGTGAGGTTCAGCATCGGCACGCTGAAACACGCCTCGATAGTCGAGTATTTTAGCGTCAGCAGCAGGTCGCGATGTCCCAGACGGTTCATCCGCCACCACGATGCCCTAGCTGGAGGGGAGACTCAACTCATGCGCAGAACCGGAGAGATTCAATTTGGAAAACAGGAAAGCAGGAAAAAGAACCTTCAGTTCCTGTTTTCCTGTTTTCCAAATTATCTCTCCTCTTTGTTTTATCACATCCTCGCCATTCAGCCACCTGTTGACACAACGCCCCCATTTCTGCGAAATTCACCGCCGTTCGTTATGAACTTCGCGTCGAAAACCATGATCACCGTAGTGAGCCAGCGCTGCCAATCGCAGCGTAATCCGCTCGCTTCCTGGCATTCCGCCGGAACATGGGACAACGTGGAGGTCACTTCTTAAAGCCAGGAACAAGACCAGTTTTTCAAAAACCCACGATTGCCCAGGCGATCGTGGGTTTTTGATTTTTCGGCTGAACACTTCAACCCCAACGAAATCTGACGGACACGCAAAAGACCGGAATAGAAAGCAGAACATGAAAGCAATGACACTGAATCCACCCGCACGGCTGGGGCTCGACGCCCGGTACGCGCTGGTGCCCGAACCGCCCGCGCCGTTCACGCGCACGGCGGAGTCGGAACTGGAACGCCTGAAAAACCGGCTGCTGCGGGAGGCCATCGCCGCGACCAGCCAGCCGGCCCTGCTCGCCCCGCTGCGGCGGGCCGCAAACGAGGCCGCCGCCCTGGCGTGGCTCGAGCCGCACCCGCTGCTCGTGTTTCCCGTCCTCTTTGAGGAGAAGGCGCTCGCCACGCGGCGGCGCGCCCAACGGCAGGAACTCATCCGGGCCCGCAGCTCGGAACTCATGGCGGAGGCCGCATGAAACACGCCCTTTGTATCGGCATTGGTGCCCTGATCGTGGCGGGGGCGGTTCGGCGCGGGCGGGTCGTGGAGTGAGCGGGTTGGCGGAGGCCAGCTCCGCCCGGCCCGTTCGTTCCGCGGCCTGCCCCTCGGCAGTCCCGGCTTGTCGTTGCGGTGGCGGCGAACCCATGCTCTTCAAGGCATGATTTTCGCCGCCGCCGCATCGCCGAGCCCCTGGATGATCCTCCCGTTTGCGGTGCTGCTGGGCGTGATCGCGCTCGCCCCGCTGCTCTTCGCGCACTGGTGGACCCAACATTACCCCAAGGTGGCCTTCGGCCTCGCGGCGTTCACGCTGGGCTATTACCTCTTCGGTCTGGGTGCCAGCCAGCAGGTGCTGCACACGGCGCACGAATACGTCAGCTTCATCGCGCTCATCGGCTCGCTCTACGTCGTAAGCGGCGGCATCCACATCCGCGTGCGCGGCGAGACCACACCCGCCTTCAACACCGGCTTTCTGCTGGTCGGCGCACTGCTGGCGAACGTGCTCGGCACGACCGGCGCCTCGATGCTGCTCATCCGCCCGTGGCTGCGGATGAACAAATACCGGCTTACGGCGCATCACGTCGTCTTCTTCATCTTCATCGTGTCGAACGTGGGCGGCTGCCTCACGCCGATCGGTGATCCGCCGCTGTTCCTCGGCTACCTCAAGGGCGTGCCGTTCTGGTGGGTGGCGGAGCATTGCTGGCCCATGTGGGCCGTGGGGCTGGGCGTGCTGCTGGGCATGTTCTTCGTCGTGGATTGGCGCAACTACCGCAAGGCGCCCAAGCCCGTCCGCGACCAGCATGTCGAGCCGCCCGATTGGTTCGCCTTCGATGGCCTGGGCAACGTCTTCTTTCTCGCGGTGATTCTGGGCGCGGTACTGTTTGCCAATCATCCGCCCTTCCTGCGCGAGGGCCTGATGCTCGCCGCGGCGCTCGGTTCGTACTTCACCACCGGGAAGCAGATCCACGCGCAGAACCACTTCGATTTCCACCCGATCAAGGAGGTCGCGATCCTCTTCGTGGGCATTTTCGCCACAATGATGCCCGCGCTGGACTGGCTCGCCACCAACGCCAGCGCGCTGGGCCAGCCGACGCCGGCCGTCTTCTACTGGGGCAGCGGCATCCTCAGCAGCCTGCTCGACAACGCCCCCACCTACCTGAGCTTTCTCAGCGCGATTTTTGGCGCGTTCATCGATCCGGACACCATCCAACAGGTCCAGCATCTGGTGCAGACCGGCGGGAGCGACCTGGCCACCTACGTCCACGGCGACCATGCCGAACAGATCCGGCTGACCTTCGCCGCCCTGGAAAAGTACCATCCCGACCTGCTTGCGGCCAAAACGGTGGGGACCGACGAAATCGAGATCGCCTACCTGCTCGGCAATGCGGTTTTCAACCGTTTCATCGTCGCGATTTCAGTCGGAGCCGTGTTTTTCGGCGCCAACACCTATATCGGTAACGGACCGAATTTCATGGTCAAAGCGATTGCCGACCGACAAGGCGCTCGGACGCCCTCTTTCCTCGGTTACATCGGCCGGTTCACCCTGCCGATCATGGTGCCCATGCTGGTCATAATCTGGCTTATCTTCTTCATCTGAAGCAGGTTGCGAATATTTCACTTACGGCACCTTAAGGGGCTTCTGTGCTTGCGCCTCATGCGTCACGTGAACGCATTTCACCCCTCATTAAAAAAATCGGTTGAACGTTCCCGCTACATTAGCGTCAATTGAACCGTTGGTTCTTGGGAGCGGATACCGCACTCGCACCGAGTGCAGGACTGGTCCCGTGCCGGTTCGCTTCGAACTGGCAAAGGGGGTTTAGTTTGGTTGTTTGGGTTAGGCGGGCATCGAAAGGTGCCCGCTTTTCTTTTGGGTTACCGTCCGGTCACGACCGGTCAACGCAACCGTCACGGCCGGAAAAACCGCTTTGACTCACTCCCGCATGCCGCTAGCCTTCGCGGCCTTTGGTTTAGAGAAACTGCATTTATGGCCAAACTTTCCGTCCGCGATGTTGATGTGTCGGGTAGACGCGTGCTGATGCGCGTCGATTACAATGTTCCGATCGAGGAGAAGAACGGCGTCATCGTCGTGAACGACTCCACGCGCATCAAGGAGACGCTGCCGACCCTGAACCTGCTCACGGGCAAGGGCGCCCGCCTGATCCTCGCTGCGCACCTCGGCCGCCCCGATGGCAAACGCGAGCCCGGTCTCAGCCTGAAGCCCGTCGCCGAAAAGCTCGCCGAGCTGCTCGGCAAGCCCGTGCAGTTTGTGGACGAGACCGTCGGCCCGAAGGCCGAGGCCGCCGCCAACGCCCTGAAGAACGGCGAGATCCTGGTGGTGGAAAACGTGCGCTTCCACGCTGAGGAGGAGGCCAACGACCCCGTTTTTGCGGCCCAGCTTTCCCGCCTGGCCGATGTCTATGTGAACGACGCCTTTGGTGCGGCGCACCGGGCGCACGCCTCCACGAGCGGCGTTGCCCGCATCATCCGCGCCTGGGGCGGCCAGGCCGCGGCCGGCCTGCTGATGGAGCGCGAGCTGAAATTCCTCGGTGATGAGCTGGAAACCCCGGCCCGACCGTTCGTCGTGATCCTCGGCGGCGCGAAGGTCTCGGACAAGATCAAGGTCATCGACCGCCTGCTCGAGAAGGCCGACACCATCATCATCGGTGGCGCCATGGCCTACACCTTCCGGCTCGCGGCCGGCGGCAAGGTGGGCAAGTCGCTCGTCGAGGCCGACAAGACCGCCATCGCCACCTCGGCGGTGAACAAGGCCAAGGCCAAGGGCGTGCAGTTCCTGCTTCCCAGCGACAACATCATCGCCACCCCGGTGAAGACGGACAAGCTGAACAAGAAGGGCAAGCCCATCTTCGACCTGCAGGACCCGCGCGTGAATGTCGGCGACATCCCCGATGACGCCGAGGGCCTGGACATCGGTCCGGCTTCCGTGAAGGCGTTCAACGACGTCATCGCCGGCGCGAAGACCATCCTCTGGAACGGCCCGATGGGCATGTTCGAGGACAAGCGCTTCGCCGAGGGCACCAACGCCGTCGCGCAGGCCGTCGTGGCCGCGACCCAGAACGGCGGCGCCAAGTCCATCATCGGCGGCGGCGACAGCGTCAAGGCCATCAACAAGGCCGGCCTGGGTGACAAGGTCACCTTCGCCAGCACCGGCGGCGGCGCAAGCCTCGAGTTCCTCGAGGGCATCCCGCTCCCCGGCGTGGTCGCGCTGAACGACCAGCCCTGATTCCCCCATTCCCTCCTCCCCTCACCCTTTACCGCATCCCTCCATGGACAAAGAGCGAAAGCTGATCATTGCCGGCAACTGGAAGAGCAACAAGACCGTCGCCGAGGCCCTGGCCCTGGTGGCCGATCTCAAGCGCGAACTCTCCTCCGTCAAGGAGGTCGACATCGTCGTCGCTCCGCCCTACACCGCGCTCGAAAGCGTGTCCAAGGCCATCCTCGACTCGAACATCCGCCTCGGCGCGCAGAACCTGAGCGCCGACGGCTACGGTGCGTTCACGGGTGAAATTGCCGCCGGCATGCTCAAGGAGTTTTCCGTCGGCTACGTCATCCTCGGCCACAGCGAGCGCCGGCAGTACCAGAAGGAGTCCGACGCCCTGGTCGCCAAGAAGGCCGCCACCGCGCTGGCCGCGAACCTCATCCCCATCGTCTGCATCGGTGAGACACTCAGCGAGCGCGAGGCCGGCATCACCGAGAAGGTGGTCGAGACCCAGGCGCGCGGCTCGCTCGCCGGCCTCACCGCCGAGCAGGCCGAGAAGACGGTGCTCGCCTACGAGCCCGTGTGGGCCATCGGCACCGGCAAAACCGCCACCAGCGCGCAGGCGCAGGAGGTCCACGCTTTCATCCGCAAGGTGCTGGCCGCCATGTTCGGTGAGGCCGTGGCCAAGCGCGTGCGTATCCAGTACGGCGGCAGCGTGAAGGCGAACAACGCCCGCGAGCTGCTCGGCCAGCCCGACATTGACGGCGCCCTCGTCGGCGGCGCCAGCCTCGAGGTCCGCAGCTTCGCGGACATCATCAAGAATTCCATCTGATCCATCTATGAGTCTGCTTATTGGCATCCTGAGCTTCGTGCTCTTCCTCACCTGTCTCTTTCTCTGTCTGCTGGTGCTGATCCAGCTTCCCAAAAAGGAGGCGGGCATGGGCCAGGCCTTCGGCGGCGGCGCGACTGACGCCCTGTTCGGCGCGGGCGCCGGCAACGCCCTGACCAAGTTCACCAAGTATGCGGCGGGAACCTTCCTCGTCCTGTGCGTCCTCATCTCCTCGCTGAGCGCCTATAACAGCCGCAACAAGGCGGCCCTGATCCGCAGCGGGCTGGCCCAGACCGCCACGACGAACGCCGTGCCGGTCGTGGCGAACCTTTCGGGGACCGCCAGCAACGCGGTGAAGATCGCCGCGCCCGCCGCCACCAACGCGGTTGCGCCCGCCAAATAATCCGCCAGTCTCCCGGCCATGCCGGTGCTGTTGAACGCCCTCGGGAAACTGCCGGGGGCGTTTTCCTTTCTGCCCCTGGCGGCTGTGCTCGCGCTGGCCATGCTGGTCGCCGGCTGCCGGCCCGAGCCGCCCGCCGACCTTACCGTCATCAACGGCCCGGACCCCGGCTCGCTCGACCCGCTGCTGGTCACGGGCATCGAGGAGCTGCGCGCGGTGCTGCCCCTCTTTGAGGGGCTGACCCGGCCCGATCCCGCCACCGGCCGCGCCCTGCCGGGCCTCGCCGAGCGCTGGGAGATTTCCCCCGACGGCCGTCACTACACCTTTCACCTCCGCACCAACGCCGCGTGGTCCACCGGCGGCCCGATCACCTCGGCGGACCTCGTCTATTCATGGCGGCGCATCCTCGAACCCACCAACGCCTGCCAGTACGTCAACCTGATGTACCCGCTGCATGGCGCGGAAGCGTACGCCGCCGGCCAGCTCAAGGATTTTGCGCAGGTGGGTGTCCGCGCGCCGGATGCCCACACGGTGGAGGCCACCCTCGACAATCCGTGCCCGTGGTTTCTCGACCTGTGCGCGTTTCAGACGCTGTCGGTCGTGCCCCGCGCCGCGATCGAGCGCGACGGCGACCAATGGATCATGCGGCATCCGCCGTTCAGTGGTGCTTACGAACTTGAGTACTGGCGCATCAGTGACCGCGTGCGCCTGCGCCGCAACGAGCGCTACTGGGATGCCGCGAACACCCGCAGCCGCATCGTGGACCTGCTCGTGATGTCGTCGCCCGCCACCGCGCTGAATCTCTACGAGGACCATCAGGTGGACGTGATCCTCGACAAGCCGCTGGTGCCGACCGAACTGCTGCCGGTGCTGGCGAAGACGCCCGACTACCACACGTTCCCCATGCTCGGCAGCTACTTCGTCAGGATCAACGTCACGCGCCCGCCGCTGAACGATCCCCGCGTCCGCCGCGCGCTCGCGCTCACGGTGGACAAACCCCGCCTCACGCAGCGCATCGCGCCCACCTGTGAGCCGGCGGATCATATCGTGCCCGGCGCGACCGCGAACTACCTGCGCGGCGAAGGGCAGCACCGCGACCCGGAACTCGCACGCCGGCTGCTCGCGGAGGCGGGTTTTCCGGGCGGCAAGGGCTTTCCAAAACTCAGCTACCTCGCGGACAGTTCCGGCGGCGGCGGCGGCCGCATGAATGAGCGCGTGGCCGTGGAGTTGCAGGACACCTGGCGGCGCGAACTCGGCATCGAGATCGAGATCCGCTCGCTCGAGAAGAAGGTCGCCATCGTCGCCCAGCGCACGCTCGACTACGACCTGAGCCGCAGCAGCTGGATCGGGGACTACAACGACCCGAGCACCTTTCTCGACCTGTTTACCAAGGCCAACGGCAACAACCGCACCGGCTGGAGCCATCCCGAATATGAGCGCCTGATGCGCAAGGCCGCCGGCGAGGCCGACCTCGGCAAGCGGGCGCTGATGTTGCGCGACGCGGAGACGCTGCTCGTGCGGGACGAGGCGCCGATCATTCCGCTGTGGTTTGAGTCGGGCTTCACGCTGAATTCGCCCACGCGCGTCGAGGGCATGTTCGGCAACGTCCTCGACGTGCACCCGCTGAACGCAATCCGGAGGATTCCCAGCCCGGCCACAAAATGAACCGCGCACAACGAAAGCTTTCACCCAGTGCGGGTAGGGATGGCGCGCTGCGCCGTCTCCGTCGCCGAGCGGAGCGTCAGGCGACGGAACGAACGCCCACGACGTCCGCACGCCTCTTCCGCCCCTTCAGGGCGGGGACGGCGCAGCGCACCGTCCCTACCTTCAGCGCGGAATCGCGCAGGTTTGATCCGCTCATCGCCTAGCGCCCCCATGTTCTTCGTCAAGCGCATCCTGTTTCTTGTGCCGCTGCTGCTGGTGATCAGCAGCCTGTCGTTCGCACTGCTGCGCCTCGCGCCGGGCGGGCCGTTCGACCACGACCGCGCGCCCGCCTCGCCGGAGGTCGAGCGGCTGCTGCGGGCGCGCTACCATCTTGATGAACCGGTCTGGCAGCAGTACGGTCGCTGGCTCAACGACGCCCTGCACGGGGACTTCGGCCTTTCGCTGAAGTACCGCAACCACACCGTCACCGACATCATCCGGCAGGGATTGCCCGTGTCGCTTTCGCTGGGACTGCTCGCGTTCGGTTTCGCGGTCGGGGTCGGCATTCCTGTCGGGTTTTTCACCGCCGTGCGACGTGGCGAATGGGTGGACTGGGGCGGCAGCTTCCTCGTGCTGCTCTCCATCTGCGTGCCGGGCTTCGTGATCGGGCCGCTGCTGGCGATGATCTTCGCATTGAAGCTTCACTGGCTGCCGCCGGCGCTCTGGGGCGCGCCACTCCAGGCCGTGCTGCCAATGGTCACGCTCGGGCTTTACTTCGCCGGCCGCGTCGCCCGGCTCATGCGTGAGGGCATGACGCAGACGCTGCAAAGCGAGTTCATCCGCACCGCGCGGGCGAAGGGACTCAGCGAATTTGCGGTGCTCACGCGGCACGCCTTCCGCCTCGCGGTGATGCCCGTCGTATCCTACAGCGGACCGATGCTCGCGGACCTGCTGACGGGCTCGTTTGTGGTCGAGAGCATCTTCCAGATTCCCGGGATCGGCGTGTTCATCGTGGACTCCTCGCGCAGCCGCGACTACCCGCTGGTGATCGGCCTCGTGCTGCTCTACGCCGTGCTGCTGCTCGTCATGAACCTGGTCGTGGACCTCGCCTACGGCCTGCTCGATCCGAGGGTGAAGTATGACTGAACCGACCTGCACCCAACTGCCACCAAAGCCGCCCTGGCTCCTGATGGGCATCGCGTTCCTGCTCGGCTGTATGGCGAGCGCCTGCGTTGTTTGGACGGCCATGGGCTACAATGGGCATGGACACGATCCAAGTCCTTGGATGTTGCTGGGACCGGGTGGTTTTTCCCCTTTTCTGTTTCCCTTGGTGTGCGCCGCCGCTGCCAGCCGCTGGCTGCCCGGGATCGGGGCGGCTCTCATTTGGGAACTTCTGCATCACGCGACCGCCGCGAAGTATTTGCTGGATGCCTCGGGCGACAGTCTGGGCACCGCCTTTGTCCAAAACGCAATCGTCTATCTGGTCTTCCATTTGCCGGTCACGGCGATCCTGACTTTCAAATGCCTTCACTGGGTAGAAACGCGTCGGGCGCAAAAACCCAAACTGCCCAGCACGCACGCTTTCAAGCCGAAGGAGCCGCATGGCTGAAGCTCTAACCCCCAACCAGCGCGCCTGGCTGCGCCTCCGCCGGAACAAACCGGCGGTGGTCTCCGCCGCGTTCCTGCTGCTCATGCTCGCGCTGGCGCTGCTGGTGCCGATGCTCAGCCCGCACGCGGCGGACCATGGATCGGACGCGCAGTTCGCCGCGCCCGGGGCAATCCACTGGTTCGGCACCGACGTGCATGGGCGCGACGTGTTCACGCGCGTCTTCGCCGGCGCGCGGATTTCACTGCTCGTCGGCGCGGTGGGCACGGCGGTGAGCCTCGTCATCGGCGTGTGCTGGGGCCTCGTGGCCGGCTATGTCGGCGGCCGGCTGGATGGCCTGATGATGCGCTTCGTGGATGTGCTGTATTCGCTGCCGAGCATCATCTTTGTGATCGTGCTGATCACGACCCTGGAGACGCTCTTCAAGCGGCTGCTCACCCAGATCGCCCCGGAGCTTTCCGGCAGCGCGCGGCTGCTGTTCCTCTTCGTGGGCCTCGGGGCGGTGTCGTGGCTCACGATGGCGCGGATCGTCCGGGGCCAAGTCCTGTCGCTGCGGCACCGGCCGTTCGTGCTGGCCAGCCAGGCGCTCGGTGCGGGCCACGCGCGCATTCTCTTCCGGCACATCCTGCCCAATGTGACCGGCATCGTGATCGTCTATCTCACGCTGACGGTTCCGGCCATCGTGCTGTACGAGAGCTTCCTGAGCTATCTTGGCCTCGGCATCCAGCCGCCACAGGCAAGCCTCGGCACGCTGATCGCGGAAGGCGCGGCGCAGATCAACCCCATCCGCGTGTACTGGTGGCTGGTGGTGTGCCCCGGCTCGGTGCTCGCACTGACCCTGTTGGCCCTGAACTTCCTTGGCGACGGCCTCAGAGACGCCCTTGATCCGCGAGCAGAATAACATGGAGGCGGCTTCCCTAAGCTGCCCGGAGGTCCATCCCTTTGTTCCTTTGTTCCTCAGTTGTTCAATCGCCCCCTTCGTTCTTCCTGTTTTCCCATTTCCAAATTCAAACCGCATTCTTCGCCGCTTTACCACCGGCTTGCCATCGCCGCGTGGCGGGGCTTTTCTAGCGGCGGTGGCACGCGTGGCGAAATGGCAGACGCGCCAGACTTAGGACAAGTCGTTGTCTGAAACCTCTTCGTTTCAGGTCGTAACACCAGTGCATCCGGATTTCTTCTAGAATGTTGGCCGGATTGAACAAATAGCGACTTCATTCCAAGACTGCTAAAAGGCGCAAATGGCACAGAAAGTGACACGATGTGCCACTTCCAAGTTTTCGCCCTGGCCAGCTTCGGCTCGAATCTTTACCGACAAATGCCGGAGGGGTGGCCATTGCTCGGCAACTTTGGAACCTAGTCTGGCCGCAACTTTTCAGGGGGGGCGCTAATCACCCTTTCCCAAAGAAAGCGCATTGATGGCGCTCTGGTTTCCACTGGCAATAAAGGGAAACTCGCGGCGCTTTTCAAGGTGATCAACTGATTTGCCCTGCCGCCTGTTCATGGCGAGACACAACCACAATTCACGAACTCGCCAGCGGGCGTCAGTCACTTTGAATTCCTTCACGAGTTGCCGGCAAAATCTTTCAAAGCCATCGGGCTTTCCCGCTTCAGCGTAGAACCATTCTACGGTTCGAGAGACAGTGTCCAAGCTTACGTCGGATCTTTTGGCGGTTTCCCTCTGGGTCACGCCCAAAGCAAGCAACGCAATGATCCGTACAACATTGCGGTCTTTCTGATTGCTAGGGCTTCCGGCCCATTTGGTCGCAGTCAGTGAATCGCTGATTTCGATGCTGGTTCTGCCGCAGAAGGAACACCGGTATCGCTGAACCATTCCTCTTTTCTTCGATTTGTAGACGCCGTGCAGGCCCATGGTCTTTTCGCAGCATCGCGGTTTCATGGCCCATTCAACAAAGAATCAAGACAGAGCGTCAATTATTTGGTCGATAACGGTCCGCAAGAAATCTGTTTACTCCACTAAATACGACGATTCCTTGCTGACGGAAGCCAACAGGAAAACAGGACACACATCGTCCCAAAGGCCCAAAGAAAATTCAGTTCCTCTTTATCACAGGGCAAAGAAACGCCTGTCCCCGGCAATCACCGGGTGAAACCACAACAGTGAATGAGACGAGATGGCCGAGTTTCCCAAGTTGATCGCGTTGAAGAAGCTGACCAGTGAGCTAGGG
The DNA here is from genome assembly GCA_903907995.1 of uncultured Verrucomicrobiota bacterium. Classification (GTDB taxonomy): domain Bacteria; phylum Verrucomicrobiota; class Verrucomicrobiia; order Limisphaerales; family UBA9464; genus CAIVQB01. Next base: position 700 of record CAIVQH010000039.1, on the reverse strand, counting down.
GTAAGTCGGACGACTGTGTTCCGCTATCGCAAGCACGGTTGGCTGAAGACGGTGGAGATTGCTGGAAAGCCCTTCGTCACCGAGGCGGCCTGGCAGTCCTTCGTGACACGCGCTGAGGCTGGGGAATTCGCCATTGCGTCTCTGAAGAAAGGTAGTTGACCGATGAAAACTAATCGTAAGGACCGTCAAAGTACGGAAAACGCCGTCAGTGCAGAAACCTCGAATCAAGCTGCTCAAGCAGAGCAACTTCTGCCCATGACGGTAACCATGCAGTCAGCCTCGCTTCCAAGCGAAACGGTGCCGGCGCTCCCCCACGACCCTGACACAGAGGAAACGGACGGCGTTCCTCAGCTTCAAGCTGAATGGCTAGCAACGGAATCAGTGCTAAACGCCGCATTGGACGAGGACAGCAAGAACAACAACTCCGCGGAAAACGTCGTGCGCGGAGAAGGTGACGCCGCGGCGCCCATGGCGCCGTTGCCTGTGGACCACGACGAAGTCAAAGACGTGGTAGTTCCCTACCAGCCCAGGAACCGGGCGAGACACGTCCGTGGCGTGCTCCTAGTATCCTGTAACGTCTATAGTTTCGGATAAAGTCGAAAGAGTTTGATGCGAGCGTCTGGGGTGGTGAAGCGCCAGTTGACCGGGGCGCCACGGGTGTTGCGGCTGGTTTGCCAGGCGGCGACTTCGCGGCGCATGT
>CAIVQH010000038.1 GCA_903907995.1 uncultured Verrucomicrobiota bacterium | reverse complement strand
GAGCGCAGCCCCAGGTTGCCCCGGCAATCGAGGTCGCGCGCTGTAAGCGCGTCCGAAAGGTCGGTCTCCCTCTTGATCAGGCCATCAGCCCTCGGACCGATCGGGAGCGCGTGCCCCTGGGGCTGCGCTCTCTGCGTTCGCCCCACCCCAGGCATCACTCAAACGCGCTTTCAGCGCCGCGGCCACAGAGACGGAACCGTCTGTCCGTACAGGGCGGTTCATGGGTAGGGAGGGTTATCGTCCGTGATCGAGCAAAAGACTGGCGCGGGAATGGCCGGACCCTCCGCCGGCAAATAGACCAAGCCGCCCGGCTGTCCCCTCTCCCCAAGGGAGAGGGTCAGGGTGAGTGGGAAGGGAGCTTGCGTCGCTCCGGGATCCCAACTCGCGCAGCGGTTTCCCCAATACGTTATTCTCGTGGCTACATCATTTATGTAACCGCTCTAAACCATCGCGTGGCGGGCTGGGCACCCGGCCCGCCACTTGCTATGCTTTCCCCGCAAGCCAGCCTGAGGAGCCGGTAACCACCCTTGGAGTCACCATGCCTTCCGTGCGCACCCCTGCCCAAGCGTCCCCTGACGGGAGCATGCCAACGGGTCGCCATGCCTTCACGCTCATCGAGCTGCTGGTGGTGATCGCCATCATCGCGATCCTTGCCGCCCTGTTGCTGCCCGCCCTCGCCCAGGCCAAGGCCGGGGCCCGCACCGCCGCCTGCCTCAACAACCTGAAGCAGCTCCAGTTCGCCTGGCTCACCTACGCGCACGACCAGAATGACGTGCTGCCGCCCAATGCCCGCTATCCCACCTTCCAGACGAACACGCCCATGTGGGTGGCCGACCTGATGCTTTACGAGAACGACCCCGGCAAGGCCCTCCTGGCGGCGTACATGGGGCAGGCCACCAACACCGCCCTGCTCCTGGAGGCCGGCCCCGGCCGCCTGGGGCCGTATGTCGGGGCCGCTGGTTCCTACAAATGCCCCGCCGACAAGTCCTACACCATCCTGGACGGCTCCCGTTGGCCGCGGGTGCGTTCCTACGCTATCAACGAATACATGAATCCCGTCGATGGCGTCGCAGCGAGAAATGACCTGGGCTGGGACGAGGAGGTCCAGCACAAGCTTTCGGATTTCCGCCGGCTGCCGGCCACCGAGGCCTGGGTCTTCGGCGATGAACACGAGGACAACATCACGGACGGCAAATTCACGGTGACTCGTGAGCCTCACGCTGGCTGGGACGAGTGGCCGGCGGCGAGGCACAGTGGCCAGGGGGCCTTCTCCTTTGCCGACGGCCACGTCGCCACCCACAAATGGGCCGATCCAGCCACCCGTTTCCCCGTCTTGCGCAAATCGGGCGGCGGCGGTCCCAGCAGCGCCGATTCGTGGTGGGTCTTCAATCATGCCACCGCCTTCGTCGACCATTGAGCCGTGCTTCAGGCCGGCGGCTTCACTGCGGCCCACGCGCGCTACGGCCTGAAGCCTTTCCGCTCAGAAGTAACGGATGAACGACTTCTTCCGCAGCCGGCCGATCCACTGCTTGCGGAGGCGGTCTCGCTCCATGCCCTTGAGGGTGGCCTCGACGTCATCGCGCACTTCCGTGAGCGGGCGGACGCGGGCCGTTTCGCGGCCCTCGACCTTGAGCAGGAACACCGCGCCGTCGGTGTCGATCACCGGGCTGATGTCCCCGTCCTTGGCCTTGAAGGCGAAATCGCGCAGCTCCTTCCGCAGGTCGCTGTCCTTGTTTTCGACCCAGCCCTGGTCGCCGCGCAGGCCGCCCTTGAAGCGCCGGGCGTCGTCGGAGAATTCATCCGCCAGCTTGCCGAAGTCCTCCCCGGCCACGGCCTTGGCGCGGGCCTCATCGGCGATGCGCTTGGGCTCGCCGACGGCGTGGCGGCTCTTGTCGATCAGGATCATCCGGACCTTGGCGCGGTCGCCGATGCGGTACTTCTCCTGGTTGTCGGCGTAGAACTTCTCGATCTTCTTGGGCGAGATGACGAGGTTCTGGTTGATGTTCTTGATCGTCATCTGCGCGACGATGAAGGCGTCGCGCTCGTCCTTGCGGAAGCTCTCGTAGGTTTGGTTGCGCAGGTGCAGCGTCTTGGTGAGCGTGAGGCGGTCGCCGAACGCCTCCTTCACGCGGGCGGCGACGACGTCGTCGATGATCGACTCGGGGAGGTTGTAGCCGGCGGTCTTGAACTCGTTCAGCACGAGGTTCCGGTCGATGAGCTGCTCCAGCCCGTCGTGCATGATGCCCTGGCGGCGCTCCTCGAACTCGGTGGCCTGGCCCCGCGCCGCGTACTGGCGGTAGGCGGCCTCCACGGCGCGCTTGGTGTACTGGTCCACGTCGTCGAAGGTGATGACCGCGTCGTTCACCACCGCGGCCACGCCGTTGAGCAGCTGCGGCGCGGCGCGGCCCGGCAGCGCGCCCGCGAGCGACACCACGGCCAGCAGCGAAAGGACGAGACGTTTGCCATTCATGCCCCGCGACGTTAGCGCCCGGGGGAATGGGTTCAAGGTTCAAGGTGCTGGCCGGGTGGAGGGGGAAGTTGAACGTTGAACGTTCAACGTTGAACGTTCAACGTTCAACACCTGCGGGCGTTCGCGGTTGGTAATCGTCTGCGAACGTAACGGCAGTCAGCCACAATCTCAGACGCGCGATACCGGAGAACGATCCCCAGATCCCCAATCCCAGACCCGAGAACCGCCCTTCCCCGGATCGTGACCGTCACCGCCCCCAGCCTTGTCCTGCTGATCCCCGCGTATAACGAGGAGAAGCGCCTCGGTCCCGTGTTGGACCGTTACGCGGAGTATTTCCACCGCCATTACCCGGGCCTCTTTCGCATCGTCGTTATCCTGAACGGCTGCCGCGACAACACCATCGGCATCGTGCGGGCGGCGGAGCGGCGCTACCTGTGTCTCTCGCACCTGGAATTTGCCGCGCCCATCGGCAAGGGCGGCGCGCTCATCGAGGGCCTCCGCCTCGCGCCGCTGGCGGATTTCATCGGCTATGTGGACGCGGATGGAGCGACGCCGCCCGAGGCCTTCCACGACCTGGCGAAACGTGCCATCGCGGGCGAGGGCGACTGCGTGATCGCGTCCCGCTGGCTGCCGGGCGCGACGGTCGCGCATGCCCAGCCCGAGAAGCGCCGCCGGGCCAGCCGGCTCTTCCACCTGTTCGTCGAGGGCTTCTTCTGGATGGGCATCCGCGACACACAGTGCGGCGCGAAGATCATGCGCCGGCGCCTCGTTGAGGCCATCCACAGCAAGCTGCGCCTCGCGGACCTCGCCTTCGACGTGAACCTGCTCTTCGCGGCGAAGCGCGCGGGCTTCACCATCGCCGAGGTGCCCACCGTGTGGAACGACCAGTCGGGCTCGCACGTCGTCTTCAACTTCCGCACGTCGCTGAACATGCTGCTCTCGCTGGTGCGGCTGCGGCTGCTCTACTCGCCCTTCTACGCGTGGCTGCGGCCCCTGCGCCCGCTGGAAACCTGGCTCTACCGCACGCTGAACGCCCCGCCGCCGCTCTCGGCCGAGCAGGCGGAAGCCGAGGGCCTGCGCCCGCCGCCCGACCAGGAGAAGGACAAGGACAAGGGCGGCGACCCCGCCAACCAATAATCCCATGCGCTCATGAGCGAACCGGCGCAGGACGCGGAGACGGTTCACCCTTCCTTCGGCGAGGCCGCACGGTTCTGGCTGAAGCTGGGGTTCATCTCCTTTGGCGGTCCCGCCGGCCAGATCGCGATCATGCACGAGGAGCTCGTCGAGCGCCGCCGCTGGGTGGATGACGCACGGTTCCAGCACGCGCTGAATTTTTGCGTGCTGCTGCCCGGCCCCGAGGCGCAGCAGCTCGCCACCTATCTTGGGTGGCTTTTCCACGGCTGGCGCGGCGGCGTGCTGGCCGGGACGCTGTTCTTCCTGCCGGCGGCGGTGCTGCTCTGGCTGCTGAGCTGGCTCTACGTCACCCACGGCCAGATCGCCTGGGTGGCCGCCATCTTCTACGGCCTGAAGCCCGCCGTCGTCGCGCTGGTGGCCACCGCGATGCTGCGCCTCGGCAAGAAGTCGCTGAACACGCCCCTGCGCTGGGCGATCGCCGCCGGCGCCCTGGCGCTCGTGGCCCTGGCCAAAGCGCCCTTTCCGCTGGTCGTGGTCGGAGCCGGCCTCGTCGGCTGGCTCACCACGAAATTCCGTCCCTCAACTCCCCCTCCTGCGGCCACCATTTCCCTCACCGCTCCCCCAACACCACTCCCATCTCCCATCTCCCATCTCCTAACTCCCATCCTGTGGCTGACCATCTGGTGGTTGCCGCTGCTCGCGCTCGGCACGGTGCTGGGCTGGGATCACGCCGTCAGCCGTGAAGGATTGTTCTTCAGCCAGGCCTCCATGGTCACCTTTGGCGGGGCTTACGCGGTGCTGCCCTATGTGCAGGCGCAGGCGGTGGGTCATTTTGACTGGCTCACTTCCGCGCAATTTCTGGATGGCCTCGCGCTCGGCGAAACCACGCCGGGCCCGCTCGTGATCGTGCTGCAATGGGTCGGCTTCCTCGGCGGCTGGCACCAACCCGGCCGGCTTTCCCCGCTCACGGCGGCCACGTTGGGGGCGGCGGCCACGACCTGGGCCACCTTTGCGCCCAGCTTCCTGTGGATCTTCACCGGCGCGCCCTTCATCGAGCGGCTGCGCCATCGCTCGGATCTCACGGCCATGCTGGGCGCGGTGACGGCGGCGGTGGTGGGCGTCATCACCACGCTGGCGGTGCAACTGGCCCTGAATGTGGCCCGGCCCGCCGGTGGCGCTTGGGACTGGTTCGCCTGCGGACTCACCATCGTGGCCTTCCTCGCCATGATGGTCGCGAAGCTCCGGCCCATTCCCTGCATCCTCCTCTGCGGCCTAGTCGGAGCGGGGTGGCAACTCTTCGTGGTGAGGTAACAGGCGCATCTTTTCCTCGTGGTTCGCCCTTCCGTTAAATCCGGGCCTGTCCCGAGAAGAACCGCCGGTCAGCCAAGAAACCTGGCTCCCGGTGGGGGCGAGCGTCCCCGAGAGCCGCGGCGGTCTGGGCCTGGAGCGGCACGGCTCGCGAGGACGCTCGCCCCACCACGCGCCCGGTGCCAACGAATGACCACGGCGTCCGGCTGTGCCCTGCAGTAGTTCTGAGCTGATCGCGCCCTTCTCCGGAAAGCCCGCCTCCCGCCCACCGTCTCTTCCTCCTAACTCCGGACGCAGTCCCTCCGGTCTCCTGTCTCCTCGGCAGCCCTCCCGCCCATTGTGCCTCCGCCGCCCGCACTACCCCTTCTGTGGTAGTTTTCACGTTCGACACGCAAATCGGCTTGTTTCTTGGGGGCAACTCCACAACCTTCTTCCCGTGCTAGATACCGTGTCGGATTCCGCCGGTGCCGCTCTTTCACCTGTGACGGCCAAACCTCGCAAGCCTCGTTCGACGACCCCGGCCAGTGCCGCCGGCGGCGCCGCCACCCGCGTCAAAAACTACGTGCTGGACACCAATGTCCTGCTGCACGACCCGGATGCGCTCCTGAATTTTCAGGACAACTCCGTGCTGCTGCCCATCGAGGTGCTCGAGGAGATCGACAAGTTCAAGCGTGAGACCTCCGAGCGCGGCCAGAACGCCCGCACCGTCAGCCGCCTGCTCGACCAGCTCCGCAAGCGCGGCTCGCTCAGCGAAGGTGTGCCCCTCGAAAGCGGCGGCAAGATCCGGATCATCTTCGGCCCCCAGCTCGGCCTGAACGGCAGCAGCGGCCAATCGAACGGCAGCGGCAGCGGCAATGGTCACGAAAACGGCATGCCGCAGGGCTCGGTGGACAACCGCATCCTCGCCCTCGCCCTGGCCGTGCGGAAGCGCGAACCCAAGACGCCCACGATCCTCGTCACGAAGGACATCAACCTCCGTCTCAAGGCCGACGTGTACGGGCTGGCGGCGGAAGATTACGAGACCGACCGCGTCAACCTGAAGGATCTCTACACCGGGATGTTCGAGCTCCTGGTGCCGGCGGCGAAGCTCGCCGAGTTCCGCGCCAATGGCGAACTGCTCCTCCCGACGAACGGCCCGAAGCGCGCCCCCAACGAGTATTGCACGCTCGTCAGCGAGGCCGAGACCAAGCGCACCATGCTCGCCCGCGTGGACATCACCGGCAAAAAGATCGTCCCGCTGCACGACTGCCAGAACATCTGGGGCATCAAGCCGCGCAACAAGGAGCAGCACTTCGCGCTCGATGCGCTGCTCGACGAGCGTATCAAGCTCGTCACGCTCATGGGCAAGGCCGGCACCGGCAAGACGCTGCTGGCCCTCGCCGCCGGCCTGAAGCGCACGGTCACCGATCGCGAGTTCCGCCGCCTGGTCGTGGCCCGCCCCACGATCTCGATGGGCAAGGAACTGGGCTTCCTGCCCGGTTCCCTGGAGGAAAAGCTCGGGCCCTGGATGCAGCCGATCCATGACGCGCTCGAAATGCTCGGCGACCTGAACATGGGCCGCGAAGGCGGGCGCAGCACCGACCTGCTCCGCACCGGCACCATCGTGGTGGAGGCGCTCAGCTACATCCGCGGCCGGAGCATCGCCAACCAGTTCGTGATCGTGGACGAGTCGCAGAACCTCACCCCGCTCGAGGCCAAGACGATCCTCACGCGCGTCGGCAACGGCGCGAAGATCGTCCTCACCGGCGACCCGTACCAGATCGACAACCCGTACGTGGATTCCGCGTCGAACGGTTTCATCTACGTGATCAACCGTTTCCGCGAGCAGGGCCTTGCGGCCCACATCGAGCTCTCGCGCGGCGAACGCAGCGAACTCGCCGAGGTTGCGGCGAACATACTGTAATAGGTGCGCGGACGGTCACGTCCGCCAGCCCAGTAGGACGGGCGTCCCGCCCGTCTTCCATATTCGTCTTCCCGTGGCGTGCTGTTAGAAGCAGCGGGGGAAAGTCAGAAGACGGGCGAGCCGCCCGTCCTACTTGGGAAACGGGCCGGCTTTGCACGTCGCCACACGCTCGCCCCAGCCCATTGGCACACGGCCGGGGACAGTAATAATGCGAATTGGGTAAGGGTGGCCGTTCCCCCTCACCCCGGCCCTCTCCCGCCAGGAGAGGGGACAGCAGTCGGGGTCTCTTGGCTGTCGGAAAACGCATCCAGCCATTTCAGCGCCGGGCTTTCGCCAAGGCGCGGACGACAATTCTCCCTCTCCTGGCGGGAGAGGGCCGGGGTGAGGGGGAACGGCCACGCGTCTTCAATATGTCCGCCTCCGTTTTTGGCGTTCTCCGCATCGGTGAAAAGATATGCGCGGCCGGTTGCGCTCTGGCACACTGCGACCCGATGTCCGCACCTGCCGCTGTCCCCCGCCTCCGCCTCCGCGTCACCGCGACGGCGGAGACCATCATCCGTGGCGGCCATCCGTGGGTGTATAGCGCCTCCCTTCGCGAGCAGAACCGCAATGCGGTCGCGGGCGAGCTCGCCGTCATCTACGACCGGCAGGACAAGTTCCTCGCGCTCGGCTTTTTCGATCCCGATTCGCCGATCCGCGTCCGCATCCTGCACGCGGGCAAGCCGGTCACGCTCGACACGGCGTGGTGGCGAGCCCGGCTGACGACGGCCGTCGCGAAGCGCACGCCCGAGACCATCGGGCCCGACACCGACGGCTACCGGTTGATCAACGGCGAAAGTGACGGCTGGCCCGGGCTCGTCCTCGACCGCTACGCCGGCACACTCGTGCTGAAGCTGTATTCCGCCGCGTGGCTGCCGCGCCTCGGCGAAATCTCCACGCTCATCCGCGAAGCGCTGTCGCCGGAGCACCTGATCCTGCGCCTGAGCCGGAACATCCAGGATCTCGCCCGCGAGCAGGGCTGGGTGGACGGCTGCGAAATTACCGTCGCCGGACGTCCCGACCAGGCAACCGTCCCGACCGTCATCTTCCGCGAATCGGGTCTGAGCTTCGAGGCCGAGGTCGTGCAGGGGCAGAAGACCGGCTTCTTCCTCGACCAGCGCGACAACCGTCGCCTCGTCGAGACGCTCACCCAAGGCGGGGACGTGCTGAACGCCTTCAGCTTCTCCGGCGGCTTCAGCCTCTATGCCGCGCGCGGCGGGGCCAAGAGTGTCACTGATCTCGACATCTCGCTCCACGCGCTGGAGTCGGCCAAACGCAATTTCGCGTTGAACCAATCCGTGCCGGGCATTGCCGCCGCGACCCACGAGCAGATCCAGGGCGACGCCTTCCAGTGGCTCGCCACCGGCCCGGAACGCAGCTTTGACTGCATCGTCCTGGACCCGCCGTCACTGGCGAAGCGTGAAACCGAGCGCGCTTCCGCCATCCAGGCCTATGCCCGGCTCGCCGCGTCCGGCGTGGGACGTGTGCGCCCCGGCGGCGTGCTGCTCGCCGCCTCGTGCAGCGCCCACGTGAGCGCGGAGGAATTCTTCGGTGCCGTGCGCTCCGCCGCCCGAAGCAGCGGACGCCGCTTCACCGAACTCCGCACCACCGGCCACGCGCCCGATCATCCCGCCACCTTCCCCGAGGCCAATTACCTGAAGGCGATCTACCTGCGCTTCGGGTGAGCCGCAGATCGGGAGGAACAACCAAGGAACGAAGAAACCAAGAAAGACAGGGCCTGCGACCAATCCCCTCAGGGGGAGGGAGAATCATGGTCCGCCTCTCGGCGAAAGACCGGTGCGGGATTGGCCGGAAACGTTCTTAACAACTGTAAACGCCGTTTGCTTTCCCCTCTCCCCAAGTGAGGGTCAGGGTGAGGGGGAAAGGCACGAACGGCGCAACAACCGGCCCCGAAACGTCTGCAGTCAACGACGAAAGGGGAGTTTGAATTTGGAAAACAGGAAAACAGGAAAGCCCAAGAGACGGTTCCTTTCCTGCTTTCCTGTTTTCCAAATTGATCTCTGCCCCCTCCCAACAAACAGAAAGGGCGCGGCCGGAGCCGCGCCCGTTTCATTTGTAAGTTTACACCCGTTATCAGGCGGGGATCTCGTCGGCGCGGAAGAAGCGCTTCACTTCCAGCTCGGCGTTTGCCACCGAGTCCGAGGCGTGGGCGATGTTCTCCATGCTGCCGGTGCCGAAGTCGCCGCGGAGGGTTCCCTTCGGGGCCTTGCGCGAGTCGGTCGGCCCGAGCAGCTCGCGCACTTTCAGCACGGCGTTGTCGCCGCTGAGGATGACGGCCAGCACGGGCTGGGACTGCATGAAGGTGACGATTTCCGGGAAGAACGGGCGGTCCGCGAGGTGCGCGTAGTGCTCCTTGAGCAGTGCGGGCGTGAGCCGGATCATCTTGGCGGCGGAGACCTTGAGGCCGGCGCGCTCGAAGCGGTCGAGCACGGTGCCGATCAGGTTGCGGGCGACGCAGTCAGGCTTGCAGAGAATCAGTGTACGTTCCATCTGGACGGATCAGCCTGCCAGAACGCGGCGGAAGGTAAAGCCTCAGTTCCCCGTGCCGTTGGCTCCATAGTAGGACGGCGCGTCCCGCCCGTCCTCTGATCTTCTGTTCTCCAAAGCGATCTTGCGGTCTGAAAATTCGTGTGCCGAGGGCTTCGGCGTGAGGAGAATATTGGATGACGGGCGGGACGCACCGTCCTACGACGAGGGCCGCAGCGGCGCTGCGCCCGTTGCGGCGCAATCGGCCGTGCAAAACGGCCTCAATTCCCCGTTTGCAGCACGTGGTAGAGCAGTTGCAGCACGAACAGCCCGATCATCGCGAGGCAGCAGGCGACTTTCCCGGCGGTGCCGGCGAGGACGCCGAACGCCGCGCCCATGCCGGCCTTGCCGGCTTCCTTCCACGGGCGGCCGCCCAGCATTTCTGCGAGGGCGGCACAGAGCAGCGGACCCAATATTAGGCCCCACGGCGGAAAGATAAACAGGCCCACGATCGCGCCGATGCCCGCGCCGACCATGCCGCGCCAGGTCGCGCCCAGCCGTTTCGCGCCGTAGGTCGTCGCCAGAAAATCGAGCAGCAGCGACAGCGCGCCGATCAGCCCGAGCACGATGATGACCCACCAGGCCGCGCCGCGTTCGCCGAAGTAGAGCCGGTGTCCCAAGGCCGCCACGAAAATCAGGGGCGGCCCCGGCAGACCCGGCAGCACCGCGCCGACCAGGCCTACGAGCATCACCAGCAGGGTGAGCACGAAGCCCGTGATTTCGGCGGCAGACACGGTCAGTTACGAGTTGTGAGCTATGAGTTGCGAGTGCCAAGACTCGGGACCTCGGACCCGGGACTCCGGACTCGGGACCTAACCATCAGTGAGCGCAGGCCAGGTCGCCGACCGGGTCGATGCCCCAGCGACGGCCCACCTCTTCCAGATCCGGCGTGAGGCTCCACTGGTCGGCCACGGGCGGTGTGGTGTGGGCGGCGTTGGCGCCCTTGAGATGCATGCAGCCCTTGTTGGCACCGACCTGAGCGATGAAGGCGATTTCCTCGGACGTCAGCTTCACGTCGGGCACGTTCGCGAGTTCCGCGATCTTCTGCTCGATGGGCTTGGCGTGGTCGCCGACTTCCTGGATCAGCGTGGGGATGACGCTGTGAACCGCCGGTTGGCTGAGATTCCACGCGCAGGCGAGCTGGAGCAGGGTCAGTCCGTGGCGCTCGGCTACGCTCCGGAGCTGGTCGAGCTTGCTGTTGCCTGCCTCAACCCAGCCGGCCGGGCGGAAGGTGCGATGATCGCCATACCCGAACTGGTGGCCGGGCTTCACGTCGTCGTGGAAGAGACCGCCGTAATCCACCACGCGCGTCATGAGCTTGATGTCGTGCTTCACCGCCGCCGGCAGCGCCAGCGAACCGGGCCACGGCTCGAGCGGGTTCAGGATGATCATCGCCCAGTCGATCAGCGCGCCGAAGCGCTCGAAACACTGGATCAGGTCGAGTGTGAAGCCATTCGCCGGCCCGGGCGCGACGCCGAGACGGTCGGTCAGGCCGGCATCGACGAGCTTCTGCATGGCCGACCAAACGCGGTCGCTGGAGTAGCCGATGGAATCGGGATTGTGCAGCAGCAGCAGGTCGAACTTGCTGGCCCCGCAGCGTTCCAAGGACTTCTCCGTGGCCATACGGAGGTAGCTGGCGTAATCGCCCGGCGCGCGCAGGTCGGGATTGGTGAAGCGCGGAAAGCCTTTCGAACCGTCCCGCTTGCCGGAATAGAAGTCGTGCCCCACCGCGCCAACGAGGCAGTAGGAATCGCGTGGCAGACCGGCCAAAGCGCTTCCCAGCAGGGAATCAGCCGCTCCGTTACCGTAAACGTCGGCCGTAATGAAGGTGCGAATGCCGCTTTGATAGGCCAATTGGGCCGTCTTGACCCAGTGACCATCTTCCAACGGCTGACCGAAATGCATGAACCGGCCACCATTCCAGGTGCCGAAGGCGGTGCGAGTGACATCCATAGATTGCAGGCATGGAATTAACGCTACGGCGTCCTGTGACGCAAGAAGACAGGAGCTGGAAGATAGGAGATGGGAGGTGGGAGGTTCGGGGTTCGTCGCACTCCGCTGGAAGGATCGACCATCCTGTGCCCGGTGGGGCCAGCGTCCCCGCGAGCCGGGCCGCCTCAGACCAAGGCCGCCTCGGCTCGCGGGGACACTCGCCCCACCAAGCTATCTCCCTTCCGAAACATCCTTCGGCAACCGCTCGCGGTTGGCCGCTCGAGGCCGCTGTTTCCCCAACTCCTATCTCCCAGCTTCCATCTACTGATTCCTGACTCCCGGCCGCAAGGCCGCTCCTGTCTCCTTCTGCCCGGCCACCGATTTTCTTTGAGCTGGGGCCGCTTTGGGTCGAAACTGGAGGCGTGGCATCCACCGGTTTGGGCAAGGGTTTGGGCGCGTTGCTGGCAGAGTCTGCCCAGCAACCGGTCCGTTCGTTGTCTGAGCCCGAGCGTTTCAAGGATCACGGGCAGGCTGTTGACCCGAAATCACCGGTCAAACCCGCTACCGTTTCGGCTGTTTCAACCCAAACTGTTGAGCACAAATCCTTTATCGGCCGAGGCGTACTGCTGGGGGCGGACGTTTTGCTCTTGGCCATTGGCGCTTGGCTGATTACGGCGTCCCCCATGGCGCACACGGGCGCGGCATTGGCCGTGGGAGTGGTGTTGCTGCTGATCGGCTGCGTCCTCGCTCTTTTGGCGATGACCCCACCGAGGCCAACCAAGTAGAATCGAATTGTTCCACGTGGAACAATTGCCTCCTCCGGGTACCTGATTCCCATGTTTGTCTATCCCAAGCGGTATGATGTCATCGTGGTCGGTGCCGGCCATGCCGGCGTTGAGGCCGCCTTGGCCGCCGCCCGCATGGGGTGCCAGACCCTGCTGCTGACGATCAATCTCGATACCATCGGGCAGATGTCGTGCAACCCGGCCATCGGCGGGCTGGCCAAGGGGCATCTGGTCCGGGAGATCGACGCATTGGGTGGCGAGATGGGCAAGGCCACGGATATGTCCGGCTTGCAGTTCCGGATGCTCAACACCAAGAAAGGCCCGGCTGTTTGGGCTCCCCGGGCCCAGTGCGACAAGAAGGCTTATCAGTTTCGCCTGAAATGGATCTGCGAGCGCCAGGCCAATCTCGATTGCAAGCAGGGGCAGACCACCCGGTTGTTGCATCGGGACGGCGAGGTGTATGGGGTGGAGACCAGCCTGGAGGTCCAGTTCCATGCGCAGACCGTCATTATTACTACCGGCACCTTTCTGCGGGGCCTCATGCACGTCGGGGCCAACCAGCAATCTGGCGGTCGCGCCGGCGAGGCCGCCGCGACCGGGCTGTCCGCTTCCTTGAAAGAGGTTGGCTTGGAGCTGGGCCGCCTGAAGACTGGTACCCCGCCCCGGCTGGTCCGGCAGTCGATCGACTTTACCCAATGCGAGTTGCAACCCGGCGACGAGCCGGTGCCATGGTTCACATACTGGCAGGAGGATCTCTGGAACGACCCATTGTTCCACGTGGAACAATTTCGGACGAAGGCGCTCACCGATCCCGCCCCGAAGTATCCCCCCGGTTCGATCCTCGCGCATACGGGCGGACAACTTCCGTGCTACCTCACGCACACGACCGACCGCACGCGGGAGCTGATTCTGGCGAACCTCCACAAGTCGCCCATGTACTCCGGCGTCATCGAAGGGATCGGTCCCCGGTATTGTCCGAGCATCGAGGACAAGTTTGTGCGCTTCGCGGACAAGGAGCGGCACCAGATTTTCCTCGAACCGGAGGGGATCGCCACCGACGAAATCTACGTGAACGGCTTTTCGACCTGCCTGCCCTTCGAGGTGCAGGTCGAGATGGTCCGCAGCATTGTGGGCTGCGAGCAGGCGGAGATCATGCGGCCGGCCTACGCGGTCGAATACGATTTCAGCCATCCGACTCAGCTCCAGCCCAGCCTGGAGACCAAGGGGTGCCGGAACCTGTTCCTCGCGGGACAGATCAATGGGACCTCGGGCTATGAGGAAGCCGGCGCGCAGGGACTGATGGCCGGCATCAATGCGGCGCGTCGCGTCCAGGGCAAAGCACCCGTGGTGCTGCGCCGCGATCAGGCCTACATCGGTGTCCTCATCGATGACCTTGTCACGAAGGGCACGCAGGAGCCCTATCGGATGTTCACCTCGCGCGCCGAGTACCGGCTCGTCTTGCGCCAGGACAATGCCGATCAGCGGCTGAGCCAGTTGGGCTACGAGCTGGGGCTGCTGCCCGAACGAAACTACCGCCACTTCGAGGCCAAACGGGCGGCCATCGCGCAGGAACTGATACGGTTGGAACAGGTTAGGGAAGGCACCGATACCATGGCCCAGCTGCTCCGACGCCCGGAGGTTCGCTACCAAGACCTGCCCAGCCGTGATCTACAGTTGTCGCCCCAAGTCACCGAACAGGTCGAAATCACGATCAAATATGCCGGCTACGTCGCCCGGCAGAATCGGGAGCTGGACAAGTTCAACGACTTGGAAGAGCGCACCATCCCGGCGGATTTCGATTACGCCAGCATCGGCAGCCTACGCACGGAAGCGCGGCAAAAACTGGAAAAGATCCGTCCCCAGACGATCGGACAGGCCAGCCGCATCTCCGGAGTGACCCCGGCCGACCTGAGCCTAGTGCTCGTCTGGCTCAAGCGTCAGCGCGCGGAGCCTGCGGAGGACGATTGCGGAAGCTGCGCCGGCTGAAGGGGAAGGATTTAATTTGGAAAACAGGAAAGCAGGAAGGGGATCTGTCTTTAGCCGTTTCCTGTTTTCCTGTTTTCCAGAGGGTGTTACGAAAGTTTTTGGATTTGCTTGATGGTGAGATAGCTACGCCGAATTGAGCCGGGACGTTGGAACACAGATACCAAGTCCCCGTTTTCAACGGGCTCGATTCGGGGGATTTCGGGTCGCAGCGCGATCCGGTGAAAGTAGCCATGGGTTTCAACCCATGGTCCAAGGCCACCGGGTCGTGCGTCGCGTAGCGACGCCTGAAAGCCCCCCCTGCAAAGGTAGGTTTCAACCGTCGCTACGCGACGAGCGCGCCGTGTTCCTGACCTTTCCGTGGGTTAAAACCCCACGGCTACTTTCACCGCCTCGCTCCGCGAGACAGGGAAAGCCGCAGGCTTGGCACTAAGGGCATCGCCAATGCCTGCTGGAAACAACCCGCTTTGATTTGTGCGATTTATCAGGCGCTTTAGGAAGATTGCCCGCTGCCTTTCGGAACACCCTCTTCCAGATTCATTTACTGATGTCTCACAACCACTTGGGCTAGAATTATTTATGATCGGTATTTCTTGATCTCACTAGCACCGGGGCTTTCAGCCCGGTTTCCAATCCGCCCCTTTGATTCAGCCGTTTCAACGGCTTACGGGAGCCACTACCATCAGAAAGGCGGTTGAAACCGTTGCGCTTCATGGCCGCCTCCCACCCGGCTGAAGCCGGGTGTTAGCGAGATTTCAACGGCACTGTGCCGTCCTAATGGCAGGCGACGGGGCGCTCTTTCGGAGAGCGACTTGGCATCGTCGCGGTCACCGCTCTCCTGACCTCTCACCCAATGAGCATGGCATTTTGGAAAACGCTCTAAACAACGCGGCAACGGTGAAAGAAACCGTGAATGCTGGTCCGCTGGCCTTCGTACCTTATGGTCTGGACCCCCGTTGCGCGCGTGCAGGCAAAAAGTGTCGGCTCATCCCCGGTTGGAATGCCTTGGGAGTGATGATCTTAGCTAGAAGTTTGTGCTCCGCATGTGTAGATTTGGCTGGAAAGGCCCGTTTGCCGAGCTACAACGGACGTGGTCCCACAAAAAGTCGCACCTAGAATGAAAAAAATCACCCTTCGGCGAATCTCTGCGGGCTTCACGCTCATCGAGCTGCTGGTCGTCATCGCGATCATCGCCATCCTTGCGGGAATGCTCCTGCCCGCGCTCGCCAAGTCGAAGCAGAAGGCCCAGGCGATCACCTGCGTCAGCAACATGAAGCAGCTGGCCCTCGCTTGGACCATGTACTTTGGCGATTACAACGACCGGTTGGTGCCCAATTCGCTGAACAACACCAATGCTTGGGTCGGTGGCAACATGCAGACCTTGGCTGATGCGACCAATGAGATTCTGTTACGCAACGCCAAGCTTTTCCCCTACAATGGCAGCGTCGCAATCTACCGTGACCCGGCCGCCACGGAGCTGCCCAATGATCTCAAGCAGTATAAAAACAAAATACCCAAGGGTATTGTCAGGACCTACTCGATGAACGGTCGCATGGCCGGGGATAGTAACTTTGAATATGTCTTTGACGGATCCAAACAAAAGAATCCCATGTTTGTCAAATTCACTGACATCAACGCTCCCTCTCCCTCGGGCTGTTTGACCTTTGTGGATGAGAGCAAGGAAACCGTGGACGATGGCTTTTTTGCCACGCAATTCCCGCCCAGCAAGGACTGGCAGAATTCCCCCACCGCCCGACATGGTAAGTCGGCAGCGTTTTCCTTCGCGGATGGCCACGCCGAAGCCTACCACTGGAAGACGCTCTACACGGATCAGATGCTCGATACGCCGACCGTCACCAAGATCGGCGACAGCACGGCTGACCTGAAGCGGTTGCAGGTCATTGTGTTCGGCCCAGAAAACGTGCCGTGATCCGGCTGCCAGCGCAAAAATAACTTCTCCCTATCGCGTCCGGATTTTAGCGTCCCCTCACGTTCTACCATGAGATTTGGCATCAACACCTTCCTCTTCGTTTCGCCTTTCACCACCGAAAGCGTGAAACTCTTCCCCCAGTTCAAAAAGTGGGGTTTCCAGTCCGTCGAGATTCCCGTCGAGGATCCCAGCCACATTGATCCCGCAGCGGTGAAGGCCGCCGCCGACAAGGCCGGCCTGGCCATCGGCAGCATCTGCGCCTGCATGGGCCCCGGCCGCGACCTGCGCGGCACGCCCGAGGAGCAGAAGACCGGTTCCGACTACATCAAGGCCCTGATCGACCAGGCCGTCGTGCTCGGGCATTCCCGGGTCATCGGCCCGGTTTACAGCGTCGTCGGCAAGGCCGATGCCGTCGAGCCCGCCCAGCAGAAGAAGGAATGGGCGCTGGTGGTGAAGAACCTGAAGGTCATCGCCAAGTACGCCGAGAAAAAGGGCATCACCATCTGCGTCGAGCCCCTGAACCGCTTTGAGACCGACTTCCTGAACACCTGCGAGCAGGGCCTCAAGCTCATCGCCGATGTCGGTTCGCCCGCGCTCAAGCTCCACCTCGACACGTTCCACATGAACATCGAGGAGAAGAACCAGGGCAAGTCGATCAAGAAGGCCGGCAAGCTCCTCGCCCACTTCCACGCCTGCGGCACCGACCGCGGCACCCCCGGCGGCGACTCGCTGAACTGGGCCGAGATCGTGGCCGCGCTCAGGGCCGTGAAGTACGACGGCGACGTCGTGATCGAGTCCTTCACCACCGACGTGAAGGTGATCGCCCGCGCGGCGGCCATCTGGCGCCGCATCGAGCCGACCCAGGAGGAGATCGCGGTCAAGGGCGTCAAGAACCTGAAGAGGCTCTTCGGCGCCTGATATAATCAAGCATATCACTTTATATAATATAACATGAACAAAGTCTCCCTGTTCCTGACCACCCTGGCCCTCGGCGCGGCGGCGGTCCTCCAGACCGGCTGCCAGAGCTGCTGCTCCGGCAGCTGCCCGATGCCGGCCAAGACCGCCAAGGCGGCCGCCTCGGTCAGCCTCTTCGACGGCAAGACGCTCGCCGGCTGGGCCGGCCTGAGCGACCACTGGACGGTGAAGGAGGGCGCGATCACCGGCTATACCGAGCAGGGGAATCCGCTCAAGCAGAACACCTTCCTCGTGTGGACCAACGGCACCGTGGACAACTTCGAGCTGCGCTTCAAATACAAGATCCTGCCGCTCAACAACGTCGGTTTCGCCAATTCCGGCGTGCAATACCGCAGCAAGATCGTGGACCCCGCCGCCTTCGTGGTGGGCGGCTACCAGGCCGA
The DNA here is from genome assembly GCA_903907995.1 of uncultured Verrucomicrobiota bacterium. Taxonomy (GTDB): domain Bacteria; phylum Verrucomicrobiota; class Verrucomicrobiia; order Limisphaerales; family UBA9464; genus CAIVQB01. Next base: position 30,051 of record CAIVQH010000038.1, on the reverse strand, counting down.
CTTCGAGGCGGGCACGACCTACAGCGGCATCCTCTATGAGGAGCGCGGTCGCGGCATCCTCGCCGAGCGCGGCACCCGCACCCGCATCACCGAGGAGAACGGTGCGACCAAGATCTACAAGATGGGCGACCTCGCCCCCTCGGCGGAGCTGCAGGCCAACATCCATGCGGGCGAGTGGAACGACTACCTCATCATTGCCGACGGCAACCACCTGATGCACTTCATCAACGGCCGCATGACCATCGAGGTCGTGGACGAGCAGTCCGCCAAGGCGGCCAAGACCGGCATCCTGGCGCTGCAGGTCCACGCCGGCCCGCCCATGCAGGTCCAGTTCAAGGACATGATGCTCAAGAAGCTGCCCTGAAGCCACCGGAGCGAAGAAGCTCCCACGTTTTTTTAAAACAAACGGGACCCTGTTGGGTCCCGTTTTCTTTTTGGCGTACGGCGGCAGTGCGAGGCATTTTTGCCCGGATGCGATGGGCCCTACACCAGGCACCATTTGTGCGAACCTTCTGCAGGCTTTTGAGAATCCCAAGGGGATTCCATCATTCAGCCCAGGGTTGGCGCGGAGCGACTACCCCGGGTTGTCTGTCCCGGTGATTCTCAACCCCAACATGGGTTGTATCGTTTCCCGTCGGAAAGTGATTCTACCCCTACAGGGTAGATTGCACGTCCTGGCCCATACCCAGCGTAGCGCGACTTCGTCACGCAACGCCGGGCTGAATGATAAAAATCCCTTCAGGATCATAAACCGACGCAGCAGGATATTCTTCCGTGGCGCGCCCGCAGGAGTTGATTTTGCGCGCCTCAGAGCTCAAACCCGTGCGGCAGCAGCTCGCGCACGGTGAAGACACGCGTCTCGCCGGCGACGATCAGCTCCGCGTCAGGCGCGAGTTCGAGCAGCCATTGGCGGCAGGCGCCGCCGGGCATCCGGCCGTTGAGCCCGAGCGAGGCATCGGCGTCGATGCAGGCGAGGCGACGGTCAGGGAAGACCTGTCGGTAGTCGGTCAGCACCGCCGAAATGCCCGCGCAACGCCCGAGGGGCCGGCGGTTCGGGGAAAACACCCCATAGAAGGGCAGGGGTGCTTCTTCCATGGTCGCGACTTCAGCGGCGGGACGTTTTTCCAAAAATGACGTTGGGACGCCCGGCTGACCTGCAAGTTCTCCGGGCCACAAACCCGCCCGGCCACAACTTCAAAAACAGACATGCACACTCCTGTCCAGGCCGGCGCGCCGAAATTGACGCAAGGGCGGGGTCCGGCCAGGGGCGGGGATCGCCGGCGGCCCGACCGGCGGATTTCCACCCATGGGTGGGTGGCTGGCCGCGCGCAGCCCTAACCAGCCATGGCCATGCCGCCGGGACGTTTTCGGAACTGGATGGCCAGACAGGCGGGTTCGCACCTTGACGCGAACGAGCCTCCTTTGCGGGCCGAGCTGTTCAGTGTCGAACAACTGGCGCGCCACGCCAAATCGCTGGCGGCCACGCATCAGGTCGTCATCCGGCGCGGTTCGAACAGCCTGCTGGCCCGGCTCGACGAGAACGAGCGCATCCTCAGGGGTTTCAACCGAAAGACCCTGGCGGTGGACCCGCTCCGGCGCATCACCCCCGCCGCCGAGTGGCTGCTGGACAATTTTTACCTGATCGAGGAGCAGATCCAGCTTGCCCGGCGACATCTGCCGCATGGCTACAGCCGCGAATTGCCGCGCCTCCTGAACGGTTCCTCGGCGGGGCTGCCGCGCGTTTACGACATCGTCCTCGATCTGATTGCGCATGTGGATGCGCAGATCGATGCCGGACCGCTCCGGGCCTTCATCGAAGCCTACCAGACGGTCGTTTCGCTCAAGCTCGGCGAACTGTGGGCGATCCCCATCATGCTGAGGCTGGGCCTGATCGAGAATCTCCAGCGGATCACCACCCGGCTGATCATCGCCCGGGAGGACCGCAATCTGGCGGATCTCTGGGTGGACCGTCTGCAGGCCATGGCCGAGAGGGATCCGTCGCACCTGGTCATCGTGGTGGCGGACATGGCCAAGTCCGACCTGCCCGTTTCCAGCTCCTTCGTGGCGGAATTCTGCCAGCGGCTGTCGCGGCAAAGTCCGGTGCTGCACCTGGCGCGTGGTTGGCTGGAACAACGGCTGGTGGTACACGGGCACTCCATCGAGCAGCTCGTCCAGCTGGAGAGCCAGAGCCAGGCGGCCGACCAGGTTTCCGTGAGTCACAGCATCTCCAGCCTGCGCTTCCTGAGCGCCCGGGACTGGAAGGACTTCGTCGAGGGCCTGAGCCGGGTCGAGGAGACGCTGCGGACCGACCCCGCCGCGGTTTACGCGCAGATGGATTTTTCGACGCGCGACCGCTATCGCCACGCGGTCGAATTCATGGCCCGGCACGGCCGGCTCACCGAAGCCGAGGTCGCCCGGCAGGCCGTCCAACTGGCCACCGAGAGCGCCCGCCAAAAAGGGCCCACCGACCGGACCGCCCATGTCGGTTACTACCTGATTGACAAGGGCCGGCCCCAGCTAGGACGGCTGGCCCGGGTTAGCTGGCCCTGGCGGGACCTCCTCGAACGCTGCGTTCACCGCTTCCCGCTGACGTTTTATGCGGGAGGAATCTGCCTGTTCACGGCCCTGACCACGTTCGGCTTCATGCAGAAGCTCCAGGCGATCGAAGTGCCGGAAGGGCAGCTCATCGGCTTCGGCCTGGTGTTTCTCGTTTGCGCCAGCCAGCTGGCCGTGGCGCTGATGAACTGGCTTTGCACGCTGCTGCTGAAGCCCCGCCCGCTCCCGCGGATGGATTTTTCCGCCGGCATCCCGCCCGACTGCCGGACGATGGTGGCCGTTCCCACCATGCTCAACAGCCCGGAGGGGGTGGACCGGCTGATCGAGACCCTGGAGATCCACCATCTGGCCAACCGGGACGAGCGCCTTCATTTCGCCCTGCTGACCGATTTTCGCGACGCGCCGACGGAGTTCATGCCGGAAGACGGAGACCTGCTGGGGCGGGCGCGGGCCGGGGTGGAGGCGATGAACCGGAAATATTGCGGCACCGGCAACAACCGGTTTTTCCTGTTTCACCGGCCCCGCCGCTGGATTGCCAGCGAAGGCCGGTGGATGGGCTACGAGCGCAAGCGCGGGAAGCTGGCGGAGTTCAACGCCCGGCTGCGCGGCGGCGCGCTGGGACGATTTTCGGAGATCGTCGGGGACACCGCCATCCTGCCCGACATCAAATATGTCATCACGCTCGACACCGACACCCAGCTGCCGCGCGAGGCGGCGCGCCAGCTGGTCGGCACGCTGGCGCATCCGCTGAACCGGCCCGTGTTCGATGAGGCGCGCGGGATTGTCGCCGAAGGCTATGGCATTCTGCAGCCGCGCGTCGGGGTGAGCCTGCCGGGGTCGCGGCGCTCCTGGTTTGTCCGGCTGTTCGCCGGCGACGCGGGGATCGACCCTTACACGCGCGAGGTGTCCGACGTGTATCAGGACGTGTTTCAGGAGGGTTCGTTCATCGGCAAGGGGATCTACGATGTGGACGCCTTCGAACGGGCGATGCGGGGACGCTTTCCGGAAAACACCGTGCTCAGCCACGACCTGCTGGAGGCGTGTCACGCCCGTTCCGCGCTGGTGAGCGACGTGGAACTGTACGAGGAGCATCCCTCGCGCTACAACGTGGACATCGACCGGCGGCACCGCTGGATCCGGGGCGACTGGCAGATCACGCAATGGCTGCTGCCGCGCGTGCCCGGCTCGGATGCCCGCCCTGTCGACAACCCGCTCTCCGGCTTGTCGCGGTGGAAAATCTTCGACAACCTCCGCCGCAGCCTCGTGCCGGTCGCGCTGCTGCTCCTCCTGGTGGGTGACTGGCTGCTCCTGCCGGAACCGGGCGGGTGGGGAACGCCGCTGGTTCTGGGGATCATCACCCTGCCTGGCCTGCTGGCGGCCCTGGTCAGCGGGTTGCGCAAATCGGCCGACCTGCCGTGGGCGATGCACCTGCGGATTGTGGCGGGCGGAGCCGGCCGGCAGCTGGGACAGGTCCTGCTCACGTTGGCCTTCATACCTTACGACGCCTTTGTCAGTCTGGATGCCATAGGCCGGACCTTGGTGCGCCTGCTGGTGACGCGCCAGCGGCTCCTCGAATGGCAGACCTCGGGCGATTCCGAACGGAACACCCGCGCCGGCCTGGCCGGCTTTTTCGTGACCATGTGGAGCGCGCCCGCCGTGGCGCTCGCGGCGGGAATTTCCCTCGTCAGCCTGGAGTCGTCGCAGTTGCTTGCGGCCCTGCCGCTCCTTGCGCTCTGGCTGGCCGCCCCGCTGATCGCCTGGTGGATCAGCCAACCCCTCGATTCGCTTGCGCCGGGGCTGACCGATGCGGAGCTGGCCTTTCTCCGGGGCACCGCCCGGAAGACCTGGCACTTTTTTGAGACCTTCGTGACCGCGGCGGAAAACTGGCTGCCGCCGGACAATTTCCAGGAGACCCCATCCCCGGTGATCGCCGCGCGCACCTCGCCCACGAACATGGGCCTGGCACTGCTCGCCAACCTGGCCGCCTATGACTTCGGCCATCTGCCGGTCGGCGGCGTGATCCGCCGCACCGGGGACGCCTTCGACACGATGCAGAAACTCGAGCGGCATCGCGGCCATTTCTACAACTGGTATGAGACGCGCACGCTCCGGCCGCTGCTGCCGCTCTATGTTTCCAGCGTGGACAGCGGGAACCTTGCCGGACATCTGCTGACGCTGGGAGCGGGGCTGCGGGAACTTGCCGGCGAAAAAATCTTCACGCCCCAGGTTTTTGCGGGACTGCGCGACACGGTGGCCATCCTGAAGCCGATGGCGGCCGAGGACGTGGCCCTGTCGGAGCTCGACGTGGAACTGGCCCAGGCGCCCGCAACTTTGCGCGCCGCCCAAGCCCTCCTCGTGCGCGCAACCGACCTGGCCGGCCAGATCGTCGCCGCGTCGGCGGACCGGAACGACGTGGCGAAAGCCTGGAGCCAAACGCTCCGGCGAAACTGTGAGGAGCAGCTGGCGGAGCTACGCTTCCTGGCACCGTGGCTGGCGCTGGCGGTCCCCGCTCCCGGCGGGCCATCCGCGGTCACGCCGGCGGAAACGCATTCCGCTTCAGCCCCTGAGGAGCAACTCGCCGGCCTCGACCGGGCACCCACCTTGCGTGAACTGGCGGCGCTGGAGCCGTCATCCGGCCCGCTCACCAGCGGCGGGGAGGATCACACCGAACTCACGCGTTGCGTGCGGGAGGCTGGCACCCGGGCCCGCGAGCGTCTCCTCGCCCTGGAAGACCTCGCCCGCCAGGCTGATGAACTGGCCACGGCGGATTTCGCCTTTCTGTTCGCCCCGGAACGGAAGCTGTTAGCCACCGGTTTCAACGTCACGGAGCGCCGCTTCGACAGCGGCTTCTATGACCTGCTGGCCTCGGAGGCGCGCCTGTGCAGCTACCTCATCATCGCCCTGGGGCAGGTGCCGCAGGATCACTGGTTTTCGCTCGGCCGGCTGCTCGTCGCCCCGCACGGGGAGCCTATCCTCGTCTCGTGGAGCGGCTCGATGTTCGAGTACCTCATGCCGCTGCTGGTCATGCCCAACTATGACGGGGCCCTGCTCGACCACACCTGCCGGGCGGCGGTGCGCCAGCAGATCGAGTATGGAAAGCTGCGCGGCGTGCCGTGGGGCATTTCCGAATCGGGCTACAACCGGACCGATGTGCAGCTCACCTACCAGTACCGGGCGTTCGGCGTGCCGGGCCTCGGTCTGAAACGCGGCCTGGCCGACGACCTGGTGATCGCCCCCTACGCCACCGTCATGGCGCTGATGGTGGCCCCGCGCGAGGCGTGCGACAATCTGCGGCGGTTGAGGGACGATGGGCGCGAGGGTGCCTACGGTTTCTATGAGGCGGTGGATTACACCGCGGCGCGCCTGCCGCCGGGCGAGACGAGCGTCACCATCCGGTCCTTCATGGCGCATCATCAGGGGATGAGCCTCCTCGCGCTGGCCAACGTGCTGCGCGACTGGCCCATGCAGCGGCGGTTCATGGCGTGCCCGCTGCTCAAGGCGGCGGACCTGCTGTTGCAGGAACGGGTGCCGAAGACCGCCGCGAGCGTGCTCTCCGCCGATCTGCAACTGGAGGCCACGCGGCCGATCGCCGGCGGCGCGGAAGCCGTCATGCGGATCTTCACCAATCCCACGCCGCCAATGCCGGAAGTGCACCTGCTTTCCAACGGGCGTTATCACGTCGCCATCAGCAGCGCGGGCGGCGGCTACAGCCGGTGGCGGGATCTGGCCATCACCCGCTGGCGTGAGGACGCCACGCGCGACTGTTGGGGGTCGTTTGTCTATCTGCGCGACGTGGCGACGGGAGAATTCTGGTCCGCAGCATATCAGCCCACCCTGCGGGCGACGAAGCGGTACGAGGCGATTTTTACGCAGTCGCGGGCGGAGTTCCGTCAGCGGCATGACGGACTGGAGATCCACACCGAGATCAGCGTGTCGCCGGAGGATGATGTGGAGCTGCGCCGCCTCACGCTCACCAACCGCTCGCCCCTGACGCGGGAGATCGAACTGACCAGCTACGCCGAAGTGGTGCTCGCGAAACCGGACGCGGATGCCGCGCATCCCGCGTTCAGCAATCTGTTTGTGCAGACGGAATTCGTCCCGAAGTCCTCCGGCATTCTCTGCACCCGACGGGCCCGCTCCATTGACGAAAAGCCCCCGTGGCTCATGCATCTGCTGGTGGGTGAAACCGAAAAGATGGGTGAAATCTCCTGCGAGACCGACCGTGACCGCTTTGTCGGACGGGGCGGAACGCCGGCCAGCCCGGCGGCCATGTGTACGGTTTCACCGCTGTCCAATACCGTCGGGTCCGTGCTCGACCCGATCATTTCGCTGCGGCGCACGGTCACTTTGCGACCGCACGAAACCGTCATCATTGATCTGGTCCTGGGCGTGACGGAGAGCCGGGAGGCCGCCCTGGCGCAGGTGGAGAAATATCAGAGCTGCCGCATGGCCGACCGGATCTTCGACCTGGCGTGGACACACAGCCAGGTCACGTTGCAGCAGATCAACGCCACGGAGGCCGAGGCCCAGCTCTACGGCCAGCTGGCGGGCGCGCTGGTTTATGCCGACCCCGCGCGGCGCGCCAGCCCGTCCGTGCTGCTGAACAACCGGCGCGGGCAAAACGGCCTCTGGAGCTACGGCATTTCCGGGGATGCACCCATGGTCCTGCTCCGCATCAGCGATCCGGACAAGGTCGAGATCGTCCGGCAGCTCATCCAGGCGCACTCCTACTGGCGCATGAAGGGGCTGACGGTGGATCTCGTCATCCTGAACGAGGATGCCTCGGTCTATCGCCAGTCACTGCATGACCAGATCACCGCGCTGATTTCGTCCGGCATCGAGGCCCAGATGCTGGACAAGCCCGGCGGCATCTTTGTCCGGCGGCTGGAACAGATTCCCAACGACGACCGCGTACTGCTGCAAGCGGCGGCGCGCATAGTGCTGGACGACGAGAAGGGGACGCTGGCGCAGCAGCTGGAGCATCGCAGCGTGCTGGAGCCGATGGTACCCGCCCTGACGCACATCCGCAATGCCTCCGACGACCAGCCGGCACCGCTTCCGCACCGCGAACTGATCTTCCCGAACGGCTTTGGCGGCTTCACCCCGGACGGCCGGGAATATGTCATCACGCTTCAGCCCGGGCAGATGACGCCGGCGCCGTGGGTCAATGTGCTGGCCAATCCCTATTTCGGGACGGTCATTTCTGAGAGCGGTGCGGCTTACACCTGGGTCGAGAACTCGCATGAATTCCGCCTGACACCCTGGAGCAACGACGCGGTGCAGGACACCACGGGCGAGGCGTTCTACATCCGGGACGAGCAGACCGGACAGTTCTGGTCGCCCACTCCCCTGCCCGCGCGCGGGAAGACGCCGTACGTCATCCGCCACGGCTTCGGCTACACCGTGTTCGAGCACACCGAGCACGGCATCGTTTCCGAGCTGTGGGTCTATGTGGCGATGGATGCGCCGGTAAAGTTTGCGGTGCTGAAACTGCGCAACGTCTCGGGACGCTCGCGCCGCCTGTCCATCACGGGTTACTGGGAGTGGGTGCTGGGCGACCTGCGGCAGAAAAGCCTGGTGCACGTGCAGACCGAGGTGGACCTCAAAACGGGCGCGCTGCTGGCGCGCAACCATTACAACACGGAATTCGCCGAGCGCATCGCGTTTATCGATGTCAACGATGGCGCGCGCACCGTCACCGGCGACCGCAGGGAATTCATCGGGCGGAACGGAAGCCTGGCGCAGCCGGCGGCGCTGAGGCGCGTGCGCCTTTCCGGAAAGGTCGGTGCCGGACTCGATCCGTGCGGCGCGGTGCAGGTCAGTTTCAACCTGCCCGACGGTCAGGAGCGCGAAACCCGTTTCCGTCTTGGCGTCGGCCGCAGCCCGGCGGAGGTGCAGAACCTCATCCGCCGCTTCCGCCGCGAGGATGCCAACCGCGTCGCGCTCGAGGGAGTCTGGGATTATTGGAAGCGGACGCTCGGTGCGGTGGCGGTGGAAACCCCCGATCCGGCCGTGAACGTGCTGGCAAACGGCTGGCTTTTATACCAGACCCTCGGCTGCCGGATGTGGGGACGCACGGGCTTTTATCAGTCGGGCGGCGCGTATGGCTTCCGGGACCAGCTGCAGGACTCGATGGCGCTCGTGCATTGCGAGCCGGCCCTCACCCGGGAGCATCTGCTCCGCGCCGCGACGCACCAGTTCCGCGAAGGAGACGTGCAGCACTGGTGGCATCCGCCATCGGGACGCGGGGTGCGCACGCATTTCTCCGATGACTTCCTGTGGCTGCCCTACGTGACGTGCCGTTATGTGTCGTGTCTGGCGGATACCGGAGTGCTGGATGAAAAGATCCCTTTTCTGGATGCGCGGCCGGTAAAGCCGGAAGAGGAGGCGTATTACGACCTGCCCAACCGCTCCGAAGAGTCGGCCACGCTGTATCAGCATTGCGTGCGAGCCATCGAACGCGGCCTGAAGTTCGGCGAGCACGGCCTCCCGCTCATCGGGTGCGGCGACTGGAACGACGGGATGAACATGGTGGGCCGGGAGGGGCGCGGCGAAAGTGTCTGGCTGGCCTTCTTCCTGTACGACGTGCTCACGCAATTCTCCGGACTCGCGCGCGCGCGGAAAGACACCGCCTTCGCCGACCGCTGTGTCGCGCAGGCCCGGCAGCTGCAGGAAAACATCGAGCGGCATGCCTGGGACGGCGCCTGGTATCGCCGCGCCTACTTCGACAACGGTGAACCGCTGGGTTCGCAGACGAATCCCGAATGCCAGATTGATTCGCTGCCCCAGAGCTGGTCCGTGATCAGCGGCGCGGGCGAGCTGGGACGTTCACGCCAGGCGATGGACTCGGTTGACCGGCGCCTCGTCCGGCGAAACGAAAAGCTGATCCAGCTGTTCGATCCGCCATTTGACCGGTCGGCGCTGAATCCCGGCTACATCAGGGGCTACATCCCGGGCGTGCGCGAGAATGGCGGCCAGTACACCCACGCAGGCATCTGGGCCGCCATGGCCTTCGCGCTCCAGGGTGAAAACGACCGTGCGTGGGAGCTTTTCAGCCTGTTGAACCCGGTGCATCACGGCGGGACGCCGGAACAGATCGCCACTTACAAGGTGGAGCCCTACGTCGTGGCGGCGGATGTCTATGCCGTCGCGCCGCACTCCGGCCGGGGCGGCTGGACCTGGTACACCGGCTCCGCCGGCTGGATGTACCGGCTGCTCATCGAGACCCTGCTGGGCGTCAATCTGGCAGGCGACAAACTCGTGCTGACCCCGCGTCTCCCGGCCGGCTGGCCGGCCTGCCGGATTCACTACCGCTACCGGCAGACCGTCTATCACCTGGCCATCACCCGCCTGGCCGCCGGTTCCGGCGAGGCAGATCAACTGTTCCTCGATGGCAACCGCCTGCCGGGGAATGCCGTGCCTTTGGTGGACGACAGGCAGGAGCATTCTGTCGAGTTCAGCCTCGGGAGCCACAGTGACGAAACCATCGCTCCTCCCGCCCGGCTTGAAACGGATCCGCCCGCCGCCGTTCTCTCCTGAGCCCTCATGGGTGCGCACTATGGGGATCTGGTCATCGGACAATCCGGGCAAAACGGACTCCGGATAGACGCCAAGTGCGCGCGTCCCGCACGGCGCAGGGAGTGCCCGGGGGAGAACCTGGGGAAATTTGCGGACGGTGGTGGCGCGGGCCAGTTCCGGATGCGGAGGAACGGCCAGCCGTGGCCACAGGCGGGCCGTCGCTCGGTTTCAACCGTATGGCGGGAAGGCCCGGGCCTTCAAAGGGGGTGAGGCCGCAACCGGCCGGCGGGCTAATCCGGCCTGATACTCCCCACCCACCACGTTGTCGTCCTTGAGTGTCACGATGGCCTGGCGGAACGCACGGGCGGCCGTTCCGTTAGAATTCGATTTGCGCCAACTCGCACGGCGTCGGGGACGTGAGATAGAGCAGGCGGAGACGGCTGCCCTGTCGCCGATAGGTTTCGAACTTCGGCTGCAAGGATGGGACGACCGCACGCAGCAGCCGCTGCCCCGGAGTATCGTCGGTCTGGTTGGGCGCAGTGAAATCCTTGCCAAACCGGTGTTCGAACTCCCATGACGCCGCTTGGGTGGCCCGTTGATCCCAAAGAAACCAGTCCCCATACCGGCGGACAATCTCGGCCGTGACATCGAGGTCGGTCCCGTCGGCTGAGGGGGTCGTGAGCACGACCCTGATCCGCCTGGGCAAATAATGGGTGAGAAACCAGGGCCGTCCGGAAGCACCATATTCCCGACCGATGCGTGCCAGTGCCGAGGAATCGTCAAAGTCAGAAATCGAATAGGGGCCGATGGAGGTTTCCGTGATCTGGGTGCAATACATTGGCACATTGGTGAACGGATACCATTCACGATGCGTGATGACGGAGGCAACCGGACCCGCCAGGAACAGCGTGATCAGCGAAAGGGCCAGGCCCTTGTGCCGCGGTGAAACTTTTTGCTGAAGCTCCGGACAGCCGATCGGTTTTGGAAGGAGAATTGCAAGAGCACCCGCAAAGAGCGGGCCCCGCCCGCTCCTGAACTGCCGTTGGCCCGATTCCAACGCCTTGCCGACGCACCGCCAGTCGATCAACAACAGATAGCAGACCATCTGCGGTCGAAAATCCGGAATCATCAACAGAATGATTCCAATATGAAATATGCACGCATTGACAATCCATAGGAGGCGGAAACGTGGACCCAGCAGAAGCACGACCGATCCCAGCTCAACGGCAAGTGTCCAGGTGGAAAGGACGCGGGTGGTCCACGGCCTTTGGATGACCGCATGATACAGCCATTCCCAACCGGGGGCGATCCTTGGCAGGCAGAGGAGGTAGTTGTGCAGGGCCTCACCGGTCATCCAGGCGGGCCCGGCCTCCAGCAGCTTGGTCAGGCCTGCGCCGAAAAGATTGGTCACCGCGCCGGCCAGCGCCAGTTTTGGACCAAGGCCCGTTTCCGTCAGTGAACCCGGTCGCGCGGTGAGAAATGGGTAGCCCGGAAAATGCCGCTCCAACAGGCGGTCAAAGGACCATCGGTCCGGGGCCGAAAAAAGAGCCAGCGCCGTGAAGGTGTAAAGTGGCAGATACCATTGGTGTCCCGATCCGCTGGCGCCCTTGAGCGCTCCCCAGAAGACGAAAAACAGTCCCGCCGTGGCGATCATGGGCGCCCGCCCGAAGAGGCCGAGTGCTGAGCAGATCCAACAGGCGACCAGAGGCGTCCGAATTCCAGCAACGATTGAAACCATCCAACCGTGAAGCCTGGCCGGGTCGTTTGAGATCAGCCCAAACACTCCGCTGGGTTCATAAAGTGTCGGTGGGCAGTTCGCCAATTGAATTGGAATCTCTCTGAGAATCGGCTCCGACAGGATTAAGAGCAGGCCATAGACCGCAAAGCGAAGGCGTCCGTCCAATGACGGCAAATCGTGGGCCCACCACGAGAACAGGCTTTCCTTCATCCGATGCTTGCGCCTCAAAAGATTACCGCAGCCTCAAAGCGGCGCAAGGCTTCCGCCGCAACTCCCTCTCTCTACTGCGTCCAACCGAGCATTGTCCCCGAAACGTAAACGCGGCCGGTGGACGCAGCCGGCCGAGCCGCGTAAACGCGGAACTCCAAACCGGGGCAGTGCCCGGCTACGCCCCTGTCTCCTCACCACCCATCAGCAGGCAATCCAACAAAAAGCAACCGCAGGTGTAGGAGACGATGTGAGGAGGCTCGAGTTTTCCGTTTTCGCCCCGGTTACAGCGCACCTCAGAGCTCAAACCCATGCGGCAGCAGCTCGCGCACCGTGAAGACCCGCGTCTCACCGGCCACGATCAGCTCCGCGTCGGGGGCGAGTTCGAGGAGCCACTGGCGGCAGGCGCCGCAGGGCATCCGCCCGTTGAGCCCGAGCGAGGCGTCGGCGTCGATGCAGGCGACGGCGACGGCCCGGAACTTCCGCGCGCCGGCGGCGATGGCGGTGGAGAGGGCGTTGCGCTCGGCGCAGAGGCAGAGGCCGTAGCTCGCGTTCTCCACGTTGCAGCCGGGGAAGACCCGTCCGTCCTCGGTGAGCACGGCGGCGCCGACCCGGAACTTCGAGTAGGGCGCATACGCGCCCTCGGCGGCGGTGCAGGCGGCGGCGGCAAGCTGCTGGCGTTCGGCGGCGTGCAGGTTCATGGGGATTTGGTCGGCGCCGAGAACTTGGACCGCCAACCGTCGAGCGCCTGGGTAAAGGCGGGCACGCCACCCTTCAGGTAGCCTTCGTGACGGCCGAGTTCCTTGCCCGAGGCGTCCACCAGCAGAAAGGTGGGGAAAATCATGACCTTATAGCGCTCCTGCAGCGCCCGGTTCGCGGCCGAGATCGCCTTGGAATCGGGATCGGAGTCGGGGAAATCCAGGTCCACGAGCACCAGGTTGGTCGAGGCGTAGGCAAGGAAGCCCTTCTTGCTGAGGACCTCGGATTTCATCTGTTTGCACCAGGGGCACCAGCCCGTGCCGATGAAGTTCACCAGCACGGGCCGCTGCAGCTTGCGCGCGACTTCCTGGGCCTTGGGCAGCTCCGTGAAATGCTCGGGCCGCATGGGCGGCGCGGCCAGCATCACCGTGGTGCCGGCCAGCAACAGCGCAACGAGAAGACTCTTCATGCGGGGGAAACTGGAAATTGGACGCGGGCAAGGCTACGGCGGGGCCGAAACTTCGGCGAGCAATTTGGGGCCGGCGGTTCGCCCCTGGAGCTGCCCGCTTTTCAGCTGGCTGACCTGGTGCAAGGGAGCGCGGGCGGAGTCGGGTGGCCGTTCCCCTTACCCCGGCCCTCTCCCGCCAGGAGAGGGAGAATCGTCGCCCGCCGGTTGACGAAGGCAGGCGCGGGACTGGCCGGAGAATCATCCCGTCAGCCAGCGGCATTCCTGGCTGTCCCCTCTCCTGGCGGGAGAGGGTCAGGGAGAGATTCCACGTCCCAAAAGGCGCGAATTGTGCCCCTGAACCTCGTTGGCTCAACGCCGAGAGATCCGTCCGTCAGTTGCAGGCATATCGGCCGGGCTGAAAGCCCGTCCGAATAATGCCTGGGGTGAAGCGAGCCTGGCGAGCGCAGCCCCAGGTTGACTGAGCAAAAACAGTCGAGCGCTGTAAGCGCGTCCGAAAGGTCGGTCTGCCTCTTGATCAGGCCTTCAGCCCTCGGACCGATCGGGAGCGCGTGCCCCTGGGGCTGCGCTCTCTGCGTTCGCTCCACCCCAGGCATCACTCAAACGCGCTTTCAGCGCTGCGGCCACAGAGACGGAACCGTCTGTCCGTACAGGGCTGTTCATGGGTGAGGGGGAACGGCCCGCGTTCATCAGGGGTGGCTTTCTCTCCGAGGCCACGGCCATCTACGTGCCGGGAAAAGATGCGCCCATTGCCACTTGCGCGGCTTGGCCCGCATGGAAACCTTGCCTCCGCATCTGCCATGAAAAGCGTCTTTCGTCTCCTCGCGCTCCTGTGTTTGTCGGTCCTGTCGGTGTCCGCCGCGGACAGGCGCATCATCATCATCGCGGGCAAGCCGAGCCATCCGCCGGGCATGCACGAGTTCCGCGCCGGCAGCCTGCTGCTGCAGAAGTGCCTCGCCGGCACGCCGGGCGTGAGCGTCGAGGTCTATTCCAACGGCTGGCCCAGCAAGGTCGTCGGCACCCTCACGGTGGATGACAACTCGGTCTTCGACGGTGCCGCCGCCGTGCTGATCTACGCCGACGGCGGTGGCGGCCATCCGGCGATCCAGCGCGACCATCTCAAGCTCCTCGACGGCCTTGCGGCGAAGGGCGTCGGCCTCGGCTTTGCGCATTATGGCGTCGAGGTGCCGGCGGGCGATCCCGGCGCGGCCATGCACCGCTGGATCGGCGGCTATTATGAGAACGCCTTCTCGGTGAACCCGATGTGGTCGCCGAAATACGAGAAGTTCCCCGAGCATCCCGTCACGCGCGGCGTGAAACCCTTCAGCAACCGCGACGAATGGTACTTCAACATGCGCTGGGTGGAGGACCCCGCCGCCAAGGCGAAGATCACCCCGATCCTGGTCGCCACGCCCAGCGACGAGGTGCGGAAGGGACCGTATGTGTATCCCGCCGGGCCGTATCCGCACATCGTCGCCGCCAGCGGCCGGGAAGAGACGCTGATGTGGACCTTTGAGCGGCCCGATGGCGGCCGCGGCTTCGGCTTCACCGGCGGCCACACGCACAAGAACTGGGGCAACGACAGCCAGCGCAAGCTGCTGCTGAACGCGCTGCTCTGGATCGCGAAGGCCGAAGTGCCGGCCAACGGGGTCGAGTCCATGGTCTCCAACGAGGACCTGCAACAGAACCTTGATGACAAGGGGAAGCGCTGACCGTAGCCGAGTTGGGTTGTGAACGCCGTGACTGAAACCATGATCTCTTGCCCGGAAATCGCTCTGCGCAATGATGGCCTGCGCAGACGCGGGCTCCCTTCCCCCTCACCCCGGCCCTCGCCGTCCGGGAGAGAATCCACAACCCAAGAGCCGCGGACTGAGCCCTTGAACCTCGTTGGCCAGCGGCTGCAGCCAGCCATGTTGGCGATCAGTTCCAGCACCCCTCCGGGGTGCAAAACCAGAAAAGAGCATGGCCACCCCGGGCGATGCCCGGGGCTAAGTTCCGTTGGCCCTCCGGGCCGGAGAAAGTTCGCGCCGGAGGCGCACCGGAACTTAGCCGGGGGCATCGCCCCCGGGATCGGCCCAGAGCATTCTCGCACCCCGGAGGGGTGCCGGAAGCCGGAGCTGGTTCATGGGTAAGGGGAAGCCGGGTAGCCTTGCTGGTTTTCTGGCAGCGCATCCGGCCAATCCCGCACCTGCTTTCGCCGAAAGGCGGACGATCATTCCCCCTCTCCCTGAGGGAGAGGGCCAGGGTGAGGGGGAAGGGAACTCGCGTCTGTTCAAGACCGCGCCTCTCCGTCCAGGCGGATGGCGGCTCGCAATAGTCCGTTAAAATGATCAGGCAAAAGCTATCAACGGCAGGGCTGGTTCTGCCTTGGGCAAGCCTTGCGCTTTCAGCCTTTGTGATCTTTTCCCAATTCCAGACGGACACGCGGAAAGAGAGTGAAGATGCTTTAGGAAGTGTATTGGTCTTGGGCCCCTTAGCCATACTCTGTTGGCTGTCGGGATTCGTATGCTTCTTGATCGGGAAGCCAAAATCAAAGCGTGCCATTCTCGGCCTGATTGTGACCCTCCTGTTGGATGTGCCTTTTTTAATTTGGCTCTTCTTTCAGACTGCTCAGCAGTAAAATTGAGTTCAACGCGCGAACCGTAGCACGCTCCCGTTAACCAGTCCTCCCATGCTAGTCCGACCTGCCCACCTGATCATGGGTGAACCGCCGCGTCCGAGCGGACCGTCCGCCGCGCCGGTCCAGCCCGTGCCCGTGCGGCTGCTCGACGACTTCAACGCGGCGGCGATGATGGCCCGCATCCAGAAGTCCGCGCGGACCGAATTCCGAAACGGGGCCCACGAGCTGACCTTTCAGGCGCTGGGCACGCAGTGCCGCATCTCCTTCGTCGCGCCCCCGCAGTACGCCTCGGGATTTGCCGCCTCGGCGCTGACCTGGGTGGCCAACTTCGAGGCGAAATATTCGCGCTACTGGCCCGACTCGCTGATCTGCCGCATCAACGCCGCGGCCGGCAAGGACTGGACCGTGCTGGATGCCGAGGCGGACCGCATCTTCGCGCTCTGCCACGAGCTGAACTTCCTCACGCGCGGCATCTTTGATCCCACGGCGCTGCCGCTGCTGAAGCTGTGGGACTGGAAGCAGCCGCGCACCACCCTGCCCTCGGATGCGGAGATCGCCGCCGCCCAGGCGCTCGTGGGCTGGCGCCAGGTGAAGCGCGCCCCGGGAAAAATCCTGCTGCCCAAGGCGGGCATGAGCCTCGACCTCGGCGGCATGGGCAAGGAATTCGCCGTGGACCAGGTCGCCCAGCTCGCGCAATTGCAGGGCTGCACCAGCGCGCTGGTGGATTTCGGCGCGGATGTGCGCGTCTTCGGCCTGCCGCCGGATGGGCGTCCCGCGTGGCACATCGGCCTGGATGACCCCCGGCAGCCCGGAAAACCTTGGACCGGCCTGGCCGTGCGCGAGGCGGCCGTGGCGACCTCGGGCGACTACGTGCGAAAGTTTGAACTCAACGGCGTGCGCGTCGGTCACATCGTGGACGTCCGCACGGGCCGGCCGGTGGACAACGGCGTCCGCGCGGTGAGCGTGCTGGCCCCCTCCTGCACGCAGGCCGGGATGCTGAGCACCTCGGTGTTTGTGCTCGGGCCGGATGAGGGCATGAAGCTGCTCGACGGGACGTTGGGTGTGGCGGGTGCGGTCGTGATGGAGAACAGAACAATCGTGAGCCGGAGATTCCATGAGCATGCAACTTCGTAAGCTGTGCGGTGCGCTGGCCCTGGCGCTGGCCTGGGCCCCGGCCTTTGCGGCCGACGTGCCGAAAGACGCGCCCAAAGCGGAAGCCAAAGAGGCGGCCAAAGAGGAACCCAAGGAGGCGAAGAAAGACGCGCCCAAAGTGGGCAGCCCCTTTCCTGCGCTCGACGGTTTTTCCCTGGAGGGCAAGCTGCCGGATACCAAGGGCAAGGTGGTGATCGTGGATTTTTGGGCCACCTGGTGTCCGCCGTGCGCGAAAGCGCTTCCCATGTTCAAGGAGCTGCATGAGAAGTACGCCGACCGCGGCGTGGTCATCGTGGCCGTGAACGTGGACGAGGAGCAGAAGGACGTGGAGGCCTTCCTCAAGAAGCTGCCCCTGCCCTTTGCCGTCGTGCGCGATGTGACGGAGAAGCTGCAGAAGGCGCTCGACCTGGATGGCCTGCCCGTCACCTACATTGTGGATCGCCAGGGCACAATCCGCATGATTCACGACGGCTTCGCCGGTGACGAAACGAAGAAGGAATACATCGCATGGCTGGAAGAGCTGCTGAAGTGAGGCGGAGCGGGAGGAGACGGGAGTCAGGAGAATGCCGATCCCAAATCGGCGGGCGTTGACGACGTGGTGTCGAGTTGTGCTTGCCGCGTAAAAATCTTCCGCCGGCGGACAGCCCTTCCTTGCGTGGCAGCCGACGTGAGCAGGCTTCATTTTGCATTCGCAGCCGCGGCCTCTCCTATCCCTTGTCTCCACATCCGGCATCCGAGGGCTGTCTTCGCGCTTTCGTGCCTTCGTCGTTCTGCCCCTTTCTCCCTCAATGGCCTGCTGACCTGCTGTGTCCTGCTGCTCTGCCGGACTACTGTCTGCTGTCTCCGGACTCCTGTTTCCGCTACAGTCACTCCGCATGAAGCGCCTGCGCCTATCTGCCCTGACCCTGTCGGCGCTGCTGCAGCTCAGCCCGTTGGTGCGCCTGGCCCTGGCCGATGCCGGTGCGGTCCTGAGCCCCGTGGTCGCGGTGCTGCGCTGGCTCGCCGGGGCGGCGGCGGTGAGTGGGGCTTTCCACAGCGTCTCCGCCGCCACGGGACTGACCATCACCCAGGGCGCGAACACAGTGACCAGTGTTCAGGGGACGAACAGTCTGGCCTTGGCCGGCAGCCGGACGCTGATCGAGAGCGGCGATTACGGCACGGCGGTTTCCTACAGGTTCGCGAATCTGCCGCCAGGGCTGGGGGGCAGCCTGCAGGGCGTCATTACCGGGACACCCACGAATACCGGATTGTTCACCGTGAGCGTCACCGGCTTTGAAAAGCCCAATCTGGGCGGGCACAGCTTTGAGACGACGTTTCCGGCAAGCATCACGGATCAGGCCCCGGTCATCACCGGGCCGCCGATGAACCAGACTGTCGACGCCGGTGCCAGTGCGGCTTTCACCGTCACCGCCACCGGCACGAATCTCAAATACCGCTGGCTCAAGAACGACATCGAGCTCCCCCAGGCCGTCGCGACGAATGCCACCTATGCCATCGCCGCGGCCAAATCGACCGATGCCGGATCGTACAAGGTGCGCCTGTCAAACAGCGCGAGCACCGTGCTCAGCACGCCGGTCACCCTCACGGTCAGGGCGACCGCCCCGACCGTCACGGTCTCGCCCGGCGCTTTGGACTTATACGAGGGCGAGGCGGCCAGCTTCACGGCCCAGACCACCGGCAGCGGCCCGTTTGCCTACCAGTGGAGCGGGGGCTCGCAGCCCCTGCCTCCGGCCACCAACGCGACGCTGGCCTTCCCCGCCGTCGCTCGGGGGGATGCCGGCAGCTACGCCGTCACCGTGAACAGCGCCGCCGGCGGCGCGACCAGTGCCCCGGTGACGCTGAATGTCTCCGCCCGCCCCCTGCTTCGCCTGACGCCGCTCACCGGCACCACTGCCGACCTGACCACCACCAGCCTCAGCAACCGCACCTATGTGCTGGAATCCCTGCCCGACCTGAGCGGCCTGACCACGCCCGCTTGGACCCCCGAGCAGACCAATATGGCTACTGCGTCCACGCTGACCTTCACCAACGCGAGCACCGGTGCAACCCAGCGCTTCTGGCGCGTCCGAGTAGTTCCACTTTCTCCCTGACGCAGCTCACTTTCTCCCCCACTGGCTCACTGCCTTCCGTTCACTCCGCGCTCCGCGTTCACCGCTCCGCGCTCGGTTCATAGCTCCGCACCGCCGCCTCCCTCGCCCCATCGGCCGCACCCGAAATCTCCAGAACGTGTTTCCCCGGCGGCAACCCCTGCGCCACGGTCACGGCCTTCTCGACGCCGGCCGGTCCGGTCACCGGAATGACGCTGTCCTGCCCGTGCAAGACGGCCTGCCACTTCACTTCGTGTCCGGCGGGCAGCGTGCGTTTGAAGACCGCGTAGCAGTACGCGAGATTCCAATCCTCCGGCTCCAGCACGATCCGGCCCGACTTCGACACGAAGCGGTTTGTGCTCACGCCTTCGCCGTCATCGCCTGTCACCGAGCCGTGCAGCGTGAAGCGAGCGCTCTTCCCGTCGGCCGAAATGTCCGCCAGCCGCAGCGTCCAATCCTCCACCACGAGCGGCGCCTGCGACCCGACCTTCAGCAGGACGGGCCAGTTGCTCAGCGGAAAGGCGCTGACCCGCGTAAAGCCATAGAGCGCCGGCAGCTTGCTGGGTTTCTGGCCGTCAATCCGTACCCAGACCGCCTCGGACAATGCTCCTGCTCCTGCTCCTGCTCTTGATTTTGCTCCCTTTGCCGGCACCACATCCACCCGCGTGCCCGTAAACTCAACAGTCTCGGTGAGGACCCCTATGCTCCCGATCCAGGGGGCCATGACCGGATGGACGCGACCGTCATTGTACGGATCGTAGCCCGCCTTTGCCGGCAGCGGTGCGAGATACGGTTTCAGCAGCTCCGCCATGAGCCATTCGCCGTGGGCGTTGAGATGCACGCCATCCTTCAGCAGGGCCGCCGGTTTGAGCCGGTTCGTCTGCAGATAGCGCTTCCACTGCTCATGGATGTCCGCCTGGCAGGCCCCGTACTTCGCGGCCGTGGCGGGGAGAAACGAGTAGTTCATCCACGCATCCCACTGCTTCGGCGTGAGTTTGGCCGGATCAGTCTCCTCGGCGAACTGGTCGTCGCGCGTCAGATGATCCGTCTGCAACAGGATGTCCGCGCAGGTGCGTTCGCGGACGCGGCGGATGATGTTCTCGTACTCGATGTGCGAGCCGTACACGTGGAAGATCAGCAGATCCGGCTGGAACGGATACAGGTCCGCCTCGGCCGTCTTCACGAGCAACTGCGACGCGTGCCCGCCAATGGCGCGGTTCTCGATGACCAGATCCGCATTGGGATACGTCGTGCGCAGATAGTCGGCGACTGTCTTCCACCACGCCTGCTCCGTGATCGACTGTCCGTAAAACAGCACCCGTACCGTATGCCGCCGCTCCGGCGTGCTCGTGACCAGCAACGTGAGCGCACGGCGCAAGTGCTCCCGCTGCGCCGGCTCCGGCGTCCACGCCGGCACCCGCGGATAAGCCGGGGCGGGGACCGATGCTCCCGGCTCCGCCGCCCAGCCCGCGGCGAGCGTCAGGAAGCCGGCGGCGATGAGAGCGGCAAGAAATCGATTCATGGTCATGGCTGGACCAAGTGGACCGCGCCAACGCGCCGGAATTCAACCCCGCTTAACCGCCTCCCACTCCCACCGATTCCTGACGACCAATTCGCGATCGCTGCCCTGCTCTCATCGCCTATGTTTTCGCGTCTTTGTTGTGCGCCATTCGCATTTCTTCTCCTGACTCCCGTCTCCTGTCTCCTCTGCTGATTGCTCCGGGCTCCACCTTCCCCGCTCCGCACTTTCCCACTCCTCCTTGCATTCCCCCGCTCAACCGGCTACGAAACCGTCGTCGCCCAGCGGCGGGTGTGGTTCAATGGTAGAACGTGGGCTTCCCAAGCCTGAAACGAGGGTTCGATTCCCTTCACCCGCTCCATTCATTATCAAGCACTTACGAAGATGTGCAAGTAAAGTGCAAGTAAATTACTAAGGCACCGTTTCCACTTCTTCCCCCGTGAAACACCCGGCTTTTCGACATTTCCGGCAGAGTTCGATTCCATAGGGATCCCTTAACGAGAGTGTTCTTGACCCGAATTGCCATCGCGACCGGCCTCTCACCGAAACTTCGGGAGTGCAGTAGTGCAGTTGACGTCATGCGGATACTCCAACCGCCGATTCGAGCCTCGCGGAATCCGTTCGAGTCATGATCTGGTGCGCCGCCGCCGCTGGCAGCCCGGGGACAACGAGCGCATCTCATTTGCCAGTGTTCACGTTTTTAGGCATGTTCACGATACGGTGAACACAGGCCATATCATGAACATGAAGGTTCTCTCTGGAGCGGCGTTGGAGAAAGCTCTAGCGGCGAAGCTGGAGGAATTGCTGCGCGGCGTGGACTGGCTGCGCGGCTGGCAGGTGGAGCCTGTGGGTGGCGTGTCGGACGCCGGATTCGATTTGTTGGCCACCGTCCCGCTGCCCGGCGGGGGCGAGGCGGCGTTGTGCGTGGAATGCAAAGGCGAGTTGCGCCCGAGCGTTTTCCGGACGCTGGCGGACAGAACCTTTTCACCGCTCGGCGGGCCCAAAGTGGTTGTTCCGGTGCTGGCGTTGCCGTGGGTGTCGCCCCGTGTGGCCGAGTTGTGCGCGGAACACGGATGGAGCTGGTTCGACTTGGCGGGAAACCACCTGCTGGATGTTCCCGGCCTGCTTCATCTTCAGCGCACGGGCAACGAATCAGTGCATGTGCGCCCACGCCCAACGGCAAACCTGAGCACGCGGGAGGCGGGGCGTGTCATCCGCGCGCTGCTCCTGCCGGATCATGCCGGGATGCGGTGGACACAACGGGAAATGCAGAACCACTGCCAGCCGAATGTGAGCCTTGGCTTGGTGAACAAGGTGGTGCGCCATTTGCGCGACGAGGCGTTCGTCGAGGGCACTGAGGACGGCGGCTTTCGGTTGCGCGACCCGCTGAGGCTGTTGTTCGCATGGCGGGACGCCTATCGCTTTGAGCGGCATGAGCGACGTGGCTATTTCACCTTGTTGCAGGGAAAGAAACTCCGCGATGCGCTGGCCGGACTCGGCTTGCAGACCGGCGGCTTCGCAGCCTACGCGGCATTTTCAGCGGCGGAATTTCAAGCGCCACACGTGCGCCAGCCCAAGACGTGGATGTATGTTCGCGAGCAGGACGTATCCAAGTTCGAAGCACTGGTTGAAGCCAAGCGCGTGGACTCGGGCGAAAACCTCGTGGTGCTGATTCCAGACGACGACGGCGTGTTCTATTTGGGCGATGGAGGAACGATGGGCGACAACCGGATGAGTTGCACCAACGCGGTGCAGACGTATGTGGATTTGTATCACTGTGGTGGCCGCGGTGAAGAAGCGGCGGAGGCGCTATTGAATCAACGCCTGAAGCCAGAATGGAAACTGCGAGGGCTGAACGTATGACGCCCGAGCCCCGGAACGAGTCGGACTACAGCCAGCGACAAACGATGGCAGCGCGGCGCGTCTTGGTGGACGTGGGCCAGGTGCTTGCGTCCTTCGTGGATTGTCTCGTGGTGGTGGGTGGATGGACGCCGGACTTGTTGTTGCCGGACGCCGACGAGCCGCACGTGGGCAGCATCGACGTGGACTTGGCTTTGGATGCCGCCAAACTGAACGATGGGCGTTACGCCGAATTGGTGAAGCTGTTGCTGGACACGAAACGCTATCGCGTTGGCGAGAAGGATTTCCAATTAGTGGTCGAGGTGGACCTCAAGGACGGAGAAAAGCCCGTGCAAGTGGAGGTGGAATTTCTTGCACCTAAAGCGGTCAAGCTGAAGAAGAACAATCCCAAGCTGCTCCAAGATTTTCGAGTGCTCCAGATCGACGCTTGCAGTGAGGCATTCCACAATCCAGACGAACTCACGATCTCGGGCGAAAATGTGCGTGGTGCGACGAACACTGTCCGACTACGGGTTGCTTCCTTGGCCGATTTTCTGGTGATGAAGGCGCACGCCATCGGTGGCCGAGACAAGCCGAAGGATACCTACGACTTCTGCTACTGTCTGGAACACTTCCCGGCGGGAATGAACAAACTGGCCGAAGGGTGGAGGAATCGAGCCGGGGAGAAGAACATCGCCAAAGCGATTGAGATTCTACGGGAGAAGTTCACCAGCGTGGCTGCCTTCGGTCCGCAGCAACTGGTGGAGTTCCATTCTGCGCCTGACGCCGACACTCAGGCAATGCACGCCCGTCGCGCCTACGAACTGGTGCATCGATTTCTGAGTCTGTTATGACTGATCAAAATGGGCAAACGAGCAGCGCGTTTTTGGCGCCACGACTGCGGGTGCATTTGGCATGAGCGGGCGATCTCCACGATGAGCGCATCCGGCTCCAATGACGCAAAACTTGCGGAAGCGCTTGCGGAGTGCGAACGGCTGCGCGAGGAGAATCGGCAGTTGCGTGGCCGATTGGAGATGCCGGTCCCGGAAATTGCGGTGCCGCCCGCTGCTGCGCCCGCCCCGGCAGGCATGGTAACCGCCAAGTCCAGCCCGGAAGAAAAGGTGAAGTTTTTCCTCAGCCTATTTCGCGGGCGCGAAGACGTTTATGCAGTGCGATGGGAGGGACGCAATGGAAAGGCGGGATATTCCCCCGCGTGCCGAAGGGTTTGGGGCAAATCGTTCCCCAAGCATTCGGAAGAACCGCAGGAATACTTCCCATTGACCGACCAGGTCATTCAGGACCATCTGATGGGCAAACTCACGGCGGGCGTTTACCCGCTGTTGGCCGATGAGACGTGCTTTTTCCTCGCCGCTGATTTTGACAAAACGACCTGGCAGGAAGATGTGCGGGCGTATCTCCACACATGTGGCGAGTGGAAAGTGCCCGCGCTGCTCGAACGGTCACGCTCCGGACGCGGCGGCCACATCTGGATTTTCTTTGCCTCGCCCTTGCCCGCCCGACTCGCCCGAAAACTCGGCGCGGCCATTCTGACCCGGACCATGGAGCGACGGCATCAATTGGGTCTCGATTCCTACGACCGCTTCTTTCCGAGCCAGGACACCATGCCCAAAGGCGGCTTCGGCAATCTCATCGCCCTACCGTTGCAACATGTGCCGCGCGGGCATGGCAACAGTGTTTTTCTCGACGCCGAACTCAACCCACACCCTGACCAGTGGTCAGCGTTGTCGGGCATCCGACGGATGGATTTGGGAGAAGTCGAGAGTGTTGTGCGCGAGGCCGAAAGGAGCGGCGATATCATCGGTGTCCGCCGGAGTGTGACGGACGAGGAACAAACGGAAGATCCGTGGACCCTGCCTCCATCCCGCAAGAAGATGGACGAGGTCATCTCCGGTCCTTTGCCAGCGAAGGCGCGCGTTGTTCGGGGTAATCTGGTCTTCGTCGAAACGGAAGGATTGCCGTCCGCAATGTTGAACCGGTTGCATCGGCTCGCCGCGTTTCAAAACCCGGAGTTCTATCGCGCCCAGGCCATGCGACTGTCCACCTTCGACAAGCCGCGTGTCATTCGCTGTGCTGAGGAGTTTTCGAAACACGTCGCCTTGCCACGCGGTTGTCTGGGAGAAATCATCGCGCTGCTCGAATCACACAAGGTGGCTGTGGACCTCGACGATCAGCGATTCGCCGGTCAGCAGCTTGACGTGACCTTTCACGGCCAGCTTCGGCCCGACCAACAAGCCGCCGCCAACGACATGCTGGCCCACGATGACGGCATCTTGTCCGCCACGACAGCTTTTGGAAAAACAGTCGTGGCCGCATGGCTGATTGCCGCCCGGAAAACAAATACCTTGGTGCTAGTGCATCGCCGCCAACTTTTGGACCAATGGCGCGAGCGACTAGCGTCATTCTTTGATCTGCCCGTCAAGAGCATCGGGCAGATTGGCGGAGGACGACGAAGCCCGAACGGGAGGATTGATGTTGCGGTTATCCAGAGTCTGAATCGACAGCAGGTCGTGGACGATCTGGTTGCCAACTATGGCCACGTCATCGTGGATGAGTGCCACCATCTTTCCGCCGTGAGCTTTGAGCAGGTTCTCCGGCAAGTGAAAGCGCGTTACGTCACCGGCCTCACCGCGACACCGCAGCGCAAGGATGGCCATCACCCGATTATCGTGATGCAGTGCGGGCCGATCCGTCATCGTGTGAACGCAAAGGAGCAGGCCCTCGCGCGACCGTTCACCCACAGTGTCATTCCCCGCCCGACCAATTTTCGAATGCCGCCCTCGGTGGAAAAACCCGAAATGCATGAGTTGTATGCCGCGCTGGCCGGAAACAAGTCTCGCAACGATCTCATTTTCGAGGACCTGTTGACCTGCATCCAAGCGGGACGCTCCCCGATTCTGCTCACAGAACGCACCAGCCAAGTGGACGAATTCGCCTCCAGAATTGCCGCTCTGGTGAAAAACGTTGTGGTATTGAAGGGCGGCATGGGGGCGAAGCAACGGAGAGCCGTCGCCGAACAACTGAAGGCGATTCCCGACGGTGAAGAACGAGTTCTGCTCGCCACAGGGCGCTACATCGGTGAAGGCTTCGACGACGCCCGCCTCGACACGCTCTTCCTGGCCATGCCGATTTCCTGGCGCGGGACGCTCCAACAATATGTCGGTCGCCTCCATCGTCTTCACGAACGCAAGCGCGAAGTCATCGTTTACGATTATGTGGACGACGCCGAGCCGGTTCTTGCCAAGATGTATTCCAAAAGAGTGCGCGGCTACGAGGCCGTCGGTTACGCAATCCGCGCCCCTTTGTGATCACACCATGGTGCGGCCAGGAGTGGTTTTCAGTGGTGAGGAGTTCGGTCCAAGTCCGTAGGTTGGTCTAGAATGTATTGTTTCGCTCCACTTTCGCCTTTGAATCATGGGATTTTCCCATGAATCCACTTTGGTAATAATCACGAGGGTTCGATTCCCTTCACCCGCTCCATTGATTATCAACGAGTTACGAGGAGGTGCAAGTAAAGTGCAAGTGATTCACGGCCTTCCCGTCCCTCGAAAATAGTTCGGTCGCCCCTCGCTTTCAGCACCTCAAGAACCCCGTTTCACCCGGGTTCGGGCTTGGCTGGACGATTTTTCCGAGACCGGCCCCTTCAACACGACGGTCAATACGTCTCCGTTCAGATCTGGCGACCTGGCTGAGTTCGTGAGAGTTCAACCATCGAAGCTTGCACTCACTCGACTACGCAATTGGAGGTGAATCCTGAGCGCGGTCGCAGCGACTTCGAATGACGGCGATAAAGCCGAACGCGGCCTAAACACAAAGATTCCCAATTCGCGGCCAAATCGGTAAAGTGTTGACAACATGAACGCGACGCTGATGAAACGCCTTTTTCGCGTGATCCAGTCAGGCTCAAACGCCGACGTGGATACCCTGTGCCGTCGTGTCATCGAGGAGGAAAAGAAACAGGGCCATGGCCGTGTTGCCAAGGAGTTGGAGCGCATACTTACGGACGCACCGCAGGGCAAAGCCGTTCCCGCCCCTGGCACACTCCAACGTCTTCCGACCAGTCGCCGCGATTCCGCACTGTTGGTTCTGGAAATCCCGGTGGACAAGCTCCGGCATCAGATAGTTCTTCCGGACGTTGTGGAGCGGCGCTTCCACAGGATCGAAAGGGAATTTGCCGCGCGTACCCGCCTGGCCAAGCACGGCTTGAAACCGCGTCATCGCATTCTGCTTTACGGTCCGCCCGGTTGCGGCAAGAGCCTGGGCGCGGAGCGCCTCGCTTGGAACACTGGCCTGCCGCTCCGCAAGGTGCGGTTCGACACGTTGCTGTCCTCGTATTTTGGCGAGACGCTTGCGAACCTGCGGAAGGTATTCGATGCCGCCCAAGCTTCCCCGTGCGCATTGTTCCTGGACGAGTGCGACACCCTTGCTCGTTCCCGCACGGAGCGGAATGATGTCGGCGAGGTTACGCGCATCACCAACGCTTTGCTGGAAATGCTGGAAGGCTACAGCGGCGATGGCTTGGTGATCGCCGCCACGAATCTCGATTCCGCGCTCGATTCTGCGCTATTCCGGCGTTTCGACGAGGTGTTGAAAGTACCGCTGCCCGGCATACCGGAAATTTGCCGCCTGTTAGAAACCACGCTTTCGTCGATAGAAACGGACTCCGCCATCGGCTGGCGGGAGATTGCGCGTGCCATGGACGGTATGTCGGGATCGGATGTGGTCCACGTTGCGCAGAGTGCAGCTAAACATTGCGTTCTGGAAGGGCGGCGGCGGGTCATTGACGGGGACATCCGGCATGCGCTCGCCGAGGTTCAGGAGCGTCACCAAGCTTCCTGAACCTTATGCCCGTCCCTCCAGATTTTCCGCATCTCCATCTGACGTTCAGCGGCGCTTACGAACCACACTTTCAGGGAGGGCCGCGCAGGAATCCCGAGATTGAGGCTAACCGCGATAATCCCGGAGGCCACGCAAACCGGATTCGCGGCATTCTTGGTAACATGCGGCAAGCAGATGCGGACCTCCGTCGATTGCGCGCGGAGAATGGTTTGCCCGTGATCCCAGCAGACCGGGGTTTCCTGCTCCGGCTACCCGAAGGTGCGGACGTGGACCAGCTTGTTCATGCACTCGGCGTGGAGTTGGTCGCGGAAACCGAGGAAGGCTTGATGCTGGTTTCTTCGGTGGACCTTCAATTCACCAAGCTGGAAGAGATTTTGAGGGAATTTGAAACCGGTACGGGCGGTCTCGTTGCCGGTTCGTCTCTATTGGACATTTACGAAAGGCCGGATGACCAGCGACGTTTGAAGAGCATTCTCGCTCCCGAAGTCTACCTACAATGGCCATTGGCAGACCTCACGACCTACGTTTTCGATTTAGGCATTCAGACCGCCACCAGTACGAGGGACGTGACGTGGCCGTCGGTGAGACAGAGAAGGGCCGAATCAAGAGAGGAATTTTTGCGGCGTCGAGAAACGCAACGCAGCGAAGCATGGAATCAGGCCAACATAGAATGGGATGAAAATGCCGATGCGCGCGTGAGCGAACTGAATCAGTTCATACAAAACTATGGGGGTGAGATAATTTCCGGGATGATCGCCGATCCCCCACTGCAAGCGGAACACGGCATGGTGTTTCCCGACAGCGTGCAGGTGCGCGTGCGAATGAGCGGCGCGGGCTTTCGGGACGTGATTTTGAATTTCGCCCATTTGTTCGAGGTTGCCCTCCCTCCCGAGTTGCAGCAGGTCGCCGGTGAGGGTCACGGGCGGCAAGTTCAGCCGCAACCTGTAGTGCATCCACCGGCTTTAGATGCATCCACCGTATGTGTCATCGACAGTGGCATTCAGGAAGGGCATCGGTGGCTTGAACCGGCGATTGATTCCGATACCAGCCGCTGTTTTTTGCCGGGCGTCCAACCGGATGAGGTGGCTGATTATGTTTCCCCGCAAGGCCACGGCACGCGGGTCGCCGGAGCAGTTCTCTATCCCGACACAATTCCCATTACTGGCGAGGTCGAACCAGTTGCGTGGATTCAAAATGCCCGCGTGTTGGATGAGAATAACAAGTTGCCCGACGCGCTTCCGCCGGAGGAATATCTCCATGAGGTAGTGGCTCATTTCCATACCGCGCCGAAGTTCACCAAGATTTTCAACCACTCGATCAACGCGAATGTGCCTTGCCCCAAGCAGCGCATGACTTCATGGGCGGCCAAGTTGGATCAGCTTTCCCACGAAAAGGAGGTCTTGTTTATCCAGTCGGCAGGAAACCAAAACCGCTATGACAATGGCGATCTAGCTAATCCGGGCTTGCGCGCCCACCTGGACGCTGGACGACAGCCTCCCGAACATCAGTTGGAAGCTTCGATGCGGGTGGCGAATCCCGCACAGAGTCTTCACGCGCTGACTGTCGGTTCGGTTAGCGCCGGAGTTTTTGAGGATGCAAACACGCGCTCCTTCGCTACTGGGGAACACCTTCCCTCTGGTTTCAGCCGCGCTGGCTACGGCGAGCCATGGTCTGTCGTTAAGCCGGAGGTAGTCGAACTCGGCGGTGACTTGGTCTATGCCAAGAATCCTCCCCGCCTTGTTCGTGTTCGTCCAGAGGTTGCGGTTGAACTGCTCAACTCGACAATGCACGGTCAGCCAGCCTACTCGAAAGACGGCGCAGGCACGTCATTCGCCGCGCCCAAGGTCACACACATCGCGGCGCACCTTCAGAACATTTTCCCGGATGCGTCGCCGTTATTATATCGAGCTTTGATTGTGCAAAGTGCCCGCTGGCCCGCCTGGACCGAACTTGAAGCGAACAAGGACAAGGTGCTCAAGTTGATCGGTTACGGTCTTCCATCGTTGGAGCGGGCAACGACTAATTCTGAAAGACGCGTTACCTTGATCACTTCGGATGCGCAAATGCTGCCGAGCAAGCAACTGCACATGTATACGATTAATATTCCACAAGAACTGCGCAACGCGGCGTTGGAGGCGCGGATTCGGATCGATGTGACGCTGGCTTACACGGCCTTGCCCCGTCGCACTCGCGCGCGGCGCACAGGGTATTTGGAAACTTGGCTCGACTGGGAAGCGAGTCGGCTTGGTGAACCTATAGATGAATTCACGGCTCGGATGCAAAGCGGCGGTCGTTCTGCCTACGAGAATTTCCCTTGGATGTTGCACACACGCGATGACCGGGGAGAGGTTCAAGAAACGAGCCGGAATCATGGATCTGTTCAGAAGGATTGGGCCGTTTTCAATTCGTTCGATTTGCCAGAAGAGTTTGCCATCGCTGTTCGAGCACACAAAGGGTGGAACCATCGAGATGGCGCTGGAACAGCTCGCTACTGCCTTGCCGTGTCCTTTGAAGTGATGCAGGGCGAAGTGCCAATTTACACACTCATCCGGAACGAAATTCAGGTTGCCGAGGCCGAAACTCGGATCGCGATTCCGGCATGAGACCGTCAAGCATGGTGGCGGATACGAAACTAGTCGGCATGGTGATCCCACCTAGTATCCTGTAACGTCTATAGTTTCGGATAAAGTCGAAAGAGTTTGATGCGAGCGTCTGGGGTGGTGAAGCGCCAGTTGACCGGGGCGCCACGGGTGTTGCGGCTGGTTTGCCAGGCGGCGACTTCGCGGCGCATGT
>CAIVQH010000037.1 GCA_903907995.1 uncultured Verrucomicrobiota bacterium | reverse complement strand
GGTCGGGAAGGTAACCCGGTAGCTGGTATAGGCGGCCGAATTGTCGAAATCGACCTCGACCGTCTGAAAACGATCGGTGAACGCGGGAACCGAATTGGAGGAGATCAGCGTGTAGTTGGTGCCGTCATTGGAGCCTTCGAGAGTGAAGGTGGCGGGATCACGTTCCGGGCCGTCGTTGGCCGACTCGATGGTGATGCCGGTGACGATGGTCGAGCCGACCGACGGGGTGACCGTGAAGCCGGTCGGATGCTGATGGGCACCATCGAAGTTGAGGTACTTCGCGGGTCCGTTGTCGATGGCATTGGCCACGCCCTCGGAACCGGGGGTGTTGTTGGACGACGCCACGATCGGGTCGCCGGGTTGGGTGATGTCGCTCTGGGCATACAGGGCACCGGCTGCGCAGAGCGCTAACAGCGGGGCGAGCCAGTAACGGCTGAGGATTGAGGGTTTTTGCATAGGAACGTTGATGAGTCTTGCGACTTTTATTTATGGGGCTGCGGACACAGAACCTCAAATTGTGAGTTCCAAGTCAACAAATCATTGAATGCGCGACGGCTGTTTCGCGCTTCTCACCCCGTTTTATCTGCATTTCGCCCCAGCAATCCGGCGGTTCGCCGCATGTTGAGCGCGGCCAAAAGCCACCAAACTTTTATTGAATTACATCCGTTAATTAAAATGCATGTAGCTAATCTACATGCACTTATATTGGCCGTGCCGCTTTGCCGCGTTTAGCGGTGAGGAGGAGGGGCCGTCACGGTGGCTGCGGTGTCTTTTGAGTATATGGAGGTGGAACTGGTCGTGCCGCCCGGCCAACGAACCTCGATATTACAAGTGTCAGTAAAGCCGTCTGGACGGGCAAGTATCGTGATGGCAGCATCTTGGGAACCTGTTCCGGAGCCGCCGCGAATTTCCCGGGCCGGCCCGACAAAGCCACCGGATCGGATTCGCACCACCGCCCCCAGGCCGTCCGGGTTGCCGGCTGGACCCACCAAACGAACCCGGACCCCCGGTTTGCCAGTGGCATTCCGAAAAAGCCGGGTGGCCGCCCCGTTTTGGGAGACGACCAGATCGGGACGGCCATCGTGATCAAAGTCGGCGGTCGCCGCGCCGCGCTGTTCCCCGTAGATCAGCGCTCCCGATTCCTGCCCCGGAACCGCCGTGAAGCCGCCCCGGCCATCGCCCCGCAGCAGCAGGCCGCGCCCGGCATCGAGCCGCGAAACTCCGGGGCGCGTGGCGAAGAAATTCTGGCTCAGGAACACGTCCTCGTGTCCGTCGCCGTTGAAATCGGCCACCACCGGTGAGAATGCCGGGGCCAGCTGGGCCGCCAGCGGCAGCGGATGCGCCTCGAAATGGTCACCCCGGTTGAGGAGTACCATCGACCGGAGCTCAACCGCCCTCCATTCCCGTGCTTCCGCCCGTTGCGGACCAAGCACCTGGTCGAGGCTCATTTCGCTGAAGGCCCGGTGGCTGGAGAACTGGCCGGCCAGAAATGGCAAACCCCGCGACAGTTCGGACAGCGGGCGGGCGACCGTGAGTGTGCTCCGCTCCGGATCGAAGACGGTTTCGACGATGCCCAGCGAGCCGTCGCCCGCCCAATCTCCCGTCAGCAGCACTTGCGGACGTTCGGACGAGGCACGGTAGGAGGAGTTTTCTCCCCAGTTGGCTGCGATCAGATCCAGCCGCCCGTCGCCGTCAAAATCTCCCGCCGCCACGCCGGACCACCAGCCAGTGAGGTGGCTCAGCGGCAGCGGCTTAGCACCCGGCACTTCCGGCGAGACGATGTCAGGATCCCATGGCACCAGCTGGCCGTGCTCGTTGCGGAACAACGTGACCGGCCCCCATTCGCACGCGAGCACCAGTTCGGGAAAACCGTCACCCGTCAGGTCACTCCAGATGGCCGAGGTCACCATGCCGATGCGGTCGAAGGTCTGGGCGACGACGTATTTGCCACCTTCATTGCGTAGCAGCGTGGAGGTTGCGGCCTCTGGCCAGCGGCTTGGTATGACGCGTCCACCAAGGAACAGGTCGAGATCACCGTCACCGTCGAAATCGGCCAGCGCGAGCGCTCCCACGGCGTTGGTGGTCGCCGGGAAGATGGGTGTCGGAAGTTTGCCGGATTCAAGCATTTGGATCGCCGCTCCATTGGTCTGGCCATCTTCATAGTTCGATTCCGCGAGGAAGAGCTGGCGGCCGGATGCGGCGAGGGCGACCTGGTCGCGTTCGGCCGGCAGATTGGTCGCCAGGATGAAACCTCCGTGCTGATCGTTCCGAAACACGGCCAGCTGGCCACCGCTGCCACTGCCAATGGCCAGGTCTTCCCAACCGTCACCATCCCAGTCGAACCACGCGACTCCGGGACCGGCCTGGCTGAGCCGCCGGGGCAGGAGGGGTTGGCGCGCAAAATCATCGAACAGGCTTTCCTGATGGAGATGCCCCAGCTGACCGCTGGCATCGGCAAACAAAGGAGTGGGCGGGGCCGGTTTGGATTCTGCGACGGGCTGGTCCAGGCTGGCATCCTCGGTCAGCTCGTACAGCCGGTCGGCCTGCACGTCGTGGATTTCCCGGCGCTTCCCGTTGCGCCAGCGCACTTCGAGGGTCAGAGGCGGACCGGGCTTGCCGGCGGCAAACATCAGTTGCGGATCGCTGCCGGAAAGATACCGGCCGCCCAGGACGACTTCCTGTCGCTGCACCGGCAATGTGCCGCCGTTGAGAGTGACAACAGCGCCGACGGCCTGGGTGTTGGGAGCCCTGCCGATCAGCCGGACGGCGATCCGGGGAGCGTCGGACTCGTTGCGATACAGGGTGGCGGGGCCGTTCAGGTTGTTTATCACCAGATCAAGGTCGCCATCGCCGTCAAAATCCGCCGTCGCGATACCGTGATGCACGCCGGGCTGGCCGGTACCCCACTCGCCGGTCACATCGTCAAAGTGCAGATCACCCCGGTTGTGGAACGCGATGATCGGGGTCTCCAATGGCGGGTAGAGCGGCATATTGGCCAGCTGGGAACGGGTGAAGGCCAGGCGCCGCTCCACGGCGTTGGTGAATCCGTCGAGACTGCGCTGACGGCCATCCACGGCGATCTGGGCGTCGATGTCCTGCACATCGTGGGCGTGGCCGGTGGTGATGAGCAGGTCGGGCCGACCGTCCAGATCCACGTCGAGGAAGAGCGGCTGCCAGGCCCATTCGGAGGCGGATAATCCGGCCAGTTCGGCGACCTCGGCATAGGTGCCGTCGCCCCGGGCCAGCTGCAGGGTGTTGCGCAGGCTTTGCGGGCGGTCCGCGATCACTCCCGGCAGGTTGATCACGCCGGCCTGCGCTGCCGATTGACGCTTTCGCCACGAGGGCCAACGGCTGAGCATGTCCACCGTGAACAGATCGGGCAGGCCGTCTCCGTTCACGTCGGCAATATCCACGCCCATCGAGCTGCCGCTGGTCTGGCGCAGGGCCAGGGCCGGAGCAGCGTGAAAATGGCCGGCCCCGTCGTTCAGCCAGAGGCGGTCGGGCGTCCAGAAGTCGTTGCAGACGTAGAGATCGGGCGCTCCGTCACCATTCAGGTCGCGGAACGTGGCCGTCAGCCCCCAATCCAGCGGTGCACCGATGAGCGCATGGCCCGCCTCGTCCAGAAAAGTGCCGTTGGTCCAGCTGACCGCAGTGAACTTCCCGGTGCCGTCATTGAGCAGCAGGCGGTCCGGCTCGCCATATTCCAGCAACTGCCCGTCCTTGAGGACCAGCCGGTTGGTCAGGGTGGGTGGCACGGTCACCTGGCCTTTGACTGAAATGAGCTTCACCTGTCCCCGGTCACGGATGTCGTCGGTGCGGTTGTTGGCGATGTAGAGGTCGGGGGTGCCATTTCCGTCCACGTCCGCCAGCGCCATGGTCATGCTGCCCAGGCGGCTGGCCGTGCCGGCGTTGGTGGTGAAATCGGTGAAGTGTCCATGCCCGTCGTTGAGCCAGCAGCGGACCCCGGCCCCATTGGCGCTCAGGAGCAGATCCAGCGCGCCGTCGCCATTGATGTCGGCCAGCACCACACCGCGAGCCATGAAATTGGTGGCCACGACGCCGGAATCGGCGGTCACGTTGGTGAAGCGCCAGCCGCCCAGGTTGCGGAACAGCGACAGCTTTCCTTCCAGCCCGGCCAGGACGATGTCGGGACGTCCGTCGCCATCGAAATCCCCGGCCGCCACGCCCGAACCGTTGTACAGGGTCCGGTTTTGTGCCCCATCCGCCTCGCGGAGGACGTTGGTGAAGGCGACCCCGGTCTCAGCGGGCCCCATCAGTTGAAAACCGGTCCGGCCCGGCGTCGGCACCGTCAGTGCGCTCCACCGGCCGCCGGGAACTTCGTGCCAGTCTGCCGCGTGCGCTTTGGCCCACGCCAGCATCAGGACCAGCGGGGCCAGCATCAGCCGGGGGAAGCTCAGGGCATACATAGTGGGGCGCGGCATCCTTATCCAGCGGACGGGCCAGCGCAACGTTCCCCAAGACCGGATGACTTTTTCCGGGGCGCTTGGGGCGAGTAAAGATTTCTAAAACTCGCGTTGACCTGCTCCAGAAATTCTCATATCAACGCATCACGATACGTCAATACATTGGCTGAAATTTCGTCACAAAAACATAAAAAGTTCATGAGCAAACGCTTCATCTTCTCCTCCGAATCCGTCGGTGAGGGTCACCCTGACAAAGTTGCCGACACCATCTCCGATGCCGTGCTGGACGCCTGCCTCACGCAGGACAAGTACAGCCGCGTCGCCTGCGAAACCTACGTGAAATCGAACGTCGCCGTGGTCGGCGGCGAGATCACGACCAAGGCCAAGCTGGACTACGTGAAGATCACCCGCGACGCGATCCGGGAGATTGGCTACACGAACGACGACGACGTGTTCCACGCCGACAAGGTGTTCGTGAACCTGCTCATCACCCAGCAGTCCCCCGACATCGCCCAGGGCGTCGATGCCAAGGCGGCCAAGGGCAAGAAGAAGGCCGAGCAGGGCGCCGGTGACCAGGGCCTGATGTTCGGCTACGCGTGCAACGAGACACCCGAGCTGATGCCGACGCCGATCATGTTCGCGCACCGCCTCGGGCGCGCGCTGACCAAGATCCGCAAAGCGGGCAAGCTCGCCAAATGGCTCCGCCCCGATGCGAAGTCGCAGGTCTCCGTCGTCTATGAGGACGACAAGCCGGTGAGCATTTCCAACGTCGTCATCTCGACGCAGCATGCGGCGAATGTGGAGCACTCCCTCATCGAGGAGTTCTGCATCGAGGAGATCATCAAGAAGGTCCTCCCGAAGGACATGCTGACCAGCAAGACCGAGTACCTCATCAACCCGACCGGCAATTTCGTCGTCGGCGGGCCGCAGGGCGACACCGGTCTGACCGGCCGCAAGATCATCGTGGACAGCTACGGTGGCTGGGGCCGTCACGGTGGCGGCGCCTTCTCCGGCAAAGACCCGAGCAAGGTCGACCGCAGCGCCGCCTACATGGGCCGCTACGTCGCCAAGAACATCGTCGCCGCCGGTCTCGCGACCCACGCGGAGATCCAGTTCGCCTACGCCATCGGCTATCCCGAACCCGTCAGCGTGTACGTCAGCACCTTCGGTACCGCCCAGGGCGGCCTGACCGACCAGGCGATCACCGACGCGGTCCAGAAGGTGTTCAGCTTCAAGCCCGCTGACATCGTCAAGCAGCTCAACCTGCTCCGCCCGATCTACAGCCTGACCACCAACTACGGCCACTTCGGCAAGATCGACGCCGACCTGCCGTGGGAAAAGACCGACAAGGTCGCCGCGCTGAAGAAGGCGGTTAAGTAAGCCCGAGAAAGTTTTCGGTTTTCGGTTTTCGGTTTTCATTCGGGCGGATCGCCGCTCGGCTGAGACCGGAAACCGAGACCGGAAAGGGCCGGACCCGATGGCCTTTCAATCTTTTGAGAAGTTGGAAGTTTGGAAGAAGGGCTGCCGGCTGGCGGTGGATGTCCATCGATGCGTCGCCGATCTGAAACATTATGCCCTGCGTGACCAGATGGTCCGGGCGTCACTTTCGGTCCCGTCCAATATTGCCGAAGGGCATGAGCGGGACAGTTTACTCGATTTCATCCGGTTTCTGCGGATTGCCAAAGGCTCCGCCGCCGAACTCCGAACCCAACTTTACATAGCGCAAAAACTCGGTGTTCTCCCCAAAGAAGAGGCCGACCGACTGATCCAGGAAACCCGAGAAATCTGCCCCATGCTCCAAGCCCTCATCCGCTCATTGAGGGCATCGAATCTAAAAACCGAAAACCGAAAACCGAAAACCGAAAACTCCTCCGAAAATGGCCAAAACTAAATCAAAATCCGCCGCCGCCGCGATTGCCGAAGTGGCCGCCGCGCTCCCGAACCTCCCCGTGTTTGCCGCGCAGACGCCGGCGGGCAAGGATTACATCGTCCGTGACATCTCCCTCGCCGCCTGGGGCCGCAAGGAGATCGCCGTGGCCGAGCACGAGATGCCCGGTCTCATGTCTGTCCGGAAGAAGTACGCCAAGAGCAAGCCGCTCAAGGGCGTCCGGATCACCGGTTCGTTGCACATGACGATCCAGACCGCCGTGCTCATCGAGACGCTCGTCGAGCTCGGCGCGCACGTCCGCTGGGCTTCCTGCAACATCTTCTCCACGCAGGACCATGCCGCATCGGCCATCGCCGCGACTGGCACCCCGGTGTTCGCCTGGAAGGGCGAGACGCTCGAGGAGTATTGGGATCTCACCCTCAAGGCCGTCATCCATCCCGGTGACAAGGGCCCCGAACTCGTCGTCGACGACGGCGGCGACGTCACGCTGCTCATCCACAAGGGCTACGAGCTCGAGCAGGGCAGCGACTGGGTCAACTCCAAGAGCGGCAGCCACGAGGAACAGGTCATCAAGAACCTCCTCAAGAAGGTCGCGGCTGAGAAGCCCGGCATCTGGACCAAGATCGTGAAGGCCTGGAAGGGCGTCTCCGAGGAGACCACCACCGGCGTCCATCGCCTCTACAAGTTCGCCGAACAGGGCAAGCTGCTCGTCCCGGCGATCAACGTGAACGACTCCGTGACCAAGTCGAAGTTCGACAACCTCTACGGCTGCCGCGAATCGCTGGCGGACGGTCTGAAGCGCGCCACCGACGTCATGATCGCCGGCAAGGTCGCCGTCGTCTGCGGCTACGGGGATGTCGGCAAGGGCAGCGCCCACAGCCTCCGCGCCTATGGCGCCCGCGTCGTGGTCACCGAGATCGACCCGATCAACGCCCTGCAGGCCGCGATGGAAGGCTTCGAGGTCAACACCATCGAGAGCACGCTCGGCACCGGCGACATCTACGTCACCACCACCGGCAACTGCGACATCATCACGGTGGAGCACGTCCTCAAGATGAAGGACCAAGCGATAGTGTGTAACATCGGTCACTTCGACAATGAGATCCAGGTCGACAAGCTCAAGGCCGCCAAGGGCGTGAAGATCGAGAACATCAAGCCCCAGTACGACCGCTACCACCTGCCCGGCAACAAGAGCATCTACCTGCTCGCTGAGGGCCGCCTGGTGAACCTCGGCTGCGCCACCGGCCATCCGTCGTTCGTCATGTCCAACTCATTCACCAATCAGACGCTCGCGCAGCTCGACCTGTGGGCGAACAAGGACAAGTACGAGAAGACCGTCTATCGCCTCCCCAAGAAGCTCGACGAGGAAGTCGCCCGCCTGCACCTCGAGAAGATCGGCGTGGTGCTGACCAAGCTCACGAAGTCGCAGGCCGAATACCTCGGCGTGCCGCCCGAAGGCCCGTACAAGCCCGAGCATTACCGGTACTGAACCGAAGCGGGCAAAGAGCCTGGAAACACGGCGCGGCAAACCTGAGAAGGCGCCGCGCCTTTTGCTATTTGGGGCAACCTCTAACGTCCAACTTTGAACGCCCAACGTCCAAAGGTTGTGACCGCAAACGTCCGTACAATATCCCGAAGGGATTTTATCGTTCAGCCCAGCGTTGCGTGACGAAGTCAGGCTACGCTGGGTTACGCAGGTCTCTTGTCTCATCAACCCTGAATGGGTTGGATCGAATCCCAGTTGCAATGGATACAACCCCGTTGGGGTTGAACCTCCTTTTTTCCGAAAGACCCAGGGTAGGTCCGCGTTGCGGTCCAACCCTGGGCTAAAGGATGGAATCCCGTTGGGATTTTCCGATTGGATCTTCGATCAGAGGGACCGCAACACCTTCGCCGCCGCCTTGACCGTCGCTTCGATATCCACCGTCGTGTGCGCGGTGGAAATGAAGCCCGCCTCGAATTGGGAGGGGGCGAAGTAGAATCCTTCCGCCAGCATGCCGTGGAAGAATTTGGCGAACTTCGCGCGGTCGCTCCGCATCGCGTCGGCGAGATTCCAGATGGGGCCGGGGCCGAAGTAGCCGCAGAACATCGAGCCGAGCCGCTGCCACGTCACCGTGACGCCGGCGGATTTCGCGGCCTCGGCCATGCCGGCTTCGAGCTGACGGCCGAGCGCGTCGAGCTGCGCGTAGGCATCGGTGGCGACGAGTTCATCGAGGGCGGCGAGACCGGCGGCCATGGCCAGCGGATTTCCGCTCAGCGTGCCGGCCTGGTACACCGGACCGAGCGGCGCGAGACAGTCCATGATGTCCGCGCGGCCGCCGAAGGCCCCGACCGGCAGCCCGCCGCCGATGATCTTGCCGAAGCAGCTCAGGTCGGGCGTGAGGCCGTACAGCTCCTGCGCGCCGCCCTTCGCGAGGCGGAAGCCGGTCATCACCTCGTCGAAGATGAACACCGTGCCGTGATCGCGGCAGAGGTGCGTGAGCAGTTCGTAATAGCCAGGCCGTGGCAGGTATAGGCCCGCATTCGCCGGCACGCCCTCGACAATGAGCGCGGCGATCTCGGCACCGTGCGCGGCGAAGGCGGCCTTCACCGCCTCCACGTCATTGAAGGGCAGCACGAGCGTGTGCTTTGCAAAATCGGCGGGCACACCGGCGCTGTCGGGATTGCCCAGCGTGAGCGCGCCGGAGCCGGCCTTCACGAGCAGCGAATCCGCGTGGCCGTGGTAGCAGCCGTCGAACTTGATGATCTTGTCGCGCTTCGTGAAGCCGCGCGCGAGGCGGATGGCCGACATCGTCGCCTCGGTGCCGGAGTTGCAGAAACGCACCTTTTGCACGCTCGGCACGAACTGCTTCACCCGCTCGGCCATCGTCACCTCGGCGGGATTCGGGATGCCGAAGCTCGTGCCGCGCTCCGCCGCCGCCTGCACCGCCCGGATGATCTTCGGATGCGCGTGGCCGAGGATGGCCGGCCCCCACGTACCGACATAATCGATGAAGACATTGCCATCCACGTCCGTGATGCGCGCGCCCTTCGCGGACTCGACGAAGAACGGGTTGCCGCCCACGCCGCGAAAGGCGCGCACGGGCGAATTCACCCCGCCGGGGATGTGGTTCAGCGCGGCGGCAAACAGGGCATCGGACTTGGTGCGCGTAAGCATGGCCAAAGACTAGCGGGGGAAGGGGGAACTGCGAACTGCGAACTGTGTGCCAAAGCGTGAATGAGCGATGCGAAAGTGTGAATGACCAAGAAAACGGCGTTACGAACATGAACGAGGCGTGCGAGACCTCTGAGCCCAAAAACCATGGACCACCGTTCTTTGATCACTCTCGCCGGGAGTGGTTCAGGAGGGCGCAGGACCGCGCTTGTTGCTAAGTGTAATCCTTAGATTGTCATAGGGAAAATCTGAGTCGCTAATTTAATGGCTAATCTTATATAGGTTACTTGTTTCCGGAACAAGGCTTCGGCCGCCAACACGACCAGTCACCCCATGATCTTCCTCCGATCCTTCCGTCGTCCGTTTTGGCAGTGGCTGCTGCCGGTCTGGCTGATCCTCCTCGCGGTCGCGGTCGCGCCCCGGGCACAGGCGGCTGCCGGTGATCTGGACGCGCTCAATCTGAATATCGGCGGTGCTGCTATTTTCGGGGGTGCCGTGGCGGTGCAGCCGGATGGCAAGATAATCCTCGCGGGCCAATTTACCACGGTGCTCGGCGTGACGCGCAACTACCTCGCACGGATCAATGCCGACGGCACGCTGGACACGGGCTTCAATCCCAATCCGAACAGCCTCGTCTACAGCGTGGTCGTACAGACGGATGGCAAGATTTTGCTCGGGGGCAACTTCACCACGCTTCAGCCCAATGGCGCAGCCGCGGCCACGACCCGCAACCACATCGCACGGGTCAATGCCGACGGCACGCTGGACACAGGCTTCGATCCCAATGCGAGCGGCGCAGTCGAGTGCATGGCCATGCAGGCGGATGGAAAGATTTTGCTCGGGGGCGGCTTCACTACGCTTCAGCCCAATGGCGCGACCGTGACCACGACGCGCATCCACATCGCGCGGGTGAATGCCGATGGCACGCTGGACCAAGGCTTTGATCCCAATGCAAACCAGGACGTCCTATGCATGGTGGTGCAGGCAGATGGCCGGGTGCTGCTTGGGGGCTACTTCTACCGGCTCCAGCCCAATGGCGCGGCCGCGTTCACCACCCGCAACTACCTCGCGCGGGTGAATGCCGATGGCACGTTGGACCCGGACTTCAATCCCAATGCGGACGGCGGTGTCCGGACCATGGCCCTGCAGGCGGATGGCAAGCTGTTGCTCGGCGGTGAGTTCGGCGCGCTTGGACCCAACAGCTCGACCTTGGCCACGGTGCGCAGCCGCATTGCGCGGTTGAATGCCGATGGCACGGTGGACCAGGGCTTCGATCCCAAGGTGGACAACGTCACGGTCTTCCCCCCCAAGGTGAACCCCACCGTCTATGCCGTGGCGGTGCAGGCGGATGGCCGGGTGCTGGTGGGCGGTAACTTCACCACGATCCAGCCCAATGGCGCGGCGGCGGCGACCACCCGCAAATATATCGCTCGGGTGAATGCCGATGGCACCTTGGACCCGGGCTTCGATCCCAAGGCTGACAGCAGCGTCTTTAGCGTGGCGCTGCAGGCGGATGGCCGGGTGCTGATCGGGGGCGGCTTCCGCACACTGCAGCCCAATGGCGCGGCCGCTGCCACGGCAATCCGCTATTTCGCCCGGCTCAACAACGACACGGCCATCCAGACCCTGACGGCGCCGGACGCCACGCAGGCGCTGTGGAACCGCAGCGGCGCCGGGCCGGAGCTTTCCCAGGTCACCTTCGAGCAAAGCCTTGACGGCGGGGCCAACTGGACTCCCCTCGGCACCGCCACGCGGGTGGGCACCACGGCCAACTGGCAGATCACCGGTCTGACCCTGCCCTCCAGCGGCAGCCTGCGGGCCCGGGGTCGTACCGGTAACAGTGGTGGCTTCTTTGGCAGCAGTTCCGGGCTGATCGAGCAGGTGAGCACCTTCACCCTCCCGACGGTCACCGCAGCCGGCGATGCGCTCTCCCGGCTGAACACCTCACGCGTTGCGAAGGTGCTGGCGACGACCCTGCTGGCCAACGACACGACCACCACCGGGACGCTTAGCCTCACTTCGGTGCAGTCGGCGCTGCCCGCCGGCGCGACCGTTGCGGTCGTCGG
Organism: uncultured Verrucomicrobiota bacterium; assembly: GCA_903907995.1. Taxonomy (GTDB): domain Bacteria; phylum Verrucomicrobiota; class Verrucomicrobiia; order Limisphaerales; family UBA9464; genus CAIVQB01. The sequence goes on along the minus strand of CAIVQH010000037.1, from coordinate 177,489 downwards.
CAACTTTGTGGTCTACACCGCCCCGGCCACCAACTCCGGCCCCGGCAGTTTCACCTACACGGTGGGCAATGGCACTGACTCGGCCACCGCCACCGTGACCGTGAGCGAGATCACCCCGTCCACCCCGGTGTTCGGCCCGAACTCCGCCTCAATCACCACCGCCAACGGCGGCGCGGATTTCGTGACCCAATTCATCGGCGTTCCCGGCTACGCCTACCGGGTGCAATTCACCACCGACCTCACGCCGCCCTACACCTGGCAGGACTTCAGCCCCCCCGCCGACTACACCGCCCCGAACAGTGGCGTCTTCCAACACACCGATGTGGCGCCCGGTGGCAACCGCTTTTACCGCGCCATCCCCAAACCGTGAAGGGAACTGCGAGTTGCGAATTTCGAGTTACGAATGAAGACGAGTCGGACCTCCCATCGCACCTCGCCGAAAACCGAAAACCGAAAACTGACCTGCTGGCTTACTGGCTTACTCGCTCATGAAAATCCCCTTCCTCCTCGCCACGGTGCTCTGCACGGCCGCCTCGCTGCAGGGCGGCATCATCACCGAGCCGACGCGCACCTTTGTGGTCGGTTCGGACATCGCCGACCTGCAGAACCCGCCGGTGAACTTCCTGCAGACCATCAGCGACTCCAGCATCCTCTCGATTACCCAGGTGCAGGTCGGCCTGAATCTGGTGGGCCGCGACGGTGGCGGTTTTGCCAGCGAGATGTTCGTGTCCCTGAACAAGGATCTGAGCCTGACCAGCATCCTGGTGAACCGGGTCGGCGTCAGTGCGACGGACTCGGTGGGCCAGTCCTACGACGGTTGGAATGTGACCCTGAGCGATCTGGCTGGCAGCGACCTGCATGCGGCAATCCAGGAAACCGGCCTGCTGACCGGTACCTACCAGCCCGATGGCCGCACCGACCCGACTTCCGCTTCGCGCCCGGAGTTGCTTAATATCTTCAATGGCGGCACGGGCAATGGCGATTGGCGGCTGAGCGTGGGCGATCTGGACTTGGGTGGCACCATGCGACTGGTCAGTTGGAGCCTCACGCTCACCGGGGACATCGCGGCCGTTCCAGAGCCTTCCACCTTGGCCGCCGGCCTGGTGGTGCTTGGGCTGATGGGAGCCACCTGGTGGCGGAGGAGCAGGGGCGCCAACCAGTGACCAGTATTCAGCGATCCGTAATCAGTCGAGTGGTAACCTGCCCTGACCTGCTGACCTACTGCTTCACTGATTAAAGATCACTGATTTACAGCAGCGCCAGCGCCCCGGCCGCCGCCGCCAGCGCCCAGAGCAGCACCACCGCCTGCTGCTTCAAGAGTCCCGCGCGCACGAGGCGGTGGGAGAAGTGGTTTGTGTCCCCGATCCAAAAGGGCTTTCCGGCCCGGCTGCGCAGCCAGACGACGCTGGCGAGATCCAGCAGCGGGATCGCGAGAATGAAGAGCGGGCTCAGCACCGCGAGGCGCGAGGGGTTGGTCAGCTTCGCCGAGTAGAAATGCGGCAGGATGCTCAGCACCGCCAGCAGGTAGCCCACGAGGTGGCTGCCGGCGTCACCCAGAAACACAGAGGCGCGCGGAAAGTTGAAGGGCAGAAAACCGAGCAGCGCGCCGGCCACGAGCAGCGCGAGTGAGGCGACCAGATACTGGCCGTTACGGGCGGCCAGCACGGCGATCCAGGTGGCGGCAATGACGCCGAGCCCGCCGCAGAGGCCATTCATGTTGTCGTTGAAGTTGAGTGCGTTGGTGACGGTGAGAATCCACAGCACGGTCACGGCGTAGCTGAAGGCGAGGCTCGGCACGAACAGCGTCACGCGTACCCCGGCGGCGGCGACCAGGAGCGCGATGGTGCATTGGCCGGCGAATTTCACCGCCGGCTTCAGCTCGTGCCGGTCATCCCACCAGCCCAGGCCCACCATGCCCAGCGCGCCGATGAGGATGGCGGCGAGCTGTGAGCCGCGCTTGCCGAGCCCATAGCTGAGTTTGTCCACGGCGACCGGGTCCAGCAGGTGGAGTTGCACCACGCCGAGCGCGCCCAGCACGACCACCGCCATACCGGTAAAGACCGCAAGGCCGCCCGCGAGCGGAATGGGGGTGTGATGAATCTTGCGATGCCCCGGATCATCGACGAGCCCGGTGCGCTCGCACCAGGCCCGCCACAGCGGCAGCGACGCGGCGGTGGCGAGGAGCGCACCGACGAAGGCCAGGCAGTAGGCGTTGAGCGGGAAATTCACGGTGCCGGCGAAGTCTCGCCTGCCGGAAGCAGGCCTTTTTCACGTGCCAGCCGGAGATAGAGCGCGTGCTGTTCCTCCACCAGCCGCCCGATGGTGAAGCGGCTGCGCACATATTCGCGGCCGGCCTCGCCCAGGCGCCGGCGATAGGCGGGATCGCTGGCCAGAGTTTGAAGCGCGCTGACGAGCTGGCGGGTCGCGCCGGGGTGGACGAGCAGGCCGGTCTGTTCGCGCAGGCAGATCTCGCTGGCCCCGTCGCAGTCGTAGGCGACGACCGGTTTGCCGTTGGCCGATGCCTGGGGCAGGGCGCGCGGCAGGCCTTCGCGGAGCGAGAGATGGACCAGGCAGTCCATGAGCGCCACGTACCGCGGAACCTCGGCGGGCGGGACCAGGCCGGTAAAAATGAAACGGCCGGCCAGTTTGGGCGTGGCCGCCATCGCCTCAAAACGGGCCCGCCAGGGACCGTCACCCACGAGCAGGAAGCGCACGTTGGGAATCCGCTCCACGAGCCTGGGCGCGATGTCGAACAGGTCGTCATGCCCCTTCAGCTCGAAGAGGCGCGCGATTTTGCCGATGACGAAGTCGCCGTCGCGCAGGCCCAGTTTGGCGGCCAGCACCGGATCGCGTTTGGCCTCCAAAAACGGCTTCAGGTCGAACCCGCTGAAGATGCGCGTATAGTCGCGGCTGCGCCCGATGCCGACGGCCGTGTATTGATGGGTCATCGCGTGGGCCACGACGATGAAGTGATCCGTGACCCGGCCGGCGGCCCGTTCGGCGGCGGTGAAGACTGTGTTCGCCAGACGTCCCTGAAACGGCCCGAAGCTTGGCCCGTGGATGCTGTGGATGATCAGTGGCACGCCGGCCTTTTTGGCGGCCAGGCGCCCGAGGATGCCCGCCTTGCCGCTGTGCGTGTGGACGATCTGCGGCTGGCGCTCGCGGAAGAGCCGGGTCAGCCGGCGATAGGCGAGCCAGTCAACCCACGGATTGACCGGGCGGATCAGTTCGGGAATGACCGTGAGGCAGCCTGCTTCCGCCACGAGCGGCTCCAGCGAACCTTCACTGCCGGCGGTGGGACCGGAGATGAGATCCACCTCCAAGCCAGGCCTGGCCCGGAGGCCGAGCACGGAAGCGATGGTGTTCTCCTGCGCGCCCCCGACAATCAGCCGGGTGATGACGTGGGTTACGCGCACGGCCGGGCGCTCATTTTCCGCCCTCCAGACGGCTTACCTTGGCCAGCACATTCGTGAATTCGAGCGTGCTCTGCGGGGCGAGCTCCAGGTAACGGCGGAAGTGTTTGAGCGCCTCGGACGACTCCTTTTTCCGGTCGGCGATTTCGCCTAGGCCGTAGTGCAGGATGTACTGGTCGGGGTGCTTGTTGTTCAGCTGCTCGTAGTCGCGGCGGGCATCGTCCAGCCGGTTGAGCTGGAGCAGGCAGATGGCGCGATTGGCCCGGGCCACCTCGTTGTCCGCTTTTTGCTGAAGGATCTTGTCCAGCAGGGACAGGGCCGGCTCGAACTGGCCCCGGGTCATGAAGATCACCACCCGGCGCTCGGCGATCTCCGGCTCATCGGGCTGGAGCTGCTCCCACTGGCCGAGCTGCTGCTGGGCCTCGTCCAGGCGGTTCTGCTGGAGATAGAGCTGCGAAAGCAGGTCGTAGGTGACCGTTTCCTTGGGCATGGCGTCGTGCGCCTTGAGCAGCGGTTTTTCCATGTCACCGGCCTTGCCGACCATGGCGTGGGCCCCGGATTCGAGGCGGAGGAGCTTGGTCTGATCCTCGGTCTTGAGCGGTACGTTGGCGCGCAGCTCTGCAATGGCACTGATCGCCATGCCGGGTTCGCCGGCGTTCAGCAGCGCGCTGATGAAAGCCAGGGCGGAGGCGGAATTGGTGGGGTCCAACTGGCGGGAGCGCAGGAAGCGGGTCGCTGCCGCCCGGGGGAGGGGAGGCTCCGCGGTGCTGTAGTAGCGCCCCATCAGATAGAGCGAATGGGGTTCATCCAGATCGCCGAGCTGGTTGATCACCAGACCGAGCGATTTGTCGGCGAGCGGCTTGCGGATGTCGTCGTCGATGGGTTTGTGGGCCCGCAGGGCGGCATTGACCTGGGTGTTGATCGTGGCGGCGAGGTTTTCGGGATACAGTTTCAGGGCGAGGTCAAAGAGGGCGGCAGCGTCCTCCAGGCGGCCCGATTGCTGCAGGGCCACCGCATCGTTGTTGGCACTGCGGGACCACAGCCGGGCGGCAAGGGAGGGATTGAAGGCACCCACCCTGACCGCCCCGATGATGGCCTCCAAGTCGGGCCGGATTTTGTCCCAGTGGGCCTTGATCGCCGCCGCCTCGGCCGCGGTGAGCGGCGCGGCTTCCACCTGACCGGCGTCATAAGGAGAGAGCCGCAAAAGCCCGCCTTGGGAGCGGGCCTGCCATTGTTCGGTCAGGAAGTTGACGGACGGATTCAGGTAGAAGGCGGCGTGGTTGGTGGCGGCCCGCAGGAGCAGCCGCATGAAGGGCTGGGCAACCCCCTTCTGGGCGGCGGCGAATTCGGCCAGTTCCGGCCAGCGATTGCCATGCGCCCGGGCCAGCAGGCGGCGGTATTCCGGCAGCGGTGCCAGGTCGGGGTTGAACAGCAGCCGGCCTTCACCATCCGGTGAGCGCCGGAAATGGGCCCCAATCAGGGAATGCAGCAGGATGTCATCCGTGACGATCAGGGCCGGGCCGGTGGGCAGTTCCGAAGTGAGGTGCTCGGCGAAACGGCTGAGCAGGGGCCCGTTCTGCTCGCGGATGACCGGCAGGTTGCGGAAGATCAGTCCCGCAGGCGTACCGAGGGCGAGAAGCAGCACCAGGCCGGCCCCGATCTTGGTCAGGGTCCGTATGCCGCCCGAGCTGCGCTCCCATGAATTATCGGGTCTCCGGGTGCCGACGAGCAGGAAATAGCCGGCAAAATATCCCGCCGCGAGAGCGGCCGAGAAACTGAAAGTGAGCAGCGGCAGCTGTGCCTGCTGGGGGTCCAACCGGACCAGCTTGCGCGCACTGAAAGTGGGATCGAAGGCCATGTACACCGCCAGGCCAAGGAAGGCGACGCGGAACACGCCCACGGCCCCGCTGCTCAGCATGCTTTCAAACCGGGTGCCGCCGGACGAACCCGCCCAACGGATGCCCACCAGCACCAGCGGCAGCAGCATCACCAAGGACAGCAGCAAAAAGCGGCTCTTCTGCAGGCTGAGGATCAGGTTCTTCTGCGTGCCCAGATTCTCGCGCAACAGGCTCCAGAAGCCCAAGCCGAGGTTGCCATGGCCCTGGCCGACCACGGGCATGATGAGATAGGCCAGCAGGCCGAGGCCGAACCAGCCGGCCAGTCGCAGCAGGAAACCCGCATTCAGGATGGCCAACCCGCGGATCCAGCAAAGCGCGACCAGGAACAGGGGCGCAAAACCGATCATGGCCCAGTCGTCCGCGAAACCCAGGCCCAACAGCAAGGCGAAGCGCCAAAGCCACGATTCGCGCAGTTCGAGGCGGTACTCGAGCAGGCAGCGGATGCAGCCGGCAAAGATCAGCAGGTCCAGCATCTGCCCGGTCTGCGCGGTTGCCTCCTCCCAGAAGGTGAGCTGGAGACCCAGCAGCAGCACGGCAAAAACCGGTGGGATCCAGGCGAGCCGGATATGCAGGAGCGGGTGGTCGGCGTGATCGCGCATGCGCTCCTCGCGGGCACGGTCATGCGGCAGCAACGCCACACAGCGGGCCAGTGTCCACAGACAGCCGGCGGCCAGCAATGCGGCCAGCAGGTTGGCGGCGAAGGGCACACTGGCCTGCGGTACGAACTTCAGCGGAAGGCTGAGCAGCCACAGCAAAGGGCGAGAATAGGGGAGGGAGTCGTCCCAACCCGCCATCTGTTCCGTCGGCATCACGGAATCCGCACCCACCCAGTGGTTCAGGGTCAGCAGATAGAGCGTGAAGGTCACGCCCGCGATCAGCCAAGGCAGACGGCGCCGGACAAAGACGCCAAGCGCCGGTGAATTATCTTCCATAAAGGTCGGTACGCGAAAAGCTCACGTGCTCACGCTTTCAAAGCAAAGCAAAATGAAGGTGGCCGCCGCAATGGGGGTTCCGAGTGCGAGGCGGCCTCTGGCGTTCAAGACCGGGTTCAAGCGGGCCGCATCCGTTCCGCCTCGCGCAGGGCGGGATGCAGATCCTTTTGCCCGTGCACGAACACCGCCGTCCACTCCGCCAGCCGACGGCCCAACAGGCGGCAGGCGGCCTGGGAATCCTCGTCCCGGGGTGCCCGGCTGATGACCGCGCCGTAATGCGGTGTCAGCGTCTTGGCGGCGTAATCGGTCACGCCAAACACCAGGAAACCGAAGTTCATCAGCACGGTGAGGATGGACTGGCAGGCCAGCTCCATCCCGCCGCCCCAGCCGCCCGCACTGCTGAAGGCACAGGCGATCTTCCCGTCGATCTTCATCCAGTGCGAACGCATCGTGTCGTCCCAGAAGCGTTTCATCTTCCAGGAGAGGATCCCCATGTTGGTCGGGCTGCCCACGGCAATGCCTTCGCACCACAGGACGTCATCGGCGGTGGCCTCTTCCACGGAGCGCCGGCGTACCTCGGTGCCGGGCACAGAGTTAGCCCCCTCGGCGATGAAGGCGGCCATCTGGGCCACATTGCCGGTGTTGGAATCGTAAAGGACTAGGACGCGGCTCATCGCGGCGAGAGTCTGGGGGGAAGGAAAAAGGTAAAAGGCAAAAGGAGAAAGGGGCGGTGAAATTCAAAACTGCCCCGACAGGAGACAGGATACCGGGAAGAATAAATCAGGAAGAATGAATCATGACGCGGGAACCGCAGAATAACCCCGATCCCACTCGCAATTCGTCCCTCGTCCCTCGTTACTTCCAATGCCCGGTTTTGGGGGTTTGATTCTCCACCCGATGTGTTCAACTGGGCATGCGTTGAAGCCTACCAACGGGAAATGTCACCCGTTGCAAAACCGCCCACTGCCTGCCCGTCGTCCATCTGTTCGCATGAATGCCAACGTCAGCCGCCGTTCTCCGCTTGCCTTCACCCTGATCGAGCTGCTGGTGGTCATCGCCATCATCGCGATTCTAGCCGGCATGCTGCTGCCCGCGCTGGCTTCGGCCAAGGCACGCGGCGTGCGGACGCTCTGCCTCAGCAACAACAAGCAGTTCGGGCTGGCGAACTTCATGTACGCCAACGACAACCGGGATTTCATGCCAAATCCGGACTGGGGCAACAGCTTCCCGGGCTGGCTTTACACCCCGACCAACAACAATCCGCCGCCGCTGATCCTCACGAATCTGGAGAAATCCTACGGCAGCGGGCAGCTTTGGCCGTACATCAAGCTTGCCAAGGTTTACATCTGCCCCACCGACACGACGAACAAGACCCAAAACCCGTACTACGCGATCCGCCTCAACAAGCTTTCCACCTACATCTGGAATGGGGCGGTGAATGGCTTTGGAGCCCTAGGGGCCAGCAGCTACAAATTGAGCGCCTTTGACCCGGCGGCCTACTTCATGTGGGAGCCCGATGAGGCAAACTACTACGCCTACTACAAGCAAAGCGCGGGTTACAACTGTTACAACGACGCCAGCAGCGGCCTCACGCCGGGCGAGGGTCTGGGACGGCGGCACGGCAAGAAGGGCGGAATCCTTTCCGGTTTCAGCGGCCAGGCCGAGGTGGTGAGCTACGAGAAGTTCAATCTGGAGTTAAAAAACCAACCCGGCCTTTTGCACTGCGTGCCGGGCAGTAAAACGGGAGATTGACCCAGCGGGCACAACTCAGTGAGTCGGTAATCAGTGACCGCTGCGCCACGGCGCGGTCATTTTTTTACCGATGGGGCGTAATGACCGAAGGGCGGGAGACAAAGAACAGCAGCTCAACCGCTCTCCAGCCCGTGATTTTCCTTTCCTCATTTTTCCTTTCTGCCTGCCGGATTGTGAATAACTACACCACCGCTTGTGGTATTGTGAATAACTTACCCCGTATCTGGTAGGTTTCGTCTTGCGGGAGCGTCGCCGACTTCCTTCACTGGAGGCGCGATGTATCTCAAGAATCTGACTGTCCTCGGCTTCAAGTCGTTTGCCGACAAAACGTCGCTGAACTTCCAGCCCGGCGTGACGGCCATCGTCGGGCCCAACGGTTGCGGCAAATCCAATGTCTCGGACGCCGTCCGCTGGGTTTTGGGCGAACAATCCGCCAAAGCCCTGCGCGGCGGCGAGATGGTGGATGTTATCTTTAACGGTACCGATACGCGAAAGCCCATGGGAATGGCCGAAGTGAGCCTGACTCTCGGTGACGTGGACACCGAGCACCTCAAGGCGGCCGGTATCGCGGTCGAGTTCAATGAGGTTACCATCACACGGCGGGTCTTCCGGGATGGTGGTTCCGAGTATTTCCTGAACAAGACCGGCTGCCGGCTGCGGGACATCCAGCAGCTCTTCATGGGCACCGGCATGGGCAAGACGAGCTACTCGATCATGGCCCAGGGCAACATCACGCAGATCCTGTCCAGCCGGCCGGAAGATCGCCGGCTCGTCTTCGAGGAGGCGGCGGGCATCACCAAGTTCAAGGCCCAGAAACGCGAGGCACTCCGCAAGCTGGAGAGCACTGAGCAGAACCTGCTGCGCGTGCAGGACCTCATCAAAGAAGTGAAGCGCCAGATCGGTTCGCTCCAACGGCAGGCGGGCAAGGCGCGCCGTTACAAGGCGATCGCCGCCGAGCTCCAGCACCTGGAAACCCAGCTCGCGCGGCACCAGTTCGACGTGCTGCAGGGCGAGATCACCGACCGTCAGGCACAGGCCGAGCGGGTCGTGAAGGAAATGGAAATCTGCCAGGAGAGCGTCCTGCGGGTGGAGGATGAGATTCTCCAGCTCCGCACGCAGCTTGGCGAGCTGGACCAGGAAATTTCATTGAACCAGCAGCACGGGCTGGAACTGAAGGCCGAGTCCGACCGGCACACGAGCCGCATCGAGTTCAACGGCCAGCGGCTGGGCGAACTCGAACGGCAGAACGAGCAGGCCCTGCACGACATCAACCAGTCGCAGGAGCGCCAGTCCATTGCGGAACAGGAACTGGTGTCCGTCACCGAGCGGCTCCTTGCCTCGCAGGCCTCGCTGACGCAGCTGCGCGCCGCCTTGGAGGAGAAGCGCACCGCCCTCAGCGCAATTGAGCGCGAGGTGTCGCTCAAGCAGGAGGCGCTGCGGCTGGCCCAGTCGGCGGCCTTCGCTGCCGCGCAGGGCCTCAGCCGCGCACGCAATGAACTCAACCAGCTCGACCTCCAGAAGCAGGGCAACATCGTGCGGCTGGAAAAGCTGAATGCGGAGCAGGTCGGCCTGGCCGAGGAACGCGAGCGGTTGGAAGTGCGGCTTGCCGAGTTTTCCCAGGCGGTCGAGAGCGAGCGGCTGCAGGTCCAGACCTCGCGCGGCACACTGGAGGAACGCCAGCTGCGGCTGCGCTCCATCCAGGGCGAGATCAATGCGGCGCAGCAGGCGCTTGACGGCGTCGTGCGCCAGCAGGCGGAGAAGCGCAGCCGGCTCAACGTGCTGGAGCAGCTCGACACCCAGCACGAGGGCTTCGGCGCAGGCGCGCTCGCGGCGCTCAAGCAGAGCCAGAACGTGCTCGGCTCACTCGCGGACAAGATCCGCGTGCCGGGTGAGTTCGTCACCTCGGTCGAGGCCGCGCTGGGCCATCACCTGCAACTCGTCCTCACCGAGCAGCCCGAATCGGCGACGCAGATTCTCACGGACCTCAGCACGAACAAAAAGGGTCGGGCGAGCATCGCAGCGCTGGGCCTGAAAACCGGCGAGGCCGTGGATCCAGCCACGCTTCCCACGCTGTCGTTTGGCCAGCGCGTGCTGAGTGTCGTCGAGTGCGATGCCTCCGTGCGTCCGCTCATCGAGGCGTTGCTGAGCCAGACTGTCATCGTCCCCGATCTGGCTACGGCGACCGAGGCCTTCCGGCAGACCGGTGGCCAGTACGACTTCGTGACGTCGGGCGGCGATCTCCTTACGCGGCAGGGCATTTTCACGGGCGGTTCGGCGAGCCAGTCGGGCAAGGCCCCCGCCAGCATCCTCGGCCGCAAGAACCAGATTGCGGAACTGCAAGGGGAGATCGCGAAGCTCAACGAGCAGGTCAACGAGGCCAGCCGCGCCAAGGCGGCGTTGCAGGCCGAACAGACCGCCTTGCAGGCGAGCCTCGAACAGGCGCGCACCGAACTGCGTCAGCAGGAAGTGGCCGTCGCCACCCGCCAGGGTGAGTTCAACGCGCTGCAAAACTCGAAGCGCTCGCTGACCGTGAAGTTCGAGACCGTCGTTCACGAGCTGAAGACGCTGACGGCGCACGAGCAGGAAGGCCTGGCGAAGCGGGAGCACCTCGTCTCGCAGGTCGCCAGTTTCGAGGCTCGGGAGCACGACGCCACCGCGCAGGTCGCCCAGCTCAGCGGCGAGCTCGAATTGCTGCGCCAGCAACGCGACGCCGCGAACCAGACCGTGAGCGATGCCAAGGTTGCGCTGGCGACCGAGGAGCAGCTCTGCGCGAGCCATGGGCGGCAGAAGCAGCCGCTGGAGCAGCGCATCCGCGAGCTGTCCACGCTGGTGCAGCGATTGCAGGGCGAGCTGGGTTCCTTTGCCGGCCGCAAGGCGCAGTTCGAGCAGGACATTGCCGAGTCACGCCGCCAGATCGAGCGCCTGCAGGGTGAGCGGCAGACCGTGAGCGAGCAGATCACGGCCCAGATCGAGCAGAAGTCCGCGCAGGAGATCGAGATCGGCAGCCGCGAGGAGCAGCTGCGCGAACAGCGGAGCCGGCTCACGGGCTACCAGACCCGCCGCGGCCAGCTCGAAGTCGAGCTCGCGCAGAAGACGATGGCCGTGCAGAACCTGCGCGAGCGCATCCAGACGAAGTACCAGCTCAACCTCGACGACATCCGGGGCGAGGGCATCAAGATCACGATGGCGGACGAGGGGCAGGCGAAAGTCGAGACCGTGTCGCTCGACGAGCTGCAGGCCGCCGGGCTGAGCACCGATTGGGACGCCGTCGGCCAGCAGGTTTCCGCGTTGCAGCGCAAGGTGGACGAGATCGGCCCCGTGAACCTCGTGGCCATCGAGGAATATGAGGAGACCGAGCAGCGCTACAACTTCCTCAACACCCAGCACGACGACCTGGTGTCGGCCAAGCAGCAGCTGGTCGAGGTCATCACGAAGATCAACGACGAGACGAAGGCGATGTTCGTCGCGACGTTTGAGCAGATCCGTGACAATTTCCGCGTCATGTTCACCGAGATGTTCGCGGGCGGCAAAGCCGACCTCGAACTGGTCGAGGGCGACGACGTGCTGGAGGCCGGCATCAACATCATGGCGCGTCCGCCGGGCAAGCAGCTCCAGTCCATCTCACTGCTCTCCGGCGGCGAGCAGACCATGACCGCCGTGGCGCTGCTCTTCTCCATCTACCAGGTGAAGCCCTCGCCGTTCTGCGTGTTGGACGAGCTGGACGCGCCGCTCGACGAGTCGAACATCAACCGCTTCATCAAGGTCCTCCAGCGCTTCACCGAGCAGAGCCAGTTCGTCATCATCACCCACAACAAGCGCACCATCGCGATGGCGGGCGTGCTCTACGGCGTGACGATGCAGGAGCAGGGTGTGAGCAAGATCGTGAGCGTGCGCTTCAACAAGGAGGAGGGCGCGCCCGAACGCAACACCGAGGTCTCGAGCATCGCCGATTCGGTGCGCGGCACCCGGCCGGCGGAGCCCGATGTGGTGATGGCGAAATGATCCTTCGGGAGGAGACAGGAGTCGGGATTCAGGAGACAGGAGTGCGAAGGGCGCCGCGCAGAGCAGGACGTTGCGTCTCGCCCGTCCTCTGATTGTCTTCGCCGAAGCCAAAGCCTCATCCGAGCCTTTGGCGAGCGGGTGCTTCGTGGAGAAAAGGAAGTCAGAGGACGGGCGGGACGCACCGTCCTGCTGAGGAATTGGCGATGTGTCTTTTGACGGTCGGTCCGGAATTTCGGATTCGTAATTCGAACTTTGCCGTTCGCAATTCCCCAGCTCCCCAATTCGGGGCAGCAGAGTGATCCGGCCCTTGATAGACGGGCCTGAAGTGCAACTCGCCGAGTGACAACCTGGCCGGTAAAATGATTGTTACTGGCGAGGTGTCGAGCCGCCACGTTAGCTTGGGCGCATGCAATCTGCGCGTACTTCCGTCACGGCGGTTTCACCACCGCAGCTGGTGGTGTTTGATCTCGCCGGCACCACGGTCGAGGACCACGGCAATGTCGCCGGGTTCCTCATCGAGGCGATGGCCCTCTGCGGGCATGCGGTTACGCTGGCCGAGGCCAATGCCGTGATGGGCGAGCCCAAACCGGTGGCCATTGCCCAGCTGCTGTCCGCCCGTATCGGACCGGTGACCAAGGATCACGATCTGGTGAAGGCCACCCACGCGGAGTTCCTGTGCCGCATGAACCATTATTACGCGACGTCGCCGGCGATTCGGGAAATTCCGGGCACCTCCCGGGTCTTCCAGGCACTGCGGGCCCGTGGCATCAAGGTAGTCTGTGACACCGGCTTTGAGCGTAGCACCGTGGAGGCCTTGCTGACTCGTCTGGGCTGGCGGGAGCGGGGTCTGGTGGATGACCTGGTGCCCAGCGACGAGGTGGCGAAGGGCCGTCCGGCACCCGATCTGATTTTTGAGGCGATGCGGCGTGTCGGTTTGACCGAGGCCAGCCGCGTGGCAAAGGTCGGCGACACGCCCAGTGATCTGGGCGAGGGCCAATCGGCCGGCTGCGGCTGGGTCATCGGCACGACCTATGGCTCGCATACGCGCGAGCAGCTTCAGCCGCATCACCCCACCCATATCATTGACCGGATCGAGGACCTCCTGCCGATCCTGCTGGACGGAGCCATCGCATGAGTGTCGCGGGGCGGGCCGATGTCGGCATCGTGGGCGCTGGCATCGTGGGATTGGCGCTGGCCGTGGCGTTTTCCGAACGCGGCCTGCGGGTCGTCGTTTTTGATCGCGAGGAGCGTCCAGTTGGGGCGTCGATCCGCAACTTCGGGCTCGTCTGGCCGATGGGGCAGCAGCGCGGTCCGCGCTGGCAACGCGCCTTGCGGAGCCGCGCCCGCTGGCTGGAGCTGGGAAAAAAAGCCGGCTTCCACGTCGCCGAAAACGGCTCGCTGCATCTGGCGGAGACCGAACTGGAACTGCAGGTGCTCCGCGAGTTTTTGGAGCTGCAGGCCCCGCCGGATTTTCAGGGCGAACTGCTGAACCACCGGGATCTGGCCCTGCGATCGCCCGCAGCGCGGGCCGACCGGCTGGCCGGCGGACTGTGGAGCCCGCACGAACTGACGGTGGACGGTCGCGAGGCCCTGCCGGCGATCTGGCGCTGGCTGGCGGCGGAGCGCGGCGTGACCGTGCTGCCGGATGCGGCGGTTTCGCGCGTGGCGATGCCGGCAGTCCACACGGCCAAAGGTGTCTGGGAAGTGGACCGGCTGTTGGTTTGCACCGGGGCCGAATTGCGCCTGCTGTACCCGGAGGTGTTCCGTGCGGCGGGCGTCACCAACTGCAAGCTGCAGATGTGGCGCACCGCCCCGCAGGCTGCTGGCTGGCGGCTCGGACCGTCCCTGTGCGGCGGGCTCACGCTGCTGCACTATCCCGCCTTTTCCGCCTGCCCTTCGCTGGCCGCCCTGCGGACCGGCTTTGAGCGGACCCATGCCGAATACATCGAACACGGCATCCACGTGCTGGTGTCACAAAACTCGGTCGGCGAGGTGGTGCTGGGCGACACGCACCACTACGGCCTGACCCATGATCCGTTTCTGCACGAACGGCTCGACCAGCTGGTGCGGGACTATCTCGTCACCTTCGCGCAGGTGCCTGTCGTCACGCCGTCCGAACGCTGGTTTGGCGTTTACGCCAAGCTGGCCGGGGCGACGGAGATCATCGCGCAGCCCGAGCCGGGCGTGACGATTGTCAATGCCCTGGGCGGCAATGGCATGACCCTGTCGTTCGGTCTGGCCGATGAAATCGCGGGTGGAACGTAACAGTGGTCGGTTATGGGGAGCACATTCGCAGATGCACCGTAGGAATGTTGCCGAGGGCGGACTCTCTTTCTTGCATAGCAGCCGACGTGAGGAGGCTCCATTTTTGCTTTCGATTAGAGCCTCCTCACGTCGGCTGCTACGTAACACAGCAACTCCACGCCTGCCTCCCATCACTTCTGCAGGAACTTCATCACCGCCTCGGTGCGGGTGTGGGCGCCGAGCTTCTCGAAAATCCGCTTCAGGTGCGTGTGCACCGTCTGCGGGCTGATGCCGATGGCCGAGGCGATTTCCTTGTCCTGCAGGCCGCGCTGCAGGGCCGAGAGCACATCCAGCTCGCGTGGCGTGAGGTGGTAGGGGGCGGCCTGTTTGGCGGCACCGGGTTCCGCCGGTGAGAACAGGTCCTCGAAATAGCGGCGCACGCGCTGTTGTAGCAGGTCGGCGGCACGGGGAAGGGGCTCCAGTGGCAGCCCGAGCGGCTCCAAAATTTCCGACGGGAGACGCCGGCGCAGAAAATAGCCGCGATGGCCGCCCGACATCTGGCTGAAAACATCATCACTACTGGGGAGGATGGAGTAACCCAATACGGGTATCTCCGGCGCGGCGCGGCGCCATGCTTCGCGCAGGGCGAAGAAGTCCACGTAGGGCGAGGAGGCGTTGCAGAGCACCAGTTCGATACCGGCCCGGATTTCACGGATGGCCGGGCCCTGACCCAGATCCACCGGGTCGAAGCCCGGAATGCGGCCGAGCCAGAAGCGCAACGCCTCGCGCAGGGAAACTTCCGGCTCCAGCAGGGCCAGCTTCACCTTGGGCGAGGCGACGGCCGGTGGCGCCTGCGGGGCCTGGGCCGTGGGATTGGTGCAGAGCGTGGTGTAGGTGCAGGCGCGGGGAACCTCCAGCCAGTCAACCGCCAGCGTGAACTCGCGCGAAGCCTTCTGATCCAGTGCGGCGAGGGTGCCGCTTTCGGCCAGCCGGAGCAGCTCGGTGGCCCGGCTCTGCGCCACCGCCTGGCGTTCGGAGCCGAGCAGGAAATGCCAGTCGCGGCCCTGGACCCGCAGGCGAACCGCGAGTTCCTGGTCGCCCAATCGGCGGATGGGGGCGAGGTATTTTCGCCGGACGGTCTGCTGCGTTGGTTCGATGCTCATCGGATGTGTGTGACACGCTGCCCTGCATGGGGGATGCCCGGCCATGCTTTGCTGGAATACGTTCGCAAGAGCGCGAATTTGGGCCTGTGGGCAGCGTTACCCTCAGTTCACCGGATTGTCGCTGGTTCCAACGCCACAATGCCCGTAAGCAGTTAACCGACAATTGGAATGGCCAAACAATCTCAATTTCTAGCGGGTTTCTGTACGGAACAAACTGCCTTACAAACAGGTGGACGCGCGCCCAGACGGGCGGCATTCACCCTCATTGAACTGCTCGTCGTCATCGCCATCATCGCCATCCTGGCGGCCATGCTTCTGCCCGCGCTTTCCCACGCCAAGCAGGAGGGCCAGCGCGCCCGCTGCACCTCCAATCTGCACCAGGTGTACCTGGGCTTCTCCATGTACACGGATGACAACAACGGGTCCATGCACTACCGGCAGGACTCGCCACTGTCGCAACCCTACATACCGAATGACGGCCAGTGGAAATCCAATGAGCAGTCCAACGTCCTCCTGAACCAGAACGATCCGCTGGCCTATTGGGGGGTCGCGTATGCCAACTATTTCGGCGGGCTGTCCGGTCGGGGCGTCTTTCATTGCCCCGCCGCCAAGATCGTTGACCAGTGGCGTGACGATCCGTCGCGACCCCGCTATACGGCCGACTTCTGGAACGACGCCTCGATCGGCATCCAGCAGTACCTGGTTGCCCCCTGGAGCCTGAAGGACAAGCCCCATACCAAGCTCAGCAGCCTGAAAAATCCGATGACCACCGTGTTCTGCCAGGACACGGTGGAGCAGCGGATGGAAGGGGGCGACGACAGCCCGGCGCTGTTTCCCGGTTACAGTCAGATCATGACCGAATGGCAGGGGTTGTCGAAAACGTATTATAACGGATATAATTTCGTTTCCGAGCTGTTCCGGCACAACCAGCGAAACGTGACCATGTGGGTTTCGGGCAATGTGACGACCATCCGCTACCAGGGCCTGACCAAGGGTGTGGACTACCGTTGGTATACCGGCGATGACCCGGTGCAGGTGCCCTGAGCGCGATCCTATGAAATATTTCAACCCCTTGGTGCACGGAATCTCCGGCCTCCTCCTGGCTGCCGTACTGGCTTTTGGCTGTGGCTGCCGCAAGGCGGGCGAATCCGCTGCGGGTTCCGAGGCGGCGGCGAAATCGTCCATGACCAGCGCCTTCGCCGCCGCCAGCCCCGAGGTGAAAACCCTGGCCGACGATGCCGCCGCCGCCCTGGCCACCCAGGACAGCGGACGCGCCTTCCTGCAGCTGGGCGCCCTGACGGCGCGTCCCGACCTCACGGCCGAGCAACGCAGCGCCGCCACCGAATCCATGCGGCTGGCCTCGCAGCAGCTCAGGGATGCCGCCGCCAAGGGCGACCAGGACGCGGCCAAGGTGCTGGAGAACTATCGCGCCACCAAATGATGCCGACATCGGCAACCCACCGGCCCAGATCTTTCCGCCACAATAGCAAGTCTCCACCCCAAGTGTTCCATGAATAAACATACCAAAATGATATCCAGGGCAATGGCCTCGGCCGCCCTGACCGTCGCGCTGTTGGACGTGGCTCCGGCCCGAGCCACCACCGTCACCAACAACCTGGTTGCCTACCTCAAGTTTGACGGCAATCTCAACGATTCGACCACCAACGCCGTCAACGGCACCGCCGTGGGCACACCCACCATTGACGCCGGCTTTCTCGGGCAGGCACTGCACGTCCTCACCGTCAAGGACGGCTCGGTCTTCAATTACGTGACCCTCGGTTATCCCAGTGTGCTCCAGTTCGGCAGCGACGACACGGGGGACACGACTGATTTTTCGTTAGCCTTCTGGGTGAAGATCAACTCCCAGAGCGACGACATTCCCTTCATTGGCAACAAGGACTGGAACAGCGGCGGCAATCTGGGCTGGGTCGTGGATACCGAAGGCAACGGCATGAAGTGGAACTACCGCGACGACGACGGTTCGGGGCGACGGGACAGCCCGCATGTCGCTCCGCAGCTGGAGGATAAGAACTGGCACCATATTGCCACCACCTTCGTACGGACGAGTTCCGGCCATACAAATGACCCCGCCAAAATCTATGTGGATGGGGTTCTGGTGGACACGACCAGCATCGCCCCGGACGCCGGACTTCTCGAAGGCAGCGTGGACACCTTGGGCAACAGCCTCAACGTGAACGTCGGCCAGGACGGCACGGGCACCTATACCGACGGAGGCTCCGCCGGTGGTGACATGCTCATAGACGACCTGGGCATCTGGCGCCGGGCCTTGACCTCCGACGAGGTCACCGAAATCTACAACAAGGGTCTGCTTGGCAAAAGCCTTGATCAGGATGTCACCATCATTCCCGTGACCATCACGACGCAGCCGATGAGCCAGACGGTGATTGCCGGCCTCAAGGCCAGCTTTGGCGTGGCCGCCGGCGGTCTGAATCTCAAGTACCAGTGGAAGCTCGGCACCCAGGTCATCACCAACGCCACCAACGCGACGTTTGTCATCCCCCAGGTCAGCACCAGTGACGCGGGCGATTACACGGTCGTGGTCAAAGGTACCGGCAGCTCCGCCACCAGCGCCGCAGCCAAGCTGACAGTGCGGACCTTGCCAGAGCCGTTGGACCTCACCCCCGGCCTCGTGGCGCACCTGAAGTTTGACGGCGATTACACCGACGCCTCCGGCAAAGGTGTCAACGGTACGGCTCAAGGGACCGCCAACCAGCCTGCTTTCGAGACAGGCTTCCTCGGCAAGGCGGTCCATATCACCAACAAGAAGGATGGGTCGCTGGATGCCTACGTGACGTTGGGTTATCCCGACGCGCTCAAGTTCGGTGATGAAGTCACCGGCACCGACTTCTCCGTTTCCTTCTGGGTCAAGCAGATCGAGCAGAATGACGACCAGGCCTACATCGCCAACAAGAACTGGGGTTCCAGCGACAACGCGGGCTGGGGCATCTTCTCCCAGGGTGGCGGTCTCTATCGCACGCAGATCACCGGTACCGACAAGACCACCAAGTTCAGCACCAAGCCGCCTGGGGCCACCTTGAACGACGCCGCCTGGCATCTGCTCACCACCTCCGTCCACCGGACGGGCACCGTGGATTCCTACATCGACGGTAACCTGGCTTCCTCGGTGGCCATTGCGACCACGGGCAGCATTGACACCGACGACCAGGGTTATGCCTTCAACCTTGGACAAGATGGCACCGGTGCTTACACCGATGGCGGCAGCGCCGAGATCGACTTCCTGATGGACGACCTCGGCATCTGGCACCGTGCGCTTACCGGCGATGAAGCCGCCGCCATCTATCTTCGGGGCGTTGCGGGCAAGACCCTGGACCAGGTGCCGACCACCGGGCCGACCGTAAATCCGAATCCGGCCATCCCTGGCCTTTCGGGTGGCGCGTTCACGGATGTGCAGGTTGACACCGCCAACAAGACCATCTCGGCCAAGCTGCCGGCGGATGGCTCGCAGGGCTTCTTCACCATCACGCCTCCCGTCACGATCAAGACCGTCACGATCGTCAGCGGCCGGCTGATTATCACCTACTGATCGTCCTTCGGACAGATCCTGTATTATGGAAAGCGGACAGCAGACTGGTGGTGGAGCAATCCGTAACCAAGTGCTGTCTTGACCTGAGCCGGGTGCGCCGGGCAATTTCTCCGGCGCACCCCTTTTACAGAACAGTTTTCCGGCGCTGAGTGGCGTCGGTCACGGCGGGCTTGGGCGATGAAACCGTGTGTCATCCCCAAGCCCGCTTTTTTTGCCCCCGGCTCCGGCCTGCCGGCAGTGGCTCACTCTTGCTCTTGCTTCTGATCCCTCCTCTCCGGCTTTGCTTCGCATTGGGAAGCGCAAGATCAAGAGTACGAGCAAGAGCAGGGCACACAGTCCGTTCCATTTTTCCTTACTTTGACCGCATGATTCTCTCTTTCTGGAAATCCCTCCTCATTGGTTGCCTGTTCGCCTCGGCCGTTCAGGCCGCCGGCCTTCCAGGCGTGGAGCACGTCGTGGTGATCGGCTGTGATGGCATGGGGTCGTTGTCGTTTCTCGAAACCAATGCGCCGACCATGCACCGGCTCATGAAGGAGGGGGCCTACACGTTGCGGGCGCGCGGGGTCATGCCCACTTCCAGCAGCCCCAACTGGGCCTCGATGATCATGGGCGCCGGGCCGGAGCAGCACGGCGTGACCTCCAATGATTGGGAGACCAACAAGTTTGAAATCCCCGCCCTGGAAACCGGGCCCGAGGGGATGTTTCCGACGATCTTCCGCGTGATCCGCGAGCAGCGTCCATCCTCCAGCATCGTCTGCGTGCATGACTGGGATGGTTTTGGCCGTCTGTTCGAGCGGCATTGCGTTGACCTGATTGAGAACGTGAAAAGCTCCGTCCTCACGGCCGACCGGGCAGGGGTGGTGATCAAGGAGCGGCAGCCGACCTTCACGTTCATCCATTTCGACGACGTGGATCACGCCGGACATGGCTTCAACTGGAAATCACCGCAGTACTTCAAGGCGGTGGATCTCGTGGATACCCTGATCGGCGACCTGATCACGGCGATCAACTCCACGCCGATGAAGGGCAAGACCCTGATCCTGGTCACGGCCGACCATGGCGGCGTGGGCACCAAGCACGGCGGCCCGACGATCGAAGAGTTGGAAATTCCCTGGATCGTCTGGGGACCGGGTGTGGCCCCGGGCAAGGTCGTCACCGCGCCGGTGAACACGTACGACACCGCCGCCACCATCGCCTATGTGTTCGGACTCGAACCGCCTTCGGTCTGGATTGGAAAACCGGTTCTGACAGCCTTCGCGAGCAAACCATGAGTCCAGATTCACCCGTCGCACCCGTTGCCAAAGCCACCTGGTCCCAGGAAGGCGACATTAACACCACCTCCGAACGGGAGCGCTGGGAGCGCGAGCAGCTGGCGGATTCCACGCAGGAACTGATCGCCGAGGATGCCCGCTATTTTCTCCATCAGGCCCTCTCGACACCCTGCCTCAATGCGCTCGCCGGGGCCGAGGGCTCATGGCTGGTCGATGTCGAGGGCCGGCGCTATCTGGATTTCCACGGCAACAACGTCCACCAGATCGGCTACGCGCACCCGCGCGTCATCGCGGCCGTCAAGGCGCAGCTGGATTCGCTCTCATTCTCCGTCCGGCGCTACACCAACGGCGTCGCGATCGAGCTGGCCCGCCGGCTGACGGAACTCGCCCCCGGGGATCTCAACCGAGTGCTCTTCGCGCCAGCCGGCACGATCGCAATGAGCATGGCGCTCAAAATTGCGCGGCTTGCCACCGGTCGCTTCAAGACGGTCTCCCTGTGGGATGCCTTTCACGGGGCCACGCTGGACTCCATTTCCGTCGGCGGTGAAACGCAGTTCCGCAAGGGCGTCGGTCCATTGCTGCCCGGTGCCGAGCATTGTCCGCCCTGTGAAATCCGGGGCTGCCCCTTCCGCTGCGGCACGTCTTGCAATCTCGCCTGCGCCGACTACATCGACTACGTGCTGGAGCGCGAAGGCGACGTGGCCGCCGTGATTGGCGAGACGATCCGCTGCACGCCCTCCGTGCCGCCTCCCGATTATTGGAAACGCATTCGCGCCGCCTGTGACCGGCACGGGGCACTGCTGATTTTGGACGAGATTCCCATCGGCCTTGGCCGCAGCGGCCGTTTCTTTGCCTTCGAGCATTACGACGTGGTGCCCGATCTGGTGGTGCTCGGCAAAGGACTCGGTGGCGGGGTCATGCCGTTGGCGGCGGTGATTGCCCGGGAGGAACTGAACAAGGTGGATCAGTCGTCCATCGGCCACTTCACCCATGAAAAAAGCCCCGTGGGGTGCGCGGCGGCGCTGGCAACGCTCGATGTGATCCGTGACGAGCGCCTCGTGGAACGTGCCGCCGAGCTGGGCAAGCGGGCGCTGGTCGAATTGGAGGGCTTGGTGAAGCGGCATCCGCTGGTCGGGGCTGTGCGCGGACTGGGATTGCTGTTGGGGGTGGAACTGCTTCACGGCGGCGATCCCGCCCGACCCGCCCGCGACGAGGCGACGCGCGTGATGTATGCGGCGCTGCGCCGGGGGCTGAACTTCAAGCTGACGCGCGGCAACATGCTCACGCTGACGCCGCCGATGAACCTCTCGGATGAGGAACTGGCCCAGGCCCTCCGCATTCTCGATGAGGCGCTGACCGAGGTGGAGAGAAGCGGCGAACGGTGAACAGCGAACAGCGTGCTTCGTAACAAGGAACGCGCTGGTGGAGCGGGGCGCGATGCGGTTCAATCGCTGAGGCGGCTTCTGGGTATTGAGCGCCTTCCCTCACACCGGATTGACCGAGCACCCGCTCCTGTCTCCTGAGTCCTGTGTACTGTCTCCTTTCCCCCCGCTTCAGCCATTGCGCCGGGACGGTTCCGGCTCCTAGCCTCGCGCCTTTCATGGCAGACAAAGCGATTCTACCGGGGGCGACGTTGGGGGTGCTGGGCAGCGGCCAGCTGGGCCGCATGTTCACCATTGCCGCCCGCCGTCTGGGCTACCGGGTGCATGTGTACTCGCCCGACACGGACACCCCGGCGGGGCAGGTGGGTGATGCCGAGTACGTGGCGGCCTATGAAAATCTCGACCGCGTCCGCGACTTTGCGCGCGGCGTCAGTGTCGTCACGTTTGAGTTTGAAAATGTGCCCAGTCCCACGAGCCGCGCCGCCGCGGAACTGGCGCCGGTCCGGCCCGATGGCGAGGTGCTGCACCTCACCCAGCAGCGACTGCGGGAGAAAAATTTCCTCCAGTCCCACGGCTTCCCGGTGACGCCCTTCCGCCAGATCAACGCGCTCGCCGATCTGGAGGCGGCCGCACGTGATCTCGGGCTGCCGGCAGTGCTGAAGACCGCCAGCTTCGGCTACGATGGCAAGGGACAGCAAAAGCTGAAGTCCGCCGCCGAGCTGCCGGAGGCCTTTGCCCGCCTGAACGGGGCGGAGGGCATCTACGAGGCGTTCGTGGATTTTGAGAAGGAGATCAGCGTCGTGGCGGCCCGCACCGTGGATGGCGAATTCGCCGCGTTCCCCGTGTTTGAGAATGCGCACGCGAACCACATCCTCGACGTGACGTTTGCTCCGGCTGCGATCCCGGATGAGCTCTCCCGCGAGGCGGTCAAGCTGGCGCAGGGTATCCTGGAGGCGCTCAACGTCGTCGGTCTGGTGACCGTGGAGCTGTTTGTCACGCGTGATGGCCGGCTGCTGGTGAACGAGCTGGCGCCGCGCACTCACAACTCCGGCCACCTCACGATCGATGCGTGCGTGACCTGTCAGTTCGAGCAGCAGTTGCGCGCGGTCTGCGGCCTGCCCTTGGGCTCGACCGAGCTGCGCCGCCCGGCGGCAATGGCCAATCTGCTCGGTGACATCTGGCTGGCCGCCGGCGGTCAGCCCGACTGGTCGGCGGCGCTCCGCGATCCGCTGGTGAAGCTTCACCTCTACGGCAAGGCGGAGCCGCGGGCGGGCCGCAAGATGGGCCATCTCACGGCCACCGGTGCGACCGTGGAAGAAGCGGTCGCACGCGTGCGAGCCGCCCGCGGGCGGCTGGTAAAGACCTGATGCTTCGGGGCCGGGTTCCGCCGTTCAGACCACGGCGACCGGGGCGAACTTCCTCCCCAGAATCGGCTCGCTCGGCGTGCGCAGCCAGTGTTCCAGCACGCCGGCATAGATCGCCCGGAAGTCCGTGCGGAATTTCACGTCGCCATTCAGCAAGTCGCGCGACGCGAGGGAGGGAGCTTCGCCGTGCAGCCCCACCTTCACCTTGCCGCCGAGCACAAAGAGGGGTGCGGCGGCGCCGTGATCGGTGCCACCGCTGGCATTTTCCCCGACGCGCCGGCCGAATTCGCTGAACGTCAGCACCAGCACGCGGTCGAGCTGGCCCAGTGCCTTCAGGTCGGCCAGAAACGCCTTCAGCGAGTCCCCGAGTTCCGTGAGCAGGCGGGGATGGGTACCAGCCTGACCCTGATGCGTGTCGTAGCCGCCCTGGCTCACATAATAAACCCTCGTGGGCATTCCACCCGCGATGAGCTTGGCGACGAGCTTCAGGTCCGTGGCCAGCCGCGCAGCCGGATAGTCCACCTGGTTCTTCGCCTTTGTCGCGATGCTGCGGATCTGGTCTGAGCTGACCTGGGCGTCCATGGCGGTGCGTTCCAGGAAATCCAGCGGTGAACCGGTATGGGCGGCGGCGGTTCCACCAAGGGTATGCACGCTGTCACCCGACATGGCGTGGGTATCGGTCGCGTTCATTTCGCGATAAAATCTGGTGCTGCCGACCATGTCGCTGTTCCCATCCGATTCGCCTTCAGCGAAACGGTATGAGTCGGGATTTTCCAAGGCCACGCCGGTCGGCTTCTTGGCGACGAACGCCAACGGGGACTGGCGGCCGATCGCGACGCCGACCGTGGGGTCCGCGCCGGCACAGGCGTTGTCGAAGTAGCGACCGAGCCAGCCGAGGTTGCCATAGCGGTCGCTGTCGGTCGCCGTCATCCAGATATCCGTGCTGCGAAAGTGCGAGCGGTTCGGGTTCGGATAGCCGACCGACTGCATGATACCGAGCTGCCCGGCATCGTAGAGCGATTTGAAGCCGGTAAGTGCCGGATGCAGGCCGAAATGGTCGTTCAGCTTCAGCACCTGGTCCGCCTTCAGGCCCAGTGTGGGGCGGGCGCGGCGGTAGTCGTCATCGGCGAAAGGCACCACCGTGTTGAGCCCGTCGTTGCCGCCGGCCAACTGAAGCACGACGAGGATGGGGGCATCCTTGCCGGTCGCCGTCTGCACCGCCTTGTCCGCCGCCTCGGCGTGCAACTGGTCGAAAGTGGCGGCGAGAAACGAAGGTGCGGTCCACCCGAGGGCGCCGCCGAGCGCGGTGGACCGGAGGAAGGAGCGGCGGGTCTGGAGTGTGTTCATGGCGTGAAGTTCCGGTGGTTCGGCTAGGCGAGCTGATAGTCCGCCGTGCACATCGCGAGGCGGACGAGACCCAGCAGGTCGTGGTTGTCGAGTTCGCCCTGGGCGTGGAGGTAGTCGTAGAGGGCGGCGCGGTCCTGTGCCCGGAGTGGCGCGTTGAGAAAACGGCGTTCGACCACGGCGAGAAGCCGGTCGGGTGATTTCCGGTCCTCGGGCGTGAAAATCTTGTCGGCGTTGGCGGCGTGCGGTGACAGCCGGTGCAGCACCCGTTCGGCGAGCTTCTTGGCGGCCGCTTTGCGGGGCGTAGCCGGCAGCGAATTTTCGCCGGTGGTGAGCAGCAGCGCGAGATTGTGGCGGTTGAGGAGCGTGTTGGTGTTGATCCACGCGATGCCGCCGTCCCAGCCCTTCACGTTGGGAGGGTTGAACGGCTCCTGTCCGAGCGTGCGCAGGGCGTTGGCGGTCACCGGCGCGGGCGGCAGCTCACGTTCCAGCTGGCGGCACGCCATGACCAGCAGTTGTACCGGGCTCTTGATCTGCTGGCGCACGACGGCGGGCGAGTGGAACTCCTCCGAAAGGAACATGGCCCGCAGGAAGGGGCGGAACCGGTTGTCGTGGCGGCGAAACTCGGCGGCCAGCGCCTCCGCCAGTTCGGGCGAGGGCTCCGTGCCCGCGAAGTGGCGCCAGAGCTTGCCGGTGATGAACCGTGCGCTCTGCGGCCGCGCGACGATGAGCCGCAGCAGGTCGTCGCCGTTGAAATTGCCGGTCTGGCCAAAGATTGTCTTGTCGCGGGCGTCCCGCAGGCGCGGTCGGAAGGTCGGCTCCTGGTGCAGGCGGTCCAAGGTGAGCCCTGTCAGCGCGCGGGCGGCCTCGGTGACATCGTGCTCGGTGTAATTGCCCTCACCGAGCGTGAACAGCTCCATTAGTTCACGGGCGTAATTCTCATTCGGATGCTCGGGCTTGCTCTGCGCCTGGTCGAGCCAGACCAGCATCGCGGGATCGTGTGTCACCTCGCGCAGCAGCGTCAGCCAGTCGCCCGCGCCGAGGCGGCGGAAGAGGTCGTTCTGCCGCCACATGTAGTAGGCGTCCTTCACCTTGGTGACGCTCGTGGCGAAGTGGCCGTGCCAGAAGAGGGTGAGCTTCTCCTGCAACGGATGCGAGCCGGTCGCCATGCGTTGCAGCCAGGCCGCCTGCAGTTCGAGCATCTCCTGCCGTTGCTCGCGCTGAAAGTCGCGGACCATCTCCTTGCGCCGCTCGGGCGTGGCGTCTTTGGCGGCCCGCAGCTTTTCGACATGCTCCGGGTCGGGTTTGGCCCAATCGGGCTTGAACACGGACTCCGGTATGTCCGGATAGTCCGTCAGCTCCGCGACGGCGGCGGCGGGCGCGAGCGCGGCGAGCCGTTCGATGTCGGCGGGTGGACCGCCAAAGCCGGCGCGGTTCAACACGTGTGCAGCGGCTGAAAAATTCCACTGCTCGCTGGAAAGAGGTTTCAGCATTTGCCAGATCAGACGCTGGCCGCCGCGAGAAGTTACGGGAGCACTGAAAACGCTTCGAGTCACTGGCGGCGCGAAGGGTCAGTCGCCGCTCCATTTATAGTTGTAACCGCTGGGCGGGTCATAATGCCACGCCTCGGAGTTGGCTGTGCCGCTCCAGAAAAGCACGGTCTCGCCGGCATGCCCATCGACGAAACTCAGCACGTTTCGGGAATCGCGAAGCCGGTATTCACCGTCCTCCCGCTTTTGCGGGTGATGCCAGGAATACGGTGTCAGGGCGGACGCTTCGCCGACGAGCACCGTTCTGGCCGGTTCGCGGATGGAGGCGAGCGGTTTCCCGGCGATGCCCGGAAATGGCCGGCCGGTCTCGGTGTTGGTGCCGCGATAGTTCATGCCGTTGAAGGCATAGCTGGTGAAATCTGTCGCCACCTGCTCGCACAGGCCTTGCGAGTGGTATCCGCTTGCCGAGTAGAAAAAGGTGTCCGCCGGGCAGGCGAAAACCTTCTCCTCCATCGAAGCTTTGCCGCGCAAGCCGGCGTAGCTTTTCACCTGCTCCTTGAAGAGATGGTAGTCGTAAGGGGCCACGTGGGCGATGGCCGGCATCGCAATGGCATCGCCGTGGTCCTCGGCATACATGCGGACGGTGAGGTTGACCTGCTTCAGATTGTTCAGGCAAGCCGTGCGGCGGGCGCCCGCTTTGGCTTTCGAAAGGACCGGCAACAGCAGCGCGGCCAGCACCGCAAGGATCGCGGTGACGACCAGCAGCTCGACCAGCGTGAAGCCCCTGATGCGATGGTGAACCGGATTCATACGGCAGTTGGACAAGGCTGGTGCCCAATTCGTCATGCCCCTCTGATCCTGAGTGAAACCTGATGTGACCGGGCCGAATTGGAAGAGATGGAGACTCCTTACCTCGTTTCCTGCTGGAGCGTAAACAGAGACAGACTCAGCCCATTGAAGACACCAGCCAAACCGGCCAGCCCGAGACGACACAACGGGAGCCGTCTCAAAACTGCTTGGATTCGTTGGCCTTGGAGTCTGGATGCCCCAACAGGGTGAGCATCGTTTGCGCGTAGCGGCGCCCCAGTTCCCGGTAGCCGGCCGGTGTGAAATGAACGTGATCGCCCCGCGCTTCGCAACCTTCGGAGGAAATCACGTGGGCCGTGGGAATCTCCTTGGGAAGATCGCGGATGATATGGTTCATGCCGGCGCAGGCGCCGTGTTGATCGGAGCCGACAAGTTCGCCCGCGAGCAGAGGCACTTCCCCGGCCGTTAGGTTCAGGTCCCGGAGCAGGTTTTCGTAGATGTCCCGGACCTTGCGCGGCCATTCCCGGTCATTGGGGTTGGACTCGCCCTGGTGCAGCAGGATGCCTCTGATGACGCCATCTTTTTGGGCCAGTTTCGCCATTTCGACCAGGTGCTGGTAGGGGTTGCCGCCGTAGGTCGCGATGGTGTTGGTCATCCATTTCGGCGCGGTCGCGGCATACGACTGGTAGGTCCCCTTGCCGAACAGCTCGATTTTGCAGCCACCGATGGCGACGTGGACGATGCCGACTTTGATTTGCGGCGGCAGGTTGGATACCAGCGTGCGGCCGAAATAGTCCGCGGGCCCGAGTCCGGCCGACGGCCGGCACAGGGGCGGGATGGCCGGATACCAGTGGCCTTTGGTGCGTTCCAGCTTGGGGAAATCAACGGCCGCGAGCACCTGGAACCGTTCGTCCACCGGTCCCTTGTCCTGCTCCTCGATGACGGGGAACCCCTCCATGTTCGACTGGCCGAAACAGAGGAAAACGTAGCGGTTCGTGTCCTGGGAAAACGCATGCATGCTGAACCAGAACAGGCAGAACACGACGAGCCGGAAGGCAGAGAGAAGAGTCATGGCAGTACGGTCGGGAAAGGGTTGAGGCAACGGGTGGCGACAGGGGGCAAACCGGGCCAGTTTCAAATGGGCGCATCTTTTCATCGTGGCCAGCTGGTGATTTCGGAGGGAAGTCGCCGAATGTGAACGCGGGCCGTCCTCCCTCACCTTAATCCTCTCCCGGTGGGAGAGGAAACAGCCGGGAATACCGCTGGCCCGTTGGAAGATTCTCCGGCCAATCCCGCGCCCGCCTTCGCCGAGTGGCGGACGACAATTCCCCCTCTCCCAGCGGGAGAGGGTCGGGGTGAGGGAGAATGGCCACCCCAGCCCGCACACGCTCCCGATGCCAAAGCCAGCCCCGTTGCCAAGATGCGCCCGTTTCATATTGGGTGGAGCATTGCCATTGGTGCGTTGGGCGGGTCGGAGGAATCGGGGCCGGTCTCCGGCCTCACCGTTTGGAATTTGCCGCTTCCGCCTCGGCGATCACCGCGGCGAAGGCGGGCTTCGGCTGGTTGGTGCCGTCAAACAGGAGCGGCTTGCCATTCGCCCGCCAGGACACCGCGTCATTCACGCCCCAGAAGGTGACCAGCTTCACCGTGTCGCGGTGCTTCAGGAAGGCGCGGAAGATTCCCGCATAGGCGTCGGCCAGCTTCCGGTCGGCATCGCTGACCAGCCCGCCCCCGGTGGTGGCGGCGTTGCCGGCGATATCCGCCCCAAAACCCTGCTGGCCGCCCTGGGCGCCATTGACGTCCAGCTCGGTGATGTGGATGGGCAGTCCCAGCGTCGCCAGTTCGGTCAGCGTCTGGTCCATCGTCTCAAAGGTCGTACCGACGTTGACGTGGGCCTGCGAACCGATGGCATGGATGGGAACCTTCTGCTCCTGAAGGGATTTGATGAGCGTGATGAGCTTGCGGCGTTTGACCGGGTTCTCCAGCCCGTAGTCATTGTAGCGGAGGATCGCGTCCGGGTCGGCCTCGTGGGCGTATTGAAACGCCTTGGCGATGAAGTCGGGCCCGACGATCTCCAGCCAGAGGGATTTGCGCAGCACGTTCGTGGCGGGGCCGTCGGCGAGGGCCTCGTTCACGACGTCCC
Source organism: uncultured Verrucomicrobiota bacterium (assembly GCA_903907995.1). Classification (GTDB taxonomy): domain Bacteria; phylum Verrucomicrobiota; class Verrucomicrobiia; order Limisphaerales; family UBA9464; genus CAIVQB01. The sequence continues at coordinate 148,719 of CAIVQH010000037.1, read as the reverse complement.
AGCACTTGACCTTTCCCCGGTAGCGGCCGACGACGGTGTGAATGTGGTCGCGCATCCGCTGAAGCAACTCCTCACGCGACGCGCGCGGTCCGTCATATCGGCCAAAGCCGCCGGGACCGAAACGTCCAGGGCCGGGACGGTTGGTGCCCGGCGCGTTGGTGCCGATGGCGGCGACCGCCGGGGCATTGGTTACGGCTGGTGGCGGGTTGGTACCGGCGAACACCCAGTTTGGCGTCTGGCTGTGCCACACGAGGGTGTGGCCCACGACGTCCATCTTGTTGCTCAGTCCAAAATTTACGAAGGCATCGGCCGGGCCGAAGTCGTAGCCATCGGCTCCCTCCCTCGGATGAATGAGCTGCCATTTGAGATCGTTCTCGGGGGAGATCTGATTGAACTGTTCCTTGAGCAGCGCGATGTCCTTCGCACCTTGCTCCTCGCTCCGGCGAAACCCGGCGCCGCCCATGACCATGCTGCGGTTAACCGCCGTGCCCACGACGAAATCGTCCTTGAATGCGGCCTTCAGGGTGACGGGTGTGTCCGCAGATCGGGCGGTTAAGGCAACTACCAGCAGCGTCGCCGTCAGGAGGCCGCCACGGAGGCCGTGAATTGAGATGGGACTTTGCATTTTACTGGCGTGGGTGGTTTCGAGGCTCCAAAGGCTTCAGGACGACCGCCTGATTTTGACATTCTTCAGCGGTGTCCCGCCCTTGTCCAGCAGGCGCATGGCTCCCTGCCAGCTGTTCTGCTCGTTCAGGATCTTGAACACGATGACGTTGACGCCCTTTTTCAGGGTGACCCGCCCCTTGTCCGAGTCCAGCAGGAGCGGGCGCGCCTCGGTGAACGCGTAGATGTCCACTCCATTAAAGTAGATGCGTCCCTCGTCGTTGCTGGCCACCGCCATGGTCACATCGGGGATTTCCTGGTCGCACTCGACGTAGGTGACGATGAAGCCGCCCGCGTGGTCGTTCTGGGACTTCAGCACGGCATTGAAATCGAAGAAATTGGTCGCGGCAGTGACGTTCTTCCAGACCAGTTCCTTGCCGCGGACGGTAAGCTTGTCCCCGTCCCGGGGTTTCAGGGTGGCTTCGGCCGGGATCTGTTCCCGCAGGAGCAGATCGGAGGCGGTGTCGCCGTCGGGGAGAGCAATTGGGGCCAGCATCACCCAGTCGCGAATGTAGCCCTCGGGGTCAAGGGTCGAGGTTTCGTCCGTGCCGGCCTTCGCCATCGAACTTTCCCCCAAGGCAATCAGCGCGAGGAGGCAGAACAGCTTTTTCATGATCATTCGAATTGGTCAGGCTTCTTTGCCGGGACGGTGATCCCGTCCTTGGGCGGGGTGGTCAGCGTGGACAGAAACGACAGGATGTCCTCCAGGTCCTGCTCCTTCAGCAGCGTGCCGAGGGGCGGCATGGGCGAGATGGTCAGATTCTCGAATCCCTTGGCGAGTTTCGCATTGGGGTCCATCAGGCTCTCCACGATGTAAGCCCGGTCGGCGCGCACGGCGATGCCGTCGAGGATGGGGCCGACGCTGCCGCCTTTGCCCTTTACCGTGTGGCAGGAGGCGCACGCCGCCGTGGGGCTGTTGAAGAACAGTTCCTCACCGCGCCGGGGATCGCCCGCCACCACTTTCACCTCGTTCTCGCCGACGCCGGACACCTTGTGGATGCGACCGAGCAGGGTGAGGGAATCGTTCAGGAACGGATCGCTGCTGTTGACGGGGGTACGCGACAGCTGGGCGACCACCGTCTGGATCTCGGGGATCGTGGGAAACTCCAGCAGCTTCACGAAGGCGGCCTGGCGCGTGATGAGGTCCGGGTCTTGGATGACCGGACTGCTGAAGAACAGCTTTCGGCCGGCCTCGTCGGCCGGCAGGGCGCGGATGGCGTTACGGCGCAGGGCGGAATCTTTCGCCAAGAGCGCCGCCTGATGGGTGTCATGGTCGAGCGCGCCGATGCCGGCGAGCGCCCAGAGGGCATGGATGGCGCCGGTGCCGCCAGTGCCCGAGCGCACGCGCTTCTTCAGGGCCGGCGCGGCGTCAGTGACCTGGTTGTCCACGATCAGGCCCTGGGCCTTGAGGCTCCAGAACTGGTTGCCGCTGTCGAGCGCCGCCACGAGCTCGCTCGGCTTGGCCTTCGCCAACGATTTGATCGGGCTTCGGGGGCCATCCTTCCAGACCGCTCGATAGATGCGGCCGTGGGATTGGTCGCGCAAATTGTGCTCGGTCTGGTAGGCGCCACCGGGACCGGTTGTGGCCCGCACGCCTGCCGACTGGAGGCTGGGCGTGGGATTGTGCTGGATGATGAAGCTGTAGAAATCAATCACCCAGACCGCGCCGTCCGGACCGACCTCGGCGAAAATCGGCGACATCCATTCATCGGAGCTGGCGAGGAAACTGAAGCCATCGCTGGCCTGGTAGCCGCCGCCGTCGGGCCGGATATCCATGATGCCGATCAGTTTGGCGGTTGGTTCCGTCACCAGCGCCTTGCCCTGCAGGCGCGGGGGCATGGCATCGCTGACCATGAACCCGTGTCCGGCTCCGGCGGTGTAGCCGCCGAAATTGTCCACCATGCGGACGTTCGGTGTGTTGGGGTGCATCCGCATGCCCGGAGCCATGGACTTGGCGGAGGGCAGCCGGCGCACCTGGGCGGCGTTGGCCTCAGTTGCTTTGGCCTCGACCGCGCCGTCGGGGCCGAGCCGGTAGCCGGGACGGAAGCCGCCACCCCCACCGCCGCCGCCAGCGCCCCGTCGGCCTACGCCGGGCTGCGTGGGATTCAGGATGTGGGCGGGGAGGTATCCGTAGAAGGTTGGGTTGCCGTTGGCCGTGGAGCCGAAGATGTCGCCGGCGGCATTCTGGCCGAAGCCCCAGGTGTTGTTGTTGAACTGGTGCAGGAATTCCATCGCCGATCCGTCGGCCTTGAAGCGGAACACGCCCTGGCCGAACTGGAGGTCCTTGCCGCCGACGTTGCCCCGGAAGTTCGAGTAGCCCACCGCACCATAGAGCCAGTTGTCGAAGCCCCGGCCGAGGTTGCTCTGCATGGCATGCGTGTCGCCCGTGCCCCAGCCCGGAAGGATCGCCTGCCGGACATCCGCCTTGTCGTCGCCGTCAGTGTCCTTGAGGAAGAGCATGTGGCGCGCTTCCGACACCATGATCCCGCCATTCACAAACACGAGCGAAGTGGCGAGGTTCAGCTTGTCGGCGAACACGGTGAACTTGTCGGCCCGGCCATCGCCGTCCGTGTCCTCGCAGATCTTGATGTCGTCATGGCCCGGCTCGCCTTCCGCCACGAGCCCGTGGGGATAGTCGCGCGCCTCGACCACCCAGGCGCGTCCGCGTTCATCCCACGCCACAAAAATGGGCTTCACGACGTCCGGTTCCGTGGCGAAGAGCTGGAGCTCGAAATCTGCCGGAACCTGCGTGTAACGCATGCTGTCCTTGGGATCGAGCGGCGCCTGGTATTTGACTGGCTCGGGCCGGCGTTCGTAGTTGGGCACCTCGCCGTCCAGTCGCCTCAGCGGGGGACGCGACACGAGCGAAGCCTCCCAATCCGTCCTGGCCTTCGGGCTTACCGCGCCGAGCACGGCTTCGCGCAGGACGCCGTCCGTCGGGCGCTTGCCGTCGGTGTACTTGATCAGTCCATGGCCGGCGCTCGCAAAGCTCTGGAGCATCTGCTGGTGCGCCGCATCCACCTCGCTGTCCGGCCGGGCCTGCACCACCGCATCAAAATGCTTCAGGTAGGCGTCGGTGAGGTACGCGGGCTCGGAGAGCTGATCAAAGTAGATCTCCTCAGGCGCCAGCGTCTGCCCGGGCAGGTAGGCGTAGTTGGTGCGGCCGCCGCCCCCGGTGAAGGCACCGGCACCCGTGCTCGCGGGGCCGAAATAAAGCACGTGCAGCGGACGATCGGGGGCCTCGGCGGCCAACGCGTTGAGGACGGTCAGACCACCCGTCAGCAGCAGCAGGATTGGTTTGGAGCTCTTCATGAATCACTTGCCCGGCGGTTGGAAAATCAGCTGCGAGAAATGGTAGAGCGCCTTCTTCCAGTGTTGGAAGTCGTGGGCGTGCTCGTCCACGTGCCAGATGTGCGGGACGTCCTTCTCCTTCAGGTAGGCATGAACACCCTGGCTGATACGGATCAGCCCGTCCTTGTTGCCGGCGGAGATGTAAAGGAGCCTCAACTGCGCCTTCGCTTTCGCAGGGTCTGGTACCAGCTCCGCCGCCGGCTTGGTGTTGGGCGCCGAGGAAAAGCCGCCGACCCAGGCGAAGGTGTCGAGGTTGCCCAGGCCGAAGTTCAGCGACTGCCCGCCGCCCATCGAGAGTCCCGCCAGCGCGCGGCTCTCCCGGTCCGCCTTCACGGAATATTTCGACTCGATAAAGGGGATGAGGCTGCCGAGCAGATCCTTGTCGAACTCACCAAAGGCGGGCGCGGTGGCCATCGCGTCGGGACCGGGGCGGTCGTCCTTCTGGGCGCGCCCGTTGGGCATGACGATGATCATCGGTACGGCCATATGGTCCGCAATCAGGTTGTCGAGAATGACGTTGGGCTGGCCGCCGCGACGCCACTCCTCCTCGTCGCCTCCAATGCCGTGCAAAAGGTAAAGCACAGGATACTTCGTACCAGGGGAATAGCCGGGCGGCGTGTAGACGAGCGCCTTGCGCTTGTTGCCGACGGACTTGGAGTCGTATTCGACCATCTCCAGCGTGCCGTGGGTGATGCCGTCCCTAGCCTTGTCGAATTCGGCAGGCACGGGCGGGAAAGCCGCCTTGTCATCTGGCCCGAGTTCGATCGGGCCGCCGAAGCCGCCGCGACCGCCGCGCGGACGGTCACCCGCCCGAGGAGCCGCACCGGGGGCGGGCCCGACCCGGGTCGCGACCGCCTCCTGGCTGCCGAAGTCGCCAACCTTGCGCGTGAAGCTGATTCCCTGCTCGCCGAGCTTGCCGGTGTATTCGATGCGGACGTCGTTGTCCTGGAGCTTGCGCAGTTCGACGAACTTCACCGTGTCGCCCTCGAGGCTGGGCTCGGTGAACACCACGTCGCGTTTCTCCCCGTTCGCTTCGGCGACGGCTTTGGCCGTCAGTTTTCCCGCTTCGATCCGGAGGTCGAAGACGTACTTCTGGCGGCCGACCCGCGTCTCGAACTCGGCCTGCCACTGGCCGGCGAGGTCCGCCTTCTTTTCGCGCCGGGCGACCATTTCCTCCGTGGCGAAGTCACCAACCTTGCGCGTGAACTTGATTTCGTCGCCCGCCAGTTTGCCCGAATAGCTGATGGTGATGTCGTTGCCCTGAAAGGCGAACGACTCGACGAAGGTCACCGTCTCGCCGGCCAGCTTGCCATCCTTGAGTTCGACCGTGTGCTTGTTTTCTCCGTTGACGTCGCCGGTGGCCTTGCCGGTGACCTTCTCGCCCTCGGTCTTCAGCTCATACACGTAGTGCTGCTTGCCGATCTGGGTGTCGAAGTCGGCCTTCCAAGTGCCGCTGAGGTCGGCGGCCTGGGTGATCCAGCCGGACAGCGCGAGCAGGCTGCCGATCAGGGTGGTTACAGTTTTCATGGTGTGTGTTTCGCTGAGAATTGGCGGAGGAAAACAGGTGGCAGCGGTTTTGAGGGATCAGGGCTTGAACAGCAACGGCGCAAATTCGTGGAGGCTGCGCCGCCAGGACTGCCATTCATGGGCGGTGTCGGGAGAAACATAGAAGCGGCTGTTGATGCCCGCGGCCTGGAGCGCCTCCACGTTCGCCTTGGGATCGCCACCGCGGTTGTTGCCCAGCTCCCGGCTGCCGTAACTGACGAAAACCAGTTTGTTCTTCGCCTTGAACGCCGCCAGGTCGGTGATGTTCGTCACCGCGATGCTGCCGCCGCTGAAAAGGCCGATATGAGAGAACGTGTCGAGGTTCTTCAGGGTGATGGTCTTGGTCTCCATGCCGCCCATCGAGAGGCCGGCCATGGCCCGGTGGGGCTGGTCGGCCAGGGTGCGGAAGTTGGAATCGATGAAGGGAATCAGTTCCTTGACGAGCACCGTCTCGAAAGGGCCGATGTCGAAGTTCCTGAGCCCGCCCGGCTGGGTGTCGTTCGTCATGCCGTAGATCATCACGATGATGAAAGGCCGCGACTTATTCTCGGCGATCAGGTTGTCCATGATCTCGCGCGCATGGCCCTGGACCCCCCAGCCATATTCGTTCTCGCCCCAGCCGTGCTGGAGATAGAGGACCGGATAACGCTTGTCCGGGCTCTGGTCATAGCCCGGGGGCGTGTAAACGAACGCGCGGCGCATGGAATCAGTGCTCTGGGAATGGAAGAACAGCTCCCGCAACTGGCCCTGCGGCACGTTCCTCAGGGTGTAAAATTCCGCGTCCTTGGCCGGCAACTCGACCGCGCTGCCCCAGCGCTGGGAGCCGAAGAACATCCGGCTGCTCGGGTCCGGCACCTCCGCCCCGTCAATCTTGAGGGAGTAGTAGTGGAACCCTTCATCCAATGGCCGGGTGTAACCGTACCAGGCACCGTCCTCGCCCTTGGTGAAGGAAGAGCTGTCCTTGAAGGTTACCCCAACGGTTTGGGCATTGGTGGCCACGATCCGGAATTTCACGCGGCCTTCCGAATTTACCTTTGGATACTCTTTGCCCGGCTGGTTGGAGGAGGCGGGTTTCCAGTCGTTGGCCGGTTCATTGGTCTGGGCCAGCGCCAGCAGCGCCGACAGGGCCGGGGCGAAGGCGAGGATTCTGAGCAGTTTTTTCATGTGAGTGGTGGTGGTGGTGGTTATGCGTTCAAAAGTGGATGGCCTTCCTTCAGTTCCGGCCGGCTGCGGCCATGGTTTCGGCCTGGGGTTTCCCGTCGGTGTACAGTGCCCGGATTTCGGTGTCGCCCAGTGCGCGACCGAACAGGCAGAACTCGTCCATGACCCCGCTGAAGTTGCGAATCAGGAACGGGTCATTGCCGGGAAAGCCGATGGCGTTCCAGTTTCCGAGTTCGGCAGTACCCATCCGGTAAGGCGGACCGAGGCGGACCGCGTGCCGGCTGACCGGCTGACCGTTCACATAATGGACCACCTGCTTCGCCGGCCCGTTGAGGACGACGGCGAGGTGCGTCCACACGCCGAATTGATCCACCGGCAGCACCGGAGGGCTCGTCAGGATCTGATGCTCTCCCCGGGCCCCGATCACGGTCAGTCCCAGGACGCCGTCCGCGCGGATCACCCAGTGGATGGTTCCGGCCTCAAAACCGTCGGACATGAAGAGCGAGTTGATCTGGCGGTCCAACCCCTGCACCCGGACCCAGGCGGCGAGCGTCACCGATTCAGACGTGCCGGGCACACTGAGGCGGACCCGATCGCTCACGCCGCGGAACTCCAGCGCCGGCTTGGCGGTCCAGCGTCCTTCCTGCCATTGGCAGCCCACGATGGTGGCGTCCGGCACGGTCGCGCTGCGGGCTCCGAGGTTGGGCAGGCGCCAGTCGGAGGGCGTGCCGTGTTCGAAATCAAAATAGGCCCACAGGGAAGGGTCGCGCCGGAGTTTCAGGCTCGCCTCCCGCCAGCGGTCGTAGCGCAAGGCGTCGGCGGCCACCGACCGGGCCTGCAGCTCGAACAGTGAGGCGAAACCCGTAGGGTCGGCAGCCACCAGTCTCGGAGCAGTCCCGCCATCCAGCACGGCCGCGTGGCCCTTCAGCAGGCTCTGGTTGGTGCTACTGCCACCGGTGCGAAACTCCACTTTGCCTTCGAACACATGCAGCTCATTTCGGCCGTTCACCATGTCCAGGCCGAAGGAGGTGCCCAGATCGGTCACATCGAAGCGCGGGGACACGATCCGAAATCCCCGGGCCTGGGGCGGCACTTCGGCGGTCAGCTTTCCGCCGGTGCATGCGGCTTCGGTCGAGGACACGATCCGGAGTTCGGCGGGGCCTTCAATCACCACCCGAGCGCCGTTGTAGAAGACGACCTGGGCCAGGCCCGACTCCAGCCGCAGTCGGCCGGGCTCCAGCGGGGCTCCGAGGCGGGGAACGGGGTCGGCGGAGTTCCAGCGCGCGTTGACCTCGCGGTTCAGCATGGCGACCGCGTGGCTCGTCGCACCCCGGCGATTTTCGGAACCATACCGCAGCCACCATCCTACCGTCAGGAGCAGGGCCAGACACGCGGCCAGGCCCAGCACCTGGTTTCGTCGCCACGTCCGCCTCACGCCGGAGGCGGGTGGGGGCCGGAACTGGGGAGGGAGATCAAGCTGGGCTATCTCTCCGGCCAATGGCGGAACTTCACGGCTGGCCGAGGCGAACAGATCTGGTTCCGAGGCCAGCCGGGCATGCAGTTCCACCCGGAGGATGTATTCGTCCCGGGCGGCCGGATTTTCGCGCAGCAACCCGTGCAGCCCCTCCAGTTGAGCGTCCGAGGCGGTGCCGTGGCAGATCGCCGCCACCGCCTCGTCAAATCCGGGGGAAGGAAATGTCAGGCTCATGACATGCGCCCTTCCGGCTCCGGACCGCCCTCAACGCAGAACTGCAGCGTTTGGCGAATCCGCTGCAACGCCTTGTAAGCGGAAGCCACCGTGCGGCCGGACTCGTTTGCGAGCTGGCTGATTTCTTGGCGGCGGTAGTAGTAGCCCTCCACCAGCGACCGCTGTTCCTCCGGCAGCCGCCCCAGGCAGCCCTCGAGACGTCGCAGCCGGGCTTCCAGTTCCGGCCGCAGCTCCTCGCGCCGGTGGGCCAGTTCCTCCGCCAAGCCGCCGTCGATCAGGGCCCGCCAGCGCTGGTGCCGTTCGATCCATTGGCGGGTCTTGTTGAGGGCAAACCGGCACGCCCAGGGCGTGAACGGCTGCGCCGGATCGTAGGCGTCGAACTTCTCCCAGAGCGCCAGCGCCGTCTGCTGCACAATGTCTTCGGCGTCAGCGACATTCGGCACCAGGGCGGCCACGTACCGAAAAATCTCCCGCTCGCTGCGCAGGAAGAGCGATAAAAACCGCTGTTGCGCGGCGGACTGGCTGTCCGAACGGGATGGTGAGTCGGAAGACATCAAGGAGAGTACGCACCTACTTCCGTCGAGTTGGACATTTTGGACACAAAAAACTGGAGGTCAGATATGGTCTCTTTGAGGCATCCGAGCATTCCAGACGACCGTTGGATCACAATCCTCGGTTTGCGCTGCATAGTATTTCACTGCGCCCTGATACCTTCAGGTCCAGGCCGCTTTGCGGAACAAACTTCACGCGGCGGCCTTTGACCGCCACACGGAGCCGTCCCTCCGTGCAGGCCAGCGGAAAAAGGGCAGGACGAGAACGGCCACTCCACTCCACCGCGCTCCCATTGCATAAGGAAAACCACGGTGAAAGGATTCGCCCCAAGGTTGTATCCATGGCGAGGCCGTTGGTGGAAGAAAGTCAGAGACTCCTTCCGTCGTCTCCTGCCAGTAAGAAAATCTCTACGAGAGCAGCGAACGGGCAGCCACAACGTCCTTAGCGATCTGAACCTTCAGCGCGTCGGGGCCGCTGAATTTCTTCTCATCACGGAGTTTCGCAACGAACACCACCTCAATTTCCTGACCATAGAGGTCGCCGTCGAAATCGATGAGGTGGACCTCGAACCGGAGTTCGCGGTCGCTGCGGATCGTCGGGCGGACGCCGAGATTGAGGGCGGCGGGAAAGGTCTGCGCGCCGACTCGGACGCGCGTCGCATAGACGCCGAAGGGCGGCAGCTCCAGGCCGCGTACGTCGAGATTCGCGGTGGGGAAACCCAGTTGCCGGCCGAGCTGGTCGCCGTGCTGCACCACGCCGGCGAAGGAGTACGGCCGACCCAGCAGCTCGGCGACGCGCTTCAGGTCGCCGGCACGCAGGCTCTGCCGCACCAGGCTGCTGCTGACGCGCTCCTCGCCGATGGACACGGGCGCGCAGGCGTTGGTGGTGAAACCGAGCTCGGCCCCGAGCGAGCGGAGCAGGGGGACATTGCCGCTGCGCTGAAAGCCGAAATGGAATCCGTGCCCCACGCTGAAGCTGCGGATCGGTCCGGCCTCGCGCTGGAGCCCGCGGATAAAGTCCTCCCCGGTGCGGGTGGCGAAGTCCGGCGTGAACTGGTTCACCAGCACGGCGTCGGCGCCGAGAGTGGCAATGGCGCGGAGGCGCTGCGTGAGCGTCTGGAGCAGCAGGGGTGCGCGCTCCGGGTTCACGACCGCCAGCGGATGCGGATCAAACGTGATGACCGTGGTGCGCGCGCCGTAGGTCGCGGCGTCCAGCAGGGCGGAGCGGATGACGTGCTGATGGCCGAGATGCACGCCGTCGAACATCCCCATCGCGAAGCAGAGCCCGCGTGGATGGCGGGGCAGTTCGGATGGATGTTTCGCGATGACCATCGGCGGGACGTAAATCGGTTCCTGAAACGTGTGACGATGGGCGGCGTTGACCTCAGGTCACGCGCGTCGCGCACCGCGCTTCACTCATACTGCTTCAGCTTGAGAAAGGGAATGACGTGCTCGGCCAGCTCCGTCGGGGACCACTTCAGGATTTCCGGCAGCGTAAACGCGTCGGCCACGTCGAACTTGCCGCTGCCGGTACGCCGCAGCCGCGTGAGGTGCGCGCCACAGCCGAGCTTGTTGCCCAGGTCATGCGCGAGCACGCGCACATAGGTGCCCTTGGTGCAGGCGACCGTGAAATAGGCGAACGGCTCCTCGTACTCCGTGAAGCGGTAGCTGTAGAGGTGGATCAGGCGCGGGGTGCGCTCCACCTCGATGCCCTTGCGGGCGAGCTTGTGCAGGGCGACCCCGCCGATCTTCACGGCGCTCACCATCGGTGGCACCTGGAACTGGTCGCCGAGATAGGTTGCCGCGGCCTCGTTCAGATCCTTCAGGTCGAGCGGGGGGACCGGCAGGGAACCGGTGATGTCGCCTTCGGCGTCGTGCGAGTCGGTGGATTCTCCCAACCGCATCACGCCCTCGTACACCTTGTCCGACGACATGAGCTTCTCGGAAAGCTTGGTGGCCTGGCCGAAGACGAGGATGAGCAGCCCGGTCGCCATCGGGTCGAGCGTGCCGCAATGCCCGACCTTCGGGATGCGGAAGTGACCGCGGATCTTCGCGACGACATCGTGCGAGGTCCAGTCGGACGGCTTGTCCACGAGCAACGCGCCGTCGAGGGCGGAGAAGGCGTTCATTTCGCGACCGGTTTGCCCGCCAGGGCGCGCTTCACCGCACCCAGCACGCGGCGTTGCACGGAGAGCGGGCTGCCGGTCACCCGCGCACCCGCGGCGGCCTTGTGACCGCCACCGCCAAACAGGGCGGCCACCTCGTTGACGTTCACCCGATCGTCTTTCGAGCGCAGGCTGATGCGGGTCAGGTTCGCATCCACCTCCTCGAAAACAATGGCCACGACCACGCCGTCGATGGCGCGGATGTGGTCGATCAGCCCTTCGCTTTCCTCGGTACTCGCCCCGGTGCGCGTGTAGTCGGCCTTCTTCAGCCAGAAGTAGGCCGTCTTCGCGTCGTGCGTGAGGTGGAATTTGTTGTAAACGTGGCGCAGCAGCTTCACCCGTGTGAGCGGAAAGCTCTGGTAAACCTCCTGGCAGATCTTGCCGAGATCGGCCCCGCGCTCGATGAGGTGGGCGGCGGTCTCGAGCGTGTCAGGGGTAGTGCTCGGGTACTGGAAGCTGCCCGTGTCGGTGCTCACGGCGGTGAACAGCAAGTCCGCCATCGGCTGCGTGATTTTCCAGCCGGCCCATTCGCACAGGTCGTAGATCAGCTCGCCGCTCGACGGCTCCCTGGGCGATACCCAGTTGATGTCGGCGTACTTCGTGTTCGACGCGTGGTGGTCGATGTTGATGAACAGGCTCCGCTGGCCGATGTGCTCGCCCACCCGGCCAAGCCGTTCCAGGCTCGCACAGTCGGTCGCGACGACCACGTCGAAGCGCTGGCCCGCCTGGGGCTTGCGGACGCGGCGATCAGGGTCGAGGAAGCGCAGCTTGTCCGGCACGACATCCTCGTTCCATACGGTGACCTCCTTGCCGGCGCCTTCGAGCGCGTGGGCCAGACCCAGTTGGGAGCCAATGCAGTCACCATCAGGCCGGATATGACCCACGATGCAGACGGTGCGGGCCTCCCGCAACGCCTCCAGGATGCGTTCAACTGTCTTCGGAATCGGTTTCATCAATTCGGCCGGATGCACCCGACCGGAAAAATCAGGAGGCGGCGGGCGGTTCGGGCGGGGTGTCGAGCTGTTCGAGGATGGCAAGCACGCGGTTGCCCTGCTCGATCGAGTCGTCGATCTGGAAGCGCAGGGTGGGCGTGAACTTCAGCTGCACGGAGGACCCGACCATCATCTGGATGTCCTTGGCCCGTTCCGCGAGGCGGGCGGTTGCCAGCTTGCGCTGCGCGGGCGTGCCCACGAAGCCGAGAAAGACCGTCGCGGAGCGCAGGTCGCTCGAGGTGCCGACGTCGTTGACCGACAGCAGGCCGACTTCGCCGATCGGAAACTCCCGGCGGAGGCACTCGGCGATCTCGTGCTTCAGCAGCTCCTTGACGCGAAAGATACGGCGGACAGATGACATGGCAAAGCCCGGTGGGCGGTAACTCAGTGACGCGGTGACTCAGAGCTTCTGCGCGACCTTCTCGAGCGTGTAGCACTCGAGGATGTCGCCTTCGATGAAGTCGTCGTAGCCGTCGAGGCGGATGCCGCATTCCATGCCGGAGCGCACCTCGTTGACCTCGTCCTGGAAGCGCTTGAGCGTGAGCGAAACGCCCTCGTAGATGACGTTGTTGCGGCGCCGGACGCGCATCTTGCCCCGGACCAGCCGGCCGTTGGTGACCGCGCAGCCGGCGATGTTGCCGCCCTTGGAGAGGCTGAAGATCTTGCGGACCTCGGCCTGGCCGATGACAACTTCCTTGAGCAGGGGGTCGAGGAGGCCGGACATGGCTTCCTTCACCTGGTCGATGAGCTCGTAGATGATCGCGTAGAGCTTGACCTGCACGCCCTCATGCTTGGCCTGCTCGGCGGCGCTGTTGTCCACCCGGGTGTGGAAGCCGAGGATGACGGCGTTGGACGAGCTGGCGAGCAGCACGTCCGCCGAACTGACCGCACCGACGGCGCTGTGGACGATCTCCAGGGCGACCTTGCTCGAATCGATCTGGTTGAGCGCGTCGCAGATGGCCTCGACCGAGCCCTGCGTGTCGGCCTTGACGATGACCTTGAGCACCTTGGCGGTCATGTCCTTGATCTGGCCAAAGATGTCCTCGAGTGTCTGCCTGCGCGGGCGGACGCCTTCCAGCTCGCTCTTTTTGCGGGCGGTGAAGCGTTCCTCGGCGAGGTCACGGGCGGCCTTTTCGTCCTCGACGGCGCTGAATTCCGAGCCGGCCTCGGGAATGCCGTTGAGGCCGAGCACACGCACGGCGACGGAGGGGGTGGCCTCTTTCAGCCGGGTGCCTTCCTCGTTCATCATCGCCCGGACTTTGCCGTAATGCTCGCCGCACAGGACGATGTCGCCGACGTGGAGCGTACCCTTGCGGACGAGCACGGTGACCACCGGACCACCGGCCTCGATGCCGGACTCGATGACGTTGCCCTTGGCATTGCGGTCGGGGTTCGCCTTGAGCTCGAGCAATTCGGCCTGCAGAAGGATGGAGTCGATGAGCTTGTCGATGCCGAGCTTGGTGAGCGCGGAGCAATCCACATAGAGCGTGTCACCGCCCCAGTCATCGGGCACGAGCCCCTTGTCCTGCAGCTGCTGGCGCACCTTGAGCGGATTGGCGTTGGGGTGGTCGCACTTGTTGACCGCGACAATGATGGGGACCTTGGCCGCCTGCGCGTGGGCCAGGGCCTCGAGCGTCTGCGGCATCACGCCGTCATTCGCCGCGACGACGAGCACGACGATGTCGGTGACGTTGGCGCCGCGCGCCCGCATCGCCGAGAACGCCGCGTGGCCGGGCGTGTCGAGGAAGGTGAGCTGCGTCAGCACCCCGGTAACCGGGTGCGGATAGGAGATGGTGTAGGCACCGATGTGCTGCGTGATGCCGCCGGCCTCACCGGAAGCCACGCTGGCCTTGCGGATGACGTCGAGGAGCGAGGTCTTGCCGTGATCGACGTGGCCCATGATGGTGATCACGGGCGGGCGCGGCTTCAGGGTCTCGGGCTTGTCCTCCTTGTCGAGCTCGACGGTCTGCTCCTGCGGGACGTTGACGGTGTGGGTCGCCTTGTCGCGCTTCTCGGTTTCAAAGCGGATGCCATGCTTGGCGCAGACCCGGATCGCGTGCTCCGCCTCGATGCTCTGGGTGACCGTGGCAAACACGCCCATGCTCATCAGGTCGGCAATGACCTGGAAGGGCTTGCGGCCCATCTTCTCCGCCAGCTCCCGCACCAGGATGGGCGGGCGCATGATGATGAGCGGCGCATTGGCGGCGAAGGTTTGCCGGGGCGGGGCGGCAGGCCGGGCCGGAGCGGGCGCCGGAGCGGGTCCGCGCTGCTGCTGCCCGTACGGGCCACGGCGGTCGGGCGGTCCCCGACGATCGTCACTGCGGGCGGGCGGGCGGGAAGTGCTCTGCTGCGTGGGCGGGCGGACCTCAGGCCGGGCCTGCTGCCGCGGGGCAAAGCTCTTGAGATCAACGCGACCGACGAGGGAGCCGATCTGCGATTTGGGCGGAACAACCGGGGCAGGCGGCGTGGCAGGGGCAGGAGCCGGGGCAACTGCCGCCGTCGTCGGCGGCACTGACGGCACGGGCGCGGACGTCGCGGTTACCGGAGCCGGCGCTGAGGGCGTGCTGGCTGCGGGAACTTCGGTCGTAACCGCAGTGACTTCCGGCGTGGCGGCCGGTGCGAGGGTCGCGGAAGCTTCTGCGGCTGGTGCAGCCGGGGACGGTTCCAGGGCGGCGGCGGTCGCCTCGACCGGGGCCTCGGCGGGCGGGGGCGGTGGGGTGGGCGCCGGCGGGCGCAGGATCACGACCGGCTCCTCGACGGCCGGCGCGGGAGCCGCAGCAGCCGTCGCCGACATCGGCGTGAGCTGCTCCTTGAGATATTCGGCGGTGATCTTGTCGAGCGAACTCGACGGCACCTTGGCCGCCGAAATGCCAAGCTCCTTGGCCTTGGCGAGCACAGCCTTGCTCTCCAAGTTCAGGTCTTTGGCAATCTCGTAGATGCGAACGGGCATAATGTATGTTTCTGCAAATTCCACCGCCCCGTCCCGGCATTTCCTGCCTAAAATGGACGGGGCGGTCGGCTACCGACGCCGCTTTAAATTACGATGTGGGAGCGGAACCGTCCGCCTGACGGCGGAGCATCTCGCCCTTGGCCGCTTCCAAAATGGTGGCTGCCGCTTCCGCGCCGATTTCCGGGACGGCGGCCAGATCGGTGACTTCCGCGTCCAGCAGGTCGGCGACCCCGTGGAAGCCGATGTTCACCAGTACCCTGGCCTGTTCCAACGTGATGCCGGGCACCGCGGCGAGATCGTGAATGGCATGGTCCACCTTGGCCTCGAAGCCGTTGACGTCCGCTTCCGCCTCGATGTCGATCTGCCAGCCCACCAGGCGGGAGGCCAAGCGCGCGTTCTGGCCGCGTTTGCCCACCGCGAGCGGCAACTGGTCCGGAGTCGTGTGCACCAGCACCCGTTTCCGGGCCTCGTCCACATGCAACGACTTGACCTTGGCCGGGTCCAACGCCTTGGTCACCAAGGCCTTGATGTCCGACGTCCAGGGGATGATGTCCACCTTCTCGTTGTTCAGCTCGCGCACGATGTTCTTCACGCGCTGGCCGCGCAGGCCGACGCAGGCGCCAACGGGGTCCACCTTGGAATCGCGCGAATAGACCGCGATCTTGGTGCGGAAGCCCGGCTCCCGGGCGACGGCCCGGATCTCGATCGTGCCGTCGTTGATCTCGGCCACTTCCAGCTTGAACAGCTTCAGTACAAACTGGGGATCGGCACGCGACAGGATGATTTCCGGGCCATGCGGGGTCTGCTCCACCGCCTTCACGAAGCAACGGATGCGCTCGCCGACCTGGTATTCCTCGGTGGGAACGCGCTCGCGGTTCGGCATCATCGCCTCGAACTTGCCGAGGTCGAGGATGACGTCCGAACGCTCGAAGCGCCGGACGGTGCCGCTGATGATGTCACCTACGCGGTCCTTGAACTCGCCGTAGATCATCGCCTTCTCGGCCTTGCGGACCTGCGACATCAGCGCCTGCTTGGCATATTGCGCGGCAATTCGGCCGAAGCCGGCGGGGGTGACTTCGACGTCAATTTCGTCGCCCACCTTGACGTCAGCATGGCCGGCGCGCCGGGCGTCAAAAACGGAAATCTGATCGTGCTTGGAGACGACCCGATCAGAAACAATGAGCTTGGCCAAGGCCTTGATGTCACCGGACTTGGGATCGATGGCCACCCGGAGATCGCGGGCCGGTCCGACCGCCTTCTTGGCTGCGGCCAAAAGCGACTCCTGAACAGCCGCGAGCAGGACATCCTTGGTGATGCCCTTTTCCTTCTCCCAAAACTCAACTACTGCGAGAAACTCAGCGTTCATACGGTGTCAGCAGTTTCCCGGCATTACGGGTAACAAAAAAGCCGGTTTGAGAACCGACTTGATGCACGGCGGCAATCGCCAGCCAGAAAACGTTTTACGTCCTAAACCTAGGTCTTTGCGACAGGTAGCGTCAAGCCCTAGTTCCCCGGGTTACCAACGATGCTGTCCTTGAACTTGGAGTAAGTCATCGACTGCGTCTCGTCCTCCGCCGGTTGCGCCTTTTGCGCCTTCTCCGCCTTGCAGACCTGCGCCATGAGCGTCTGCTTGGCAACCAGCGACATCAGCGCCTGCTTGGCATATTGCGCGGCGATGCGGCCGAAACTGGCCGGCGTGACATCCGCCTCGATTTCATCCCCGACCTTGGCCTTGGCATGGCCCACGTGATGGGCGTCGAGAAGCGATATCTGCTCGTGCTGGAAAACTACCTGCTCGGAAACAAACAGCCTGGCCAGAAGCTTGATGTCGCCTGACTGGGGGTCAATACCCACCCGAAGATCACGGTAGGGGCCGACCGCCTTTTTTGCGGCGGCCAGGAGCGCTTCCTGGACAGCACGGAGCAGGACATCCTTGGTGATGCCCTTTTCCTTCTCCCAAAACTCCAATACCGCGAGAAATTCAGCGTTCATAGGTGTCAGCGGCTTTCCCGGCCTTTACGGGCAAGAAAAAAGCCGGTTGGAGAACCGACTTGATGCACGGCGGCCAATCGCCCTGCCGGAAAACTTTGTACGGTACTTCAGGTAGCCTTGACGACAGGGGAGGTCAAGCCAGGCCTTCCTCAGCGACCCGTGGAGCCAAGCTGACCTTTCAGCCAGTTCCATTCCTGTGTCAGTGAGAACGGCGGGCGGGTCGAATAGCTCCAGCGCCAGTCACCGGGCTTGATCCCGGCCACATTGGTCTGGTCGGTGACACACATCGACCAATCGGCGGAACCGATGAAGGTGTGGAAATCATGGGGGTAGTAAATCCAGCCGAACCCGTTGGTATTGCCGGACCATTCCACCGAGAACTCTTGAAAAGTGATGAACTGGGTCATCCGGGTCGAAATGCTTTTGGGCACAATCCCGTGAACCACCTGGGGATCTTTGGTAGCGAAGGTGCCCTTGCCATCTGGCTGAAAGAACCATTCGTAGGCCAACGACACTTCTTCGGTCGGCAACCCCAAATCTTTCGATGCCTGATTGCGCAGGATGAGAGCCCCGAAGCCATTGGTTCCACGGAGCAGGATAACGGTGCCGTCCGGTAATGGATTTTGGTGGGCTTTGCCCACCCCATTATTGCAACCCTTGCAGCCGGGAAGGAGAAGCAAGAGGAGCGTCATCCAGAGGAATCTCAGACGGCTCCCACGCATGGCTCAGCCCTTCGACAGCACGCCGTCGAGGTTCAGCAGCACGTTGCCCACGGTGGTCCAGGCGGCAGCCTCGGCGGCAGCCTCGGCGGCAGAAAGCCCCGGGGGCAATGGTCCCAGCGGATCGGTTGCCAGCTTGGCGGCTTCGTCGGCCCGGTCGCGATAGTTGGCCAGCTCGGCTTCGTACAGTTTCACCAGCGCCGTCACCTGCGTGCTGTCGGCGGGACGGGCCAATACCCGTTCCAGCCCGTGGCGGATGCGGTCGGGGACCGAACCGGCTTCCAAGCCGATCCGGCGACCCAGAGCCTGCGCGCATTCCACGAAGACCGGGTCATTCAGTGTGACGAACGCCTGCAACGGTGTATTGGTGGGCAGGCGGCGGAAGGTGCAGGCCTCGCGGCTGGGCGCATCGAAGGTCGCCATGCTGGGGTAGGGCACCGTGCGCCGCCAGAAGGTGTAAAGTCCACGCCGATAGCGATCCTCGCCGTCGCTGGTGCGCCAAGAGCGTTCGCCGTTAAAGGCCGCGCGCCAGAGACCGTCCGGTTGCAGCGGATAGACACTGGGACCGCCTATTTTTTCGCTCAGCAGCCCACTCAGGGCCAGAGCCTGGTCGCGCACCGCCTCGGCATCGAGCCGGCGACGCGGGGCGCGGGAATAGAGCTTGTTGCGCGGATCTTTCTCCAAGAGCTCCGGCGAGACCCCGGAGGCTTGCTGATATGTCGCCGACATCACGATCAGTTTCACCAAGGCCTTGAAATCCCACCTGAGTTCTGGCGCTTCGTTTGAACTCCGCGCTCCGCGCTCCCCGCTCCCCGCTTGGTAGGCGACGGCCAGCCAGTCGAGCAGGTCGCGGTTGGTGGGCAGCGTGCCCTGCGTGCCGAAGTCCTCCTCGGTTTCCACGAAGGCCTGCCCCATGAGCGTCGCCCAGACGCGATTGACCTGCACCCGGGCCGTGAGCGGGTTTTCTGGGGCGGTGAGCCAGGCGGCGAGACCGAGGCGGTTGGTGGGCTGGCCGGCGGGCCACGGGTTGAAGGCGGCGGGAACCCCCCCCGACACCTCTTCTCCGGGCGCGAGGTAGTTGCCTTTGTTCAGCAGGTGCGTGACCCGGTGCTTATCGGTGGGCAGTTCTCGCATGATCGGGAGGGCGGTGCCGGAGATGCCGTTCAGCTCACTGCGGAGCCCGGCCAGCTCGTGGGCGAGCGGGCCATGCGTCGTCGATTGTGGCTTGTAGAAGTCCGCCAGCGTGCGCTGCTGCTTTTCGTCCCGTAATTCCGGCGCGATCGCCAATGCGGCCTGAACCTCGCTGGGCCAGATGCGCACCGGGGTGGCCTGCGTCGTGGCAGACAAACGGAAGTAACCGAGCGTGAGGTGCTCGCCGTAGTCCTGCTTGAGCGTGAAGGTGAGCTCGACCTCGCCCTCCGCTTTCAGCGGTTCGACCAGCTCAAAGGCCAGCGCGTGCGCCTGGCCGGTGCGTCCGCCCACGGCCCAGCCCGTGCCGCCTTCGGCGTCGATGGCGCGGTCCGCGCTGAATCCCCCCTGCGCGTAATCGGCCGAGGCGTTGCGGACGGGCAGCAGCCGGGCCGCATTGGGGCCGAGCCTTACGGCGGGCTTCGGGGCTTCCTTGATGTCGCCGGTCCAAGTGACTTTCCGGGAGGCGTCCAGAATCTGGAGGCGGCTGTTCGCCAGATACTCAATGCCTTCACCGGTGCGGTTCCAGACGGCGACCTCGTCCACCGGGAATTCGCCGCCGAGATCGACCTCCCACCAGGCATCGGTCTCGGTTTCCGTGTGGCTGACGGATTCCGAGGTGTCGCGATTGCCATCCGTGTTGCCGTCGATGGCCCGGGCAGCATCACCGAGATAGGACGTGCTTGACTGCCGCGCGGTGCCTTTGGTCGCGACGTTTTCACCGCGGGCAAACACCTGGACCTCGGCCAGGGTCAGGCGGCGGTTCGGGCCGGGCGCCTCGATTCGCACGAATCGTCCGGTGGCCGGCGGGCCGTTGACGGTGCGGGCAGTCACCCGCACATCCTGCAGCACGAAATTGCCCTCGCCTTCCTTGCGGCCCGGCCCTTTGCCCGGCAGCGAGTCAGCGGGCAGCGTTTCCAGCCGGAAAGCGGTCAGGCCATTGGCCTTGGTCCGCACCGAGACCGAGTAAGTGTCCTTCAGCGGCGACGCCCCGGTTGTAATCACCGACCCATCGTTGGCGATGGTGAAGGTAGGCGCGTTGGTGGCGGCGGATTTTACCGTCGTGGGAACCAGCACCTGCCAGGGAATCGGCTGGGCCGCCGCCCGGGCCCACGTGGCCAGCTCGGCCTCAAACGCGGCGGTCGGCGTCTGGTAAAAGGCGTCCACCGTGGCGATCCGGGACTGAAGCTCGTCGCGCCGCGTCTGCTCGGCCGGCGTGTAGAGCGGCATTGTTGGGCGCTCGTCGGGCTGGTCGTTGTCCTCCGTCTGGTTGAAGAACGCGTAGAAGGAATAGTATTCCCGGTGGGCGATCGGGTCGAACTTGTGCGTGTGGCACTGCGCGCAGCCCATGGTCAGGCCCATCCACACCTGCGCGGTGACGGCGGCGCGGTCCTTCACGGCGGCGACCCGCCATTCCTCGTCCTCGGTGCCGCCCTCGGTGTTCGTCATCGTGTTGCGATGAAAGGCGGTGGCGGTCTGCTGCTCCTTCGTGGCGCCGGGCAGCAGGTCGCCCGCGATCATGTCCCGCGTGAACTCATCAAAGGGCTCGTTGCGGTTCAGCGCGCCGATGAGCCAGTCGCGCCAGGGCCAGATGTTGGGCCGCAACGGATCGCTGCCGTACCCGGCGGAGTCCGCGTAGCGCGCCAGATCGAGCCAGACCCGCGCCCAGCGTTCGCCAAAGTGGGGCGAGGCCAAGAGCCGGTCCACGAGATGCTCGTAGGCCTCCGGTGAGGAATCGCTGACGAAGGCGGCCACCTCTTCCGGCGTCGGCGGCAGGCCGGTCAGGTCGAGGGACAGGCGGCGCACCAGGGTATGGCGGTCCGCGGCCGGGGAAGGCTTCAGCCCATGCCGTTCCAGTTGGGCCAGCACGAAACGGTCGATGCCGTTGTGCGGCCAGGATTTTTGTCGCACGGCCGGCAGGGGTGCACGCACGGGTTTCACCCAGGCCCAATGCGGCGTGTATTTGCCGCCCTGCGCCACCCAGCGCTTGAGCAGCTCGATCTCCTCGGGCTTCAGGGGATTCTTGGCCTCCGCCGGCGGCATCTGGTCGTCGGCGTCGGTGGTGAGAATACGCCGGACGAGTTCGCTCGCCTCGACCTTGCCGGGCGTGATTGCCGGATGGCCCTTGCGTTCCTTGGTGGCCTCCTCAAAGGAGTCGAGCCGCAGTTTGCCCTTGCGCGAGCCTTCGTCCGGCCCGTGGCAATGGAAGCACTTCGCCGAAAGGATCGGGCGGATCTGCGCGGAGAAATCCACGGCGTCAGCCGGCGGGGCGGGCGCGGCGACGGCGCCCGCGGTGAGCACGCCGGACAGCAGGGCGAGAAATGAAATCCGCGGCAACATGGCGATGGCGGCAAGCATACGGACGCAGCGGGTGACTTCAACCATCACCCGCACATTCAAAGCGAACGTCGAAACCCATCGCGAAGCGCAGGCAGAACTCGGACCTGGCGCACTCAAACGATGGAACAGACCCGCCGATACAGCGCCTCATATTGGGGAACGATCGTTTCGGTTGAAAACCGCTCGTGCGCCCGGAGCCGGGCCAGACGCCCCATGGTCAGGCGGTGCGACGGGCTCCCGATCAGACTGTCGAGTGCGGCAGCCAGCGCCCGCGCATCGCCGGGCGGGACCAGGACGCCGGTGGCCCCATCTTCCACCAGTTCGGGAATCCCGCCCACGCGGGTCGCGACGCTCGGGCAGCCGAAACACATTGCCTCCAGGATGCTCAGGCAGAAGCTTTCGGTCTCCGAGGCGAAGACTCCCAGATCGGCGGCCTGAAGCGGGTCTTCGATGGCGTTGACGTTCTCGCGGACAATCACCCTGCTCTCAAGACCGAGCTTCCGCACCTGTTCCAGGAATGGCGCGAAGCTTCCGCCGGCCAATACCAGCAGCTTGAACGGCGTGGTGGTCTTCAGGAGCGACACCGCTTCGAGCACAAGGTCCACACGCTTTAGCGGGCGCAGGTTTGAGGAGTGGAACAGGAGCACCTCATCCGGCCCGACACCGAGTTCGTGACGGGCCTCTTCCCGCGTGCGTTGCGGCGGACGCGGGGCGAAGAAATTGTGGATGACGTCCACCGATCCGGTGAAGGCCAGCAGCCGCTGGCTTTCCCCCTTCAGGAACTCCGAAACGGCGGTAACGGCGTCGGAGCAGTTGAGGGCGTGGAGGATGGCTGGACCGTAGCCTGCATCGCGTCCGAGCAGGGTCGTGTCCGTGCCATGGAGCGTGGTGACCACTCGCAGGCGGTTCCCTGACGGCAGCATTGACCGGGCAAGAATGGCAGCTGTGGCGTGTGGCACCGCGTAATGGACATGCAGCAGGTCCAGCCCGTGCTTCTGGCTGACCTCGGCCATCTTCACCGACAGCGGCAGCGTGTAGTCGGGATATTTGAACAGGTCGTAGTCGTTGATCACGACCGGATGAAAATGGAGGCGCGGCGCATTGGCCGGCAGGCGGAAGGGCCGTTCGTAGCTGATGAAGTGGACCTCGTGGCCGCGCTTCGCCAGCTCCTCCCCCAACGCCGAAGCCAGCACCCCGCTGCCACCCACCGAAGGATAACACGTGATGCCGATCTTCAATGGGCGCGTGGAGGTCATGTCAAAAGCGACCGGCAGCGCCGCCGAGTGAACCCAGGGAGGCGAACACCGGCGGATCATTGGGGAAGAGCGCCTGGGCGTGCGTCACGCCGGAACGCATTCCGAGAATCCGGGCGCGCGCGAGCTGGAGGTCCACATAGCCCCGGGCTGAGACCTGGGTGACATGCGCCGCCATGGCGGACGTCCAGGCGGCGATGACCTCGGGCGCCGAGACGTCAATGAACAGCGGCGAAATGTCGGGCGGCTCCGCCTCGGGTGTGATGGCGTAAAAGAGCAGTTGCGAAATGGCATGGCCCGGCTGGTCGCGCAGCTCGGCCACGCCGCCGTAGCGGGCCAGCCGGGAGCCATCGCGCACGAGCGTGCCTAACCGCCAGTGATCCGGGTGCTGATTGGGCACCGTGCTCGGTGCCAGCACGATTCCCGGACGCCGCCGGCGGATGATCCCCGCGAGCCGGATTGCGTGCGCGGCAAGGATTTCCAAGTGGGCATCACCGTCGAGCTCGATGAATTCCAGCGTCGCCCCCAGCAGGGCCGCCGCGTTTTCCGCCTCGCGGACCCGTTCCTCGGGCGTTCCCCGCGAGCCGGATTCGCCACGGGAACAGACGACCAGATGCACCAGCCGACCCAGGCGGGATTCCTGGGCCAGCACGGCCCCGCAACCGAACTCGAGGTCGTCCGGGTGGGCACCAAAGGCCAGCAGCGGAGCCGGTTCAGGCGGGGAGATCGGTGTAGGCTTCATCGGAGCGGTCGATGGGGTCGCGGTTGACGAACGTGATTTCGGGGGCGTCGGCGGGGCACAGATACGCCTGTTCGCCGAGGCCGGCGACATAATGGGTGCAGTGGATTACCGACTGCATCCAGCGCAGCCGGCTGTCGCGAGCGGGGCTGATCTGCTCCTTGCCGAAGTCCACGGGCGGCAGCGTGATGAAGGTTTCGCCGCCCTTGTGCAGCTTCAACGCACCGTCCACGTGACGCGCACGGACAATTTCCCCCTCGTAGGGCACATCCACGAAGAAGTCCGTCACCGCACAGGCGGCGCGACGAAACTCCGGATCCGATGACCGCGCGATGCGGATGCCCTCCAACAGTCCCATGCGGCGGTACATTCCGAGGCAGAAGTCGGCCACTTTGGCGGCCGTCTCGGCGCGGAACGCCTCCACCCAGCGCCGGTCCACGTAGGCCGGCAGCTGCAATGCGGTCTTGGCGTGCCAGTCCGCCTGGACCTGCTTCCGGTACAGCGGCGTGAACTTGCGCTGCGTCGGGTTCGCGAAGGCGAAGTTCAGCTCAAGCGGCTCGCCGGTCTTGCGGTGGCGCAGGGTGGTGCGGGTCTCGCGCGGATCGTGGTCGCTGTCGTGATAGAAAAAGACGATTTCGCCGCCGATCTCCGCCTGGAGCCGGCGCGCCGTGACGAACTTGGCGAAGAGGAAGCGTCGCGGAAAAAAGCCGCAGGGCTGCTGGCCGAAACAGATGACGGGCGACGCGCTCATGTGGCCGGCCGCATTGGGCTGGCGGGCGGACTGGCACGCTGGCCAATGATCGCCTGGAACAGCAGGCTGAAGATCACGCACGCCGCGCAGCCGATCGGGTTCAGCCAGAGGTAGCCGATCTCGTAGGCCGGATAGAATTTTCCTGCGGAGAAAAGCAGCAGGACGAAGACCTGCGAAGCCAGCGCGGCCCAGAACACCGCCGAGCCGCCGACCTTCTTCAGGAAGAAGGCGACCACAAACACGCCCAGCAGCGCCGGGTAAAAGAGGGATGCCACGATGTTGAGCGCCTCGATGAGGTTCTCGGCGAAGCTCACGAACAGCGCAAAGCCGATGGCAAAGCAGCCCCAGAGCGCCGTGAACCACTTCGCGTTGCGGACATTCCGCGCCTCGTCCTGCGCCGCGAGCGGGCGGAAATGGCGCCAGAGGTCGATGGTGCTGGTCGTCGCCAGCGCGTTGAGTTCGCCGGCCTTGGAAGAAAGCGCCGAGGCAATCATCACGGCGATCAGCAGGCCGATCACCCCGTGCGGGAGCTGCGTGAGGATGAAGGTGATGAACACGTAGTCCGAATCCTTGATCTTGGCCTGGGGATCGATGGCCCGCAGCGTGTCGCGGGCCTCCTGCCGGACCGCGTCCGACGCCTTTTGCGCGGCCAGCATCGCCGACCGGGCGGAGGCCTCGTCCCCGGGCACGCCACTTTCCCGCGCCGCCATCCAGGCGCGGATTTTCACCTGCTTGTCCGCCAGGATCGCGGTGTGTTTTTCCTCGATGACGTGCAGGCGGGCGCCTTCCGGGCCCGCCACATGACGCCGCCATTCGGTCTGGTTGAAGAACACCGGGGTGTCCGGCTGGAACTGGAAAAAGACGAAGAGCAGCGCGCCGAGCATCACGATGCAGAACTGCATCGGGATCTTGAACATGGCGTTGAACATCAGGCCCAGCCGCCCCTCGCGCAGCGCCGCGCCGCCGATGTAGCGCTGCACCTGGGTCTGGTCGGTGCCGAAATACGAGAGCGACAGGAAGAGGCCGCCGAGAATGCCGCTCCAGAGGGTGTACCGCTGCTTCAGATCGGGCGTGAAATCCACGGCCTGCAGCTTGCCCAGCGCGCCGGCAATGGGCACCGCCCCGGCCGGGAGCTTCGTCAGCAGCACGACGAACGCCGTGACCATGCCCCCGAAAATCACCGCCATCTGCCAGCGCTGGGTCAGGTTCACCGCCGCGCTACCACCGGTGACAGTATAGATGATCACCAGCAGACCGGTGAACAGGATGGTCAGGTTCAGTGGCCAGCCGAGCACGGTCGAGAGGATGATGGCCGGCGCATAGATCGTGATTCCGGCCTGCAGGCCGCGATGCAGCAGGAAGAGTGAGGCGCCGAGCAGCCGTGTCTTCGCGTCGAACCGCTGCCCGAGATATTCGTAGGCCGTATAGACCCCGAGCTTGCGGTAGATCGGCAGGAAGAAGGCGCACACAATGATCAGCGCGAGCGGCAGGCCAAAATAATTTTGGATGAAGGCGATGCCGTTCTCATAGGCCTGCCCCGGCAGCGACAGGTACGTGATCGTGCTCGCCTGGGTGGCCATGACCGACAGGCCGATGGTCACCCAGCCGGTGTTGTGGTTGCCCTTGAGGTAGGTGTTGAGGCTGTCGGTATGGCGCGTGCGCCAGGTTCCATAGGCCGCGATCCCCACAATCGCGCCCAGCAGCACCAGCCAGTCCAGGAGGTTCATGCGAACACCCGCGAGAACACCGCGAGCAGCAGGACGCAAAGCACGAAGAACGCGAAGACGAACTGGTAAACGCCCCGCCAAGTACGGAAGCCCGGCACCCCCGGCGGGTCCTCAGGTGGGGGTGGGGCAGAGGGCGGCTTCATTTTCCGAGCGAAAGCAGATTGGCGAACAGGCGGTAGGCGCCCGGCACACCCGCCGGTAACTGCCGGAAGAAGGCGATGCCCGTATACACGAAATACCCCTTTCCGCACGGGGCGACGAGAAGGCTGCCCTTCAGCGGCTTCTCCCCGGGATCGTTCATCGCGAGGAGGGGCGTGTAATGCGTCGCATCCCAAGAACTCGGGAAATAGGCGCCCCGTTCCTGCACCCAGCCGATGAAATCGTCCGGCCCGATGCGGTTGGGCGTCGTGAGGGCGATGTGCTCCGGTTGGAGCAACATCACCGGAGCGGTCTCGTCCGTGACGCGCTGCTGCGGGGGACTGCCTTCGATGGAAAGATCATAGGGCCCGAGGATCTTCGCCTTCAGGCCGTCGGGACGGTTGTATTGCACCACGACCGTGCCACCCGCCTCGGCATAGGCAAAGAGGCCAGCGACATTCGCGGCGAGATCGCTGCGCTCATTGAAGGCCCGGACGCCGATCACGACCGCATCAAGTCCGCGCAGTTTCTCGGGGGTCAGGTCGGCCCCCGTCAGCATGGTCACCGCGTAGCCCAGTTGCTGCAACGCCGCCACCGTGTCATCCCCGGCGCCCGGCAGATACCCGACAGTGTGGCCGCGGGTCGTGAAGGCAAATGCCGCCACCTTGAGCCTGGCGGGCGGCTGCAGGAGCATCAACGGGAGGTGTGCGTAATTGATTTCGACGCGCTGGTTGGTGAAGCGCGCCCCGCCGACTTCCGCCACCGCCAGCACGCCGCCGGTCGCCGCCGTGGCGGGGGCCTTCACCGTGAAACTGAGGTTTGCGACTTCACCGGCGCGGGCGATTTTGAAGGCGCGTCCGGATGGTGAGACACTCCAGCCCGCCGGCGTTTCCAGATGCAGCGTGCCGGTCGCGCCGTTGCGAGCCGCCTTGACTTCCACTTCGACCGGCTTTTCAGCGCCCGGAGTGAAGATCGCCACGCCCGATTGAAATTTCAGCGCCACCGGCGCAATCACGGCCAATCCTGCGGCAGGCTTGCCGGCCACCGCCGCACCCATGATTTCAGCGGGCACGGCCAGATCCTGGCCGCCGACTTCAAATTCGTATTCGACCGGGAAGGCCGGCGGATTCTCGGGCCGCCCGATCAGCTTGGGATCGGCCACTCGGAACATCCCAATCGTCGGTTCCGCCTGCAGCCAGTAGGGCTGGGTCAAGGGAGTGGACCGTGGAATTTTCAGGGAAGTTTCCCCTGTGACCGCTTTTCCCGGCTGGAGGTTCACCCCGGACTTGCGCTTCGCCAACCCGGCAATTCGCACGCCCACGAAGCGGACCGGAACGGAGGAACTCACGACCACCCTATGTTGGACCTTCAGGGTCTCGCCAGGCACCACCTCGGCCACCGACGTGGTGCTTTCGACCGTCAGCCCGAGGCAGCTTTGCAGCAGGTGGTCGAGCTGCCGCCGCTTGTCCGCCACCACCGGATCGGTGGGTAGGCCGGCGAGGCGCTTCCGCATTTCCAGCAGGGCGGGGACGCTCGCGGCGGGATTCTTCAGGTCGAACTCGGCCAGGGTCGCGTTGGCGAGATGGGCAAATTCAGCCCCGCCCCGCACGCGCGCCCAGGTCGTGTCGATGCCGTCCATCAGGTCATTGGTCGCGGGCGTTCCGCCCAGCAGCCGGAAATTCTCGGTCCACGGACCGCTGCCGGCCGGGCGCATACCGAAGCCCTGCGTCCGGTGCTGCGCACGGCTGCGCATCGCGACGGCCTGGAAGCTCTCGCCGGTCACGGCATCGTTGCCGCCGGCCTGCAGCACGAGGGTCGTTGCGTCCCCACCCCGACCGCCATTCTGCAGGATGCGCGTCGGCTGCCACGGGGTAAGGCCCTCGGCGAGCTGCTCAGGGTAGGCGGTGGAATCGCCCGCCAGTTTGAAGGCTTCCAGCGCGATCACCGCCGACGCGGTGTGGTGCGCGTGCGTGCCGCTCGGCTCGGGCGAAAAGCGGGTGATGATGACATCGGGGCGGAATTCGCGGATGACCCGGACGGCGTCGCCGACCACCTGTTTCCGATCCC
This sequence comes from uncultured Verrucomicrobiota bacterium, assembly GCA_903907995.1. Lineage (GTDB taxonomy): Bacteria > Verrucomicrobiota > Verrucomicrobiia > Limisphaerales > UBA9464 > CAIVQB01. The sequence goes on along the minus strand of CAIVQH010000037.1, from coordinate 120,719 downwards.
AGAAGTTCAGCGTCTCCGCCACGCTTTTGGAGTAGCCGAAATCCAGCGCGCGGCTGAAGAACTGGCGGCCGCCATCGATGCGCCGGGCCGCGAGCAGCTCCTGCGTGCGGGCGACGCCGAGGCGTTCGCTGAACTCGGGGCCGATCTCGTTCTGCCCGCCATCGCCCCGGGTGAGGGAGAGATAGCCCATGCGGTAGCCGCGCCCCTTCGCCAGATAGGTGATGAGCTGCGTGTTCTCATCATCCGGGTGCGCCGCGATGTGCAGGACCGTGGCGTAGGTGCCGAAGCTCCGCAGCTCTTCCCGGATGGCCTCCGGTGCGGGCGTGGGCTCGGCCCATACGGTGGACATCCCGCTGGTGGCGAGCGTTGCCGCGAGGGCAAACACCCGCCACCACTGTGGGCCGTGGGCACGCATCATCGGCGGCTCACTTCTTCACGGTGAAGGCCACGCTATAGACCGTCTTTTCCCAGGACAGCTTGATGACGCCACCACCGGCGGGGTTTTTCTCAAGGCTCACGGCGAACTGGTCGAAATCCTTGTCCGCCGCCGCCTTCGTGGCGTCCACGCGGGCGACGTCGTTCTTCTCGTTGACCGGCACGCCCCAGGCGCCCAGGGCGCTGCTGAAAGCGAGCTTGGCCGTGCCATCCTCGTTCGGCACGAAATACAGGGTGTAGGCACCGGCCGGGATCGTGGTGCTGCCGATCATCAGTGGCTGCTGGGTGATCAGCGAGGTGGCCTCGTCGGCACCCATGCGCCAGGCCTTGCCATAGGGCACCAAGCCGCCCCAGATCTTGCGGACTTCGCCGCTCTTGGGGTCCTTCGAATAGGGCCGGCCATAGCTGATAGTGACGCGGCTGCCATCCACGACCGTGCTGACGGTCTCATGCGGGCTGACGCGCTTTTGCTGGGCCTGAAGCGAGGAGGCACTGGCCAGGAGGACGGCGGTGAGGAGGAGTGAGCTGAACGTTTTCATGGTGTGTGTGGGCAGGCGGTGGTTTGTCGCGATGGGAAAATGGGGGCGGAAGGGAAGCTCGACGGAGCGGAACCGGCTACTGGATCGGCTGGGAGTGCTCAGGTTTTGAAGGCATATCCTGCGAGTTCGACGGTGAAGACACCAGACCTTGGCCGCTTGCGGCGAAGGATGCAACTGTGAGGTTTACGCATTGCGCTTGTTCCCAAAGACATCCGTCCGTCCCTTTTTGCTCGAAACTGGCCGTCGGTCCGACGAGCGTTGAGGATCGTCCGGAGTCATTTTCACCGCCATGAGCTGGTTCCAACTTGATCCTCAGAGCCTCGCTGACCGTACTCGCGCCTCCGGTGCCACCATCCCTCCGCTCGGGGCTTCGCTGGTGCGCGGGATGGTGGGATTCACCGTGGTCAGCGTCGCCGGCTTCGTACCGTGGGCAGTTTTTGGCCGCTGGTTCTCCCAGCGCATTGGCGAAGCCGGACTGTATGCCGTCTGCGCGCTGGTTTTCATCGGCCTGAGCGGCCCGCTGCTGCACCGGCTGATCCTCGGTTCCGGCTCGTTGTCCCGGTTTTACAAGCTCTTCAGCGCGGCGTTCGCGGCCTATTCGGTCGCCTGGATTGCCGGCTGGATGTCGCTTCGCGGGCACCCCGGCAGCCTCGTCGGGCTGTTGGCCGGTACCGCGGTCATGGGAACGATACTGGCCACCGCCTTTGAGGCCCGGCGCGAGCTGCCCCGGGTGATCGGCGCGCTTTTCGTGCTCAATTCGCTCGGCTATTTCATCGGCGGAGAGTTCGAGGCGGCGCTCATCCACCACCAGGCGCTTGCGGCCAAGCTGATGTGGGGCGTGTGTTACGGCCTTGGCCTCGGGGCCGGCCTTGGCCTCGCCTTTTACCTGTGCCAGAGCCGGGCGCGGGAACTTCTCAGGGGAGAATCGGCCCCCACCAAGGTGGGATGACGAGACGCGGAGTGGTTGTGCCGGCCTTCAGGTGGATTGGGCTGACGAAGGCTTCGCTAGCGTCCGCTCTGATAGGCCCGCACCAGCTCCTGAATCTCCCGAGCCGCTGATTTCCAGAGGCCATTGATGAAGATCGGCTGGCTGCCGCCCGAGGTTTCGACGGTGACGTTGGATAGGAAAATGCCGTTCTTGACCTTGAACGAGGCGACGGCGCGGTAGGCGATGTGTTCCTCGCTGGAGCCGAACATGGCCCCTTTGCGGAAGTGCATGCCGTCGCTCGCCAGGGTCAGCGAATCGGGGAAGATCATGTTTCCGGCCGACCACCGGCTGGACCGGAAGGTCTTCTCGGGCAGGTCGGCGGCGGCGGCGGCGGCGGCCGGGGTTCCGGCCGCCGCGGACTGGCCGTCGCGGATGAGCCGCTGCTTGGCGTCGGCGAACTCCTGGTCGGTGAGATTTCCGGCCTGATGCAGCTCGGTGAGTTTCTGGAGTTCGTCGGTGAGGTTCATGTGTGGTTCCTTACGCGGGCTTATTTGAAGCTGGCCGCCTGCGGGTCGCCGCGCGAGAGCACGAAGGCCAGGAGGTCGAGAATCTCGTCGGGCTTCAGCGTGTTCAGCAGGCCCTCGGGCATCGGCGAGGTCTTGGAGGGCTCGGCGCTCACCACGTCGGCGCGCTTCACGTTGGTGAAATCACCGGGCGTGGACATGTCCTCGTTCACGCTGATGGTGTCGTCGTTGAGGTTCGCCACGCGGCCAACCACGGTCGTGCCGTTCTTCAGGGTGAACACGGTCGGCGCATACTGGTCGCTGACCTCTTTGCTCGGCTCGATGATGGATTCCAAAAGATCCTTCGGATTGAAGCGTCCACCGACACCGGTGAGGTCCGGGCCGACGGCACCGCCCTCGGTGGCGAAGCGGTGGCAGTTGTAGCAGCCCACCGCGCCGAAGAGCGCGTGTCCGCGCTCGAAGTTGCGGCCTTTCGCCACACCTTTGGCGAGTTGGGGGGCGAGGTCATTCACGGTCCATTCCTTCACTACGGTACGACCGGCGAGCAGATTCTCCAGCGGCTTCTTCGTCACCGGCTTGGCGTCGAGGATGCTGGCCAGAGAGGTCTTCTCGGAATCACTCAGGGTGGCGACGGCATCGGCCTTGATGTCGCGGAGGAAGCCGGCGAGCGAGGCACCGCCGCGGAAGTTGGCCGCCTTGAGGAACCAGCCGAAATAGGCCTGGCGCTGCTCCATGGACCAGCCGGTTTTCAGCATCCGGAGGCTGCGGGCGATGTCGAGCTGCTCTTCCTGCGTCGGGGCCTTGAGCATATGCGCCATGAGTTTCGTCGCGGCGTCGGGCGCCTCCAGATAGACCAGCATGGGTGCCAGCTCGGCATTCAGCTCGCGGGATTGCGCGGGGAAGTGCGGGTCAAACTTGGCGATCAGATGCTGGCGGGTCGCGTCATCGGGTTTGCCCAACCGGGTGAAGGCCAGGGTGTAGGCCCGGAGCAGTTCGAGCTGCTGATTGGCACTGAGCCGGTCCCAGGAGAGACGGTCCAGGGAGGCGAGGATTTGGCCGGACAGCTTGGGGTCGGGTTGCGGGTCCGTCGGCTTGCGGTGAAACTGGTCCCGACTGCTCACACGCGCGAGCGCCATCAGCGCCGTGAGACTGGCTTCCGTGTCCTTCTCGGCGAGGGCCTTTTCACGCCAGGTTTCCACGGGCTGCCATTCGAGGGCGACCCGCGCGGCAAAGCGCAGGTTGCGATCCTTGCTGCCGAGCTGCGGCCAGAGTTCCTTGAGAGCGGCGGGGTCCGCGCTCCGCGTGACGCGGGCGTACTGGCCCACGGGGGCATCGGGCGAAAGCTTCGTGACGGCCGCCCCATGATACGATTCCAGCTTGCGACGCTCGGCGCGTTCCTTCTCGCCGCCCTTCATGCCCGGCGAGGGCGCGGTGGATTCGCCGCCGACGTAGGTCACGCGGTAGAGGGCGGATTGCGTCTTGCGCCCGCCGATGGAGAAGTAGAGCGCGCCATCCTTCGGGTTCACGACCAGATCGGTGAGCGGCAGTGGCGAGCCCGCGATGAACTCCTCGAGTTCGCCCGTGTAGCTGGCGCCGGCGGGCTTCAGGTGCAGGGCATAGAGCTTGCCGTAGCTCCAGTCGTTGATGAAAAACGCCTCCTGATATTTGGCCGGGAACTTCGCGCCGTAGCCGAAGGTCACGCCCGTCGGCGAACCGGGCCCGACGTTCACGACCGCCCCGAGGCTGTCGGGATAGTAGGCCGGCCACTTGCCCGCACCGCTGCGCCAGCCGAACTCCGCGCCGCTCACCACGTGGTTCACGCGTGTGGGGCGGTACCACGGCGTGTTCATGTCCCACTCCATGTCGGCGTCGAAGGTGAAGAGCTCGCCGTTGCGGTTGTAGGCGGCGTCGTATTCGTTGCGGAAGCCGTTGGCGATGAGTTCCCAAGTCTTCCCTTCGGGATCGGTCTTGGCCATCCAGCCGCCGGGCGCGAGCACGCCCTTCATGAAGCCGTTGCCGTCCCAGAGGCGCGGCAGCAGATGGTCCTCCGACCAGAGCAGCGGCACGCGGGAGGAATCCAGCGCGGGCACCTTGCACTGGTTGCCGGAAACGATCGTGAGCGACTTGCCATCGGGGGAGAGGAGGATCGCGTGCGGACCGTGTTCACCGCCGCCGTCGAGGCCGCGCAGCAGCTTCACCTCGTCGAACTTGTCGTCGCCATCCGTGTCGCGCACCCGGTAGAGGCCGCGGGCGTACGGCTTGTCGTTCGCGCACATCACATAGAGGCTGTCGAAGGCGTACAGAAGGCCCTGCGCCATGCCGATGGGCACATTGATCGGCTCGACTCCTGGAGCGTCGGTTGAGCCAAGCGGGGGCAGGGTGAGGCGGTAGAGCTTGCCGTACTGGTCGGAGACGATGAGCCGGCCCTTTGGGTCGAGGCACATCGAGACCCAGGAGCCCTGGTCGCCCTTGGGCACGGTGTAGAGCAGCTCGACCTTGAAATCCTTGGCGACCTTGAGCGAGGCGACGGGCGTGGCGGCGTCCTTGACCTGGGCCAAGGCGGCCGGCGCGAGCGCGAGGCCAAGCCACAGACCGAGGGCGGCGGGGAATCGGAGTGTCATAGGCCGAGCATGCCGGACGGCGTGGCCGAGGCTCAAGCCCGCGTGTGGGGAAACGAACGCCCAAATTCCGATTGCTCCGCAGCGGTTCGCGGACGTTCATTGCATACCGGGTTTATCCCGGAGGTTTTATGGCCAAACTCCTGTCAATCGTCCTGATTGTTGCCGGTCTCGTTCTTATGGTGAAGAACTCGACCCCGCAGGACTCGTTTGGCACCCACTCCGACGTGGCTCACCTTTTCACACATCCCGGTGATCGAACGAACTGGCTGCGTGTTGGTGGCATGGCCATGGCAATGGTGGGCTTGGGCCTGCTGATCCGGGGTCGGAGGTGAACGGGGGCTGAAAGGGAGCAGGGGGGCCACCAATCAAGTTGCGGGAAACTCTCCCCTTCACCCCTGCACCCTTTCACCTCTGCTTCCCCGTGCTCAGCCGCCCGGTTTCAGCAGGCGTTCCTTGGTGGAGTCGGGCAGGCTGCTCCCCGTGATGATGGCGCGGGCGGCAGCGTCGTCGAGGCGCAGCCAGCCGATGGCGGCAAGTTCCAGGGCGCGATTGCGCGTGTCTTCGTCGGTGATGGTCGCGGCCCACTGCCAGGCGAGCGGCGGGTTTTGGTTGGAGGCAGCACTGGCAAAAGACGCGATGGCGTTCTCGCGACCGGGGCTGTCCGGCAGTTTGGCGAGCCAGGCTGCGGCCGCGACGGGATCCTGTTGCGACCATTGGTTCAGCAGTTGGCTGGTGGCATCATCCCGCAGGCTGCCGGCGGGAAACTGGTCGATCCAGGCCGCCGCCTGCCCGGGTTCAAGATTGGCCAGGCTGCCCACCACGGAGCGCACCGCCTGTTCCTGGGCGGGGCCGGCCGGCAGTTGCGCGAGCTGGGCCACCGCCTCCTGCGGGGACTGCCGCGCCCATTGGCCCAGCAGGTCGGCCAACGTGTTGTTGCGGGTGCTGCTCTCCGGCAGCGTCTGCACCCAGGCCCAGGCGGCGGCGGGATCGGTTCCGCCCCACGCGCTGGCAATTCGCTGGAACAGTTGCTCCCGGTCGGGGGCCGTCGGCAATCCGGTGGCGAAGGCGGCGGCGGCCTGGGGATCACGCTGGGCCCAGTTGCCCGCGAGATTCGACAGCAGCTCGGTGCGGTTCGCGCCGGAGGGCAGGTCCATGATCAGCGCGGCGGCCTTCGTCGGATCGTCCGTCCCCAGATGCTGCACGACCTGTTGCAGCAGCTCATTGCGCAACGGACCGGTCGGGAGGTCCTTGGTGAAGGCGATGAGGGACTCGGGATCGCTGTTGGCCCAGGGATCGGCGAGGCGCTCAATGACCGCGTTGCGGCCGACGCCTTCGGGCAGGGCTTTGGCCCAGGCGAGCGCCTCCTCCAGATTGTTGTTGGCCCAGTTGCCGGCGAGGTTGGCCAGCGTCTGGTTGCGCGTCATCCCATCGGGCAGGGTGTTGACGAAATCAAGCGCCAGCCTGGGATCACTGTTGCCGAGCTGCGCCACGACCTGATCAATGGCCTGCTGCCGGCCCTCGGAGCTGGGCAGCTGCTTCAGGGCGGCCAAAGCGCCCGCCGGATCACTCTGGGCCCAGCCGGTCATGGCGCCGCTGATGGCCTGGGTGCGGGTTCCCGGATTGTCCAACGATTGGGCCCAGGCAAAAGCGGCGGCCGGATCGCGCAGGGCGTACTGCGAGGCGATCTGCTGGTACATCCAGGTCTGCGACGGGTCGGGCTTGGCCGACCGTAACAGGGCCACCGCTCCCGCCGGGTCCGTCTGGGCCAGGGCATTGGCGAGGGCGACGGTGCCGGTCTTTTGGATGCGTTCGTCCGTCTGCTGGCCCAGCCAGGCGCGGGCGGCGTCGGAATCCCGTTCGGCCCAGCTATTGAGCGTGTTCCACAGGAGCTGATCGCGCGGCTGTCCCGGGGGCAGAAGATCCAGGACCTGCAGGGAGGCGGTGGGATTCTGCCACGCCGCACCCTGGATGACCTGGCTGACCGCGTTGCGGCGGCGCGCATCCGCCGGCTGGGCGCGGAGCCAGGCCACGGCTTCGGCCGAATCCTGTTGCAGCCAGATCTGCAGGACGGTCCCCAGCGGACTGTTGCCCATGCCGAACGGGTAGCTGCCCGTCTTCGTGACCGCCAGCTCGGCCGCCGCCCGAGGATCCTTCCGGGCCAGCGCCGTGAGGATCGTCATCTGTCCCTCCTGGCGCAGGCCGGGAGGCATGGCTTCCAACCGGTTCAGCGCCGCCATCGGGTCGGATTCCGCCAAGCCTTCGAGCACGCTGAGAAGCAACTGCTGCTGCACCTGTCCCTTGGGCTGCTGCGCGACCCAGGCCAGGGCCGCATCGGGAGCCGTCCGTGCCCATTCGCGGAGGGCCTGGGACTCCACTTGGGTACGTTCGTTCCGTGACTTCAGCCTGGCGGCGTAGGCGAGCACCGCCATCGGATCCGTCTCCGACCAGCGCTCGACGAGGGCGTTGCGGAAGCTGTCCCGCAAGTTGAAAGGCAACACCCGATCGCCGATCGCCAGGGCAGTCGCCATGTCTCCGGGAGCAACCCCGCGCGCCAGTTCGACCAGGTCGCGCCACTGGCGGTTCTCCGGTCCGGTGAGGATGCGTCGCAGGTGGCCCTCAAAGTCGGCGGCATTCCAGCCCGTCGCGACCGGGCGTGCGGGACGGTTCGAAGCGGATGTCGCACGGGTGAACGTGGTCGTGACGGTGTTTCCGGGATGATCGGTTGCAGCCGGGCCAACCGCATCCATCCTCCGGGCGACCAGAAATCCCAACGTGCTGCCGAGCGCGAGACTCAACAGGATGGGAATGGGGTTTCGGCTCATGCAGGCGCAGGCGATGAACGCGCGTGCAATCTGCGTGGCCCCGACGCGCTGGCAAGGCGCAATTGGCCGCCGGGCCGGCTACAGTTTGGGATCGAGCGTTTTGGCACCCAAAAGGCCCCAGGCTTTCGCAATCCGCCCACCCTGCACCTCATAGATCATCACCATTTCGAGCGTGCCGGGCCCTTCGGGAAACGTGCGCGTGATACGTTCGTGATCGACCACGGCATTTCCCATCACGATGCGTTTCAGCAGGTGGGCATGCAGGTTCGGTTCTTGGAAGCGCAGCGTGAAGCGCTCGCGCAAAGCCTCCGTCCCGCGCGCGAGCAGTTTGGCGGGATGCTCGAAGGACTCGGCATCGGCAGCATAGATCGTGAGCAGCGTGTCGAGATCACGCGCATTGTAGGCATCAAGCTGGCGTTGCACGACCGTTTCTGGATCGGACACGGAAGATGTCATCTCAACCGCGATAGAACGGGTAATCCGTATGCAGGGTGCAAGGAAAAACGGTGTCCGACTCCATCACCCGTCATCTGCGCCGGCGTTTCAGGGCGTTTCAGGCCACCACCCGTCCCATGAACGGGTCGCTGAAGCTCTCGTGGCCGGTTTCGATGTGCCCAGCGTAACGCCGGCCGTACTGCGGCGCGGAGTCGATCCGGAGGCGCAGGTCATACCAGCCGTGGCTGCGGGTCAGTGCGAGCTTGAGGGTGGTTTCGTGGCCAGCGGGTACCGATATGGTCCGTTTCGCCGTTCCATAGGCGAGATCCTCTACTTCGAGGCTCAGGGGATTCTTCGGGTCATGGTTGATCAACCGCAGCACGGCGTCGCCGGTGAGCGTTTTGCCGTTGCGTGCCGGCTCCAAGGTGACCTCCAGGGAAGGATCGTTGGCGGAACCGCTGAACTCGCGGTGAAAGCCATTCGGCCCGTGAACGCGCAGCTGGTACCTGCCCTCCGCGAAGTCATCCAGTGCCCAGGTGTCGATGAGCTGGTCACCGGCCGTCACGGCGTAACTCCAGGTGCGCCCGGTCACGAAGTCGTCGCCGGCTTTCCCGACCGGGCGCGTTTTGCCCGGGACATAGACGTGGAAAGGCGCGCCGGCGGAACGTTCGCCGAAGAGTTCCCGTTTCGCCGCAAACCGGATCACGAATGACAGGCGGTCCGCATCCAGCGCGCCGTCCACCGCCAGTTCGTAGGGCAGGGCGCATGCCGGGCGGATGCCTGGTTCCTGTTGTGGCAAGTGGGGAGAGCTGCGCGGATTTTCCCGAGCTTCGGCGATCTCGGCAGCCGACAGCTTTTTAAAACCGTTCGGCAGTTGCCGGAACTTGGCCTGATGAATCGAGCCCGCGAACGATTTCCAGTCCACCGGCTTGGGGGCCTCGATCTTCTCGCCGTGGTAGGGGCGGAAAACGGAGGAAAGGTCGCCGCACACCGTGCGACGCCAGGCCGAGATGTTCGTCTCGCGGATGGGCCGGCCCGTGCGGTGGCTCACGATCGTTTCAAGAAGCTGGAGGATCGAAGTGTGGTCGCACACCTGGGAATTCACATAACCGCCGCGGCTCCAGGGCGAGGCGATGACCAGGGGCACGCGGAAGCCCAGCCCGATCGGCCCCGACCGCTCAGCCGAACCGGGATAGTGCCGCTGGCGTTCGTGTTCCTGCTCCATACGGACGTGCTCGACCGACGGGTCAAGACCGGCGGAGACCTTGCCGGTGCCGGCCTGGGTCGGGTGCGGCGGCACAAACGGCGGCACATGGTCGTAGTACCCGTCGTTTTCGTCGTAACAGAGGATGAAGATGGTCTTGCGCCAGACCTCGGGATTCTGGGTGAGGATGTCGAGCACCTCGCTGAGGTACCACGCGCCATACCAAGGCGCGCCGGGATGGTCGGAGAAGTTCTCCGGCGCGACGATCCACGAGACGGTGGACAGCTTCCCGGTGCGGACATCCTGCCGGAACTGGTGCAGGACGTCGCCCTTCGGCACCGCCAGCTGCCGTTCCGTGGTCCCGTCCTGGTAGGTCAGCGTGGTCAGCTCGTGATAGTCCGGGTCCGCAATGTTCGTGGTGAACGCCTTCTCGTGGAGATTGCGTTCGCGCGGGGACAGTTTCGCATATGCGTCGTCGGTGTAGGTCGTCAGGTGGTGACGCACCTCTTCCAGTTCCGCTCGCAGCGCGGCCAATTTCTTCGTCTGCGTTTCCGTGGGCTGCGGCTCGCCCTCCAGTTTGGCGATGGCGGCAGCGAGCTGTTTTTCGCGCACGGGCAACTGACGACGGAAGCCCGGCGAAAACCGCACGCTGAACTGGGTGAACCACTCGATGGGATTGTCGCTGAAGTTCGCCAGCCAGCCGTCCTTCTCGCCTTCCAGGCCGGTGTCGAGGCTCAGCTCGTTCTGGTAGATGCGCCACGAGACGCCGTGGTCTTCCAGCCGCTCGGGGAAGGTCGTCCACTTCGCTTCCACGCCGTAGTCCACATCCTCGTTGCGGACACAGGCCTTGGATTCAATCGAAGGCTTCTCCCGGATGGTGCCGGTCCAGAAGTGGAGCCGGTTGGGCGTGGTGGCGGTGAGGGACGAGCAGAAATTCTGGTCGCAGACGGTGAAGGCGTCCGCCAGCGCGTAATAGAACGGGAGGTCCGCCCGATCGTAATAGCCCATCGTGAGCGGCAGGTGCGCGTAGTCGTGATTGCCCGAACGCTTGGCGTCGAGCCAACCGTTTTGCTGGCCGCCGTTGTGAGCATCGGTCTGGTCAATCCATGAGTGGGGGAGCGAACTCATCCAGGTCGCCTTGGTGTCATGGATGTTCAGCCGGAAAGGCGCGTAGGTCTCGCCGTTGCGGTTGGTCTGAAGCCACACTGGGTTGCCATCCGGCAGCGTGACGGCGCGCGGATCATTGAAGCCGCGCACGCCGCGCAGAGCGCCGTAGCAATGGTCAAACGAGCGGTTCTCCTGCATGAGGATCACGACATGTTCGGCGTCGAGGAACGTCGTGCCCGGCGATGGATCAATCGCCAGCGCCCTTTGAATTGAGGCGGGAATCACCCCGCCGCCTGCCGCCAGCAGGGCGGCCTTCTTGAGGAAATCGCGTCGTGAATCCATGCGGTTCTAAGTCGCCGCTTCCGACCCGCGTGGCAATCCCGGGATTCAAACGACATCAGAACTTTACACAGTCACGTACCCAATCTCGGGCAGTGGCCCCGAAGCCCAGTCAGAAGCGAGGACGATTAATAATTTGGAAAGCAGGAAAACAGGAAACGGCAACGCACTGTCTTTTCCTGTTTTCCTGCTTTCCAAATTAAATCTCTGTTTCCGGTCAGTCCGCGTACCCGTTCGGGTGCTTCTGGTGCCAGTTCCAGGCGGTCGTGACGATCTGTTCGAGCTTCGGGAACTGCGGCTTCCAGCCGAGTTCGGTGATTGCTTTGGTGGCGGCGGCCACAAGGCGGGGCGGATCACCGGCCCGCCGGGGCTTCTCCACCACCGGGATCTTGCAGCCGGTGACCTGCTCGCAGGTCGCGATGACCTGCTTCACCGAAAAGCCCTCGCCATTGCCCAGGTTGAAGAAGCCGCTCTTCCCCGGCGTGAGCGCGAGGATGTGCGCCTGCGACAGGTCCGCGATGTGGATGTAATCGCGGATGCACGTGCCGTCGGGCGTGGGATAGTCGGTGCCGAAAATCTCGACCTGCGACTTCTTGCCCTGCGCGACGAAGAGCACGTTGGGGATCAGGTGCGACTCGATCCGGTGATGCTCGCCAAACTGGCCGCTTGCGCCGGCCGCGTTGAAATAGCGGAACGCGACGAACTCCAGCCCGTGGAGCTGCTGGTACCACTTGAGGATCTGCTCGAACATCAGCTTGGACTCGCCGTAGGGGTTGATCGGCCGTTGCGGCAGCGACTCGTCCATCGGCACCCGTTCGGGCGGGCCGTAGGTCGCGCAGGTAGAGCTGAAGACGAACTTCTTCACCCCGGCGGCCACGGCGGCGTCGATCAGGTTCAGGCCGCTGGCGACGTTGTTCCGGAAATACTTCGACGGGTTCGTCATCGACTCGCCCACCAGAGCGTTCGCCGCGAAGTGGATCACCGCCTCGGCGCCGGCCGACTTGACCGCCGCAAACACCGTGTCGCGGTCGGCGAGATCGGCATGGACGAACTTCGCCCGCGCATCCACCGCCGAGCGATGGCCCTCGGTGAGGTTGTCGAACACCGTGACCGTATGGCCCGCATTGATGAGCTCTTCGACGCACACGGAGCCGATGTAGCCCGCGCCGCCTGTGACAAAAACGTTCATGAGTGGCGGACGGTAGGGAGGGCACCGCGCCCGGCGCAAATATTTGTTCGCGAGCGCCGGAGAATGGTATGGCGGACGATTCTTGGGTTGAGGTGGGGCGAGCGTCCTCGCGAGCCTCGGCTGCCCCTAGGCCCAGGACGCTGCGGCTCGCGAGGACGCTCGCCCCACCCTCCGCGGATGCAAAACGGGAGCTGATCTGCGGGTGGGGCGTGACGCGGCGGAAAAATTCGGCCAACCTCCGCGCCACTCCTTATGAAGCCGTTCGTTTCTCTCGCCCTGGCCGTGGTGGTTCTGGGTGCCGTCCGCACTTCTGCCGCGCCCTCAGCGGCGACGCTACCCCGCAGCACCCCGGAGTCGCAGGGCATCTCCTCAGCCGCCATCCTGGGCTTTGTCGAGGAGGCGGACCGCAAGGTGGACTCGCTCCACAGCGTGATGATCGTCCGCCACGGCCATGTGGTTGCCGAAGGCTGGTGGGCCCCTTACGCCGCTGGCACGCCGCACGAGCTGTACTCCCTGAGCAAGAGCTTCACCTCCACCGCCGTGGGCCTGGCCGTCGCCGAGGGCAAGCTGAGCGTGGATGACCCGGTGCTGAAATTCTTCCCTGAGGACGCGCCGGCCGAGCCCAGCGCCAATCTCAAATCCATGCGCGTGAGCGACCTGCTCCGCATGTCGGCCGGCCACGAAAAGGAAATCCCGATCAGCCGTGAGCTGCTGACGCCGAAAGCCTTTCTGGCCCAGCCCGTGCCGTTCAAGCCGGGCACGCGTTTCCTCTACAACACACCCGCGACCTTCATGCTGTCGGCCATCGTCCAGAAGGTCACCGGCCAGAGCGTCCGCGACTACCTGGAGCCGCGCCTCTTCGCACCGCTCGGCATCGAAAAGCCGACCTGGGACACCAACACGCAGGGCGTCTCGCTTGGCGGCTACGGCCTGTACGTCCGCACGGAAGACATCGCGCGCTTTGGCCAGCTCTACCTGCAGAAGGGCAAATGGAACGGTCAGCAGCTGCTGCCCGCCTCCTGGGTGGAGGCGGCCACCGCGCGGCAGACCTCGAACGGCAGCAGCCCCACCAGCGACTGGGATCAGGGCTACGGCTACCAGTTCTGGCGCTGCCGCCACGGGGCTTACCGGGGCGACGGTGCCTTCGGCCAGTACTGCATCGTCATGCCGGAACAGGACGCCGTGATCGCCATCACCAGCGGTCTTGGTGACATGCAGGCGGTGCTCAATCTGGTCTGGGATCGCCTGCTGCCAGCCATGCAGCCCAAGCGGCTGTCAGCCGACAAGGCGGCCCAGCAGCAGCTCGTATCCCGGCTCGCCGGTCTGTCGCTGCTGGTGGCGAAGGGTTCCGCCACTTCCCCGACCGCGGTCCGGGTGGCGGGCAAGAAATTCGTGTTCCCCGCGAACGAGCAGAAGCTGGAATCACTCACCCTCGAAAGTGGCGCAAACGGCACCACCCTCGTACTGCGCTTCGACGGTCACGAGCAGCGCGTCGCGTGCGGAGCCGGAGCCTGGACGAAAGGCCGCGTGCAGTATGGATCCTTTGCCGACCGCTCCGTGGCCGCCAGCGGCGCGTGGACCGACGCGGACAATTTTACCGCCAAGCTGTGCTTCAACGAGCTGACCAGCCTGCTCACGCTGAAGCTGCATTTCACTGGCGACGAGGTCGTCTTCGATCCTTCCATCAGCAACGCCATCTTTCCGGGCAAACTCACCCGCCTTACCGGCCGGATCGAGTGAGCGGGATCGTAGGCTGAACCACGTCGCCAGCAGTCCTCGTTGTCATGAAATCCATTGTCTCCCTGCTGCTGGCCGTGCTGCTGACCGGCTGCGTTTCCACGTCCAGGTCGCACCGCGTCGCCGGCCCATGGGATTTGTCGCTGATCCGGCACGCGCCGACGGTGACGCACGGTCAGCGCACCGGCTTGGTTGAGGAACTTTACTACGAGGGCGAGCCGCGCAACGGGAAGCCGACGCGCGTCTTTGCCTATCTGGGGCGGCCGGCGACCAATAGCAACCGGAAGCTGCCCGCGATGCTCCTGGTGCATGGCGGCGGCGGTAAGGCCTTCCGCGAATGGGCCGAACATTGGGCGCAGCGTGGCTATGTGGCCCTCGCGATGGACCTCTCTGGCAACGGCCCCTCGGGTCCGCTGCCGGATGGGATGCCCGACCAGTCCGACCAGTCGAAGTTTCGAGATTTCGGTGAAAACGAGGTGCGCGACATGTGGAGTTACCACGCCGTCGCGGCCGTGCTGCGCGGGCATGCGCTGTTGCGCACGCTGCCTGAAGTGGACCGCAAACGCATCGGAGTGACCGGTATCAGCTGGGGCGGCTACCTCACGTGCATCATCGCGGGCATCGATCCGGACCTGAAGGTCGCCGTGCCGGTCTATGGCTGCGGCTTCCTCGGCGACAACAGCTATTGGACCGACAAGTCCCTCGCCGCGATGAAACCGGAGGCGCGGCAGCTCTGGCTGAAGAATTTTGATCCCAGCCAATACCTCGCGGGCGTCCGCTGCCCGACCCTATTCTTGAACGGCACGACGGACTTCGCCTACCCACTCGACAGCTACCAGAAATCCTACCGGTTGGTGGCCGAGAAGTATCGTCATGTGGACACCATCGTCGGCCTGCCGCATGGCCACATCTGGACGTTCGAGGAGGTCGATGCCTTCGTGGATCACGCGCTGCGCGGCAAAGACCCGCTGCCCTACATCGTTGGGCTCCGGCTCAACAGCAGAACGGCCACAGCGCTGGTAAGCACCATCGTGCCCCTGAAGTCGGCTACGCTCAATTACACCACCGATTCCGGCGTGTGGCAGAAGCGGAACTGGAAGACGGTACCTGCACACATCCAGTGTGCGGAGGTCATGGCCGAACTGCCGCCGGGGCGTCCGCTGACCGCCTTCATCTCCGTCACCAACGAGCGCGGCCTGCGGGTGAGCTCGGAGCACTTCGTTTTTGACGCACCCCGCTGACGGCGGCAGGACGGCAGGCCGGTCCGCTCTGGCGCGCTGTAGGATCAGGCCAGGATCGGCTTCACGACTTCGCCGTGGACGTCGGTGAGGCGGAAATCGCGGCCCTGGAAGCGGTAGGTGAGCTTCAGGTGATCCATGCCGAAGAGATGCAAGATCGTGGCGTGCAGGTCGTGGACGTGGACCTTCTGGTCCACGGCGTAGAAGCCGAAGTCATCGGTGCCGCCATAGACGGTGCCGGGCTTGATGCCGCCGCCGGCCATCCAGATCGTGTAGCCGTGCGGATGGTGGTCGCGCCCGACCTGATCGGGCTTAAGCGCGCCCTGCATCATCGGGGTGCGGCCAAATTCACCGCCCCAGAGCACGAGCGTTTCGTCGAGCAGACCGCGTTCCTTGAGATCCTTGACGAGGGCGACCGCTGGCTGGTCGGTTTCGGCGCAGCGCTTCTTGAGGTCGAAGATCAAGTTGCCATCCGGGCCGCCGTGATGGTCCCAGCCGCGGTGGTAGAGTTGCACGAACCGGACGCCGCGTTCGACGAGGCGGCGGGCGAGCAGGCAGTTGTTGGCGAAGGAGGCTCGGCCCGGCGTGGTGCCATAGGCCTCCTGGGTCTTGGGCGTTTCCTTCGAGATGTCCATCACCTCGGGCACGCTGGTTTGCATGCGGTAGGCCAGCTCGTAGGAGGCGATACGGGTCTGGATCTCGGGGTCCTGAAGCGCGTCGTAGCGGATTTGGTTGAGATCCTTGAGCGCGTCGAGTGACTCGCGTCGGCGTTGCGCGCCCATGCCGGGCGGGTTGCTGACGAAGAGCACCGGATCGCCCTGCGACCGGAGCGTCACGCCCTGATGCACGGTCGGCAGGAAGCCGCTGCCCCACGAGGCGTTCGTGAGCGGCTGGCCCGCGCCGGTCATCAACACCACGAAGGCGGGCAGGTCCTTGTTCGCGCTGCCGAGGCCGTAGCTGAACCACGAGCCCATCGCGGGCCGGCCGGCGAGCTGCGCGCCGGTGTTCATGAAAATGGTCGCCGGATCGTGGTTGAAGGCCTCGGAGTAGAAGCCCTTCACGAAGCAGACATCGTCCGTGATGGTCGCAAGGTGCGGCAGCAGTTCGCTGAGCCACATGCCTGATTTGCCGTGCTGGGCGAACTTGTAGGGCGAGGCGAGCAGCTTGGCCTGCTTGCCGATCTGCGCGAGGCGGATGTTCTTCACCAATTCCTCGGGCACCTGCTGGCCGTCGCGCTTGGCCAGCTCCGGCTTCGGATCGAAGAGATCAAGGTGCGAGGGTCCGCCGGACTGGAACAGGTAGATGATGTTCTTGGCCTTGGGCGCAAAGTGCGGCTTACCCAGGATCGGCACGGAACTGTCGGCGGCGAAGAGCTTCTCATTGAACAGCGAACCAAGCGCGAGCGCGCCCATGCCGGTCCCGCATTGCTGGAGAAACCGGCGGCGCGTGGTGGCGCGGAGGGAGTCGAGGGCGGGCGAGGGGAGGTTCATGGGCGTTGCAAGGAAAGTAATCAGTGATCAGTGGGCAGTGATCAGTTGAGTGCGGTGTTACTGTAGTTCATCCGCGAGCTGGCGGGCCAGTTTTACGCTCGGGATCGACGAAGTTCCGAACCTGGGCGATATTAAGGCTTCGTAGAGCTGGTTGGTGGTCAGCTCACCGGATTTCAGCTTTTCCTCCAGAACGTCCTCATGGAAAAGATCCGGAAATTCCTCCACCAATATTGCCAAGTTATTCCGGTGTCGACCGTCACCGATGGCGCAACCGCGGAAGGTTCTCCCGATGAATCCGTCGATCCAGTAATAGGGGGAGCCTTGGGCGTAATCCCATTGATGGATGTGCGGCAGCGGTGTGAAGCGCTGAAAAGTCTTTGATTCTACGATAGATACGCGTTTGACGGAAAGCGGCAGGGAGAGGCCGCTCCAAGCCCCAATTCTCCATTGAAAAACATCTCTTTTTGAGAGGCAGGTCATGCACTGAAACGAGTCGCGGTCACGGCGTAATCCGAAAGGCGGTAAAATCGCTGCCAATAGCAGAAAGCCGGTGGCAAGACCGATCACCATCCTGCGCCTTAAGCGGCTAGACGATGGAGACAATAAAGTCATCCTTTGGTTAGCGTTTCATCCAGGTTGAATAGCACGTTGGCTAGCATCATCCAGGCCGCGAGTTTGCGGGCTTCGAGGGTGGCGGGGCGCTCGGCGGTGCCGACGTTGATGAAGGTCGCGGCGGCGTTTGGATCGTTGCGGAATTCCTTCGTCTGTTGGGCTAGCAGGGCGAGCAGGCGGTCGCGCTCGGTCTTGGTGGGGGCGCGGCCGAGGCAGGTGTGGAAGGCAAAGTCGATCCGGGCCGCGTCGTCCGGGCCGCCTTCGGTGAGCACGCGCTGGGCGAAGACGCGGGCGGCTTCGAGGAGGGTCGGTTCGTTGAGAGCGGCGAGGGCCTGGAGCGGCGTGTTGGTGCGCGGCCGGCGCGCGACGCAGACTTCGCGGCTCGGGGCGTCGAAGGTGGAGAAGGTCGGGTAGGTGCAGACCCGCCGCCAGAAGGTGTAGATCGCGCGGCGGTAGAGGTCGGGCCCCTCGCTGACCGGCCATTCGTCCATGCCGATCTCGGGGCGGAGGAAGCCGATTTCCTTCCACAGGTTCGGCACCTGCACGGGATAGACACTCGGGCCACCTAGCTTGGGGTTGAGCAATCCGCTCACGGCCAGGGCGTGGTCGCGGATCATCTCGGCGTCCATGCGGAAGCGCGGTCCGTGGGAGAGCAGGCGGTTATAGAAATCCTTCTCCAGCCGGGGCGCGTCCGTCGCGGCGCTCTGTCGGTAGGTGGCGGACATCACGATGAGCTTCTGCATCGCCTTCACGTCCCAGCCGGTGCGGATGAACTCGGTCGCGAGCCAATCGAGCAGCTCGGGGTGCGAGGGTGCTTCGCCCTGCCGACCGAAGTCCTCGCTCGTCTTCACGAGACCGATGCCAAAGGCGCGTTCCCAGAAGCGGTTCACGGTCACGCGCGCGGTGAGCGGGTTCGCGGGGTCCACCAGCCATTTTGCCAGGGCGAGGCGGTTGGCCGGCTGGCCTTCCGGCAGAGGCGGGAATACGGCAGGCACGCCGGCGGTCACCTCGTTGCCCTTGCTCAGGAAGTCGCCGCGCAGATGGACATAGGTCGTCCGTGGCTGCGGCTCGCTGCGCTCCTGCACGATGAGCGTGGTGAATCTTTGGGCGGCCAGCTCCTTTTCACGCTGTTCCAGCCAGAACCGCTCGCGCTCCAGCCCGCGAATGACCGGTGACGCCGTGCGGTAATGGGCGGTGAGCTGCTTGGCCTGCTCCGGCGTGCGCTGCGCTGCCGGTTTGGCGACAAGCTGGCGAATCTCCGCCGGCACGGGCCAGCGGGCGGCGGGATCCTTCTCGGTCGTCACCGACAGCCGGAAGCGGCCGATGCAGTGGCTGTTGCCGTGATAATGGTCGAAGCGGAAGGTGAGCCGGCTGCCGCCCGGATAACCGGCCGGGTCCTTCACCTCCGCGATCAGGAAATGGCGCTGGCCGAACTGCGGGCCGATGGCCCAGCCCGTCTTCGGATTGCGGTCAATGGCGTGCTCGGCACGGTAGTATTGCTGCTCCCAGTCGGCCGTGGCCTTCACGAAGAACAGGTTCGTATCCGACGGAGTGGGGACAGATGGTGAAAGCGGCGCGGCGCTGAAGGCGAACTCGTCGAGGATGAAGTTGCCGCTCGCGC
This sequence comes from uncultured Verrucomicrobiota bacterium, assembly GCA_903907995.1. Taxonomy (GTDB): domain Bacteria; phylum Verrucomicrobiota; class Verrucomicrobiia; order Limisphaerales; family UBA9464; genus CAIVQB01. Next base: position 101,878 of record CAIVQH010000037.1, on the reverse strand, counting down.
CCCAGCGGCCGGGGCCGTTTTTCGGGAGGCTCGGGTCAGGCAACACTTCGAGCAGCACGGCTGTAACGCCGGTGAGATCGGTGTCCGCCGAGACCGTGATGGTGTCGTAAATGGGATTCACCCCGGTGCCGAGCACCGAGCCGTCGGGCAGATTGGTATAGCTGGAGCCGCCTGTGGACGTGACGTTCTTCAGTTCCAGCGTCCGCCACACGTCACCTTTCTTCGCGACGGTCTTTTCCCACTTGGCCTGCTCGACGGGTAGCTTCTGTTCCGCCGCCGTGAGTTCCCGCTTGGTCTGTTCCAGACGCGAATGGATGAAATTCTCCGTCTGGCTCAGGTCGGGTTTGGGTACTTCGACGTTCGGGGCGGGGCTGTAGTTGCCACCGTCGGTCGTGTTGTTGAAGAACGCGTAGAACCGGTAGTAGTCGTCGTGCGTGATGGGGTCGTACTTGTGCGTGTGGCACTCGGCGCAGTTCAGTGTGAGACCCAGCCAGGCGGTGCCGACCGTGGCGACGCGGTCCTTCACGGCCTTCACGCGGTACTCCTCGGCATCGCCGCCGCCCTCGTCGTTGAGCTTGGTGTTGCGGTTGAAGCCGGTGGCGATTTTCTGCTCCAGCGTGGGATTCGGGAGCAGGTCGCCCGCGAGCTGCTCAATGGTGAACTGGTCGAAGGGCTCGTTCCGGTTGAAGGCGTTGATGACCCATTCGCGGTACGGCCACACCGACCGCGCCAGATCCACCTGGTAGCCATTGGAGTCGGCATAGCGGGCGAGGTCGAGCCAGCCGCGCGCCATGTGCTCGCCGTAATGCGGCGAGGCGAGCAGGCGGTCCACGAGCCGTTCGTAGGAATCGGGGGAACGGTCGTTAACGAACGCCTCCACTTCCGCCCAGGTCGGCGGCAGGCCCGTAAGATCTAGGCTGAGTCGGCGGACCAGCGTGTTGCGATCGGCCTCGGTCTGCGGCTTGAGGCCTTCCTTCTCCAGACGGGCGAGAATGAACCGGTCGATCTCATTGCGGACCCATGGCGTATCCTTCACCGACGGCGGTTCTGGGCGGAAGGGCGGTTGAAAGGCCCAGTGCTTCCGGGGATCCACCTCCGGCCACACAGCCCCGTCGTCAATCCATTGGCGCAACGACGCAATCTGCTGCTCGGTCAGGTGTTCGCCTTTGGGAGGCATGACCTCGTCCGGATCGGCTGCCGTGACGCGGTGGAGGATCTCGCTGGCAGCCGATTGACCCGGCACCAGCGCGAGCTTGCCCGACTTGGCGGCCTTGAGCGCGGCCGCCCGCGAATCCAGCCGCAGGTCGGCCTTCTGCTTGTCCGGGCCGTGGCACTCGGAGCAGCGCTTGATGAGGATCGGTTCGATTTCCTTGCCGAAATCGACCGGGGCCGCCAAGGCGACCGCTGCGAAAAAGGACAAGCCGCCGATGGCGGCTGCCAGGGCGGCTTTGTCGTGCATGGGATTTCTTCTGGCCGCGTCAATCACTCACCGGCGGCGCGCTGGGTGGTGCCGGCACCCACGGAGGGAGCGGCCGGATGAGCCGCGAGGTAGGTATCGACATCCTTGGTCACCACCAGCGTACCCCACATGAGCGTGAAGTGGCCGGGGAAGGTGCAGACGAACTCGTAGGTGCCCTCGGCGGACGGAGCCGTGAGCTTCAGCGTCTCCTTCTGGCCGGCCTCGACGAGCTTGGTGGCGGCGAAGATGGCCGGGTTGTTCGGGACGTAGGGGCGGCCTTTGCTGTCGCGCTCCTCGGGTTTCATGGTCGCCGTGAGGGTGCCGATCTGCTCGCGGGTGCCCGGCTTCACGAACACCAGGTTGTGCGGCATGCCGTCGTCGTTGGCGAAGATGACCTCGAACTGCTTGTCCGCCTCGACCACCAGCCGGGGCACATCGTAGCGCATCTGCTCGCGCACGGTGCGGACCACGAAGACCGCCACGCGGAGTTCCTTCAGACCCTTGCGGAACGCGATGGCTTTGTCAGTGGGAAGCAGGCCTGCGAGGTCGTCGGCCGTCTGCACGGCCTCGACGTAATCCTGCGCGGTGCGGCCGACGGCCGGCACGCCCCGGGCCCAGCGGATGAGGCCGACGACGGCCAGACCGGCCTGGTCTTTCGGCCAGCTTGCGCGGGGCAGGCTGCGCAGGCCCTGGGCGGCAGCGACCACCTGATCGCCGTGGTCGATCAGGCCGGTAAGGGCGGTGAACACAGCCTCCGGCTCGGTGTTCATGCTCACGCTGGCGCGGATGGCCGCGCGGCGGAGCGCGGCCAGCGGATCGCCGCCCACGCTGATGGTGGCGCTGGGTGCGGGCGCGGCGTTGCCGGTTTTCGTGAAGGCCTCGCGGCGGGTTCCGTCGAGAATATTGAGCGTATAGCCTTCCAGGCGTTTGCCGAGTTCGCCTTCCGTGCGGTTCCACACGGTGACAGAATCAATCGGACGGTCGCCGCCCAGGTCGAGTTCCCACCACGGATTGGCCTCGTCCTCCTGCGTGTGGGTCTCGGTTCCGCTGGCGAAGGTGCCGTCGGTGTGGCCGTCGATCGCGCGGGAAGCCACCCCGCCGTTGGAGGTGCTGGACTGGGTGGCCTTGCCCTGCAGGGCGATGTTCTGGCCGGCGCTCCAGACCTGGACCTCGGCGAGCGTCAGCGTGCCGTTGCGCGGCAGCTCGATACGGACGAAGCGGCCCTCGCCGCCCGGGTGGGCCTTCGCGGCGGCCACGAGATCGGCCGGGAGTTCACCGAGCAGGGGCTTCACTTTGGCGTAAGCCTTCGCACGGAAATCGGCGTCGTTGAGCAGCGGGATGCCGTTGAGCAGTTCCGTCAGCGAGGCGGAGGATTTCGAGGCGGCGGCCCATACGGTGTCGAACGAGCCGTCGGCCACGGCGAGGCTGGCCCAGGCGGCTTGCCGGACCTCGGGCGAACCGCCTTCGGTGGCGAGCGTGGCCAGCTTCGGCCGGACGGCCTTCAGATCGGATGCGCGCTGTAGCGGCAGCAGCCTTGCCAGGCTGCCCAGGACGGCGGGGTCGGACTTCGCCGCCGAATTCAGCACGGCGAACAGTTCGCTGAGGCGCGTGTTGTTATGGGCCTTGGCGAGGCTGTCGAGCGCCCCGCTGCGGTCGGCGTCCGTAGTGTCGCCCCGGAAGAGGATGGCCTGTGAAACCTCAGCGCTGCGCGGCAGGCTGAGCAGTTCGGCGGTGCTGAGGCGGCTGATCAGGAACTTCAGCCCGGCCGGGTTGCCGGCGGCGATGGGCTGCCCATCGGCGATGGCCTTGCGCCAGTACGGCTCGAGCTGCCGGAGTGTCTCGCGCAGGCAGTAGTCGAGGTAGTAATCGGTCGGCTGCCTCAGGCTCGCCAGCGCAACATCGGCGGCGGCGGGTTCACGATAGAAGCTGGCGGCGCGAACGCCTTCCAACCGCACGCGGGGCGCGGGGTCTTCGGCGAGCGTCTTGAACAGGCCGAGCGCGCCGGGCACGCGATCACGCCAGTAGCAGAGCACGCGGCCGGCGGCGGCGCGGGCCTCGGGCGCGGGCGACTTGAGCAGCGTGGCGAGCAGCTTGGCGTCCACGACGTTGTGCCACTGGTGGACCCAAAGGGCCTCCATCATATGGTGCTGATAGGCGGGATCCTTCGGATCAAGGGCGGCGGCCCAGCGGTCCACGGCGGCGATGACCTTGGCGGAGTCGCGTTTGCCCAGCTCGATCTTCGCGAGCTCACGCGTCTGGTTTTCCGGCTCCTTGAGCAGTTCGAGCAGCGCCTCGATCGGCTGGCCATCGATCTTCGCGGGCTTCATCAGCGGGCGGCCGGGATAGGTGATGCGGTAGATGCGGCCGTGGGTCTTGTCTCGGTTCGGGTCACGCAGATGGTGCTGCATGTGGCCGATGAGCGGCTTGTGCCAGTCGAGGAAGTAGATCGCGCCATCGGGGCCGGTGCTGACGGCGATGGGGCGGAAATTCGGGTCACTGGAGGAGATCAGGTTTTCCTTCGTCTCGCCCTTCAGGCCGGAGCCGTCCTCACTCACCTTGACGCGGTAGATGCCCTGGAAGCTGATGACGTTGATGTTCAGGAAATTGCCCTGGAACTCCTCAGGGAAATGACGGCTGGTCAGGATGCCGGTGCCGGGGCAGGGGCGGGACGGGCGGTCCCAGAATTCCTTCATGCCGGGATGCTTGGCCGGGTAATCCAGCCGGCCGCTGAAGGCCGGGCCGAAGTAGTTCGCGTTGCCGGTGGCGTCGGTGATGAAGTCGTTGCCCCAGTAGTCGAACACGCGCCCATGCGGGTTCAGAAAGCCGTACGGGATGTAGGTCTCGAACTTTGCCGTGTTCGGCTCGAAACGGTAGATGGCCGCGTCGTCGTTGCGGACGGGCCCGTTCACGGTCTCGACCTGGCTGTGGTGGAACACGCCGTCACTGAGATAGACCGCGCCGCCCGGATCGTGGCAGATGGCATTGGCGGTGTGGTGCGAATCGGCGGAATCCATGCCCATGAGCACGCGCTCCTTGGTGTCGGCCTTGCCGTCGCCATCCGTGTCGCGGATATACCACAGGTCGGGGGCCTGCATCACGAGCACGCCGTCCTTGTAGAACTGGAAGCCGGTGGGAGCGTTCAGGTCGTCGATGAAGTGCGTGACCTTGTCGGCCTTGCCGTCGCCGTCGGTATCCTCAAACACCAGCAGGCTGTCGCCCATCTTGCTGTCGGGCGTGCGCTCCGGGTAGTTCGGCCAGACGGCCACCCAGAGGCGGCCCTTGGTGTCCCAGGCCATCTGCAGCGGGTTGGCCAGCTCCGGGAACTGCTCCTCGCTGGCGAAGAGGTTCACTTTCATACCGGAGTGGACGGTCATCTTGGCGATGGCCTCCTCGCCGCCGAGGAATTTGAACGAGCCGTCCGGATTTTCGCCGCGCTTGTTGGTGACGACGCTCTCGACCGGCGGCAGGTTGCTGTCGTCCACCTCGATGTCGCTGCCCTTGGACACGGCCCAGACGCGTTTGTCGCGGTTGGCCGTCATCGTGTCGCGCACGGTCATCTCCTCCTGCATGATCTTGTAGTTGGAGACGTAGGGCGCGGGCGCGTTGCGGTCGGAGATGAAGCCGCCCTTGTCGGGCTGGTAGGCCAGCGCGGAACGGCCGCCATAGACGTTGTAGCCGTCAATCGTCCGGTAGCGGGAATGCCACAGGGCGTTCTTCTCGTTGATCGCCGCGCGGAGCTTCTCGTAGTCGAGCTTCGGCGCCGCCTCCCCGAAGAGTCCCTGGAAAATGGCGGGCGCGAGCGCCTGGTCCCCGGCCTCGGTGAGGAAGAAGCCGTTCAGCGTGAGCGAGCGGCCCTGGCGGGCGGATTCGGCGTAGAGCTTCTGCGAGGGCGCGAAAAGATCCACGAACTGCACACCGCTGCTTTGCGCCACCTCGGCGATGGCGGCGGTGTAGAGCTGGAGATTGGGATTGTTCACCGTGGCGTCCGGGTAGTTCAGATCCACGGTCCGCTCATTGGCGATAGGCGAGAAAAGGACGACACGCGGCGTGCCTTTGCCGGAGAAATTCTCCGACTGGAGGTGTTTGACGTAGTCGGCGAGCTGCGTCTTGAAGGCGGTGACGCCGTTGGCGCCCCGGAAGGACTCGTTGTAGCCGAAGAACGCCAGCACGACGTCGGCCTGGGTTTTCCTCAGCCATTCGTCGGGCGTGCCGAAGTTTTCCGAGCGATGGCGCGTGACGATCTCGTCGCCCGAGGCGGCCAGGTTGCGGAACACGAGCTGGTGCTGCGGGAACTTGGCGACGACCAGTGTCTCGAAATAGCCGTCGTGCTGCATGCGGTCGGGCAGCGCGTTGCCGACGAGCACCACGTGGTCGCCGGGTTTGAGTTCGAGTTTTGCCGGCGGTGGGGCGGCATGAAGGGCCGGGACGACGCTGGTCAGGAACAGCGTGCAGGCAAGGGCTAGGTAACGCATGGTGAAATCAGAAATCAGTTCTCCGGCTGCCCCGTAGGGCGACCGCTCGGCAATGGACGTCGATGGGTGGGCGGCTGTTCAAGGATGCTGGCGATTCAAGGGGCTTAGCGGACTTGACGGTCTCAAAGGCGCGGCGCGGCGGGCTTGATGGGCGGCTCAGAGCTCAGCACACCATGCACCTGGGTCTTGCGACAGTAAACCTTGTCGCTGCAAAAGGCATAGAGCACATCGCGGTTCGGACCGCCGAAGGCGATGTGGGCCAGCCAGCGGTTCTGCGGCTTCGGAATGATCCCGTTCACGCGCCCGGCCTGGTCGCAATACTGCACGCCCAGCTCGGTGGCCACATAGAGCCGGCCTGCCGTGTCGAGAGCCAGGCCATCGGCGGAGCTGCCGGTTGCGCCATCAGCTAGGTGCAGATGGAAATACTTCTGTTTGTATTCCAGCGAACCGTCGTCCGCGACCTGGTAGGACCAGACGAACTGCCCCTGCGTGTCGGCCACGTACAGGAGGCTCTGGTCGGGTGAGAGGCGCACGCCGTTGGCGTACTTCACACCTTCGTCCACGATCCGCCGTTTTCCATCCGGCGTGATGAGCCAGACTTTTTTGTGGTCGGGATCGGTCACGTAAAGGTTGCCGTTGTGGGCCACGCAGAGGTCGTTGGACTCGATGCCCTCGGCAATGACCGTGGGCTTCGCAGCCTCATCGTAGGCCACGATCTGTTTCCGGCCGTTGGCGCACGCAAAGAGCCGTCCATCGGGGCCGAACATCAGGCCATTCGCGCCGCCGGTGTTTTCGGCGAAGAGCGTGACCTGGCCGTCGAGACCGATGCGGTGGATGCGGTTGTTCGGGATGTCCGAGAAGAAGACCTCGCCCTTGCTGTTCACTGCGGGCCCTTCGGTGTAGCGGAAGCCGTCGCGCACGAGCTGCCAACCTTGGCCATCCACGAGGACCTCCTTCACGAGCGGTTGCTTGGATTTCTTCTCCGCGTTGGCCACGACCGGGGCGGGGTAGTCGCGCCAGAGCCAGCGCAGGGCGTCGGGAAAGACCTGGGTGGCCTGGTAGCCGTCGTGTGCGCCCGTGCCCCACGCGTGATTCACGTCGTAGCCGGCGAACTGGAGCGCGCGTTCCATCTCCTGGTTCGCCATCCACCAGTCGCCACCATAGATGTTCTGATCATTTTCGCCGTCCTGCAGGAAGATGCGGATCGGCTTGGGCTCAGTCTTGCGGATGAGCGTGGGATAGACATTGCCGCCGCGCAGGCCGACATACGTGCCGATGCTGCTGAACACCCGGTGAAAAGCGTCGGGCCGTTCCCAGGCGGCGGTGAAGGCGGCGATGGCCCCGCTGCTGGCGCCGCCGATGGCGCGTTCGTCGGCGTTGGTCGTGAGCCGGAGGTTGTGGGTCCGCTCGATGAACGGGAACAGCTCATTGAGCAGGAAGCGCGCGTAGGCGTCGCCAAGGCCGTCGTATTCCAGGCTGCGATTGAAGCGGTCGAGCGCGTTGGTCGAGTGCGCCTTTACCCGGCCGGGTGTGACGAAGATGCCGACCAGTGCCGGAATTTCCTTCTTCGCGATCAGGTTGTCGAAAACGACGTCCGCCCGGTACCCGCCGCCATCCTGCAGCACCATGAGCGGGGCCGGTTTCGAGGGGTCGAGCTGCTGCGGGAGGTACACGGTATAGTCGCGCACCGTGCCGGGATACACGCTGTTGGTTCCGGCCGTAAACACGCCCCGGATGCGCTCGCCCTTGGGCACTCCCGCCTGCGGCTCGGAATCGGGCCCGGGCGGGTACGGGTTGGGGTTGTCCGCCGCGAGTAGCGCGCCGGCGGCCAAGAGCCCGGCCAACGAGGATAGAATGCGTGTCATCATGGAGGCGCGTGTGTGAACCCGGCAATGCACTCACGGACGCGCGCCCATTGGCAAGGGGGAGCTTTGGGAAACACGGGGGATGGAGAGGACGGGAAATGGTTTAATTTGGAAAACAGGAAAGCAGGAAAGGAAAGGCAGAGACTTCTCATCGGGGGCTCCATTGGGCAAGGCATCCCCCTTTGCCATTCTGTAATTCTGTCATCCCGTTTTCCTGTTTTCCTGCTTTCCAGATTCAGACCGTCACCCGTCCGCTGATACGGTTGTTTGCTTTCTCCGCGCCAAACCCGCAGGCTGTGCTTACTGCTGGAGAAACTGAGATTCCGGCAGTGAGTAAACTGTCGGTAAAAACTAAAATCATATGGGCGACAAGTCCCCCAAATCCAACTCCAAGAAGGCCGTTCAAAAGACGGCCGCAGTCACCAAGGCCGTAGCCGGCAAGAAGGCCGCCGTGGCCGCCAAGGCCCCCGCCAAGCCGGCGGCCAAGTCCGCCGCCAAGAAGAAGTAGCCCATCGCCGACGCCGGCCGAGCCTCTCGGAGCCTCCGCCGCAGGCGATCCATTTCACAACCCGCCGCGCTGCCCGGCAGCGCCGGCGGGTTTTCTTTTTACCCCTTCGCTTTGCCCCGTATGGGTGGAAATGGACGCGATCCGAAACCTAAACGTAACACTCGTTACCTTGATGTAACCATCGGGGCTGGTTTACTCCCGGCTTAAATTCGCCATCGCAGACGGGCGACTTCCGATTCCTCCAGTGCCATGAAATCCGCCAAACTAGCCCTCGCCTTCCAGAAGCTTCAGACCGAATTCACCGCCGCCGAGGTGGAGTTCAAGAACGCCGTGGGTCACGAAAAATCGGCCGTCAATTCCCACCACCAGGCCAAACACAACCTGAAGGTCGCGCGCAAAAACGCCAAACGGACCAAAAGGGAGGCGCGGGAGACCAAGGCGGTCGCCCGGCTGGCGCAGAAGCATCTGGCCAAATTGGCGGCGCGGCTGGAAAAACTCTCCTCCAAGGCTCCGGCGGACACGACGTCCAAGCCCAAGGGCAAAGCCAAAACCAAGACCAAGCCGGTCAAGGCGGCCAAGGCTCCTGTGGTCAAGGCGACTTCCGCGCCCGCCACGACCTGAACCGGTGGCTTGCCGATAAAATCCCGTGCTTGGTGGGCCTCGCCTGGGTGCCGGGCAACACCTTGATCTCCCAGTTTTTCCCCGGCACTGGCTTCATTGTCCGTTAGTCAGGGCTTGCACCGCGCCTCCCGAACCCGATTCTTTCGCCCGCCATGTCGAAAACGCCTGACACGAAGCCCGCCGCCTCCGATCCGCTGCTCATTCTCGTTGCCGCCCTGCTGTTGCTGGCGGTGGCCGCCACCATCTACTTCTCCGCCACCGGTCCGGGGAAGGAGTTCACCAAGGAACCCGCCACCCACCAGCGGCCCATCATTCAGGATGAACCCCATGTGGTGGTCGTGACCAAGGCCGTGGCCGGTGGTGCGGCCGAAGGGTCCGTCGCCCAGGCTGGCGAAGCGAAGGCTGAGGCCAAGGCCGCCGAGGCCAAGCCGGCCGAGAAGCCGGCCGCGCCGGTGGCCGCCGTCGCGGCCGCTCCCGTCGTGAAGCCGTCAGCCGATGGCAAGGTTCACGGCAAGGTCGTGCTGAAGGGCACGCCGCCTCCCGAGAAGCCGATCGGCGCCGCCAAGGCGGACGTGAATTGTGGCAAGGCGCATCCCAATGACACGCCCACCTCGCGCAACTACGTCGTCGCGGCCGATGGCGGCCTGCGCTATGCGCTGGTGCGCGTGGTCAACGCCCCGGCCGGCGGCACGATCCCGACGGACAAGCCGGTCGTCAATCAGACGGGCTGCATGTATGAGCCCTACGTCAGCGCGGTGATGGTCGGGCAGACCTTCGTGATTCAGAATTCCGACAGCTTCCTGCACAACGTCCTGGCCACGCCGAAGGTGAACAAGGGGTTCAACTTCGCCCAGGCCACCCAGGGGCAGACGAACGAGAAGAGCTTCGACAAGCCGGAGATCGCCGTGAAGTTTGCGTGCAGCGTCCATCCGTGGATGAGCTCGTACATGCACGTGCTGGAGAATCCCTACTTCGCCGTCACGAACGACAAGGGCGAGTTCACGCTTCCGGACGGGCTGCCGCCGGGCAAGTACACCCTCGAAGTCAACCACCTGAAAGCGGGCACTGTGACGGTGGAAATCGAGGTCGGGGCCGGCAAGGGCGCGGAAGTCACCGCCGAGCTGGCGGTGAAGTAACCCCACAGTTTTTGTTTCAAAGACGACGGCGCGTTCCCTTGGAACGCGCCGTTTTTCTTTCAGCGGCGGTCTGTGGCCACCTAGGCTGGAATGCTCCGTCGTAGGGTTGAAAGCCAGTCCGAATGATGCCTGGGGTGGAGCGAGCCGGGGATGAACGCAGACCCAGGTTTCTTGAGGAAAGCCGTCAAGCGCAGTAAGCGCGTCCCAAAGCGCTGGCGGTTCCTGCGTCAGACCTTCAGCCCTCAATTCGATCGAAGAATGCTCCCTGGGGCTACGTTCACTGCGTTCGCTCCACCCCAGGCAATATTCGGACGCGCTTTCAGCGCTGCAATCGCGTCGGCCGTCGGGCATTCGTCCGAGCACGCATTCGCCCCCTCGACCTTGGAATGGCCCGAATCCCTCTCTTCACTGAAAACCGAAAACCGAAAACCGAAAACTTGTTCCTGACCCACCACCGGCCCCCTGCCTGAGAATTCATGTTACCTTTTCGCTGGGGCGTGGATGTATGGGTGAGATGATGACCGATGACATGGAGCTTGTGCGGCAGTACGCACGGGACAAAACCGAGGAGGCGTTTGCCGCCCTGGTGTCACGGCACGTCAACCTGGTCTACTCGGTCGCCCTCCGCCTCGTGCGCGATCCGCATCTCGCGGGCGAGGTCACCCAGACCGTTTTCATCATCCTGGCCCGCAAGGCCGGCTCGCTGAGTCCCCACACGATCGTGGCCGGCTGGCTGTGCCAGACCGCGCGCTACACCTCGGCCAAGGCCCTGACCCAGCAGCACCGCCGCCAGCAACGCGAACAGGAAGCCTACATGCAGTCCCCCCTGAACGAACCGGATTCCGAGGCCTGGCGGCAGATCGAACCCCTGCTGGACGAGGCGATGGCGGAGCTGGGTGAGAAGGACCACAACGCCCTTGTGCTCCGCTATTTTGAAGGCCGGAACTTCAAGGACGTGAGCACCGCGCTCGGCACCAGCGAGGCCGGAGCCAAGATGCGGGTGAACCGCGCGCTGGAAAAGCTGCGGAAATTCTTCGCGCGGCGTGGCCTCACCTTTTCGGCGGCGGCGGTGGCCGGAGCGGTCTCGGCGAATTCCGTGCAAGCCGCCCCTTCCGGGCTGGCCGCCACCGCGACCGCCGCCGCAGTCAAGGGCACCGCTGTCTCCACCTCCACCTTAACCCTCCTCAAAACCGCACTGAAACTTATGGCCTGGTCCAAACTCAAAATCACCGCCGTTGTCACCGCCGCGGCCCTCGCCGCCGTCGGGACTGCCATCTTCACCACCCATCACCTCGTGCCGGCAGTGCATCGCTGGCACGCAGAACGACCGGCCCCGTTCGCCTTTGCCGGCTACGCCACCCCCGAGTCCTCGATCCAGTCGATGCTTTGGGCGGGGAGCCAGGGCGACTTCAAAGCGTTCATGGCCGGCTGCACCAAGGAGCAGTCGGAACGCATCATGAAAAAGATGGCGGGAAAATCGGAGGAGCAGATCCGCCAGCAGGCCATCGCCTGGGCCGATTCGCTGAAGGGCTACAAGATCACCGGCAAGGAAACCATCGGCGACGATGAGGTCCACCTGCACCTTGCGGCGAAGCCTTCCCCCGACGGACTCCGCGACGGCAAAGTCGTCGTGGTCATGGTCAAGATCGGCGACGAGTGGAAGCAGGCCGGCGACCTGTGAAAAATTTCGAATTCCGAGTCGCGCGCACGCTAGATCAGGGCAAGGCCTCTCTCTCTTTCATGAAAGTGTCAGGTACCCTCCCCGAGGGGTTTGCCTTGACGTTCGAAGCGGAGGCCGGGGCGGCTGCCTGAACCTTGGACCTCCGTCATTCGAAACTCGAAACTCGGCATTCGAAATTCACCCGGCCTCAGGGCCGGGGCTTTTCCCTTCCGCTGGCCGCCTTTTCCGGCGAACCTGTCCCACATGACTGGACTCATCGCCATCGTCGGGCGGCCGAATGTCGGCAAATCGGCGCTGTTCAACCGCATCATCCGCAAGCGGATCGCCATCGTGCACGACATGCCCGGCGTGACGCGCGACCGCGTGACCGCCGAGGCCGAATGGCACGGCCGGCCGTTCACGCTCGTGGATACCGGCGGCATCGGCCTGCTGCGCGGCGAACGCTCCGAGGACGTGATCGTCAGCGCCGCGTTTGACCAGGTGCAGATCGCCATCGAGTCGGCGAACCTCATCATTCTCGTCGTGAACGTGCAGGATGGTGTTGTGCCGCTCGATGCCGAGGTGGCGAAGCGCCTGCACGCCTCCGGCAAGCCGGTGATCGTGGCCGTCAACAAGGTGGACACCTACAAAGCCGAGCGCGGCCTCGACGAGTTTGCCGAGCTGGGCTTTTCCAAGGTGTTCCCCGTTTCCGCCATCCACGGCGAGGGCCTGAACGAGCTGATGGATGACGCGATCCGCTACATTCCCAAGGGTGAACCGGTCCCCGAACCCGAGGAGACCTACGGTGAGCCGGTGAAGAAGCTGACTGCGCAGGAGAAGGCCAAGCTGCGCGACGCCGAGCGGTCAAACGCCCCGGTGAAGATCGCCATCGTCGGCCGGCCGAACGTCGGCAAATCCTCCCTCATCAACAAGATCACCGGGTCCGAACGCGTGATCGTCAGCCCGATCCCCGGCACAACCCGCGACGCCGTGGATGTGCCGTTCGAGGTGGATACCGAGGGCGTGCGGCAGCAATACGTCCTGATCGACACCGCCGGCGTCCGCAAAGCGCGCCGCATCGACGACACGGTCGAGCTCTTCAGCGTCGAACGCACCAAGGAGGCCATTGCCCGTTGCGACATCGCCGTGCTCGTGCTCGATGCCGAGTCAGGCATCCTCGAGCAGGACAAGAAGGTCGCGGCCATCATCACCGAGAACCGCCGCGGCTGCATCGTGGTCGTGAACAAGTGGGATCTCGTGGCGGCCGATGTCCGCGAGGCCCGCGAGAAGGCCATCGCGGAGCGCGAGGCGAAAATCCGCAACCGCGACAACCGGGACAACCAGCGCCCGACCATGCTCGCCGAGTTCGGCGAATGGGTGCAGGAGAAGCTCTTCTTCCTCGACTACGCGCCGGTCATCTTCACCTCGGCGAAGGACGGCTTCCAGCTCGAGCGCCTGCTCGAGGCGGTCCGTTACGTGGCCGCTCAGCTCAAGCAGAAGGTCCCCACCGCTATCCTCAACCGCACGCTGCAGGATGCCATCGTCCGCAAGCAGCCGGTCAGCTCGATGGGGCATCACCTGAAGTTCTACTACGCCACGCAGGTGAGGCAGGCCCCGCCGACCTTCCTGCTCTTCGTGAACCGCGACGAGGTCTTCAACGTCGGCTACGACAAATACCTCTCCGGCGAGCTGCGCAAGGCGTTCGGCTTCGAGGGCTGTCCGCTGGTGCTCGTGCCCAAGGCACGCCCCAAGACCATCGAGCCCAAGCGCAAGTACAACCCGACTCCGGAGGATGCCGCCAAGGGTCCGCGACCGCCGAAGCCGGCGGACAAGGCCAAGGGCCGCTCGCAGCATCCCGCCTTCCGGGATGGCAAGCGTCCGCCGAGTCCCGTGCGGATGGCCGCCGCCCCGACTCCGGATGGACGTCGAGGCGCCATTGGCACGGGCCCGCGAAGCAAATTTGCCACCCGTGGAAAACCCGGTGCCGCCGCCCGCCCGCTCGGCCGCGACGGACGTCCGACGCAGAACAAGCTGAAGAAAAAAATGCGCGGCGGCCGCGCCCTCGGCAGCAAGCCGAAGAAAAAGCAGGCCTGAGTTGATCATCGGGGAAGGCAGCTTCGGATTTTGAATTTGGAAAGCAGGAAAGCAGGAGGGGAAAGGTCCTTTCCTGTTTTCTTGTTTTCCAAATTAAATCACTGCCCCCGAGCAAATGCGTCGCGCAGGTGCTCGACCCGCTTGCGGTTCACCCCGAGGTCCGACCGGCCCACGCGTGAGGCGGAGCGCACGTGGATGACCTTGGCCGGTTCATCCAGCAGGAACTCCACGTCGTCCACGAAGCGGAAGATTCGCGAGGTAAACTCGGCGCGCAGATAGCCGTCGTGTTCCCCGGTGATTTTCACCCGGGGCTCGGCAAGCACCACCGTTTTCAGCCGGGCGAGCGCCGCCGGGCCGGGGCCGGTGAAGGCCAGCGGGGCGATCTGATGATCGGCATCGGGGTCCTGGCTGCACACGCAGTTCGGCGAATCGGGGCAGGGGTGCAGCCGACCGGCGGTGGCGCCCAGGGTGGGAGGTTGTTGCATACGGCAGCCTAACAGGACGGCCCCGCCCGCCAGCACGGCCAGCCAGAGAAAAAACCGGAATCGCTTCACGGCTTCCAGCGTAGCTGAGAAAGGCGGTCCTGTCGCAATTGCATGACGCTTCCGTCCTTAAAACCAACGACCACCACGTCTCTGGGAGTTTTGGGTTGCCGCAACAGCTCCTTTCCGCCCACGGCATCACAGGCGGGGGTCTCCAATTCGAAGAAGAGCACCGTCTGTTCGTTTATCGAATCTTCAGGCAGGCCGGCCACCTGCTGGTTATACCCATAGCCGCAGGGGTTCTCCGGCCCGTCGGTCGGCCGATGCAGGATCTGGTCCGCCTTTGGCCCCAGGTCTGGCCGCAGGGTCTCGACCCAGTTCGCCGCTGCCGGGAACCTGTTCCCGTGATCGGTCGAATAGATCCGGGCGGCGAGCCCAAGGTCCTTCACGTTGTTGACGCTGCTGATCGTTTGCGCTTTGCCTTTCGCCTTCGCGAAGGCCGGCAGGAGCATCCCGGCCAGGAAAAACGGGGAAGGTATCAGCAAAATCGCCGAAACAATGATCCCGGCCAGCGCGAGGCCGCCGCCCTTGAGCCGGCCGCCGCTTTTACTGATGCGGATCTTGGCCAGAATTCCAAAAATCAGCCCCAGAATCGGCCCAATACCGGTACAGAAAAGAATACCGCAAACCAGGGAGGCAATCGCGTACCCGCTCGTCTTGGCAGGCGCTGGCAATGGAGGAGGATTTCCGCCGATTGGAGGGGGCTGGCTGGGGCTCATTGGATGTGACTAAACATTGCTGGCAATTGCAGCCTGGTAGCCAGCAGGAAAACAAGTCATGGGTTTAAGCCGCGTGGCTGTAATGATACACCCGTATTGGTTTAAAACGATCAATAGGGTCGTGACTAAAGCGCATTCACACGAAGCAGTTCAGCGAGCCACGATCCAAACCCGCCCGTTTGTTTGAATGCAAATCACAGGCCTGTACGGGGAACCACTATTCAAGTAATGATCGATAGGAAAACTGGAAAATGATTTCGGATCCCTTGTCTCAGGTTGCCTGAGCCAATCCAGTCTCCCGTGCAGAGATGTGGAATCAATGTTTGCGTTTATCAGGTGCTGTCTGTATCAGTTCAATCAATTAACCATAGGACAATATTAATATGCAAGCCGAAAAATCATATCTGCGCGCGCAGCAGCGAATTGATGAGGTTCGAAAATCTGGGGAAGTTAGACTCGATCTTAGTGCCGAAGATGTGAGTGGTGCGGGGATTCTTGCTGAGTTGCCTGAGTCGCTAAGCGAGCTTACTCAGTTAGAATATCTTAACCTCTCCGGCAACCGGTTGACAGCCCTCCCAGAATGGATTGAGCGGCTTGCGCACCTGCGTAATCTAGATTTATCCGGGAACCAATTTAAAACACTACCAAAGTGCCTGGGTGATCTCGCCCGGTTGGAGGATTTAAACCTGACAGAATGCCACTTAGGGGAAGTGCCACTCATAATACGACATCTAAAAAATCTTAAAAACCTGAACCTTGATAAAAACGGCCTTCGAACAGTGCCTGATTGGATTTCGGAGCTTGTATCGCTCAATGAGCTATATTTCAGCGGAAATAACTTAGTGCATCTTCCAGATTCGATTGGGGATCTCCTTGATCTAAGTTTAATAGCCTTTGGAGGTCCTCCGGGCGGTAATCCTTTGAAGCAGATTCCTGATTTTGTTCGGCGGTTGAAAAAGCTCGAAACTCTCTGGGCAGTCAATTGCGAAATCACTTCTTTGCCGGTGTGGTTGTTGGAATTAAAGTCTTTAAATCGATTGTACCTAGAAGGAAACCACCTCGACGTGGAACTGCTGGCGGCGGGGCGAGAGGGGTTTAACGCTGTGATGCGTTATCTGCGTGAATTAGAGAAGGGGGGGCGGAATCGTTATGAGGCGAAGCTGCTTATTCTAGGTGATGGTAATGAAGGCAAGACATGCGTTTCGCGGGCATTGCGTGGTTTGCCGTTCAGCGACCAGAGCACGACATATGGCGTGGATGTAGAACAATGGAGATTTCCTCATCCCGACGATGTAACCAGCCACGAGAAGGAGATCACGCTAAATATCTGGGATTTTGAGGGACAAGAAATCAGCCATCAAACTCACCAATTCTTTCTTACATCCCAGGCTCTATACCTGCTTGTTTTTAAATGCCGCGACCAATTTCTTTTGGATCGAGCGGAATATTGGCTGGATACGATCCGCGCCAGAGCGCCGATGGCAAAGGTCGCGATCGTGATCAGCCAATGTGAGGAGCGATCACCACACGTTCCACAGGACAAGATAGCTGCCCAATATGGGGATATGTTGGCTAAAGAGTGGTTCTTTCCCATTGGGTGCAAAGATGGAAAGAACATCGATAAGCTACATGCATTCCTGAAGCGATCTGCGGCGGATCTGGAATTTATGGGCACACCGTGGCCGAGGAGCTACGACAAGGCCGAGGTGGCAATCAAAAAGAAGGCGGATGCGAAGATGGCGCATCTCAGCCGCGCAACACTTAATCAGATTCTGCTACAATCCGGAGTCAGTGTGGACAACTATGATGGTGCTGCCGGAGCAATGGCCCGTATTGGAGCCATTACTCAGTTTCCCGACTCTCCGGATTTATCTGATTTCGTAGTCCTAAAACCGCAATGGCTTACGAAAGCCATCAGCAAGGTTATGGAGGACGCCAAGCTTACAGATGATAAGGGTGAGATTGAAATGAAGCGGATGGCGGCTATTTGGAAACGTGAAGGTTATCGTGCTGACGTGACCTCGCCAAACTGGGCCAGGAGGAGTGAGAGTTTCTGGGACCAAGAAAGGACCAGAGACGATGAAAGGAAAGCGACACACTCGATTGCGAATTTGAGGATCATGAGATTGATCCTAGGTTGCTCGTTTTGAACATGAGCAGCTTTGGTGATTTTGTTGCCGCGAAACTTACAGCAACGCAAATCGCGGCTATTGTTCGTCAAGAAGCCGATAAAAGGCCGAAGTGGGCCGAGCCCTTCCTTCGCAGTTTGCAAGGCTTGTTTGATTGGGTGGGGGACAACAGCACGAAGCTTGACCAGTTACTTCGTGGGCAAGAAGCAATATCTGCGGAGTTCAAACAGGAGGCAGAACTTAAGCTCCACGAATACCTCCACTGCATGAGTGCAATGCTTGACGACCGCGATCACACGTCTGCTCCGGGACTCATCTCCATCATGACAAAGAATCGGAGCCTTTGGAATCCACAGGGTTACTTCAGGCAGACCTACATTCTGACGCCCTACTGCGAGTGCGAAGGAAACATCCACGCATGCGAGGATGGGAGTCAGGAATTTACGAAGGATAAGGCTTGGTGGGCAGCCAGCGCGCCGTGGATGGCCCGCGGTACCAAGCTGCTCGTTGCTGGGCTCCAACTTGCTTTTGTTGGAATGCCATTGGCTTTAGGCGCTGAGGTAGCGAAATCCGTCGAGGATGAAGTGAAATTAATGGAAAAGCTCACGAAGCATCTTGAACTCGAAATGCCAGAGGAGGCCGACAAGGGTTTCGACACAGTACTAAAAGGCGATGTCGGGAAAGACTTACGCGGACGAGATCGGGAAACGGCGCTGACTCGAGCGGCGCTCGCGAAATTGTTAGAAGAAATCGCGCCCGTAAAGTACCTTGCAAAGGTATGGGGCTCGCTCCGACGCGTAAGGATGAGCGACAACACATATCGTTGGTTGTGTGAGAATTGCGTGCAGCGCAGCCGCTGAGGGCTACTCCTGTCCCCTTACGGTGGATGGGTAGACGCGCCTCGCCCCTAGCAGCAGACCAAAAAATCCGCTTCCCACGCCCGCGCGGGTTTTCCAACCTCCGCTTTCCTGTATGAGTTCCACGACGTTCAAGATCGCCGCGCTTGCCGGCGACGGCATTGGTCCCGAGGTCATGCGCGCCGCGCTTCAGGTGCTGCGCGCCGTTGAAAAGAAGTTCGCCCTGTCCTTCGCCATCACCGAGGCACCGGTCGGCTGGGCGGGCATCGATGCCGCCGGGCAGGCGCTGCCTGACGCCACCCTCGCCCTGTGCCGCGCCTCTGACGCGATTCTCTTCGGCTCCGTGGGCCTGCCGGACCGCGACCCGACGATTCCCAAGGAGCAGCGTCCCGAGCGAGCCGCCCTCCTGCGGCTGCGCAAGGAGTTCAGCCTCTTCGCCAACCTGCGCCCCGTGCAGCTCCCGAAGGTGCTCGCCCATTCCTGCCCGCTGCGCCCGGAGCGCCAAGGCGACGGCCTGGACCTGCTCGTGGTGCGCGAGCTGACGGGCGGCATGTATTTCGGCCAGCCGAAGAAGACCGAGGAAATTCCCGGCGGCCACCGTGCGATCGACACCATGGTGTACACCACGCCGGAGATCGAGCGGATCGCCCACGTCGGCTTCCAGGCGGCCCGCCTGCGCCGGAAGAAGCTCACCAGCATCGACAAGGCGAACGTGCTGGAAAATGGCATCCTCTGGCGCGAGACCGTCACCCGCATCGGCAAGCAGTACGCCGACGTGACGCTGGAGCACATGTTCGTCGATAACGCGGCGATGCAGCTGATGCTGCGGCCCACGCAGTTCGACGTGGTGCTGTGCGAGAACATGTTTGGGGACATTCTGAGCGACGAGGCGGCGGCCCTGGCGGGCTCCCTCGGCATGCTGCCCAGCGCCAGCCTCGGGGCCACGAGCGGCGGAGTGACCTTCGGCCTGTACGAGCCGGCCGGTGGCACCGCCCCCGACATCGCGGGCAAGAACCTCGCGAACCCCATCGCCCAGATCCTCTCCGCCGCGCTGATGCTGCGCTACAGCTTCCAGCGCGAGGATGCCGCCCGGGCCATCGAGGCCGCCGTGGGCAAGGCGATCGCCGACGGCCTCCGCACCGGTGACATCTACAATCCCGCCGATGCGACCGCCCAGAAGGTCGGCACGACGGCGATGGCCGACGCGATCGCGGCGGCAGTGTAAGACAGGCAGGGGAGCGGGGGAGAAAGGGAGCAGGGGAGCTGGGGCGCAAGGCCCGGCTCCGTTCCCAAATATTACGGCAGGGTCGAAGATTGGGCTCGCCAGCGGAACCTTCTGGTTTACAACGGGGAGAGTTCCCACACAGGTGCCCTCGTCATGAACAAGACCTTCCTCCAGACCGGCCATCGGGGTTTCACGCTGATCGAACTGCTCGTGGTCATCGCCATCATCGCCATCCTGGCGGGTATGCTGCTGCCGGCACTGGCGCTGGCCAAGGCCAAGGGCGAGCGCACGGCCTGCCTGAACAACCTTCGGCAGATCAACTACTACATGCAGTTCTACACGGACGAAAACCGTGACACCTTCCCCGGCCACCGCAACGAAGGTCTGGGGCTTAACAATTCCGACGCCTCCAAATCACTCACCAATTGGTGGGCGACGACCATTCTGGGCAAGGAGCGCAACAGCAACCTGTTTCATTGCCCCAGCATCAAGGGCAAGGTCCTCGAAAACGGGGTCAAGTGGGAATGGAAGTTCGACTGCAATCTCGTGGGATACGCGATGAACGCGTTTTTCCTCGGCATCCACCCCTATGATGATGGTGGTGAGGTCGATATTTCGGGCATCAAGTTTATCAGCAAACCGAACTTCAAGCGCACGGCCATTGTCAGTCCAACGGACAATCTTTGCGTGGGGGACAAGATGCCATACGGAAACCCGCCCATGTGGAGCAGCAGCCTGTGGTGGCCCAATGCCTGCATGGACAAGGCTGGCAGCACCAGTGGTGCCTATGAGGGAGTCGAACCATTTCGTCACCGCAGCTCGTCCGCGATGGCGTTCAACGATGGCCATGCCGAAACGCGCAAAAGCGCCCAGATCAATCCGCCGGTCGATCCCGGTTCCTCCAACCCCAAGGGATTGATCAACTCGCGCTATTGGGACCCGCTCCAGCGCGGTGGACAGCAGTAGGCGATTCGGATGGCCGCAGCCGCACGATGGTCGCGCCGCGCCGGCCAAGCGGCGGCGGCGATATGAGGATAGGCTGCCTGGGAACGCAGGATTTGGAGGAGCGAAGGCAATCGTTGCTTCCGCCTTAATTTTTTTCACCCCGGAAGATTGGGCTCGCCAGCAGAACCATCCGCTTTACAAGGGAGATGGTTCCCCCACAGGTGCCCTCGCCATGAAACGGCTCACACTCCTGACCGGCCACTCCGGCTTTACGCTGATTGAGCTGCTCGTGGTCATCGCCATCATCGCCATTCTGGCGGGCATGCTGCTGCCAGCGCTGGCATTGGCCAGGGCCAAGGGCGAGCGCACGGCCTGCCTGAACAACCTCCGGCAGATCAATTACTACATGCAGTTTTACACGGACGAAAACAGTGACACCTTTCCGGGCCATCGCAACGAGGGGACGGAAAGTCCCGACGTCGAGCGCTCACTCACCAACTGGTGGGGAACAACCATTCTGGGCCGCGAACGCAACACCAACCTGTTCCACTGTCCCAGCATCAAGGGCAAGCGGCTCGACAACGGGCTCCCCTGGACTTGGAAGTTTGACTGCCATCTGGTCGGTTACGCGATGAACGCCTTCTTCCTGGGCATCGATGATGAATCGGCCATGCCCCCGAAGCACAAGCCCGGCAAGGGTGGCCCCGGCGGACCCGGCGGCGGCCCTGGTGGCCCTCCTCCGGGCGGCCCCGGCGGCTTCGGCGGCGGACCCGGAGGCCCTGGTGGTCCCGGCGGACCCGGTGGTCCGGGAGGCTTCAAAATGCCCAAGCCGCTGACGCCCGAGGAAGTCGGTCTGGTGCGCGCCTGGATCGATCAGGGCGCGAAGTGATTCCCTAATCGTTCCTCTTTTTCACCAACATCAACCCGCCCGGTTCTTCACCGAACCGGGCGGTTGCTTTTGGTAACTCTTCAAATTTCCGGCGGAGTCCGATTTCGGGTGCTGGACCCGATGGAGAAAGCATGGCAATTTTCCGCTGTGAAGGTGTAGTTGCCGTCACACGCCGGCGGATGGTTTCAAGTCATCCGCTGGTGTTCAATCTGCCCAAAAAAGTCAGGAGTTCATTATGGCCAAAGGTAACAACAGTCAGAAAAAAGAAGTCAAAAAGCCCAAGAAGGAGAAGCCCAAGGCGCCCCCCAGCACCAAACGCTGAGGCGTATCCCGGCGGTGTACTGAAGCCGTAACCGGCTTCAGATGCTGCCGTAATCATGGCGCTTCCCGTTGGACCTGGTTGCGGGCGGCAACCGTGCCCGGCGGATTGCTCCGGGCACCCTTCGCGGACATGGCGGAAACGTCATTCGACCGGTAGGCCGTTCAGTTTTGCCTGGAGGAAGCCGCCGCGCAGGTTGGCCACCTTGCCGAAACCCTGTCCCAGCAATGCGCAAGTGGCCAGGTAGCCCCGCTGCCCCTTCTGGCAGTAGGCCACGATGCGGCGGTCCTGCGG
The DNA here is from genome assembly GCA_903907995.1 of uncultured Verrucomicrobiota bacterium. Lineage (GTDB taxonomy): Bacteria > Verrucomicrobiota > Verrucomicrobiia > Limisphaerales > UBA9464 > CAIVQB01. The sequence goes on along the minus strand of CAIVQH010000037.1, from coordinate 80,144 downwards.
AAGCTCCGTGAGCCGGTCCCGTAGCTGCGACAACGGGATGTTCACCGCGCCCACCAGCCGGCCGTGCTCGGCCAGTTCGTCCGGATCGCGCACATCCAGCAGGAACTCGCCCTCGGGCCGCCACGTTTCGGGCGCCACTGTGGAAATGTCGCCGCGCCCAATATGGCCCGCGACGAAGCCGGCGGTATTGATGGGGTCATTGGCTGAGCCGAAGGGCGGTGCGTAGGCCAGATCGAGCGATTCGAGATCGTCCACGCTCATCCTGCCGGCGATGGCGGTGGCAAGCACGTCCACCCGCTTGTCCACACCATTTTCACCCAGCACCTGAGCTCCGAGCAAGCGGCCGGTGCCTTCCTCGGCCAGCAGCTTGATCATCACCGGCTTGGCCCCGGGATAGTAATGCGCGTGGCTGTGGTCGCGCGTCAGGCTGGTGAAGAAGCTGAAGCCGGCCTTCGTCGCCTGTTCACTGTTGAGGCCGGTGAAGCCGGCGACCATGTGCCGCACGCGCACGATGGAGGTTCCGAGCGCCCCCGGGTAAACGAGTTTGGCGCCGGCGGCATTGGCTCCCGCGATGCGGCCCTGCCGGTTGGCCGGGCCGGCAAGTGCGATGCGGGCCCGGGCACCCGTGAGGGCATGTTGGGTTTCGGCCGCGTCGCCCACCGCGTAGATGTCCGGATCTGAGGATTCCATGCGGCCGTTGGTCTTCACGCCGCCGGTCGTGCCGATCTCGAGGCCGGCTTCCCGGGCCAGCTCGATCTCGGCCCTGACCCCGACGCTGAGAAGGATGAGGTCCGCCGGGAGCTGTGCGCCGTCCGCGAACTCCACGCCGTCCGCTGTGAACGCGGTGGCCTGGGCCTTGGGCTTGAAGACGAAGTCGGTGCGCCGCACCTCGTTCTGGAGCTGCCGCGCCATGTCCGCGTCGAGCAGCGGCAGGATGTGCGGGAGTCGCTCGACCACGGTCACGTGCATGCCGCGACGGTGGAAGGCCTCCGCCATCTCCAGGCCGATGAAGCCGCCGCCGATGACGACGGCGTGGCGGGGCTGGCGCTCGTTGATGAACGCGACGATGCGGTCCATGTCGGGGATGTCGCGCAGGGTGAAAACGTGTGGCAGCGTGACTCCGGGGATCGGGGGCACGATGGGGTTCGCGCCCTGGCTGAGGATGAGCTTGTCGTAGGGTTCGTCCCGCTCCACGCCGTCCGGCCCCTTCACACGGATGGTCTTGGTCGCGCGGTTGATGGATAGCACCTCGTGCTGGACGTGGGCATGCACCCGGGAGCGGGCCCAGAATGCCTCCGGCGTCATCACGACGAGCTTCGCGCGGTCGGTGATTTCACCGGCGATGAAGTAGGGCAGGCCGCAGTTTGCGAACGAGATATAGGGACCGCGCTCAAAGACGTGGATCTCGGCGTGCTCGTCCACGCGCCGGGCCTTGGCTGCGGCGGAAGCGCCGCCGGCCACACCACCCACCACCAGAATACGACGGGGAATGTTCATGGGGTAAAAGGGGGGAAGCTTACTTGGCAACGGCACCGGAGGCGCAGGTGGACTGCTGGTTCCAGGGCATTTTGGCGAGCAGCAAGGCCAGACCACACATGCCGGTGATCCCGGCGAAGAGCAGTCCGCCGCCCAACAGCAGGGGAATCACGGCGAAACGGGCGTCCAGGCCCAGCGCCATCGCGGCGCCCAGGACCGACAGCGAACCCACCACAATCTGCACCTGCCGCATCAGCGGAATGACTCTGCATTGACCGCGTTCGACGGGGAGGCCGGCGTCGATCCAGGCCTGTGTGCCGCCTTCTACCAGCACGCAGCCATCAAAGCCCGCGTTGCGGAATCTTTCCACCGCTTTGGCGGCGCGCGTGCCCGACTGGCAGATGACGTAAAGCGGTGCTTCCGGGCACTTGCGGGCCTTCAGGAAGGCCGCCGGATCCAGCCGGTCCAACGGAACCAGTTGCGCGCCGGCGACATGGGCGGCGGCATGTTCCGGGGCTGTCCGGACGTCAATGAGTTCTACCGGGCAGTCTGATCCCTGGCGACGGGCGAGTTCGGCAGGGTTGACTGAGTTTTCGGCTTGGCCTGATTTAGATTTCATGATATGAACATATAACTAAACAGTAATATGTCGCAAGCAAAAAACCGAACCCCGCTCACACCGGCACAGCTCGAGGGCATTGCCGGGCTGTTCAAAATCCTGGGTGAACCGATGCGGCTGCGCATCCTGCAGGCCGTCTGTCACGGGCCACGCAGCGTGGGTGAGATCGTCGTGGTGGCCGATTCGACCCAGGCGAATGTCTCCAAGCATCTAGCCCTGCTGACCGCCGCGGGCATCCTCCGGCGAGAGAAAGACGGCCAACGCGTGCTCTACCAGGTCAGGAACGAGCTGGCGGTGAAACTCTGCGAGCTGGTCCGGGCGCAGCTAAAGGATTAGGCAGTTCCGTATTGCGTCGGCGAACGCATCCGGGCATTGCCGGAATCGCCTCCTGCGGCTATCGCTCGTCCACCATCCGCGTGAAAATCCTCCTCCGCCACGGCCTCCTGCTGGCCGCCCTCGCCCTCGCCCCTTCGCTCCGCGCCGAGAACGCTGACCTGCCGGTCGGCAAGTTCGGCGGCAGCGATTACGGGGATTGGCGGGCGACCGGTACCGCTTTCCGACGCGGGCCCGCCGTCGAGAGCCAATTCGCCGCGTTAGAGATTGAGAATGCCACCGACCATCAGGTGGCGAGCAGCGAGATCGAAGGGGACACGCCGCAGGGGACGCTCACCTCGCCAGAGTTCAAGCTCAGCCGGCACTACGTTGCGTTCCGCATCGGCGGCGGCGATTACGAGCGCCACACCTGCATCAACCTGCTGATCAAAGGCAAGATCGTGCGCAGTGCGACAGGCTGGCGCAGCGACCGGCTGGCCCCGGCCAGTTGGGACGTGAGTGAATTCCACGGCCAACGCGCTCAGGTGCAGCTCGTGGACGAGGCGAGCGGTGACTGGGGCCACATCAATGTGGACCGGATCGTCCAGACCGACCGGCCGGAACGTCTGCCGGTGGCGACCGGGCCGCTGTACCAGGAATCGCTACGGCCGCAGTTTCACTTCACGGCGCGCCAGTGGACGATGAACCGGCTGAATCCCAAGGAGCGGCAGGAAGGCTGGATCAACGACCTGAACGGTCTGATCTACTACGACGGCGAGTATCACCTGTTCGCGCAGCGCTGGGCCAAGTGCTGGCTGCACGCCGTGAGCCGTGACCTGGTCCACTGGACGGAGCTGGAGCCAGCCTTCTGGGAGGAGTCGCCCGACAGTGGGGTTCAATCGGGCACGTGCGTGGTGGATTACCACAACACCTCCGGCCTGTCGCCCGACCCGAAGACGCCGCCGCTGGTCGCTTTCTGACCGCGCTTCGACAACCGCAGCCAATGCCTCTCCTACAGCCTCGACCACGGCCGTACCTGGACCGCTTACGCGAAGAACCCGATCCTCGTCCACCCCGAGCGCGACCCCAAGGTCTTCTGGTACGCGCCCGGCGGCCACTGGGTGATGATGCTCTACGGCGACGGCCAGTATCATATACTCAGCTCCAAGAATCTGCTGGAGTGGCAGGATGAGCATCATCCCATCCCCGACAGCTTTGAGTGCCCGGACTTCTTCGAGCTGCCGGTGGATGGCAACGCTGCGCAGAAGAAATGGGTGCTCATCCAGGGCAACGGCAAATACTCGGTCGGCACCTTCGACGGCCACGAGTTCAAGGGGGAAACCAAGCGGTTTCCCTGCGACGTTGGGCCGAACTTCTACGCGACCCAATCGTGGCACAACACCGACACGGGCGATGGCCGCCGCATCCAGACCGCGTGGATGCGCGGGCCGGCCTTTCCGGACATGCCCTTCAACCAGCAGATCAGCTTCCCCTGCGAGCTGAAGCTGCGTACCACACCAAACGGCCTGCGGATCTTCCGCCAGCCCATCGCCGAGATCGCGACTCTGCATCGCGGTGCAGACTCCTGGACCAACCGCACGCTGAAGGCGAACACGACGCTGCCGCTGGAACCCACGGGCCGCCTTTATCGCCTCAAGGCCGCGGTCGAGATCCCCGAGGGCGCGAAGCTTACCTTCAATCTGCGCGGCGTCGCCGTGGTGCTCACGGCGAAGACTCTCGAATCTGGCAACGTACCTGTGGCGGTGGCGGATCGGGTTCGCTCGGTCGAGATCCTGCTGGACCGCGGCTCCGTTGAAACCTTCGTCAACCAGGGCGAAATTTCGTCTACCCGAACAGTCCTGCCCCATGAAAACGGCCTGTCGGTGAGGGCCGAGGGTGGTACGGTCACGATCCGTTCGCTAATGGTGTACTCGCTCAATTCGGCGTGGCCCAATGGGGTGGCGGATTAGTCTCTGATAGGAGCTCATTTAACCTCGCATGATTACTCAGCAGAAGGCCGAACAGCTGGTTTATGAAAAAATCAATCGACCTGATAGTTCATGGCCCGACAAGCCGGAGATGATTCTGACACGAACGGATGAGCGTGAGTCGGGGTGGGTAATCTATTGGACGTCCCGGCCTTATCACGAGACCGGTGATTTTCGATATGCCATTGCCGGCAATGGGCCGTACCTTGTGTGCCGCCAGGATGGCGCGTTGTTTCACACGGGCACACAGCCATCGATTGAGGATCGCATTCGCGAGGCGGAGCTTCGTTTGCACGCGCATCTGCAAAACGCCTTTTCCAAATGATTACGCTGAGTTTTGTTCCTCTCCATTCAGACCGCTCACGTTTTACCCGCTGAATTCGGCGTGGGCGCGCGGGGTGAGTGATTGGTGGCCTCATGCCGAAGGGACAGTGGACGCGACCACTTTACGACCTGCATGCCGTTCCCTACCCATGAACCCTCCCGACGGCACCTTGATTTCCAAGAACTTACGAAAGGAGGGTTCAGGGTCACAATTCGCGCATTTTGGGGCGTGGAATCTCTCCCTCTACTCACCCGGATATTCGCTCACGGGCGGCTCTGAGCCAGGTTCACGGAAGTTTCCGACACGCAGGTCGGTGGGCCGGGTCGCGGTGACATGGCCATCGTAGAATAGCGCATTGAGCCGTCCACCATGCCGGGGCGGATAATGACTGGTCGCGGTGAACGGAACCCAGGGCGGTCGAGGCGGCGAAAGCACCCTGGAGTCCGAACAACCGGGACTGCGCCGGTGGTCGAAAACGATGATGCGCTCGGAAGTCTGGGTGCAAACGAGTCGGGTTTCGCCATTGGACTCCCGTCGCTGTAGTTCATCCCATAACCGCATTGCCACTGCTTTTCCACCGGGCACTTGAAGATGTTCGTCGTCTGAAAATAGCCCCAAAGCAATCCGCTCTTGAAACCGGCACCGGGCTTTCCGTCGGGTACCTGGGTGGGATCGTAAGGAGCCCACCAGATTTCATTCGGGCCGGTGGGTGGCGGGTTGTTCGGCGCGGTGCCGCTCGGGACACCGGCGCTGAGTCCGTAGGGATCAGCCGGAGTGTCGGGGCACGAACGGTAAGGGACGTTTATGTCGTTGTGTTCACCCCGATACAGGATGTGGGCGAGGCCGATCTGCTTCAGATTGTTCAAGCAGCTGGTCTGCTTGGCCTTGGCGTTTGCCTGCGCCAGTGCGGGAAGCAGCAGCGCCGCCAGGAGGGCGATGATCGCGATGACGACGAGCAGTTCGACGAGGGTGAACGCACCGGATGCGTGGGGCATCCGTACTGTCCGGCCGGGCAGAAGTGGCATCTCCCGGTGACTCAAAACAAGTCGATATATTCTGTCAAATATAACGCATGGGTTGCACCTTCAATCTCGCAGCCGCCGGGCTGACGGTGGCCCCGAGAGCTGGGCTGCCCGTCGCAATCCCGTTCCGGGCGTTGGCCGAAGGCCAGGCCTCGCGCCCCGTCACCCATCGGCGACAGGGTTTCCTTTTCGCCTCGGAAAGCGCAATTTGCGGAAGCAATGAAAACGGCCACCCGGGCGGAAATCTGGCGGCACGCACAAAAGATTTTGCGCCGGCGGCTGCGCTTTGCCCATTGGCTGGGGTTGAGCGACCAGCACACGATGCTGCTGTGGTCGGCCGGGGCGGGCGTGCTGGCGGGATTGGTGGCGGCGGGGTTCCTCAACGCCCTGCGTAGCGTGCAATGGATCTTCACGCAGCGCGCAGGCGACATTGTGGCGGTCGCCCGGGAAATGCCGCTCTGGCAGCGGGTGCTTACGCCGGTTCTGGGCGGGCTGCTGGCCGGGCTGTGCCTGCTGCTTTCCCGCCATTTCGCGACGGGAAAGCGAACGACCGACTATCTGGAAGCCATCTCCCTCGGCGATGGCCGGCTGCCGCTGCGCCTCAGCCTGTGCAAGGCGGTGGCGGCGCTCCTATCGGTGGGGTCGGGCGGATCCATCGGACGCGAAGGGGCGCTGGTGCAACTGGCGGCGTTGGGCGCTTCCCGCATGGGGGTGTGGGCCGGTCTGCACGCGCCGCGTCTGCGCGTGTTGGTGGCGGCGGGCACCGCGGGTGGCGTGGCGGCGGCCTATCACGCACCCATTGCGGGCTCGCTATTCGTGGCGGAAGTGGTGCTCGGCTCGCTGGCCATGGAGAGCTTCGGGCCGCTGATCGTGGCGGCGGTGGCGGCGACACTTACCGCCCGGCAGCTGGGCGAGGCGGCCCCGCTTTATCCGACCCAGGCGTTGGGTCTGGTTTCCTGGTGGGAAGCGGCTCCGATGGCCGTGCTGGGAATTTTGGCGGGTCTGATGGCGCGGCTCAGTGTGAACTGGTTCACCCGGTGTGAAGGCTGGTTCGCCGGGCTGCCAGTAATTCTGCCCGGGCGCATGGCCTTGGGCGGACTGGTGGTGGGGCTGATCTCCCTGCAATGGCCCGAGGTGTGGGGCAACGGGCAGAGCGTCATCGGCGCGATGCTGGAGGGCAACTGGATCGGACTGGCGCTGCTGGGTGTACTACTGGCGAAACTGGCCGCCACCGGAGTCACGACGGGGTCGGGCGCGGTGGGTGGTGTCCTGACGCCCACGCTGTTTCTGGGCGCGGCCCTGGGCGGCCTCATGGGACAGGCATTGCACGGGTGGTTGCCAACCGGCACTGCGAACCCGGCGGCCTATGCGCTGGTCGGGATGGCCGCGCTGCTTACCGCCATGACGCGGGCGCCGCTGGTGTCCGTCGTGCTCGTGTTTGAACTGACCCTGGACTACGACCTCGTGGTACCCGCGATGCTCGGGGCGGTCTGCGCGCATGCCACGGCAAGCGGGCTGCACGTGGAGTCGGTGTATGCCGAGTCGCTGCGCCGGAAGGAGGCCGGGAAACCCACGCTCCGGCCGGAGGAGCTTTGCATCCGCAACGTGGTCAAGGAGCCCCCGCCGGCCATTTCCGCCAGCGCCACTCTGGCCGAGGTGGCCGAACGCTTTCTGCATACGCGCCGACTGCATCTGGCCGTCGTTTCCTCGTCGGGCGCCCTGGTGGGGCTCGTGAATCTCCACGACATCAAGGAATACCTGACCGAGGTGCCGCTGGGGCGCCTGGTGACGGCGGAGGAACTGGCGCACGCCACGCCGCTGTTGACGCCCGACATGTCCCTGCATGCCACGTTCCATGCCTTCGCGGGATTTGAGGGCGAACACCTGCCCGTGGTGGAGGACGCCGTCTCACGTCGGCTGGTAGGGGCTGTTGCCAAGTTCGATCTGCTGCTGGCTTTGGCCGGCGGATCGTCGAAGTGATTGTGGAGGAACAGGTCGATGGCTCAACCGAGAGGGAAATGCGGTGATGGAGGGAAGGGGAGCACGATCCGGTCGCTCACGGTGTATCCGCTGAACTCGGCCTGGGCGTGCGGGCGGGATGAGTGATTAGGTTGTCGGACCGTTCGACCAATATGGAGACACTAGTTCTGGCAACCGACCGTTCGTTACTGAGTGTGACTTTCCCGAGAAAGCAGCCGGCCGTCGGGTGCGAAGGTGAATTGCTCCTCCTGCCAATATCCATCCTGATCGAAAATGCTTCTGTTCTCGAAGAGCACCGGTTTGAGAGTCCCAGTGGCAATCACGACGATCTGTGAGTTCGTGCGTCCGACAACCCACACTTCGGAGTGATCAATATACGTGCCGTTTGTAGCCCGGGATGGCCCGCTTAGGCCAAACTCCCGTTTCTGAATGTCGAGCAAGCGTAACAGGGCCTGGTGCTGAAAATCGAAAAAGTCCGGACGGCCAAGATGGAGAGGATTTTTCCCGTCGTCGCGATATTCCCAAGAGAGGATCGCCAGGAGATTGGTGGGTTGCCAGGCCGAGGCGCCGAGCCGCGAATCCAGCAACGGATAACGGCGCGGCGCGAGCAACTGATAACAAATGGCAACTGACATGACCACGACAACACCGAAGCCCGCGATCGTGAGCCTTCGGATGTTTGGAAAGGGTTCACTCACGCTCCATGCGGTGAGAATTGCCGGAGGCCGGTACTAATCCTGTTTAGCCAAGCTTCGCCTGTTCCGCCTTCACCCACGCGATTACGGTCGCGGCGGCGTCCTCGATCTTTACGGACTGGATGGCGCTGTTGCGGGGCTTAATCTCGACTTCGCCCTTGGCGAGGGATTTCTCACCGAGGCCGACGCGGATGGGGAAGCCCACGAGTTCGCTGTCCTTGAACTTCACGCCGGGGCGCTCGTCGCGGTCGTCGAGGATCACCTCGAGGCCGGCGGCGGTCAGCTCGGTGTAGAGCTTCTCGGCCAGCTTCATCGCTTCGCTCTCGGGCGCGACGATGAGCGGAGTAATGCAGACTTGGTAGGGAGCGACGCTCACGGGCCAGACGATGCCGTCCTTGTCGAAACACTGCTCGATGACCGCCTGGAGCGTACGGGTGACGCCGATGCCGTAGCAGCCCATCACGAGGGGCGAGCGCTGGCCGGCCTCGTCGAGGAAGGTCGCATTGAGGGGCACGCTGTACTTCGTGCCGAGCTTGAAGACGTGGCCGACCTCGATGGCGCGGCGGATCTTCAGGGGCTTGCCGCACTTGGCGCAGGGTTCACCGACCTTCACGGTGCGCAGGTCGAACCAGGCGGTCACCTTGATGTCGCGTTCCATCGACACGCAGCGGAAGTGGAAGCCGTCCTCGTTCGCGCCGGTGGTCATGTCATTGGCCCCGCGCAGGCGCTCGTCGGCGAGCACCTTCACGGTGGCCGGGACGTTCACGACGGCACCGAGCGAGCCGGGCTTGGCACCCAGCAGGGCGACAATCTCCTCCGGAGTGACCGGACGGGACTCAATCGCGCCGGTTTTGGCCATGAACTTCGCCTCGTTCAACTGGTCATCACCGCGGACGAGCACGATGACCGGCTGGCTGTCGGCGATATAGATGAGCGTCTTGATCTGACGGTTGGCCGGGACCTTGTACGGCTCCTTGCTCAGGGCCTCGATGGTGACCACGCCGGGTGTGGCGAACTTCTCAGGGGCCGCGCCCAGCTCACGGGCGGCGGTCTGGGGCAGGCCGCTGGTGGCCTTCTCGATGTTCGCGGCGTAGTTGCAGGCCTCGCAATAGACCACGTCATTCTCGCCCGTCTCGGCCGGGATCATGAACTCGTGCGAGTAATTGCCGCCGATGATGCCGGTATCGGCCTCGACCGCGAAGGCGCGCAGGCCGCAGCGGGCGAAGATGCGCGAGTAGGCGTCATACATCTTCCGGTAGCTCGCCATCGCGCCCTCGTCGGTGGTGTCGAAGGAATAGGCGTCCTTCATGAGGAATTCCTTCGCGCGCATCAGGCCGAAGCGCGGGCGGATCTCGTCCCGGAACTTGGTGCCGACCTGGTAGAAGTTCTTCGGGAACTGCTTGTAGGAGCTCAGCTCATTTGCCACGAGCGTGGTGATGACCTCCTCGGCGGTCGGGCAGAGGGCCCACTCCTTCTGGGCGCGATCCTTCACCTTGTAGAGGGCGTCCCGCATGGCCTCGTAGCGACCCGAGGCCTGCCAGATGTCCACGGGCTGGAGCAGCGGCATGGAAGTCTCGATGGCCCCGGCGCGGTCCATCTCCTCTCGGATGATGTTGGCGACCTTGGTCAGGGCGCGCAGGCCCATAGGCAGGAAAGTGTAGAGCCCGCCGGTGAGCTTGCGGACGAGGCCGGCCCGGAGGAGCAGTTGGTGGGAAAGGATTTCGGCGTCGGCAGGAACTTCCTTCAACGTCGGGATGAATGTCTTGGACCAGCGCATGGGAAAATATCAGGTGGAGAGAAACAAAGAGGCGCGGAGGTCGCTTTGAGCGGCACCCCGCGCCTGAAATGGTAGAGAGGGGTTATTTCACTGTGTTGACCAGCGGGGCCAACCCTTGGATTCGGACCTCCAGGCGGTCGCCTGACTCGATTGGGCCGACACCGCTGGGGGTGCCCGTCAGGATCACGTCGCCGGGCAGCATGGTCATGTTCGTGGAGACGAAGCTGACGATGTGGAAACAGTTGAAGATGAGCTGGCTGGTGTTGCCGTTCTGCCGCAGCTGCCCGTTCTGGAACAGCTGGATGCTCAGATCATGCGGGTCGATCTTCGTCTCGATGTAGGGCCCGAGCGGCGTGAAGGTGTCGAAGGACTTGCAGCGTGCAAACTGGCTCTCGGAGTTCTGGATCGTGCGGTCGGTGATGTCCTGGGCGGCCGTGTAGCCGAAAATGTAGCGGGCCGCGGCGGCCGGCGTGACGTTGCGCATCCGGCGGCCGATCACGATGGCTAGCTCGGCCTCGAAATCGGTGCGGTGGTTGGCAAAGGGGATCTCGATCTTGGCGCCGTCCGCGATGAGCGACGTGGTCGCCTTCAGCCAGATAAGCGGCTCCTTGGGCAGGGGCTTGCCGGACTCGCGGGCATGGTCGGCGTAGTTGAGCCCGACGGCGATGACCTTGGAGGGCTGGACCGGGATCAGGGTCTTCACCCCCTTGAGTGCGGTGGCCTTTTTCTCGAAGGAGGGAGAACCGAACACGTCGCCGATGAGCTTGAAAAGCTCTCCGTCAACGACCTTTGCGTAGAAGGTCTCGTCGCCTTTTTGGAATCGGCCGATGGCTGCCATGACGCGGGTTTTCTAACAAAAACGTTGACGCTGTCGCAAGGTGAATGTCCATGCATTCACTTTTGGCGCTCAGGAAATTGGACATCCGTCCGATAAGCGATCACCTTTTTCGCATGGCTAAGGCACCAGAGAAGCACCCCAAGGCGCTGATGGTTGGGCTGGCTTTTGACTCGGATGGTCACAAGCGGGTCACCACCGGCAAGAACTTCGCGTTGCTAGGCGGCACCGAGGAGACGCACGACGACATGACCGAGAAGGCCATGAAGATCAACGAGCGTCTGGCCAAGCGGGGCAAGGAGCTGCACGAGGTCAGCCGGGAGGAGTTCGACGAGATCGCCGGGGAAGTGGGTTTGACCCGCCAACCGCGCCACAATCAGCAGTAAACCGCCTCATTTTGCCATTTTTAAGCCTTAAGCCGTCCACGGCGGCCCTTTTTGTCGCCTTGACGGCCACCGCCGGCGCGGCGGTCGAATTTCAGCGCCTGCCTGAGGGAGGCATGCAGCCCCAAATTGTGGTCACGAAGGACCATGCCGTCCATCAGTTATGGCTGGGCGGGGATCCTAAGGCGGCCGATGTCTTCTACCAACGCCTGCCCGAAGGCCGCGCGGACAGCCATGGGCCGGTCCGGGTGAACAGCCAGCCGGGCAGCGCCCTGGCCATCGGGACCATCCGGGGCGCGCAACTGGCCGTGGGCCGGGCGGGCCGGGTTCACGTCGTCTGGAACGGTTCCGGAGAAGCGGCTCCGCGCCCCAAGAACAGCGCTCCCTTGCTTTACGCCCGCCTGGATGGCACCGGTTTGGCCTTTGAACCGCAGCGCAACCTGGTCACCCGAACCACCGATCTTGATGGCGGCGGTACAGTGTCGGCGGACGCGCTGGGCAATGTTTTCGTGCTCTGGCACGGCGGGACGCCAGATCAGGTGACGAGCGAGGAGAAGCGTCGTGTCTATCGGGCGCTTTCCACCGACGATGGGAAGACTTTTGCCTCGGAGACTCCGGTTACCGATGGCACCGGCGCGTGTGGCTGTTGTGGGATGAAGTCATTTGCCGACACCTCGGGCAACGTTTTCGCCCTCTATCGGGCCGCCAGCGCCAATGTGCATCGATCGGCCACCCTGGCCGTTTCCCGCGATCATGGAGCGACATTCTCCGTGACGCCGCTCCAGGACTGGGAGACCGGTTCGTGCCCCATGAGCAGCGCGGCCTTCCTGGAGGCTCCGAATGGCGTGCTGGCGGCCTGGGAAACCAAGGGAAAGATCTATTTTTCCGAGGTGGGCGGCAAGGCGCCGGCCCCGGTGGCAGTAGCTTCCGCCCCCGGCGCGAAGCATCCTGCCCTCGCGACCAACTCCCGGGGGGAGACCCTGGTGGTCTGGACCGAAGGCACCGGCTGGCAGCATGGAGGTGATCTGGCCTGGCAGGTGTTTGACCGCGCCGGCCAACCCACGGCGGAACATGGTCGGCAGCCGGGCATACCCGTTTGGAGCTTCGCCGCCGCTTTCGCCCGGCCCGACGGCCAGTTCGTGATCGTGTACTGAACGGCGGAAGGCTAAGATGACAGCTTTGTCATCTTGTTGGTGGGGACGTTCTAGCCCGCCTGTTTCAGGCTTCGGCTTGGGATGAAGCCTTTTTCGATCCGATTCCTGGCTCTGGCGTGCGCGCTGGCCGCGGCCTTCTGGGCTGTGGCGGCGGAGGAAGCTGGGAAACCGGCCGAAAAGCCGGCGGAAGCCGCCCATCGCGACGGGCTCACCCTGGACGCCGAGGCGCGCGCCCGCATCGGCCTCGCGACCCAACCGCTGGTGGCCACCAACCTTCTCGCGGAAACCGTGGCCTATGGCACGGTCCTCGATCCGTCGCCACTGGCGCTGCTGGACACGGAACTGCGCGGAGCCGCCGCCGGTCTGGCTATTGCCCGGATCCAGGAGGAACGCGAACAGGCTCTTTTTGCGCAGAATCAGATTGTCGCCCGTCCGGCGCTGGAAACCGCAATGCTCCAGGTGCAGACCGCCGAAACCCGGCACGAGACCGCCCTGCGCCGGCTGGCCACGGAATGGGGGGAGCCGTTCCTCCAACTGGATTCGACCAACCGGCACGCCCTGATCGCCCGGCTGGTCCGGCGTGAGTCGATCCTGATCCGGGCCGAGCTGCCGGCCGGGGAAAACCTCGCCACCCATCCGGCCCAGGCGCGGGTCACGACAGTCGGGGCGGATCACGACCGCACGGCGGCGTGGTTTTGCGAGGCCCCCACCGTGGACGCGCGGACGCAGGGGACGGCGTTTCTCTTTCAGGCACCGGGGCCAGACACCGTGCTTCGTCCGGGCGCGGCAGTGACCGTATTCCTTGCAGAAGGTGGCGCGGCGAAAGCGGGGAATCTGCTGCCGCGCGAGGCGGTCATCCGCTATCTGGGCCAGGCTTGGGTATATCTCGCCGGGGCGGAGGGGCATTACCAGCGGGTGGCGGTTTCATTGGACCGCCTGACGGATGCCGGCTGGTTCACGACCGCCACCTTGCCGGCGGGCACCTCCGTCGTGACGACCGGCGCCGCCATCCTGCTCTCGGAGGAACTGAAGGCCCAACTCACCGCTGACTGATGCTCAACACGCTCGTCTCCTTCTCGGTCCGGTTCCGGGGCGTGGTGATCGCGCTCGCGTGCCTGTTGCTGGCCTACGGTGTCCAGGTGGCCCGGCGGGCACACTTGGACGTGTTCCCGGACTTTGTGCCGCCGCAGGTCGTGGTGCAGACCGAGTCGCCCGGCCTTTCGCCCGAACAGGTCGAGGCGCTGGTCACCCGGCCGGTGGAAAATGCGCTTAACGGCGCGGGCGGGTTGGAATCCATCCGCTCCGAATCCATCCAGGGTCTTTCCATTGTCACCGTCGTATTCAAGGAGGGCACCGACGTGCTCGTCGCGCGCCAGATGCTGGGCGAACGGCTCGGGGAAACCGCGGCGCGCCTGCCGGTGGGCGTGAAGACGCCGAAGATGACCCCGCTCACCTCGGCGACGATGGACCTGCTGAAGATCGGCCTCCTCTCCACCAACCGCACGCCAATGGAGCTGCGCACGCTGGCCGACTGGACCCTCCGGCCGCGCCTGCTGGCGGTGCCGGGGGTGGCCAAGGTCAGCGTGTTCGGCGGCGAGGTGCGACAGCTCCAGATTCAGGTACGCCCCGATCGGCTGGTGGCGTTCAACCTCACCCTGGCCGACGTGACGGCGGCGGCGCGGGTGGCAACCGGAGTCCGCGGGGCCGGCTTCATCGAGACCCAGAACCAGCGCATCCTGCTGCAGACGGAAGGTCAGTCGCCCGACCCCGCCCTGCTGGGCGAGGCGGTGGTCGCGCACACGAACGGCGTAAGCGTGCGACTGAAAGATGTGGCCTTCGTCGTCGAGGCGGCGGAGCCGAAGTTTGGCGATGCGCTGGTGCAGGGGCGGCCCGGCGTGCTGCTCACGATGTCGAGCCAGTACGGCGCGAACACGCTGGAAGTGACCCGTGGGGTGGAAGCCGCGCTGGCGGAGCTGCGGCCCGTCCTCACCACCGAAGGCGTGGAGCTGTTCGACCGGTTGCACCGGCCGGCGAACTTCATCGAGCACGGCCTGACCAACATGGCCTCCTCGCTGCGCCTGGGCGCCGTCCTCGTGGTGGTGGTGCTGTTCCTGTTTCTCTTCAACGTGCGCACCGCATTCATCTCGCTGACGGCCATTCCGCTCTCCTTGCTCGCGGCGCTCGTAACGCTCGACCGGCTCGGGGTGACCCTCAACACGCTGACCCTCGGCGGTCTCGCCATCGCGCTGGGCGAGGTAGTGGACGACGCGATCATCGACGTGGAAAACATTTTCCGTCGCCTGCGGGAAAATGCCGCGCTGCCCACGCCGCGAGCGGTCCGGACGGTCATTCTGGAGGCCTCGCTCGAAGTCCGCAGCGCGGTCGTCTATGCGACCTTCGTGGTCGTGCTCGTGTTCCTGCCGGTCATCGGGTTGGGCGGGTTGCAGGGCAAGTTCTTCGCGCCGCTCGGCTTTGCCTACATCTTGGCCATTCTCGCCTCGTTGCTGGTTGCGCTGACGGTGACGCCCGCGCTTGCCGCATGGCTTTTTGCGGGAGGGGCGAAGGGCACGCATGAACCCTGGCTGCTGCGCCTGTTGCAGGCGATCTACCGCCGTGTGCTGCGGGTTCTATTGCCCCACGTGTGGTTGCTGCTGGCGCTGGTGCTCCTGCTCCTGGCCGGGGCGGCGGCGCTGGTGCCACACCTTGGCGGCGAATTTCTCCCGGAGTTCCGCGAGGGGCATTTCGTGCTCCAGATCTCCACTGCGCCCGGCACCTCGCTGCCCGAGATGCGGCGGCTGGGGGAGCGCATCTGCGCCGAACTGCTGGCCAACCCGCACATTGCGACGGTCGAGGAGCAGATCGGCCGCGCCGAGGCGGGCGAAGATCCCTGGGGACCGCACCGGAGCGAGTTCCACGTGGAACTAAAACCGATTCCCGGCAGCGAGGAGGAGGGGGTGCAGCAGGAAATTCGCGACACGCTGGCGAAGTTCCCGGGCATCACGTCCGAAGTGCTCACCTTCTTGGGCGACCGGATCGGCGAGACCATTTCCGGCGAAACGGCGGCGGTGGTGGTCAGCGTTTATGGCGACGACCTGGACCTGCTCGATGGGAAGGCCCGCGAGGTCGCGCAGCTGCTGAACTCGCTGCCCGGCCACGCCGACGTGCTGCTGAAGTCCCCGCCGGGAATGCCCCGGCTCACGGTGCGCCTTCGCCCCGACCGCCTGCGACAGTTCGGCTTCACGCCGGTCGAGGTGATGGATGCCCTGGAGACGGCGTGGCAGGGCAGTGTGGTGGCGCAGATCTATGAGGCCCAGCAGGTGCATGATGTCGTCGTCATCCTCGAACCTGCCCAGCGTTCCGAGCCGGAAACCGCTGGTGCGCTGCTGGTGCAAAATGCCAGTGGCACGCGCCTGCCATTGCGCGAGCTGGCCGACGTGGATCTGACCGAGGGCCGGGCCAACATCTCCCATGATGGTGCCCGTCGTCGCCAGACCGTGACGTGCAATGTCGAGGGGCGGGACGTGTCATCCTTCGTGGCCGAGGCGAAGCAGAGGGTCGCGGCGGATATCCGTTTTCCCGCCGGGGTCTATGCCGTGTTCACCGGCGCGGCGGAACAGGCCCGGGCCGCCCGGAACGAACTCCTGCTGCACACGGCCTTTGCGGGCGTCGGCATCCTGCTGCTGCTGTCCGTTGTGCTGGCGCACTGGCGGAACCTGTTGCTGGTGCTGGCGAACCTGCCCTTTGCCCTCGTCGGCGGCGTGGTGGCCGTCTTTTTCCACGAGCGGCTGCTTTCACTGGGCGCGCTGGTGGGCTTCGTGACGCTCTTTGGCATCACCACACGCAACTCGATCATGCTCATCGCGCATTACGAGCATCTCGTGGCGCGCGAGGGACAGTCATGGAACCTGGAGACCGCCCTGCGCGGCGCCGGCGAACGGTTGGGGCCGATCCTGATGACCGCCCTCGTCACCGCGCTCGGATTGCTGCCGCTCGCCCTCGGCGGCAACGAGGCCGGCCGGGAGATCGAGGGCCCGATGGCGCTGGTCATCCTCGGTGGGCTGGTCAGCTCGACCGTGCTGAACCTGTTGGTGCTGCCGCCGCTGGCGCTGCGCTTTGGCCGGTTTGGTCTCGCGGAAAAGGATTCGGCAACCACCCCGATTTAGTTTACCGACATGGACCCAATGCGCGTGCTCATCGTCGAAGACGAACGGAAGACGGCTTCCTTCGTCCGCAAGGCGCTGCTGTCGGAGGGCTTTGCCGTGGACGTGGTCCACAATGGTGAGGATGCCCTGGCGCTGGCGGCGGCGACGCCTTTCGACGCCCTCGTGCTCGACATCATGCTGCCGGGCCGCGACGGCCTGAGTGTCCTGCGCGCACTGCGCGAGAGCCGGAACACCACTCCCGTGCTGCTCCTGTCCGCCCGTGGACAGGTCAGCGAGCGCGTCGAGGGGCTGAACGCCGGCGCCGACGATTACCTCGCCAAGCCGTTCGCACTGGACGAGCTGATCGCGCGGGTCCGGGCCCTGGGACGGCGCGCCCATGGGCCTTCCCACGTGGTGCTCAAGCTCGCCGACCTCACGCTCGACACCATCACCCGGAAGGCCCAGCGCGGCGGGCAGACGATCGAGCTGGCGGTACGCGAATATCGGCTGCTGGAGTTTCTCATGCGTTCGCCGGGACGCCTGTGCGGACGGATGACCATCCTGGAAAAGGTCTGGGACTATGACTTCGACCCCGGCACGAACATGGTGGATGTCTATGTGCGCCGGCTGCGGGAAAAGGTGGACACAAACTTCGAGCCCAAGCTGATCCACACCGTCCGGGGCATGGGCTACGTGATGGAGATCCGGTCGTGAGCATCCGCGCGCGGCTCACGTTCTGGTATGCGGCGGCGCTCTTCGTTTCCCTGCTGCTCATCGCCGGCCTGTCCTACCATGAACTGGTGGTGGAACGGCTGTCCGAGAAGGAAACCGTCCCCCCGGAGCAGCAGGCGCGCGAGGAAATGGGCGATGAGGCGCGCATTCTCATCACCGTCGGCCTGCCGGCTCTGCTGCTGTCCTTGGGTGGTGGCTGGTGGCTGACACGGCAGGCGCTGGCCCCCATCGCGCAGCTGACCCAGGCCGCCGGCCGGCTCACGGAATCCAATCTGGGCGAACGTCTCCCGCACGGGGGCGGCGCTGACGAACTGGACCGCCTGACGGAAGTGTTCAACGGCATGACCGCCCGGCTGGACCATTCCTTTCAGCACATCCGCGAATTCACGCTGCACGCCTCCCACGAGCTGAAGACGCCGCTGACCATCCTGCGCGGTGAATTTGAAACGGCCTTGCGCGAGGAGCAGCTCACGGAAACCCAGCGCGAGCGGCTGTTCAGCCAGCTCGATGAGATCCAGCGCCTGACCCAGATCGTGGACGGGCTGACCTTGCTGACCAAGGCCGACGCCGGTCAGATCCAGCTTAAGTCCGAGCCCGTGCGATTTGACGAGCTGGTCCGCGACAGCTTTGAGGATGCCCAGACGTTGGGACGACCGCGCCAGCTGCGGGTGGCCTTGACGACGCTCGAACCGGCGATGGTCAACGGGGATCGTCATCGCCTCCGCCAGTTGCTCCTGACCCTGGCCGACAATGCCGTGAAGTATTGTGCGGTCGGGGGCGAAGTGAGCTTTGCCCTGCGCCAGAACCAGGGTGCGGCGGAGCTGATCCTGAGCAACACCGGACCCGGGCTGGCGCCGGAGTTGCAGCCGCGCGTGTTTGAACGGTTCTTCCGCGGTGACGCGAGCCACAACCACGAAACGGAAGGCTGTGGTCTGGGACTGAGCATCGCCCAATGGATCGTGCGCGCCCACGGCGGGGATATCCGGTTCGGCTCGCAGCCTGGAGTGCTGACCACCGTGACCGTCCGTCTGCCGGCCACCTTGGTTCCTCCCGGACAGCTGGCGGGGCCGGCTGACCGATCGGTTATCTGACCCTCAGGGCAGCACCATCCGCCGCGTTTTTCGGCTGTAGGTCGGGCCAGGGGCACCCTGATTTGGGGTAACTTTGCCCTTTCCAGCGCGCAATTCGCAGACAAGTTCACAGCATACGCATGAAGCATCTCCGTCTGCTGCTGGTTTTGGCCGCCCTGTGGCTGGCTCCGAGGACCGAGGCGGCCCGGGTCATCTCGGTGTCCGAGCTGAACTACAACCCCTTGGGCGGCTCGGATTACGAATTCATCGAGCTGGTCAACCTCGGTGCGACGTCCTTTGACCTGAGCGGGGCCAGCTTCACCAATGGCGTCAGCTACACCTTCAAGGCCGGCGTGACCCTGGCGCCGGGCGCCCGGATCGTGGTCTGCCGCACCCGCAGCGCCTTTACCACACTTTATGGTTCCTCGGGCATCACCCTGGCCTCGGGTTCCTACAGCGGCAAACTCAGCGACACCGGTGACACGCTGGTGCTCGTGAGCGGGGGCGGCGCGCAATTGCTGAAGTTCACCTATTCCAGCAGCGGTGCCTGGCCCTCCCGCGCCAACGGGCTGGGCAGCTCGCTGGAGTGCATCGACCCGGCAGGCGACCTCAACGACCCGCTCAACTGGCGCTCCAGCACCGAATACAACGGCTCGCCGGGTCGCGCCGGAGTTGGTCCGCTCAACACGATCGTCATCAACGAGGTGCTGAGCCATACCGACCCGCCGCTCGAGGATGCCATCGAGCTTTACAATCTCGCCGCCACCAATGTGGACCTCAGCAACTGGTACATTTCCAACAACCGGGCCGTTCCCAAGAAGTTCCACGTCCCCGCCGGCACGGTCGTGCCGCCCCACACGTTCAAGGTGTTCTATGAGCTGCGCGATACGGGCTCGCCCGCCGGCTTCAATTCCACGGGTTCGGGTACCGACCCGGAGTTCACCTTCAACTCGGCCCATGGGGACGAAGCCGTCCTGCTTTCCACCACCGGTGGCACCAACCTCCAGTACTGGGTCGATGCGGTCAGCTTTGGCTCCGCCCCGCACGGGGTCAGCTTCGGTCGCTATCCCGACTTCACCGGGCCGACGGTGCTGATGGATCATCTCACTTTGGGCACGTCCGTGGATGCGACCTATCCGCCCGAGTTTCTCACCACCTTTCGCATGGGCACGGGCGCGTCGAACTCGTTGCCCAAGGTCGGCCCGCTGGTGATCAACCGGATCATGTATCACCCGCTGACGAACGGGGACGAGTTTGTTGAGCTGCTGAACATTGCCACCACCAACACGCCGCTGTTTGACCCGTTTGCCCCGACCAATACCTGGCTGCTCAGCAAGGCCATCGACTTTGTCTTCCCGACCAACAATTACCTCGCCGCCGGGGCCAAACTGCTGGTGGTCCCCACCACTCCGGACGCGTTTCGCGCCAAGTACGGCATTCCGGCGGCGGTCCAGATCTTCGGCCCCTACACCAACTCCCTGGGCAACTCGGGCGACACGATCGAGCTCTACCGCTCGGACCCGCCGCAGGCGCCGCCGCATCCCGACGCCGGGTATGTGCCGTATATCCTGGTGGAAAAGGTCAGCTACCTGCCGGCCGCGCCCTGGCCGGTCGAGGCCGACGGCACCGGGGCGGCCCTGTTGCGCAAGAACCCGTCCCTCTACGCCAATGACCCGTCCAACTGGACGGTGGATGTGCTGCCTCCGCCCGTGGTGGGCATCACGCAGCTGAACGCGACGACCGTCCAACTCAGTTTCACCGCCGCACCCGGTCAGGGCTATGTCGTCGAATCCACCACCGATGTCTCCTCGGCCTCCACGTGGAAGACCTTGCAGGTGCTGGACCCGACGGTGAACGGCTCGACGGTCAACCTGCCGGTTGCGGTGACCGGAACGCGGCAGTTTTTGCGCGTGCGGTGAGTCAGAAGTCCTCCCAGCCGGATCTGTTGTGAGGACCGACCTCCTGAGGATCCGCCCAGAAAAATGCCGCGGCAGAAGATCTGCCGCGGCTGGATCGGCCGGGGCACCGGTGAGGGTGACGCCGGAGGAACTTCGGGCGCTCAGTTGCCCGTCTGAATTTTCCAGGCCTGGAGCAGGCTGCGCAGGGCCTCTGGCTTGTTGATGGGCGGCAGGTTGTTCGCCTGGTCGTAAGTGTTGACGCCGTGGCAACTGGTGCAGCTGCGGATTTCGCCGGGTTGGAAGGTGAGCCAATAGCGTTCGCGTACGACGGGGGTGCCGGCAGGATCGGTGAGCTGCCACGTCATCGCGCGACGGGCCGGCAGAAACGCCGCCATCGAGCCATCCGTACCGAGGGCAACGCTGCCCGCCGGGCCGGAGGGGTTGGCGGGATTCGCCTCCACGGCGGCGGAATCGTGCAGCGGTTCCGCGAGCACGCGCCGACCGGCGACCGGGGTCGAGCCGGGCGTGCGCAGGCCGAAGCCGCGGATCTGGTCACCCTGGAAGAACTGCAGCGCGGCGATATCATAAATCTTGCCGCCGGCGCCGAGCGTCTGCGTCGCGGTGCCTGCAACGTGCAGATTGTACGGCTGCTGCCGGTCGGCGTGATCGCGGGTCGTCAGGTTGCGACTGACGACGAGCGCCAGGTTGTTGGTCCGGAGATACTCCTGGAAGGTGGGGATGGAGACACCGACCTCGGCAAAGACCTGCTGCTCCCGCTGGGGCAGCGGCGGCTTGGCCCCTAAGGGAATCGGGCGGGCGCGCACTTCCACGGGATTCAATTCCCACAACGGACCGCTGTAGACGAACCCGCCCGCGTTGGGCTGGTAACTCACGCTCTTCTGGATGCCGCCGGTGAGCAACTTGTAAGGCTGCATGAAACCATTGACCAGCCAGGTGGTTTTCAGGCGGAACGCGTAGTCAGAACCGACGCCCCGTTGGGATTCAATGGCCTCGGTATCGGCATGGACGACGACCAGCGTGCCGTTGGAAAGCGGCAGCGGTTCGCGATAGTGACCCACCGCCGCAGGGGCCGGGAGCGGGGCGTCATACCGGGTCGCCGGATAGGTGATATAATCCACGCCCATGAGGTCGGGGTTGAGGGTTGGGGCGCCGTCGAGGGCGACGACCATGCCGCTGGCGTGGGTGCCGAATTCCGGGGAATCGACCCCGTAGTAACGGCCCGGGTGAAGGGGATCTTCCTTCATCTGGAGGATTGTGGTCAGGTAAGTGGGCTTGGCGCGCAGGGCGAAATTGAACCCGTCGATCAGGTTGCCGTCGTCGCGGAAGGAATGCACCGCGAAGCTGCCGATCTCGTGGGCGCCTACGTGGTTGATGGTTTCCTCATCCGTGCCGTCTTCCTGGATCATCCAAGGGAAGAACACGTTGAAGAGATGGCCATTTTCGTTCCCCGTGGCGACCCGGGGCTCCGGGAAGACTTCCGCCCGGCTGAGGATCTGGGCGTTGGCCGTTTCATCGGAGTAGTTGAAGGTGCCGTAGGGCGGGACCTGGCCCTTGGCGATGTTGTCCACATCGATGTCGGACTCCTGGTCGCGCTGGAGGTGGTCCCACCTCGTGAAGATCACGCGGCCGAAGCTGTCGATGATCGGGGTGAAGGCACCCGACGGCGTGTGATTCAGGTTGAACAGATCGCCCGTCACAGGATCGAGGCTCCACAGGCCGGTGACCGTCGGTGCCAGTTCATACTCGTCGAGCTGGGGGTAGAGCTGCGCCTCCCCATTGCGCGGACGGTCGCTGGTGAAAATGATGCGGTCGTCGGTCCCATAGCACGGTGCGATGTTGTTGAACGTGGCGGGCTGGTTCGGCACACGCGTGATGACCGGCGTCTCGCTCTGGCCGAGCCCGGTGATCTCGTACAGCTGCCAAGTGGTCGTCGTGTCCAGCGGCAATCCCACGACCATGCTGAACACCGCCTTCTGCCCGTTCCAATGCACGGCCGGGTCGCGCACGGCGATGGAATTGGTTCCTTGGTAGCCGCTGGGGTCGCCATAGCCGGCGGTGGCGGTGAGATTGCGGAGCGTGCCGTCCGGATAGCGGATGTAGAGATCGCCGCCGCGGGGGACTGCGTCACTGCCGGCACGCTGGTTGCCGAAGACGGAGCCGATGGTGGTGAAATCGAATCCCATCGGAACTTGGGTCACAAACAGGATCGGATTCACAGGATCGGCCGGCGCCACTGGTGCGGGCGGCGGGAGGGCGGCATACGTCGCGGTCAAAACGGCATTGGCGGCGGGCACGACGAACGACGTGCTGGCCGAGGTGGCCGCCGCCACGGTCCCGCCGGTCCATTGCGCGAAGGCGGACCCCGCCGCCGGGGCATTAGCCGTGATCATCACGGTGGTGCCAGCGGCATAACTGCCACTGCCGGTGCCATTGACTACCGTCAGCAAGAAGGTCGCGGGCGGCGTCGGCGGCGTGCCCGTGCCGCTTCCGGGAGTGGTGCCACCGCCGGAGCCGGCCGCCGATCCGCCGACCCACTGGTCCTGTGCCGCGCTCGCGGTCGCGCCGAGGGAGTCAGTGACCTTCAGGGAAAACTTGAAGTCGCCCGCCGTGGTGGGCGTGCCGCTGAAAATGCCGGCCGGGGAGATCGACATGCCTGGGCTGACCGTCCCCCCGGTGATCGACCAGGTGTAAGGCGGCTTGCCGCCGACGGCGGTTACGGTGCGGGTGTAAGGTGTGCCAACGGTCAGCGGATCAAGCGTGGCGTATTGGGTCGCGAGCGGTGTGCCCGGAGGGGGCGTTCCGCCGGAGCCATCGCTACCGCCGGACGACGGGGGCGTGATGGCCTTGCCGCCCACCCAGATTTCCTGGGCGGCACTGGCCGTGGCACCCGCAGAGTCGGTCACGACCAGTGAAAATTTGTAATCGCCTGGCGTGGTGGGCGTGCCGCTGAAAACGCCGGCGGGGGCAAGTGCCATGCCAGGGGCGACCGGCCCTCCGGTGATGGACCAGGTGTAGGGCGGCTTGCCGCCGATCGCGGTCACGGTCTTCGAATATGGCGTGCCGGTCGTGAGTGAATCCAGGGTGGCATATTGGGTCGCCAGAGGCCGGGGCGAACTGCCCAGGACGGGGTTGACGGCCAGCGCAAACAGGAGGGTGAGAAGACCCGGCCGGCATAAGCCGTGGTGCCAAAGGCGGCCCGCGAAGCAGGAGCGGAAGCTGAAGTGCATAGGAATCGTTGTGACAAGGGAGACAATCTCCCTTTGTCCTCTAATCCCGGAAACACCCCGGCGGAATTACAGCGCAGCGTGGAATAGTTGCCGATGTACGTCCATTGACGGATGCGGTCGCCACAGACGACGGCGCTTCGCAGTCCATCCTCTCCGTTACGAGTGGTAAACCAGCTCGCGCCGGCCGCTCCCCGCAGACTTTCATCCCCGGACAAGCTATCCCCGTCTGCCCGGACGCATCCATCTGTTGCCCCTGCCACCCTATAGTTCCGAACCCAATCCGACCGAAGGCCGGTGGGATCAGGTGCAGGATTGTCACCTGCAACCGCCGCCATGACACCTTCGCCGCCCTCGAGAAGACCCTCACCACCGCCCTGCGTCCCTTCTGGGAGACGCCAACACGGGTTTTATCCCTCGTTCACCACTGGCTCCGCGACCAAGCAAACGCTACGGCCTGGCTCATTCAACCGATTATTAAAGAGAATTGGTATCAGTAGCCCAGCGTGGCAAACCACCGCTGCACGAGCGTCTGGCCGCCAAAGATCCAGATCGTTGCCGCCGTCGCGAGATAGGGCACGTAGCCGAGACGGCCGGACCATTTCTGGCGGCGCAGGGCGATCAAGGTGAACGCCACGAGGACACCCAGGAAGGAACTGGCCGCCAGCGAGAACACGGCCGCCCGCCAGCCCAGAAAGGCCCCGACGGCGGCCATGAACTTCACATCGCCAAAGCCCATCGCCTCCCGCGGCAGGGTTAGGCGGTCGGTGATGACCGACATCCAGGGCTGTTCATCCGCGCTCAGGGTCTCCTCGCCGACGCGCAGCACGGGCGGATCCCGGAGCAGTTCCAGCCGCACGGGCACGTCGGTGTAGCAGCGATCGGCCAGTTCCACCCGTTTGGCGTGGAGCACCACCGCGTCGGACTTCCGGTAAAACAATTCCTCATAGGGCATCTCGCCGTCCGGCAGCACCACCCCGGCCTCGTGGAAAACCACCAGCGAATTCGGCGGCAGTTGCACCTTTTGCCGTCCAAACAGCAGCTTGCCGAGCCGGAGCACGCCATAGACCACGCCGCCGCCGACCAGCATGCCCAATGCGCTGCCTTTCAGCGCGGTCGGCATGTCGGTCGCACCCTGCAACGCCGGGGCCGCCGCCGAAAAGAGGAAGCCGACGACGATGCCACCGATGGTGATTTCGTCCGGGATCATGAGGTGCTCGAAATCGATGAAGGTGCCGGCGATGAACCCGGCCAGCAGCACGCAGAGCGCGACCGCCATCAGCGGTTCGGTCTGGCCGAAGGTCAGCCAGGTGGTGAGGAACACCACGCCGGTGAGCGCCTCGACGGTCAGGTAGCGCGGCGAAATGCCGGCGCCGCAATTGGCGCACCGGCCCCGCAGCACCAGCCAGGAGAGGATGGGCAGGTTGTGCCGCAGCGGGATCCTATAGCCGCACTTCGGACAGTGAGACGGCGGCGTGACAATGCTCTCGTCGAGCGGCATCCGGTGGATCACCACGTTGAGGAAGCTTCCCACCATCAGGCCCAGGACGGTGAAGAACAGGGTCCACAGGTGGAAGGGCAGGCCGAGCGGCCCGGTGAACCAGAACTCCAGCGGCAGGCCGAGGTAGGTCGTGTCCGCCCCGCTCACGCCGGCCTCCCGTAAATCTCGCGTCCCAGCGCCTCCCGCATCACTTCGGTGGGAGCGGGCCGGCCGGTCCACAGTTCCAGCGCGGTCGCACCCTGGTAGAGCAGCATCCCGAGGCCGTTGGCGGTGCGGCAGCCGGCAGCCTTGGCCGCGCGCAGCAGGGGCGTTTCGGCGGGCCGGTAGATCATGTCGTACACGCTGTCGGCCTGGCTGAGGGAAAATTTTGATTCATCCAGCGGGGAGCCGTCGTCCCGCTTAAGGCCGAGCGAGGTGCCGTTCAGGACGATCTCGACCGGGGTTTCCGGATAGCCGACCGCGACATCCACCACCGGGAAGCGTTCGCGGATTTCCTCCGCCAGCTCCACCGCCTTGGCTTCGGTGCGGTTGACCAACCAGAGCTCCTGGACGCCTTCGTCCGCCAGCCGCAGCGCGGCGGCGCGGGCGGCCCCGCCAGCTCCGAGCAGCAGGACGCGCGCGGAACGCGGCTCCGTACCCAGGTCCTCGCGCAGGGCGCGGATGATGGCGTCGGCGTCGGTGTTGTAGCCCTTCGACCGCACCGGGCCGCGCACTTCGGCGAGCTGCCCGACCGGCCGCCATTCGCCTTCGGCATCCTGTGCTTCAAAGACGACCGTGTTGACCGCGCCCCAGGACCGGGCGGACACGTCCAACTCATCCATCAGTTCCAACGCCAGCAGCTTGTGCGGCACGGTGAGATTGAGTCCCACGAACCCCATGTGCCGTGCCCCGTCGATGGCGGCGGACAGGTGCTCCGGCGCGACCTCGCAACCGACGTACCGCCAGTCGAGCCCGAGGGTGGCCAGTGCGGCATTGTGCATCGCCGGCGAGGCCGAATGCCGGATGGGCGCGCCAAAGACCGCGCACAGACGGGTGGCGGCGGACAGGGGCTTGGAGAATTCCGGGGTGACAGGCATTGGACCGCGTGAGCGTGCGGAGCCGGTGGGCTCGGTGCAAGTCTGGGCAGGGGCTGCAGAAGAGCAGGGGAGCGGGGGTGAAACAAGACGAGTGGCTCCTCTGCACCGCTGCACCCTTTCTCCCCTGCTAGGGTTTGCCGGGCTTATACGGCACGGTCGAAAGCAGCCACGCTTCGGCCTGGGCGGGAGTCAAAGAGCCGGACGATATGGCACCCCCCACTAGACCTGACGTCCACGCGGTGGCGCTGGAAGTGCCCTGCGCCATCCAAGTACGGCCCTGAAAATTGAAATAGGTCGTGGCGGGACCGATCAGCTCGGTTTGCGGGCCCGTATTGGCAAAGGAAGCCACCTGTCCGTTGCGATCCCCCGCCGTCACGCCCATCGCACCCGGGCTGGCCGACGGGTAGGTCAGGTCCTTGCCCGGCGTGTTGCCGGTGGCCGCCAGCACCAGCCCCCCCTGGGCGTGGATGTTGTAGATCATCTCGTCGAGCATCGGGCTGTCGTTGGGTCCGCCGAGGCTGAGGTTGAAGACTGTGACCCCCCGGCTGGCGGCCAGCTGCAGGCCCAGCATGACATTCCAGGTCGAGGTCGTCGGCTCCTGGCCGGCGGCGGTCGGATCGTAGATGTTGATCGGCAGCACGCGCACCTTGGTGCCCTGGTCGGAGGAATCCATCTGCGCGACCGCGTCGAGCATCGCCTGAAGCATCGCCGTGGCGTGCATCGGCTGGGAGTTGTCCACCTCGAATTTGCCCTCCACCACCGACAGCCGCTCCTTGATGAACTGCTCGTATTCCATCGGCTGGGGCTGGAGCAGGGTGTCGATCAGGCCGATGACGATGCTGTCCTTGTCCCCGACCACGCGCGGTTTCAGGTTGAGGCCGGAGGCGGCGACGCTGCTCGGCTGGTCGGGCTGGCCCGGCGCCGGCAAGCGGATGTTGTTTTCCACGCCCGCGACATCCTGGCGCTGCCGCAATTCGTCGCGGGCGGCGTTGGCGGCCTCGGCCGTCTCGAAGCGCAGGCGGTAGGTGTTCAGCCCGTCCATCCGCCCCACCAGCTTGGCGCCGAGCTTTTTGGCCAGGTCTTCCGGCGTGATTTTTGCGCCCGGTTTCAGGCGCACGATCAGCTCATTCGGGATGGGTCCGGGCTCCAGGGTGTATTCATCCTCGCCGCCGGCCTCGACCTCTTCCGTCGCGGCATCGATGGACGAGCGGTAGATCAGCAGCTTGCCGGCCTTTCCCTGCGGCACATGCACAAAACTGAGGCTGCCCAGCAGGCGCTCCAGGGCCACGCGCGGCGGCAGGTTGGTGAAGGTGGCGGAAACGGTCCGCTGCGTGCCGGGTTCCAGGAAAATCTGCCAGCCGGTCGCCTTGGCAATCTTGGCGAGCACCTTGGGCAGGGGCACGTCATGGAGCGCCGCATCCACCCGGTTCGACTTGGCCTGCCAGCGCAGGGACATGGGTTCCGCGCCGCGCAGCGTGGCGGCCAGCGCGAGGAGCGCAAACAGGCATGAAATGAGGCGGCCCATGGACGGCACGGCGGCAACCTAGCAGAAACCGCCGCGAAGGCGAACACCATGGGAGCCGGGAAGTTGCCGGCGGCGGCCAAAATTCACCAAAGCCGACTTGCCTTGAAGCTACGCGTGCTTAGTTTCGTCGAAGGCTTGGATTAAAAGAATTATGGCCATCCGTCTCAATGTTCCCCGGCGCACCTTTCTGAAGGGTCTCGGCACGCTTATGGCCCTGCCGGCCTTCGAGTCGCTCGGCACGATGTCACTGCTGGCCGACCCCGCTTCGCCGTTGGCTGCGGCCGCCGGGGCCGCCCCGCGCCGCATGGCGTACATTTACGTCCCCAACGGCGCCAACATGCCCGACTGGACGCCGACCGAGGTGGGCTCAAACTTCAAGCTGCCTTCCACCTTGGAGCCGCTGGCCAATTTCCGCTCCGACTTCAGCGTCCTCAGCGGCCTGACCCAGGATGCCGGTCGCGCGAAGATGGACGGTGCCGGTGACCATGCCCGTGCCTCCGCTACGTGGCTGACCTCGACACGTATCCGCAAGACGAACGGTGTGGACATCCATGCTGGCGTCTCCGCCGACCAGTTCGCCGCCCAGCGCGTCGGCAAGGAAACGCGCTTTGCCTCGCTGGAACTCGGTTGCGACCGGGGCCAGACCTCCGGCAACTGCGATTCCGGCTACAGCTGCGCCTACTCGTTCAACATCGCCTGGCGCACACCGTCCGCACCGTTGCCGCCCGAGGTGGACCCGGCGCTGGCCTTTGAACGCCTTTTTTCCGCCTCCAGCCTGAAGGAAACCGTCGAGCAGCGCGCCCGCCGCGAGCGCTACGAAAAGAGCATCCTCGATTTCGTGCAGGACGACGTGAAGTCGCTGAACTCGAAGCTGGGCCGCACCGACCAGCGCAAGCTCGACGAATACCTCACCTCCGTGCGCGACCTGGAGCGGCGCATCGAGTCCGCGAAGGACATCGAGCAGCAGTTGCCCGGCTTCCAGCGGCCGACCGGCATCCCGCGCAATGCCGAGGGCAAGGTCGATTTTGTCGCCCATTCGCGGCTGATGTTCGACATCATGACGCTCGCCTTCCAGACCGACTCGACGCGCATCATCACCTTCGTGATGAAGCACGACGGCAGCAACGACGCCTATCCGCAGATCGGCATCCGGGACGGCCATCACGACCTTTCGCACCACCAGAACGACACTGAAAAGCGCCGCAAGATAGCCCAGATCAACAAGTTCCACATGGAGCAGTTCGCCTATTTCCTCGGCAAGCTGAAGTCCATCAAGGAAGGGCAGGGCACGCTGCTGGACAACTCGATGATCGTGTACGGCAGCGGTCTGGCCGATGGCAACGCCCACGCCCACGAGGATCTGCCGATCCTCCTCGCCGGTCACGGCGGTGGCACCATCACCCAGGGCCGCCACATCCGTTCGCCCAAGGAAACCCCCATGGCGAACCTCTTCCTCTCGATGATGGACCGCATGGGCATGTCCGCCGAACGCTTCGGCGACAGCACGGGCCGGCTGAACCAGCTCACGGCCTGAGCGGTGGTGTCTCGGTGCATCCGCTGAGCGCAGCCGCCGCTTTCGAAAGGGAGCGATGGAGGGGATTAGCACGAATCGCAATTTGCCAACGCGTCCGGCGGCCGAAAGCGGTGTCAAGCCACCGCACTCCAAGACCATATCGCGTTCATCACACCGCGTGCTAAAACGATTGGTTGAAGCTCAGTTCCTCGCCACGGACGCATGGCGTGTGCGCCGCCAGGCTCCGAAGGCGACCAGAGTCAGCCCCGCCAGCCCTGCGTATTCGCCGGGTTCGGGCACGGCCGTTATGGGCGTGAGCAGGTAGGCATCGAGATGTCCCTGAGGATTCTCCCCGACGCCGACAATCTGGCCGGCGTCGTTGATGCCATTGGCATCCGTAAGTTCCCAGCCCGGAGCACCGGGGATCGCTCCGTTCAAATCCAGCATGAAGCCGCCGCGGAAGATAAAGGCATGTTGAGTGTTGCCAAGAGAGTCGGTCGTGGATTTTCCGACCACCGTGCCGGCGTTGTTGATGGCGTTGGCAAAGCTGAGCTTACCGAGACCCAAGGTGCCAAGGTCCCTCCGCACGCCGCCGCTAAAGCTGAGCGCGTGGAAGGTGGCACCCGCACCGTCAGGCGAGAAAGCGCCGACCAGCGTGCCGGCCGCGTTGCTGGCCGCGGCAGTGCTGTTGATGTCGCCGAAGATGCCGAGATCGGTCATCACCCCGCCTAGGGAACTGAACGCATGGTAGGTGTTCTCATCGCCGACGGTGGTGGCAAGACCGAACACCGTGCCGCTGGCGTTGATACCGACGGCCAGGCTGGTGGCACCGCCCAGGGTGCCAAGATCCGTCATCACCCCGCCGCTGTAGCTGAACGCATGGTAGGCGGCATCGCTGGCGGTATAGGAACCGCCGACCACCGTGCCGCCGGTGTTGATGGCAGCGGCGCTGCTATTAGAACCGCCCAGGCTGCCGAGATCGGTCATCACCCCGCCGTTGGAACTGAAGGCATGCGTGGTGGCATTGTCGGCCAATACGGAACTGCCGACCACCGTGCCGCCGGCGTTGATGGCAGCGGCGCTGCTATAAGAACCGCCCAAGCTGCCGAGGTCGGTCATCACTCCGCCGCCATAACTGAAGGCATGGGCGGCGACATCGCCGGCCAGATTGGAATAGCCGACCACCGTGCCGGCGGCGTTGATACCATAGGCACCGCTTTGAGAACCGCCCAAGGTGCCGAGGTCGGTCAGCGTGTAGGTCTGCGCGGAGGCGGCGAAGGGCAGGAGGCCGAGGGCCGGAAGCAGGCTGGCGAGGGACAGGAGTGGTTTCATGAAGGATGGAGGGTTGGAAGTTCAGTTCTTCCGCACGGACGCCAGGCGTGTGTGCCGCCAGGCTCCGAAAGCGACCAGCGCCATCCCGGCCACCGCCGCGTACTCGCCGGGTTCGGGCACCGGCGTCGCGTTGGGCGTGAGGAGGAAGCCGTGGGTGTCACCCTCCGGATCGGTCCCGATGCCGACGATCAGGCCGTCGTCATTGATATCCGTGGCCTGACCGAGCAGCCAACCTGGCGATCCGGGAATGGCCGTGTTCAAGTCCACCATGAGCCCTCCTTCATAAACAAAGGCATGTTGGGGGTGACCAGCACGGTCGTTGGAATCCCCGACCACCATGTCGAGGGAGTTGATGGCGAAGGCTTGACTCTGATTGCCATGATGGCCCAGTCCATCACTCAAGCTGCCCAGATCGGTCATCACCCCGCCGCTGTAGCTGAAAGCATGGTAGGCACTGCCGCCGATATTGGAGGTGCCGACCACGGTGCCGGCGGCATTGATCCCGCTGGCGTAGCTGTAAGCGCCTTGGGGCAAGGTGCCGAGATCGGTCATCACGCCACCGCTGTAGCTGAAGGCGTGTTGGGCCCCACCGGTGATGTCAGAAGCGCCGACCGCCGTGCCGGCCGTGTTTATGCCGACAGCATAGCTGTTGGCCCCGCCCGGCAAGGTGCCGAGATCGGTCATCGTGGTGCCGCTATAACGGAACGCATGAGTGACCGCATCGCCGGTGATGTTCGAATCGCCGACTACCGTGCCGGCGGCATTGATATGCAGGGCCTCGCTGAAAGTGCCGCCCAAGGTGCCGAGGTCGGAGATCGTGGTGCCGTCATGTAGAAAGGCATGGCTGACATTGTCGCCTGCGAGGTAGGCGCTGCCGACCACCGTGCCGCCGGCATTGATTCCGTAGGCGGCGCTGGCAGTGCCACCCAAGGTGCCAAGGTCGGTCTTTATCCCCCCGCTATAGCTGTAGGCGTGGCTAGAAGTATCACCGGCAAAGTTGGCATCGCCGACGACCGTGCCGGCGGCGTTGATGCCGAAGGCCTCGCTCGCGGTGCCGCCAAAGGTGCCGAGGTCGGTCAGGGTATAGGACAAGGCTGAGGCACTGAGCGGCACGAGGCCGAGAGCCGGAAGCAGCCATACGGGAAGGCGGTTTGGGTTCTTGATCATGTTAGGGCAGGGTATTTCATCGGCTGTTCTGACCCCCGGGGGCGTTCAGGTCAAGGTCGCACACGGGTACCGCTTGCCTGCCTTCGTCCGGCCACTACGCTCGCCGCCCATGCGCCCTGAATCGCTCCAGTTTCTCGAAACCCTCGTCAACACCCCCAGTCCCGTCGGCCACGAGACCCGGGGCCAGCGCGTCTGGCTCGACTACGCGAAGCAGTTCGCCACTGAGTCCTTCAGCGATGCCTACGGCAACTGCGTGGCGGTGGCCAACAAGAGCGGTTCCCCGCGCATCATGCTCGCGGCCCATGCGGATGAGATCGCGATGTCGGTGAATTACGTCACCGACGAAGGTTTCATCTACGTGCGTCGCTCCGGCGGCATCAACCCGGCGATCACCCGGGCGCAGCGGGCGGTCATCCACACGCGGGGAGGTCCGGTGCCGGGCGTGTTCGGCTCGGTCGCGCCGCACCTGACCAAGGGCGATGACGACGGCAAGCTGCCCAAGATCCACGACCTGTTTCTCGACATCGGCGTCAGCTCCAAGGCGGAAGTGATGAAGCTCGTCCGCATCGGCGATCCGATCACCTTGAGTGACCGCTTCGAAATGTTGCGCGGCGATCTCGCGGTGGCGCGAGCCTTCGACAACCGTATCGGCACCTGGGCCGTGGCGGAAACGCTCCGGCTGCTGAAGGCGCACGTCGGCAAGTTCGCGGCGGAAGTCTGTGCCGTGTCCAACGTGCAGGAGGAGGTCGGTCTGCTCGGTGCCCGCCAGATCGCCTACTCCCTGAAGCCTGACATCGCGCTGGTCGTGGACGTCACCCACGCGACCGATTACCCGACCATCGACAAGCGCCAGCACGGCGACATCAAACTAGGGCAGGGACCGGCGCTCACCCACGGCGGCTGCAACCATCCCGAGGTCGTCGAACGCATTGAGAAAGTAGCGGCGAAAAAGAAAATCTCCCTGCAGCACGAGGCCATGAGCGCCAGCAGCGGCACCGACACCGACGTGATCTTCTGGACGCGTGGCGGCATAGCCAGCGCACTGATCAGCTTGCCCAATCGCTACATGCACTCCCCGGTCGAGATGGTCTCACTCAAGGACCTCGAACAGATCCCGGTGCTGATGGCGGAGTTTGTCCTCAGCGTGAAGAAAGGGGAGGAGTTCAAGGTCAGGATTTGATACGAGCCTTGCCTGCTGGCGACGGCTCTGACGCGAGGGAGCCGCCAAAGTAGGACGGGGCGTCCCCGCCCGTCCTCAAAATGTGCTTTTTCAATCCCAAGACGTTTCGGGTGCAAGAAGAAGATGGAAGACGGGCGGGACGCCCCGTCCTACTTTGGCGCATCACCGATTCCGTTCCACCTTCACCGACACATGCCGGGTCTCTGGCAGGATGAACTTCTTCACCTCGACGCTAACGCCCGCCGGCTGGAATTCCGCAAGCACAAATTCCGCGATGTCCACCGCGAGCTTCTCGATCAGCTTCCAGCTGCGCCCCTCGCCGAAGGTCAGGAGTCGGCGGCTCACCCGGTAGTAGTCGATAGTCCTGGTTAGGTCGTCACCCTCGGCTGCAGCGGTGAAGTCACTCCGCATTTCGATGGTGAGCAGCAGCCGCTGCGGCGCGGCCCGCTCCGCGTCCGGAACGCCGACGTGGTAGCTAACTTCGAGATCGGTCAGGGTGATCAGATCCATGGGGGAATTATGAATTATGGATGAAGGCGGGAGTGATGCGTGAATCGGGGAAACCGCATTCATTTTTCCTTTTTAATTTTTCCTTTTTACTTCCTCCAGCAGCACCCGCGTCGGTCCGTTCAGCTCCAGCGCGAAGGCCTCGTCCATTGTCACCCACAGCCATTCCTCGGCCTCGTCGTTGAGCTGCAGCGGCTGTGCGCCATGGGCGACGCAGGTGTAGTTCAACAGCAGGAAGTGGGCGTCCTTGTAAAACTCCGGCGGCTGGATGGCATCCTGCACCATCACGAAGCGCACGTCCGTCACGTCGAGGCCGGTCTCCTCCTTCACCTCGCGGTGCAGCGCGTCCTCGTGGCGCTCGCCCCATTCGATCTTGCCGCCCGGAATGCCCCAGTGATGCGACCACTTGTGCGTGCGGATCATCAGCACCTGGCCGGCGTCGTTGAACACGAGTGCGCCCACCGTGGCCAGCGGCCAGCGCTTGGCGGCGGGGATGAACGAGCCGGTTTTGACCACCGGCAACTGGCCGTCATTGCGCTCCAGCACCGCGCGCAGCTCGCCGAGATGTTCGACCACAAGGTCCGGCTGCGCGGCCCGGAGCTGGGCGAGCGAATTGTAGCCCGTGAGTACCGCCACGCTGTGGATGCCGCCATGCCGCGCCGTTTCGATGTCATGCTCCATGTCGCCGATGAACACCGTTTCCTCGGCGGCGAGCGTGTGGTCGGCGAGCAGCTCGGCGATCTTCGCCCGCTTGTCAGCGATGCCCGCGTAGGGTGTCTGGATGAATCCGCCCAGCCCCGTGGCCCGGGCCTGGTGCGCGTAGGCCAGCGGATGCACGGTGCTCAGCAAAAAAGTCCGCAGTTCGCGGGCCGCGCAAAACTCGAGGAACTCGCGGGCATGTGGCAGCGCGACCACAGATTCCTGGCACGTCATGAACTTCGTCCGGAACCAGCCCTCCAACTCGTCGAGCGGCACATTGGGCACAAACTTGTCGTAAAAATCCCGGTAGGGCAGCCGGAACTCCGCCCGGAACTCCTCCAGCGAGAGCGGCGGCACGCCCGCGCGCTCGAAGCAGTGGTTGCTGGCCTCCCAGACCGCCGGCAGATCGTCCACCAGCGTGCCGGACCAGTCGAAGATGACGTTGCGGATCATGTGCGGCGCAAGGTTAGGTCGGGCCGACGCGAAGTCGAAGGGGAATGCAGGAGGAATGCGGCTATGGCGTTTTCAAAACTGCCATGGCCATTGGGCGGGAGATAAGTGGAACGATGCCCGGGACGAAAAGAAGTCAGCCCACGGAAGAACGCCTTCCTTCGCTTCCCTTTGCCTCGCGCAAGCTGGACACAGTGACGTTGAAATTTCGCTAACACCGGGCTTCAGCCCGGTAGGAAAGCCGCCACGAAGCGCAACGGTTTCAACCGTTTTCTGACGGTGGTGGCTCCCGGTAAGCCGTTGAAACGGCTGAGTCAAAGGAGCGGACCGGACACCGGGCTGAAAGCCCGGTGCTAGCGGAATGAGGCCAAGGAAAGGGAGGGCAAGGGAACTGAGCTGGCCGGCCGCAGGTGAAACTCACGTATTCAGCGGCTGGCCCACATTGATTCCGTGCTTCAGGCAGTAGGCGCCGTTCACCACATATTTTTCGGCCCAATGCTTCAGACCGGCGCGTTCCTCGGGAGTTAGGGCGCGCTTCACCACCGCCGGCGCGCCGACGACCAGTGAGCCGGGCGGGATCTGGGTTCTGGGGGTGACCAAGGCATTCGCGCCGATGAGGCTCTGTTCACCGATGACCGCGCCATCGAGCACCGTCGCCCCGATGCCCACCAGGCATTCGTCGCCAATCGTGCAGGCATGGACGTTGGCCGAATGTCCGATGGTGACCCAGTTTCCAACGAGACAGGGGTATTCGTCGGCGAGGTGCAGTACCGCGTTGTCCTGCACGTTGGAATGATGGCCGACCACGATGCGGTTGATGTCGCCCCGCAGCACCGCGCCGTACCACACGCTGCTATGGTCGCCAAGCGTCACGTCGCCAAGCACGACAGCGGTCGAGGCGAGATAGACCTCACGACCGAGCACCGGCTGCTTGCGGAGGAACGTGTCGAGCTGCTGCAAGAGTGCATCCATCGGCCCGAAGCGTCGTTCATTTGGCGCGCGATATCCAGTCTGCCCAAGGCGCTTCTAGCTCATGGCGACAATTCTGATTACTGATCACTGATTACTGCCTACTCTCCCCGCATGACCATCCTTGAAGTCATCCGGCGCAGCACCGATTTCCTCACGGAACGCGGGGTCGATTCGCCGCGCCTGCAGGTCGAGCTGCTGCTTTCGCATGTGCTGAAGCTGCCGCGCCTGAAGCTTTACCTGCAATTTGACCGCGTGCTGACCGGGGCGGAACTGGACCCGCTGCGCGAGCTGGTGAAGCGCCGCGGCCAGCGGGAACCGCTCCAGCATATTGTCGGTTCGGCCGCCTTTCTGGACCATGAGCTGAAGGTCACACGGGATGTCCTGGTGCCCCGGCCCGAAACGGAGGTTTTGGCGCAGCTCGCTTTGGCCAAGCTGGCGGAACAAGAGGGGAATGCCGAACCGTCAGCCGTCTTGCGCGCCCTCGATTTCGGCACCGGTTCGGGCTGCCTGGCCATCGCCTTGGCCGCCGGCTGTCCGGAGGCAGAGCTGCACGCCCTCGATAAATCTCCGTCCGCCCTGGCCATTGCGCGGGAGAACGCAGCGCGCAACCAGGTGGAAGCACGCATCACCTTTCACGAGGGCGACGGATTTGCGGCGCTCGGTCAGCCGTATCAGTTCGATCTGATCGTCACCAACCCCCCCTATATCCCGACGGCGGAAATCGCCACGCTGGACCCCGAGGTGCGCGAGTTCGATCCCCGGCTGGCCCTCGATGGTGGTGTTGACGGGTTGGACTGCTACCGGATTCTCGCCGCGCAGGCCGGGAGCTGGCTGAAACCCGGCGGCTGGCTGCTCACCGAACTGGGCGATGGGCAGGCGATGGCAGCGAAGCTGCTATTCGGCGCTCACGGTTGGCTGTACGAAGGTGTCGAGAAAGACTTGAGCGGACGGGAGCGCGTTCTCATCGTGCGGCGTCCGCTGAATTAGGTGGGGTTGTCCCAGTTCTCCGATTCCGTCCTCAGCGACCAACGAACAATGGACAGTTTTCTCATCAAGGGCGGCGTGCCGCTCCACGGCGAAGTCACGATCAGCGGTTCCAAGAACGCCGTGCTGCCCCTCATGGCGGCGACGCTGCTCACGGCCGACACCTGCGTCATCCGCAACGTGCCCGACCTCAGCGACGTGCGGTTCATGGGCAAGATCCTCGAATCGCTCGGGGCCGAGGTGAAGTTCGCGGACGGCACCCTGACGATCCGCGCCGCCAAGGTGAAGGGCTTCGGCGACTACGAGATGATCCGCAAAATGCGCGGAAGCATCTGCATCCTCGGGCCCCTGTTGGCACGGCTGCGGGAGGCGAGTGTCTCGCTGCCCGGCGGCTGCGTGATCGGCACCCGGCCAATCGACCTGCACCTGAAGGGCCTCAAGGCCCTGGGGGCCAAGCTCGACATCGCCAACGGCTACATCAACGCCAAGACCAAGCGCCTCGTCGGCACGATGCTGTTCCTCGGTGGGCGCGCGGGGCCGACCGTGCTGGGCACGGCCAACATCATGATGGCGGCGACCCTGGCGGAAGGCGTCACCGTCATTGAAAGCGCGGCCTGCGAGCCGGAAGTCTGCGACGTCGCCAACTTCCTGGTCAGCATGGGTGCGAAGATCACCGGCATCGGCAGCCCGACGCTGACGATCACCGGCGTGGACCGCCTGCACGGCACCGATTACGAGGTGATTCCCGACCGCATCGAGGCCTGCACGTTCCTGTGCGCGGCGGCGGCGACCAAGGGCGAGGTGCTGGTGCATGGCGCGCGGCCGGAACATTTCGCGGCGGTTCTCGACAAGCTGCGCGAGGCCGGCGTGAAGGTGGAACGCAAGGCGGGCGGCCTGCTGGTGAAGTCCACCGCGCGGATCAAGCCGACGGATGTCACAACGCTGCCCTACGCGGGTTTTCCGACCGATGTGCAGGCGCAGTTCATGGCACTGATGTGCCGGGCGCCGGGCATCAGCGTCATCACCGAGCGCATCTTCGAGTCGCGCTTCATGCATGTGGCGGAGCTGGCGCGGCTGGGGGCGGAAATCTCCATCGAGGGCCCCAGTGCCATTGTGAAGGGTGGCCGGCCAATGAGCGGCGCGCCGGTCATGGCGAGCGACCTGCGGGCGAGTGCAGCACTGGTCATCGCGGGGCTCGCGGCCACTGGCACGACCCAGGTACACCGCATCTATCATCTTGACCGGGGCTACGAACGGATGGAGGAAAAGCTCCGCAAGCTTGGTGCCCGCATCGAACGAGTGGAGGGAGAATGAGCAAACTAATCGGAGTCCTGATCATCGTGGCCGGTTTCTGGGGTTTCTTCCAAATCCTGAGGCTTTACAACAAGACGAAGCTGGAGTCGGAGGGGCCTCAAAAGGTCCAGCAGGTTGCCGCCCCGGCGGACGCCCTGCCAGCCCTGTCGCCCGCCCTCGAAGCCTCGCTCGCCCAGGCCAAGGCCGGCGGTGCCGACGCCATGAAGGACTGGTTGGCGGCCAACCAGCCGTATCTCCGCGATCCCCGCAAGGCGGCGATCGAGCTGGATTACGCGCGGTTGCTGGTGCGCTCCGACCCCGCCGGGGCCAAGCGGATCTACCAGGCGGTGAAGGCACGCACGCCGGCGGATTCGCCGGTGGCGGACCAGCTGAAGGGCCTGGGCCGGCTGTTCGAATAGCGGATCGCCGGATTTACGCGCAGTCTTCTGTTTCCAAAACCTTCCGCGTCGGCTAAGTCATGGCCATCCCGGCAAAGACGTTATGGATATCGCGTTTAAGTGTCCCCATTGTCAGCAGGAGCTCGAGGTGGATCTCGGTGCCGCCGGCCAGCAGCTCAGCTGCCCAACCTGTTCCCGGCTGATCACCGTGCCCCAGCCCGAGCCGGCCAATACCAAGGCCCCGCCGCCGCCCAGCGGACCGGCTCCGGCCAAAGAGGCGAAGCATTTCTCAGTGCCCGTAACTGCCGGTCCCAGCGCACCGCTGATCCAGAAATCGCAGGCCCTGCTTGATGTGGTCGCTTCGACCGGACCGCGCCAGCTTCACATCAAGACCATCCGGCACATCGACTGCAAGGAGGTTGGCCACGACAACTTCGACAAGATCGTCACCGATGCCCTGGGTAAGATTGGCGAGGAAGCCATCATCAGCATCAACACGATCAACTA
This sequence comes from uncultured Verrucomicrobiota bacterium, assembly GCA_903907995.1. Taxonomy (GTDB): domain Bacteria; phylum Verrucomicrobiota; class Verrucomicrobiia; order Limisphaerales; family UBA9464; genus CAIVQB01. Next base: position 41,387 of record CAIVQH010000037.1, on the reverse strand, counting down.
CAGTTACGTCGAGATGGGCACCCAGAAGCTGCTGAACGACTTCGGCGTGCTGATCGTTTACAAGGCCTGACCTGAGCGTGGAACGGGGAACGCGGAGCAGGGAGAAAGAGAGAAAAGTGGCAGGGGAGGAGCCCATGACCTGCGGCCGTCCGTTCGCAAATCGAAATTCGTAATTCGAAATTGGACAGGGGATTCCACCTTTGCGTTGTGGTCCCCTTGCCGTTTACTTCGGTCGTGCCAGCTGCCCCGAACGACATCACCGGTAACACCACCGTGATCCGCAAGTCGGCCTCGACCGCCGAAGGTCACCGGCTGGCCGAGGACGGTGCCCGCCGGGCGAACTGGAAACGCTGGGGTCCCTACCTCGCCGAACGCCAGTGGTCCACGGTCCGGGAAGATTACAGTGAGTGGGGCACCTGCTGGGATTATTTCCCGCATGATCACGCGCGCAGCCGCGCCTATCGCTGGGGAGAGGATGGCCTGCTCGGATTTTGCGATCGCGAGGCGCGCCTGTGCTTCGCACTAGCCCTATGGAACGGCCGCGACCCGATCCTGAAGGAACGCCTGTTCGGCCTGACCGGCAACGAGGGCAATCATGCCGAGGACGTGAAGGAGGAATGGTTCTACCTCGACTCGACGCCGACCCATTCCTACGCCAAGGCGCTCTATAAATATCCCCAGGCCGAGTTCCCCTACGCGAAACTGCTGGAGGAGAACCGCCGCCGGGGTCGCGAGGAGCGCGAATACGAGCTCACCGACACCGGCGTGTTTGATGGCGACCGGTATTTCGACATCATCGCCGAATATGCCAAGCCCGGCCCGGACGACATCCTCATCCGGATCACCGTGGCCAACCGCAGTTCCGAAGCCGCGACGCTGCACCTGCTGCCCACGCTGTGGTTCCGCAACACCTGGTCCTGGGGCTGCCCGCGCGAGGGGAGTGTGATGAAACCCCTGCTGCGTCTGACTTCCACCGGTCGCCTGCGGTCTTCGCACGAGACGCTGGGCGATTTCATTTTCGAGGCGGGGCCGGCGCCCGACGGCACGATCCCGCGCGTGCTGTTCACGGAGAACGAGACGAATGCCGCGCGGCTCTTCAACACGCCCAGCGCGACGCCGTTCGTGAAGGACGCGTTCCACGAACAGGTGGTCCACGGCCTCACGACCGCCACGAATCCGGAGGACCTCGGCACCAAGGCCGCCCCCTGGTACCAGCTGACGCTCGCGCCCTATGAAACCCAGGTGATCCGTCTTCGCCTGGTGGCCGCCGGTGATCTCAGCCGCACGCGCTGTGACGAGGCGCCCGTGCAGCCGGTGGTCCGCAAGCGCCCGGTCGTGTCCCGGGAGGAGTTCAGCCCCGTGATGAAGGACACGGCGCTGTTCGATGCCGTTTTTACCCAGCGGATCGCGGAGGCCGACGAGTTTTATCGCACCAAGCTGCCTTCCCAGCTCACGCCGGCGGAACGGAACGTCGTACGGCAGGGCTATGCCGGCCTGCTCTGGTCCAAGCAGTTCTACCACTACGTCGTCGCCGACTGGCTGGATGGCGATCCGGCCACGCCCACACCGCCGGCCTCGCGCCTCGGTGGCCGCAACGCCGATTGGCGGCACCTGTACGCCCGCGACATCATCTCCATGCCGGACAAGTGGGAGTATCCCTGGTTTGCCGCCTGGGACTTGGCGTTCCACATGATCCCGTTCGCGCGCATCGACGGCGCGTTTGCCAAGCAGCAGCTCGGGCTCTTCCTGCGCGAGTGGTACATGCATCCGAATGGCCAGCTGCCCGCGTACGAGTTCGCGTTCGGTGACGTAAATCCGCCCGTCCACGCCTGGGCGGCCTGGCGCATCTACAAGCTGACCGGGCCGCACGGCGCGCGTGACCGCGACTTTCTGGAAAGCACCTTCCAGAAGCTGCTCATCAACTTCACCTGGTGGGTGAACCGCAAGGATGCCGCCGGCAAAAACCTGTTCTCCGGCGGTTTCCTCGGGCTCGACAACATCGGCGTCTTCGACCGCTCGAAGCCGCTGCCCACCGGTGGCTCGCTGCAGCAGGCGGATGGCACGGCGTGGATGGCCTTCTACGCCGCCACCATGCTCGCGATGGCGCTCGAACTCGCCCGTGACAGCGCGACCGGCAAGATCCACTCCGCCTACGAGGACATGGCGAGCAAGTTCCTCGAGCACTTCGTCCAGATCGCCGACGCGATGAACACGCTCGGCGGTACCGGGCTGTGGAACGAGGAGGATGGCTTTTACTACGACCAGCTCGACCTGGGCGGGGGGAATGTCATGCCGCTCCGCTCGCGCAGCATGGTCGGGCTGCTTCCGCTGATCGCCGTGGAGGTGCTGGAAGAGGCCGAGGTGGATCATCTGCCCGGCTTCAAGAAGCGCCTCGCGTGGTTCGTGAAGCACCGCCACGACCTCAACCGCGGCGTCGCCCTCGGACGGAGTGGCAGCCGCGAACGCCTCCTGCTTGCCATCCCCACGCGCGACCGGTTGCGCCGTGTGCTCCGTTATCTCGGCGATGAGGCCGAATTTCTCTCACCCCACGGGCTGCGATCCGTTTCGAAGGCCCACGCCAAGGACCCTTTCATCGTCCGATGCGGCGAGGAGGAATATCGTGTGGATTATTCACCGGGTGAGAGCACCACGGGGCTCTTCGGCGGCAACTCGAACTGGCGCGGCCCGATCTGGTTCCCGGTGAACTACCTCCTGATCGAGGCGCTCGAACGCTACCACCACTTCTACGGGCCGGAGTTCACCGTCGAATACCCGACCGGTTCGGGCAAACAGCGCAACCTCCGTGAAATTGCCGCCGACCTGGAGCTGCGGCTCGGCTCGCTTTTCCTGCCGGACAAGAATGGCCGGCGCCCGTGCCACGGCGACGATGTGCGCTTTGCGACCGACCCGTATTGGAAGGAGCTCGTGCTTTTCCACGAGTATTTCCATGGCGATACGGGGCGTGGACTCGGGGCGAACCACCAGACCGGCTGGACCGCCCTGGTGCTGCGTGGTCTGGAAAACGTGGCCAAGCGACGCGGCAGCGTTTGATTTCCGCCGCCCGACCGGCAGCATGGCACCGGCTTCCGATGAACCTCACGCGCTTTGAAGCGATCACCTCGCGCTATCCGTCGCTGCGACTCGCCGTCGTGGGCGACTTCTGTCTCGACCGTTATTTCGACATCGATCCGGCCCGGTCGGAAATCTCCATCGAGACGAACCTGCCGGTACACAACATCACCCGCGTGCGCTGCCAGCCCGGCGGTGCGGGCACCATCTTGAACAACCTCGTCGCTCTTGGCGTGGGCGAATTGCGTCCGGTGGGTTTCTGCGGGGATGACGGGGAGGGCTGGGAACTGCGTCGCGCGTTGGCAGCGCTGCCGGGGGTGAAGCTCGACGGCTTTCTCACCACGCCGGAACGGCACACGTTCACCTACAGCAAACCTTTGCTGCATCGTGCCGGCCAGCCGCCGGAGGAACTGAGCCGGCTGGATCTCAAGAACTGGACGGAGACGCCCAAAGAATTGCAAAAGCAGTTGGCTCGAAAATTGACCGGAACATGCCTAAGCGAGCCCTCATTGGACGCCGATCGCCGTCTCCCCCAGCAGACCAAGCCCGTGGATGGCCTGATCGTCCTGGACCAGGTGGACATTGCAGGTACGGGAGTCGTCTCGCATTGGCTTCTTCACGCTGTCGGGCTTATCCGACACGCCTATTCTGAGAATAAAGCCCGATGTCCGATCGTGGCCGACAGTCGGCGCGGCCTGCGCGAATGGCCGCACGTCATCTTCAAGATGAACGCCAAGGAACTCGGTGCCCTGGCGGGAGCACCGGTTGATTCGCTGGATGAGATCAAGGCCGCGTGTGCTTCGATGGCGAAGACCAATGGGCAGCCTGCGTTCGTCACGCTCGCGGAGCGCGGCATCGTCGGGGCCATGCCGTCGGGCGAGGTGGAGCACGTGCCTTCGCTGCCGGTGCGCGGCCCGATCGACATCGTCGGGGCAGGCGACTCCGTCACGGCGAACCTCACCGCCGCGCTGGCTGCCGGAGCCACCATCCGCGAGGCGATGGAGCTGGCGATGGCCGCCGCGAGCATTGTCATCCATCAGCTCGGCACTACTGGCACAGCCAGCGTGGCGCAGTTGCGGAAGGTCCTGTTTTGAACCGCCAAGGAGCGAAGCCGCGAAGGATGGAAAGCAGATATGCCATGGCAGGAGCGCAGATGTTCATCGCCGATGACTCTGTTCTTTCAAGCCGGCGGCACTTGGCGCGTGGTGGGGCGAGCGTCCCCGCGAGCCGGGCCACCCCGGTTCCCCGCCGCCTCGGCTCGCGAGGACGCTCGCCCCACCGGCCTTTCTTTAGTTCGTCAGCAGGACTTTTCGCCATGGCCAAGGGGATCTTGACCAGCTGCATGTGATGAAACGATACGCCCTCCTTGCCATCGCCTTGATCGCTGTTTTATGGGCCGGCTGTGCTTCAAATCCGGTGGCCCTTCAGCGGTTCGAGTTTCAGCGGCCGGAGATGGGCCTGCCATTCCGGATCGTGCTCCATGCCGCCAATGGCACAATGGCCACGAATGCCGCCGAGGCCGCCTTTGCGCGCATCGCGGAACTCAACTCCATCCTGAGTGACTACGAGGAAGGTTCCGAACTCAGCCGGCTCTCCCGCAGCAGCGGCAGCGGACAGGCGGTGCCAGTCAGCCCCGATCTGTGGAAGGTGCTGGTGAAGTCGGAGGAGGTTTCACGGGCGAGCGATGGGGCCTTTGACCTGACGGTGGGCCCTTTCGTGCAGCTCTGGAAACGAGCGCGCCGGCAACGCGAACTGCCGACCACCAACCAGATCGAGACGGCGCGGGCAGCGGTCGGCTGGCGGTTCGTCGAGCTGGATGCGCGCTGGCACACCGCCCTCCTGCGCGGGCCGCACATGCGCCTGGACCCCGGCGGCATCGCCAAGGGCTACGCGCTGGATGAGGCGGCGAAAGTGCTGCGGGCGCACGGGGTGAGCCGGTTTCTGGTCAGCGGCGGCGGCGACATGGTCGCGGGCGAAGCGCCTCCGGAGCAGCACGGCTGGCGAGTGGAAGTTGGTGTGTTCGACACAACGAATGCGCCGTCGCCGCGCTTTGTCTCATTGCGCAATTACGCGCTGGCCACATCCGGCGACGTGTTCCAGCGCGCCGAAATCGGCGGCGTTCGCTACTCGCACATCGTAGACCCGCACACGGGCCTCGGACTCACCGATCATAGCCTTGTGACGATGCTCGCTCCAACAGGCATTACGGCCGACGCACTCTCCAAAGTGGTCAGCGTGCTCGGCCCGGATCGGGGCCTGCCTCGACTCCGGGCATTTCCAGGAGTGGAAGCTCTGGCGCTCCGTCGTCCCTCCACGCAGGTGGAAGAGCGCCAAACCGTCGGCTTTGCCCGGTGGTTGGAAAAGCCGTAGCCCTGCGGAGCAGCGCCGGGTTTTGTCCGGCTGCATCGCGGATTTGGAATCCGGAGGACCAGCGGCAGCAAGCTGACTTGCGCCGAGAGCGCCCGGGTTTTCCAAGGCAGGTCCTGCAGGCGGAATTTGCTGCGGCTGGTCCGTTGGACACAGCCGCGCCCCGAAAACGAGCTGCCTGGTGGACGTGCGCGACGCACCTTCAATTTGGCCCGCTCAGGGACTGGAGCGCCGCCGGCATTGCCACCAGAGGCCGACCGCGCCGACCGCAAACAAGGCGTACGTGGAGGGCTCGGGCGCGATCGTGAAGCCAGCGATGTCGAATTCACTTCCGCCCTTCGGAAACACAAATTCTAGATTTACTTGTTGGCCGGCAAAACCAGAGACGTCCGCAATACCAATGCTGGTGAAACGCCCCTCTGTGTAAGGCACAGGGAGGTTGTTGATGAGGATTTGAAAAGCTCCGGGAGTTCCCGGCGATGATGTCCCTGGACTTCGGTAATAGACCAGTTCAGTAGCTCCGGCTGGGATGGTGCCAAATTGGCTTAAATGGTAAATAGGTTGTAGAGAGTCAGGAGCCAAGGAGGGGTTGGCCAGATATAGGCCATACTTGCCGAAATCCACACCTGTGCCTGGAATTCTGCCTACTCCAATCAACGCCACAGGAGGTGTTGTAGCTACGCCGATATAGGTTCGATCTGGCGTGGGCGAGTTCGCCGAAAAGAAAGTCCAGCCTCGAATCGCCTCGCTTGTCGGCGCACTTTGCCCAACGAGCGGCCCAGATTGGAAACTTGTGGCGTGGGATAAGTCAGGGTCGTCGAAGCCCAGATTGACAAAGTCGCCAGCCAACAGGGTCGATGACCACAGCACGGCGAAGGCAAGGCAGGCGCAGGGATTCGTTCTCATAGCTCCGAGGAATTCATATCCTGACTCGGGCTGGCCCGCATCCGTTTTCGCTTCCAGATTCGCCATTTGGAAATCGTCGCTGGGGGTCGTGTCCCAGATGGGCGCAAGTTACCTTCCCACGCACCCCAGCCCATTCCATGAACCTCCCACACATCTTCTGGGCCGCAGCGCTGAAAGCGCGTCTGAGTAATGCCTAGGGTGGAGCGAATGTAATGAGCGGAGCCCCAGGTACGAGCCCCCAATCGGACCAAGGGCTGAAGGCCTGATACAAGCTTGACGGACGGATGGACGGACATTTTTGGGACGCGCTTACAGCGCTCGTCTCCTTATTCCGGGCATCCTGGGGCTACGCTCGCAGGGCTCGCTCCACCCCAGGCATTATTCGGACGAGCTTCCAGCCCTCAATACCCGGCCGATGATCCCGTACCGTCCGTTATTCCTGACGACCCGTCATTTGTCGTCCAGCACCTTCCAGCCGCGGCTGCTCAGGTCCCAATAGACGAGTGCGCCCGCACAAACGGCACCGGCGAGCAACCCCAGCCCCATCCCCCATTCGCCGAAGATGATTTTGCCGGTGCCGAACAGCGTGAGATAGACCATCACGCAACCGGCGATCCAGTCGCGGAGGTTGAGCATGCCGTCGCCGCTGGATTTGATCTCGCTGGCCTCGCGGGCGATGTCACCCCAGAGCAGGGGACCGGGACGCACACGACGATAGAAGGCGAGCAGCGTCTCCCGCGACTCCGGCTGGGTGAGCAGGGTCACGATCGGCCAAACAATGTTGGAGCACGCGACGGTGACGAGCATCGTATAGGCGAACTGTCGGGGGTTCGAGGTGTCCCAGTTCAGCCCGAACTTCAGGAACATCGACACCACGAACGACGTGACCATGGCGGCGACTTCGCTCCAGGCGTTGATGCGCCACCAGAACCACCGGAGGATGAGCACGGTGCCAGTGCCGGCACCGATGGCCATGAGGAACTGCCACGCGCCCGAGATGGAGCTCTGAAAATAGGTGACGACGGACGACACCACCATCAGCAGCAGGGTGGCGACCTGGGCGGCGCGGACGTAGTGGGCATCGGTCCGGCCGGGCGAGACGAAGCGCCGGTAGAAATCGCTGACCAGGTACGAGGCACCCCAGTTGAGCTGCGTGGCGACGGTGGACATGTAGGCGGCCGCAAAGGCGGCAACCATGAGGCCCGCCAGCGCCGGCGGAAACACGGCTGGGTCCACGATGACCTTCACGAAACCGGACTCCTTGTCCTGGAGCGTCGGATACAGGATGAGCGAGGCGAGCGCGGTGAGGATCCACGGCCACGGCCGGATCGCGTAGTTCGCGATGGTGAACCACAGCGTGGCCAGCAGCGAATGCCGCTCATCCTTCGCGCTGAACATGCGCTGCGCCACGTAGCCGCCGCCGCCGGGTTCCGCGCTGGGATACCAGGTGGACCACCAGGTCACGCCGAGATACACGCAGAAGGTGATCATGGGCATCCAGGCCGAGTTCAGATCCGGCGTGAACGACAGGATGGAGCCACCGCCTTTGGCGGCATCCATGGCGAGCAGTTTGGTCTTCATTTCACCCATGCCGCCGACCGCCTTGACCGCGTAATAGGCGAGCACAATGACCATGCCCATCTTCAGCACGAACTGGAACAGATCCGTGACCAGCACGCCCCACAGTCCCGACAGCGTCGAGATCAGCGAGGTGACGACCATGATGGCGAAGACAACGACCAGGGCGGCCACTTTGGGATCGGTGATTCCCAGGGCGGTGAGCGAAAGGTCGGGGAAGATGATCGTGAGGATCTTCACCATCGCGAGGTTCACCCAACCGAGGATGATGCAGTTGATCGGCAGCCCGAGGTAGAGCGCGCGGAAGCCGCGGAGAAAGGCCGCGGGTTTGCCGCCGTAGCGGATTTCCGTGAACTCCACATCCGTCAGCACGCCGGCCCGTCGCCAGAGCCGCGCGAAGAAGAAAACGGTGAGCATGGCGCTGAGGAGCATGTTCCACCAGACCCAGTTGCCCGCGATGCCATTGGCCGCGACCAGGCCGGTGACCGCCAGCGGGGTGTCGGCGGCAAAGGTGGTGGCCACCATGCTGGTGCCGGCGAGCCACCAGGAGACGCTGCGTCCGCCGACGAAGAACTCATCCGTCGAGCCGGTGGCGCGCTTCCGGTACCAGAGCCCGATGAGCAGGTTGATGAGGAAGTAGGCCGCAATGACGGACCAGTCGAACCAGGTCAGATGCATGGAATGCTCGGATAGGGGGCGATGACTGCTACAGCGCCAGCATTTCACCTGAGCGCCAAGGCGTGCAACGCCTCGCTCATCAAACCAGCAAAAAAGTCAGGCCGAAGCCAGCGTGCTGCGAACCGGCTGGCTTGGGGGACTGGAGCAAGAGCAAGAGCAGGAAGGGCGGGGGAGTAAGCGTGACCGCCCGCGATCTCGACTACCGGACCGGTGGCCGGTACTCCGGTGCTCCCTCCCGCCACTCGCAATTCGAAACTCGAAACTCGAAACTCGAAACTCGAAACTCGAAACTCGAAACTCGCTACACCGTCAGGATTTCTTTTTCCTTGTGGGCCAGGTGTACGTCCAGCTTGCTGATGTACTGGTCGGTGAGCTTCTGCACCTCGGTTTCGCCACCCTTCACATCATCCTCGGAGGTGCCATCGGCCTTGGCCTTCTTGAGCAGGTCCATGGCCTGGCGACGTTCGTTGCGGATCGCCACCCGGCCGTCCTCGGCCATCTTTTTGCAGATCTTCACGAATTCCTGGCGGCGCTCGGCGCTTAGGTCAGGCAGCACGATGCGGATGAACTTGCCCTGCGTCGCCGGGTTCAGGCCGAGGTTGGCGGCCTGGATGCCCTTTTCGATGGCCTTCACGTTGCTGATGTCAAAGGGCTGCACCATGAGCATCCGCGATTCAGGGGCGCTGATGGTGGCCAGCTCCTTGAGCCGCATGTGGGAGCCGTAGGCCTCGACCATCACGTTCTCGATGAGCGAGGGTGAGGCCTTGCCGGTGCGCACGCCGGAGAACTGATGCACGACATGCTCCTCGGTCTTGAGCATTTTTTCTTCGGTATCCAACAGGATTTCGTCAATGGCCATGGCGTGAGAGGGAAAGGGTGCTAACGGTTTAAAAATCGGGAATCAGCCCGTGACAACGGTTCCGATGGTTTCGCCCATGACGACCCTCATCAGGTTGTGGGCCTTGAAAAAGTCGAACACGATGATCGACATCTTGTTGTCCTGGCAGAGCGCGAAGGCGGCGGCATCCATCACCTTGAGCTGTTTTTGCAGGGCTTCACCGTAGGTGAGCTGCGTGTAGCGCTTGGCGTCCTTGAACTTCTTCGGATCCTTGTCGTAGATGCCGTCCACCTTGGTCGCCTTGAGCACCACCTCGGCATTGATCTCGTTGGCGCGGAGCGCGGCGGCGGTGTCAGTTGAGAAGAAGGGGTTGCCGGTGCCGGCGGCGAAAATGACGACGCGGCCCTTTTCCAGGTGGCGCACCGCGCGGCGGCGGATGAACGGCTCGGCGATCTGCGTCATGGTGATCGCGCTGAGCACGCGGGTGTGGACGTTCTGCTTTTCCAGCGCGTCCTGCAGGGCGAGGGCGTTGATGACCGTGGCCAGCATGCCCATGTAATCGCCGGTCGCACGCTCGATGCCGCGTTCGCTGCCCGCGAGGCCACGGAAGATGTTGCCGCCACCGACCACGATGACCACTTCCACGGCCAGCTCCTGCACTTCCTTCACCTGCCGGGCCATGTCGTGTACGGCCTCGGGGTTGATTCCGAACCCCGCCTCGCCCCCGAGCGCCTCACCGCTCAGCTTGAGGAGGATGCGGCGGTATTTGGGTACGGGCTTGGGGCTGGCTTTCTTCGTCATCGGCACAGGGGTGGTGTAACAGGCATGGCACGGGGCCGTCAAACTTGCTCCCGCCCGATGGCACATGCGCCTTGTCGGCGGTTCCGCTTCCGCCACACTCCGGGCCGAACTTGAAGCTCTCCGTCAAAAGCGACTACGCCGCCCGGGCCGTGCTGTCCCTTGCCCGCCGTTATGGTCGAGATGAGGTCACGCGGATCGACGTCATCGCCGAGGAAAACAGCACCCCGCCGAACTATCTGGTGCAGATACTGATCGAGCTGAAATCCGGCGGGATCGTGAAAAGCGTGCGCGGCAAGGAGGGCGGCTACCTGCTGGCCCGGCCGCCGGCGCAGATCACCTTTGGCGACGTGCTCCGCAGCATTCACGGGCAGCTGTTCGATTCGCCCGCCTTTACCGACGACACCTGCCCACCCGAACTCCGCGACTGCTGGAACCGTCTCCGCGCCGCCGTGGAAAACGAGGCGGCCGCAATCAATTTCCAGCAGATTCTCGAGATGGGCACCGGCAAACACCTGATGTTCGACATCTGAGCCAACCCCACTGGGCGTGGTTACACCCGCGCCGGAAGTTGTTTCGCGCCGGGGAAGGCCTTCAAAAAATGGCTCATCTTCGCCAAAGTCCTCGTGGCGGTTCGACCGAAGAAGGCGGATGGTGCCGCAGTGAAAGCTAAAAAAGGTCTGTTGTCGGTTCCCACCCCTGAGCCGCTTCCCTCCGTCTTGGCCAAAAACGCCACCGCCAAGGCCCTCCCCAGCAAGCATCCGCTCGCGCCGCGCGAACACGTGGGCGCACGTGATTCCGGTGGCAAGGCGACCCGGACCGATATCCGTCGCGAAGCCCCCCGGGTGTCGGCCCCGCGCGCTTCCGTCAAGACGGCGGAACGCGGCGGCCAGCCGCGGAGCAGCAAGGCGGGCAAAAAGTAGTTCGGGTGGCCTGGACGATGGCAAATCCTGGCAAATCTCCGGCAAACCAGGGTGAGCGCGGGCGCGGGCGAGCAGATGTGATGGTCGCGTCGGACGGCGGTCGCGGATGCGGTCGCCGGGACCGGCAGGACATCAACGATATCACACCATGCTTGCCACTTTTCTCGTCTTCGGTTTCTGCGTTGCCCTCGTGGTCTCCTTCGTGACCCTGCTCCATTGCTGCTGGCTGGGCAACGAATCGGACTCCCAGCCCCAGCACTGAGTTCGCACGCAGTTCCGGCGTTTCCGCCGTTCAATCCCGCAGGGAGGCCTTCAGCGAAAGCTTGAAGGCCTCGACCAGCCGGGCGTGGGCGGCGGTGACCTCCTCATCCTTCAGCGTGCGGTCCGCCGCGCGGTAGGTGAAGGCATATGCCAGGCTCTTCTCGCCGGCCGGCACGTGCTTGCCCCGGAACACGTCGAACAGCTCGACGGTTTCCAGATTCGCGGGCTTGGTCTGCCGGACCACCTGCAGCACGGCGTCGTGCGTGGTCGCTTCCGGCACGATCATCGCGAGATCGCGCCCGATGGCCGGGAACTGCGGCAGCGGCTTGAAGGACTTGCTCGCGTTCCGCTTGGACAGGATCAGGTCGAGATTCAGCTCGGCCAACACCACGGCATCGCGCAGGTCGTATTGCTTGGCGAGCCGGGGCAGGAGCTGCCCGAGCTGTCCCAGCTCCAGCTTGCCGCCGAGGGCGACGTTGGCGGATTCGAGGAACAGTGCCGTGCTGTCGGCCCGCTTCCCGTAGGCGATGCCCCGCAAGCCTACCTGCTCGAAGAATTCTTCCAGGATGCCCTTCAGGTCGTAGAGATCGCACTTCGCGCCACGCTCCTCACCCGTCCAGAAGCCGGGCACACGCGCACCGGTCAGCGCGACGGCGACGCGCCAGCCTTCCTTCGGCTGGCCGTTCACCTGGGTGAACACGCGGCCAATCTCGAAGAGCTGCACGTCGCCATTCTTGCGCGCGAGGTTGTGGTGCAGCGTGTCGAGCAGACCCGGCAGCAGGGAGGGACGCAGCGCGTTCATCTCGCTGCTGAGCGGGTTCGCCAGCATCACCAGGTCGGGCGTGACCAGCTTCGCCGCCGCGTCGTTGATCAGCGTCTGCCCCTGCGCCTCATTCAGGCCAAGGCCGGTGAGCAGGCGGCGGACTTCGGCAAACTGGTCCACGACGGCGTCGAACGGGTGCGAACCGGTCGCACCGCGCGGCGTGGTGGACGGAATCTTGTCCACGCCGAAGAGGCGGGCGATCTCCTCGATCAGATCGGCCTCGCGCTTCATGTCCACGCGCCACGAGGGGATGGACCAGCTGCTGGCGCCCGCCTCGGTGCTGCCAGTTTGCTGGGTCAGTCCCAGGCTTGTGAGCATCTTGCCCTGCGTTTCGGCCGGGATATTGACGCCCAGTAAGGCCGCCGTCTTTTCGTGCCGCAAGGTGATCTGCTTCACCTTGGCCGGTTCCGGGTGCGCATTCACCACCCCTTGGGCGAGCGTGCCGCCCGCTGTTTCCAAAATGAGCTGGGCGCAACGCCGGCTGGCGTAGTCGCAGGCGTTGATGTCCGCGCCACGCTCGAAGCGGTAGCTGGCATCCGTACGCAGCCCCAACGCCTTGCTTGTGCGCCGGATTTTCGTGGGCACGAAGTAGGCGGATTCGATGAGCACGTCCACCGTTGCGTCGTTGATCTCGGTGTTCTGGCCGCCCATCACGCCCGCGAGGGCAATTCCTTTGGCATAGTCGGCGATGAGGAGGTTCTCCGTCGTGAGCGTGTGCTCCTTGCCATCCAGTGTGACGAATTTCTCCCCGGCCGCAGCCCGGCGAACGACAATCGTCGGACGTTCGTCGCTGGCCTCGCCAATGAGATGGTAGTCAAACGTGTGCAACGGCTGCCCGGTCTCCAGCATCACGAAGTTCGAGACGTCCACGACATTGTTGATACTGCGCACCCCGACCCGTTCCAGGGCCGACCGCAGCCAATCCGGACTCGGTCCGACTTTCACGCCCTTCACCACTCGCGCCGTATACCGCGGACACAGATCCGCCGCCTCCAGATGGACGACGACGAGGTCCGCCGCCTTCTCCCCACTGATTACTGATGACTGATCACTGATTACTGGCACCTGCAACGCGTTCCCCGTCACCGCCGCGATCTCGCGCGCGATGCCAATGACCGAGTTCAAGTCCGGGCGGTTCGGGGTCACCTCGAGGTCGTACACCACGTCACTGCCGGCGCGGCCGAGATATTCGGCGAAGGGTTGTCCGACGGGGGCATCCGGCCGAAGGATGAGCAGGCCGTCCACCTGGTCGGGCAAGCCCAGTTCGGCGGGGGAGCAAAGCATGCCGTGCGATTCGACCCCGCGAATCTTGCCGATCTTGATCGTGAAGGGCTCCTTGTCACCCGGCTTCAGGGGCAGGGAGGCGCCCGGCAGGATCAGGGGAACCTTGTCGCCCGCCTGGAAATTTTGCGCGCCGCACACGATCTGGCGCTCGCCAGTGCCGTCGGCCACACGGCAGACGGAGAGTTTGTCCGCATTGGGATGCTTGTCGCGCGAGAGCACCTGCGCGACGACGATGCCCGTGAACTCGCCACCGAGCTTCTGCACGCCCTCGACCTCCAGGCCGAGCATGGTGAGCCGTTCCGTGAGTTCTTCGGGCGACCAGTCGAACGCGACATATCGCTTGAGCCAGTTAAGCGTGACCTTCATTTCAAAACAGTCGGAAACTGAAACACCAAAGACGTCCCGTTCGGAATCAAATTCTTGCCAGGGCGAATGATGACGTGCCATGATGACGCCATGAGAACGATCGTGGAACTGCCCGATGAACAGCTGGAAGCGCTCGGCAAGATCTGCTCGCAGGAGAAGGCGTCGCGTGCGGAAATCATCCGGCGCGCGGTGGGAAGCTACCTCCTGGGAAAACAGGCGGGCAGAGGCCGGAGCGCTTTTGGCCTTTGGAAAAAGAAAAAGGTCAGCGCGCTCAGATACGAATCCAGGCTCCGCGCGGAATGGACCAGGCCATGAAGGCCGTTTTCGACACGAACATTCTCGTGGATTATCTGAATGGCATTCCCGCCGCCAGCCGTGAACTGGACCAGTACGAGGAAATAGCCGTCAGCATGGTGACGTGGATGGAAGTCCTGGCCGGTGCGGATGATGCGGAAGAAGAGGCCGTCATCCGTGAATTTCTCTCACGTTTCAAAACCCAGCCGCTGGAAAAGGCCGTGGCCGAGCGCGCGATCAAGATCCGGCGACAGCACAGACTGAAACTGCCGGACGCGATCATCTGGGCGACGGCGAAGGAACTGGGTCGGATTCTCGTCACGCGCAACACGAAGGCTTTTCCCGAGAAGGATGCCGGCATCCGTGTGCCGTACAAGATTTAGCCGACACGCCGCCCGGTGAGTCCTAAGGCGATCCGACATACGTATTGTCGGCTTCAGAACTGCCTCAAAAACCGCACGTCGTTTTCGTAGAACAGCCGGATATCCGTGATCCCGTAGCGGAGCATCGCGATGCGCTCGATGCCAAAGCCGAAGGCCCAGCCGCTCCACACCTCGGGATCGTAGCCCACGTTTTCGAAGACCTGCGGATGCACCATCCCGCAGCCGGCGATCTCGAGCCAGTCCTTGCCCAGCTTTTTCACCAGCGCGTTGGTGAAGTCGATCTCCAGGCTCGGCTCGGTGTAGCTGAAGTAGTGCGGGCGGAAGCGCAGCTTCACGTCCTTGCCGAGCAGTTCCTGAAACACCGCCTCGACCGTTCCCTTGAGGTCGCCCACGGTGACGCCCTTGTCCACGTAGAGGCCCTCGATTTGGTGGAAGGTTGGATTGTGCGTGGCGTCGGCGTTGTCGCGGCGATACACGCGGCCGGGCACGATGATGCGGATGGGCGGCGGCTGCGACTTCATCACGCGGATCTGCACGGACGACGTGTGCGTGCGAAGCAGCGGCTTGCTGGGCACATCCAGGAAGAAGGTGTCCTGCGCGTCGCGGGCGGGATGGTCGGCGGGCGTGTTCAGCGCGTCGAAGCAGTGGTATTCGTCCTCGATCTCGGGGCCATCGGCGACCGCGAAGCCCAGCCGGCGGAAGGCCTTCACGATGTCGTCGGTGACCAACGTGAGGGGGTGCAGCTTGCCCAATGACCGGCGGCGGCCGGGCAGGGTGAAGTCGGTCGGCTCCTTGGGCAGCGCGGCGCGCAGCTCCAGCTCGGCGCGCTTTTCGGCCACGATGGACTCCAGCTCCTGCTTGGCGGCGTTGATGGCCTTGCCGGCCAGCGGGCGCACGTCCTTGGCCAGGGTGCCGAGTTCCTTCATCAGCGCCGTGAACTGGCCCTCGCCGCCGAGGAAGGCGCCTTTGGCGCGTTCGAGCGAGGGCAGTTCCTTGGCGGCGCGCAGCTCATTGAGCGCGGCCTGTTTTACGGACTCGATGCGGTCGAGCAGGGACATGGCGGGAAAGGATTCAGCAGACAGCCGGCAGAAGCCAGCAGAACGGCGGCGAATGGAGCCTGGAAACAAAAACGGGCGGCCGGTGAAGGTCGCCCGTGGTAAAACTTGGCTGCAGCTCAGCTCAGGCAGCAACCGGAGCGGCGGCGGCCGGGGCGGCCGAGGCCTTGGCCTTCAGTGCGTTCTGGGAGAGCTCGACCAGCTTCGTGAACGCGGAGGCGTCGGTCGCGGCGAGATCGGCCAGGACCTTGCGGTCCAGGGTGATCTGGGCGGCCTTCAGGCCCTCCATGAAGCGGCTGTAGGTGATGCCACCGGCGCGGGCGGCCGCATTGATGCGGATCTGCCAGAGCATGCGGTAGTTCCGCTTCTTGGTCTTGCGATCGCGGTAGGCGTACTGTAGGCCGTGGTCAACGGCATCGCTCGCATAGCGGTAGAGTTTGCTGCGCTTGAGGCGATAGCCCTTGGCCATCTCCAGCATCCGTTTGCGACGACGGCGGGAAGCAACTGCGTTGGTTACGCGCATGGTTCGTTAAATCGTTGAAATTAAATTGTGAGTGAAGCGGTGGTGCCCGGTCCGTTCAGTGGAAGGGCAGGTTCTGGGTGATCTTGTAGACCTGGGTCTTGTCGATCTGAAAATCCTTGCCCAAGCGCCGACGGCGGCTGGCGTTCTTGCTGGACAGAAGGTGGCGCATGCCGGCATGGCGAGCCATCACCTTGCCGCTGGCGGTGATTTTGAACCGCTTGATCACGGATTTCTTAGTTTTGATTCCCTTCGGGCGACGCATAATGAACCTTCGATTTCGACGTAAAAGAGCGCGCAGCATAAGAACCGGAGCCTTCGGTGCAAGGGATTTTTCTGCCAGACTCAGGTTGGCATGTTGGAACGGGGGCCGCTAGCCTATGTGCATGTCCGCACGTAACCGCCCTCTGCTCATCGGTTTGGCCGTGCTTGGCGTGGCGTGGGCATTGGCGTTTGCGGGTTTTGGCATTGCCCGGCATCTCAAGGTCACGCCAGAGAAAGTGCGGGCCTATCTGCACGCCGTAGATTTTTCGCACCTGACCGGCCCGGAGCGCGCCCAGGCCCTCCGCAAACTGGCCGCGATGCTCAATTCGCTCACCTTGGAGGAGCGCCGGGAAGTGCGGGCGGATGGCGAAATGGCCCACTGGTTTGCCGCCATGACCGACGACGAGAAGGGTGGCTTCATGGAGGCGACCATGCCCACGGGTTTCCGGCAGATGATGACCGCCTTCGAGCAGATGACGCCCGAGAAGCGCCGCAAAGCCGTCGAGGACTCCGTGCGCCGGATGCGGGAGGAGCGGGAAAAGCGGGAGCAGGGCGAACCGGAGGAACTGGCCACGGCCGATACGAACCGCCCGCCCGAACTGTCGCCCGAATTGCGCGAGAAAGCGGTGCAGCTCGGTCTGAAGACCTTTTATGACAGCGGTTCGCCACAGATGAAGGCGGAGCTGGCCCCCATGCTGGAGGAGATGCAGCAGTCGATGGAGTCTGGAAAGCTCTTCCGGGAGATGCGCCGGATCCGCCCGTAACGCGATGTCACGCCGCGCCTTTACCCTCATCGAGCTCCTCGTCGTCATCGTGGTGATCGCGCTGCTCGCCGCATTGCTGCTGCCCACGCTCGGGCAGGCGACCGAGCGGGCCCGATCCACCGCCTGCCTCTCGAACCTCAAGCAGATGGGCGTGGCCCTGCGCCTGTATCTCGACGAGAACGGCAACCGGATGCCGGTGATGCAGAACCGCAGCCGGGGCACGAACCTCGTCATCACGAATGCCATCGCCGACGTGCTCGGACGCCAGCTCGGCAATCCGGCAGTCCTGCACTGCCCCAGTGACCGCCAGCGGTATTTTGAGGACACCGGCTCCAGCTATTTCTGGAACTTCCTGCTCAACGGCCAGCCGGCCGACTCCCTGCGCGTCATGGGCCGGCCGGTCAAGGAAAACGGCATCGCCTTGTTCGCCGACCAGCTCGAATTCCACATCGCCCGAGGTCCGGGCAAGGGCAAGAATTATCTCTACGCCGATGGCGCCGTGAAGACGTTCTCGACGGTGGAACTGGAACCGCCCACACCCTGAACCCCGCATGATCCGGCTCACCCAATTGCGGAAAATGTTTGGCGAGCGCGTGGCGGTGGATGCGCTCGACCTGCACGTGCCGCGCGGCGAAATCTTCGGCCTGCTGGGTCACAACGGTGCCGGCAAAAGCACGACCATTGGCATGCTCCTCGGGCAGGTGTGGCCCACCGCTGGCGAGCTACGCGTGTGCGGCCACGACGTCACCCGGGACCGCGCGCAAGCCTTGGCGAAGGTCGGGGCAATTTTCGAGACGCCCGTCTTCTACGACTACCTGAGCGGCTGGCGGAACCTAGAAATCCTGGCCGGCTACACCGCACCGACGCCGCCGGCGCGCATCCGCGAGGTGGTTGCATGGGTCGGCCTGACGGGTCGGGAGCAGTCCAAGGTGCGGACCTATTCGCACGGCATGCGGGCGCGGCTCGCGCTGGCGCAGGCGCTGCTGCCCGGGCCGGAGCTGCTGATCCTGGACGAGCCCACCAACGGCCTTGATCCCGAAGGTATCCACGAGATGCGCGAGACCATCCGCCGCCTGCATGCGGAGCTGGGCCTCACCATCCTGCTTTCGTCGCACCTGCTCAGCGAGGTGGAGCAGCTCTGCGGCCGCATCGCGGTGCTGAACCAGGGTCGGAAAGTCTTCGACGGCACGCTGGACGAAGCCCGGCATGGCCAGAGCTGGGTGCGCCTGAAGACCAATGACTTTGCGGCAGCCGTGCGCGAACTGCGCGCCGCCGGACTGATCACCGCCGACCGTGACGGCGAGTTCATAGCACTGACGCCCGATGGGGCGGTGGCCGACGTAGTCCGCCGATTGGTCGGGCTGGGCTTCCCAGTCCACGAGATCGCACCGGAAAAGCAGACCCTGGAAGATTTCTATCTCTCCCTCATGCGCCGCCCGGAGGGAGAATCAGCCAAATGAACCGGCGAATACCACCGTTTGCCCCATCCTCTTCCTACCCCGCATGTTTTTCACGCAACTGAAGCACGAGCTCTGGAAGCTTTTTGGGAAGAAGCGCACCTACATCGGCTTCGGGGTGTTCCTGCTCGCGCCGAACGCTGTCGTGCTGATGTTCCGCTTCAGTAACGCCGCGAACGGCATCCGGCGCACCCTCGAGGGTGGTGGCTATCCGGTCGCCGACTTCATCACGGCCGAGACGATTGCGACCCAGGTCGTGATTCCCGTCGCGTACCTGCTGCTGCCGCTGTACGTCGCGCTCGTGGGCGGTGACCTCGTGGCGAAGGAGACCGAGGACGGCACCCTGCGGATGATCCTGGCGCGGCCCGTCTCCCGGCTGCGGCTGCTCACGTTGAAATGGCTCGCCGGTCTGATCTTCTCATTGATGCTGTCGGTGTGTCTCGGCGCCTTCGGCCTTGCCTTCGCCTCGCTCTGGTTTCCGCAGGGCGGGCTTTTCGCCGTCCAGGTCGAGCTGGGAGGCTCGGGCGGATTTAGCGTCCTCGCGCCATCGGATGGCCTTTGGAGTTATGCGCTGGCGCATGTGCTCCTCGCGTCGAAGGCGATCAGTGTCATGAGCCTCGCGTTCCTTTTCTCCTGTTTCAACATGAAGCCGGCCGCCGCCACGATCCTCGCGCTGTCAGTGCTCTTCGCGAACGCGATCCTCATGAGCATCCCGTGGTTTGCGGACTACAAGGGCTGGTTCATCACGCACCACCTGAACCTCTGGCAATGGGTCTTCCTCCAGCCCACGCCATGGACGCGCATCGTGGAATCGCTCTGTCTGCTGGTCGGGTACAACGTAACCTTCTTCGTGGTCGGTGCTGCGGCGTTTCAGGTGCGCGACATCAAGTCGTGAACGCCGTGGCCGGACTTACTCCCCAGCGCGGAACGGCACCCAGGGCTGCGACGGCCGGTCCTTCAGCAGCCCGTGCTGCCAGTCGTATTGTGGGTGTTCCTGGAGGAACTTCTCCGCCGAGAAAGCCATCCCATCCGCCGAACCCCAGCGGCCCAGGAAGCTCATGCGCTTCGCCATCGTCGCGTCCACCACCTTGCCGTCGAACGTGCCCGATGGCTCAAACGGTTCCGGGCCGCCGAAGCGCTCGTCATCCAGTTCGAAATGGCCGCACAGGTTGCGGGATCCGGCCTGATGCTTGCGGAGATAGACGTCGTAGTCGTCCGCGAGAAATTTCTCCGCCGCCATCGCCGTGATGCGGCCCTTGTTTTCGGACATCAGCTGCTTCCAGCGTACCCGTCGGGCCGCCGCGGACCGGCGGATGTCGGTCTCGCTGCGTTCGGTTTCCAAATGCAGCAGCGCGCGGTCTTCGGCGACGTTGGAGCCGGCGAAATAGCCGTCCTTTGTCCGCTCCAGCGCGACGTATTTCAGCCCCAGTTCGAGCCGGGCGATCTCGCCGGAGTTCACTTCGCCGACCAGCCAGGCGTTGGCGTAACCGCCGTTGTTGCCCTGCCGCATGACGTCGCACCAGTCGGTGAGTGTGCGCGTGTCCTGCGTGGCGCGGCGGAAGCGGGCGAACTCCGGAATCCCGTTGGTATCGAAGCCGGAAAACTGTCCTATCGTGGTTTCGCAGCCGACCAGGCCGGCATCCGTGACGAAGAAATCGGTGCCGCTGTGGATGAAGCCCGCCTGCGTCTGCATCAGGATGTGCTGGCCCTTGGCTGGCACGAGGTCGAGCACCACGTTCGCAATGGCCTCTGTGTAGTCGAACATCGTGTTGTGCCCCATCACAACCCCGTGATCGGCCGTCCACGAGCCGGTGGCGATGAAGGCGCTGCAGCGATCCTTTGGCGGTGCCGGCTTCTCATCCGCAAGCCGTTTCTTTTCCAGCGGCCACCAGTAGCCCTCGAATTCGAGCTGGGCGTTATAGGTGACGATTTCGTCGCGTGTGGTCGTCACCCCGGCGGCCTTCAGGCCGGCGACGATGCCGTCCAGTTCGGCGAGATTTTCGGCGTCCACCTTGGGCGTCACGAGTTCCGCCGCGCGACCGACCAGCCACGACCACGTCATGCCGCTCTGGTATTCCCAGACCGCGCGATGCACGCGCAACGCCTCGGCGATTTCCGGGGCGAGCAGATAACCGTGCTGGAAGCCTACCGCGGGGGCTTCACCCTCGACATGAAGGTAAATCCAGCCGTGCCGCTCGAAGCGGTGACTGTGGGCCAGCCACTGGCGTTGTTCAGGGGTAAGTTCGACCGCCCGAATGCCGGTGCCGAAGGACAGTGTGAGGGCGAGGGCCGCGAAGAGCTGTTTGAATCTCACCCCGCCATTCTGGAGAGGTGCGGCCACAATACAAGGCAAGGAGCGCCGCCTCACTGCGCCGGCAGGAAATCCACTTTCGCGCTGAGCTCGGGAGTGAGAAACCGGTCCGGCTTCAGGATCTGCACCTTCACCTGGAGGGTGCCTTTCTGGCGGCTCGCCTCAGGGGCGCGTTCGGCGACCACGCCGTCATAGACCTTTTCGGGATACGCCTCGGGGCTGACCTTGCATTTCTGGCCGAGGGAAATCTTGGCGAGATCGGACTCGTTGAGGTCGATCTCGACCTGCAGGTCATTCGGGTCGGCCACGGCGATCAGGGACGTGCTGGGGCCGCGCGTGCCGCCGAACGTCTGGGGCGTGACCAGCTCGTTCGGGTCCACCAGCTTTTCCAGGACCACGCCGTTCACCGGCGACTTGATCACGCACCAGTCGAGATACGTCTCGATCAGCCGGCGCACGCCTACGAGCTGTTTCACCTGTGCCTCGGCGGACTCCAGCTGCAGTTGCGCGTCGTCGAGCATCTTCTGCATCTCCACCTTGTTGCTGACGAGGTCCTGCGCGCGTTTCAGGTCGGTATGGGCCCGCTTGACCGCCACCTGGGCCACGCCGATCTGGCCGTCGATGTCGGCCAAACGGGCCTGGTACTCGGAATCATCCAGCAGCACGACGGTCTGGCCGTTGGTCACGCTGTCGCCTTTCTTCACGCCGATCCACTTCACCACGCCCATGAAGCGCGGGCTGAGCTCGATGCGCTCCCGGTTCACGATGTACCCGCTGACCGTGAGGATCGACCCCTCGACCCTTCCGCCGCTGCCGGAGGGGTTGGTGTTGGTGGACCCGGCCGCCGAAGCGGAGGGCTTCGTCGCCGCTTCGAGCAGCTTCTTGGAGCCCTCGGCAGTCACCTTGTCCTTTTTGTCATGGCTGGAGGTCAGGCCGGCGCGGTTGTCATCCGAAGCCCGGGGAATGGCGATAAAAGCCACCACCGCCGTGACCGCGAGCACCCCGCCGATGATGAACCAGATGGGGCCGCGCGAGCGCTGCTTGCGTTCCGAGGCGATGCGGAGCTGCTGGAGCTTGTCTTCGGTCATAGGGACTTGAGGGCGGAGATTACGGGCAGCCGCGCGGCACGCAACGCCGGGGGAAAACTGCCGGTGAAGCCGATGACCGCGGAAAGGAGCACGCCCAGCAGCATCATGTCCGGGGTGACCCGGAACTGGAACACCGTTTCGGCGAATGACTGGAAATCGAGGGTGCCAAAATTGACTCCTAACAGCGACAGGACGGCGTAGCCGCTCCAGGCGAGCAGGCTTCCCAGCACCCCGCCCAGCATCGCCAGGAACGTCCCCTCGATCAGGAAGGACAGCACGATGGCAAAGCGCGAGAAGCCCAGCACCCGCAGCGTGCCAATCTCCCGCGTCCGGGCGGCCACGGTGGCGTACATGGTATTCATGGCAGCAAAGAACGCGCCGACAGACATGACGACGCCCAGGATGCTGGCAATGTACTTCAGCGGCTTGGCCGTGAGGGTCTGTTTGGCGTAGTAGTCCACCTCCCGCTCCGCCCGGAGGGAGAGCCGCTTGTCGGACTGGATGCGGGCGAGCAGATTCGTCAGGGCGGCTTCGTCCCGCGGTCGCAGCAGGAGGCTGGAATACATCTCGCGGTCGAAGATCGAGCGGCACTCGTCCGCATCCATCCAGGCTTCCGAATCGAAGGCGCTGCCGGTGGCGTCGAAATGGCCCACGACCGTGAGCCGGTCCGGTCCGGCCTTGATCGTCCCGCCCAGCTCAAAGCCGTCGAACCGTGCCGCCAGCCGCTGCGCCACCACGACCTCGCGTTTGCCGGGAGTGAACCAGCGGCCCTCCTTCAATGTCACCTGCGGGCGCAGTTCCATGCCCCGCGGCGTCACGCCCCGGAGCAGGGTGTTGGCCTCACCGCCGGCGCCGCGACGGGGCGCGCTGACGATCATCACCAGTTCGGCGGAGATGACCGGCTCGTTCTTTTCGTTGCGGGCGATCTCCTCAAAGTATTGCAGCGTTCGAAACTGGTCACGGGTCACGAGGCTGCCGGATTCCGCCTGGGAGCCATTGCGCACCACGAGGATGTTGCGCGGGTCGCCCGTGTTGCCGCTGGTGTGCTCCATGCCGCTGGCCATGCCGCGCAAGACCAGGAACACAGCCACCACGGCGGCGATGCCGAGGATGGTGAAGACCGTCGTGCGCCAGCGGATGAGCACGTTGCGGAGGTTGTATTTGAGCGGGAGGGCCATCGGTCACTCGGGAACAATCTCGGTCGGCAGGGCGAACAGGCGCACGGGGCGCCGCAGGCCGGGCTGGACGATGTTGACGGCGATGCCTTTGCCCCTCGCCGGGCCGGCGAAGCGCAGGTTCACCCGCACGCCGTCCATACCGTCGTAGCGCTGCGGCCGCGCGTAAATCTCCAGGACGCTCGGGAAGCCGGCGTTGTCCCCGAGGGTGACGGCCGGCTGTTCCAGCGAGCCGGTTTCCACAAAGAACCAGATCTGGGTGCGTTCGGGATTCTGGGCGGTGTATTCGACGCGCGCCGACTGGGTCGGCGCAACAGTCGCGCAACCCGAGGCCAGGACGATCGAAATCAGCATCAGGGGGTGGAATTTTTTCATAGCGGTTTCCGGTTCAATCCAAGGTTTTCAGCCCATCGACCACGCTCGTCCGGGCCACGGCGAGCGACGGTGCGATCGCCGAGACAATTCCCAGCAGCGCCGCGACGATCGCCCCCGTGGCCATGATCCGGGGCGTCACCTCGAAGTAGATCAGGAAGCCGTTGGTCATTTTCTGCAGGTCGATGAAGGTCCAGAAGGTCCAGGCGCCCCCGATTCCCACCAGCGCGCCGAGCGCCGCCAATCCGAAGCTTTCGGCGAGAATGAAGGCGAACAGCTCGGTGCGTCGGAAACCAAGCGCCTTGAGCACCGCAAGTTCCCGGAACCGTTCACGGATGGCCATGCTCATGGTACTGACGGTCATCAGCAGCAAGGTGATCACGACCATGCTGCTGATGAGTCCGATGATCAGTTTCACATTGCCCAGCATGCTCATGAAACTCATCTGGAAGGCGCGCTCCGTCTCCGTACGGACCTCGGCGGAGGTGTTCTCAAATGCGCGGTTCACCCGGGCGATGACATCGTTGGCGACCTCTGCCGAGGCCACTCGCAGATACCATGTGCCCACTGTGCCCGGGTCACCCGTCAGCTCGTCGAGCAGCTTGTGGTGAAAGAACACGCCGCGATCATCCACCGTGCCCTGAAACACGGCGACGATCTTCAGGTCGAGGTCCACCGGATAGAAAGTGCCCGTAAAGCGCATCCGGTCACCGATTTTCAACCCGTAACGCTTCATCGTGTCCGCCCCGACGAAACACGAGGTGCGATCTTTGACAAAATCCTCGTAGGCTCCTTCCGCAATCCGTCCTTCAACGATGATCCCCTTGAAACGCACCGGGTCCACCGCGAACTGGGCAAAGCTGGTGACCGTCTCCTCGCGGAAATTCCCACCAAAAAAGGTGAAAGGCGACACCGCGACGACGCCGGGGATTTTCTCGATGACGGGCAGCTGCTTTGCCGGCAGCGGCTGGGTGATAGACACCTTGTTGCGGGCAATGACGCGGAGCGAGGCGGCTTCCGACTCGGGCGGAACGGTCAGCTCGCGCTGCATGGTCAGAAGCGAGACCAGCAGGCCGGAGGAAATGGCCACGCTCAGCATGGTCAGCGTGGCCCGGCGCTGGTTCCGGACCGCGTTGACGATCACGAAGGAGAAGTGGCCAATCCCGAACTTGCGCACCCATGTTCGCGTGACCCACTCAATCCAGGTGAGCGGATTGACCAGCCAAAGGAGGAACAGCACTGCGCGCCAAACCCAGACCAACAGCCACCATAACGGGCGGAACAGCAGCCACAGCCCATGGCGGCAGAACTGGAGGAAGCGCTTCATTTCGGCCCGGGCCCCGGAGCCAGTTCGCCCTTTTCCAAGTGCAATTCACGGCTGCCGTAGCTGGCCGATTTGGGATCGTGCGTGACCATCACGACGGTCTTGCCGGCCGTCCGCGTGAGGGATTGCAAGATTTCGAGCACATCCCCGGCGGACTTGGCGTCGAGGTTGCCGGTCGGTTCGTCGGCGACGATCAGGGCGGGATCAGTCACGAGCGCCCGCGCGATGGCGGCTCGCTGCTGCTGGCCACCGGACAGCTGGTCGGGCCGGTGATGCCCACGGTCCGCCAGTCCGACGAGTTCCAGCGCGGTCAGCGTCTGCTGGCGGCGCTCCTTCCGGCTGAGGTTGGTCAGGAGCAGGGGCAGTTCGACATTCTCGGCGGCGGTCAGCACCGGGATGAGGTTGAAGCTCTGGAAGACGAACCCGACGTTCTGGTTCCGCCAGTCGGCGAGCTGCGACTGGTTGAGCCGCGCGATGTCGATGCCCTGCACCTTCGCCGAACCGCTCGTCGGTTGGTCAATGCCCGCGATAATGTGCAGCAGTGTGGACTTGCCGGAGCCGGACGGCCCCATCAGCACCACGAACTCGCCGGGCGCAATGTCGAGCGAGACCGAGTTCAGGGCGGTGACATTGATGTCGCCCTGGCGGTAGATCTTCGAGAGGTCACGAACGACGACGATGGGTACGGGAGGCGGCGCGGCCATGCTGCGAGGGAGGATGCGAGCCGTGTGCCCGCGTGGCAAACGAGAACCCCATGACTTGTACAAAAGCTCCAAAACCCAACCGCCAACTTCCAATGAAACACCAAACTTCAAACTTCAAAGGCGGAGACGCGATTGAAGCTTGCTGCTTGCTGCTTCTCTGATGCTTGTAGCTTGAGCCTTGGTGCTTATTTTCCCATCAGGTGCTCCAGCACGAGCTGGTCGAGATCCTGGTAGTTGCGGTCGGCGATCAGGGCGTCGGCTTCCTTGGCCGGGTAGGTGCGCGCCTTTTCGACGAGCCGGAGGAAGGTCTTCCGCGAGTTGTCGAGGTGCTTGAGGAAGTGCTCTTCGCGCGTGGTACGGAACGGATGCACATCGAAGGCGACATACTCGCCCTTGCGGCCGTAACCGTTGCGCTCGAGCGCGCGGACCTGGTTGAAGGCCACCCGCAGGTTCGCGGAGCCGAAGGGTTTGTCCTGGTCAAATTTCAGCCCGTTTTGGTCGTTCAGGTGGAGCGACCACAGCTTGCCGAAGGTCATGGCAAAATCGATCTCATCCGCCGGGTCCAGCCCTGCAAGGATTGAGTGCGCGGACTCGATGAGCGCGCCGACGCGCTTCGGATCGCGCGTGAGCTGGGCGATGGCCAGGGCGTGGCCAATCGTCGGGATGTACGCGTGGTCCATCGGCTCGTTCGGCTTGGGCTCGATGCACAGGCGGGCCTTCTTGTCGTGGGCCAGCATGGCGTCCAGCGCCTCGACGAGCAGCTCGGTCGAGCGGGCGCAGGACTTCGACTCGCGCAGGTAGGTGCCCTCGCGCGCCAGCCAGAGCACGATCAGGTCGGTGCCGAGGACGTTGGCGATGTCGATCGTCTGCTTCGAGCGATCGATGGCGTAGCGGCGTTGCTTTTTGTCGTTCGAGGTGTACGCGCCATCGATCGTCTGCGGGGCGAACCACAGGCGCGGGGCGACCATCTCTGCCACGATGCCCTCGCCATCGAGACGCTTCTTCAGCTCCTTGGCCTCTTTCAGGACCTGCGCGGCGGACTTCGTGTCGATGTCGGGCACGGCGTCGTCGTCGTGGAACATCATCGCCTCGAAGCCCAGCTCCTTCAGCGCGGCCAGCTTCCAGTCAAACGACTTCGCGGGGCGGGTGGTCGGACCGTAGGGGTCGCCGCCTTCGCTGAAATTCCAGGGTCCGACACAGAAACGATAAGTGGTGGGCTTGGCCATAGACGTAATTAAATAGAGTTGCGTAGCGTAATGAGAGGGACGAAGCCGGGGCAAGCGCAGCTTCACTCGTTGAGCGGTCGGGGCAAAACGACAATCCGTCCGGTGTTCCCTCCGTGGCAAACGGATCACTGATTACTGACTGCTGCTCCCTAGGAATTCGAAACTCGAAACTCGTCACTCGCCACTTCCTTGTCCGCTTGTGAAAATCTCCATGGTTGCCACACCCTTCGGCCGCGCCATGAAGCCGTCCCAGTCTTCCGCCATCGCCCGGGCCTACGCCCTGGCCCACGAACGCTACACCGCGCTGGGCGTGGATGTGGACACCGCGCTGAAGCTGCTCGGCCGGATGCCCATCTCCCTCCAGTGCTGGCAGGGGGATGATGTGGGCGGCTTCGAAGCGACGGGCAACCCGCTCGGTGGCGGGCTGGCGGTCACTGGCAACCAAGCCGGCAAGGCCCGAACGCCGAAGGAGCTGCGGGCGGACCTCGAAAAGGCGCTATCCCTCATCCCTGGCCAGCACCGTGTCAGCCTGCACGCGATGTACGGCGAATTTGGCGGCCGGCCCGTGGACCGCGATGCCATCGAGGTTACGCATTTCCAGGGCTGGATCGACTGGGCCGCTGCGCGCGGGCTGGGTCTCGATTTCAATCCCACCTGCTTTGCCCACCCGAAGGCCGCCGACGGGTTCACGCTGTCACACTGCGAGCGGGGCATCCGCTCCTTCTGGATCGAGCATTGCCGCCGCTCGCGCGAGATCGGCGCTGCGATGGGCAAGGCGCTGGGCACGCCGTGCGTGACCAATGTATGGATCCCCGATGGCTTCAAGGACACGCCGGCCGACCGCTCCGCGCCCCGTGAGCGGCTGGTCGAATCGCTCGATGCCGTGTTCAAGAAGTCGCTGCCGCCTGAGCACCAGCTTGACGCCGTGGAGCCCAAGCTGTTCGGGATCGGCGCAGAGAGCTGCACCGTCGGTTCGTATGATTTCCTGCTCGGGTACGCGGTCACCCGCAGCAAGCTGCTGTGCCTCGATGCGGGGCATTTCCATCCCACCGAAAGCGTGGCCGACAAGATTTCCAGCCTGCTGCTGTACCTCCCGGAACTCCTGCTGCACGTCAGCCGCGGCGTCCGCTGGGACAGTGACCACGTCGTGACCTTCAACGACGATCTGCTGGCCATCGCCCGCGAGGTCATCGCCACCGGACAGTCCGAGCGCGTCCATCTTGGGCTCGATTATTTCGACGCGAGCATCAACCGCCTCGCGGCGTGGGTCATCGGCTCGCGGAACCTGATGCGCGCCCTGTTGGTGGCGCTGCTCGAACCGCCCGACATCCATGCCGCCGAACTGGCCGATGACCCCACGGCCCGGCTCGCGTTGCAGGAGGAGAGCCGCTCGCTCCCCTTCGGCGCCATCTGGGACTTCTACTGCGAGAGCAAGGGAGTGCCAGTGGGTGAAGCGTGGCTGGGCGAAGTCCGGGCGCATGAGCAGAACGTGCTGAGCCAGCGCGTCTAGCGGCTTGATCCTTAGTGACGGCCCCCTATACAGCCTTCCATTTGAGCGCAAGGAAGCATGCCCCATGAGCCCGCTCCTCAAGCTCACCTCCGTCACCAAATCCTTCGGCGCGGTGCGTGCGCTCAAGGGCGTGTCGTTTGACCTGCGGGCGGGCGAGGTGCATGCGTTGCTGGGGGAAAACGGGGCCGGCAAATCCACACTCATCAAGGTCATCGCCGGTGCGCACCAGCCCGATGGCGGCACTCTGGAGATCGGCGGCCAGCGGGTCACGCAGCTCACGCCGCAGGCCGCGCACCGGCTCGGTATCGCATGCATCTACCAGCAGCCCGCGTTGTTTCCCGACCTTAAAGTTTCGGAAAACATCGGCCTGCGGCTTGAACCCATCTCGCTGCTGCGCCGGATCAACTGGGCCGCCCGCCGCGAACGCGCCGCACAACTCCTGCAACGCCTCGGCGCGGACATCTCACCAGACGCCGAAGCCGGCTCCCTGTCCATGCCCGAGCAGCAGTTGGTCGAGATCGCCTGCGCGCTCGGTGCCGGTGCCCGCATCGTGATCATGGACGAGCCGACCGCCTCGCTGACGCAGACAGAGCAGCACCGCCTCTTTGCCGTCGTGCGCGACCTGCGGGCCGATGGCGTTGGTGTCATCTACATCTCCCACCGCCTCGACGAAATCTTCGCGCTCGCCGACCGCGTGACGGTTCTGCGCGACGGGGAGAGTGTGGGCACGCGCGACGTCGTAGCGCGTCCTTCCTCGGTTGTAAGGCGCGTGCCAAATGAACGCTCCGCCCGCCCTCACCCCGGCCCTCTCCCCCAAGGAGAGGAGGTAAGTCAGCCCGCCACAGGACTAACCAAACACGCCACTTTCGCCGACCCGCTGACGACCATTCTCCCTCTCCCAGCGGGAGAGGGCCGGGGTCAGGGAGAACGCGTGCTGGAACCAGCCGGCCTCTCCGACTCGTCACCACCGCCGATCACCGAGTCTGAACTTATCCGATTGATGGTCGGCCGCGAAGTTTCGTCCATTTACCCGGCCGCCGAAAGCGAACCTGGCGAAGTCGTCTTATCGTTGCGGGAGCTCGGCTGCACCGCCAGCGGGGTAAAAAAGATCACCCTCGACCTCCGGGCCGGCGAGATCGTCGGCCTCGCCGGACTCGTGGGGGCGGGACGCACTGAACTCGCGCGAGTCCTCTTCGGGCTGACGCCGGCCGACTCAGGTGAGATCCAGCTCAATGGCCACCCCGTTTCGATCCGGTCGCCGCAGGAAGCCGTCACCCAAGGGATCGCCTATGTGCCGGAAGACCGCCGCCGCCACGGCGTCATTCTGGAAATGCCCATCGCGCACAACCTGACGATGGCAATACACCCACGTCTGTTTCCGGGCACCTGGCTGCGCTTTGGCGCAGAAAGGACTCACGCTCTCGAAGCCATGCACGATCTGGCGGTGAAGGCGGCCGGACCGGACGCGCTCGGCGGTTCGCTCTCCGGTGGCAACCAGCAGAAGGTCGCGCTGGCCCGCTGGCTCGCGACGAGACCCCGCGTGCTCATCCTTGACGAGCCAACCCAGGGCGTGGATGTGGGCGCGAAAAGCGAGATTCACAAGATCATCCGCCGCCTTGCGCAGGAGGGCATGGCCGTGCTGCTGATTTCCAGCGACCTTCCCGAAGTACTCGGGATGAGTGACCGCATCGCCGTGATGCGTGGCGGCGAGATCGTCGCGATGATGCCGGGCGGCAGTGACGCGCACGCCGTGATGGCCGCCGCCCTGGGCCAGGACAGGGGGGAATCATGAAGCGCCACTTCCGCGAACTTTCGGTCACGGGGGCGTTGCTGTTGCTACTCCTGAGCCTGGCCATTTTCGCACCGAATTTCTTCGAGCCGCAGCCTCTGTTGTCCCGGCTCACGGCAGCCGCGCCCAAGCTCGTCGTCGCGTGCGGTATCGCGCTGGTCATCCTCTGTCGCCAGATCGACATCTCGGTGGGATCGCTGTTCGCGGTGTGCAGCGTGAGCGCGGGTCTGCTGGCAGCGGCAAAGCTGCCGTTGCCGGTCGCGGTGATCGCTTCGGTGACACTGGGAGCCGTGGGCGGGGCGCTGAATGGCGCGCTCGTCGCCGGAGTGGGGCTGCCCTCCATCGTGGTCACGCTGGCGACCATGGTGACGTGGCGGGAAGGGTTGCGGCTCACGCAGCAGGGCGTGTTTGTGAACCTGCCTGACGGCGTGCAGTGGTTCGGCCTGCCGATGGCGGCGGGTCAGGGGATCGTTTGCGGACTTGCCTTGGCGGTGCTGCTGGCGCTGGCGTATGCGCTGCGGTTCCTCTCGGTGGGTCGGTTCGTGTACGCGGTCGGCTCCGATGCCGAAGCGGCGCGACTGGCGGGCATCCGGCCGCGGTTGGTGACGTTCGGCGTGTTCGTGCTGCTCGGTGCGCTGACGGGGCTGGCGGCGGTGATGAACCTCGTGCAGTCGCCCCAGGTGGACCCCGGCACCGGCCGGATGCTGGAGCTGGAAGCCATCGCCGCCGTCGTCGTCGGTGGCGTGGCGGTGTCGGGCGGGCGCGGCAATGTGTGGGGTGTGCTGGCCGGGTTCCTCCTGCTCGCCTGCATCACGCCCGCGCTCACTTACCTCGATGTCAAGCCGTATTGGGACAAGGCCATCCAGGGCGCGGTCATCCTTCTCGCCATCGTGGCGGACGGGGTGAGGCGACGGAAGTTGAACCGCTAATCAGCACTGATCCGCATTTATGAGCTTTCGCTTCCCAAAATCCGCTGTCCTCCGCCATGAGGCCATCCTGCTGCTCGTGCTGGTGCTGGAAGTCGTGTTCTTCAGGGTGGCGGGCCGGAACTTCGGCACGGTGGACAATGTGGCCAACATCGTCCGGCACTCGGTCGAGATCGGGCTGCTCGCGCTCGTGATGATGCCGGTCATTCTCACGGGCGGCATCGACCTCTCGGTCGGTTCGCTGCTCGGGCTGTGCGCCGTGCTCTTCGGCAAGCTGTGGCGTGATGCTGGGCTGCCGTGGGAAGTGGCCGCACTGACAACCCTCGGCCTCGGCGCGCTGGCGGGTGGATTCAACGCGGCCCTTATCACCGGGCTTCGCCTACCGCCGCTCATCGTGACGCTTGGCACCTACTCGCTCTTTCGCGGACTCGCCGAAGCCATCACGCATGGCACGGATGCTTTCACCCGGTTTCCTGAGACGTTCCTGTTTCTCGGCACCGGCCGGATTGCCGGGGTGCCGACGCAGGCATGGATCTTCGTGGTGTTGGCAATAGCTGTATGGTTGCTGGTTCACCGGACGACCTTCGGCCGGTCCTGGCGGGCGATCGGTTTTTCGCCGGAAGGGGCCCGCTACGCGGGGCTGTCGGTCGGTCGCCGGCTGACATTCGCCTACGTGTTGGCGGGACTGATGGCGGGTCTCGCCGCGATTACTTACACGGCGCGGTTCGGCACGGCGAAGGCCGACGCGGGCACCGGCTACGAACTGGCCGCGATCACCGCCGTGGTGCTGGGCGGCACCAGCATCTTTGGCGGTGTCGGTTCGGTGCATGGAACCCTGCTGGGTGTGGCCGCCATCGCGGTGCTGAGCAACGGCCTGTCGCGACTGCCCGCCACCATGAGCAACGCCGCCGAGCTTTCTGGCCTGCTGACGGGCGTGCTGTTGATCGTGGCTCTCGCCGGCGGGGCGCTGCCGGGATGGATTGCCGCGCGCCGGGGCCGTCGAAACGCAACCCCAAGCGTACCGGCGACGAGCGGAGTCTGATCCCTCGCCAGAAATCCGAAATCGGGCTTCCGGCGGTTTGCGCTTCGCGTCCTCTGCCGGTTTCGCTAAAGACACGGGCACACGCCTATGTTCCGTTTTCTCGCCCTCACACTCGGCCTTGGGCTCGTCATGCTCACGGGCTGCAACAAATCCGGCCCCGATTCCGCCGCCGCGCCCGCCGGAGGCGCGCCTGCTGGCAAGCGGCTCACTGTCGCCCTCATGCCGAAGTCGAAGGGCAACGCCTATTTCGTCTCCTGCAAGCAGGGCGCGGAACAGGCGGCCAAGGACCTCGGCGTCGAGCTGATCTTCGATGGCCCGGTCAATCCCGATCCCGCGAAGCAGAACGAGATCATCGAGAACTGGATCACCCTCGGCGTGGATGTCATCGCCGCTGCCTGTGAAAATAAGGACGGCATCTCCACCGCGCTGAAGAAGGCGCGGGACAAGGGCATCAAGGTCGTCACCTACGATTCCGACGCGAACCCCGACGCGCGCGATTTCTTCGTGAACCAGGCGACTCCTGAGGACATCGGCAACGCGCTTATGGACGAGGCCGCGCGGCTGTGCGGCAACGAGGGCGAGTTCGCGATCATCACGGCCTCGCTCACCGCGCAGAACATGATCGAGTGGCAGAAGTTCATCGAGGCCCGCCGGGTCGCGAAATATCCCGGCATGAAGATGGTGGCGTTGCGGCCCTGCGACGACCTCAAGGACAAGGCGCAGTCCGAGGCGACCACGCTGCTGAGCGCCTATCCCAACCTGAAACTGCTCATGAACATCTGCTCGCCGGCCGTGCCTGGTGCGGCCGAGGCAGTGAAGCAGGCCGGCAAGGCAGGGAAGGTGAAGGTCATCGGCCTCGGCCTGCCCAATGAGAACCGCCGCTACGTGAAGGACGGCGCGACCGACACGGTCATTCTCTGGAAGACGGTGGACCTCGGCTACCTGACCGTGCAATCGGCGGTGGCTCTGGCCAAGGGTGAGCTGAAGGCCGGGGCGACCAGCTTCCACAGCGGCAAGCTCGGCGACTTCAAGATAGCCGGCGACAACATCCTGCTGGGCGAACCCTTCAAGTTCACGAAGGACAACATCGACCAGTTCGACTTCTGAACCGGGGACCCGCTCACGAGTGATGACTGTCGGAAACTTTCTCAACGTCGATCTGGAGATCGAATCGAAGACCGATCTGGCTTCCTTGGCGGCTGCATTGGAACCGGACGCGTTCGCGCTTTATTGCGGCCCTGTGGCCGACGGGTATCTGCTGAACCTCGAACTGAACAGCGCCTCGGCTGACACGGACGGGCCTGACGAGCGGATTCACAAGCTTTGCCAGCTCATTGAGGCGCTGTCGCCGGCGGGCCGCCAAGGCTGGCAGTACGCTTGTCGTCGCACGTTTGATGTCGGTTTCGATGCGACCACGGAGCATATGGCGGCTCGCTTCAGCCTGCGAACCGACAGTTTGGAACGCATCGCCGGCCTGGGGGCCACGCTAACAGTCAGTGTTTACAACGCTGACCCGAAGCGAGGCCCGGTGCTTCGCTCCCATGATCCGTAAAGCTTTCGTCATGTCCGTGCATCCTGGCCAGGAGGCCGAGTACGTGCGGCGGCATCAGCCGATTTGGCCAGAGCTGGAAGCCGTGCTGATCGCACACAGCGTGGCAACCTACTCGATCTTCCTTCATCCGGAGACGCGACAGCTTTTCGCCTATGTCGAGTTTGCTGACGAGGCGCAGTGGAACGCGGTCGCGCAGACCGAAGTCTGCCGGCGCTGGTGGGCGCACATGCGTAAGCTGATGCCGACGAATCCGGACAACAGTCCGGTGTCCGGGGAACTGCCCGAAGTGTTCCACATGGGGCGGGTGTGACCGGTTCTTAATCTTACTCTTCATCCTAATCGTAATCGCATTGTCTGCTGCAAAGAGGATTAAGATTACGATTATGAAGGAGCCCTCGCAGCCGCGCCGCTTTTCCCGTTGCATCCGACGCAGCGGGAGTTGGTTGTCGGCGACGCGCCGGTCGTCCTAACCTAGCGGCACTCCTATGGCCACCATCGCAGTTCTCGGCACGTTCGACACCAAAGGCGAAGAGCACGGCTACGTTGCCGAACTCATCCGTGCGCGCGGCCACCACACGCTGCTCGTCGATGTCGGCGCGCTTGACGCGCCCCGCGTCCAGCCCGACGTGCTGCGGACCGAGATCGCTTCGGCGGCCGGTGCGGACCTGGCCGCCATCGTCGCCCGGCGCGACCGGGGCGAGGCCGTGGCCGCCATGACCAAGGGTGCCCCTATCGTGCTGGCCCGGCTCCAGCGCGAGGGGCGCATTGACGGCGTCATCTCGCTCGGCGGCGGCGGCGGCACGGCCATCTGCACCGCCGCGATGCGCGCGCTGCCGGTCGGTTTCCCCAAGCTGATGGTCTCCACCCTCGCCAGCGGCAACACCGCGCCTTACGTGGGCGTGAAGGACGTCGTGATGATGCCGAGCGTCGTGGATGTCGCGGGCCTGAACCGCCTGTCGCGCAGACTGCTCGCGCAGGCCGCCGGAGCTATCTGCGGCATGGTCGAGGCACAGGTGCCGGCGGGCGCGGCCGACCGGCCGGTGATCGTCGCGTCGCAGTTCGGCAACACCACGCCCTGTGTCACGCACGCGCGCGGCCTGCTGGAAGCCGCCGGCTACGAGGTGATGATCTTCGCCGCCACCGGTAACGGCGGGCGCACCATGGAATCGCTCATCGAGGCCGGCATCCCGGCAGGTGTGCTCGACATCACCACCACCGAGTGGGCCGACGAGCTGGTCGGCGGCGTGCTGAACGCCGGGCCGACCCGCTGCGAAGCCGCCGCCCGCCACGGCGTGCCGGCCATTCTCACGCCTGGCTGCCTCGACATGGTGAACTTCGGTGAACCCGCCAGTGTGCCCGCCAAGTACGCGGGCCGCCGCTTCTACCACCACAACGCCCAGGTGACCCTCATGCGCACCACCCCCGAGGAATGCGCGCAGCTCGGCAGCATCCTGGCGGAGAAGTGCAATCTCTCGACCGGCCCGGTGACAGTGCTCCTACCGCTGAAGGGCATCAGCGTCATCAGTGCCCCCGGCCAGCCGTTTTACTGGCCCGAAGCCGATGCGGCGCTCTTCGACGAATGGAAGCGCCACCTGCGCCCGGGCATTCCGATCCTCGAATATGACGGCAACATCAATGACCCCGCCTTCGCCGACGTCTGCGTGCGGGAGTTGCTGAAGAATATGGCGGCCGTGGCGAAGCGGTGAGATTTGAGCGCGGAGAAGGGGGGTAGCTAAACAGCAAAGGAACCAAGGAACAAAGAGGGACGGAGACCCCGGCCTGGGTCTTTGACTCGCTTTCCTTGGGCACCGCGTATACGTGTGTTGGACGGTCTGCGAGGCAAGGTATGGTTTGCTCCAATGAACGAAGTCATTAAACGGAGTGGCGAGTATTCTCGCTGGCGCATTCTGTTCATTGTGATGGAAGCGCTATTGGCCTTCGCGTGGCTCTGCGGTGTCTGTGATGTGTATTTGCTTCCCCGCCTCAGCCCCTGGTCAACTGCCTTTGAATGGGTTGCTGCGCCGGCGTTGTGGATCTCTTGGCCGGTGCTCTTCCTGGTCGCACCCTTCTTCCTACGCAAACTAAAGTGGGTTGCCTCGACCGGATGGCTGATGGCTTTCGCCTTTTTTCTCTGGGGATTGTCCCTGCCGGTTAAGCGGTGAGAGGAGAGCAGGCCTTTGGCCCTTCCGAAGGACAGCACGTCTCGCCCGTCTTCCACAGCTTGTCCTTTCGGACGCGCCGCCAAGGTCATTGCGACCTTGGCGGCGAGCGGTCATCCTCGTTCCCATGCTCACGTTGGAACGTTTCACCATCGGCGTCGGAGATCGGTTTGCCCATCAGGCGCGCGCCCAGCTTCAGGCCTTCCAAAAGCTCGCCTCCCATGGCGTCGCGGCGGTGCCGGTCTGGAACAAGTCGAACCGCGAACACACCTTTATCGGCTCGGAACCGCAGAGCGTCTTCGACGCCGCGCAGGCGGCAGTGAAGGCGCTCGGTTGGACGGGGGGCTGGCATGTCGATGCCGATCATATCCGCCTGGAGACGGTGGACCGTTTCCTGTCGTGCTCGGACTTCTTCACCATCGACGTCGCGGACAGCATCGGGAAACCCGCCGCGCCCGAGGCGCTGGCGGCCTTCATGGTGCGGCATCCGGAGCTGGTCGGAACCATCGCCCTCGCGGGCATTGCCACGCCGTTTCAGACCACGGCGGACGACATCCGGCGCATTGCGGGCAAGTACCTGCTGGCGGTGCAGGATGCCGGGAAGATCTACCGGCACATCGCCACGCGGAAGGGCGGGGAAGGGAACTTCATCGCCGAGGTCTCCATGGACGAGACGGACGCGCCCCAGACGCCGCCGGAACTGCTCGTCATCCTTGCGCTGCTCGCCGACGAGGGCGTCCGGGCCCAGACGATCGCGCCCAAGTTCACCGGCCGCTTCAACAAGGGCGTGGATTACGTGGGCGACCTCGTGCAGTTCGAGCGCGAGTTCAATGACGACCTGGCGGTCATTGCCCATGCGGTGGACCGTTACGGTCTGCCCGCGAACCTGAAGCTCAGCGTCCACAGCGGCAGCGACAAGTTCTCCCTCTATCCCATCATCCGCCGCGCGCTGGCCCGCACGGGGGCCGGCCTGCACCTCAAGACCGCCGGCACGACCTGGCTGGAGGAGCTCATTGGCCTCGCCGAGGCCGGCGGTGCGGGTCTCGCGTTGGCGCAGGACATCTACGCCTACGCCTTGGAGCACGTGGATGAGCTTTGCGCGCCCTATGCCTCCGTCATCGACATTGACCGCGCGAAGCTTCCCGCCGCCGTAACCGTGAAAGGTTGGCGCGGGGAGCAGTTCGCCAACGCGCTCCGGCACATCCCGAGCCATCCGGAATTCAATCCCAGCCTCCGCCAGCTGCTGCACGTCTCCTTCAAGCTCGCCGCAAAAAAGGGCGCAGCTTATCTCGACCTGCTGAAAGCAAATGAGGCCATCGTCGCGAAGAACGTGACCGAGAACATCTACGACCGGCATCTGGTGCCCCTCTTCCTCGGCTGAGCCTTTCCAAAGCAGGACGGGCGACCGTCGTGATTGAATAGGTCCGGTCGATTATCCCGGCGTCGAATCAACCGATTCGCCTCCGTGGTAGGGCGGTCTATTTCTTCCGCCGAATGATCACACCTTCACTTTTGCCGTCGAGCTGTTCGCGGACGTTGGCGGCTCGGTTCTCGAAAAAGCGCTTGAGCTGCCACACGGGATGGTTGGGGCCTTCCGGGTTGCCATCGCGCGAGCCCGAGTAGTATTTCGACGAGACGGCCGTATCAAAGCGGCTGAGCCGGTTGGTGGACCATTCCGCCACCGCCGGGCGGATCAGCGGGGCCAAGGTGTCCACGCGCTGTTTGAGGCGGTCCGGGACAAACTGGGTGGCCAGCAGCTGTTCCAGCGCCTGACGATACCCCGCCTTGAAAGTGGGCGCCGCGAAGAGGCGCTCCAAGAAGCGGTTCTGCCCCAGCCATGGGTGCCAGATGCTGGCGTGCTCGCGTTCGTCGGCCGTGCCGAGGTAGCCAAATTCGCCCCAGGAATGATCGAGGTCCCACGGAATAAAGCCGAAGTGGTTGCTGCGCGGATCGAGGTAAACCAGGAAGTTCTGGCCGTTGGAAAGGATGCCGTCGTAGTTGGAGAGCAGCACCTCGCAGGCAAAATAACGCGCCACCTCGTCGAAATCGAAGTAGTCGCCCAGTTTGGCCGCAAACTCGTCATCCGAGGCATGCGTCACAAACCGGGTGAGGGCCATCAGCCGTTCTTCCTGCTCGTGGCTGAGCTTGGTCTTGGGATCATACACCTCCTTGTAGGCGGACCAATTGGTGCCGAGGTCGGCAAAGAGTTCGTAGGTCACGGGCTTGAACAGCCCGACTCCCTTGGTGCCAAACTGTGCCTTGGCCCAGGTGTCGTCCGGATTTTCGGCCATCACATAGAGGCCGACGAGCCGGTGATCCGTCTTGCCCGTGATGGTGAGGAACAGGCGGGCGAAGGCCGTGTGGGATGCCGGGATGCCCGCCTCGCGGAAGAATTCGTAACCCAGCGTGTCGCCGAGGCAGGAGAAATCCGCCGCCAGGTTGCCGAGGTTGATGGTGGAGACGCCGCCCAGCCTCTGGCCTTTCACCTCGTGGTTCAGGTCCAGCTTGAAAGGCCGCTTGTAGGTGCCCATCGAGTTCAAAAACGTGCCGTTGCCCTTGTAGCGGATGCCAACGTTCGTGAAGGTCACACCGCCGAATTCCACGTCGCCCCTGGACCATGGGTAATCCAACCCGAGCACGCCCGCGAGACCGGCCCGGGGCGCCTTGGGGTTGCGCAGCAGCGGCCGGCCGTCCTCCTGCATGAAGCCGGACAGCGGCGGGACATGGTTCGGGCCCAGCGCCTTCCATTGCTGCTCGGTGAAGCGCAGATGGATGTTCCAGAGATTGGTGGTGCGGTACAGTTCGGCCGCCGAGGTAACCGGGTGTGCATCCGGCTCGAAACCATTGTAGGACGGCACCGGTGGCGGAGCATTGAGGCCGGTTTCCGGAAAGGTGGCACCCTGGCGTTCGATCATCTTGCTGAAAACCCAGGCCTGAAAATTGGGGGAACGCCAGGCCAGGATTGCGGCCACAATCAGCGTGACCAGCAGCAGGAAAAGGCTGCCGAAGACCACGAAGAAAATGGCCAGCCAACGCTTCCAGCCGGACTTCGGCAGCAGGGACCAGGGGGAACGCACGAGGCGTTGTTACGGCAGGGTAACGTCAGACTCAAGTGGACGTTCTGACGAAATTTCCACCGACCGCAGCAGGCAAACGGCTCATATGGTGGCATGGAAAGGCCATGCTACCAGCCGGAGTGTAACTGCCGCCAAAACGATATTAACAAAAAAGTCGAGATAGTAGATTTAATTACCAGAAGGTGCCTCTCATGGTCAATCGGGGCGCCATTGCTGAAAAATCGAAGGAATCTGAATGATTTCACGATTTCGTAATGCATTCCTTAATCATAAGTAGTGATTGTTGTGTCCTTGTTAGTCCGATTCCCTAGTGACGCAGTTTGATCCCATATGGTTGCCGGACCCCGAGCCTTGCCCTCAAAACAGCCATTGCAGCCCGTCGGACCAATGCCTTTGGCATATCTGCTGACCGGGACTGCTTTGGATCTGTCGCGAAGCATGGCCCAGATCCGGGGAACGGTCGCCTGTGGGACTACTCACCTCCTCCCTCGTTCTGCCAATCCTGACGAATCCGGGGCGATATTGCGGTCGCCCCGAAATTCAGATTCAGATGGCTGGATGCCTTGCCCAACCAACCATGAACCCCCACCCCGATGCACTGGCCAGTGCCGCCTATTCCCCCCTGCTTACGATCGACCTCGAAGATCCGGCGCCAGGTTTCCGGCTTACGGCTGAGGGCGGAGTGTTGCCGCTCTTTTCCGAGACGACCGGCCTTTTGCCCAAGACCATTCCGGGCTGGGAACCAGCGGGGGAGGGAAAACATGGGGCGTTCAGCCGGCCCGGGCCGGTGGATGATGACGGGGCGGGATGCGATTTCGCCCGCAGCATCATCAACTCGCTCGATGCGGTCATCTATACGATGGACCGGGATCTATGCCTCACGAGCATCAACAGCGGCTGGCAGAAGATGCCCCCGGAGCATGGCGGGCTGAAGCTCGATCAGGCCCCGGAGGCGGGGCGGTCCTTTCTGGACTACGTGGCCGACCCATCCCGGCGTGGCGAGCTGCGTGAAATTCTCGCCAGCGTGCTGGCGACCGGCCATTCCCGGGAATTTCAGGCGTCCTCGCCGGATCACCGCCACTGGGCCATCCGCATTTCGCCGTGGGTCAAGCACGAGGAAATCGTCGGCCTGGTTTACGCGGTCACCGATCAGACTTCCTATCGGGAGCTGCAGAACCAGCTGTTTCAGGCGCAGAAGATGGAGACCATCGGCACCCTGGCGGCAGGGGTGGCGCATGATTTCAACAACCTGATCCAGGCGGTGCGGGGCAACGTGGACCTGCTCCGGCTCGAACCGCAGATGCCCCGGGACCTGCTCCCGCACTTGCAGCAAATTGAGCAGGCGGCACGCCGGGCGGCCGACATCACGCGCCAGCTGCTGTCCTTCAGCCATGCCAGCAGCGAGAGTATCACCGTGTTCGATTTCAACGAGCTGGTGCAGGAGGCCACGCAGCTTACCCGGCGCACCCTGCACCGCGAGACCGAGGTCCGGCTCCAGCTCGCCGATCAGCCGCTGACCGTGCGGATGGACGCCACCCGCGCCCACCAGCTGCTGCTGAACCTCTGTGTCAATGCACAGGATGCCATGCCGGGAGGCGGTCACCTCACGATCACCAACGCGCCGGTCCAGCTCACCCCGGAGCAATCCCTGCGAATCGGTCGGCCGGTGGGCACGCCGTTCCTGCGTTGCAGCGTGGAGGATACCGGTGTCGGCATTCCGCCCGAGATGCAGCGGCGTATTTTCGACGCGTTCTTTACCACCAAGGGGGCCGGCAAGGGGACCGGCCTCGGACTTTCCATCGTGCACTGTGTCGTGACCCAGGCCGGCGGATTTATTGAGATGACCAGCACCGTCGGTGAAGGCACCACGTTTCACATCTACCTTCCCATCGAGTCGTCCGAGTTGACGGCACCGGAAACCATGACCACCCAGGAGCGTCCCCAAGGGTCGGGACGCCTGCTGGTGGTCGATGACGAGGAACTCATCCGCCAGTTCAATGAACGGGTGCTGGAAGCGTCCGGTTTCGAGGTGGTGCTCGCCAGTAATGGCGAGGAAGCCCTGATGAAACTGTTGCAGGATACCGAGCAGACCATTGACGTGCTTCTGACGGATTATCACATGCCGCGCGTTAACGGTATCGATTTGATTCATCGAGCCAGGACAGTTCGCCCTGATTTGCACTGTGTGCTCGTGACAGGTTATCTGGAAGATGCCAAACGGCAACGGGTTGAGCAGGTTTTTAAGGCCCGTATCCTACGAAAACCATACAGCATCAACGAAGCGGTCAGCTTGATTTCGGAATTGATGGGTTCTGATTCCGGCAAAGCGATCTCCGTTAGGTGATCCCGGAGTAAGGATAGTCCTTAAGCGTGCTGGCAGTCTGCCGATATACGGAGCGCCGGTTACGCTTCTATGACTGACTTTGCCGCCGATCCGATCACCGCCCTTGTCCGGCTTACGGAGAAGGTGGCGCTGGAATTGGTCTATTCTGAGGCGGGCAAGG
>CAIVQH010000036.1 GCA_903907995.1 uncultured Verrucomicrobiota bacterium | reverse complement strand
GGATAGCACCGGCCGAGGCGGCCGTCACCATCGCCCAGCCCGCCGGATAAACGAGCCCGGCGGCGGGCTGCGAGCCCCAGCTCGCGCCGCCGGGCGGTCGAAGTCCCTCCAACTCACCCACACAAAGTCATCAGGAGCCGGATATTCTTCCCCATTGCTGAAAGGCAACGCGGACGGGACCAAGCTGTACATCATGGAAATGGGGGCGACCGGAGGCTCCTCCACGATCACTGAACTGACAGTTGTTCCAGGGGGAGTTCCGCTCCACTCGGCTAACTACGGCCTGAACAAGGAGAACGACCAGGATTTCGAAGTCGATGAGGCCGACGGCATCCTTTACACCACTGCCGGGGGCGTTTATGGGATCGATGCCATCACCATGTCGACTGATGTGACCCGCTTCTGGCCCTACGATTCGCCCTATGGTGTGGCGGTCGCCTTCATTCCGGGAGGTGATTTTGTCTATGGCGCATCGGGTAATTACTACCCCCCACGGATTCGGAGATTTAACAAGCTCACGGGAAGCACATCGGCGACCTTTGATATCGAGGCGGCGAACAACGGCCAAATTCTCACCCGCTCGCTGCAGGTCACGCCCAACGGGCACATCTTCTTCTGCCTGGTGGACAACGGGGTCGGCCTCATTGGAGCAACCGATGTCATCCCCTCCATTCCCGCCTCGTCGGTGCCGATCGACCTTGGCGGGGGCCGGACCATCGACGTGGAAATGCCCCTGACCCTGTCGGCGGCCGCTGCGTCCGCCACAGGCACGCTCACGTGGTCAAAGCGGCAGGGGCCCGGAAAAGTCGTCTTTTCCAGCACGGCCCGGGACATGGCCACCGCCACATTTGCCCTGCCCGGGAATTATCTCATCGAGGCGAGTTACACCGAAAACGGCCTCGTCAGCCGGGATACGGTCACCGTGCTCGTGCGGCAGGCTCCCCGTGCAATCGTCGCGCAACCGGCGCAAATGCGCTGGCGTGTGCCGACATCGGCACCGGAGACCATGAGCCCGAAAGGCCCATGGTACACGAATTCGTTTGATGCCACCGCCTGGGCCTCCGGGCCGACTGCGCTCGGTTATGAGACCCGGATCGAAGGTTTCTATGATCCGCTCATCGGCACCAGCGTGACCTCCGCCATGCAGAACCTGAATCGAACCGCGCTGCTTCGGATTCCGTTCAACTTTGCGTTTTTGCCGGGGCAGGTGAAAAACCTTGAATTGCGAATGAAGTTTGAGGACGGCTTTGTGGCGTACCTCAACGGCGTGCCGGTCGCCCGCGCCAATGCGCCCGAGGGCGATCTGGCTTACAATGCCGGGGCCACCGGCCAACGCACGGCGGCGCAGGCCCTCGCCGTTTCGGTGTTTGACCTGACCGCACAGCGAAGCCTGCTGCGGAAGGGCGAGAACCTGCTGGCCGTCCAGGGGCTGAATTTCGCGGTGGATGATCCTTCGTTCCTCTGTTTGCCCGAGCTTTACGTGACCGTCCAGCTGACACCCTTTGATGCCTGGCTCAGCGACTTTGCCGGCATTCCCGCCGAAGTGAGCGGTCCCGATGATGATGCGGACCATGATGGTCGGAGCAACTGGGTGGAGTTTGCCACCGGCGGAAACCCCGGCCACGTCGAGACTCCGGCAGAATTGAACGCGCTACAGGTCCAGGAACAGGTGACCGGTGTGGGCGACTCGGCCCGGCTCGAGATCACCTACCTTCGCCGAAATGACCCCGCGTCGACCGGACTGAATTACAGTCTGCTTTTTGCGGACGACCTTGAACCCGGCTCCTGGCGCCTGGCCGGGACCTCGCGCTTTCCGGTCACGGAAGTCTCCGAGCAGCCCAGTGCCGTTGAGGATATGGTTTCCGTCCGGATCCGGCTGGAACTCCCGCTTGCGCCCGCCCGGACCGCAGTCTTCTCCCGGCTCGCTTACGAATAGTCATGCGCGAGAGGCGCTAGGTGCCCGGCCCCACTGCTACCAGCCCAGCCACCGCTAGCTTAG
The DNA here is from genome assembly GCA_903907995.1 of uncultured Verrucomicrobiota bacterium. Classification (GTDB taxonomy): domain Bacteria; phylum Verrucomicrobiota; class Verrucomicrobiia; order Limisphaerales; family UBA9464; genus CAIVQB01. The sequence goes on along the minus strand of CAIVQH010000036.1, from coordinate 41,531 downwards.
CTTCACCGGGCGCTTCAGCTTCGCACTCTTCACGGCGGCATCGACGATTTCCTGGCCGATGCGGCTGATGTGCAGGCTCACGGGGCCTTCCAGAGGTACGCCCTTGCTCAGGCAGTGCAGGAGGTATTGCACCGGGTTCTGGTTCGGCGCCTTCGTTGCCGGCGCGGGAAGCGGGTGCGGCACGGGCTTTTTGCGGGTCTGGACCGTGACGTAGTCATCGTAGTCGTAACCGCTTACCGTGCCTTCGGTGCCGAGGATCACGAAGCCGCATTTGGGCTGCGGCTGGATCACCCACGGGTCGGTGAACGTGCCCCAGCGGGTCTCGAACTTCGACAGGCCGTGGGCGTAGCGGGCGACGACGATGCTATGCTCATCCACCTCGAGGCCGGCGGGTTCGTCCACGATGGCGGTGACCTCGATCGGGCGGCGTCCGCCCTGATACCAGGTGCCGAGCGTGGTGCCGTAGCCGAGGTAATCCAGAAGCGAGCCGCCGCCCTGCGCCTTTTTGTAAAACCACGAGTTCGGCTTCTCTTTCGCGACCTGTTCGCGGGTCTTCTCGTCCTTGTCCGCACCGTGGAAGAGCGGCCCGCGGTTGCCGCCGATGTGCCAGACATTGAGCACCTCCCCGATGACGCCCTTGGACACCAGTTCGTGGGACTTCCGGTGCGAACCAACCCACTGGAGCGGCCAGTTGATCATCAGGGTCTGGTCCCTGCCCATCGCCTTGACCATGGCGTCGGCTTCCTTGAGCGACGCGGCGAAGGGCTTCTCGACGAGGAGATGCGGGCCGTAGGGAGCGACCTTCTTCACCCATTCGCCGTGTTTCGAGGCGGCGGGGCAGAGGATTACCACGTCGGGCTTGGTCTTTTCCAGGCACTCGCGGTAGTCGGTGAACGCCTGCTCGCGCGTGACCAAGCCCTTGCGGATGGCCTCCTCCATGCGCGCCGGCTGCTCGTCGCTGATGCCGACAATCTCGACGTGGGGATGCTCGTGCGCGTAGCGGAGCAGGTCGCCCATGTGAAAGTGGTCGAAATTGATGCCGGCGATTTTCCAGGTGCGCTGTTTCATGGCGGAGATGCTGCGGACGGAAGGCTGACGTTCAAAGGCGGGAAGGCGAATGGAAAAATCGTCGCCCAACAGAGGCCATTCTATCCTGACCGGTCCGACCTAGAACTCAACCCGCTGTAATCGAAGGCAGGAGGGATCAGCTTTTGACGCCGCCATTAGGCACCTCGGCACAGGGTTAGACCATGCGATCAATCGCAATCCGTGTAACCAACGTGAGTGCCACAGTGCAGGCAACGAAAGACGTAGGCAGTCGGACTGCCCTCGCTGCTCAATGCCTGGTAGAATTGCGGCCAACGTTCGCCCATCTTGCAGTAGTTGCGAATGAACTCGGCCGCTTCCGGAAAGCGTGACTTGAGTTCGGCGTGTCCCGCGCGCCCGACGAACGCGGTAGCGTCGCGACAGCACGTAAGCCAACGTTCCTGCTGCCAGCCGGAGAAGCCCGGGGTCCGAAAAGCCACCTCCTCGACCACCGCTGGCGAAACCTGCTGAGGCTGATGGTAACTGCCGATGAGTGCCGAGTCCGTGAACTCAGCGTCGAACTTGGTGTGCGCCGAACCGTCTGCGATGCACCACGGGCAAATGCACTCCGACAGCTCCTCGACGCAATAAACCGGGCCTGTGTAGATGTAGCCACGCTGCTGACCGCAGCACTCACACTTGTCATCCGAAGGCTTGATGCTTCCGGTCGCAATCGGGTCAGGATGATATTTGAAAGTTGGCAGATTCATGGCGCGTAGTGTGGCCCAAAGATCCAGGCGCAGCGACCGGACCCCAAGCGGACCAATTGCAACCGCGACGCCTCACCGGGTTCGCCGCAGCATAGGGTTAGGCCAACCACTACTCGTAAATTTTCCCATAATAAAGGATCTCCGCGATCATCCTCCAACTCGGGATGCTCTCAGGCGTGTGGAAGGGCTTGGCATCAAAGTAGGCAAGCGAAGCATAGAGGAAAGCGGAAATGCTACCGTTCTGCCAATTGTGTGCGCCACCCAGCTGGTAACGCCCTGGCTCACCTCGCTCCAACTGCTCCGCAGCCTCACGTTCCTCAGCCAACGCCGTGACGAACGCGATGAATGAGTCCCGGTCGACGACGTTGTCTAGTAGCTGTTCTGGCGACATAGGTTTGGCGTGACCCGCAGAAATTCGGTTTTATTGTTCACATGGTTTTCTAGGCTGGGTGTTGATGATTGTCGAGCAGGGCATACGCGGGAGCGGGAGCTGGGGCGTATTCGTTCGTGGTGGCTGGCCTGGGCGATCCCCCAACAAATCGTGAATGGGACTTGAGGCATGGCAGTCGGCTGCTTAGCCTCCAATTGAATACCCGTAACGTCATGCGAATCGCCCGCCCATTTCGCCCCGCCGGCCTAGCCCTGCTTGTTGCGCTCTCGCTTCCCCTGGTGGCTGCGGACAAGGCGTCCGACAAGGTCATTCCTCCCAAGCCGCCGCTGCCGGCGATCAAGGCGCTCCGCCTCGAACCCGCCATGCTCGCGCTGGACGACCTGCGCGATGCGCGGAAGGTGCTCGTGCTGGGCGAACGGACCGACGGTGGCGTCATCGACCTGACCGCCGAGGCCCATCTGACGCCTGACACCGCCGGCGTGACGGTGGATGCCGAAGGCTACGTTGCGGCGAAGGCCGTTGGTGCCTCGACGGTCAGCGTCAGCGCGGCGGGCCGTTCCGCGAAACTGCCGGTGAAGGTGGCCGGTGTCTCGGATCAGCCGGTCGGTTTCGTCCGGGAAATCCAGCCGATCCTCGCCCGTACCGGTTGCAACCAGGGCACCTGCCACGGCTCGGCCAAGGGCAAGAACGGGTTCAAGCTCTCCCTCCGCGGCTACGATCCGGAATACGATTACCAGGCGCTCATCAACGACCTGAGCGGACGGCGCTTCAACCGGGTGAACGTGGACGACTCGCTGATGCTCCAGAAGCCGCTCGGCGAGGTGCCGCACGAGGGCCGCCAGGCGATCAAGCCCGGCTCCCGCTATCACACGCTGCTCCGGCAGTGGATCGCCGAAGGCGCGCGGTTTGAGGACGTGGCCAAGGCCCGCGCCACAAACATCACGATCCTGCCCGCGAGCGTGGAGATTGATCTGCCCGGCCGGCAGCAGCAGTTTCTTGTGCTCGCCAGTTATCCGGATGGCTCGACCCGCGACGTGACCCGCGAGGCGATTCTCTCCAGCAACAACGAGGAGGTCGCGCTCGTGAAGGGCAGCTCCCTCACCGCGCTGCGCCGCGGCGAGATGGCGGTGCTCGTCCGCTACGAGGGCATCTACGCCGCGCGCGAGGTCGTCGTGATGGGCGACCGCACCGGCTACCAGTTCGCCGCGATGCCGGAGAACAACTTCGTGGACAAGCATGTCAACGCGAAGCTCCAGCGGATGAAGATCAACCCGAGCGGCCTCTGCACCGACGCGGAGTTCGTCCGTCGCGTGTATCTCGACCTGACCGGCCAGCCGCCAACTTCGGAAAAGGTCCGCGCCTTCCTTGCCGACTCCACCGCGACCAAGACGAAACGGGACGCGCTGATTGACGAGCTGATCGGTTCGCCGGCCTACGCGGAATACTGGGCCAACAAGTTCGCCGACCTGCTCCAGTGCAATTCGGAAAACCTGGGCAAGAAGGGCGTGTGGGTCTTCCGCACCTGGATTCAGGAGCAGTTCGCCAAGAACCGTCCCTATGACCAGTTTGCGCGCGACCTGATCCTCGCGAAGGGCAGCACCTTCGAGAATCCCGCCGGCAACTACCTGCGCGCACTGCGTGATCCGGGCAAGATGACCGAGGACGTGTCGCAGACGTTCCTGGGCGTGCGCTTCAACTGCAACAAGTGCCACGACCATCCCTTCGAGCGCTGGACGCAGAACCAGTATTACGAGTTCGGCGCGTTCTTTGCGCAGGTCGCCTTCAAGCGCGGCACCCTCGGGCGTGACACCCTCATCCGGGGCAACGAGACCTACGCCTCCGAACAGGTCTCCGAGGACATCGTCTATCAGAACTACAACGGCGGTGAGGTGAAGCACCCCAAGAATGACAAGGTGATGGCCCCGCACGTTCCGTACGGCCAGTCACGGGAAATCGCCGCCGGCGAGGATCGCCGCGCCGCCTTCGCCGAGTGGATGACTTCTCCCGGCAATCCCTACTTCGCAAAGTCCACGGTGAACCGCTTCTGGAGCTACTTCTTCGGGCGCGGGATCATTGATCCGGTGGATGACATCCGCGCCGGCAACCCGCCCAGCAATCCCGCGCTGCTCGACGCCCTGACCGAGGATTTCGTGAAGAGCGGCCACGACGTGCGCCACCTGCTGCGGACGCTTTGCCAGTCCCGCGCCTACCAGCTCAGCATCGAGCGCAACCGGTGGAACGAGGATGACACGATGAACTTCTCCCACGCCATCCCGCGCCGCCTGAGCGCGGAGCAGATGCTGGATGCCGTCTCGATCGCGACCGGGCATCGGTCGCAGTTCAAGGATCTGCCGGCCGGCCTGCGCGCGGTCGAGGTGCCGGATGGCATGGTCGGCGGCAACGACTTCCTGACGCTCTTCGGCCGGCCCAAGCGCCAGAGCGCCTGCGAGTGCGAGCGCAGCAGCAACGTGACGCTCTCGCACGCGCTCAGCCTGATCAACGGCCCGACGCTCGGTGACTGCGTGGGCAGCGCCGACAGCCGCTTCGCCAAGCTGGTCGCGACGGAGAAGGACGACCGCAAGGTCGTCGAGGAGGTTTATCTGAGCTGCCTGAACCGGCCTCCCACCGAAAAGGAAATCACGGGCATCAAGCTCGGTGAAGGCGACAAGCGCCTCGAAGGCGCGCAGGACCTCGCGTGGGCGCTGCTCAACAGCCCGGCGTTTTTGTTCAACCGATGAACGCCAAGTATCCACCAGTGGCAAATATCTGCGCGGCCATGGCACTGTTCACGGTTGGTGCTGCGGTCTTTTTGTTCACGGCGTCGAATTCCGATTGGAGAGCCGTCGGCCTGTCCTGCAACGGGCTGGCGGCCATGATCTACAATATGGGAATTCGGCGCGGCCCATTGACCCGCTGGGACTTTCAGCGCGGTCTTCTCGCCTGCCTGGTGGTTCTACTGCTGGGTGGCGCGCTCTTCCTGCTACGTGATCGTTTGCCATGGAACCGGACCATATTCCGGTGCGGAGTCGTCGTGTTTTGGCTCGTTCTCATGGCACTTCTGACCTTTGCCTGGCGGCGGTCCTGTCGGTCTTCGAACCCCTATAAATTACTTACCCGCACATGATCTCCATCCCCGGCAAATCAGGCGCGACCTGTGACGGCTTCAGCCGTCGTGAATTCCTTCGCCTCGGCGGAGCGGGCATTGTCGGCGTCAGCCTCGCGGACATCCTGCGGCTGCAGGCCCAGCAGGCGCCCGGTGTCGGACCGGCCGCCGGCATGGCCAAGAACGGCTGGGGCCGGGCGAAGTCCGTCATCATCATCTACCTTCAGGGCGGTCCGAGCCACATCGACATCTGGGATCCGAAGCCGGATGCGCCGTCGAATGTGCGCGGTGATTTCAAGCCCATCCGTTCCAAGGTGCCCGGCATCTTCCTCAGCGAGGTCATGCCCAAGCTCGCGCAGCAGATGGACAAGGCCACGCTCATCCGCTCGATGAGCTACACGCCGGTGGGCCTCTTCAACCACACCGCCGCCATCTACCAGATCATGACCGGCTACACGCCCGACCGCGTGTCGCCTTCCGGCCAGCTCGAACCGCCCGCGCCGAACGACTTCCCGCACCTCGGCTCGCAGATTTCGCGGCTGCGTCCGCCCGAGGTGCCGATGCTGCCGTTCGTGATGCTCCCGCGCCCGTTGCAGGAGTCGAACGTGATCGGCAAGGGCGGCACGGCCGGCTTCCTTGGCGCGGCCTACGATCCCTACTACTTCTACCAGGACCCGGCGAAGGAGATTAACCTCGCCGATTTGACCCTGCGGAAAGAGGTCAGCAAGGAACGTCTCAACCGCCGCGAGACCCTGCTCAAGACGGTCAATGACGCGATGCCCGACATGGAGAAGGCCGTCGGCAAGTACGCGCTCGACAGCTATTACCACAAGGCCTTCGACCTTGTGAGCAGCGGTCGCGCGCGTGACGCCTTCGACCTCGCCAAGGAACCGGACAAGCTCCGTGACACCTATGGCCGCCACACCTTCGGCCAAGGCTGCCTGCTCGCCCGCCGCCTCATCGAGGCCGGCACCCGCGTGGTGCAGATGAATTGGCCCGCCGTCGCGAACGGCGATCCCAACGTGGACGCCTGGGACACGCACGCCGCGAACTTCGGCCCGCTCCGCAACCTGCACTGCCCGAAGCTCGACTCCGGCCTCAGTGCCCTCATCGAGGATATGGAGCAGCGCGGCCTGCTGAAGGAGACGCTCGTGGTCGCCCTCGGCGAATTCGGTCGCAGCCCGCGCCTCGGCGTGAGCACGAGCGGCAATTCCAATTCACCCGATGGCCGCGATCACTGGCCGTATTGCTATACCGCCTTTGTCGCCGGCGCCGGCGTCAGCCGCGGCGCGCTCTACGGCAAGTCGGACGCGACCGCGAGCAGCCCGGCGGAAAATGCCGTCCACCCGACGCAGATCGTGGCGACGATCTACCACGCGCTCGGCATCGACCCGCACACGATGGTGATGAACCATCTCAACCAGCCGCGCGAACTCGTGCAGGCCGAACCGGTGCTGGGGCTCTTCAGCTGATTTTCCCCGTGATGCGACGACGCTTACCGAACGTGCGAACGTGTCTCGGCACGCTGCTGGCCCCTCTGGCGGTGCTGGCAGCCTCCGCCCAGGCCGTTCCGAAACTCGACTCGCTTTCGGCGACCTGGTTTCAGCGCGGTACCACGAACGAGGTGACCGTCAACGGCGAGGCGTTCGGAGGGGTCAACGCGGTGCTGTTCACGGGCAACGGCCTGGCGGGAAATTTTGTGGTGGGCGCGGCTCACGGGGTCACGCTGGAAGCTTCCGCCGGCGGCATCACGGTCGGTCAGGCCGACACCGGCAAGAGCCTCACATTCCAGGTCATCGTGTCGGGTGACGCCTCGCTGGGCGGTCATGAGCTGCGTGTTGCGGGACCGAATGGCGTGTCGAATCCGCTGGCCGTCAATGTCAGCGACCTGCCCGAACTGCTGGAACCGAAGGGGAACAACCAGCCGACCGACGCCCCGTGGATCACGCTGCCGGCGGCGGTGTCGGGCATCATCGGTGGCAGCACCGAGGCCGATTATTTCCGTTTCAAGGCCCGCGCCGGCGAGAAGCTGATCTTTGACGTGCAGGCCAACCGCTTCGGTTCGCCCCTGGATCCGACGCTGGTTCTGCTGGATGCGACCGGCAAGGAAATCGCCCGCAGCGAAGATGCCAACGGGCTGGATCCCTTCCTCGAATTCACCCCGACCTCCGATGGCGAATACACGGCGAAGCTCACCGACCTGCGTTTTCAGGGCGGTGGCGATTACCGCTACCGCATCGTCGCGGGCGCCCTGCCGTATCTGGATTTCCTCTTTCCCTTCGGCGGCAAGCGCGGCACCTCCGTCGAACTCCAGCTCCAGGGCCGTAACCTCGAAGGTGCCGACAAACTGACGGTACAGGTCGCGGGCAATGCGACCATGGGCCGGCAGGACATTCGCGCGCGCACGTCGCGCGGGTTTTCCAATCCGCAGCCGTTCGAGGCGGGTGACTTGCCGGAGGTGATGGAGACCGAGCCGAACAATGCGAACGACAAGGCCAATGCCGTCACCGCCCCGGTCGTCATCAACGGCCGCATTGGCGAGGCGAAGGATTCGGATGTGTTCCGGCTCAAGTCTGTGGCGGATCAGCGCCTGGTGATCGAGGTCCGGGCCCGGCAGTTCGGCTCGCCCCTGGATGCCTTGCTCACCCTCATGGACACCAATGGGGTCGTGATGCAGCGCAACGACGACGCCAACGGTCTGGATGCGCGGCTCGAATTCGATGCGAAGAAGGACACGGAATACCTCGTCGCGCTGCGTGACCTGACGGATCGCGGGGGCGAACGCTTCGGCTACCGCATGAGCATCCGGCCGCCCAATGGCACACCGGATTTCACCGCGCGCGTTCCAGGTGGGCGCTTTCGCGTGAACCGGGGCGGCAGCACAGCGGTGCGGTGTGAGCTCGACCGGCGCAACGGTTTCGATGGGCTCGTGCGGCTCGTGGGCGAAGGTTTGCCCGCCGGAGTCACCGCCTCGGCGTTGGTGATCGGCAATTCGCCCAATTACTGCTGGCTGATTCTCAACGCCACGGCGGACGCGCCGGTGGGGAACTTTCCGCTGAAGCTGTCCGCCGCCAGCGAACGGGGCGGCAAGGCGCTGACGCATCCGGCGCAGTTTGGCGAGCAGGGCTGGCTGACCGTGCTGCCCGCCACGCCGTTCACGCTCGAGGTGGCGCCGATGTCTGTCCTGACCGACCAAAATGCCGGGACTTCGCTGGAGGTCAGTGTGACCCGGCGCGAGGGCTTTACGGGTGAGATCAAGGTGCTCGGGGAAGGCCCCAACGGGGTGGACATTCCTGCATTGACGATTCCGGCGGACCAGTCCCGGGGCAAACTCGCCCTGAACGCCGCTTACAACGCCGAGGTCGGCGCGCGTCCGGTGATGGTCCGCGCCGAGGCGGCGGCGGATGGCGGTACCGTCGTGCAATACGCTTCCTCGCCGGTGACACTGACGGTCCAGCCGATCGCGATGTTCCTCACCGCGATGCTGCCGGGTTCGTCCTTTTTCCGTACCGACACCTTCAAGCTTTCCGCGGTCGCGCTGCCGACGAACTCCACCTCGGCCGCCAATGCCACCGAGTTTGTCGTGAAGGTGGATCGGCGCGGCCTCAACGGTGAGATCGCGCTCGCCCTCGAAGGCCTGCCGGCGGGCGTGGCCGCCACGGTGGCGAACATCCCGGCCGACAAGAACGAGGCCGCCATCCGGCTGGTCGTCAGCGACCAGGCCGAGGCGGGCAAGGAGCACAAGTTCAACATCGTGGGCACGGCCACCTACAATGACCGCATCTGGCGGCAGAAAACCCAGCCGGTGACACTGGTGATCGCCGCGCCGGAAAAGGAAACGGTCGCGGTCGCACCGGCGCCCGCAGCGGCGCCTGCGGCCGTCACGCCCGCCGCCAAATGAAACCATTTTCGATTCGCACCATGATTCGCTCCTCCCGATTCCTGCCGCTTGCCCCAGGCTTGGCCACGTGGCTCTCTATGACCGCGCTCGGCGCCGACGCGCCCGTCTCCTGGTTCAAGGACGTGACGCCCATCTTCAAGCGTTCGTGCAACGGCTGCCACAACCCGAACAAGCTCAAGGGCGAGGTGGATACCTCGACGTACCTCGGTTTCCTCAAGCCGGGCAAGCATGGGCCGAGCTTCGTGGCCGGTGACCCGACGAAATCCCTGTTGCTGGCCCAGATCAGCGGCAAGGAGCCGGACATGCCGAAGGAAGGCGACGCTCTGAGTGCTGCCGAGGTCGCGCTGATCACGCGCTGGATTCAGCAGGGCGCGCACGACGACACGCCGGCCGATGCCTACTCGACGAAGCTCAAGGAGCCGCCCACCTACACCGCCGCGCCGGTCATCACGTCGCTGGCGGTTTCGCCCGATGGCCAGTGGCTGGCCGTCTCGGGCTATCACGAGGTGTTTTTGTTCGACGCCCCGTCCCTGACGCTCAAGGCCCGCCTGCTCGGGGAATCCCCGCGCATCGAATCGCTCGAGTTCACGCCCGATTCGAAACGGCTCGCCGTCGGGGCGAGCGCGCCCGCGCGGTTCGGCGAGGTGCAGATATGGGATGTCGCCGCAGCAAAAGAGACCGGCTCGTGGAAGCTCGGCAGCGATTCGCTCTTCGGTGTCTCGTGGTCGCCTGATGCGACCCGCCTCGCCTTCGGCGGCGCGGACAAGAGCGTCCGCGTCATCGGCGCAATGGACGGCAAGGAGCAGATGAAGTTCGACAACCACAGCGACTGGGTCTTCCGCACCGTGTGGGCAACAGATGGCAAACGCCTGCTCAGCGGTAGCCGCGACCGGGCGGTGAAGCTGATCGACGCTTCGAGCGGCCAGTTCATCGACGACATCAACAAGCTGCTGGAACCGGTGCTCAGTCTGGCGCGGCATCCGAAGGAAGAATGGGCGGCCTACGGCGGTGCGGAAGGCGGGCTGCGGGTTTACAAGATGAAGGAGAACCAGGAGCGCACGGCGGGCAACAACGACGTGAACCTCGTGCGCGAGTTCGAGCGCCAGCCCGGTCCGGTGCAGGCCGTGGCCTTCAGCCCGGATGGGGCACTGCTTGCGGCCGGCGGCGTTGGCGGCGAAGTGCGCGTATACAAGACCGCAGACGGTGCGCGGGCGGCGACTCTCGGCGGCCACGAAGGCGCGGTGTTCGCGCTCGCGTTCTCACCCGACGGCAAGCGCCTCATCACCGGCGGCTTTGACGGACTCATCCGCGTGTTCGACCCGGTGTCGGGCAAGGTTACGGTGGTCATGCTACCGGTCACGCTGAGTGCGGCGAAGCAGGTTGCCACCCGTTAGCGCCGCGTGGCCTTGGCACGTCTGTGAGACTCTTGGGACAGCCATCCTGAGGGTGAAGACGTTGCGGGAGGAACTTGCGTGTTGCCTTGGCGAAATGCCTCCGCTCCACTGCGGTCATTACCAACCTTCTGACCAATCCCGGATTCGAAACGGGCAACTTTGCCGGGTGGACCGTCGGTGGTCAGAATGGCGGATATGGAGTCGCCACCGATGGGACGGCGCTGCCGGTAACCTCTGCGGTCACCGGGTGGCCCGACCTTTATTTTCCGAGCCGGCAGAACGTTCACTCCGGGGACTTTGCCGCCTACGGAATCACGGCGGGAGACTCCCAGGAAGGATTCCGGGAGTACGTCTCCTTTTCGCAGTCCCTAAGCCTGGCTCCGGGAAAGTACGAACTCGGATTTTATCTGGGCACCGACAACACCCCGGGAGGGACCGGCCTTACGGCAGCCCTGGACAGCGGTCATCTGGGAATCTACGTGGATGGCCACCACGTTCCCTTTACGACCTTGCCGCCGGCTAATTTGCTCGGGGGAAGCGGTCCCATGGACTTCGTCCTGTGCAGTGCCGAGTTGTCGCTCGCGGGAGGTCCGCACAACATCGGCTTTCACCTCAGCGGCAGCGGCACAGGCCGCGTAGGGATGTCGATGGACGATGCGTTCGTGGCCGCTGTTCCTGAGCCGGGAACCGTGGGGCTTGTGCTCCTCGGGGGCGCCGTTCTGATGTTTGTGCAGCTTCGGCGCCGCCCGTAGGTGCCAGTTGTCGGCAGAGGCGTGGGCTCGCCACCAGCCTTGGTCAGGTTCTGGGCGGAGCAGCGGTTGCCCCGCAGATGCCGGCGATGCCAGTTGCCAGCGAATGGCGATGAGCGAAGTTGGCCCATGCGATTTCTCCGGCTGCTGCTTCCGTTGATTCCCCTGCTGGCGCTCACCGCCTGCAACACCACGCCGCGCACGATGGACTCCGCGAAAGCCTATCGCGCGGAGCTGGTCCGCGTCGCCGCGCTGCCCACGGTGGCCAAAGGCAGCGAGGCTGAGCGGGCCGCGATCGCCCGGCTGAAGGATTTCCTCGGCGTGATGACCGAGGAGTCCGTCCGGGCGAAGACGCAACAGGTGTACGCCCCTGACGCCTACCTCAACGACACACTGAAAACCCTGCACGGCGCGCCGGCCATCGAGGCCTACTTCCTCGACACCATGAAGAACTCCGAGAGCGTCACCGTTGAGTTCGAGGACGTGGTCGAGTCGGGCGGGTTCTACTACTTTCGCTGGGTGATGGACGTGAAGATGAAGCAGATCCGGAAGGGCGAGACGATCCGGACCATCGGCATCACGCACATCCGCTTCGACGAGCAGGGCCGGGTGGTCCTGCACCAGGATTATTGGGACAGCACCACGGGCCTGTTTGAGCATGTGCCGGTGCTTGGCTCCGGCATCCGCGCCATCAAGGCAAGGCTCTGAGCGTGTCGTTTGCGGTGGGCGTCCGCTTCCTGGCGGCGTTTTGCCGGGCGTGGTAGCAGCCGAGGTGACGAGGCTCCATCTGAACCGGAAACTGGAGCCTCCTCACGTCGGCTGCTACGGGTAGGGCATATGGAGCCGCGCCGCATCGTTCGCCACTCTGGGCTGGCCGACACGCCGGGGAGGCATAACCGTCCGGCGTGGAGTTTGATGTCATCGTGATTGGCGGCGGAGCGGCGGGGCTGTTTTGCGCCCGCACGGCCGCGCTGCGCGGACGCCGGGTGCTGCTGCTGGAGCACAACGCGCGCTGCGGGAACAAGATCCTCATCTCCGGCGGCGGCCGCTGCAACTTCACCAATCTCGGTGCGACGGCGGCCAACTACGTCACCAGCGGCAGCCCGCATTTCATGAAGTCGGCGCTCGCCCGCTACACGCCGCAGGATTTTCTCGCGTTGGTCGAACGGCACGGCATCGCGTGGCATGAGAAGAAACTCGGCCAGCTCTTCTGTGACCAGAGCTCCAAGCAGATTCTGCAACTGCTCGAGGACGAATGCGCCGATGCTGGCGTGGACGTGCGGGTGAACTGCCGCATCACCTCGGTCCAGCGCCAGGGCTTACTGGCCACGAGCGAAGGCTGGGAGATCACCACCTCCCTCGGTTCCTTCACCGCCGCGTCGCTCGTCATCGCCACAGGCGCGCTGTCGTTTCCCAAGCTGGGGGCGACTCCTTTTGGCTACGAGCTGGCGAAGCAGTTTGGCGTGAAGCTCGTGACGCCGCGTCCGGGGCTGGTGCCGTTCACCTGGGGGCCTGCCGAGCGTGACCGCTTTACCGAACTGAGCGGCCTTTCCCTCGACTGCGTTGCCAGTGCCGGACCGGACGCGCCGACCTTCCGCGAGAATCTGCTCTTCACGCATCGCGGCCTCAGCGGGCCGGCGATTCTTCAGATTTCCAGCCACTGGCGCGCGGGCGAAGCCGTCCGACTGAACCTGCTGCCGGAGGTTTCCGCGCTCGACCTTTTCGCCGCCAACCGCGCCGGTGGCCGCGAGGTGAAGACCGCGCTGCGGACGGTGCTGCCCGAGCGCTTTGTGCAGGCCTGGCTCGCTCAGCACGCGCCCACGCGGCCGATCGCGCAGCTGCCCCAGCGGGAACTGGAGACGCTCGCACGTTCGCTCAACGCCTGGGAAATCCGACCGGCCGGTGACGAGGGGTATCCCAAGGCCGAGGTTACCGTGGGCGGCGTGGACACCGGAGAGCTGTCCTCCAAGACGATGGAGTGCCGCGCCGTGCCCGGACTGTTTTTCATTGGCGAGGTCGTGGACGTGACCGGGTGGCTGGGCGGCTATAATTTCCAATGGGCCTGGGCCAGTGGCCACGCGGCGGGGCAGGCGGTGTAGCCCGCATCTTGTCAACGTGGTTCGTGCAACCATTCCGTGAGCAAATGAAGTCGGGTGGCCGTTCACCCTCACCCCGGCCCTCTCCCACTGGGAGAGGGAGAATCGTCGTCCGTCACTTGGCGGAGGCGCGCGGGATTGGCCGAATAACTTCCGATCCGCCAGCGGCATCCCCGGCTGTCCCCTCTCCCAGCGGGAGAGTGTTAGGGTGAGGGCGAGCGGCCCGCATTATCCGCCGTGGCCTGATGCACAGTGTCCATGGCTTCACGATGGAAAGACGCGCTCCGCACCGGAACGATTCCGCCATTTGCCTTTCCGGCGCGGGTAAGCATCCTCCGCGGCGCATGAGCAAACCGTCCGCCAACAAGATCTCAAAGAAGTTCGCCGCCTACCCGCGCCTCAACCCCTTTGGCGTGGGCAAGGACATCTCCGCCGCCGACCTGATCGACCAGTCCATGCTCGCCTACAACGGTGGGCGTCTCCGCGAGGCCGCGCAGCTGCTCGCGAAGAAAATGCTGCCCGACGACGGCTTCATCGGCATGAGCCTCACCGGCGCACTCACGCCTGCCGGCCTGGGCAAGAGCTGCCTCATCCCGCTGATGAAGGGCGGCTATGTGGATTGGATCATCTCCACCGGCGCGAACCTTTATCACGATCTGCACTTCGGCCTGGACATGCAGCTCCACAGCGGCACGCCGTTCCTCGACGACGTGGAACTGCACGAGGAGGGCGTCATCCGCATCTACGATGTGCTGTTCGACTACAACGTGCTGCTCGACACCGACGCCTTCGTCCGCGAGGTGATCCAGGGGCCCGAGTTCCAGCGGTCGATGGGCACCGACGAGTTCCATTACCTGCTCGGCAAGTACGTCGCCGCGCGGCAGAAGAAGCTCGGGATCAAGGACAGCTCTATGCTTGCGACCGCCTACGAGTGCGGCATCCCCATCTTCACCAGCAGCCCGGGCGACAGCTCCATCGGCATGAACGTCGCGGCGATGGCGATGCGCGGCTCCCTGCTGCTGCCCGACGTGAACCGCGACGTGAACCAGACCGCCGGCATCGTCTATCACGCCAAGAGCACGGGGCATACGAGCAGCGTGTTCATCCTCGGCGGCGGCAGCCCGAAGAACTTCATGCTCCAGACCGAGCCGCAGATCCAGGAGGTCATGGGCATCCGGGAGAAGGGCCATGACTACTTCCTGCAATGCACCGACGCCCGCCCCGACACCGGCGGCCTGAGCGGCGCGACGCCCGCCGAGGCGGTGAGCTGGGGCAAGGTCGATCCCGACAAGCTGCCTGACTCCGTCGTCTGCTACACCGACAGCACCATCGCGCTGCCGCTGCTCACGGCTTACATCACCGCGCGGGTGAAGCCCCGCAAGCTGAAGCGTCTGTACGACCACCGCGACGCCATCCTCGACACGGTGAAGCAGAAGTATCTCTCCATCGGCACCGTGACCAAGGTCACCACGAGCCGGAAGGTAGCGAAGCGCGCGAGCAGCGTTGGGCTCAAGAAGAAGTGAGCCGAGCGCGGAGCGTTTTGGAGTGCGCCGGTGCTCCGGCGCTTTGCAAGGGCGGACGCATTCTTTCGAACTCACTCCGGTTCCATTCGTTGCCCCCGACCAAAGCGGCGCAGCAGCGCCGCACTCCAAAACCTCGCCGACTTCGGAACGGGACTGAATCAGGCGGGTGCCGGCTGACGGAAAATTTAACCGAATTCCGGTAACACCCGGCGGAAAATGCTTCTGGGGCTGGTAGTGAATGACTACAAGCCCATGAGCACTCCCGTGAACGAACCGAAGCCATGCCCCAGCTGTGGGTGCGCTTTGCCCGCCGGTGCGTTGGCGGGCCTGTGTCCGGCCTGCCTGTTGGCTCAGGGAGCGCAAACTGACCCGGGCGGCCCCACGGACGCTCCCCGCTTTGTGCCGCCGCCGGTTGAAGTCATCGCGAAGCTGTTCCCGCAGTTGGAAATCCTGGGCCTGCTGGGCGCGGGCGGCATGGGCGCGGTTTACAAGGCGCGGCAGCCGGCGCTCGACCGCATGGTGGCGCTCAAGGTGCTCCCCGCTGGCGGCTCGAATGCCGCCAACTTCGCCGAGCGCTTCAACCGCGAGGCCCGGGCGCTCGCCCGGCTGAGCCATCCCAACATCGTGGCCGTCCATGAGTTCGGGCAGGTCGAGGGGCTGCATTTCTTCCTCATGGAGTTCGTGGATGGCACGAATCTCCGCCAGCTCGAACAGGCCGAGAGGCTGTCGCCGCGTGTCGCCCTGCAGCTCATCCCGCAGATCTGTGACGCGCTGCAATACGCGCACGACGAGGGCGTCGTGCACCGGGACATCAAACCGGAGAATGTGCTCGTGGACCGCAAAGGGCGGGTAAAGATTGCTGACTTCGGGCTCGCGAAGATTCTCGGCCGCGATCCTGAGGCCCAACGGCTCACGGTCGAGGGCCAGGTGATGGGCACGCCGCACTACATGGCGCCGGAACAGGTGGAACACCCTCTTTCGGTCGATCACCGGGCGGACATCTATTCGCTCGGCGTAGTCTTTTACGAGATGCTCACCGGCGACCTGCCCATCGGAAAATTTTCCCCGCCCTCCCGCAAGGTGCAGGTGGACGTGCGGTTCGACGAGATCGTGCTACGGGCGCTGGAGAACGACCCGGCGCGGCGCTATCAGCATGCCAGCGAGGTGAAATCGCAGGTGGCGACCGTCGCGGGGACGTCGACCACGGAGGTACCAAGGCCCACGGCCCAGGCTGATTCCCAGAGCGCCCGGGCCATCGGTTGGAAACAGCCAATTCTGGAGTGGTTCACTGCGTTCGGGCTGTTTGTGTTGGGCTTTTCCTTCCTTTCCAAAGGGATGGGCGGACTGTTGATGGGTTGGCTGGGTGTCACGGGCTGGCCGGGCGGTGTGGTGCGGGTGGTCATTTTCGGGCTGCTCATCACCGCCGGCATCCGCCGCGCCATGTCCAGTCTCACCGTGGCGGTCAAGTTGTCCACCCCGGGAGGCACGGCCATTATTCCGGCCAAGCCTCGCTGGTGGCTGTCTCGTCCCGTGAGGTTGACCTGGCTCATTCTCATGGCGGCAGTACTCAGTGTAACTCTCGACCGCCGGGTAGACATGTGGCGGAAAAATCAGACGATGCAGCTCCGGATGGCCGAGTTCGAGCGCCTCGCACACGAGCAGCCCGACGTCCCCTCCGACCTGCTTGACGCCAAGGCCCACCTGGCCGAGTTGCTGGTGACCTTCGGTCCGGAGCACCCCAGCGTGCAGGAGTTGCGGGCACGCATTGCAGAATTGGAACGCATGGGCCGCGAAGAGCCCAAAATTCCGGCGGACTTGCGGGAGGCCAAAGCACGCCTCGCTGAGCTGCTGGTTACGTTCGGGCCGGAGCATCCCAGCGTGCAGGCAATGCGGGCACGGATCGCAGAATTGGAACGCCTGAGCCGCGAAGAGCCCAAGGCTCCGTCGGATCTCCGGGAAGCCTTGGCGCATCTGGCCGAGTTGCGGGTGAACTTTGGCGAGGAGCATCCTGACGTGCAGCGGACCCAGGCGCGGGTCAGGGCACTGCAACAGATGATCCGTAGAGAGCCTATGGAAAGTGAGAATTCTCCGGAAGCCCTGGCGAGGCGGGTGCGATTGGTGGAGCAGCAACGTTTGGCCCTGTCGGCCCAGTTGCGAGTGGAAAAGGCCCATTTCGCAGAGCTGCGGGTGACACATGGGGAACAGGACCCGGAGGTGCAACAGCAACTCCTGCTGATCAAGAGACTGGAAGACAAGTTGCTTGAGCTCTGAGCGACCAACCCCTGACTCCGCCCCCCAGGCGGATGTTTTCGCCACCACGCGCTGGACCGTGGTGCTGCAGGCCGGGCAGAAGTCTTCGCCGCATTCGGACCAGGCGCTGGCCGAGCTATGCCAAACGTATTGGTACCCGCTCTATGCCTACGTGCGTCGGCAGGGGAAGACGAAGGAGGATGCCGAAGATCTGGTGCAGGCGTTCTTCGCGCGCTTCCTGGAGCGCAACTATCTCGAAGGGCTCGCTGTCGAGCGGGGCAAATTCCGCGCCTTTCTGCCCGCGTCGCTGAAAAACTTTCTGGCGAACGAATGGGACCGGTCGCAGCGCCAGAAACGCGGCGGCGGTGTGGAACACCTCTCGCTCAATTGGCAGGATGCAGACGACCGTTTCCAGCTCGATCCGCCTGACCCGGCGAGCCCCGACCGCACGTTCGACCGGGAATGGGCGATGGCGCTGCTCGAACGTGTTGTTGGGCGTCTGCGCGAGGAATGCGTGACCGACGGCAAGGCGCGGCTGTTCGAGCAGGCGAAGGGGTTCCTGATGGTGGGGCAGGAGGTCATTCCGTACGCGCACGCGGCGGCCGAACTGGGGATCGACGAGGGGGCGGTACGCGTGGCGGTGCATCGCCTGCGCAAGCGCTACCGCGAACTCCTCCGCGACGAAATCGCGCAGACGCTCGACGACCCGGCGCAGGTGGCGGAGGAACTGCGATCGCTCCAGGTCGCGCTCGCGGGGTGAGCGGGGGAGCGGGGAGAAAGGGAGCGGGGTGCTCGCGAGCCGCGCATCTTTTCATCGTGGTTGGCTGCTGACCTCGGAAGGGAAGTCATCCCTGATGAACGCGGGCCGTTCTCCCTCACCTTAATCCTCTCCCGCTGGGAGAGGAAACAGCCGGGGATGCCGTTGGCTGACTGGAATATTCTGCGGCCAATCCCGCGCCTGCCTTCGCCGAGTGGCGGACGACGATTCTCCCTCTCCCAGCGGGAGAGGGCCGGGGTGAGGGAGAGCGGCCACCTGACTCCGCCAGCGCTCCCAATGCCCAAAGCCAACCACGGTATTAAGATGCGCCCGCTCACGAGGGGAAGCGTTGACTCACCGCACCGTGGCCTCCTAGCGTGGGCGCATGTCAGCCCGTGCCGCCCTGTCCTCCTTGTTGTTGCTGCTCGCCGTGATTGCGCCCGGTTGCGCCATCGTGGAAAAGGAGGCTCGACCGCTCCATGCGCTGTTGATCACGGGCGGGTGTTGCCACAACTACGCCTTCCAGAGCGCGCAGCTCACGAACGCCGTGGCAAAGTTTGCGAAAGTCGACTGGACCATCGTGATGGAGGGCGGCACCGGCACCAAGGCGGAGCTCCCGCTCTATAGCAATCCGGACTGGGCGAAGGGCTATGACGTGATCGTCCACAACGAGTGCTTCGCTGACACGACCTCGCCCGAATACATCCGCCAGATCACGCGGGTACACCAGGCGGGCGTGCCGGCGGTGGTGATCCATTGCGCCATGCATACCTACCGGGCGACGGCGATTGATGACTGGCGGGAATTCCTCGGCGTGACCAGCCGGCGGCATGACCACATGAGCAACTACCCGGTGAAGAAAGTCCTCCCGGTGAACCCCATCGTGAAGAACCTGCCTGAGGTTTGGACCACGCCGAAGGACGAGCTGTACGTCATCGAGAAGCTCTGGCCGAACTCCCAGGCGCTCGCGACCTCGGTGAGCGAGCAGGATGGCAAGACCTATCCGGTGGCGTGGATCAGCCATTACGGCAAGGCGCGCGTCTTCGGCACGACGTTCGGCCATTCGGACGAAACCTTCAGCGATCCGGTGTACCTCGACTATCTGAGCCGCGGTCTGCTGTGGGCGGCCGGCCACCCGGTGGAGTAATCCGGCTTCCGGCCACTTCAGGCCCGAGCGGCGAGCGCCTTGGTGATCTGCTTCACCAGATCGGTGAAGGGGAACGGTTTGGCCAGCACGGCCACGGCACCGAGATTTTCCGCGAGGTGGAGATAGTCGCGCGCATCAATCCGTCCACCGCCCGAGATGGCGATGACGGGCAGCTTGGGATGTGACCGGCGCAGCGCGGAGATCGTTTCCAGCCCCTCCTTGTTGGGCATCACAATGTCCAGGATGACCAGGTCGGGAGTTTCCTGTCTGAGCCAGTCGATGGCCTCATTGCCATCACCCGCCAAGGCCACGGTGTAACCGGCATGGACGAGCTGTTTGCCCAATGCATCGCGGAAGTCGGGATCATCATCCACCAGCAGCAGGTGCGTCGTTTTCTCGGCGCGAATCGGTGACGGGCTGTTCATTCTCAGACTGGAGGACTGGTCACTTCAAACGGCAGCAAATCCTCCATGGCAGGTTTTATTTCTAAGTAGATGGAACCCCATCTTATGGCCGGCAGCAAGTGGCGTGTGGCGAATCGTCATCATACCGGATGCGGCCGGTAGGGAGCCCAATCGTCCTTCGCGCTCTGAACATGTTGGTTGGACATCGGCCGAGGGGACTGATGGGTGTAGGAAAAAGTTCCCGCGTGAGCGGAAAACGGGGGCTGGGCGGGTCAATCCTGGCCGGCGGCATCCGTGAGTCCTTGTAACGGCCCGCCGCTGCCGCCTAGCCTTGGCACATTCATGAGCACGCTTAACTTCGCCATTGTCGGCACCGGCGGTATCTCCCTGCAAAACCATCTTCCCGGCCTCGCCCTGTGTCCGGACGTCAAGGTCCACGCCCTGTGTGACACCAATCCGGCCACCTTGGAGGCGGCCCGGCAGCAGACGGGAGCGCCGGTCGCCTCGACGAACTGGCAGGAGATCGTCACCCGCGACGACGTCCATGCCGTCATCATCGCGACGCCGAATTTCCTGCATCCCGACATCGCCATCACCGCCGCCCGGCACGGCAAACACGTCCTCTGTGAAAAGCCGTTGGCACTGAACGCTGATGACGCCCAGCGGATGGCTGACGAGGCGGACCAGGCCAAGGTGCGGCACATGACCGCCTTCACCTATCAGTTCGTGCCGGCGATGCGCTATCTGAAGCACCTCATCGAGCTGGGCGAGCTGGGTCAGCCGTATCACTACCGCTGCCTGCGCCTGCAGGATTGGGGCACACGCAACCTGGGCTGGCGGCAGGTGAAGAAGCTGGCCGGCACCGGCGAGATCGGTGACATGCTCAGCCACCGCATCAATTTTGCCCATCACCTGGTCGGTCCGATGAAGCGGCTCGTGGCGAATCTGAAGAACCACACCCCCTTGCGCGACGGCGCGCCGAACGACACCGACGACTGGGTGGCGATTCTGGCCGAATTCCAGAACGGCACCACCGGGGTGCTGGAAAGCTCGAAGCTCGCCAGCGGCCACAACGAATCCTGGCGCAGCCTGGATTACGTGGAGCTGAACGGCAGCGCCGGCACCTTCCAGTTCACCACGGGCAAGTGGAACGAGCTGCAGCATGGAACGCTGGGCGGCCCCGGCCTCAAGCCGCTGATGGTGCCGCCCGAGTTCTGGGTCTGGCCCGGCAGCCCGCGCGATCCCGGGGTGGGCGATCCGCTGGTCAGCTTCCGCTACGACCAGGCCGTGGAGTTCGTGAATGCCATCCGCGAGCAGCGCCCCTGCGCGATCACCTTCCACGACGGCGCGAAGACGCAGCGCGTGATGGACGCGGCGGTGAAATCGGCCGGGTGCGGGCAGTGGGTGGAGCTTTGAAGTGATCAGTAGTCAGTGGGACAGTGATCAGTAAGGCGAAGTGGCGATTTGAATCTGTCGGGGACGTCCGGTCTTCCTTTGTTTCTTCGTTCCATGGTTGTTCAACCCACCGTTTCCTCCGAAAAATACCTGTTGCCCGACGGCGTCGGGTTTGCGAGGTTTCACGTCCCTTTCGGCAGGTGCCGTGAGGGAAAACGGCCTGTAAACGTTCCTGTCGCGTCGGCGGCGGGCGGCCACAACAACATCAAATCGAATTCGGTTTTTCCGCCGGATGGTGTCCGGGCAAGGTTCCCGAGCCACGCCGCAACCATTGGAAACGCAACAACGTCATGATTAGCATCGGTATCAAGGAACTCCTGGACGCAGGCGTCCATTTCGGCCACCAGACCCGTCGTTGGAATCCCAAGATGAAGCAGTTCATCTTCGAGGCCCGCAACGGCATCCACGTCATCGACCTCAGTAAGACGCTGCCCCAGATCGAGGCCGCCTGCGAGTTTCTCGCCGCCGCCGTGTCCAAGGGCGGACAGGTTCTCTTCGTCGGCACCAAGAAGCAGGCGCAGGAAGCGGTGAAGGAAGCCGCCAAGGCCTGCGGCCAGATGCACGTCACCGAGCGCTGGCTCGGCGGCACGCTGACCAATCTCAAGACCGTCAAGCGCTCCATGAAGCGCATGAAGGACATCGAGAAGATGGAGACCGACGGTTCCATCAACGACTACGTCAAGCAGGAGCAGTCGATGATCCGCCGCGAGCACGCCAGGCTCTTCAAGAATCTCGACGGTCTCCGCACGCTCGACACCATTCCTGACGTGATGTTCGTGATCGACGTCAAGCGCGAGCACAACGCCGTCGCCGAGGCCCGCCGCCTCAAGATCCCCATCGTGGCGATCGTGGACACCAACGCCGATCCCGATCTCGTGGATTACCCGATCGTCGGCAACGACGACGCCATCCGCTCCGTCAAGCTGCTGCTGGGTGCCGTTTCCGAGGCCATCACCAAGGCCAAGTCCGAGGCCGATGCCCGCAAATCCCGCAAGGTGAACGCCCCCGAGGCCGCTCCCGCGCCCGCCGCGGATGCCGGCCTCGTCGCCGCCCTGAATGCCTGAGTCCAGTTTCACATCAGGCGTCGGCGGCCTTTTCCGGCGGCCGACGCCTTTTGTTTCTCCCCTTCGTTCCCAACACCTTATTTTCTCATCATGGCTGAAATCACTCCCGCCCTTGTCGGTAAGCTCCGTGAAATGACCAACGCGGGCCTCATGGCCTGCAAGAACGCCCTCGTGGAATCCGCCGGCGACCTCGATGGCGCCGTGGACATCCTGCGCAAGAAGGGCGCCGCCAGCGCCGCGAAGAAGGCGGATCGCGAAGCCAAGGAAGGCCTCATCGCCCAGGCTGTCCTGCCCGGCGCGAAGGTTGGCGTGCTGCTCGAAGTGAACTGCGAGACCGACTTTGTCGCCCGCAACGAAGGCTTCCGCGCCACCTGTGACGAGCTGGCCAAGCGGATTGCCACCACCCCGGGCGTTGACCTGGAGACTGACCGCGTCGCACTGGTTGCGAAGATCGGCGAGAACATCCAGATCCGCCGCCACGCGCGCCTCGAGGTGCAGGGCAGCGGCCTGGTGGCCGCCTACATCCACCAGGGTGCGAAGGTCGGCGTGCTCGTCGAGGTCGGCGCCGGCAAGGATGCCACCGTCAGCACCGAGGAGTTCAAGCAGCTCGTCCGCGACATCACGCTCCAGATCGCCGCCGCCATCCCGACGGCCGTCGGCCGTGAGCAGGTGCCCGCCGAGCTGATCCAGAAGGAGCGCGAAATCGCCGCGCAGTCCGACGCCCTCAAGGGCAAGCCGGCCGCCGCGATGGAGAG
Organism: uncultured Verrucomicrobiota bacterium; assembly: GCA_903907995.1. Taxonomy (GTDB): domain Bacteria; phylum Verrucomicrobiota; class Verrucomicrobiia; order Limisphaerales; family UBA9464; genus CAIVQB01. The sequence continues at coordinate 18,746 of CAIVQH010000036.1, read as the reverse complement.
CATCCTCAAGGGCAAGCTGGAGAAGTTCTACCAGACCATCTGCCTCCTGGAACAGGGCTTCGTGAAGAACCCCGACCTCACGGTGAAGGCGCACGTCGCCAGCGTCGGCAAGGCGCTGGGTGACGAGATCGTGGTCCGCCGGTTCCTCCGTTTCCAGGTGGGCGAAGCCGTGGCGTAAGCGCCGCGCGGTTCGAAACAAATCTTACAAAGGCGGCCTCCGGGCCGCCTTTTTGTTTTTGATGCCGGCAACTTGGCGATTGGCAATTGCGCGACAAACCCTACCAATCCTCCCGTGTCTCTCACTCCCTCAACAATGCTTTCGCTGGGCACGCCTGCGCCCGGATTCCGGCTGCCCAACCCGGCGACCGAGCGGCAGGTGTCGATCGGTGACTTTGCCGATGCGCCCGCCCTCGTGGTCGCGTTCCTCTGCAACCACTGCCCGTATGTCCGGCATATCCGGGACGCCCTGGCCTATTTTGGCCGCGATTGCGAACGGCTGGGGGTGGCCTTTGTCGGCATCAATTCGAACGACGTGAGAGCCTTTCCAGCCGACGCACCCGCGAAGATGGTGACGGAGGCCCGCAGCGCCGGCTGGACGTTTCCCTACCTTTTTGACGAGACACAGGTGGTGGCCCGCGGGCACCAGGCCGCCTGCACGCCCGACTTCTACCTGTTCGATGCCGACCGCCGGCTCGTCTATCGCGGGCAGTTCGACGATTCACGGCCCGGCAATGGCCGGCCCGTCACCGGCGGCGAACTGCGGCGGGCGCTCCAGGCGGTGCTCAACGGCCAGCCTGTGCCGGCGCGGCAGCTCCCCAGCATGGGCAGCAACATCAAGTGGAAACCCGGCAACGAGCCCGGGTATTTCAACCGCTGAGCGGTCCTCCGTTTTCCGTTCCCGTTTCTTCCGGCATGAACCTTCTGGGCATTGAAATCGGCGGCACCAAGCTGCAACTGGTCGCGGGCGATGCGTCCGGCCGCATCACCGAACGTCTTCGTTTCACGGTGGACCGGGCGAGCGGGGGCGAAGGCATCCGCCAGCGGATCGCCGAGGCCCTGCCCGCGCTCATCCAGGCGCATGCGCCCGCCGCCATCGGCGTCGGTTTCGGCGGGCCGGTGGACTGGCAGACCGGGCAGATCTGCTGCTCGCACCAGATTGCCGGCTGGCATGACTTCGGGCTGGGCGAATGGCTGCGCTCACGGTCGGGGCTGCCGGTGTTTGTGGACAACGACGCCAATGTCGCCGCGCTCGGCGAGGCGGTTCACGGCGCGGGATGCGGCCGCAACCCGGTGTTCTGGATCAACATGGGCAGCGGCGTCGGCGGCGGCTTGGTGGCGGACGGAAGGCTCTATCACGGGGCCAAGCCCGGCGAAGCCGAGATCGGCCATCTGCGCCTGGACCGTGCGGGAACGATTCTGGAGGAGCATTGCTCGGGCTGGGCGGTGGACCGCCGGTTGCGCGCCGCCATCGCAGCGAACCCGGATGGCCCGCTCGCTCGGTTGGCCGGCGGCGCGACTTCGGGCGAGGCCCGTTTTTTGGCCGGGGCGATTGCCGGGGGCGATGCCGCGGCGCAGGGCATTCTGGCGGAGGTGGCCGATGATCTGGCCTTCGCGCTGTCGCACGTGGTCCAGCTGTTTCATCCGCAGGTCATTGTCGTGGGGGGCGGCCTGTCGCTGGTGGGCGAACCACTGCGTGCGGCCATCGCCGCGGCGCTGCCGCGCTATGTGATGGACTCGTTCCAGCCGGGGCCGGACATCCGGCTGGCCGGCCTGGGCGAGGACTCGGTCCCCATCGGGGCGCTCACCCTGGCCGCAACTCGGCTCGACGCGGGCGGCTGAGCCGGGCAGGCTTTGCCCATGCAGCAATGGATCGCCGATTACCTGGCCGCGCAAACGCGTGCGGTCAATTCCCTCAACCCGGCCGAACTCGCGCCGCTCGTGGAAACCCTGCGGGACGCCTGGAAGCGTGACGCGCAGGTGTTCGCCATCGGCAACGGCGGCAGCGCGGCCAATGCCAGCCATTTCGCGGTCGATCTCGGCAAGGGTGCCAGCGACGTGATGCCCCGCCGGTTCCGGGTCCTCTCGCTCACGGACAACACGCCCTGGATCACGGCGCTGGGAAACGACTACCGCTACGACGAGATCTTTTCCCGGCAGCTGGCCAACTACGCCCGCCCCGGCGACGTGCTGATCGCCGCGAGTGTCAGCGGCAATTCGCCGAACCTGGTGACGGCCTTCGAATATGCCCGCACGAAAGGCGTGAAAACCATCGTCCTGGTCGGGGCGAAGCGCGGCCGCCTGGCCGAGCTGGGCGACCAGGTGATCGTCGTGGGCGACACCCACTACGGGCGCGTGGAGGATGTCCACATGCACATCCTGCACATCCTGTGCTACGCCTTCTGGGAAAACCCGGCGCTGGTAAATTCGTGAATTTCAGGGAGAGTTGGTCTGCAGTCGAACGAAAGGCGGTATGACTAGACTGACCAAGACTTCATTTTTCTCCCTGCTTTGGATCGTTTTGCTGATTCCTGCCTTCGCCGACCTGGGAGCTTTGCCATCGTTTGCCCCCGATCCGCGACAAATTGAGCACCTTCGCCGGACGATGACGCTCCTGAACACAAGCACCCCGGAGCATCGCAACACCGTGCGGATACTTTTTTACGGACAGTCGATCACCCTGCTAGACTGGTGGGTGCAGGTCGCGCAGTCGATCTGGTACAGCTACCCGAATGCCAACCTGATCATCCAGAACCGCGCCATCAACGGGCACACGGTGGACATGCTGCTCCGCGACGCGGAGTCGGACCTGTATCCCTTCCAGCCTGACCTGATCATCTTCCAGGCCTACGGTCCGGAACAGGCCCATGAGCAGTTCCAGCAGAACATCCACCTGCGAACCTGCGCCGATGTCATGTGGCAGAACGACCACTATGCCAGCTGGGATGGCGAGCCCGGTGAACCGCAACCCGCCTCCCCCCTGACACCGACGAACGTGAACTGGCACAGCTTCGTTTTCCTGCCCAACGCGGCGGCCCGCTATGGCGACTGCCTGGTGGATGTGCGCACACCGTGGGAGGCCTATCTGCGTACCAACCGGACATCCCGCACCAACCTGCTCCAGGACGTGATCCACCCCAACGCGGATGGCCGGCAGCTGATGGCCGACATCATCCGCCCCTACCTGGCACCGCGTGACGGCTTCGTTTCACCGGACCCGTACAATTCGCAGGGCGTTCATACCTATCGTGTGGGCGACCAGATCAACTGGCTCAACGGGGCGCTGGCGGTGCCTTTCATCGGCAGCCGGGTGGACGTCATCATGGGGCCGGGACAGTCCATTCCGCTCACCGCGGAAATTGACGGTCAACGGCCCTCGGCCCTGACGAACAACTGGGTGTTTACTCGCACCACGTCTTTCGGCGGCTCTGGCTTTCCCGCCCTGTTACGGGTTGATTCTGCCGCCAAACTGCAAGCCGAGCATTGGGAACTGACGGTGACCGCGGCCCTCGGCAACAACGGCTTCGCCTTTGCGCTGCATGGCAGCCTGACCGGGGATGACGGCGTGGGCACGAATACCATGATCTTCCGCTCCAATTCCGGCCGGGTGGTGCTGCATCCCGAAGACTGGTCACTGCAATATTCGGTGCCCGGCTTCACGGTCTCCTGGGATGCGGTGCCGCTTGGCACGGACACGGTTTACGCCACCCCGCCGGCGGATGATCGGATCGAATCGGTCATCACAGTCGCCCAGAATCTGGCCGACGGCTTTCATCTGCTGCTGCTGAACGCAACCGGGTCCGGAACCCCGGCCATCCGGGCGGTGCGCGTGTATTCGCCAGCCGAACGCTACGCCGCCACCTACCGGGGCCCGGTCGTGGAGTTCACATTCGGTCGCGGGGCGGTACGCCAGCTCCAATGGCCGGCCTGGCTGCCGGGCTGGCAGCCGGAACAGCGCGTCTCCATGGACCCGGCCGCCCCCTGGACCCCGATCCTGGATGACCCCACGCTGATCCAGCAGAAGATGGCTGTGGAAGTGTTCGATGATGCGCCGATCGGTCTTTATCGGCTCCGGTTCGCGGGTGGCTTTGAGGGGCTCTAGGCTCTAGGCGCTAGTGTCGGAGCGTTCAGGCCCACCGAGCCTTGGAAGCAATGCGCCATGAACACGACTGAACTGAAGGCCAAGGCCGCACGTTACGTGAAGATTGTCGAATGGAGCGACGAGGACCGTTGCTTCGTAGGCACCTGCCCGGGACTCATGTTTGGTGGCGTTCACGGTCCCGTCGAGGCGAAGGTCTATGCCGAGCTGTGCCAGGCGGCCGAGGAAATCATCGAACTGATGGAGCGCGAAGGGCATCGTCTGCTGCCGGCAACTGCGGGGAAAAAGTTCAGCGGGAAGGTATTGCTGCGGCTCCAGCCGGCTGTGCCTCAACGGCTCGCGCTCCAGGCCGGGACGAGTGGCGAAAGCCTGAAGGCGTATCCGACGCGGAAACTGGTGGCCGGCTAGGCAGGCGGCCGCCCGCTTTAGCCCGGTCAAACTTGCGCTGAAAGCGCGCAGGGCCGAAGTTGGCGCTCCTTTACGTGCCCGTCACCGACCATATCCGCGACAAGCTTTCGCAGGTACCGCACCGCCCCGGTGTTTACCTGCACAAGGACCGCTTTGGCACGGTCATCTACGTGGGCAAGGCCCGCGATTTGCGGAACCGGGTGTCCCAATATTTCCATGCGTCCCGGCGCATGGGTTGGGATCTCAAGTTCAACGCGCTCGTCGAGGCCATCCACGACTTCGACTGGCACACCGTGAAGTCGGAGGCCGAGGCGCTGCTGCTGGAGGGCAAGCTCATCAAGGAGTTCAAGCCGCGCTTCAACATCGATTTCCGCGACGACAAGCGGTTCCTGCTGCTGAAGGTGAACCTGAACGACCCCATCCCGCGCTTCACGCTCACGCGCCTGCGGAAGGATGATGGGTGTGTCTATTTCGGGCCGTTTGCGCATAGCGGGTCGGTGCGCCGCGCGCTCACGCTCATGCGCCGCCGGTTCCATCTGCGCGGCTGCCGGCCGCTGACGCCGAACGAGAGCGACTACAAGCACTGCCTCTACGGCAACCTGCAGCACTGCACCGCGCCCTGCATCGCCAACGTCACGCGCGAGCAGTACCTCGCGCAGGTGCAGGCCGGCATCGAGTTCCTGCAGGGCCAGACCGAGGAGCTGAAGGGTGAGCTGGAGGCGGAGATGAAGAAGGCGGCCCTCAACCTGGAGTTTGAGAAGGCCGCGCAGCTCCGCGACGCGCTGGAGGACATGCGCCGCACGACGCAGAACACCGAGAAGTTCGAGCGCATCCCCTACAAGCTGCCCGTCGCGCTGAACACCGAGTCGGACATGCGTGAGCTGGGCCGGGTGCTCGGGCTGCCGAAGCCGCCCGAGCGCATCGAGGGGTTCGACATCTCGAACATCAGCGGCACGTTCATGGTGGCCTCCATGGTGAGCTTCTGGCACGGCCGGCCGGACCGGACGAATTACCGCCGCTTCAAGATGAAGTCGGTGACCGAGCAGAATGACTTTGCGTGCATGGCGGAGACCATCCGGCGGCGCTATTCGCGGCTGAAGCGGGAGGTGGAAGTTGGGGAAGTAAGCCAGTCGGTCAGTGAGCCAGTCGGTCAGAGCCCGACCGATGCGCCATGGGTGCCGCAACCGCCGGTGGCTCCTAAGCTGCCCGATTTGATCCTCATCGATGGGGGCAAGGGGCAGCTCAACGCGGCATGTGAGGAGCTGGCCAAACTGGGCCTCAGCCACCTGCCGGTCATCGGACTGGCAAAGGAGAATGAGGAAATCTACCGGCCGGGCCTGAGCGAGCCGCTGGTCCTGGGCCTGGATCACAACGCGGTGAAGCTGCTCCAGCGCGTGCGCGACGAGTCACACCGCTTCGCCAACACCTACAACGCGCAGCTCCGCCTCAAAAAGATCAGCGAGAGCCTGCTGGATGAGTTTCCCGGCATCGGCGAGGCCCGGAAGCAGGCTTTGTTGAAGAAGTTCGGCTCAGTGCAGCGTCTAAGGCTGGCCAGCGTGGAAGAAATCGCCGAAGTGTCCGGTTTCGGGGGCAAGGCCGCGCAGGAATTGAAGACCTTCCTCGCGGCGCGGGCGGCTGCATTGCCCTCCGGCTGAGTAACCGATGAGGCGAAGCTGGTTTCAGCCCGGAACTGCCTCGCTTTTCCCTGGCCAGAGTGGTTCGGCAGGTGACCAATCGCCCGACCCCAAAAAGCGTCCCACGAGATCGCCGAGTTTGATACCCAGTTCTTCCCGCGCGGCGAGGGCGCCGGCATCGTGCCACTTGGCGCGAAGCACGAAGCGGCGGAATTTCTCGGGAGACGGGCGAAGGTCGGTCAGGATCAGTACCTGCAGTACCCCTGCGAGACCGTAAGACAGCTCCTGGCCCTCCTCCGTCCGAAACAGCTCCCCCCGCCAGAACTGCTGGATTCGCGAGGCATCCCAGAAAGCATAATGCTGTTCAGCCAGTTCGGCGTTCATTGCCGGGGCGCCACCGTTGGCAATCTGAGCCTGGAACAGCATCGCCAACATTTCGTCCAGCCAGCGGGGCAATGGCAGATGACACAACAGATTATGGGTAAGCTCGTGGGCCAGGACCGCCCGTTCGTAGTTTGCAGTCGCGGCAGGATAGGCTACATGCACGTACCCTCTGGATAGCAGCACCCCGCCGCTCGTCGCGTAGTTGCCATCGGGATAAAAATAGGACAGGTAGGCGAAATAATCGTCCTGCTCCGTGAACCGCAAAACGACATGCTTTCCGGTGCCTGGTGCCCAGGCGATGTCGCCGAGTGTATCCAGCAGGCGGATTCGTATCGTCTCCAGGAACTTCAACTGCTCATCCTGCTGGGAGAGCTCCAGCTCCGAAAGCAGGTGAAAGTGGGCGCTCTCCGCCATCGCATACTTTCCGCCGAGACCGTTTCGCAGCCGCGTGAGCCAGTGCCGGGCCGCCTGCTGCCAGGAGGCGTGGAGGTCGGCCTGTCCGACCTGTGCCTGCATCCAGCCTGAGACGGCCTGCCAGTCGGGACGGGGAAAGCCAAGCTCCTCGGAAAACCAGTCGTCACGATCGGGTACCTCGGGCGTCATCGGCTGTGATTAGCCGGTCGACCGGGGAGGGGCAAGCCGATGTCCCGAGGCTTTGGGGCTGCCATTTCGGCATTGAAGCCTTTCCGAAACTTCTCCGTCCAAGGCGAAATGACGCGATCCCCCGATTCCGGCGGAACTTTCTGTCGGTTTCGCCATTCGACATTGGGGTGGAATAGCTGCTAATTCTCGCCGCCAGTCTTAAATGGAATCCGTCCCCATGATCGAGGTTCGAGACCTCACGAAGCGCTATCCCGGCCGCACGGCCGTGGATGGCCTGACGTTTTCCGTCGCCCCGGGCGAGATCGTCGGCTTTCTCGGACCCAATGGCGCGGGGAAGTCCACCACCATGCGCATCCTGGCCAGCTACCTGCCCGCCACGAGCGGCACGGCACGGGTGGCGGGCTTCGACGTGTTCCACCAGACCGACGAGGTGCGGCGGCGCATCGGCTACATGCCGGAGCACAACCCGCTGCATCTGGACATGCGGGTGCGGGAATACCTGAAGTTTCGTGCCCGGCTGAAGGGCCTCGGCTGGCGGCGCAGCCGCGAGCGCGTGGACACCGTCATCGAGCAGTGCAGCCTGCGCGACGTCGAGCGCCGCATCATCGGCCAGCTTTCCAAGGGCTACCGCCAGCGCGTCGGCCTCGCCGATGCGCTCGTGCATGAGCCCGACCTGATCATTCTCGACGAGCCGACCATCGGTCTCGACCCGCACCAGATCCGCGCGGTGCGGGCGCTGATCAAGAGCCTGGCCGAGAACCACACGGTGCTGCTGTCCACCCACATCCTCAGCGAGGTGGAGATGGTCTGCACCCGGGTGCTCATCCTCAATCAGGGCCGGATCATCGCCGCCGACACGGCGCACAACCTGGAGCGCCATCTCCAGCTCGACGGGCAGGTCATTGCCGAAATCGCCGCGCCGGCGAACGACCTGCGCGAGACGTTCCGCGATCTGCCGGAGATCGAGCGGCTGGACATCGAGCCGATCGACGGCGCCTTCATGCGCGTGGCGCTCACGCCGAAGAACGGCCATGACCTGCGGCCCATCGTCTTTGAGCAGGTGCGGACCCGGGGCTGGACGCTGCGTGAGCTCACCCGTGACCGGCACTCGCTGGAGGACATTTTCGTGCATCTGACCAAGGGCCGGAAGGAGGACCAGTGAATTGCGAACTGCGAATTGCGATCGGCGAGTGCCGGGGCGGGGGCGCGATCCGGGACGGGGCGGCAGTTTCGAGGTTTCGTGACGGTATGCGGCCAGTTTTCCGTTCCGGAGAGACAAAACAGGCATGAGTGTCTTTCTCACATTGGTCCGGCGCGAGCTGGGCGGCACGTTCAAGTCGCTGACCGGCTACATCGTCATTGCGGTCGTGCTGCTGCTAGCGGGCATCTGCCTTGTGGACATGATCACGAAGCTGAACGGCGGCGTCACCGAGGCCCCGGTCACGCAGATGTTCTACCAGAGCTATTTCTTCTGGATCATCCTGCTGCCGATCACGCCGGTGATCACCATGCGCAGTTTTGCCGCCGAAAAGGCGACCGGCACCTACGAGGCGCTGATGACGACGCCCGTCGGCGACTGGCAGGTGGTGCTGGCGAAGTTCGCGGGTGCGCTCGTCTTCTACCTGCTCGCGTGGCTCCCGCTGCTCGGGGTGCTGTTCGTGCTCCGGCAGGTCACGCACCAGCCGGAATATCTGGAACCGCGCGCCACGGCCGGCGCCTTCCTGGGGCTCACGCTGATCGGTTCACTCTACCTCTCGATGGGCTGCCTGGCCTCGGCGCTCACGCGCAGCCAGATCATCGCGGCGGTGCTGAGCTTCCTGATGGGCGTGGCCCTGTGGGTCATCAGCCTGCGGCCCAATGCGGCCGATCCCGGTCAGGGCCCGCTCGGCCGCGCCTTCGACCACATGTCGCTGATGCGGCACATGGACGACTTCGCGCGCGGGGTCATCGACTCGCGGCACCTCGTGTTTTACGTGACCAGCACCGTTTTCTTCCTCTTCCTGACCACCCGGGTGGTGGAGTCGCGGCGCTGGCAATGACATGAATCCCGAGACGCCCAGCTTCGTTCCCGAACGCCGGTTCCGCACCGGCTTCAGCGTGCTGCTCGCGACGGTTTCGCTGTTTGCGATCCTCGTGATGGTGAACTACGTCGCGGTCACGCGGCGGGCCTGGCGCTACGATCTCACCGCGCGGGACAGCCTGAAGCTGTCACCGCTGACCCTGCAGACCCTGGCCGCGCTGACCAACGAGGTGAAGGTCACCGTGCTCTTCGACGTGAAGTCGGACCTCTTTCCGCATGTGAGCTCGCTGCTCCGGGAATATTCCGCGCAGTCCCGGCTGGTGCGGGTCGAAATCATCGATCCGGTGCGGAATCCCGGACTGGCCGAGGCCAAGAAGCGCGAGTACCGCCTCGGCACGCGCAAGGGCGACGTGGTCATCTTCGAGGCGGGCGGACACTTGCGGGTGGTGCCGGATGGCGAGCTGTCCATCTACAACCAGGACGACATCCAGTCGCTGGTGGCCGGCCGCGAAACGGACATCCGCCGCTCCGGCTTCACCGGGGAGAACCGCTTCACCAGCGCCATCGCCGCGCTCCTGGACGATGCCGAAACGCACGCGGCCTACCTGACGGGCCATGGGGAGCATCCGGCCGACAGCGACGATGAGCAGACCGGTTACAGCGCTTTCGTGCGGCTGCTGACGGGGGACAAGAACCTCAAGGTCGAAGCCGTGAGCCTGGCGACCAACGGCCTGTCCGCGGACACGCAGCTGCTCATCATCGCCGGACCGGTCTCGCCGTTGCTGCCGATTGAGCTGGACCGCATCCAGGCCTTCCTGGAACGCGGCGGACGCCTGCTGGTCGGCCTCAATCCCTACGCGGCGGATGTCCGGACCGGCCTGGAAGAGCTGCTCTTCCGCTGGGCCATCTACTGTCCGCCCATGTACGCGGGCGAAGGCGATCGCAGTCTGGTGCCCTCCGGCGTGGACCTGCTCTCCAAGAACTTCGGGACGCACCTGCTCATGCTCCCGCTGCGTCGCGGCGGCGGGACCCTTTATTTTCCGTTTCCCCGGGTGGTTTCGCCGGTGACGGCCGACCGGCTGCCGGCGGACGCCCCGCCCAAGGCGGACGTGCTGGTGATGACCTCGGAGAAGGGCCTGACGAAATCCGACATCGCCGGAGCCAACGCGGCCTTTGACCCGCGGCGGGACCGCCAGAATGTCACCGTGCCTCTCGCCGTGGCCTCGGAGAAGGGCGGCGTGTCGGGGGTGGCCGCCGGTCGCGGCACCACCCGCATCGTCGTGGTCGGCGATTCCAACGTGTTCAAGAACGTCACCATCGACCAGGCGAACAACCGTGACTTTGCGGCGCTGTGCGTGAGCTGGCTGCTCGACCGGCCGCAGGCGCTGGCCATCGGGCCGAAACCGATCAACGAATGGCGGGTGCAGCTCGCGGAACCGCAGCTCGACCATCTGCGCTGGCTCCTGATTGGCGCGCTGCCCGGCAGCGTGCTGCTCGTCGGTCTGGTGGTGTGGTTTCGCCGTCGCGCCTGAAACGCATGAACACTCCGATGAACCAACTTGAACTCCACGGTGGTGCCGCTTGCGGTCCGCGGATTGCCGCTTGGCAGGTTTGCTTCCGATGAATCCGCGCGTTACCTGGCTCCTGCTGCTCGTGGCGCTCGGTCTGGGCGGCTACCTGTACGTCGTCGAGCGGCGTCCGGGCATCTCCGTTACCGGGGCCGACGGTACGGAGGTCCGTTTTCTTCCGGTCGCCGCCGAACAGGTGACGGCGGTGGAACTTTTCCTCAGCAACGGCATCGTGCGGGTCGAGCGCACCGACAAGGACTGGATGCTGCGCCTCCCGGTGCCCTACGCCGCCCAGGGGCAGGCCGTGGATGCCCTGCTGGACGCGCTCGCGAAGATGCGGCCCCGTTCGTGGATTCCCGGCGCGCAGCTCGGTGCCGCCGGGTCGGAGACGTGGAAGGCGTTCGGCCTGGATGACTCCGCCACCACGCTGAAGCTGGAAACCAGGTCGGGGCCGCTGATTTACAAGTTCGGCGCCAGCGCTCCGCTGGGGCACCAGTTTTATTTCCAGCCGGTCGGCAGCGATGGCGTGTTCACCGCCGATAAGGCTCTGCTGGACCGGCTGCCGGGCACCGCCGACGACTGGCGCGACCGCAGCCTGGTGAACCTGCGCGGTGTCGCCGTGGACCGGCTGGAGCTGCGTGGGAAGACCGCGTTCGAGGCCGTGCGCGATCCGACGAACGGTGTCTGGCGGCTCACCAAGCCCCTCTCGGCCCGGGCCGACACTGACCGGCTGAACAAGGTGCTGCAGACCATGGCCTCCGTGCGGGTGGCGCAGTTCGTCACGGACAGTCCCCTGGTGAATCTCGATGCCTACGGCCTCCAGCCGGTGGACACTGAGGTCATCATCGGCAAGGGGACGAACCAGCTGTCCCGCCTCCAGTTCGGCACTTCGCCCACCAACCAGCCCGGCGGCCTCTACGTGCGGAGGATGGCTCAGACCAATATCGTCATGGTGCCGGTCGCCACCGGCCTCGTCCTGCGCGGGCTGCTCAGCTCCTTCCGTGACCATCGGCTGCTGCCGCCCCTGGCCGATTCGACCCGGGTGGAATTCACGGTGGGCGACGAGCACGCGGTCGTCGAACAGTCGGGCACGAACTGGCTCGTGACAGCGCCGTTCAAGTTCGCGGCGCGCAACGACCAGATGGAGCGGCTCTTCGCCCTGCTCGCCGCCATCACCATCACGGACTTCCCGAACGACGTCGTGGCCGACTACGCGCCCTACGGCCTGGCCAAACCGCTCCGCACATACACGTTCACGCGCGGCACCAACGCGCCCTTGCAGCTCCAGTTCGGCGCGCGGGCCGATGCGGAGCACGTCTTTGTGCGGCGGCTGGATGAGTCGGGCGTCTACGTCGTGCGGCTCACCGACCTGCTGCAGCTGCCCGAAAGCCCGGAACAGATCCGCGACTTCCGGTTCGCCTCCTCGAACGTGGTGAGCATCGCCATCAGCCAGAAGGGCAACGTCCGCACGCTCAGCCGGGGGACCGGAGGCCAGTTCACTGTGACGGGAGGCAATCCCGGCAGAGATCCCTTCGGTCCGGCCATCGAGGAGACGCTGCATCAGCTCGGTAATCTGGAGTCCACCCCTTATGCGGTGCGCAATGAGGCCATGTTCACGCAGCTGAAGAGCTATGCCGAGCTGGGACACGAGGTCACGCTCAGCTTCGCCCCGGGCAGTTCCCTGCGCACGCTGCGGCTGCGCTTTGCGGCCGATCTCGGTGCGGTGGCGGTGGCACTGGCCAACTTCGACGACGATCCGCTGCCGCTGCGGGTCGAAATTCCGGGAAACCTGTTCCAGGACATCCGGCGCGACCTCAGCGCCTTCTGAACCGTCTGGGATATCCGCGTGAACCCGCCTGACACGTCACCTGCGCCGGCCCCGAAACCGCGTTCGCCGGTACGTACCGTGTTCCGCTGGTGCCGGCGCTGCACCTTGGTGCTGGTGGGGCTGCTGCTCTACGTCTTTCTGCACCTGAACCAGATCGGGCTGCCGGACTTCGTGAAGCGTCCGCTGCTCGACCAGCTGCGGGAGCAGGGGGCGGAACTCGATTTCAGCCGGATGCGCCTGCGGTTGGGCCGGGGCATCGTGATCGAGCATGTGAACCTGGCCCGGGCGCACGAGGGGGCGGGGGAACAGGTGTTTGCCGAGCAGCTGCAGCTTAAGCTCGACTGGGGGGATCTGGTTGATTTCCGGACCCCCAAGATCACCGCGGTCACGATGCAGGGCGGGCAGCTCACGATCCCGGTGGCCTCCGCCACGAACGGGCCGCCGCTCCGGTTCGCCGTGGAGAACGTGCAAGCCCGCCTGCGGTTCGTCTCCGCCGAACACTGGGAGTTGGAGCAGTTCGAGGGCACCTGCCATCAGGGAATGTTCCGGGCGGCCGGCTCGATTACCAACGCCTCGCAGCTCCGGAGCAGGTCCGGGAGCAAGTCGGGTGGCGACTTGTGGAAGCAGAACCTGGTGCGGATCGGACGGGCGCTTGACCGGCTGATCACCGCCGAGCCGCCCACGCTCGACGTGGTCTTTCACGCCGACCTGCGTGCGCCGGAGCTTTCGACGGCGGAGGTGCGTTTCAGCGCGCTCGGCGTGCAGTCGGAGTACGGGCGCTTCGGCCGGGTGCGCTTCAACGCGGAGCTGAACGAACCCCCGAGCACGAACGGATTGCTGCTGGTGACCTTTCGTCTCGACGCGCAAAAGGCCGTGACCCCGTGGGCCGGTGCCGAGGCGTTGCGGCTGGACGGCGAAGTGGAGCAGTCGCGGACCAATCCGCTGCCGTCGCGTCTGGACTGGAATCTGGACGTGCGCGCCCCCAATACACGCTGGGCGCAGGCGAAGGGTTTGCGGATCCACGCCACCAGCACCGCCACCAACGGCCAGTTTGCCACCTCGCTGAACCTGTCCGGCACCAATGTGATCACCGCATGGGCCGCCACGACCAATCTCACAGTGGGTATCAATGCCATGCACGTGCTGACCTGGCCGGTCACGAACTGGCTGCCGTTGTCGCTGAACTGGACGTCGAGGCTCGACCGGATCCATACGCGTTGGGCTGATGCCGGGGCGCTTGCAATCATCGGTGACGCGCATCCGCGCGCGCTGCCGTTCACCAATGAATTCGGTCTGCCACCGTCGGCAGCCTGGCTGGGCGCATGGGATCTGGCAGCCGGGCTGAGCCTGACCAATGCCGTGGCGCCCCAACTCGAACTGGCCGGAATCACCACGCGCCTGAAGTGGTCCGCCGACCGTCTGGAGCTTCCGCGCCTGCACGTGTGGCTCTACGGCGGCGAGCTGCAGGCTGATGCCGACGTGTCCGCCAGCACCCGCCTCGCCACCGTGTCGGCCGGGGCCCGGTTCGATGCGCACCGTCTGGAGCCGTTGCTGGGTGAGGCGGCGGCTCATTGGCTCTCGCAATATACGTGGTCGCCGGAGCAACCGCCGGTGGCGGATGTCAGCGCCAGCGTCACCCTGCCGGCCTGGACGAATCGTGCCCCGGATTGGAAGCTGGAAGTGCTGCCCTCCCTGTTGGTGAGCGGCACGGCGCGGGCGACCAACTTCGCCTACCGCGGCCTCACCGGCGACACGGCGTTGGTGCCCTTCGCCCTGACCAACCAGACCTGGACCATCTTCGGAGCGAGGGTGGTGCGGCCAGACGGATGGCTGAATTTCGACCTGACGGACTGGCCGGTCAGTCACAACTATCACTTCCACGTCCAAAGCGCGCTCAATCCGATGGTCGCGGCCCCGCTGGTCGGTTCCAACGTCGTGCATGCGATGAGCAGCGTGGTGTTTCTTGACCCGCCCGTGCTGGATGCCGACCTCTGGGGCCGCTGGCATGAACCGGAACTGATCGGCGTGCGCGCCTCGGTGGCGGCAACCAACCTGATCGTCCGGGGCGAGCCGGCAGACGAGTTTCGGGCGGCGGAGGTCACCTACACCAATCTCTGCCTGCTGGTCCGCGACGGCTACGTCCGTCAGGGAACGAACACCGCCCAGGTCGAGGCGCTGGGTTACGACATCATGGCCTACCAGCTCCACTTCACGAACGCCGTCAGCACGCTCGATCCCGGTGGCGTCACCCGCGCCGTCGGCCCCAAGACCGCGCACGCGCTCGAGCCCTACGTGTTCGCCATGCCCCCCCATGTAATCCTGAATGGCATTATTCCCACGCGGAGCAATGTGGAGGATGCGAACGTCAGCTTCGAGACCCGGGCGGGCGGCGTCCGCTGGTGGAAGCTGGCCCCGACCAGCCTGAACACCACTGTCTGGTGGCGGGGCCAGACCGTCTCTCTGACCAACATTGATGCCGGATTTCACGGTGGCCACCTGACGGGCAACGTATTTGTGGACCTCAAGGATCTGGACGATATGACCTTCAGCTTTGACACGTCCTACACCGACGTGCAGTTGCGCAGCCTGCTCGCCGATCTGGTGCCCAGGACCAACCGGATCGAGGGGCTGATCAGCGGCCGGCTCACGGTGACCGAGGCCCACAGCCGCACCAACGGGCCGTGGTATGGGGGTGGCGAAATCCGGCTGCGCGACGGTTTTCTCTGGGACCTGCCATTGTTCGGCGGCCTGTCGATCGCGTTTGACAAGATCGCCCCCGGGCTGGGCCAGACGCGTTTCAACTCGGGGCACGCGTCGTTCACAATCAAGGACCGGTTCGTCCGCACGCATGACCTGGAATTCAACTCGCCCACCATGCGCCTGAAGGCGGATGGCACGGTGGATTTCGATTCCAACATGAACGCGACCATGCAGGCTGAACTCCTGCGCGACGTGCCGCTGCTGGGACCGGTGATCGGCCTGGCGCTGTCGCCGTTTTCCAAGCTCTTCGAGTACGACGTGCGCGGCACGCTGGGCAAACCGGAGATGGAACCCCGTTATGTGCCCAGCTTCCTGCTGGCCCCCCTCCGGCCGATCCAAACGATCAAGAGCCTGTTCCCGGGTGATCCCAAGAAGGCGGACGATGAGAAGCAGCGCGAACCCGCGAAACCTGAGCCAGCCAGGCCCTAACACCATAAGCGAGTGGGGTGGATCGAAACCGAAGACGTTCTGCTGGGGCTTATCTTGACACCGTGGTCAGCCGCCGATTCCGAGGGAAAGTTGGCCACGATGAACGCGGACCGTTCTCCCTCACCCTAACCCTCCCGCGAGGAGAGGGGACAGCCGGGAGTGCCCTTGGCTGATTCCGGCCAATCCCGAGCCTGCTTTCACCAGCAGGCGGGCTACGATTCTCCCTCTCCCAGCGGGAGAGGGCCGGGGTGAGGGAGAACGGCCACACGACTCCGCACGCGTCTCTCAAGGCAAACCACCTCGAAAAAGTACGTCCTTCAAGCGTTCGCCGATTTCCTGCCGTTGACCCGTTTCCTTCCCGCGCCTAGCGTCCGCCCCCTTGCGTATGCACGTACTCGTCTGCGACCCGATCTCACCCCGTGGCATCGCCTATTTTCAGGCGCGGCCGGAATTTAAAGTCACCGTCCTGCCCAAGCGGCTCTCCGAAGCGGAGCTGCTGCCGCTGGTGGCCGATGTGGATGCCATGGTCGTCCGCTCCGAAACCAAGGTGACCAAGAAGGTGCTCGAGGCGGCCACCAATCTGAAAGTCGTCGGTCGCGCCGGTGTGGGCGTGGACAACGTCGATGTCGAGGCCGCCACCCAGCGCGGTGTCGTCGTGATGAACACCCCCGGCGGCAACACGATCACCACCGCCGAGCTGACTTTCTTCATGCTCGGCGCACTCGCCCGCAAGGTGCCCGCCGCGCACGCCACGATGGCCGCCGGCAAGTGGGACCGGAAGGCCTTCCAAGGCACCGAAATCGCCGGCAAGACGCTCGGCATCCTCGGCGCCGGCCGCATCGGTACCGAGGTCGGCAAGCGTGCGCTCGCCTTTGGAATGCGCGTGCTCGCCTACGATCCGTTCCTCACCGAGGCACGGGCGAAGCAGCTCGGCTTTGAGGCCGCGAGCGATCCGGACACGATTTATCAGCAGGCGGATTTCATCACCGTGCACATGCCGGTGACCAAGGAGACGCGCGAGATGCTGAATGCCGCCGCCTTCGCCAAGATGAAGCCCGGCGTGCGCATCGTGAACTGCGCTCGCGGTGAGATCAT
This sequence comes from uncultured Verrucomicrobiota bacterium, assembly GCA_903907995.1. GTDB lineage: Bacteria > Verrucomicrobiota > Verrucomicrobiia > Limisphaerales > UBA9464 > CAIVQB01. Next base: position 1,921 of record CAIVQH010000036.1, on the reverse strand, counting down.
CAACGAGACCGACCTCATCGCCGCGCTCGAGACCGGCAAGGTCGCCGGGGCCGCGCTGGATGTCTTCCACGTCGAACCGCTGCCGGCCGACCACAAGTTCCGCACCCTGCCCAATGTCGTCCTCACGCCGCACCTCGGCGCGAGCACGGAAGAGGCGCAGGAAAAGTGCGGCCTGGAGGTCGCCGAGGTCATCACCGGCTTCCTGCTCACCGGCGAAGTCCGCAATGCCGTGAACCTGCCCGGCGTGGACGCCAAGACCTATGAACTGGTGAAGCCCTACCTGCTGCTCGGCGAGAAGCTCGGCAAGCTGCTCGGCCAGCTCGCTCCCGGCGCGGTGGACCGCCTGCACATCACCTACGGCGGCAAGGCGCAGGAGCTGCCCCAGACCGACCCTGTCACGCGCGCGATCCTGCGCGGCTTCCTGAGCGCCGGTGCCGGCAGCGCCCTGAAGGACATCAACAACATCAACGTCCGCAGCGCCGCCGCCTCGTTGGGGATCTCGGTCGAGGAAAAGAAGTCCGACGAGCACGTCACCTTCAACGAATGGCTGCACGTGCAGGCCTTCCACGGTACGGAAAAAGTCATCTCGGCCGGCGGCACCTTCTTCGGCTCGCCGAACAACCCGCGCATCGTGCGGCTCTACAGCCAGCCGGTGGAGATTCCGATCACAGGCACGATGCTCCTGGTGCACAACCAGGACCGTCCCGGGATCGTGGGCTTCCTGGGCACAGTGCTCGGCCGCCACGGCGTGAACATCGCCAACATGAGCCTCAACCGCGACGCCGCCGGCGGCCAGGCCCTCACGGTCCTGGAAGTGGACAGCGTCCCGCCGCAGGCCGCGCTGGACGAACTGACCAAGGATGCGGCGATCACGAGCGTGAAGGTTGTGACCTTGTGAAGTCAGTTGGGTCCAATAGTCCGTGATGCGTGCGGTTCGTCTAGCCGGCCAATGGCGGAATTCGCGAGCTTTCTATTCTTCCGAGCTGCTGCCTCTCGGTGCCTTGCTGATGATCATTGCGGGTTTGCTGTTGCCCGCGCTGTTCAAGGCAAGCAAAGTCTTTGGCCGCCGGCGGAAAGGGGGGCACGGGTTGGGTTGCCGGTGGCATTAGCATCGGTGTTGTCGGGGCGGCCATAATCACCGTGGAGTGCGTCAGAATTCAGCGCTATCAGCGAGAAGAGTTGGAGCGACAGAAAGCTCGTAAATCAGACGACGAGAAGCCCCAAGTCTGATGGGGCACACCGCTCAAGCTGGCAGGGTTTCCGGCGGCTCTTCGCATTGGTCTCGCTACTTCACGACAGGCAGGTTGGTCATCACATCGTATCGGCTGGGGTATTGTGACCAGGGCGTCTCATAGACGGGCATCAGTCCCAGGGGAACTTTGTCCGGAAGTTTGGCGGTCGTGAAGCCGCCGAGCGGCAGGATGGGAAAACGGAATAAGCTGAGGAACTCAGCGCTGTTGGACTCACCCACGTTAATCTGGACGTGGGCCGAGCCCATGTTGGTGCCGACCACGTCCAGATCCAGCATCCGGTTTCCCGCGCTACGCACCTGCAACAGCAAATGGCGCCGGTCGAGACGGAGTTCGGCGGGAATGGTGAGATTCGTCAGCAGGCTAGCTCCTTGGGTCCAAATCCAGATGTGCGCCACATCCCCCGTCGTGCCGGTGATCTGCGCGGTCCAGACCGGACGCTTGGAGGCAATCTCCACCGGCGCGGATTGGCTGGCACGAATCACCCAGACCAGCAGGAACAAGAACAGGCCGACCACTAGGAGCCATGCGAGCAGGCGGATTTTCGGGGAAGTTTTCAGGTGGGACACCAACGCAGGCTTGGATGGCTACCAGACCCGAGTCAAGCGGCCTCGTACACATGCATTGGAGCGCCGGTCTCCGACCCGGCGCGGCGGGTTCACGCCGGGTCG
>CAIVQH010000035.1 GCA_903907995.1 uncultured Verrucomicrobiota bacterium | reverse complement strand
CGGCCTTTGCGGGTCAGTTCGGTGAGCTGGTCGCGTTCCGCCCCGGTCAGCGTCACTCGGTATCGATTGGCCATGCCCCGAGCAAACCCCCGCCACTCGGCCGAAGCAATGCGAAATAAAATGTGTTACACGATACTAGGAACGGTTAATTCAAAAATGCCGCCGTGCTGAGGCAACACCCGTGGCACTGGCCAGACGTACGAAGCCAAAGTGAAACCGTTTTCCTCTGGATTCGGATGTTCCGGCAACGCGCAAGAGCTTCAAGCCAAGCATGCACTACTTTAGCGTCCTCACGTAATCTTTGAGCTGGCCTATTTGTTCGGGCGACAATTTGTCCGCAAACGCGGTCATCTGGCCTTTCTTGCCGTTGCGGATGCGGGCGGTGATCTGCTCGTCTGTCCAGTCGAGGTTGTGCAGATCCGGCCCTTCGTCACCATGCGCGTCCGCCCCGTGGCAGTGGGCGCAGTTCTTCAGGAACAGGGTACGTCCGATCGGAGCGTCGGGTTCGCCTTTGCGGCGGACGCCGGGCTGGCTTGGAGTACAGGAAGACAAAACGGTCGCGGCCAGGACGAGCGAGAGCATGAGCAGGACCAAGAGCAGGGGGGCGGGGGTGAGCACCGGGAACGGGTGTCTCTTCATTTCATGCAAGGGGTCAGAGGAGGGCCGAATCCACGATTGCCAGCGAACGGGTTCCTTCGACGTAGTTCACCTCGGTGATCCCGAGGTGCTCGCGCAGTTTGGCCGACTCGATCTTCATCGGGCCGGGTTTGGGTGCGGTGCCAGGTAACGGTTGCGCGAACGCGGTGGACCTGGCGGTGTGAAAGGTCACTCCGCCCTCGACCTTTTTCATCGTCTGATGGATGTGGCCGTTGAGCACCGTCACCGAGCCGAACCGCTTCAGCAACGCCAGCGCCTGCGCCCCATCGTTCGTGCCCCAGCCCCATTGTGGATAGACCTCCCACAGCGGAATGTGCGCGAAGATGACAATCGGCGTTTCCGCGGAGCGGTCGCGCAGATCGTCGGCCAGCCAGGCCAGCTGCTCCCGGCCAAGCGCGCCGAGGCCATTCTGCTGGATGTCCACGACGTTGACGAGGCCGACGAAGTGGATGCCGTGATGGTCGAAGCTGTACCAGCCGGCGCCTTTGGAGTTTTTCCCGAACCGTTCGCGGTAGAGTTTTCCATCGTCACCGGTGACGTCATGCTCGCCCGGCACAAAAAAGATCTGCTGCGTCTTCACGCCCTTCAAAAGCTGGTCGAGCGTGTCGAACTCGTCGGCGCTGGCGAGATGCGTCAGGTCACCCGTGTGCAAAACGAAGTCCGGCCGTTCCGGCAGCGCATTGATGCGGGCGATGGCTTCCTGGAGCGTCCCGGCCACGTCCGTGTTGATGCCCTCCTTGTTGAAGCCGATGTGCGAGTCGCTGATCTGCACAAAGCTGAAGCTGCCCCTGGTTGTCCCGGCCGCGTCCGCCGCCCGAGCGGCCGAGGGCAGCAGCGCCGACCCGAGCAGCCCACCCCGGACCGTCCACAGCATTCCCGTTCCCGCCCAGGCCATGCACTGGAGAAAGCCGCGCCGGTCGAGGCCGTCGCGGTTGTGGTCATGGAGAATGGTTCCCTTGTTCGTTTTCATGTTTGAGCAATGCGATTGATGTTTGATACCGACGGTCAGTTCCGTCGCGTCCAAGACCCGGGAGAAAACATTTTATTCCGCCGGGAATAAAATCGCCGGCCGCGCAGTCTGGAGGAAACGGAAGCGAATCGTGAGCGCCACCGAACCGGAGCATTTTGAGCGGGTTGTCCTGCCGCACCTGGATGCGGCCTACAACCTCGCGCGCTGGCTGGCCGGCAACGACCACGACGCCGAGGACATTGCGCAGGAGGCGTGCGTGCGCGCGTTCCGCTTCATCGGCGGGCATCGGGGTGGCGACGCGCGGGCATGGCTCCTGGCCATCGTCCGCAACACCGCGTTTTCCTGGCTGAAAAAGAACCGGCCACGCGCGGTCGTTTCGATCGATGACGATGAAATCGCCGAACTGGAGGATCCCGCCGTCGCCGCCGGCGCGCTTCATGGTGCGGACCGGAATGCCTTGCGGGCCGCGCTGGAGGCACTCCCCTTGGAATTCCGCGAGGCGATTGTGCTGCGCGAGCTGGAAGGCCTCTCCTACAAGGAGATTGCCGAGATTGCCGAGGTGCCGGTCGGCACCGTCATGTCGCGGCTCGCCCGCGCACGACGGCAGTTGCAAAACCATTTCGCCAGGAAAGGAGACAGCCCATGAACTGCGCCGAAGCCCGCCTGCTGCTCCACGCCCACGCCGACGGTGAACTCGATGCGGCGAACAGTCTCGAATTCGGGCGACATCTGAAATCCTGCGCCGCCTGCGCCGCGGAAGACGCGTCGCTACGAGCGCTGCGCACTGCCTTGCGGAGTGCCGACCTCAATTACCGGGCACCCGCTTCGCTGCGGACCGATGTGCGGCAATTCGTGCGTGATTTGGAACCGGAAGCTCCTCGCCCCATAGTCCCGCTTCAGTGGCTGTGGAAGTGGCTGGCGCTTGGGCTGGCGGCGACGGCGCTGGCGGTGGTCAGTCTGCGGCCCACCGGCATTTCCGAGCACGACACCCAGTTGAACGAGGTGGTCGCAAATCACGTCCGCTCGCTCCAGGCCGACCACCTCATGGATGTGGCGTCCAGTGACCGGCACACCGTCAAGCCGTGGTTCGATGGCAAACTGGACTTCGCACCGGACGTCCAAGACTTCGCGGCGCTAAACTTCCCGCTCATCGGTGGACGGCTGGACTACTTGGATGGCCGCGCCGTGGCCGGGTTGGTGTATCGGCGTAACAAACACCTGATCAACGTCTTTGTCTGGCCCGCGACCGGCCCGATGAAACACGAAACGGAGGCCCGTCGCGGCTTCTCCGTCATCCGCTTCACTGCCAAAGGCATGCACTATTGCCTTGTGTCCGACCTGAACCCGACCGAGCTGGAGGAACTGGCCGGACTGCTGGAAAAGTGATCGTGGGCCGGCTTAGTGGCTCTCTGACGGTGGTTGGTTGTCGTTCGCGTGCCCGCGACCCGGTTCAAGCCTTTGTCCCGGCACTTGTTGGGACTGATTTTCCACGAAACCATTGGGCCACAGGCTATCCGGCCCAGCCCGAAGCTTGCTGAGCATCCAGATCGCCCGCCGCCCAATTGGAAGGATTCACGTTCCGGACACGATCGGTGATCGCGGTTTCAAGGATTACGGCGTGGAAACTTGGTCCCCGGTTTGCTAAGGTTTGGGGAAGTTCACCGTCAATCCTTTGTCGACTCACCTGCGCCCTGTCGTTTCTCAAAACCCTGTCATCATGCGATCCTGTGCTTTTGTCCGCCGGTTCGGAGTCGGCCTCCTGCTCACCCTGGTTCTCCTCCACTCCCGGCTTTGCAGCGTTCAGGCGCAAGTGGTTGGCCCGGTCGAGGTGGGGACGGTGGTGAACGGATTTCAGGACGATTTCAACGGGACCACGCTCGCCAGCGGCTGGAGCCGGGCGGGGAGCGCAGATGACGTTTTCTCCGTCGGCAACGGCTTCCTGCACGTGGCCACCGCCAATGGTGACCCCAACCACCTCGTTTACTCCGGCGCCACGTACGATCCCCAGGTGCAGGAGGTGCTGGCCCGGATGCGCGTCCTGCAGTTCGGCACGGGCGATCAGGCCCGTGGTGGCGTGGCCGTGGCCGTGGACCCGTCGCTGGGCGTGGGCATCAACTTCCATTTCCGTGATGGCGCCATGGAGGGGCAGACCGGGCGGCATCTGTCCTTTCTGGATGACTTCCGGGCCTGGGGTCCGGGCTACGGGTTTTCGTGGCAGCTCAACACCTGGTACTGGGTGCGGCTGCGCCAGGATCCGGGCGCGACGATCGGGGGCGTGACAGCGGACATGTTCGCCAAAATCTGGCCGGCCGACGGTACGACGGCCGAGCCCACGACTTGGCAGACATGGAACTACGGTGGCCGATCCATCCTGACCGGCCTGGCCGGCATCGCCGCCGGCAGCTCGGCCGGCACCGCCGAATTCGATGTGGATTATGTGCTGATCAAGGCCGCCGGGCTGCCGCAAATCACGGTCACGCCAGCCGCCGTTCCGGTTTTCCACGCGGGCCCGGTGATCATCACCAACCAGCCGGCCGATCTGGCGGTGACGGCCTGCGCGCCGGCCACGTTCAAGGTGGGCTATGACGGGACGCCGCCGCACCAATTCCAGTGGTTTCGCGGGACCAACCCAATTGCCGGGGCCACGAATCCGGCGGTGACCATTTCCTCCGCCTCGCTGTCCGATGACAGCGCGACGTTCCAGGTCCGCATTCGCAATGTCGTGGCGGGGGCCACCAACGAGGCCACCAGCCGCGCGGCGGCCCTCCATGTGACGGTGGACCCGGTCCCACCGGCCCTGGCGGTCGTGGAGAGTGCCGGTGGGTTGGCGGGAGTCCACCTCGTCTTCACCAAGCCGATCTCGGCGGTCTCGGCGGTGAATCCCGCGAATTACCAGATCCTTCAGGGTGCCCAACCGCTGGCGGTCCAGTCGGTCCAGGTTTCTCCCGATGGCCTGGAGGTCCTGCTGACTACGGCACCCCAAACCGAGGGGGTCACCTATTCGCTCAAGGTCAGCAACCTGTCGGATGCCTGCACCGGGACGGTGCCGGTGGCGTCAGGAACCGCGGTCGAGTTCCACGCCACGATCTATGCCTCGGGTGATGTGGGCTCGCCCACGCCCGACGGATCGATCACCCCCGTCGCCGGCGGCTACGATCTGCGGGGCGAAGGCACCGGGGCGCTGGGCACGGCGGACCAGTTGCAGTTCGGCTACCAGCCAAAGTCGGGGAACTTCGACGTGCGGGTGCGGGTCGCCCAAATGGTGGGGTCCGACGCCTGGACGGAGGCCGGCCTGATGGCCCGTGATTCCCTGAACGCGAACTCCAAGATGGCATTCGTCCTCGCCACGCCGTCCATCTCGGGTGCGCTGTTCAAGTCGCGCAACACGGATGGGGCTGCGATCACCCAGTCCGGCACCTATCCGGTCAATTACCCTGACACCTGGCTGCGCCTGCAGCGTGTGGGAAACACCTTCACGGGCTACGGCTCGCGGGATGGCCGGACCTGGACGGTCCTGGGCCAGGCGGTGATCGCCATGTCGGCCCAGGTGTCCTTCGGCATGGCCGTGGCGTCGCACAATCCATCAACGCCCGCGTTCGCCTCGTTCCGGGAACTGGGCGATGTGCTCCAGTCCGCCTTGGAAACGGGCGTCCCCACCTTGGAACCGATGGCCCAAAGCAGCCGCAAGACGGGCCTGGTCATCTCCGAGATCATGTATCATCCGGGCACCCATCCCGGGTTTCCCGGGGCGGACGGGAAAAGCCAGCTGGAGTTTGTGGAGCTGTTCAACACCCAGGGCATACCGGAGGACGTGGGGGGATACCGCATCGACGGCGACATCCATTACACGTTTCCGCCCGGAACATTTTTGGGACCGGGTGCGTATCTCGCCGTGGCCCGGAATCCGGCTGACCTTTCCCGAATCCAAGGAGCCACCAATGTATTTGGCCCGTACACCGGGAATCTTTCGAATTCGTCGGGCAAGGTTCAGCTGCGGAATCCAGTCGGGGCGGTGTTCCTCGAGGTGGTGTACGACGGCCAGCCGCCCTGGCCCGCGGCGGCGGACGGTGGCGGTCACTCGCTCGTGCTGGTGCGCCCGTCTTTGGGCGAAGCGAATCCCAGAGCTTGGGCCCTGAGCGACCGGGTGGGCGGATCACCGGGTGCATTGGACGGAGTTGGCGCGGAGGCCTTGCGCGGACTGGTGATCAACGAATTTGTGGCGCACACGGAAGCCGGACCGGGCGATTTCATCGAGCTTTACAATGCCTCCCCCGCCCCGCTCGACGCCTCGGGCTGCGTGCTGAGCGACCGGCCCGACACCGACGGCTATATCCTCCCTGCCGGGACGACCATTCCTGCCAACGGGCATTTGGCGCTGGACCAGAGTAAGCTCGGATTTGCCCTGAGCGCCACCGGGGGCACGATCTACCTGCGCAATCCCGCCCAGACGCGGGTGCTCGATGCGATCCGCTACGAGGCGCAGGCGGACCAGACGGCCTTTGGGCGGTGTCCGGATGGTTCGGCGCTGTGGCGAACCCTCGCGGCTCCGACGCCGGGTGCCGCCAACGCCCCGCGCCTGCTCGGCGACGTGGTGATCAACGAAATCCTCGCCGATCCCATTTCGGGCAACAATGACGACCAGTTCGTGGAGCTTTACAACCGGACGGCCGCCCCGGTTGACCTGGGCGGCTGGCAGTTCACCGCCGGCATCCAGTTCATATTCCCCTCACCCACGATCCTGCCGGCGCACGGATATGTGGCGGTGAGCCGGAATTCGGCCCGTCTGCGGGCGAGCCATCCGGAGCTGGGTGCGACGGCGGTGGTCGGCGATTTCTCCGGCAGCCTGGTACACGGCGGCGAACGACTGGCGCTCGCCCGCCCGGAACAGTTTACCCAGCCCGCTTCCGCCGGGAATCCGGCGACGACGAACCAGATTCCGGTCGTGGTTTCCGAGGCGACCTATGCCACGGGTGGACGGTGGGGAAAATGGACCGCTGGCGGCGGAAGCAGCCTGGAACTGGTCAACCCGGACGCCGATCCGGAGTTCGCCTCGAGCTGGGCGGACAGTGACGAGACCGCCAAGGCGGCCTGGACCCCGATCTCCGCCACGGGAACCATCGACAACGGGAGCACGACCGGTGATTCGCTCCAGATTCTCCTGCAAGGCACGGGCGAGGCGCTCATCGACAACCTCGAGGTCCGCGATGACAAGGGGGTCAACCTGATCGCCAACGGAACCTTCGAGACCGGCCTGACCGGGTGGACGGCCGAGGGAACGATGGTCACGAGCTCGCTCGAAACGACCGGCGGATTTCAGAGCAACCAGGCGCTCCACCTGCGGGCGGTGGAGCGGGGCGACAACCAGGTCAACCGCGTCCGCAGCCCGCTGACCTCGGCCGTCCGGCAGGGAACGGTCGTGACCATCAAGGCGCAGGCCCGCTGGCTCCGGGGTTCACCCACGCTCCTGTTGCGCATCCGGGGCAACTGGATGGAGGCACCCGGGGCCATGAATCTGCCGGTCTCGGCCGGCACGCCCGGTTCGCCGAACAGCCGTTTCCAGGCGGCCGCGCCGCCGGGAATCCGCGAGGTCACGCATGCGCCGGTGTTGCCGGCGGACCAGCAGCCGGTCCGCGTCACGGCGCGGATCAGCTCGCTCGTGGCCAACCCCCTGGTGCGGGTGAACTACCGACTTGATCCGGCCACCACGGTGAAATCGGTTGCCATGACCGATGATGGCACCGGCGGAGACGCCGTGGCCGGAGACGGCATTTACACCGGCACCATCCCCGCCCAACCAGCCGGCATGCTGGTGGCCTATACGGTGACAGCCCAGGACAGCCCTGCCGCCACGGGCAATGCGATCACGCGCTATCCGTCGGCCGACTCTACCGGCGAGGCGCTGATCCGCTTTGGCGAGCAGCAGCCCTCCGGCAACATCCCCCTCTACCGGGTCTGGGTCACGCAGGCCAATTTCAGCGCGTGGGATTCGCGCAGCAAGCTGAACAACACGCCGCTCGACTGCACCTTCGTGCTCGGGAACCAGCGGGTCATTCACAACACCAAGGTCCTCTATGCCGGCAGCCCCTACATAGCGCCGGGGTACTGCGGCCCCAACTGCGGCCGTTGCGGCTACAGCATCACCTTTCCGGATGACGATGTCCTCCTGGGCAACGCCGACATGGTGCTCGACTGGCCCGGCGGGCACGGGAATGAAACGACCGCGCTGCAGGAACAGATGGCCTACTGGATGGCGGGCAAGATGGCCCTGCCCACCTGCTACCGTTACGCGGTCCGGCTTCACCTCAATGGGGTGACCGACGACCAGCGCGGCACCATCTTTGAGGCGGTCAACCAGCCCGCCTCGGAATTCCTGAAGGCGTGGATGCCGGCCGATTCGAACGGTGACTTCTTCAAGGTGGACCGGGGGTTTGAATTCAGCGACGGGGGCTCGCTTGTCGCCGATCCGGAGCCCACCCTGCAGGTGTTCACCACCACCGGCGGCGCAAAGAAGCTGGCGCGCTATCGTTGGAACTGGAACAAGCGCGCAGGTTCGGACCCCAACAATTACACGAACATCTTCGATCTGGTGACGGCCGTGAATGTCGCGGACATCACCCAGTACACCCAGCAGACGGACGCGCTCGTGGATGTGGAGGAGTGGATGGGCATCTTTGCCGCCGAGCACATCATCAACAACTTCGACAGCTGGGGCCACGTCATCGGCAAGAACATGTACGCCTACAAGCCCAAGCTGGGAAAATGGCAGATCTACATGTTCGACCTCGACTGGCTCATGCTCGCGGCCCCCAACTTCAATCCAACCTACACCGCCAAGACGGGGCCGCTCTTCGTGGCCAGCGATCCGACGGTGACCCGGATGTACAACCATCCGCCGTTCCGGCGCGCCTACTTCCGCGCGATCCAGCGGGCCGTCGCCGGACCGCTGCGCGCGAACCAGTACGAGCCCCAGCTGGCGGCGCGCTATGCCTCTTATGTCGCAAATGGCATCCGCTATTGTGACGGGTCCACACTGACCGCGCCGGACGCGGTGAAGACTTGGTTCAACGACCGGCGGATCGCGCTCCAGGCGCAGCTCGACCAGCTGGCCGTGCCGTTTGCCATCGCCCCCGCCCTGCCCGCGACCACGGCCACCAGCCCGCTGACGGTGACCGGCTCCGCGCCGATCGGCGTGAAGTCCATCCAGGTGAACGGGGTGGTGGTCCCGGTGACATGGACTTCGGTGACGAACTGGTCTGCCAGTGTAACCCTGCTCCAGGCGACCAACGTCCTTGCCTTCACGGCGCTGGACCCGCAGGGCGCGGTGATTCCAGGCCTCAACGCCGGCGGCACCGTGCTTTACACCGGAGCCGTTTCCAGCCTGCCCCAGGTGTTCATCAATGAATGGATGGCCGACAATGCCACCTTTGTGGCGGACCATGCCGGCGGCGGCAACCGCTTCAGTGACTGGTTCGAACTCTACAACGCCGGCCCGACCAGCGCCGACCTTTCGGGATATTACCTCACCGACACCCTTTCCCAGCCGGCCCAGTTCAAGATTCCGGCAGGATACGGAATCGAGCCGGGGGGACGGCTGCTCGTCTGGGCAGACGGCCTGCCCGCCTTGAATGCGCCCGACGTGCCGGACCTGCATGTCAATTTCCAGCTGTCGGCCAAGGGCGAGGCCATCGGCCTGTTCGCCCCGGACGGAACCCCGGTGGATACCGTCACGTTCGGCCCGCAGTCGCCCGACGTCAGTGAGGGACGCTCGCCGGACGGCGGGCCCACCCTGCTCTTCCAAACACAGCCCACACCCGGCGCCGCCAACGTGGCCCGTCTGCGCCTCGATGGGAGCGTCGCCGTGTCCGGAACCCTGCATCTGGAATGGAGCAGCGTCATCGGCACCCGTTATGTCGTGGAATCGGCCGCCAGCCTGGATTCGAATACCTGGACGCAGGTGGTGCCGCCGGTTGCCGGTGATGGCACTCGCCTGTCACTGGATGTGGCCATGACGGCGGTCGGCAACCAGTTTATCCGGCTCAGAGCGATTCCCTGAGAGGCGTGAAGCCGGGTGAACTGCGTTGGTCATGTGGAACTGCTCTGCCTGTTCCGGGTGACGCATTGGCCACTGATGCGGGCTTCGGCTCAGGCTCGTATTGCGCAAAGCGGTCTCCGGAGCCTATAAATCCGTGGTCCAGTCATCCAAGAACAACGACGACGTTTCTCGTCGGTTGTCTGGTGGCAACGGTTCCATGCCGATGAGGATTGACCCATGAGCGAATCCGGTGGCCGACCATGGCCCGGCTGGCTGCCTCGCGTCCTGGGCGCTTGCACCGCGCTGGTGGGCGGCGCCGTGCTGCTGGGGTGGGCGCTCGACATTTCCGCGCTGAAGAGCGTTCTGTCCGGATTTCCGCTGATGGTTCCCAACACGGCCGTCGGCTTCCTGCTGTCGGGACTGTCGCTGGGGCTGCTGGGCGAGGCACAGGCGGGACCCGCAAGGCGAAGGGCCGGGCAGGCCCTCGCAGTCCTCGTCGTACTCCTTGGTGGGCTCACCTTCGGGGAATCCCTCTGGGGCTGGGAACCGGGCATTGACCAGCTTTTCTTCGGGCAAAGCACACTCGCCTTGGGCGGATCGGCTCCTGGTCGGCCTTCGATTCTCTCCGCGATCAACTTTCTGTTTGTCGGCCTGTCCTTGCTGTTCCTGGATGTGCGAACCCGGGTGGGACGATGGCCGGTGGACCTGCTGATGGTCATCCCGATCCAGATCACCTTGCTGGCGCTGATTGGATACACGTGCAAGATGCCCTCCTTCTATGGATGGACTTCCATCCTGCCCAATCCGGCGATGGCCCTGCATTCCGCGCTGGCCTTCGCGGCGCTGGGTATCGGGCTGCTCTGCGCCCGCCCCGACCGGGGCCTGATCCAGATCATCCGCAGCCCGACCCCGGGCGGTGTGGTCGCCCGCCGCCTGCTGCTGGCACCCACGATCATTCCCCTGATAAACGGCCTGCTCACCATCGCCTGTCGCAAGGCGGGATTTTACAATACCGAGTTTGCCCGATGGTTGTTCTTCTTTCTGAACAGCTTCCTTTTCACCCTGGTGATCTGGTGGATTTCCGTCCTGCTCCACCGGTCGGATGTTGTCCGCCGGCAGGCCGAAAAGGCCCTCCGCCGCAGCGAGGAAAGTCTTGCCGTAACATTACAGTCCATCGGTGACGCGGTGCTGGCCACGGATACCAACGGCAACATCACCCGCATGAACCGGGTGGCGGAGGAACTTACGGGCTGGACGCAGGCCGAGGCGCAGAACCGGCCGGTGGCCGAGGTGTTTCACATCGTTCATGAGGAAACCGGAGCGCCGGCGATGATCCCGGTGGATAACGTGCTGGCCACAGGCGAAATCCAGGGGCTGGCCAACCACACCGTGCTCATCGCGCGTAACCGCACCCGACGCGCCATTGCCGACAGTGCCGCGCCGATCCGCGATGCGGACGGGCGCATTCTGGGCGTGGTGCTGGTGTTCCGGGATGTAAGTGAGGAACGGGCGGCCGAGTCGAAGCTATCGGCCGCCATGGGCGAGCTGGACCGCTTCTTCACGCTCTCGCTGGATGTCCTCTGCATTGCCAGCGCGGATGGCTATTTCAAGCGCGTGAGCCCGGCCATCACGGACATTCTCGGCTGGAGCGTGGCGGAATTCCTCGCGCGACCCTTCATTGAATTCGTCCATCCGGACGACCGGGTCGCCACACTGCTTGAAGTCGAGCGGCAGGTGGAGCGGGGTGAGAAGGTGCTGCGCTTCGACAATCGCTACCGGCACAAGGACGGCTCCTGGCGCGTGCTGTCCTGGCGGTCAACGCCCCAGCCGGGCGGGCTGATGTATGCCACCGCCCGCGACGTTACGGAGCTGCGTCGCATGGAAGCCTCGTTGCGGGAGACCAATGACGAACTGGAGCGTCGGGTGCGGGAACGCACGGCGGAACTGGAGCACCTCAACACCACGCTCGCCGGCAGCGAGGAGCAGCTTCGGCAGATCATCAACCTGGTGCCCATCTCCATCTTCGCCAAGGACCGCGACGGACGTTTCCTGCTCGTGAACCAGGCACTTGCCGATCACTTCCGCAAATCACCCGCTGAGATCGAAGGCAAAACCCAGATGGAGCTGACCCCGAACGCCACCGAGGCATTGCGCTATCTGGAGGACGACCGGGAAGTCATCGACTGCGGACAGCCCAAGTTCATTCCCTATGAGACGTTCACTGCGGCGGATGGTGTCGTCCACATTCTGCAGACCACGAAGATACCGTTCCGGTCGCTCGACACCCGGAAGCCGGCGGTCCTGGCCGTAACCGTTGACATCACCGAACTCAAACGGACGGAAGCGGCGTTGCAGGAAAGCCAGGCACGACTGCACGCGGTCGTGGAAAATCTCACCGAGGGCCTGGTCATTGCCGAGCTCGACGGCAGCCTGTTGCACTGGAACACGGCCGGCCTGAAACTGATCGGGTTTGCCAGCCCGGAGGAGGGCCGGCGCCAGCAGCCTGATTTTCCCTATATTTTTGAAATCTCGGCTTTGGACGGTCCGGTCTTGCCGCCCGATCAATGGCCATTGGCCCGGATCCGTCGCGGGGAACTGTTACGTGGTCTGGAGCTGCGAGTGCGGCGGCGGGACCAGCAGTGGGAACGGATTTTCAGCTATTCCGGTTCGGTGGTGCATTATGCCACCGGCAAGTCACTGGCCTTCCTGACCACCACCGACATCACCGCCCGCAAACAGGCGGAAGCCGAAATCCTGCGGCTCAACTCCGGGCTGGAGCAGAAAGTCCTTGATCGCACCGCCGAGCTTGTCGCCTCCAACCGGGAGTTGGAGGCATTTACCTACACGGTATCGCATGACCTGAGGTCGCCGCTCCGGGCGGTGGATGGATTTTCCTACGCCTTGCTGGAGGAATGCGGCCCGGTGCTCTCCGAGGATGGCCGGCGATATCTGCAGACCATCCGCCAAGGGGCGCAACGGATGGGCATTCTGATTGACGATCTGCTCAGTTTCTCCCGCCTGAACCGGCAGCCGGTGAGCCGCCAGACGGTCGATCCGGAGCTGCTGGTGCGCGAGGCCCTGGCCATCTTTGAGCCGCAGCAACGGAACCGGCCGTTGGAGCTGCATATCGGCAATCTCCCCGCCTGCCATGGCGATCCGTCCCTGCTGCGGCAGGTCTGGATCAACCTCCTCTCGAACGCCCTGAAATACACCCGCGACCGGCAGCCGGCGGTCATCGAAGTGGGCTGCCGGCACGAGGGAGGCCGGAACATCTATTTCGTCCGCGACAACGGCACCGGTTTCGACATGCGTTACGTGAACAAGCTGTTCGGCGTGTTCCAGCGCCTGCATCGGGTCGAAGATTACGAGGGAACTGGTGTCGGCCTGGCCATCGTGCAAAGGATCATCCATCGCCACGGAGGACGCATCTGGGCCGAGGCGGCCGTCGGTCAGGGCGCCACCTTCTACTTTGACCTCGGGGGAGAAATCCTGGCCTGAGTGGTACGGATCGGAAAAGGTTTCCTCGCGGATACGGCTTGAAACGCGGGAAAAAATGGGCAGTTTGCAGCCCATCTCTGGTCTGCCTGCCTGATTTCAATCGCACCTCACAACGCATCCTTCCATGAACTCATCTTCCGCCATCGCCCGCATGCTCGCTCGGCTCGCCTGTCTGGGCGGCGTTCTGGCGCTCACCCTGCGCCTTGCCGCTGCCGACCACACCACGGCAGGTCCGCTCAATCCGCACCTCGAACCTCTCCGCTCGCTGCTCGGCAAGACTTGGCGGGGCGAGTTCAAGACCCCCGGAGCGCAGAAGCCCGGAGAGAAGCCCGCTGAGGACATCGCGCGTTGGGAACGGGCGCTGAACGGTGAGGCTGTGCGCATCCTGCACTCGGTCAACCAGGGCGCTTACGGGAGTGAAACCATGATCTACTGGAGCAAGGAAAAGAACAGCCTCGTCTACCGCTACTTCACCACGGCCGGTTACGAAACCGAAGGCACCCTGGTCATTACCGGAAACAAGTTCGCCACCTTGGAGCGGGTCACCGGTGATGCCGACGGCGTGACCGAGGTGAAGGCCGTCACCATCATCCGCGCCGATGGCACTTATGGCGTTGCTGCGGAGTATCTGAAGAAGGGCAAATGGGAACCCGGCCACACCGCCGTCTACCACGACGACCCCAAGGCCGAGGTCATGTTCAAATAGGCGGCACCTCTCGCGTCCGGCCTTGCGGCTGGATTCAAGCGACGATCACAAGGTGCACGGGACGGCAAGTTCTGCCGTCCCGGCTGGCATTCTGTGAATGACTGAGCAGACTCAGCGCTGAAGCTCAGGGCTATTTTCACCCGGCCCGGCCTGTCTTGGCCCGGCCGGCCAACGGTCCGGCCGTTCGGCGGCACATTGCCGGATTCCCCTCGGCCGTTTTTTCCGTCATGCTGCGCGGCCCGAAATGGTTGACGCACGCATTGATGAACTGAAGGCGCTCCTGCCGCGCTGCCTGACGCACGACTGGGTGCGCCTGGGCTCGCGGCTGGTGCGCCTGTTGCGCGACCACCACCACGCGGAACGCCACGATGCGGTGCTGGAGCGCTTGTTGGTGCAGGCGCGCCAGTCGGCCGAACTTCGCGAACTGCGTCGCATCCACGTGCCGGCCGTCACCTACGCGCCGGACCTGCCCATCACCGCGCGCAAGGACGACCTCATCGCCGCCATCCGCGCCCATCAGGTCGTGGTCATCGCGGGCGAGACCGGCTCGGGCAAGACTACGCAAATCCCCAAGATGTGTCTCGAGGCCGGCCTGGGCATCGAGGCAAAGATCGGTTGTACCCAGCCGCGCCGCGTCGCCGCCCTATCCATCTCGCAACGCATCGCCGAGGAGCTGGGCGTGAACTGGGGGCGCGAAGTCGGCTGCAAGATCCGCTTCGACGACCGCTCCAGCCCGGAGACGTACATCAAGCTGATGACCGACGGCATCCTGCTCGCGGAGACGCAGGGCGACCCGGACCTGTCGGACTACAACGCGCTCATCATCGACGAGGCCCACGAGCGCAGCCTGAACATCGACTTCCTGCTCGGCTACCTGAAGGGCCTGCTGAAGCGCCGCGCCGACCTGAAGCTGATCGTCACCTCGGCCACGATCGACACGGCGGCCTTCTCGCGGCACTTCGACAATGCACCCATCATCGAGGTGTCGGGACGGATGTTCCCCGTGGAGGTCGTTTACGCGCCGTTCGGCCAAGGCAAGGCCGGCGAGAACGAGGACGATGCCAACGAAGACGACATCACTTTCATCGAAGCGGCCGCGCGCGCCGTTGAACGCATCCTCTACGAATCCTCCGAAGGCGACGTGCTGATCTTCATGCCCGGCGAGCGCGACATCCGGGAGACGGGCGACCTGCTGCAGGGGCGCTTCGGCGGCGATGCCGAGATCATTCCGCTCTATGGACGCCTGAGCGCGGGCGACCAGCAGCGGGTCTTCGCGTCGTCGTCCCTCCGCAAGGTGATCATCGCGACCAACATCGCGGAGACCTCGCTGACGATCCCCGGCATCCGCTACGTCGTGGACGCCGGCCTCGCCCGCATGAGCCGCTACAACCCGCGCACGCGCACGAAGCGATTGCCGGTTGAGCCGGTCTCGCAAAGCAGCGCAAACCAGCGCAAGGGCCGCGCCGGCCGCGTGTCGGATGGCATCTGCATCCGCCTCTATTCCGAGGAAGACTTCAACGCCCGGCCGCCCTACACGCAGCCGGAAATCCAGCGGTCCAACCTCGCGGAGGTGATCCTGCGGATGATGGCCTTCCGGCTCGGCGACATCGAGACCTTCCCCTTCGTCAACCCGCCGACGCCCGCCGCCATCGCGAGCGGCTTCGTGCTGTTGCAGGAGCTCGGCGCGCTCGACGACCACCGCGAGATGACCGCCCTTGGCCAGCAGCTCGCGCGGCTGCCGATCGATCCGACGCTCGGTCGGATGCTGCTCCAGTCGCAGCACGAGCACGCCACCCGCGAGCTGCTTATCATCGCCGCCGGACTGAGCATCCAGGACCCGCGCGAACGCCCGCTCGACCAGCGCGAGGCGGCGGATGCGGCGCACAAACGCTTCAGCAATCCGCAGTCGGACTTCCTCGCGCTGCTGAACATCTGGGACGCCGTCCACGACCAGTGGGAATCCATCCGCACACAGGGCGCGCGGCGTAAGTTCTGCCGGCAGCACTTCCTCAGCTACACCCGCATGCGCGAGTGGCAGGACCTGCACGCGCAGCTGCACGGGGCGCTGGAGAATGTCGCGACCGTAAAGCTCAACGAGAGCAACGCCGACTACGCGGCCATACATCGCTCCATCCTCACCGGTCTGCTGGGGCACGTCGCGCGGCACGAGGAGCGCAACGTCTTCAAGACCTCGGGCAACCGGCTGCTGGCGGTCTTCCCTGGCTCGGCCCTCTACGAGCGCGGCGAACGGCCGGTGAAGGGACGCCAGGCCCGGCCAGAAAAAGGCGCCCCGCCCAAGCCCAAGTCATCGCAGCCGGAATGGATCGTGGCCGGCGAGATCGTCGAAACCTCGCAGCTCTTCGCGCGGACCCTCGGCGGCATCGATCCGGAGTGGATCGCCGAACTCGCCCCGCATCTCTGCAAGGTCACGCTGCTCAATCCGCAGTGGAGCGCGACCACCGGCCGCGTGCTGGCCGAGGAAGTGACCACGCTGCACGGCCTCGAAGTGCGCCGGCGCAAGGTGGCGTTCGGAAATCTCTATCCCAAGGAGGCCACGGCGATCTTCATCCGTGCCGCGCTGGTCGAGGAGGAACTGATGGCCGGCTCCGGGGGCCGGCACGCGGACGACGAAGGGGACGCCAAGGACGAACGCGTGGAGATGCGCCGGAGCCTCCAGACGCCCGCCGCTCCCAGTCCGGTGGCCTTTCCGCCGCAGTACCGTTTTCTTGAGCACAACCGGGCCGTGCGCCAGAAGATCGAGAACTGGCAGACCCGGGTGCGCCGCTACGATCTCGGCGACCTTGACGAAGCGCTGTTCAAATTTTACGCGAAACACCTCGAGAAGATTTCGTCGCGCGACGAACTGAACCGCTTCCTGCACGACGCGAAGGCAGCGGCGGCGCTCTTCGCCGAGGAGACGGATCTCGTGGGCGATCTTGCGCTGCATTACGACGCGCAGGCGTTTCCCGATGCGGTCGCGGTCGGCGGCCAGCCCATCGCGCTCAATTATGCGTACGCGCCGGGCGAGGATTGGGATGGCGTCACGATTAAGCTGCCCGCCGAAATGGTCCGCTCGACGCCCGGCGCGAGCCTGGAGTGGTCGGTTCCCGGCCTGCGCACCGAGCAGATCACCGAGCTGCTGGGTTCGCTGCCCAAGGCCTTGCGCCGGGAGTTGCAGCCCTTCGGTCCGAAGGTCGCGGAGATCGTCCGCGAGCTGCCGATCGGGGCCGCCTCGCTGACGCAGGCGCTCAGCCGCTTCATCCACGAACGCTACGCGGTCGAAGTGCCGGTAACGTCATGGCGGCCCGAGGCGCTGCCCGCACACCTGCGACCGCGCTACGAGCTGGTCGGGGCGGACCGCAAGACCATCGTCGCCGGGCGCGACCTCGGCGAACTGCGGGACAAGGTCGCCAAGGCGGCCATCCAAGCCCCGCCCACGGCGACGCAGGACCCGGCCTGGCGAAAGGCAGCCCAGCAGTGGGAACGGCCGGCGGTGACCGGGTGGAACTTCGGTGATCTACCCGAACGCATCACCGTGAGCGCCGACACCAGCCTGCCGGTGTACGCGTGGCCGGGACTGGTGCTCGAAGACGGTGGCGTGTGCGTGCGGCTCTTCCGCAGTCAGGCGGCCGCGCGCGAGGCCAGCATCGGCGGCGTGGGCCGGCTGGTGGAACTGGCGCTGCAGAAGGATTTCGCCTGGCTGGAGCGGGATCTGCGCGCGCTCGTCCGCCATGATTCGCTCTACGCGGAATGCGGCGGCGCCGGCGACGAGCTGCGCGAGACGGCCCTGCTATGCCTGAAGCGTCACGTCCTGCCCGAGGTGGCACCCACGCCATTGACCGAGGCGAAGTTCCGCGCGGCCGCGGAAGAAACGCGTCAGCAGATGGCCGGGCTTGCCATGCAGCTGATTGACCGGGTCGGCACCATCCTGGAATTGCGACGGCAGGTAAGGCAGCGGGTGGGTTCCCCGACGCCGGCCGCCACCCCAACTGCCAAGCCGCGCACGCTGAATGACCTGAGGCAGCTGGGACAAAAACCGGTGGGCGCGAGCATAAATCCGCTCGCCGCCGAACTCGTGGCCTTGGTGCCACGGCACTTTCTCGAAGCGACGCCCTTCGCCCGTCTGCACCATCTTTCCCGTTACCTCAAGGCACTCCTGCTGCGGGCCGAGCGCGCGGAGGCCAATCCGCCGAAGGAAAAGGAACGCGCCCGGCAGGTCGCGCCGTATCAGGAGGCGTGGCAACGGTTGCAGGCCGCGCCGCCGAAGTCGGACGAGGGCCGTCGCGCCGCCGCCGAGTACCGCTGGCTGCTGGAAGAGTTTAAGGTGTCGCTCTTCGCACAGGAGCTGGGCACGGCCCAGCCCGCCTCGGCCAAACGGCTGGACGAACTGCTCACCCGCATCCGGCACGCGGGGTAAACAAAAAGGGCGGATTCTCCAGTGTTGGAAAACCCGCCCCGGTGAAAATGTTCACCAAAATTACTTCAGCTCGTGATCGGAGGGCTTCACGCCCTTCACGTACCCGTCGAAGCCGTACATCGTCGGCTTGAATTCGCCCACGATGCTCACGTCGGCCTTGGCTGGCACCTTGAGGCCGACAAAATCGTAGGCCGTGTTGACGATCAGGCGGCGCAGTCCCTCGCTCTGCAGGTCAGTTGCCGCGCCCATCGTGGTCGTGAAGGTCTTGTTCACCTTGCCCGCCTCGTTCTTCGGCTCGCGCAACCAGGCGATGACCTGCATCGGATCATTGATGCCCTGCTCCACGCCGGACGCGGTCTTCTTCTTGTAATCGGCGGGCGCATCGGTCGGCTCCATGCCCTTCAGCACCTGACCGCGCACGAGGATGGTGGCATCAGCCGGCGGATACGCCTCGTACACGTCGGTGGTGCCGAAGATGCCATCGACGCCGTGGAAGATGGGCAACTTTTTGGCGGCCTCATCGATCACGCCGCGCGTGGCCTCGTGTTTGTGCGAGCCCCAATGGTTCACCCACGTCTCGCCGAGGACCTGCTTGCCGAAGCCGCCCTTCCATTCGCCCGAGGACCACGAGAACTTCTTGTAGGCGCTGGTGCTCTTGCCGTCGTAGCTGAAGGCGTGGGTGCTCGTGCGCAGCGCGATGATGGGCTTGCCGGCGAGGTAGTAGTCCACGAAGTGCTTCATCTGGTCATCGGGCCATTCGCGGAAGCGCAGGAGCATGATGCACAGGTCGGCAGAATCGAGCGCTTCGAGGCCCGGTTCATTGTTGTGCAGGTTCGGCTCGATCTCGCCAGACTTGCCCACTGAGAAAACGACGGTGCATTTGAAACCGTTGTGCTGGCTGAGGATCTTGGCGAGCTGCGGCAGGCCTTCTTCGGAGCGATATTCCTCGTCGCCGCTGATCAGGACGACGGACTTGCCGTTGGCCTTGCCGGCGGGCGGATTGTAGGTGACCCAGTCCCCGGCTTGGAGCAGCAGCGAGGACGCGACGAGGCTGAAAAGCAGGCGCAGTGGTTTCATCGGATGGAGGATGGAGCAGGAATTGGCCGAAGACAATCTTCAGGAAAAGCGGCATTGATCTGACTTGGAAAAAAGACAGCAGGTCAAGGCAGACGCCATCCGTTTTCCCAAATTCAAATCCGAAACCGGCGCGTCGCCCCGAAGGAGACCGCGCCCTTCGCCATCAGCCGGCGCTGGCATTTCCAGGGCAGCCATGGACCATTCCGCGCTGTGACTCAGGAACGTCATCTGTCCACCGCCGAGCTGATCGCCGGCCTTGCCGAAGTCCGGCAGGCCCCCGCCCATGAGGGCCCGCTGTTGATGATCGTCGTCCGCCCTGACCGGGAACTGCGGCAACTGCCCGACCTTGCCGAACTCTCGCCCGAGGCCGGCCTGGTCGGCGACCGCTGGGCAAAGCACGCGACCCGGAAGCTTCCCGACGGCCGCCGGAATCCCGACACCCAGCTCACCCTGCTCAACGCCCGCACCGCCGCCTTGATTGCCGGGCCCCAGGAGCGCTGGCCGCTGGCCGGGGACAATCTGGTAGTCGATCTGGATCTAAGCATGGCCAACCTGCCTGCCGGCCGGCGCCTGCAGATTGGCGGCGCCGTCATCGAGATCACCGAGGAGCCGCACACCGGATGCTCAAAGTTTTCAAAGCGTTTCGGCCCCGATGCGCTGAAGTTTGTGAACTCGCCCGAAGGCCGCGCGTTGCGCCTGCGCGGTGTGAACGCCAAGGTGGTACAGGCAGGCGGCGTCCAGCTCGGGGACCGGATCCGGAAGCTCTGAGTCGAATCCCGCATCCCGAAACTCGCGACTCCACGATTGCCCCCGGCCGGTGGCGGGGGCTTTCATCCGCGCCCAGAATTTTTTCCGTGAACAAAGACACCGTCATCAACCTGATCATCGCCAAGCTTACCGAAGAGTTGGAGCTCTATCGCCGGGCCGCCCGTTCTGCTCACTCCGAAGCGACCGACCCCCATAGCAAGGCGGAGAACAAATACGACACCCGTGGGCTGGAAGCCTCGTACCTCGCGCGCGGCCAGGCCAAGCAGGTGGCGGAGCTGGAGCAGTCGCTGCACGAGTTCCGCGCGCTCGTGGGCCGCCATTTCATCCCGACCGCCCCGATCGACGTGGGTGCGCTGGTCGAACTGCTCGCGGGCAAGGACCGCAGCTTCTACCTCATCGGCCCCCGGGCCGGCGGTACCGAGGTGGAGCATGATGGCCATGAGATCACCGTGATGACCCCGCAATCGCCGCTCGGCGGGCAACTGATGGGCCACAAGGCGGGTGAAAAGCTCAAACTAGAATTCGGCGGGGCGAAACGGGAGTTCAAGGTGGTGTCGGTGAGCTAAAGGCCCAAGTCACCAGCGCATTTGCACTTCCGGTCGTTTCGCATCCCGCGCACCGTTCCTCCCTCCGTCATGAAAACTCTCCGCCTCGGCCGCAGTTCGCTCATCAGTTCCCGCCTGGCCTACGGCTGCTGGCGGCTCGGTGGCTCGGAAGGCCAACCGCCGGTCACTTCCAGCGAACCCGGCAAACGCGCGGTCCACGCCGCCGTCGAGGCCGGCTATACGCTGTTTGATCTCGCTGACATCTACTGCGGCGGCCGGAGCGAGGAGATCTTCGGCGAGGCGCTGCTCGAAACGCCCGGCCTGCGCGCGCGGCTGCTAATCGCGACAAAATGCGGCATCCGGCTGCCCGATTCACCGCCGGGCGCGCCGTATCGCTACGATTTCAGCAGCGACTACATCGTCTCCAGTGTCGAGGGATCGCTGCGCCGGCTCGGGGTCGAGACCATCGACCTGCTGATGCTTCACCGGCCGGATTACCTGATGAACCCGCACGAGGTTGCGGGCGCGTTCCTGCAGCTCCGCGATGCGGGCAAGGTGCGCGAGTTCGGCGTCAGCAACTTCAGCCCGGCCCAGGTGGAGCTGTTGCAGGCGCTCTGCCCGCTGCCACTGGTAGTGAACCAGGTTGAGATCAGCCTGCTGCAAACGGTGGCGCTCGAAAACAGCACGCTCGATCAGTGCCTCGCCCGCGGCATGACACCAATGGCGTGGAGCCCCCTCGCCGGCGGCCTGCTGGGCAACCGCGTCCACGGGCTGCTGCCTTCTCAGCGGATTTACCAGCCAGCTGCCGTCCTCAAGGTGCTCGACGCTCTCGCACACGAACACGGGACGACACGCGCCATCCTCGCGCTGGCCTGGCTGCTGAAGCATCCCGCCGAAATCCTCCCCGTCGTGGGCTCGACCAACCCTGCCGACATTCAGGCGCTCGCCAAGGCGGAGGACATCCGCCTGAGCCGCGAGGAATGGTACCGGCTCTTCGCGGCGGCCCGGACAACTCCCCTTCCCTGACAAATGGCGGTTGCGAAGCGGCCGGATCAGGTTTAGGAGAGGTCCATGGATCAGGTGGTCGTCTGGCTGCTGTTGCTCTTGGTGCTGCTGGTCTTGGTAGTGGGCCTGGCCTTTTTCGTCCTCTACCGCTTCGACCGGCGCCGCGTCCGGCGGCAGAACCGTCAACTCGATCCCCTTGTCCCCCTCACTACCGCGCGGCGTCGTCCGGTCCCCTTTCCCATGCCGCCCCGCTGGCTGGCGGTGCGCAGCACCAACACCGCGCTGGTCCGGGAGGTCTTCAGCGTGGCAAACCAGCCGGTCTTCCCGTGGTCTGACGCCCTGGCCCACTGCCGCAGCCGCAACCTGTTCGTCTCGCCGCCCGTGGATGGCTGGACACTGGTGATCGGTGCCAACGTGCCCGACCCTGCGCAGGATGTGGACGCGGCGTACCGTTTTCTCACGCGCGCCAGCACTGCCCTGGGCGAGCTGCATTTCTATTCGGCGGATCGCGTGCTGAACTTCCACACGTGGGCCCGGCTTGATGACGGGCGGGTCACGCGCGCCTACGGCTGGGCGGGCGAAACGCTGTGGAACGAGGGCCGGATGACGCTGGAGGAAAAACTCCTCGGGCTCCGTTGCCGGGCCTATGCGGAGGAGCCGGAACCGATGCGCTACGGCGACATCCCGCCCGAGCTGCACAACACCGAGCGCGTGATCCTCCTCGCGCGGCGCTGGAGCATTGATCCGGTGGTCGCCAGCGAAATCCTGCTCCAGCAGGAGACGGTGGAATCGGGCGAGGACGAGGACCGCGACGAATAATCCGGCGGGCCTGCGGGGAAAATTTCCGCACGGCTCTACTGGAAACCCGCCGCTTCACCAGTATCGTCCCGCCCGTGTTGGCGTTGGTCACCCACTGGCATTGGATCGCTTTCACCGCATTTGTGCTCGTCGCGCTGGCGGTGGATCTCGGCGTGCTGCACAAGTCGGGCCGGCGGGTCGTCCTCCGGGAGGCGCTGGCCTGGACCGCCCTGTGGGCGCTGGCGGCCTTCGCCTTCGCCTTCGAGATCGCCCCGAGGTTCATCGGGGGCTGGAAGCCCGGCGACACGGCGACGTTCGTGACCGGCTACCTGGTCGAGCTGTCGCTGTCGATGGACAACGTCTTCGTCATCGCGCTCATCTTCCGCTATTTCGCGGTGCCGCAGGAATGGCAGCACCGGGTGCTGTTCTGGGGCATCCTCGGCGCCCTGATCATGCGCGGCGTGCTGATCACCACCGGGGCGGTGCTGATCCACCAGTTCCACTGGCTGCTGTATGCAATGGGCGTGTTCCTCGTCTATTCCGGGGTCAAGATGATGCGGGCGGGCGAGGACCCGGCGGTGGACCCTGAGGACAATCCGGCGGTGCAGCTCGTGCGCAAGTTCTGCCCGATGACGGACCAGTTCGCCGGCGAGCGCTTCGTCACGTTCCTGGGCGGACGCCGCCTGTTCACGCCGCTCACGCTGGTGCTCGTGATGGTGGAGACAACCGACGTCGTGTTCGCGATGGATTCCATCCCGGCGATCTTCGGCGTCACCAGCGACGCATTCCTCATCTTCACCTCGAACGTCTTCGCGCTCCTCGGCCTGCGCTCGCTCTACTTCGTGCTCGCCAGCGCGCTCGGCTACTTCCGGCTGCTGAAGTACGGCCTGTCGCTGGTGCTCGTGCTGATCGGCCTGAAGATGCTGGCCGCGCCCTGGCTCAAGGCGTGGCTGGGCGAATCGCTGACGAATGTCTCGCTCGCCCTGGTCGCCGGCATCATCTTCACGTCGGTGGTTGCATCTCTGATAATCGGCTGGATTGAACGGCGGCGGGAAGGCGGTCCTTCCCGATGAAGAACCGCTGGCTGCTCGCGCCCCCACGTCCGCTGCTCACCGCCCCACTGGCTGCCGAACTGGGCATCAGTGCCCTCCTGGCCCAGTGCCTCGTGAACCGGGGCCACACGGAACCTGGTGAAACACGGACCTTTCTCGATCCGCGCCTGAAGTCGCTCGCCGATCCGTTCCTGCTGCCGAACCTTGCCCGTGCGGTCGAGCGCCTCTTTGCCGCCCGCGAGGCCGGGGAAACCTTCCTGATCTTCGGCGATTACGACGTGGACGGCGTGACCGCCACGACCATCCTGGAAACCGGCCTTTCGGAACTCGGCTGGAAGGTCTGTCATTATCTCCCGCACCGCATGGACGAGGGCTACGGCCTGAGCCAGACGGGCGTGGAAAACTGCCTCGACCGCTTCAACATCTCCCTGCTCGTCGCGGTGGATTGCGGCTCCACCGCCACCGAGCAGATCCGATGGCTGCAGGAGCGGGACGTGGATGTGGTGGTGCTCGACCATCACCAGGTCAGTTCCCCCGCGCCGGCGGCGTATGCGCTCGTCAACCCGCATCTGTCCGCGCCAAACGAACCGAGCTTCCGTGAGCTCTGCTCCGCCGGCCTGGCCTTCAAGTTTCTGCACGGCATCGTCAAGCATGGTCGTGAACTCGGGCTGGACGGTTTCGTGAAGTTTGACCTGAAGCCGTTCCTCGACCTCGTTGCGCTCGGCACGGTGGCGGACCTCGTTCCGCTCATTGGCGAAAACCGCATCCTCGTCAGCGCGGGGCTGGAGCGCCTCGATGTGACGACGCGGCCCGGATTGGTAGCGCTCAAGGAGATCGCCCAGACCAAGTCGCCCGTGGGGGTGTATGAGGTGGGCTTCCAGTTGGCGCCCCGGCTCAACGCGGCCGGCCGGCTCGAAACCGCCGAGGCCGCGCTGGAACTGCTGCTCGCCCCCGACCTGGAAACCGCGATGCCACTCGCGCAGGCGCTGGATTCGACCAACCGCGAACGGCAGTCCATCGAGAAACGGATGGCCGACGACGTGATCGCCCAGGTCCGCGCCCGATTCGATCCGGTCCGCGACTTCGTGATCGTGGAGGGGCAATTGCTCTGGCACATCGGCGTGGTGGGCATCGTCGCCTCGCGCGTGCTGCGCGAATTTTACCGGCCCACGATCATTCTCGGCGGCGACAATGAACTCTGGCGCGGCTCGGGCCGGAGCATTGCGGGCTTCGATCTCGCCGCCGCGCTGCGCGACTGCTCCGACCTGTTGGTCCGGCATGGCGGTCACGCGATGGCCGCCGGCGTGACGCTCGCGCCCACCAATGTCGATGCCTTTCGCGACCGGCTCAACGCCGCCGCCCGCACCGCGCTGCCGCCGGA
Organism: uncultured Verrucomicrobiota bacterium; assembly: GCA_903907995.1. Taxonomy (GTDB): domain Bacteria; phylum Verrucomicrobiota; class Verrucomicrobiia; order Limisphaerales; family UBA9464; genus CAIVQB01. Next base: position 31,766 of record CAIVQH010000035.1, on the reverse strand, counting down.
TCTGCTCGTGCCCGAACTGCGGCTCGACGCCGAGGTGCCGCTGCGCGAGCTGACCTTCGAGCGCCTGGACGAACTCACCCGGCTCGAACCTTACGGGCAGCAGAATCCGCCGCTGCAGTTCGTGATCCCGCGCCTCACGCTCACCCAACCACCGCAAAAGCTCGGCCGCGAGCAGCAGCACTGGAAGTTCCGCCTCACCGACGGCGTGGCGCAGGCCGATGCGCTGTGGTGGGGGGCCGTGAAGGAGGCACCGCCGCGGGGCACGTTCGACATTGCCGCCGTGCCGCAGGTGGACGAATTCAACGGCCGCCGCAACGTTCGCCTGAAGTTTCTGGACTGGCGGCCCTCCGCCTGAACAACCTCCCAACTAAGTGCCTCCAAGATATGCCCGGCTGTTATTATAGTGTGCTGAGCGCGACGGGGCGGAAATTCGATGTCGACCGCTTTTTTGAACGGAGCGCCCTGGAACCCGACTCGGTCTGGCGCCGGGATGACCCGCCGCTTTTCCGCAGCAGCAAGCGCCGGCGCAAGCCCCGCCTCTCAGGCTTCACACTTTATATTGCCGACGTGAATCGACGGTCCTCCTGGCACATGAAACGGGTGGAGGAATTCCTGATCAAGCACGCCCAGGAACTAAGCCGGCTGCGGGACACCGCGGGGGTCACCGATTTCAGCCTTGAGTTTGTCAGCTACCGACGGACCAAGGGAATGCAATGGGACACTATCCCGGCCAGTTTGCTGCGCCTGGTCGCAGACCTGGGACTGAACATCGAGTGGGCGGTGTGGCCCGCCGAACACGAGTGGGAAGGGATCGTAAAACAGAAAATCCCACGTCATCCCCCGGCCTGGGCCCGGAAAGTGGCGAAGAAGCTGAAGGGTCGGCCGGTAAAGCGGACGGACGAAAAGATGCCGGCCAGCGGGAAGAAATAAACGCCCTGGTCGCCCTGCACGCCGAGGTTGATGCCCTTTTCTTATGCCCCATGTATTGATCATACACGAAGTCCAGGACTACGAAGCCTGGAAGAAGATTTTCGACGGCGCGGCCAGTATCCGTCGGGAAGCAGGCGAGCGGTCCTACCAGGTCCTCCGGTATGCCGGTGATCCCAACCGCATCGTCCATTTCTCCGTCTGGACCTCGCACGATGATGCGCGCCGTTTCTTTGAGTCGCCCCGACTGGTGAGGATTCGCGCCGAAGCCGGCGTGCAAGCGCCCGAGTTCATCTATTTGGAAGAACTCGAAGCAGGGACGCTGTGAACCATCGTCGGACACCCTAAACCCAATTGTGTCCATGAACAGAGCCTGCGGTTCCTGGTACCTGACCGTTGTTGGGACGATGATGGTGGCGCTGGCCGCGGCCGGCGGCTGGGTTTTGCATTCCTGGTCCATCGGAATGGGCGATCGACGCGAATCATTCGGTGAAAAGCATGAATGGGGGATGCTCCAGGGCCTTGAAGGCGATCATCGCAGCTCACCCATTTCGAACCTCGAATTCACCAACGTCCAAGATCGTACGATCATCTGCCTGCCAGCTCTCTCCGGCGGGCGAATTTGGATCATGCTCAATCCTCAAAGCCCGCCATATTACAAGCAGATGCCACAGGGGCAGTATGTGCTATCCAAAGCGCAATTGGATCAGATTGCCAGACAGGGAAATCCCACTTCGACGGTGGAAGCATGCCTGGCATCACATGTTCGGTTGTCACAATAATCATGCGACGCCGTCATGACGGCCTCGTCCGGCTTCCTTAATGCGGCACTGACTTGAGGACCGCTTCCAGCTCCGCCGTGTCAACCTGACCGTCGCCGTTTTTATCAGCGGCCTTGAAATCGGCGGTGGGGCCGCGCCACAGCTTGAACTCGATCGGGTTCAGTTTGCCGTCACCGTCCAGGTCACGGCGCGCAATGACTTCCGCCACCGTCTCGCCGGCGGGCTCCTTGGGGGCCGCCGCGCGCGCGACCGGGCGCACGCTGTCGGCGATCTCCGTGAACAGGCTGTCGGGGAATTGGGTGCGCAGCTGCGCCAGGAACTGGTCGAGCCGCTCCGGCTGCCCCAGCCCGGTGGCATCATGCGCAAAGGCGAGTAGGAACAGTGATTCGGCATCGATGCCTTCGCGGGCCTGGCCGTCCGGCGCCAGCAGCTCGACGACCTTGGCCGGTTCGCCGCCGAAGAAGGCATAGATGGCCCGCTCCTTGACCGACAGGGACGCCAGTTTGGTGCCGAGTTCCTCGGGTTTCAGCGCATCGGGCGTCCAACGGACCGGCGGCACGCCGGTGAGAGGCAGCTTCTCCAGCGCGATCAGCGGCGTCCCCGCCGGGGCGCGGGTCACATCGAGTCCCAGCCAGAGGAAGCGGTCGTTGGCCGCGAGGCTCCGCACCGGTGAGCCGACCAAGAACCAGCCGACCCAGCGCCGGCTGGGCGTGTGCAGGAGCAGCAGGCGGGCACGGTTGGTATTGGCCCCGTCGGTCGTGGCGACCCAGAGAAAGGCGTTGTCCTGCAGGAGCGCGGTCACACCACCCGGCAGCCGGCTCATGGGCACCACCGGACTAAGGGTGAGTCCTGCATCGGCCCCGGCGCGAGCCAGCCGAGCGCGCAGACGCATGCGGTCGCGCACCCCGGCCATGACCCGCGTGCGGGCCATGACATAACCGGCGGCCGAGACTTGGAAGCCGGGCGCCAGTGCAATCCCCAGGCCGCCCGGCACGGTGACTCCGACGGGGACGAAACGGTTCTCCACGCCGCCATTGTCCGGGTTCAGCCAATGCAGGCCGGCATCGCTGCCCAGCCAGAAGCCGCCATCACCATCCCCCGCCGCACAGCGGAGGGTCGGCGGCTCCAGTCGCGGTGAATTGCGTCCCAGCTCATCCTTTAGCGGCAGCCATTGCGTCCCCCGGATGTTCCGGTTGGCGATCGCGTGATCACTGGCGGCCAGCAACCAATCGCGGGAGCCGGCGAAGAAGCGCCATGGGTCGGACTCGCGCAGGTTCTCGGTGGGTGCGGGGGGACTCAGCCGCGTGAAGTTGGCCGCCCCGCGTGCCAGGCTGTAGAGACCTCCGGATTGGCCAAGCGTCAACAGACCGGCATCCATGTCGACAAAGCCAAGAAGGTTCGTGGCGCTGAGCCCGCGGGCCGTGCCGAAGGTATCCACCCCCCGCGTCTCCGGGTTGAAGCGGGCCGCTCCGCCATCCACCCCGAGCCACAGACGGCCGCCCGCGGCGTGCAGCGCATTGACCATGCGCGGCTCCAGCACACCGCCGACGGGTTCGAGCACATTGGAATCGAGCGTGAAGACCCAGAGCTTGCCGGCCCCGTCCGGCAGAGCGGTAGCCCCGCGCGGGCGCGCACTCAGCCACAGCCGCCCCTCGCTGAACGCCATCGCCTCCACGGAAGCCATCGGAATCGCCGGCGGAAACTGCGCCCCGATCAGGCGGGGGGCGACAAACGGCGGCACCAGTTCGAAACGGTGCAGCACAAAGGCGTCCGCCGGGACGGCGTTGGTCGGTTTCTGGACGGAAACGTCGGCACGCCCCGCGAAGACCGCGAGGACGAGCAGCAGGAAGATAACGGGACGAGACAAGCGTGCCCAAGCTGCGGGGGAAACCACCGTTGGTCAACCGCCAGCAATCTGCCGGTTATTGTTGGTTCGTATCTTTTCAACGTCATCGCCGGATGCTCAAGCCCAGCCACGGAGGCCACGGAATTTTGGACGGCCTGCGGGCACGAGTTGGAACAACAAAGGAACGAGGTAACAAGGGAAGTCAGGCCTGGCAGGAGGTTTTTGGGGTTCTTTGTATCTTTGTTGTTTTTCCCTCCCCTCGGATCTTCACGGGGGAAAATGCGCGATTACCGATGTCCCGATTAGCCGGCACGGAGGCATGGCGAAGTTTCGTTGCGCGACGGCGGGCCGTGGCCGATAACCTTTGCGCGATGACGATCCGGTTCCGATGGCTCCCTGTTCTGCTGGCGCTGCTGGCGCACCCGCTTCCGTCCACCCGGGCGGCCGAGGCGCCGCCGTTCAGTGAGGTGTTCGAGCTGGTTCGCACCAATCTCACCTCGCTCGACGCCGCCAAACTGAACGAAATGGCCGTCGAAGGCCTCGTCCAGCAGCTCGGCGGACGGGCCCAGTTCACCGACCAGCCGGTCACCAACGAGCCTCCGGCGGACCTGCTGCCCGTCACCACCACGTTTGAGGGTGGCTATGGCTACGTGCGGCTCGGCGAGGTGAGCGGCGGCGTGGCGACACGGCTGGCGTCAGCGCTCGCCAAGGCGGCCGCCACCAATCAGCTCAAGGGCCTGGTGATCGACCTGCGCTTCGCCGGCGGCAGGGATTTTGCCACGGCGGCGCAGGTGGTGGACCAGTTCCTGTCCGGTGGGCAGAAGGTGCTCGACTGGGGTGAAGGCCCCTTCGTCTCCACCGCCAAGACCAATGCGTTCAGCCAACCGCTGGCGGTGCTCGTGAACCACGAAACGCGGGGCGCGGCCGAAGCCGTGGCGGCCGGCCTGCGCCACGCGGGTGTGGCGCTGGTGCTTGGCGGCACGACGGCGGGCGAGGCCAGCCTCTATCGCGAATTTGCCCTCTCCAACGGCCGGCAGCTCCGCCTGGCCGTGACGCCCGTGCTGACCGGTGACGGGGTGCCCCTGCCGGCCGGCGGCGTGGTGCCCGATATCCCGGTGATCGTCCGGACCGAAACGGAGCGGTCGTATCTCGCCGATCCTTTTGCGCTCGCGCTGGGTAGCGCCAACCTCGGCACGAACCGGCTCGCCGCCGCGCCCAAGGTTCGGAAAAAACTGACTGAAGCCGACCTGGTGCGCGCCCGGCAGGAGGGAAAATCGGTGGAGGCTGTGACCAATACCTCGGGCGCACCGGTGGAGTTGCCAAGGGTGATCCGTGACCCGGTACTGGCTCGGGCAGTGGATTTGCTCAAGGGGCTGAGCGTCGTTCGCGCGCCTTGACGCAAGCTGGCGGGACGGACCAATCGAAGGCTCCGTGTCCGAATCTTATTCCTGCTCATGCTCTTACTCTTGACCTGACTCCACCCACATTCAGCAGCGACCGAGAGAGCAAGATCACGAGCAGGAGCAAGATCACGAGCAGGAGCAAGATCGAGAGGCAGGACTTGCGGCGCAGGTTCAGGCCGGCATCCTCGGCCCATGCGTTCCCTCCTTCTCGCCTGTTGCATGTTGTTGCTCGGCGTTTCCGCCGGCCGCGCGGAAGACCAATCCGCTTACACCCGGACAGAGGTTATTTACGGGCGCAAATCCGGCGTCGCGCTGACGCTGGATGTCATCCGGCCCGCGAAGTCCAACGGCTACGGGGTGATTTTCATGGTGTCGGGAGGGTTCTTCTCCAGCCATGAGTCGCTGGATGGCTCGCTCAAGGGCGGGCTGCTCAGTCCGGTGCTGGACCGGGGCTATACCGTCTTCGGTGTGGTGCATGGGTCGCAGCCGAAGTTCACCATCCCGGAGATCACCCAGGACATCCATCGCGCCATCCGCTTCGTGCGCCATCACGCGGCCGAATACGGCGTGAAGCCCGACGGGTTCGGCATCTTCGGCGCCAGCGCGGGCGGACATCTGTCCCTGACGATGGGTACGCAGGGCGGTCCCGGAAAGGCCGATGCCCCCGATCCCATTGACCGCGAATCCAGTGCGGTGCAGGCCGTGGCCTGCTTCTTCCCGCCGACCGATTACCTGAACTGGCGCGCGCCGGGTGACGACGCGGTGGGCGTCGGCGTGCTGGCCAATTTCAAGCCCGCCTTTGGCCCGCGCAGCGATACGGCCGAGAGCCGGGCGGTGTACGGGAAGGAAATTTCACCGATCAATTTCGTGAAGGCGGACATGCCGCCCACGCTCATCATCCACGGCGAGGCCGACAAGCTCGTGCCCATCTATCAGGCCGAGATCTTCGTGAAGAAATGCGAGGAGGCCGGCGTGAAGGCCCCGGTGAAACTCATCCGCAAGCCCGGACTGGATCACGGCTGGCCCGGCCTGGACAAGGATGTGGTGCTCTTCGCGGACTGGTTTGACGAGCAACTGCGCGGACTGAAAAAGTAGTTCCGCTCAGCCTGTCGGACGCACGGCGCGATAGACCAAGAACAGCTCGTCGCCGTGGCGCTTGGCGGATTTCAGCTCGAACAAAGCAGCGTCGGCCAATCGCGGAAAGCCGAGACCGTCGGCAATGGTCGGCGACTGGCGTCCCCCGAAAATTCGCGGGCACAGGGTGAGGTGGAGCTCATCCACCAGGCCTGCCCGGAAGAGTGCGTCATTCAACCCGCCGCCGCCTTCGCAGAGGAGCCGCCGCACGCCGAACTCGGAGCGCAACCGGCCCAACATCAGCGCCAGATCAACCTCCGCACCGGCAGCGACCCACACGTGTGCGCCCAGCTTTGTCAGGCGGCTCACATTCCGTTTGCTGGCCGTGCCTCCGGCCAGCACGACAACGGGTGAGAAGCTCTTCTGCCAGATGGCCGCCGAAGACGAAATCGACGCGGACTCGCTGGCAATGACGCGAACGGGATACTCCGCCAGGCCGCGCCGCAACCGGGCGCGTCGGTGGATTTCGCCGCCATTGCCGAGTGTGGCGCCGGTTTCCTCGACCGTGCGTGCGCCGCACAGGATTGCGTCCGCCGTGGCGCGGAGTTCATAGAGATGCCGAGCATCCCGCGCGCTGCCAAAGGTGGTCACGGCGCGATTGGCCGTGGCGATCTTGCCATCGGCTGTCATGGCCATGTTGACCAAGACGAACGGTCGTTCAGGCGCAGTGCTCATAGGATCAGCATCGCGTCGCCGTAGCTGAAAAACCGGTAGTTCTCCCGCACGGCCTCCGCATAGGCGGCCAGCAGCAGATCACGACCTCGGGGATGCTCCCCCGGCGCAACCAGGGCGCTCACCAGCATCAGCAGCGTGCTCTGGGGCAGGTGAAAATTGGTCAGTAGGGCATCCACCACCGAGAAGGTCGCAGGCGGGTGCAGAAAAATGCGGGTCCGGCCCGGCCCGGCCACCAATTTGCCGCCGTGTTCCCGGGCGACGCTTTCAAGTACGCGCACGCTGGTCGTGCCGACGGCGATGACCCGGCGGCCTTCCGCGCAGGCGAGATTCACGGCAGCGGCCGTTTCGGGCGGCACCTCAAACCGTTCCTCGTGCATCACGTGTTCCTCGACCCGCCCGGCCTTAACCGGCGCAAAGGTCCCGTGCCCGACGTGCAGGGTCACAAACTCGACGCCGATGCCACCGGCACGTAACGAGGCGAGCAATTCATCGGTGAAATGCAGCCCGGCCGTAGGGGCCGCCACCGAACCGTCATGCCGGGCAAACACAGTCTGGTAGCGGGAACGGTCTTCCGCCCCGGTGGCCGGCTGGCTGCGGCTGATGTAGGGCGGCAACGGCATTTCCCCCAAAGCGGAGAGCGCGGCGGAAAAGTCGGCCACACCTGAGAACCGCAGGCGGCAATGACCTTCCTCGTTCTTGGCCAGAACCTCGGCTTGGAGTGGCGATATCTGACCATCAAGACTGCGGAAGATGATTTTGGTCCCCGGTCGGACGCGTTTGCCCGGACGCAACATCACCCACCAGTCGAGCGGGCCATTTTCTTCCAGCAGCAGAATTTCGATCTCGCCCCCGGTATCGGGCTTGAAGCCCCGGAGCCGGGCGGGAATCACCCGTGAGTTGTTCAGCACCAGCAAGTCTCCCGGCTTCAGAAAACTCGGAAGGGTGCTAAAGGCATGATGCTCAACGGAGCCTGCCGGACGCTTCAGCACCAGCAACCGGGAACCATCCCGTCGGGGGGCCGGATGCTGTGCGATCAGTTCCGGGGGCAGCAAATAGTCGAATTCAGCAGTCAGCACGACGCCCGAAACTAATCCTTTGGCACCGGAGCGACTAGCAAAGCTTCGTGAGACGGCTCACACCGGCGGTTCCACCCCAATTTGCCCCACTGTGCTTTTGTTAACAGTTATCCACCAGTTATTCACCACCTGAACATACTCCGCGAATATTGCACTTCACGTTGCGATTCAGCAGGTTGATTCGCCCGGCTGGCATTCACTGGAGAGGTTACCCGTAGGCATGAAGCCACGTATTGTGAGCAAGTTGGCAAGCTCAAAAAACACGAAAATCATTGCAGTTTCCGGCCACTAGTGGAAAAAAGGGGCGTTCAGTAGAAAATAGTCACGCAGGCCATGTCCGAATCGACCACCAACGCCAACGAGAGTTCCCCCGCCGCTGGGGTATCTGCGTCTGCGTTTGTGCCGTCGGGCGAACAGCGGTTTACATGGAATTTTGACCATAAGCTCGACGGCCAGAAGCGGGTGCAGTTTCCGGCCAACTGGCGTCCGCCCAATCCGGAAACGAAGTACACCCTCGTGATGTGGCCGCACCCGCACCTCCAACCGGAACGGGAATTCGCCTACATCCTGGGGCTCACGCCCAAACAGTTCGACGCGATGCTCGACAAGATGGAACGCCAGAGCCTGGGAAACCGGCAGGTGGCGGCGCTGCGGCGCAAAATTTTCCATAATTCGTATGAATTGACCATCGATCCGGCCGGCCGCCTGTGCCTGCCACCCAAAATGGCCGCGCAGATCGGCCTCGATAAGGAGGCTCACTTTGCCGGTGCCGGCAGTCACTTTGAAATCTGGGATCCCGCCACGTTCGAGAAATGCACCAAGGCGGATGACGCTCTCGCCGCAGAGGCCTACGAAAAACTGATCTGACCTATGGGCTTGTCCAATCTATTCGCAGTGGGGCGCAGCATGGTGGGCTTGGGTCGCAAACCCGCTTACCGAACGGCCGAACCTGGCCTCGTGCCTATGTTTAAACAGCCCGTTATCGGTAACACCGCCGACACAGGCTTGTTTTCCTCGGCCAACGCCAAGGCGGCAACGGACCCGGTGAAGCCCGCCGACCAAGCGGTATCGACTAAACCTGCCTCTACGTTAACGTTTGCTGATTCAATTTTAAAACCAAAACATAGCTTTTTCGGTTGGCTGTGGGGTGGCAACCGTCGGCGAGTGGATGGACGGCTGGTCCAGGGCGAATTCCGGCTGCAAAACGTCCGCCCCTTGCAGAACAGCCTGCGCGACGACGACAGCCTGACCGTGGTCGAACGTCGCGACCCCAAAGTGCTTTTTCAGACCCCTCCGGCCGCGCCGACCAATGACAACCAGGATCATGCCTGGAGGCGGCTGCGGGACCGGAACAAAGCCGGCCAGGTGGTCAAACTCGACTGACCCCGGTGCCATGCGTGAACCCAACCCCACCTTTTGCCCACCGCCCGGTATTGCTGGCCGAAACCCTGGCGGCGCTGCGTCCCCGGGACGGCGCGAGCTATTTCGACGGCACCTGTGGTGGAGCTGGGCACAGCGCGGCGATCCTGGAGGCCAGTTCCCCGACGGGTCGCCTGTACGCCTGCGATCAGGATCCGAGCGCCATCGCGGCGGCGGCTGAGCGGTTGCAGGCCTACTCGGGGCGTTTTGAGCTGCGACAGATGAATTTCGCCGCGGCGGCGGACTGGGTGCCGGCGGGAAGCTGTGCCGGCGCGCTGCTGGATCTGGGGGTCAGTTCCCACCAGCTCGATACGGCGGCGCGCGGGTTCAGCTTCCAGCAGGACGGGCCGCTCGACATGCGGATGTCGCCGGACAACCCGGTGACGGCGGCGCAGGTGGTGAACGAGTGGCCGGTCGCGGAACTGGCCCGGATTTTTTGGGAAAACGGTGAGCGGGACGCGCGGCGGATCGCGCGGGCCATTGAACGGGAGCGGAAGATGCGGAAGTTTGAGACAACGAAGCAGCTGGCGGCGTGTATTGCGCGGGAATGCCCGCGCCATGGGCGCAAGGCCGACCCCGCGACCAAGCCCTTCCAGGCCCTGCGCATCGCGGTCAACGACGAGACGGTGGTCTTGCAGCGCGGCTTGGCCGGCGTCCTGCAGATGCTGGCTCCGGGGAGCGTGTTCGCCGTCATCACCTTTCATTCCGGCGAAGACCGGATCGTGAAGGATTTCATGCGTAACGAGGCGCGCGACTACGATGTGCCCGCCGGCGAGGAAGACCTGCCGCACGTGCGCATCCCCCGCGCGCCCCGCGCCCAGCTCGTCACCCGCAAACCCATCCTGCCGACCGAAGAGGAACTCACCGCCAACCCCCGCTCCCGTAGCGCCCAGCTGCGGGTGATCACCAAGCTCTGACCATGGCCAAGAACCAAAAACGCGATGTCCGGGCGCTCCGCTGGCAGACCTTCGGGTTCGTGCTCTTCGCGGTCTGCGCGATGGCGGGCATGACGCTGGGCTATGTGCTGCAACGCAAGGCACATCAGCGCCTGGGCGAGCAGGTCGTGGTGTTGGAACGCCGCGCGCAGGAACTGGCGACCGCCGTCCAGCAGCAGCGTGTGCTGCAGGCGCAGCTCTCGTCACCTGCTCAGCTCCGTCAGCGCATGCAGGAACTGGATCTGGGTCTGGTGAATGTGAGCCCGTCCCAACGTCTTTTCCTAACCCTGCCGGCCTCCGGCCCCTTGCCGCTTCCGGTTCCCGTGCCGGTGGAAAATGAGCGGCGTACGCCGGTTCGTACCGGCCCGACCCTGGCCACCGCCACCCGCTGACATGAACCCGACCAGCCAAACCCGACGCCTATGGGGCATTGTTGCCCTGTACTGTGTGGGCTTTGCCGTGCTCGCCGGTCGGCTCGTGTTTGTGCAGGCGATCCAGCCCGCCCATCCTTCCGAGCATTCGGCCGACGCCACGTTGCGCCGGGTGATGCGCCCGGCGCGGCGCGGTTCGGTGCTGGATGCCAACGGCGTTCCGCTCCTGCTCTCGGAGTTCGCGGTCACAGTCCGGGCCGACCCCCTGAAGGTGGGTGAGTTCTCGCCGGAGGTGGCCCATATCGTCGCACCCTATGTCGGACTCCCGGAGTCCGAGGTGCTCACCCGGCTAAAGCCCTCGCTCTACCTTCAGGCAGTTACCAACAAATGGGTGACCAATGGCCAGGTGAGAATCCCGCAGCTTGGCCAGCGCGAGCGCATGCGGCACAACAACGGCGTCTTCACCAACCTGCCGATGGAGCGGTGGATGGCGCTGGAGGCCTTCTTCACGACCAACCGCTATCAGCGTGAAATCGAGCTGGCCACGACCAAGAGCAACCTGATCACGGCCAGAGACACGGCCAGGAAGGCGCTGCCCTGGTGGAACCTGCCCGAGCGCCTGCGCCTGTCGCGCCAGACCAAGGCGCAGTTCAAGACCTTGAACACGGAGATCGCGCTCGTGCGCAGCAATGCCAACGAGTGTCGCGTCGCCGGGCTGTATCCCGAGATCGTGGAGCTGCGGCGCTACCCCCTCGACCACCGGGCCGCCCACGTCCTCGGTTACGCCACCAACAGCAGCGAAGTTCCCGCCCCCGGCGTGCGTCTGCCGGTCAAACTTCTGGGAGCCTCCGGCATTGAGCAGCGGTTCGACCGCGAGCTGCAGGGTTCGCACGGCATGATCGAAACCCGCCGCGCCGGCGGCCGTGAGCTGGTGCCGCTGCGGCAGCAGGAAATCCCGCCGACGGACGGTCTCAACGTGGTTCTGACCCTGGACGCGAACATCCAGGCAATCGTCGAGGATGTGCTGGACGACGCGATGCGCACGCTCAACCCGAAGAGCATCAGCGCCATCGTCCTGCGGCCCCGCACGGGTGAAATCCTCGCCCTGGCCAACCGGCCGACGTGGAACCCGAACACCCGCCATGTCTCCTCGCTCGAGGTGCTGCAGAACCGTGCGATCATGCAGCCGTCCGAACCGGGTTCGACCTTCAAGATGGTCACCTATTCCGCCGCGCTGGATCTGGGGCTGGTCAGTCTGGAACAGCCGATCAACTGCGAAGGTGGCCGCTGGAACGTGCCCGGCACCCGCCGCGTGATCCGTGACGATCAGGGTGAAAACATCGGCCTCACGACGGTGGAAGATGCCTTTGCCCACTCCAGCAACGTGGGGGCCGTGAAGCTCGGTCTGCAGGTCGGCACCAATTCGCTTCTGCCCTACATCCGCAATTTCGGTTTCCTCGCCCGCACCGGCATTGAATGCGGCGGCGAGCACGGCGGCGGCATCCCCCGCTGGGACGGGCTCACCTCCAGCAGTTTGCCCTTCGGGTATGGCCTGTATGCAACCCCGCTGCAGACGGCCATGGCCGCCGCCGCCATCGCGAACGACGGCATGCTGATGGAGCCGCACCTGGTCCGCCGGCTCACGACCGCGGACGGGAAAACCGTCCGCCAGTTTGAACCTCACGCGGTGCGGCAGGTCATCCGGCCGGAAACCGCCCACCAGATGATCCGCGCCATGCGCCGGGTGGTGGTGGTCGGCACCGGTAAGCTGGCGGCGCTGGCGGACTTCGACGTGGCCGGCAAGACCGGCACGGCCAAGAAATGGGACCCGGTCCGGAAAGTGTATGCGGCCGACCGTTATTACGCCTCGTTCGTCGGCTTCTTCCCGGCGGAAAACCCGGAAGTCTGCATCATGCTGGCCGCCGACGAGCCGACCCTGAAGGGCAAGGCCTCCTATGGCGGCAAGGCCTGCGCCCCGCTTTTCGCCAAGATCGGCCAGGAAGTCGGCAGCTATCTCGCTCTGCCCCCGACGCCCCGCACCAACGACACCACTGCCATGGTCCTGCCGGCCGGCGGTGCCACCCATCTCGCCGCCCGTCCCTGACATGCAACTGCCCCTCTCCAGTTTCGCCCGCAAATTAAGCAACGCTCGCCTCGCCGCGCGGGGTGTGGGCGAGCGGCTGGTGCACGGCGTCACGCACGACGCGCGCAGCGTCGAGCCCGGCTTCGTCTTCTGCCTGCTGCCGGAATCGCGCGGGGCGAACCCGTACCAGGTCTTCGCCGCCGCCGAGCGCGGGGCGGCCGCCATCATCTGCGAGCCGGACACGATGCTGCCGCCGAACCTGCCGCGCCTGGAAGTCGCGGACGCCCACGCGGCCTACGCGGAGGCGGCTTCGGCGCTCTTCGGCAACGCCGCGCAACGGCTCGAACTGTTCATCGTCGAGGCGCCCGACAAAGCGGCTCCCGGAACCCGCCGCCATTCCTCGAATGTCGCGACCCTGCTTGCCCGGCTGCTGCGCGCCACCGGACGTGACGTCGCCCTGCTCGGTGAACTTGGCTGCGAGGCCGGCGACCGCCGCCTGCCCCGGCCCGTCTCCAAAATGGACGCCCTGGAACTCCACTCGTTCCTCGCCCAGCACGAGCGCGCCGGGGGCAACTCTGCCGTCATCGAACTCACGGGCAATACCGGCACCAATCTGGCCGGCACTGAGTTTGCCGGGGCGGTCGCCCTGACCGAATCCCGCCCGCTGGCCCCGGACACGGTGCTGACCTGGCGCGGCCTGCGCCTGCCGTTGTCGGATGGATTTCTGCTGGCACCACTGGCCGGCCGGGGCAACGCCCTCGCCCTGCGCGAGGCGTTCGAGGCGGCACTCGCCGCCGGCGCGGCGCGCAAGCCACTGTTGGCCTCACTGAAGACTTTGCGGACCACTTCCGGCTTTCTGGAACCTGTCCATGCGGGCCAGCCATTCGGTGTCTTCCTGGATGCGGCACATACGCCGGCGGAGCTGGCGACGGTGCTGGCCGAGGCACGCGAACTCGTGCGTGGCCCGGGCCGCCTGCTGCTCGTCACCGGCGCTCCCGCCGAGTTTGACGCCGCCACCCGGATCGAGCTGGGGCGCGTCGCCTCGGCGGCCGACCGCATTTTTGTGACCGCCGACAACCCGCGGCACGAGTCAGTCATGGCGCTGTCCGCCCAGATGATGAGTTCCGCGCCCGCCGCCCGGTTCATCTTCGAACCGAACCGTGAGCGCGCCGTGCATGCCGCCATCCGGATCGCCGGACCGGACGACGTCGCGGTGATCGCGGGCAAGGCGCACCGGCGCGTCCAGGAGGTCGGCGGGGCCGTCCTGCCCTGCGACGACCATGCGACCGCAATTTCAGCGCTGGCAGCCCGAGGCTATGGAGACGGAGGAACTGAGTTGTAACGGAAATCCTCGGGCTGCCAGCGCCCTACTTATAACCGGACCACAAATCATGAGCACCAATCCGATCCCGCACCATTGGAACTGGGAATTCACCGCCAAGGTGCTGCTGTGCGCGCTCTGCCTGCTGGCCATGCTCTGAACCGCCTGTGAACGCCACCCAGCCCATGAATGCCACCTACCGGCCCCAGCTCTTCGGGGTGCTGGCCGGGCTGTTCCTCGCCGCCGGCCTCGTGCTTTCGGCGATGCTCTTCACACGCACGTGGCTCAAGATTGCGGACTCCGACTCCATCGCGGTCACCGGCTCCGCGCGCCGCAATGTCACGGCCGATTTCATCGTGTGGCGCGCCACTTTCAACGTGACCGCCGGTACGCTGCTCGAGGCGCAGCAGCGGCTGAAGGAGGACCGCGCGAAGGTGGCCGCCTTCTTCGCCGCCGGCGGCATCACCAACCACACGTTCACCCCGATCGTGATCAACGAGATGGAAGGACGCCAGACCCTCAAGAACAACGGCGGGGAAACCTCCAGCACGCACATTGTCGGCTACAAGCTGGAGCAGAAGGTCGAGATCCGCTCGGCCGACGTGGACCGCGTGATGCAGCTGGACCGCGACTCCGCCACGCTCGTCGAGCAGGGCGTGCAGCTCGCGCCCGCCGCACCGGAGTTCGTCTATACCAAGGCCGGCGATGCCAAGGTCGAAATGCTCGCCGAGGCGACGAAGGACGCCCGCGCGCGGGCCGACCAGATTTCAGTTCAGGGCGGACGCAGCATCGGCGGGCTGCGCTCGGCCAAGATGGGCGTCTTCCAGATCACGCCGCTCTATTCCAGCGAGACGAGCTGGGAAGGCCGCAACGACACCACGAGCCGCGAAAAAACCATCACCGCCGTGGTCAACGCCGCGTTCACGATGAGGTAACATGGACCCGCGCCCCCTCAGCTTCTTTGTGACCGCCACGGGCGGGGAATCGCTCCTGATTTCTCCTGCAACCATGGTGTCGCGCGTGGTCACGGACTCACGGGAGGTGCGGCCCGGTGACCTGTTCGTCGCCGTGTCCGGTGAACGGTTTGACGGCCACGATTTTCTTGCGGAGGTCCGCTCCAAAGGGGCGGTAGCGGTCGTCATCGCGCGCAGCCAGCTGGCGAAACTGCCGCCCCAGACGCCGGCCATCATAGTGGAGGAGACCCGGTCGGCCTATGGCCGGATCGCGGCGGCGTATCGGCGGCAGTTCGACCTGCCGGTGATCTGCGTCGGCGGCTCCAATGGCAAAACGACCACGAAGGAGATTCTGGCCAGCCTGCTGGCCCGCAAATTTCCCACCCTACGGAGCGAGGCAAGCTTCAACAACGACATCGGCGTGCCCGCCACGCTGCTGCGACTGGAGCCGACGCACGGCGCCGCCGTGCTGGAGGCCGGCACCAACCATCCGGGCGAGCTGGCACCGCTCGTGGAGATGATCGCGCCGCGCATCGGCATCATCACCAGCATCGGCCGCGAGCATCTGGAATTTTTCGGCGACCTCGCCGGCGTCGCCGCCGAGGAAGGTGCGCTGGCCCAACTGCTGCCCGCCGCCGCCGAGGGGGGGGTGCTGGTGCTGAATGGCGAATGTTCGTTCCAGAAACATCTCGCGGGCCGCACCCGCGCGCGCGTGGTTCGGGTCGGCTTTGGTCCCGCCAACGAATGGCGCGCTGAAATCCGCCAGATGACGTGGACCGCCACGACCTTTTCCGTGACCGCACCCCGACCCGAATGGTGCGGCGAATTCACGATCCCTTTGCCAGGCCGTCATTCAGTTCCCAACGCGCTGTTAGGACTGGCGGTCGTCTGTGAGCTGGGCATGTCGCCTGGCGACGCCCGCGACGGCCTGGCGGTTTCTGTCCCTGCAAAACAGCGTCTCAATGTCCGCGAGGTCGCGGGCATCCGGGTACTGGACGACACTTACAACGCGAATGCCGACTCCATGTTGGCGGCGCTGCAAACGCTCTCCGACCTCCCGTGTGCGGGCCGCCGTGTGGCGGTGCTTGGCGATATGGCGGAACTGGGCCGCCACTCCGAGACCGCGCACGCGGAGGTCGGTCGAGCGGCCGCCCGCCTGGGAATCGACGCCGTGTTTGCCGTGGGCCGCTGGTCGGTGCTCACCGCCGAATCCGCCGGCACGGACCGCGCCTGCGCCTTCCCGGGCGTGGAGCTGGCGGCCCCCGCGCTGCTGCATTACCTGCGTGCCGGCGACACGGTGCTGGTGAAGGCCTCGCGTTCCAGCCGGCTCGAGCGGCTGGTGGAGGTGATTATCAAACAGACCGGGTTGCGGAGGGACCTGCTCGCCGCCTGAACCATGCTTTACCGCCTGTCAGAACTGTTCCCGTTTGCGCCGTGGTCGGTGTTCCGATACGTCACCTTCCGCAGCGCGGGCGCGGCCGTCACGGCGCTGCTGCTCTCGATGCTGCTCGGCCCCAGGCTCATCGCCTGGCTGAGCGACCTCAAGTTCCGGCAGGATTACCGCCCCAAGGACGTGAAGGAGGGGCAGACCGACTCCTCGGCCGCCGCCGCCGACACGGCGAAGCGCGGCACGCCCACGATGGGCGGAATCCTGATCGTGCTGGCGCTGGACCTCTCGGTGCTCCTCTGGGCGCAGTGGAACCCGCTCGTGCTCCTCACCGCGCTGACCACCATCGTGCTCGCGGGCCTCGGTTTTTATGACGACTGGCTGAAGGTGACCAAGCAGGACGCCGAGGGTGCCAGGTCGCGCGTGAAGCTCTGCACGCAGTTCCTCCTGGCCGCCTTCATCGCGGTGTACCTCTGGCGGCTGCCCTCCACCACGGCCCTGGTCAGCGAGATCCAGGTGCCCTTCCTCAAGGCGCCGCTGCTCGTGGGGCTGCCGATCCTCGGCGGGCTGCTGACGGTGTTTACAATTGTGGGCAGCAGCAATGCCGTGAACCTCACGGACGGCATGGACGGCCTCGCCATCG
Source organism: uncultured Verrucomicrobiota bacterium (assembly GCA_903907995.1). GTDB lineage: Bacteria > Verrucomicrobiota > Verrucomicrobiia > Limisphaerales > UBA9464 > CAIVQB01. The sequence continues at coordinate 14,811 of CAIVQH010000035.1, read as the reverse complement.
GCTGCACGCTGATCTGCACGCTGGTGTTTCTCGTGATGACCTACATCGCGGGCAACGCGGTGTTTGCGAAGTATCTGCTCGTGCCGCACGTGACCGGCGCGTCGGAACTCACGGTCGTATGCGCCGCCCTGATTGGGGCGTGTCTCGGCTTCCTCTGGTTCAACTGCCATCCGGCCGAGGTGTTCATGGGCGACACCGGCTCGCTGGCCATCGGCGGGTTGCTGGGCCTCATGGCGGTGCTCATCCATCAGCCGTTTGTGCTGTTCATCGCCGGCGGCGTCTTCGTGGCGGAAGCCGTGAGCGTGATGCTGCAGGTGGGCTGGTTCAAGATCACCAAGCGGAAGTACGGGCAGGGCCGGCGCATATTCCTGATGTCACCGCTGCATCACCATTTCCGGAAAAAGGGTCTGGCCGAGTCCAAGATTGTGGCGCGGTTTTACATCGTCGCAATCCTCTGCGCGGTGGTCGCGCTGAGCACGCTGAAGGTCCGATGAAATTTCGAATTCCAAATTCCAAATTCCGAATTGGCCGTCGGCCCGGCGGTAACGTGACCTCTTTTCCGCTCCCCGCTCCCCGCTCCCCGCTCCCCGCTTCTGTGATTGCGTGCGTTTCGCCCCTTGCACCCCGGTCCGACCCCGGTTTAATGCGTCGCGTTGGCGGCGATACGGGCCGCCATGTTGGCAATGGACGCGGCGGCGGCGGTCGGTGCGAATTCCCCTTTGTTCCAGCCTGTTATTCCACGATGCCCGGCATGCGCCGGACGCGTCGTGGTCGGGCTGTGGCTTCCACGAGTGGTGGGAGCGGCGGGACTGCCCCTGTTTGTGCAGCTTTAATTTTGGCGTCGTGGTGGCTTGAGGAGCCACCACGGCGTCAATCCTCACCAACCCATTCCTCGAATACTGCCGCCAGGCGGCGCTGAAATACCATGAGCACTCCGAACCCACTCGCACCCCAAGGCTCGCTGCTGGAAAAGCAGGCCAAGAGCAAATCGTCCCTCCACGTCGCGGGCCTGATCGTCTTCCTGCATTCCGTCGTCCTCGGCGGCTTCCTGATCCTCGGCTGCAAGCGCGAGGAGAACAAGGGTGCCGAGACGGGGGGCTTGGCGGACACCTTCACCAACACGTCCCCGATGCTGAACGACACGAATTCGCCCATCATCGGCGGGCTTTCCACCAACGGCGCCGGGCTCGGTGCCGGCCCCATCGGGGGCACCAACCTGCCGCCCCTGGCCATCGGCACCAATTTTGAGCCGGCGCCCATCACAGCCGCGCCGGCCACGACGCCTGATTCGACGCCGGCCTCCACGTCCGCCTCCGAATACAAGATTCAGAAGGGCGACATCGCCTTAAACCTCGCCAAGAAACACGGCGTGACGCTGAAGGCCCTGAAGGAGGCCAACCCGAACGTGGACCTCGGCAAGCTGAAGGTCGGCCAGACCATCCAGATCCCGGCCAGCAGCGGCTCCTCCACCACGGCTTCCGTCGGCCACAAGACGACGGAGAGCGCCGGCGAATCCGCCGCCATGGGCGAGACCTCGACCTACACCGTCAAGGGCGGTGACAACCTCACCAAAATCGCGAAGCGGCACGGCACCACCGTGAAAGCCATCCGTGCCGCCAACGGTCTCAAATCGAATGAGATCAAGGTTGGCCAGAAGCTGAAGATTCCGGGCAAGGCAACCGAACCCACGCCGGCCGCAACCCCGACCCCGACCGCTCCGGTCGCGACGCCCACAACGGTGACCCTGCCGCCCGCAACCGGCGCGGGCCTGCCCAAGTAATGACGTAACTTCCGGTCGCGCGCCGGCTACCTCAGCCGGCGCGCGCACCGGCCGCATTTTTTAAAATCATGAACCGCATCATCACGACCCTGCTGCTGGCCGTCGGCTCGCTGGTCGCCCTCAGCGTGGTGATGCTCGCGAGCGCCACCATGCTCAAGGGTGGCGATTCACTGCTCCACACCTGGGTGCTGAAGCAGGCCATCGCCTGCGGGGTCGGCTTCGTGGCGCTGTGGGTGATGGCGCGGATTGACTACCACCTGCTGCAACGCTTCGCCTGGCCGCTCTACGGGGCCTGCGTGCTGCTGCTGCTGCTCACGCTCACCCCACTGGGCACGAGCATGAAGGGCGCCCAGCGCTGGCTCTTCGGCATCCAGCCTTCCGAGTTCGCCAAGCTCGGCCTGGTGGTGGCTCTGGCCTGGTTCGGCGCCCGGTTCCCGCACCGGATGGGCCACTTTTTCTCCGGCGTGCTCGGCATGGCCGCCATCGCCGCCCCGCCGCTCGCGCTGGTCCTGGTTGAGCCGGACAAGGGCACCACGCTGCTGCTCGGGCTGGTGACCTTCCTCCTGATGCTCGTGGCCGGCGTCCGCTGGTGGCACGTGACGCTGCCGGCGCTGCTCTGCGCCGCCGGCTTTGCCGCGCTGGTGATGAACAGCGACTACGCGATGAAACGCGTGAACGCCTTCATACATCCGGAACAGAACAAGGACGACTACCAGCAGGTGCAGGAGTCACTTTACGCCTTTGGTGCGGGTGGCGTGGACGGTGCCGGGCTGGGCCGGGGCGCTTTCAAATTTAACATTCCCGAACAGCACACCGACTTCATCTTCCCCGTGGTCGGTGAGGAACTGGGCCTCGGCTTCACCCTCGCCGTCGTGGGCGTGTTCGTCGTCATCCTGATCTGCGGGGCGACGATCACGCATGCGGCACCCGATGCCTTTGGCACACTGCTGGCCGGAGGCGTCACCTTCGTGATCGCCGCGCAGGCCGCAGTGAACCTCGGCGTGGTGACCGACCTGCTGCCCAACAAGGGCATGCCCCTGCCGTTTGTCAGCCGCGGCGGCACCGGCGTGGTGCTGATGCTGGCGCTGGTCGGCCTGCTGGTCAGCGTGGCCCGTCAGGGCGCGACCGAGACCTCGTCCCAGCGGTCCGCCACCAATCCTTTCGACACCCTCGATACCGACCTGCCCGAATGAACCCGGAACGGCCAGCCTTGCGAGTAGCCATCGCCTGCGGCGGCACCGGCGGCCACCTCTTTCCCGGTCTTGCGGTCGGGCAGGAACTGATCGCGCGCGGCAGCCGGGTGACCCTGCTCATTTCCCCCAAGGAAGTGGACCAGCAGGCGGTTCGTGGCCTGGCGAATGACTTTGATATCGTCACGCTGCCGGCGGTGGGCCTGAGCGGACGCAACTATCTGCGGTTCGTCGCGGCCAGCTTCCGCTCCTGGCGGGCCGCGCGACACGCCTTTGGGCCGCAGCCGCCGCAGGCGGTCCTCGCCATGGGCGGTTTCACCAGCGCGCCGCCGGTCTTCGCCGGGAAAAACGCCGGGGCGGTCACCTTCCTCCACGAGTCGAACACGATTCCCGGTCGGGCCAACCGCTGGCTTGCCCCATGGGTGGACGAATGCTTCGTCGGCTTCGCCGCCACCACCCGGCGGCTCCGTCAGAAACGTGCAACGGTCACCGGCACGCCGGTGCGTCCGCAATTTTCCCCGATGGATGCAGTCGGGGCGCGGGCCGCCCTGGGTTTCAACGCCGCCAAGCCGCTGCTGCTCATCGTGGGCGGAAGCCAGGGGGCCAGCGGGCTCAACCGGCTCATGGTCGGCGCGCTGCCTCAGCTGACGGCGGCGCTGCCAGAACTCCAGTTCTTCCACCTGACCGGCACACAGGATTACGACGCGGTGAAGGCCGCTTACGAACCGCTGGGCCGCCGCGCGCGGGTGCAGCCCTTCTGCTCCGAGATGGAGCTGCCGCTCGGGGCGGCCACGCTGACGGTCAGCCGTAGTGGGGCGTCCTCCCTCGCGGAACTGGCCGCGATGCAGGTGCCCGCGATCCTGGTCCCCTTCCCCGCCGCGACGGACAATCACCAACTCCACAACGCCAACGCCATCGTCGAGACTGGCGGCGCGGTGCTGCTCGAACAGCAGTCGGCCAGCCCGCAATCACTGGCCGGCCTCGTGACGGAGCTTTGCGATAACCCCGGCCAGTTGCAGATCATGTCCGCCGCTATGGCGCGGAACCACCGCCCCAACGCCGCCGCCGAAATTGCCGACCGCATTATGGCGCACGTGAAGGACCGCGGTTTCGCCTCGGCGACCCCGGCAACTCCCCGACCTGACCACGTCATGGGCACCGGCAAACCGGAGGGTGCCCGATGAATCTCGTTCCGTTCAACCCCACGAATGCGGCCGAATCCCATGCCGAACGGTCCATCCGGGTGCTCGACCTGTTCGAGGAACTGCAGGGCGCGCTGCCATTGGAAACGCTGCTGCGCCGCGACGAACCATTGGCCAAGCGCACCACCCTGCGCGTGGGCGGCCCGGCGGACATCTACGTGGAACCGGATTGCGAACACGCGCTCTGCACCGTGATCGAAATCTGCGGGCAGATGGAGGTCCCCTTCTTCGTGCTCGGTCGCGGTTCGAACCTGCTGATCCGTGACGGCGGCATCCGCGGAGTCGTGATCTCGCTCGCCCACACCGCCTTCTCCGCCATCGAGGTGAAGGAGGACCGCATCCACGCCGGCGCGGGCGCGAAGCTCAAGCTCATCGCCACGGAGGCGCGGCGCGCAGGGTTGGGCGGACTGGAATTTCTTGAGGGCATCCCCGGCTCGCTGGGTGGCGCGCTCCGCATGAACGCGGGGGCGATGCAAAGCTGGACCTTCGACGTGGTGGAGCGCCTGCGCTACGTGACGCGCGATGCCACCGTGCGCGACGTCCCCGTCGCCGAAGTTGCGTTCACCTACCGTTCCTGCCCGCTGCTGCGCGAGGCCATCGCCGTGGGCGCGGTGCTCCGCGGCACCGTGACCGACGCGGAAACGGTGAAAGCCCGCATGGACACCTACAGCCGCAAGCGGTGGGATTCCCAGCCAAACCAGCCGAGCGCCGGCTGCACGTTCAAGAATCCCTCGCCCACGCAGCCCGCCGGCAAACTCATTGATGAGCTGGGCCTCAAGGGCACCAAAGTCGGCGGCGCGATGGTGAGCGACGTGCACGCCAACTTTTTCGTGAACCTCGGCAACGCCACCGCAAGCGACGTGCTCGCGCTGATCGAGCTCGTGAAGACCCGCGCCCGCGAGGCGCGCGGCATCGAACTGGAGACCGAGGTGGAAATTGTCGGCGAAGACCCGTCATGAGTGCGCCGCTCCATCTCACCGTGCTGCTCGGCGGACCTTCCGCCGAACGCGAGGTTTCGCTCCGCTCCGGCGCGGCGGTCGCCAAGGCGCTGCGGTCGCTCGGCCACACGGTGGACGAGGTGGACCCGCTGCCGGGCGCGCTGAAACTCGGCACCGGAACGGAGGCGGTCCTGCTGGCGCTGCACGGCACTTACGGCGAAGACGGCACCGTGCAGGCCGAGCTGGAACAGCTCGGCGTGCCCTATACCGGCTGCGGCGTGGCCGCGAGCCTGTTCGCCTTCGACAAGGTCGTGACCAAGCGCCGCTGCCTGGCCGCCGGCGTGCCGACGGCCCGGTTCGCGGTTTTCAATTCCGTGATGCCCTGGCCCGAAGGCTGGCAGCCGCCCGTGGTGCTGAAACCGACCCGCCAGGGCAGCAGCGTGGGTTTGCAGTTCGTGGACCGCGTTGAGGAGTTTCCTGCCGCGCTTGCCGAATCGTTGCGCTTCGGCGGCGAGGTCGTGATGGAGGAGCGCATCGTCGGTCGCGAGACCACGGTGGGCATCCTCGATGGCAAGGCCTTGCCCATCGTGGAGGTCCGCCCGCGCGAGGGAGCCTACGACTACACGAACAAATATACTGCCGGGCGCACCGAGTACCTCTGCCCCGCGCCCTTCGACGAGGCGACGACCGCCCGTATCCAGGCCGCCGCTCTCGGTGCTTTCCAGGCCGTGGGCGGGCGTGATTACGGTCGCGTGGACGTGATGGTGCAGGCCGACGGCTCGCCGGTCGTGCTCGAGGTCAACACCTTGCCGGGCATGACCGAGACCAGCCTGCTGCCCAAGGCCGCCGCCGCCGCCGGCCTCGGTTTCCCCCAGCTTTGCCAGCGCATGATCGAACTCGCGCTCGCGCGCTCCACCCGGACCTAGCACGCCATGTTCCGCCTCTTCCAAAACTCATCCCGCAACCGGCGACGCGATGCCGGTTTCCGGCTGTTTGCCGAGACCGGTGAGGGCGCGGTGGTGCCGCGCACGCGCCGCCCGTGGTGGTTCAAGCCGCTCCTGAGCATGGCCCTGCTGGCCACGCTCTGGTTCGGCGGCAACCTCCTTTGGCAGACGGCCCGAGATCGCTGGCTCAACCAGATCGATGCTCTCGCCCTCCGGCAGCTGATCGTGACCCGCGACGGCGTGCTGACCGAGGAGGAGATCCGGCGCCTCGCGGGCGTGCAGCCCGGACGCAACGTGCTCACCATCGACCTCTACGTGCTGCGTCAGCGGCTCCTGCGGCATCCGCGCATCGAGGAGGCGACCGTGCGGCTCGAATTTCCAGACACCCTGCGGATCGGCATCCGCGAGCGCGTGCCGGTGGCCCGGGTGCTCCTGCCGTCGGCGGGCGATGTCCAGGGCTACTTCCTGCTGGATGACACGGGCCACGTGCTCATTCCCTTCGAGCGCGGCCACGCCCCCCCGGAAATCGTCGAGGCCGAAGCCGCGCTGCCGCTGCTCAACGGCATGGCGGCCGTGACCTTCTCGGCAGGCCAGACCGTGATGGACCCGCGCGTGCTGAGCGCCCTGAAGCTGATCGCCGGCTTTGACGCCTCGGCCATGGCCGGAGTCACCGAGCTGCTGTCCGTGGACATTGCCTCGCCCGGCGTGCTGGTCGTGCTGAGCAACCAGGGCGCCCGTGTGACGCTCGCGGGCGAGGACTTCGACCGGCAGCTCCGCGAATGGCGCGCCGTGCATGAGCAGGCCCTCGTCCGCGGCCATGCCATCGGCACGCTCGACCTCAGCGTGCGCGGCAACGCGCCCTTGAAATGGATCGAGGCCAGCGCCGCGCCCGCCTCCGCTCCCGACCCCACACCCAGGACCGTCCGCCCCAAACGAAAGCCCACCCGCCATGTTTGATCCCGGCCAAATCATCGTCGGTCTCGAGATCGGCACCCACAAAGTCTGCGCCGCCGTCGGTGAGGCCGGCGCGAAGGGCGAGCTGACCATCCTCGGCATCGGCCAGTGCACCTCGCGCGGCGTCCGCAAGGGCGAGATCACCGACACGGTCAAGGCCGGCGATGACATCCGGGTCGCGCTCGCCGAAGCGGAGCAGCAGGCCAACGTTGAGATCGAGGAGGTTTACCTCGGCATCAGCGGCAACCACATCCGCTGCGTGGACAGCCGGGGCGTGCATCCCATCGCCTCCTTTGACCGCACCATCACCCACGAGGATGTGGTGGACGCGGTCAATAACGCCAAACAGTTCAACTGCCCGGCGGAGCACGAGGTCATCGACAGCGTGCGCCAGGATTTCAAGGTGGACGACCTGGCCGGCGTCGAGCACCCGTTCGGCCTCGTCGGCGGGGTGCTGGAGGCCAGCGTGCATGTCATCCAGGGCCGCTCCTCCCGCATCGAGACCGCGCGCCGCGTGGTTCAGGGCATGCAGATTTCCGTGGTGAAGCCCGTGTTCAACGGCCTGGCCTCCGCGCTGGCGGTGCTCACGCCGGAGCAGAAGAAGCAGGGCGTGGTGCTGCTCGACCTCGGCGCGGGCACGACCGAGTACGCCTTCTTCCACGGAGGCATCCTCCGGCACTCCGGCGTGCTCGCCGTCGGGGGCGACCACGTTTCCAACGACCTCGCCTGCGGCCTGCGCATCCCCATCGACCAGGCGGAGAAGCTGAAGCGCGAGCACGGCTGCGCGATCTTCGACCCGGCGGTGAAGGGGGCGACGCACACGCTGCCCGGCGAGACCGGCCAGGCGTCCAAGACCATCAGCGTCGAGAACATGCACCGCATCATGTCCCTGCGGCTGGAGGAGACGCTCGACCTCGTCGCCCGGGACCTGGTGAAGTCCGAGGCCTTTGCGCTGGCCCGCGCGGGCGTGGTGCTCTGCGGCGGCGGCGCGCGGACGAACGGCATCGAGACGCTCGTCGAGCGCACCTTCCAGCTGCCCGTCGGCCGGGCGCACACGCACAACGTCTCCGGCCCGGCGGATGTGCTGGCCAACCCCGAGTTTGCCACCGCCATCGGCCTGGTGCGTTACGGGGCCATGCGGCTCCAGACCCGCACCCGCTCGCGCTTCGGCCTGAAGAGCACGCTGCAGAACCTTTTCCGCCGCTGAACCCCAACCGCCCGCCGCATGAACCCCCATCCTGACCCGCTTCCGCCCGACGCGACGCCCGAAGTGCCCGTCACCGAGTTCCTCGTGGCCGGCGTCGGCCATGCCGGCGGGGCCATCGTGGAACGGCTCGCCGCCATCGGCCTCAGCAACGCCCGGTTCCTGATCGCCGACACGGATGCAGCCTCGCTCAGTCGCCTGGCCGTGACCGACCGGGTGAACTTCGGCGTGAAATCCACCCGTCGTGAAGGCTGCGGCAACGACCTCCCCCGGGGCACCCAGGCGGCCGAAGCGGATGCCACACTGCTCAAGGAGCGCTTCGGCAATGTCCGTCTCGTCTGCGTGATCGCCGGCGTGGGCGGTGGCGTAGGCGGCGGTTCCGGTCCGGTGATCGCCCGCCTGGCCCGCGAGGCCGGGGCGCTGGTGCTCGCGGTGGCGGTGCTGCCCTTCCAGTACGAGGGCCAGCTCCGCCACAACAACGCCTCCGAGGGCCTGCAGAGCCTGCGCAGTGCCGCCGATGCCGTGATCTGCGTGCCCAACCAGGGCGTGGCCCAGATGCTCGACGACAAGACGCTCGTCACCGAGATCTTCGCCGCCGCCAACGATCTCGTGGCCCAGAGCGTGGCCAGCCTGTGGCGGCTGCTGCATCGTCCTTCGCTCAATCCGCTCGGCTTCGCCGATTTGGAACGCCTCCTGCGCGGCCGCCATGCGGAGAGTGTCTTCGCGACCGTGGAGGCGCGCGGGCCAAACCGCGTGCGGGAAGCCTTGGAGAAGCTCCAGGCACACCCCTTCCTGCAGACCCGGCAGATGCTGGAGGAGGCCGATGCCGCGCTGCTCGCCATTGCGGGCGGAACCGACCTGCGTTTCGACGAATTGCAGGAAGTACAAAACCAGTTTCAGCGCCTCTGCGACCATGCTCAGGTCATCACCGGCTCCGCCGTCGATCCCGACCTGGATGGCCGGCTGGTGCTCACCGTGATCGCCACCCGGGGCGGGGCGATGCCCCCGGCCGCATCCGCACCGGCGGCGGCCGCCGCCGAGCCCGTGCAAAACCGCACGTCTGCGTCCGAGAGCGAGCCGGAGCCGCTGATGCAGTTTGAGAATCCGACGGCGGAAGACTCCGCCGCGAACCGCAGCAGTTCCAAGTTTGTCCCGCCCGCCCCGGAAATCAGCGAAACGCAAAAACGGGCGCTGGTCGGAAAGCAGGTCCGCAACCCGCTCCGCCGGAACAAGGCCAAGCAGACGCTGTTCAATTTCGACGTCGTATCCGTCAGCCGTTTCGAAAAAACCGAACCGGTGAAGCGCAACGGCGAAAACCTCGACGAGCCGACCTACGCCCGCCGCGGCATCGCGCTGAATTGATTCGGATTGAATCTGGAAAACAGGAAAACAGGAATGGAACTGTCCTTTCCTGCTTTCCTGTTTTCCAAATTGTATCTCTTTGTTCCTTTGTTCCTTGGTTGTTCCTTCTTCTCGCTCAAACGGGCGTGGACTTTTCCACCGATGGCCAGCCACCCTTTGCGCGTGAAATCCCCGTTGCTCTCCCTGCTGCTGGTCACGCTTTTCACCTGGCCGGCCCACGCCGCCTTTCGTGCGGGCATCGCCACGCGCCAGGTCACCCCTGACCCGTTGCTGCCCGTCAGCGGTGGCATCGGGCCCGGAAACCCCGTGAAGCAAAAGCAGGGCGAACTGAGCGTGCGGGCACTGGTCTTGGAGCAGGACGGCACCCGCGTGGCCTTCGTCAGCGTGGATTTCCTCGGCTTCCCCGCGGTGCTCGGCGACCGCATTCGGAAGCAGGTGAAGGATATTCCGGCCGAGAACATCCTCATCGGGGCCACGCACACGCACAGCGCGCCTGATGCCTATTGCTTCCCCGACGGCAAAGGCGGCACGAGCGGCGACCTGAAGTATCTCGACTTCGTGGTCACGCAGGCGGCGACCGCCGTAAACGAGGCGGTCGCCAAGCTTGCCCCGGCCTCCCTGAAGATCGCCACGGGTGAGGCGCACGGGCAGATCGCCTACAACTACTACGCGCCCGAGCTCTATGACCCGCGCGTGAATGTCTTCCAGGCCATCGGGGCCGATGGCAAGCCCATCGCCACGCTGGTGAACTATGCCGTCCATCCCGAGGTGATCGGGTCCGACGCCGGCATCTGCTCACCGGACCTCATCGGGCCGCTCTATGAACGGCTAGCGGAACTGGGCGCGGGCACGGGCATTTTCCTGAACTCCGCGCAGGGTGGAATGGTCACCGCCGACAACCGCAAGGCGGGCGGGGGCGAGAACCGCACGTGGGCGGAATGCCAGCGCATCGGCCGGCTGCTGGCCGAGGAATCGTTGCGCGTGATCCAGGACGCCCCGGCCCAGGCCGATCCCAAGCTGCACGTCGCGTCGCGGATGGTGAAGTTCCCGGTCGAGTCCCCCCTGCTCCTCGCGATCATGCGCGCTTCACCGCTCGGCTATCCGGCAGATGCCGACGGCAAGGTGACGACGCGGATCAACCTCGTGAACCTGGGCACCGCGCAGATCCTGAGCATCCCCGGCGAGGCGCTGCCGAACATCGGCTACTACCTCAAGCGCAAGATGCACGGGCAGCAGAACTGCCTGTTCGGGCTCACCAACGATGCCTTCGGCTACATCCTCACCGAGGTCGATTGGCAGAGCTTCAAACGCTACGAGTACGTCAGCCGCACGTGCCTAGGCGAACGGACCGGTGAGATCCTGATCGACGAGGCATTGAAGCTGATCGCGGAGAATCCTACGCCGACGGCGAAGTAGGCTCGGCGGCTTTCTTCCGCCACGCGGCGACAAACATGCCGTTGCCGGCGGTCTGCTGCGGCCAGAAGGTGAGCTGCGGGCTGGGAGCCGATTCCGGGGCGAACGGATTCACCATCGGCAGCGGCTCAAATTCCGGATGCTGCGCCGTGAAGGCGTCGGCCACCTCGGTGGTCTCGGCCCGGGTCAGCGTGCAGACCGCATAGAACAGCCGGCCACCGGGCTTCAGCGAAGGAGCGACATTTTCCAGCAGGCTGCGCTGGAGCACGGCCAATTCGGTCACGTCCTTCGGGGTCGTGGTCCAACGGGCATGGGGATTGCGCGACCAGGTGCCGAGGCCGGAACACGGGGCATCCACGAGAATGCCGTCGAAGGCCGTCTTCGTGGGCGGCTTGGGGCCGCCCTGCCAGGTGACGGCGCGGAAGTTGAAGCACTGGGCGCGGCTGGCCCGCATCCGCAGGCGTTCGAGCCGCCACTCGGCGCGATCGCTCGCGTACACCAGCCCCTTGCCCTGCATGAGATCGGCGAGGTGGAGCGTCTTGCCGCCTTCACCGGCGCAGGCGTCCCACCAGAACTGGCCCGGTTCGGGCGCGCAAAGCAGACCGACCGCCTGCGAGCCGAGGTCCTGGATTTCAAATTCGCCGCTCTGGAAGGCACGGTTCTTGAAGAGGTTCTCGCCCCCGTCATAGACGAGGCTGTCCGGCAGCGGGCCGGGCCGGGTTACATTCAGCTTGGCCGCCAGCGCGTCGCGGTGGCCCGGACGGGCGCGCAGCCACAGCTGCGGCTCCGTCTGGAGCGCCCGCAGCCACTGGGCATCCGCAGAAAGCACATCCCACGTCCACGCCGGCACGGCCTTGGCGCGCAGCTCGGCGTCGCTGATCTCGTTTGGCCGGGTGCGGAAGGCCTCTTCCAGCCCATTGGCCTGGGCCATTTGAAGCTCCGGCTCGGCGTCCTGGTTGAGCCAGCCGAGCCAGCGGAAATGGCGGAACACGCCCCGCGACACCTGCGCGGCGGCCTCCTGCGAAATCGTGCGACGGCGCTTCAGCTCCTGCCGGAGCGCCAGATCGGCGGCCACTTCGGTGCCCGCCTTCTTGATGATGCGCGCAACCAGCTCCGGCACAGTTTTCTGCGTCTCGGTGGGTGCCGGTCCCTGATAAGTGCTCTTGGCAGAGCGCGGAATGCGGTTTTCGCGCGAAACTTTTTTCGCGGGCTTGGACTTGGCCGCCGCTTGAGGCGCTTTCGGCGCCACGGGCGTTTCGTCGGCGATCACGTCGTCGTCATCCTCGTCCACTTCCGATTCCACCGGCTGGGGACGCGGTGCCTTCGCCGCACTTTTTGCCCGGATGGGCCGGCCCTGGGCGAAGCGGTCGTAAAATGGGCGCGGTCCGCTCGGCGGGGCGGAAAATTTCGATGGGGGACGCGGTTCCGGCGCGATGCCCTCCGGTGCGAAACCCTCGTTCTGCCGGGGTTGGAATGAACGGGCCGGGCGCTGGTCCGCGGGCCGGGGCGCCTCTTGGCGGTAGCCACCGTCGTCACGGCGGGCCGGCGGCGGACGATGCCCATAATCAGCCCGCTCCTGGCGGGGATAGCGGGGCTGCGGACTGGCGGGCGGGCCGCCTGGGGAACCTCCCTGAGGACCAGCCGCCGGGCCGGCCTCGGACTGGCCGCGCCAGAACGGCCGTTCGCCGCGCTTGATCGCATCGCGCTCCTGCCGGCCGGGACGCGGGCCGCGCTGCTCGCGCCACTGGCTGTCACTCGAACCATCCGGACGGAAGCTCAGCCGTTCCTTCATCTCGCGCGGTGGACCGCCAAAATCATCGCGCGGGGTCGGCGCCCCATAGGGACGCGGCGCGCCTTGGGAAGGGCCGGAATTATCCCGCGAAGGCTGACCGCGGTAGGGACGTGCGCCGGGGCCAGGGCCGTCGCGGGGCGGGCCGAAGTTGTCGCGCGGGCCGGCAGGGCCACGGTACGGACGCGGGCCACCCGGCGCCGGGGCGGCATCGTCACGGGGGCCACGGAAGGGAGGACGGAAAGAGGGACGGCGATCGCCGCCAGGTCGGGAGTTCATGGAAAAGCTTATTTGGATTGGGCGGACGCCAGCAGGCGCTGCGCGTGAACCCGGGCCACATCAGTCATGTAGTCCTCCGGGGAGCCCAGCGGCAGGGCCGCCAGGATGTGTTCACGGACCAGGCTCTGGTTCCCCAGCGCCTCGAAGTAGAGGCCGAGGTACAGGTGCGCGTAGAAATTCTGGTACCGCTGGCCTTCCGGCGAGGTGTCATTGGCCTTGGCGGCGGCCAGCACGTCCTCGGGCTTGGCTTTGCCAGCGAAGAGGTCGTGGATTTCCTTCATCGGCACGCGGGTGTCGCCGGCGATCGGGATGAGCTGCTTGCGGGCGGCCTCGAGACCCTGCTCGCGCGCCGTGCAGAGAAAATGCCAGACGGCATTCTCGACATCGTCGGGATTCACGGTCTGGTGCAGCTCGAACTGCTTGCGCCCCTCGCCGAAGCGGTTGGCGTAGTAGAGCGAAATGCCGCGCTGCCAGTTCTGCGGCGCGATCGCGGGCAGCAGCTCGTTGAGCCGGTCAAAATCGGCGACGGAATCGGTGAAACGTCCCAGGCGGAAGTATTCCACGGCCCGTTCGCGGATCAGGAAGCTCGAGTCCGGTTCCAGCTTGAGGGCTGCCGAAAGGTCGGCCAGGGCGTTCGTGTCGTCGTGCAGGATGGCCCGCATCTGCGCCCGCAAATGCCAGAGCCGGGCCTCCTTGGGCGCGGCGGCGATGGCCTCGTTGGCGGCGGTCAGGGCGTTGGTGTACTGCCCCTTGTGCCAGATCTCCAGGATGCGTTCATGCGCGTCCGCCTTGCTCTCGGCGGCACGCACGGCACCGGAGAACAAGCTTAAACACAGCAGGAAACATATGCCGCGGCAAAGCCACATGGTCGTCTGAGCAGACGCCAACCCGGCGCGCAGTGCGAGCCAAATCATCAGGCCAAATGGCCAAAGGGCACATCTTGACACCGTGGTTGGTGGCGGCTGATTCCCAAACTGCGGCGCGGCGCGGAGGTAGCGCAGAATTGTATTCTGCCGTATTGCAGGTTTGCAACCTGCACCGGCCCAATGATTTCCCGTGCACACCCGAGCCTTCAAACCTGATCGGGCCCGGCGAGAGTTGGCGCTGGCGGCCGAAAGAAAACCCGTTGGGGCGAGCGTCCCTGGGAGCCACGGCCGCCTCGGTCTGGGGCGGCCCGGCTCGCGCGGACGCTCGCGCCCCACCACGCACCAGGAACCCAACGCTGCCCTCCGTTGAAAGATGCGCCCATGGCCAAACAAGGCTTGCCAAAGGCGGGCCTTCGCCAAAATTAGCGACACTTAGCCCAGAAAATGCAGTTCCTCCGACGCCAAGAACTTAGAATTGGTAGGGAGTAATTGACCCGAATCGCGCTGCTACGAAGCCATGGACATCCATTATTTCGCCTGTCTTGCCTTCGCCGCACTTTGGTCATCGGCCCTGATGGCCGGCGACTTCGTGAATCTGGATTTCGAGCATCCCAATCTGTCGCACGCCACACCCGATCCCGTTATTCCGGGTTATTTGAGAGCACCCGCCAGTGAAGCCTTGCAAGGGTGGAGTTTGACGGCAGATGGATTTCCGGCAGCAACGATTTACGTTACCCCACCGGGCGGCTCAAAACCACCCGTGGCCCTGACAGGTGGGTTAGGCATGCTTCCCGGCACAGGTGTAGATCTTGGAAAATACGAACTTTATTTGGATAAGCCTTCCCAAGTTCCGGGCTCGCTTGATCCCATTTATCGCCTAAGCCAACTCG
>CAIVQH010000034.1 GCA_903907995.1 uncultured Verrucomicrobiota bacterium | reverse complement strand
CTGAGGAGATTCGAGATGAGCTTACACGAATCGAAAAGATTGGATTTAATCTAAGCGCTAATACCTCTTACGCAAAACGGCGTCTTAGTAAAATGGCTGATGATATCGAAAATGACTTGGAGGATAGTCAGGATTCAAATCCTGATGAACTCAGGGGTGCTGATAGTGCGTCCAAAGACGGCTCAGACTCAGAGATTGACTCGCTGTTTCGAACGCTTTAGCGCCCTCTCACCGCGGGCGCACCAGCATTTCCTCGATCACCACGCGGGCCGGCAGGTTCGCGCAGAGGAGCACGCATTCGGCGATGTCCTCGGGCTGCATCATGCGCGCGCGGGCGGCGGCATCGGGCACGACGGGCCGCTTGTCGAGCAGCGGGGTGTCGATGTCCCCGGGAAAAATCGCACAGGCGCGCACGCCGCGGCCGCGTTCCTCGGCGTTGATGGCCTGGGTCAGGCCCGCGAGGCCGAACTTGCTCACCACGTAGCCGGGCCCGGCCTTCGGGCTGGCCTGTTTGCCGGCGTCGGAAACCACGTTGACGATCGTGCCCTCGCCCCGGGCGCGCATGCCGGGCAGGAACGCCTGCACACAGTAATAGGGCCCGTGCAGGTTGGTATCGATCATGGCGTGGTAATCCTCCAGCGAGAGGACTTCGAGGGCGCGCTTCGGGGCGTTGGTGCCGGCGGCGTTGACCAGCAGCCCGACCGGGCCGAGCTCCTGCAAGACCCGCTGGCCCATCGTCTCCACCGCCGCCGGATCACCGATGTCGCAGGGGCAGGCCAGCAGTTGCGCCGCCGCTTCGCCGGCCAGCCGGATGGTCTCCGCCAACGCCTCCGCCCGCCGGCCCACCAGCGCCACGCGCCAACCCTGGCGGACGAGCTGGAGCGCCGTGGCCCGGCCCACGCCGCTGCCGGCGCCGGTAACGACTGCATTGCGAGTGGATACGGAAGACGAGGTCGCAGACATCGGCGCGGAGTGTGGGAAAGTCGTCGTCCCGAATCCAGCCCGTACATGATGCGCGTGGGCCGCTACAGGTGATCTGCGGGAAATCTCGTTTTCCGATTATTGGCGCCCTCACCACCCCACCAGCGCGGCCCGCACGGCCTCGACTGGCAGGCCGACGACGTTACTGAAGGAGCCCTCCACCGATTCCACGATCAGGTTGCCGTGTTCCTGCACCGCGTAGGCGCCGGCCTTGTCGAGCACGTGGACGCGGCCCAGGTACTCTTCGATGTCGGCGGCGGTGAGCGGGTGGAACTTCACGCGGGTGGTCTCGGCCAGGAGCTTTGCGCGCGAGGCCCTCTGATGGATGAGACACACGCCGGTGATGACCTCGTGCACCCGGCCGGCCAGGCGGCCGAGCATGACGCGGGCTTCGGCGAGGTCGGCGGGCTTGCCGAGCGGTTCGTTGTCGAGAAACACCAGCGTGTCCGCTCCCAGCACGAGGTGGTCGGGATACCGCTCGGCCACGCTGAATGCCTTGCGCTGCGCGTTCACCTCGCACAGCCGTCGCGCACCGATGCTGATGTCGTGCAGCTCCGTCGCGTAACTCGGCGCGACCTCGAAGGCCGGGACGATTTCCCGCAGCAGCTCGACGCGGCGCGGGGACTGCGAGGCGAGGATCAGCGGCGGATGCTTCAAGCGCCGCCTCCCAGGGCGGCGTGAAAGGCGGCCAGTCGCACGGCGAAAGCGGCGTCATCCATGACCGGTACCGCCGATTCCGTCGGGATTTCCTCGGTGACCTCGACCCAGGATTTGCAACCGCCGTAGGCCGGCAGCATTGGTAGATCCTCCGGCCGGGGCAGCCGCCACACGCGGAGGGCGAGGGCATGGATGGCGTGTTCCTTCCCCCAGTCAAAGCGCTCGGCGATCAGCTCATCGCGCCAGATGTGCTGGCCGCGCAGGCGTTCCACACGGGCGAGCGAGGCCACCTTCTGCCAGGCGACGACTTCGGCGAAAAATTCCAGCCGGAGGGTTTCGGGGCCGGGCAGACGGGGTGCGATCGCATCGTAGCGGGCCTGGGCCTCGGTCACGACCTGCTCCCGCTGCTGGTGAAACAGCGTGGGAAACAGCAGAAAGCGGTCATGTTCCGGGCGGAAGCCGCCACGGCCCTCGGCGATCCCGCCCTTGCGCAGGATCACGCTCTGCCGCCCCCGGCCGAGGGCGTCCACCACGATGGCCCATTCTTTGAAGGCGATGCGCATGGCCCGAGCGTGCGGAAGCAAGTCCATCGACCGCAAGCCGCGAAGGAAGGCTCAGCGGGTTGCTTCGGAGACGGCTAAGAACCAAGGGGCGGGATTCGACCGTGAAATACCGCGAAGTCAGCCGTCGATTGCCTGGCGCGTGGTGGGGCGAGCGTCCGCGCGAGCCGCGGCGGCCTGGGTCTGGGGTGACCCGGCTCGCGGGGACGGCACGTGATCACCGCATGGGTAACACTTTATGCTCAGCGCATGCGTGACACATCTGAGGCGGTATGCCT
>CAIVQH010000033.1 GCA_903907995.1 uncultured Verrucomicrobiota bacterium | reverse complement strand
GGATAGCACCGGCCGAGGCGGCCGTCACCATCGCCCAGCCCGCCGGATAAACGAGCCCGGCGGCGGGCTGCGAGCCCCAGCTCGCGCCGCCGGGCGGTCGAAGTCCCTCCAACTCACCCACACAAAGTCATCAGGAGCCGAAAAAAGGAAATCGAATTCACTCGAATCGTATATTAGCCCGTTATTTTCTCCCCATTCAAGGAGTGCTTCAAACGCAGCGGAGAATTTCGTGATGCCGCCATTACTCGCAATGCTTGCGCCTGTGCGTGCTGTAACGAAACTCGCGGCTGATTCGAGCGCGTCTTTGCGAGCGATTTGGCCGTTTCCTCCAAAGAAATCAGATGGGCATTTCGGTTCATGGTTTGACACTTCAAGTGTTGAATTTGCAGAAAGAGATTACCCACTTTGGAACGCGTAGCGCAACTGTCGTTCAAACAAACAATTGCTTAAGAGGAACCGGCAGTATTTCTCCTCTTAAATCGCTACAACCACAACAGGTTGATCAGTTGGTGTCACACTACGCAACGGGTAGTAGTGCGATAACTTCTTCCAAAGCCTAAACGTGGGCGGAAACGCCAGCCGCCATCGCTGGAGTGACAGGCAGTGATTGGTGAACGCGGCAAAAGTTGTAGTGCATGAAGTGGAGCGCAAGCGCAGCTTCGTGGTTTTCCTGCTTCTTACTGAAGCAGTTCGTTAGCCGGGGTAAATCGGCGCATTCCCATCCGCATTGTCAGGTTGGCGCGCTCAACGAACGACGTGAAGCCGTGAAGACGTGCTTCCGGTCTGGCTTGTCCGTAATGACAGCCTTGCGCGCTCCCATGCATTGTGCGGGCGAATAGCGCACGTTCCCCGCCTTCGGATGAGGTTCCGTGGATTTTGATGAGCATCGCGTAATCAACCTCCGCCCCGAATGCATCCTCAACAGCGCCCAGGTAAGCCTTGTGGCCGTCCGTGGTGAGTTGCACGCGGGCTGCTAGCAGGTCCTTGACATCGTGGATGAAGTGGCAAGCTGTGCTGGCCTCACGGGTTCCGACCATCCAGCAGGGAATCAGCTTCGTGTCGGCGTCGATAGCCGTCCACGTCCAACAGTCGCCCCAGCCTTCTTGCTTCTTCTCGACGGTAGCGTTTTTCTCCTTCGCCATTAACGACCGAACTTCGTCGCACTGGATGCGCTTGCAGCGGAGGTTGCGGAAGATTTTGTCCTGGTAGGCAGAACATGCCGCCCCCCCATTCAACCAAGAGCTTTAGGATTGTCGTGCGGTGCGTGCCCGTCAATTGCACTGGCAGGTAACGAATAACCCTCCCCTAGGCAGGCAACCACATTGGCTCGCTCTTTGCTGGACATCAGCCGCATGAGCCAAGCAATGCTTGAACGGTTAAGCATGTCAACGCCTACTCTTTCTAGGCGGATTGACGAACGCATCCTCCTATCTGAATCCATCAATTTGAATTGACCTACCCCGTGTATGTGTCCTATCTGTTGCAACCGTTCCCCCTGTGAGCGGTCACCTTATCCTATGAACTCAACACAATTGCATACCAATACTGTTGGAACCGCACCACGTGAGGGTTCCGAAGAACTGTTCAGGAAACTCTCATTGGATCAGTATTCCAAGAGGAGCCGCTTCCTTACGGAGCGGAAATTCGACCAGGCTAAACCTGCCCAAAAATGGAGTTATAGTCTTTCAAACAACTCGTCCCCACTAAACATCAAATAACTCATTTGTGGGAAGTTGGAACCAGCTACTTGAAGAGGTAAACAAAGCAGGAACCGTCTTCGATCAAGCTCGAAGACGGCATCTGTCCGAAATGCACAAGCAAACCGGAAGAAATATAATTGTATATTACTCTGGATGGCTTCAAAAAGGGGAAATAATTCAGCAAGAACGCCCTTTCACAATTAATGATTCCGACAAAGACGGATTCATGGCAACTATCCACGGGTTAGATCGAGAGAAGGGACTAGACCTTTTCCTTCACACGCCAGGAGGAGACTTGGCCGCTACTGAATCTTTGGTTGATTACCTACATGCCATGTTCGATGGCAATATCCGAGCAATAGTCCCTCAATTAGCCATGTCGGCGGGAACTATGATTGCCTGTGCATGCAAGGAAATCGTAATGGGAAAGCATTCAAGCCTTGGCCCGATCGATCCGCAGTTTGGAGGCATCGCGGCGCATGGTTTAATGGAGGAGTTTGCGCGTGCTAAAAAGGAAATTTCCGAAGATGAAAGGACCATAGCCGTATGGCAGCCGATTATCGCAAAATATCACCCAACCATAATCGGCGAATGCGAGAAGGCTATCGCATGGTCCAAAGAGATCGTTAAGCAATGGCTTGTGGGTGGAATGTTCAAGGGGATGGAGGATGCGAGTGCTAAAGCCGACAAAATTATTGAAGAGCTTAGCAATCATTCATTAACAAAGTCCCACGCGAGGCACATATCAGCCCAGAAGGCTAAAGACATGGGGCTAGAAGTGGACTTCCTTGAAAGTCCTAAAGGGATGACTGAACACGCGGCGGCGCAAGCGTTCCAAGATGCCGTACTTAGCGTCCATCACTCCTGCATCTTAAGTCTTTCTGCTAGCCCGGCCTGTAAAATTATCGAAAATCACGAAGGAATTGCTTCAATCATTACAAAAGACAGCTTTAGTTGTTAGTGATTAAGCCTTTGGCTTCCACCGCTTTGCGGCAGCTTGGCTGGCAATCTCTTTACGCCGCTCTGCCGTCAGACTTTCTTTCCGTGCCTTCCCGCCCTTCAAACCGCCTAGCCTTCCAAGAGCAACGGCAGCTGGATTCTTCTCTGGCTTTGCTTCCAGCTTCGGTTCCTGACCGCTTGCCTGCCGACCAATTGAGAACGCGGTTTCGTTTAGGTCTTTGCTTGAACGCTTAGGCATGACGGGTACCTGACAGAAACCAGCGGCCCGCGCTAGCCGGAACTTCGCGGCTGGGATTCAATGCTCATGGAGGCCATCTAAACCTCAGAATCCGGGCACAGCATACTGGATGCAGTGATAATGACCTGGACCTCTCCCCAATCCCCCAAGCTAGGTGGTAACTCATTAAGCTGAATCAAAGGCAGTACCAGACTGAGTTGTATGACTGCTCACTGGATAGTCTGGAGCAGCCTTGGGGGGTTGGGGATGAATCTTGAGGCAGCCATTGCATCCAGAATATGCCAATTGAAACCTGCCAGTAGCCAGTCTGGCTATCTAGTGCTGCCACCTGACCATTTACCATGCTTGCTCCCTCCACAAAAAAGGCCTGCCCAGAATGGTGGGCAGGCCTGTGATGAACTCCGCGTGGTCATTCGGTCAGACAGACTGCCTCGTGCTGAACTTCGGACAACAGGGGCGGGTTTAGTGGAACTGGGTTGCCCTCTGCCACTCGGTCGAACTGATAGGTGCGACAGGCGTGGTGACAAACCTCGTCTGCTTCGACCTGTGCACGCAGCACCGTATATTCTTCCACATCGATCTGGTCCTCGTTACCAAAGGCACGGCTCAAAACCTGGCCAACGAGCCGCGCACCCTTGCGGTCGTCATCCACAAACATTTGGTTGACGCCGGGAATGTCCACTTGGTTTTCCTCCGTGATGTTGAACAGATCCTGCGCCCGTAGTTGCTCGCCGAGTCTGCCAACTTTCTGTACCGCCACACACAGTAACCGGACAAACCCCAGTCCTGGCCGAGACAGGCGATCCCGGATGCTGGCGTGGTCATCCATGAGCGGCGCGCAGTGGAAGATGTTCTGCACAATCCAGTCCAGTGACTGCGACCACGCGAGAAAGGTATGGCGGGTGTCGTCCGTCCGGTGCCGCCCAGCGTCATACCACGCCTTGATGACCGCATGGATGGCCCCTAGGAAGCGCGGGACATTGGCCGCCGCGTGCCGGTCAATCGTACCTTCGGGGTAGGTTTTGAAAACATAGTTGATCCTCCGGCGTAGCCGCACAATGGAAAGGCGGTTGGACATGTCGGCAGTGAAGTTGACCCCGTTGGAGGTGAGGAAGAAGCAAAACCGTGTTGTGTCGACGTTCACATAGGCCCGGTAAGGCGTCCGCGCTTTGTGCCGATCCTTGGTGATGATGGATTCCAGCGCCTCCGAGTTAAGCGACCCGCGCAAGTTGTCCAGGACCAGAATAGGGCGGCCTTCAATCAGCGCCCCGTCGATGCTCTCGTCTAGTGAGCCGACACCGCCTTTTCGATTGTTGACGTAGTTTCCCGGCTCTCCGTACGCGCCCTCGATGCATCTCACACAGGTTCCCTTGCCGGCCTGGCTGGCGTTGGCCTCGAAGGCCGTGGGTGCGACAAAGCCCGGAATCAGTCGCCCAATCATCAGGGCTGGCGTCAGGAGGGCGGCGATGGCCCGCGACTGGTCGGACGGGCGCAAAAACAAAAACTCCCCGAACAATTCGTCGCGCAGCAGCCGGACGGCCTCCTCCGTGGTCATGGTTTCCACCGCCCGGTTGCTGGCGACGTAGATGCCCTCAAGCGGGTTGAAGCCGGGGGCCAGTGAGACCAGTTGCCCGTCACGGACGACCAGAAAGGGCCACTCCACGATGGTGTTGAGGCGGGGCAAAATCTCCCGTGGCTCCGCCGCGAGGATCGCCGCCGCCATCCTGTCGTTAAGGATGGCGGGGGCCACTCCCTCCTTGGCGGGCTGGACGAGCCGCACGTGCTTCTCAAAGCGGGACTGCGCCGCCGAGGGGGACAGTAGCGTGATGAGTGGATGACCCTCGCTCTGTTCAATGACGGACACCGCCCCAGCGGTGAGAAACATGGACAACTTCTCCGCTTCCACAGAGTAGATGGCCTTGGCGGCTTCCGTAATGGTCGAACCTTTGCCCGGAACCATGACGTTTCTGGGCTCCGGTTGTGGTGCGGGCCGGTTGTGAGCCGCCAAGGCGGTCCGGACCATGTTGGATTCAGATCCCACCGCGCTGTTGCCGGTGGCCGTTTGTCGTTTTTCACTCATAATGGAATGTTGTGTTTTCTCTGCTTCAAGGGCCGGGCGCTCCCACGGCGGCAGCGAGCCGTTCATGAGTTCGTCCCAAAATCGTCGGCTCCACCGGGCGGGTGCCCGTTGGTGACCTTTTAGATGAGCGGCGGCGGCTTCCAGTTCCTCCGATGTCGCCACTAGATGGCCGTCGTCGTGCGCCGACAGATACGGCTCGCCCAAGCGGTCGCCGAGGCGTTGAAGCTGGCGTTCGCGGACAATTGGTTCGGCGCTAAGCCGGAGGGGCGCTCTGTCCAGCCGACTGAGTTGCCACTTGTGCGCCTGCTCGGCGATGACCAACAGGTTGGTTCCGAGTTCGAGATCTGCTAGGTCGGGGTCTGCGCGAAGCGCATGTACAAGGGACAACTTGGCCTCCCCCTCAAAACGGAGGCGGCGCGGCTGAATTTGAGTTTCCGGGTCGGCGTATTCCCAGCCGTTACCCCGGTCGATGGCCAGAACCAAGGCGTAGGCCCACAGTTCGGTTTTTCTCCCTGGCTTTAGATGATCGGGCAAGCTTCCCGCTTCCAGAAGCTCGCACAGGGGACATGGCGACCTCCTGTCACCGCCGAGGACGGCATCCGTTCGCCGTGGGCAACCAAGCCTGCCCAAGTCAAAAACCAAGTGCCGCGAGATGACGGAAAGGGTCCGCTCCTGCTCACCGAAGCGGAGCAAGCGCAGTTGCGCTTTTTGGCCGGCCTCAAGCCGCAACTGGGGTATATTCCGCTGCTCCTGCCGTTCACGAATCATGGCCGTGACGCTGAGGCCGATGTCCGCGAAATCATCCTCCAGCTCCGTCACCGTCGGCTGGAGCGGCGGGTTGGAAGGTTCGGGTTGCGGTTGGTCGAAATTGTCGTTGTCAGCGGCGTTCATGGGAGTGATTGAGGTTGAGGTAGATGAGTGATTGCATTTTGAGAGTGTCCGGACGAAGCACGCCCGGCAGCCGGAAGGGCTGGGATGCCTTCAGGCCAGCGGTGTCACAGTGGTAGGTTTCCAGTCGCGCCTTCAGTTCCAACTGTGCCTCCTGGGTATTCCAAGCATCCTGCCAACGAAACCAGCCGTGCAGCGACTTGCCGCCGCTGTATACGACGGCCGCCAACTGCCATTCCGTCCGCAGCGCCCACAGCAGGGCCGCTTGCTGGGGCAGGGACAGTTCGTCGCTCTCCACCACCATAAAACGGCGATGGAGCACGTTCTCCTTGGTCCTCCTGGTCGTGCCCGGCTTGAACGTGGCCGTGGAAACGAAATGGGTACGAACTCGACGCTCCCGGATCAGGTTGCCGGCTTCGGCGAAGTTACGGGCGGTGGACTGATGAACCTCGCCGGTCCAGATCAGGTCGGCTGGGTGAAACAGCCGAAGCAGGTCAAAGCGGTCATCTGTGGTTCTGTCGTTCAGGTCCGTCGGGCTGTTCCTGAACAGGTCGTGCGGATTCAACGGCGCAGAAACGACCCCCATAAACCACTGTTCCCACATTGGACGAAGGGCGTCGACCTCACGTCGCTTCGCCTGCCGGGCCAAGATCGCCGGCGTCATCACGGTGTGGGTGCCTATGGGGCCACCCGCTTCCGCCTGCCAGATCTTGCGGCGCAGCTCGCGGTTGAACTCTTCCACCACCGCAGAGCAGCTCTGGTGAAAGCAGTGAACGTTCGCCGCGCCGTCGATGTGGATGCGGGCAGGGCCGCCGCCTTCAGTGGTGTGCTTTGACGCTCCGGGACATTCAGCGTGGCCAAGTGATGGGCTGTCCCAGCAAATTTCGCCCAGCAGCGCTTCAGCAACCTGCTGCCGCAGCTCGAAATCCCCCTCATCTTCTTCCAGCAGACCAACCGCTGTTCCGGCCGGCAGAGGTTGAGGAGGAGGGAGGGCACCAAGGAGGTTGCTGTCAGCCTTTTGAATTAGAGGTGCTCCCAAGGGTGCCAGATTCATTTCTGGTGATGCCTTCTGGCTGAAGGCCTGTTCCTGTGCTGGCTTGGTTATGGTCATGAATTTTTCTGATTTGCGGGTTCACGGCATGAGAAAGCCGCGCCCATAGGTCCTGATGGACACTGCGAGACGCGGCTGGACCACGGGGCCTGAGTCACTGCTTGGGTGACTGCGTTAAGTCCGGGAAATGGGAAACGAAGGGAGGAACTGACCGCTATGGCCGGAAGGGAATGCAGCCGCGGATTCTTGTGAAAAACACGGAATCGGCCGCAAAAGTGGCCCGCTGAAGCACCAGTCGTATGCCAGCTGTATGCCAGTGGCCGACTAAGTTGTTGAAGGGGAAAGTGGTGGCTGGAGCCGGAATCGAACCAGCGACACGCGGATTTTCAATCCACTGCTCTACCAACTGAGCTATCCAGCCACTAACGGAGGGGCGAAATAAACGCCGTTGCCGGGGGGTGAAGCAAGGTCTTTTTGCCGCCAGCTTACCAGGCGGAACCTTCTGCGAGCTCCCGTCTCCTGACTCCTGTATCCTGTCTCCCGCCGGTCAGGCCTTCTGCTCCATGGCCATTTCCACTTCGATGCGCTGGAGGAGGAGCTTGGTCAGCTTCACGCCTTCGGCTTCGGGGATGTGCTCGCCCTCGTACTCGATGCCGAGCCAGCGGTGGTAGCCGGCGGCGAGCACGATCTTCATCATGCGACGGTAGTCGGTCTCGACGCAGTTGCCGAGCTGGTCAAAATCGTGCGTCTTGGCGCTGACGGCCCTGGCGTAGGGCATCATCTCGGTCACGCCCTGGTAGCGGTCGTAGTCGTACCAGTTGCCGAAGTCGGGCAGCAGGCCGGCGCGGGGGTGGTCCACGAGCTTCATAAGGCCCACGAGCCACTTGCCGTTGGAGGCGAGGCCGCCGTGGTTCTCGACGATGCAGTTCAGGCCGAGGCTGGCGCAGTATTCGGTAAGCGGGCGCAGGCCGTCGGCGGCGCGTTTCTGCTGTTCCTCGAAGCTGCCCTTGCCGCCGGTCTCGGCGTTCACGCGGATGCTGTGACAGCCGAAGTACTTGGCGGCGTCGGCCCACTTGCGGTGGTTGTCCACGGCCTGCTTGCGCTTGGCGGCATCGACGTCGCCGAGGTCGCCCTCGTCGTCGCACATGATGAGCTTGATGGCGACGCCCTCGGTGTCGGCCCGGGACTTGAACTCGCGCAGGTAGGCCTGGTCCTTGGCCTTGTCCATGAAGAACTGGTTCACCAGCTCGATGGCGTCGATGTCGTGCGTACGCTTGGCCACTATGGGGAAGTCCAGGTGGGTCATCTTCTTGCCGAAGATGGCCTGGTTGTACGACCACTCGGCGAGGCTGATCTGGAAGAGCGGCTGGCGCGGCTTCAGCAGATCGTCGTCGCTGGCACAGCCGGCTAGCGCGAGCGCGGCGAAGGCCGAGGAGGAGGCGAGGAACTGGCGGCGGTTCAGAGCGGCGGCGGGCGGGGAGGTGCTCATGGGTGGATCTTGTTACGGATTTGGCCGACGGACAAGTGCGGGGGCATCCATGGTGATGTCATCACTGCCTTTTCGCCCCTGATCGTCCTGACGGTTGCGACCGAAGGAATAGACGCGCGGCTTGCCGGAGGCGTCGAAGCCGATGTGGTAGGGCGTGCGCCAAGGATCCGTATATTCTCCCGCAGCGTTCACCCTACGCGGCGAGACGACGAGAAAGGCCTTTGAATTGGTGGCCTCACCCCGCAAGGCGCGCAGGATTTGGGCGGGCGTTCCCTCGGGGTATTTGCCCAGGGCAGTTCGGTAGGCCTCCATGCCCCCCTGCAAGGTCACCAAATCGGTCTCGGCGAGCAGGTGTCGGGCGGCAGCCGTGGCCCTCACCGCTGCGGGCAGGAGCAGGGAGAGAATGACCGCGAACGAAACGAGAGTCAGACCGACGAGCCAGCCAAGCATTCGTCGCTTGGCTGGCTGGGCCGGCTTCATGAAAACATCCGGTCGGTCAATGCGCCGGAGCGGTTCCGCGGCCCACCGTGGGCACCGCCTTCTTCGGCGGGTGGAAGAACGCGATCAGGGCGACGGCGGCGGCGGCGGCGCAGATGAGCGGCACCAGGAACAGGCCCTTGAAGTTGGTGACCTTGTCCACCGTGTAAACATTCTGGATCAGCCACGGGCAGATCGAATTCGCCACGAGCGCGCCGATGCCGAGGATCATCAGGTTGAACAGGCCCTGGGCGCTCGAGCGGATGTCCTTCGGGAAATGCTCGTCCACGAAGATGTACACCGTGGCGAAGAAGAACGCGTAGCAGATGCCGTGCATGACCTGGATGAAGATGATCAGCCCCTGCGCGTGCGGCATGAAAGCCCACACGCCGAAGCGCACCGCGTGGCCGAGCACGCCCAGCACCATCGTGGTGCGCCAGCCGAAGTTCTTCAGGACCATCCCCAGCACCAGCATGGTGAGGATTTCGGCGATCTGGCCGATGCTCATCACGGGCATGATCCAGTTTCCGGCGATGCCCACCTGACTGCTGCCGAGGAAGGTGCCGGCCCAGTTGAAGTAGCAGTTGTGGACGAACGAATCCACGAAGGTGACCAGCCAGAGCACGAGCACGAAGGGATGGGTGAGCAGCTTGAGCGCGGATACCAGGGCGAGGCTCTCACCCTCGACGGCCGGCTTGGGCGGCGTGTGCGGCAGCGTGAGGCTGAAGGCCGCCAGCAGCAGCGAGGCGAGGCCGGCCACCACAAAGGTCCACTTCGTCGCGTCCAGCAGCGGCTGGCCGGTGAGGCCGTTCGCCAGCACCGCGCCAACCCAGGCCACCACGCCGTCGGGCTTCGCCGCGTCCACCTTGGCCCAGTCCACGAGGATGAAGGTGAACGGCCACGCCGCGAGGATCCAGCCGATGGTGCCGCCCATGCGCACGACGCCGAACTCCTTCTGCGGATCCTTCATGTTGGCGAAGGCGATGGCGTTCGTGATCGAGATGGTCGGCACGTAGAGCAGGCAGTGCACGAGCATCAGCCCGAAGAACGGCCAGAAGGT
The DNA here is from genome assembly GCA_903907995.1 of uncultured Verrucomicrobiota bacterium. GTDB lineage: Bacteria > Verrucomicrobiota > Verrucomicrobiia > Limisphaerales > UBA9464 > CAIVQB01. The sequence continues at coordinate 8,568 of CAIVQH010000033.1, read as the reverse complement.
CTTCACAAAGCCGCAGCCCAGGATCGCCAGGCCGCCGATGAGATGGCTGAAGGCCAGGAACTTCTCCCCCGCAAAATTCCGGTCGGCGAACTGGTTGCTGAAAAACATGCCGACGATCGCGGCGATCGGGAAGGCGTTGAGGATCAGCGACTGTTCGCCGGGCGAGAAACCGAGGCCCGGCAGGTAGCCGAAAATCAGCGGGAGCCAGGCGCCCCAGATGAAGAATTCGAGCACCATCATCAGGAACAGCTTGAAACGAATGGAGGAGTTCATTGTGTGGAAGAACGGCGATTTCGCGGCGAGGCTAGAGAGCGGCTCCGGCCGCGACAAGCACGATGGCGGGGAACGTCGGCGCGATCCATCCCTGCCATGGGGGAGAGCGGTGGGCTTGGGGCATTGAACGTTGAACGTCCAACGTTGGACGTTCAACGTTCAAAGGCCGGCGTTTCACTTCGCTGGCGCTCATGTGGAAGCGTCCCGGCCGAATCAACTCCCGTTAACGGGAGGCGGCTCCTTAAAACCGGCCGATCACGTGGCTGCGGCTGGCCCTGCGGACACAGCCGAGCCCCGGCGGCGTTGACTTGGCGGGGCCGGTTCCGGCATTTTCGGCGGGTCGATGTTTGCCAGGCCCGTCCCAATTGTCCCGCTAGCCGCCATGAAACCTCATGGCGCACGGGCTCGTGGATGGAGGGCGAACTGACTGACGTCACCCAAACCACGGCCGGCAGCGGACGTGGTTTGTTCCCCTGCTGGCCATCCCCACCATGAGCCAGTCCACCACCTCACCATCGCAGCCCCAGCCGGCGTTTCTCCGGAACGTCGGGCTGCTCTACGCCATCCGGGTGCTCTTCTGGGCGCACTTTTTCGGCGCGGTGATGACCCAGTTCTTCACGGAATGGGGCGGCCTGGAGCTGTCGCAGGTGTTCGACCTGAACGCCTGGTTCATGCTCTGCAGCTTCCTGCTGGAGGTGCCCACCGGCGCGGTCGCGGATTTCTTCGGCCGCAAGGTGTCGCTCGCGCTCGGTGGCCTGGTGGCGGCGGGCGCGGCGCTGCTGTATGCCAGCGAACCGTCCCTGGGGCGCTTCATTCTGGCCGAGGCGGCCATGGCAGTGGCGTTCACGCTGCACTCGGGCGCGGATGAGGCGCTGCTTTACGACAGCCTGAAGGCGGCCGGCAACGAGGCCGCCGGGGTGCGCGTGCTGGCGCGGCTGGAGGCGTGCAAGCTGATCGGCATCAATCTCGGCACGCTCGCGGGCGCGTGGATTGCCTCCACGTGGGGACTGGCCGCGCCGATGCGGGCCTATGCGGTGCCGGCGATGGCGGTGACAGTCCTGGCGCTGTTTCTCCGGGAAGCGCCGACTGGTGCCGTGGCGGCCACGCGGGGCAAATACCGGAAGATTCTCACGGCCGGCGGGCGCTTCTTCTGGTCCCACCCCGCGCTGCGGCGGCTGAGTCTGGAACTGGCGGTGACCAACGCGCTGGCGTGGGCGATCATCTGGCTTTACCAGCCGTTGCTCCAGCAGTGCGGCCTGCCGCTGAAGTGGTTTGGTGTGGTCCACGCGTCGGCGTGCCTCGCGCAGGTGGGCTTTCTGGCGGAGGTGGGACGGCTCACGCGCTGGTTCGGTTCCCGGCGGCGTCTGCTGCTGGTTTCCACGGTGGTGGCCGGCGTGGCGATGCTGCTGCTGGCCTGGCTCCGCTGGCTGCCGCTGGTGCTGCCGCTGATCGTGATCGCCTTTGCGTTCAGTCTCCCGCGCGTGGCGATCTACAGCGCGCAGTTCAACGCGCTGATCCCCTCCGCCGAACGCGCCACCGTGCTCTCCTTTGGGTCCATGATCCGCACGCTGGCCATCGTGGTGCTGAATCCCCTCACCGGGCTGATGGCAAAACACTCGCTTGCGTTGGCCTTCGCCGTGTTAGGCGGCCTGCTGACCATCCTGCCGTGGTGGTCGCGCGTGGAGGACGATGGGAAACCGGTCGCAGGATAGGTCCCAGGTCCGGGCTCCCAGACCCAATACCCCAGAGCCCAGACCCGATCTCAGCAGCCTTACTGCTTGGGCTTCAGGCTTTCGGAGGCCTTGTTGGCGGCGTCGGCGACCTTTTTGGCGGCTTCACTGGCGACTTCGCGCGTGGCATCAACGGCCTCGGCGGCGCCCTTCTTGGTCGCGTCATAGGCCTTTTCGCCGGCGACCTTGGCCTTCTCGCCCAGCTCCTTCGCCTTGTCGCCGGCCTGGCTGGCCAGTTCCTTGGTCTTATCGGCGACCTTTTCGGCCGTCTCGGTGGACTTCTCCTTCACTTCGGCCGTCTTGTTTTTGACGTCCTCTTTGTTGCACCCGGCAAAGGCCAGGGCGAGCACGGTCAGGCCGACGAGGGGGAACAGGTTCGTTTTCATGGTAGGCTGAAGGTTTTCCGGTTGAGCTACAGCCGGAAAGAAAGGTCGTGGAACAGACTTTGTCAAAGCCCTGCGGGTGCCACTTGCGATGGCCGCTGCGGCATCAGTTTTCCCCACGACGGCTGCTTGCAGGTTATCCCGCCGATTTCCCGTTCGAAATGAGGGACTTAACCCAAAATCCCGCTCGTTTTTTGCGGGTTTACGAGTGCCCGTGAACAAGTTTTGCCTAAAGGGTGCTAGGAATTCATCCGATCTGACTGGTCGCATGAATCGGAATACTGCGCCGGTGCCCGTTGGTACCTGGAAAACCCGCCGGGCTGCCGCCCTGCGGGTGCGGCGCTTCATGCCACACAACACAAAAACCACATGAAGCAGATCAAAACCTTCACCATGGCCGGCGCCGCGCTGGCTGCCAGCACCGCCGCCCACGCTTGGGAGCTGGATCTGGGCAACAACCAGAAGATCGATTTCCACGGCTTTGCCAGCCAGGGCTTTATCGCCTCGACCGACTACAACTATCTCGGCAAATCGACCGACGGCTCGTTCCAGTTCACCGAGGCCGGCATCAATGCCAGCTATTCGCCGTTCAACCGCACCCGGATCACCGTCCAGGGCTTCGCGTTCGACACCGGCAAGATCGGCAACATGGAGCCTTTCCTCGATTACGCCTCGATCGAGTACACCTTCAACGACTACGTCGGCATCCGCGCCGGCCGCGTGCGCAAGCCGGGTGGCATCTACAACCACATCCAGGATCTGGATCTGGCCCGCACCGCCATCCTCCTGCCCCAGGGCGTCTATGATGCGCGCTGGCGCGACTTCTCCACGTCCATCGACGGCGGCGTCCTCTTCGGCACCATCCCCCTCGGCAAGGCAGGCAGCCTCTCCTACGAGCTGTTTGCCGGTCTCGTCACCCTTTCCGACGACGGCGGCGTGGCCCGCTGGATCGTGGACGGCAGCAACAACAAGTTTGACGGCTTCGGCCAGCCGGTGTCGGTCGGCGGCCAGCTTTGGTGGAACACCCCGATCGAGGGGCTGCGCGCAGGCGCCTACACGGGCTACATGGACGACTTCACGTTCAAGCTGATCACCCCCGTTTCGCCCGTCGGCCCGTTTGGCCCGATCAATGCCTACGCCGCGGCGGACGCCCACGTGCTGCTGCAGCAGTACTCGCTCGAGTACACGTGGAAGAAATGGACCTTCCAGGCCGAGTATTTCACCTACGAATACAGCGGCAACAACACCGTGAACGTCCTCTCCGGCAGCACCCCGATCCAGCCCACCTCGATCTCGCCCAGCAAGACCCAGCCCGATGCCTGGTACGCCGGCGCCGCCTACCGCTTCAACGACTGGTTCGAGGTCGGCTCCTACTACACGGAGCACTATGCCGACGTGCACCAGCGCTCCGGTTCGCCCAACGCCTCGCAGAAGGATCTGGCGCTCTCGTTCCGCTTTGACCCGAAGCCGTGGTGGATCTTCAAGCTGGAGGGCCACTACATCCGTGGCACCTCGCTGCTGGAGGACACCGCCAACAACCCGCAACGCGACGGTCGCGGCTGGTTCCTGTTCGCCGCCAAGACCACGTTCAGCTTCTGAGCGTCCCGCCCAACCAGAGCCGATCCCTACCCATGAAACTCGGAAAATTCACCGCCCTGATGGCCGGCGCTCTCCTGGTGCTGCCGTGCCTGCCGTCGCTCGCGCTGGATGGCGTCGTCGTCGTCAATGACGGCGTCACCGCCACCCTCGACGCGAACGCGCTCAAGGACATCTACACCGGCAAGACCATGTACTGGCCCGGTGGCCAGGCCATCACCATCGTGGTCGCCGGCGACAAGGCCGATGCCGCCCTCGAGGCCGCCTCGGGCATGAACGCCTCCGCCTTCAAGACGCACTGGCAACGCCTGGCCTTCTCCGGCCGCGGCCAGCAGCCCAAACGGGCGGATGATGTCGCCGCCGCCCTGGCGGCCGTGGCGGCCAGCAAGGGCGCCATCGCCATCGTTCCTGCCGGCACCGAGCCCGCCGGCGTGAAGAAGCTCGACGTCAACTGAGGTCGACCTCCCATCCGTCGCCACCCTTACCCCTCCGTCGTCCATGCGCCGTTCCAAGACCACGTCCCTGAGCAAAAGTTTCCGCAACATCCGGCTGCTCCTGCTGTTGCTGCTCGGTTTTGTCACCGTGCAGGGGATCGTGCTCTGGCGCGTGTGCCGGGAGGGCAAGGGGGCGATCGCCTCCCTTCAGAGCGAGGGCCTCCCCAGCCTGCAACATCTGGCCGGCCTTCAGGAAGGTCTGGCGTTGTACCGGCTGAACGCCTTCGAGGTGCTCTTTGCCCAGGAGGCCGACAAGCCGGCCAAACTCAAGCTCGCCGAAGCCCAGCGCGGCCACGCGCTCGAGCACATCCAGCAACTGCGCAAGACGCTGGGAGGCATGGATGCCGCCGCCCAGGTGGACGCGGTGGAAACGGCCTTCAACGGCCTGGTCACCGCCTTTGGCCAGGTGCGGGCGCTGGTGGACACCGATTTTCAGAAGGCGATGGCCTCGCTCGACAAGGACATCCCGGCCAAAGTCACCGCGCTGAACGAGGCGACCGACAAGCTCTCCGCCACCTGCTACGGCATCTCCGGCGACCGGGCGCGCAATGTGGACACCGGCTTTGCCCGCATCGAAAAAAGCGTCTTCAGCCTCAGCCCGGCCAGCGTGGCCGCCGCGGCCATCATCACCCTGCTCGTCACCATCCTCGCCCGGCGCACCCGCCTCACGATGGATGACATTGTGGGCCGCCTCTCCGGCGGTTCCGAAGACGTGACCGAGGCCGCCCTGCGCATGTCGGACACCAGCCGCAAGCTGGCCGAATCCGGCTCCAGCCAGGCCGCCTCCGTCGAGGAGACCAGCGCCTCCATCGAGGAGATCCGCAGCATGGTGCAGCGCAATTCTGAGCATGCCACCAGCGCGAAGAGCCTGGCCAACGAGGCCCGCTCTGCCGCCGAGGGCGGCGCCCGCGAAATGGCGGAACTCTCCCGCGCGATGGACGAGATCAAGGCGTCCTCCGACAACATCGCGACCATTCTCAAGAACATTGACGAGATCGCCTTCCAGACGAACATCCTCGCGCTGAACGCCGCCATCGAGGCGGCCCGCGCCGGTGATGCTGGCCTCGGCTTCGCGGTCGTCGCCGACGAGGTCCGCAACCTCGCCCACCGCGCCGGCACCGCCGCCCGCGAGACCGCGTCGAGCATCGACGAATCCCTCCGCCGCAACGCCCGCGGCGTGGAGATTTCCAAGCGCGTCTCGGCCGGCCTCCAGCAGATCGTGGACAAGGCGCGGCAGGTGGACGACCTCGTCGCCCAGATCGCCCTCGCCTCCGCCGAGCAGACCCGCGGCATCTCGCAGGTCAATTCGGCCATGACCCAGATTGACCGCGATTCGCAGGCGATTGCCGCCGAGGCCGACCACAGCGCCGCCGCCTCCGGCAAGCTCAGCCAGCAATCCCAGGAGCTGCGCGAAGCGGTGGACTCGCTGATCGCCTTCGTGGACGACGCTCAGCGCAGCATCACCCATGCGTCTGGGGAAACGACGGAGGAAACACCCGCCGAAGCGCCTTCCCCCCGGCACAATGGTGCCCCCAAGCCCCTCGCGACCTCCGAGGCCCTGCTGCCGGATCAGCCGAGAAAGTCCTCGCGCCACACTTCGACCACAGCCAGCGGCGACGTCCGCAACGGCACGTCCGAAGGGTCCGGCTTCCACGACGACGGGGCCGGCTGGTAGGCCACGGCAGCCAGGACCGCAAGCCGGAGGCTTGCCCGGAAGTAGGACGGTGCGTCTCGCCCGTCTTCTAACCTCGCTTTCTGGGCATCAGTGAACAGGCGGACGAAAAAGGCGAAGATGGAAGACGGGCGAGACGCACCGTCCTACTTCCGCGCCGCCATGGGGTAGCAACGCAGTTCGCGGTCGTTTCTCACGTAAAGATTGCGATCGGCGAATGCGGGCGGGGACCAGGCGAAGGTCTTGTCAAACAACGGGGAGGTGGGGTCGATCAGATGGGTACGCCCCAGCTCGCGATAGCCGGCCGGCGACAGTTCCGCCCGGATCAGGTCGCCGCGGTCGGTGAACAGAAACAGCGACGGGCCATTCGGTATGAAGTGGACGCAGGCGCCCCGGTTCAGCTCGGTGACGGCGTTGGTCTGCCACAGCTCACGGCCCGTTGCCGCCTCCAGGCAGACGAATGTCCCCCCAGATCGCGGACTGTAAATGTAGTCACCCCGGAGCAACGGCGTGGAGGTGTCGCTGAGGATGCGGCGCATGCCCGAGGGCGTATCCGGCCAGAGCACCTTTGCCGCTGGCTTGGTCGGGTCGAGCTGGAACATCAGGCCGCTGACGAGCAGCCGGTCTCTCTGAACCACCGGAGCGGATACGGCAGAAAAACCCGGACTTCCGCCCGAGACGGTCCCCTCGCGCCAGTAAACCGCGCCGTTCGTGGGATTCAACGAGGTGACCGACTGCCTCATCCAGACGATGAGCTGGCGGACGCCGCCGGCGGAAATGATCACCGGCGAACTCCAGGTGGCCCCCTCGCCGAGGGCCCGCCAAACCTCCCGGCCGGTCATCAGGTCAAAGGCGACGACTCCTGCCCCTGATTTCCCGCCGATCGAGGCGATCAGCAGGTTGCCGTCAATCAGCGGCGAGGCGTCGAGGGAGCTGGGCGGAAGCTGGTATTCGGCGTTGAGGTCATGCTTCCAGAGCACGGCGCCCGTATGGGCATCGAGGCATTCGAGCAGGGTGGACATGCTGAGGCTGTAAACCCGGCCACGATGAATGAGGGGTGTGGGCCCGGGACCGCGCAGCTGTTCCGGAGTGAAAAACCAGTCCGGTGGCGTGTAATCGTGCTGGGTCAGCCAGATCTGCTTGCCAGATCGGGCGCTGAAACAGCGCGTGCGCTCATGCACGGCCGGCTTGGCGAGGACGAGATCGGAAAGGTAGATTTTCCCGTCCGCGATGACCGGGCTGGAATAGCCGTAACCGACGGGAATCGTCCATTTGGGCTTCAACCCGCCGGCGGGAAAGGAAGTGAGTATGCCTGTTTCGCTCCAGACCCCGTCCCGGGTGGGACCGCGCCATTGGGGCCAATCCGCCGCGACACCCCTGGCCTGAAGCAGAAACAATAAGATCCAGAGAGTTGCTTTCATTAAGGGGGCGGTTTGTGGGGAGGCTAGTCCGAAACATCTGCCACCGGAAGCAGCATTCACGGGAGTAGGGTTGGACCCCATGGCGGTCCCCAGGCCGCGCCGCCTAAAGTGTGAGCATCAACGTAGCCGGCCGGCCGCCGAGGAACCATCTGGATGAGAATGCATTTACGATTGGTCAGGAGAGGTGGCTGGCCAAAACACCTGTCCCTTTATGTCCAAGAAATCTGTCTTCTGTATCGCCACCTCCCGCAGCCAGGCGGATGACATCGTCGGCCGGTTGAAAATGGCAACCTTCTCCAGCAACGACATTTCCGTGCTGTTCCCCGACCAAGACACCACGCGGGATTTTGCGCATGAGAAAAACACGAAAGCACCGGAAGGTGCGGTGGTCGGCGGCAGTACCGGCGCGGTGATCGGCGGCGCTCTGGGCTGGATCGCGGGCATCGGTGCCCTGGCCATTCCCGGCGTCGGACCCTTCATCGCCGCCGGCCCGATCATCGCCGCCCTGAGTGGCGTGGCCGTCGGTGGCGCGGTCGGCGGCATCGCCGGCGGCCTGATCGGTCTGGGCATTCCGGAAATCGAGGCGAAGCGTTACGAGGGCAAGATCAGGGAGGGCAATATCCTGATCTCGGTTCACACCGAGAACTCCGAACAAATCAGCCGCGCCAAGGAAATTTTCGAACTCACCGGCGCGCATGACATCTGCACCACCGGAGAATCAACCCCGCCTGACAAACTCAACCCCGCCATTGCGCCGGCAATCCCGACCATGGCCGCCTATACCGGCCACGGCCAGTAGCTTCCCGTGTGCCCCGGACTGAGGGGCGCATCTTGACACCGTGGTCAGCGCGGATTCCGGGCGCGTGGTGGGGCGAGCGTCCGCGCGAGCCGCGGCGGCCTGGGTCTGGGGTGACCCGGCTCGCGGGGACGGCACGTGATCACCGCATGGGTAACACTTTATGCTCAGCGCATGCGTGACACATCTGAGGCGGTATGCCT
>CAIVQH010000032.1 GCA_903907995.1 uncultured Verrucomicrobiota bacterium | reverse complement strand
TGCTCATGCTCAGGCGATGATGGGCTCGACGATCTTGCCGAAGTTGTCAGTAAGCCGGAAATCGCGGCCGTTGTAACGGTAAGTCAGCTTGGTGTGATCGAAGCCGAGCAGCCGCAGGATCGTGGCGTGCAGGTCATGGATGTGGACGCCATCCTGAACGATCTCCTGGCCCAGCTCGTCCGTGGAGCCGTAAGCCATGCCACCTTTGACGCCACCGCCGGCCATCCAGAGCGAGAAGCATTTCGCATGATGATCGCGGCCGGAATCGGCACCGACCTTGCCGGCCGTCGTGGCGGTGCGGCCGAATTCGCCGCCCCAGATCACCAGCGTGGACTCCAGCAGGCCGCGCGACTTCAGGTCCGCGATCAGGGCCGCCGCCGCCTGGTCCACCGATTGCGCGGAGCGCGTGATGGCTGCGGCGAGATTCTGGTGATGATCCCAGCCGCCCGCATCGATCTGCACGAAGCGCACGCCGCGCTCCACGAGCCGGCGGGCGCAAAGCAGCTTGGCCCCGAGGTCGCCCTTGCCGTAGCGATCGCGGGTTTCCTGGGTTTCCTTCGTCAGGTCAAAGGCCTCGGGCGCCTCGCTCTGCATGCGGAAGGCCAGCTCGAAGGAATCGATGCGCGCCTCGAGCTGCTCGTCGTGCGAGGTGCGCTCCATGTGCGCCTCATCGAGCTTGTGGAGCAGGTCGAGCTGCATCCGCTGCTGCTCGCGCGAGGTGAACTCGTTGCGCAGGTTCAGCAGTACCTTGTCCGGCGGGCGGTTCGCGGCGAAATCGGCCTTTGCCCCCTGGAAGAGGCTGGGCAGGAAGGCCGCCTGCCGCCACTCGGTGCTGCCACCGAGGGTGATGAAGCCGGGCAGGCTGGCGTTCTCGGAGCCGAGACCGTAGAGCGTCCACGCGCCGAGGCTCGGCCGCGTGAGCGTGATCGAGCCGGTGTGCAGAAGCTTGGACGCCGCCCCGTGGGCTGGCACGTCAGTAAACATCGACCTGATAACACACAGCTCATCCGCCACCGTGCCGAGCTTCGGGAAGATGTCGCTGATCTCCAGCCCGCTCCGGCCGCACTTCGGGAACTTGAAGGGCGACGGAAAGGCCACGCCCGAATCCCCTGGCAGCGACTGGTCGCGGAACTTCTCCAGCCCGGGCTTGGGATCGAACGTGTCCAGATGGCTCGGTGCGCCCCCGGCAAAAATGTGGATCACATGCTTTGCCTTCGCTGACAGCGGCGGCTGCCGCGCAGCCAGCGACGTGATCTCGGCGGCCCCGGCGGCTGTGGCGGTCTCCTTGAGCAGGCAGGCCAGCGCCAGCCCGCCGATGCCGAGACCGGTCTGCTGCAAAAAGCGACGGCGGCTGGGAAAGGTGATGGCGTTCGAACAATGCAGAGAGTTCATGGCGGAAAGCGGCTTAACGTTGAATAACCAGTAGCTGTGCGGCCCCCGTAATCAAGCAACTTCCGTTCCGAGGCAGAGGGGTGAAACAACAACGGGTACCATGGATTTTACGGCGCGGGTGGAACCGCGCCCTCCCGAGGCGGTTGTGCTGGCGGTTGACGGAATCCGGCGCGCCGGTTGAAGCTCCCGGCATGCATCCCCGTCGTGTTGGTTTTTTGGTCGGCCTTGCCTTGTCGGTCGCGCTGTCGGCTTTGGCCGAGGCACCGAAGCTGCCCGGCGTCGGGGCGGCGATGCAGGCGATGGTGGAGCAGAATGAGATTTCCGGGGCCGTCACGGTCGTGGTCACGAAGGATCGCACCGTGCATCTCGAATGCACCGGGCTGGCGGATGTCGCGACGAAGCGGCCGATGACGCCGGACACGCTCTTTTGGATCGCCTCGATGACCAAGCCAGTCACCGGGACGGCGATCCTCATGCTTCAGGATGAGGGCCGGCTGAACGTCAACGATCCAGTCGCGAAATATCTGCCGGAGTTCGCCAACCTGAAGACGCCGTCCGGCAAGCCCGCGAACCTCACGATCACGCAGATTCTCACGCACACCTCCGGACTGGGCGAGGCGAGCGGTCCGGCCGCGCAGGCGGCCAAGACACTGGCCGATCTCGTGCCGATCTGGCTCGCGACGCCGATGCAATATGAGCCGGGCAGCCAGTGGCGCTACACGCAGAGCGGCATCAATGCGGGCGCCCGCATCGTCGAGGTGGTGAGCGGGATGACCTTCGACGTGTTCCTCCAGAAGCGCCTGTTCGGGCCGCTGGGCATGAAGCACACAACCTTCTATCTGGATGACGCCCAACGCGCCGGGCTCGTCACCGCCTATGCCAAGAACAAGGACACCGGCAAGCTGGACGCCGTGCCGCCGCGTCCCGAGTTCGGCCCCCGCGACAAGCCGCCGCAGGGCAATGGCGGGCTCTACTCGACCGCGCAGGATTATGCGCGCTTCTGCCAGATGTTGCTGAATGGCGGGCAGCTGGACGGCCATCGTTACCTCAGTGCCGTCGCGCTGAAGCTGCTTTCCACGCCGCAGACCGGTGACCTGCCAGTGGGGTTCTTCCAAAACGACACCTTTGGGCAGCACGGCAAGGATTACGGCTGGGGCATCGGCACCTGTGTGCTGCGCCGGCCGCACGAGGGGGTGGCGGCGATGCTCTCGCCGGGCACTTTCGGCCATGGTGGCGCGTGGGGCACGCAGGCGTGGGTCGATCCCGTGAAGGGCGTCGCGTACGTGCTGATGGTGCAACGCGCGAATTTCCCGAACAGCGACGCCAGCCAGGTCCGCCGGGAGTTTCAGCAGGTGGCGGCCAATGCGCTCGCGAAGCGGTAACCGGCAAACTGGGAATGACTTGCACTCCATTCCATCGTCCCGGATCCGACCGCAATTTCAGCTCGGTAAAATGACGCTGCTGAGTTGTCCGTACCCTCCGAATCCCCAAAACCGGTACCAGCGGCGGCTTGGAAGCTGCTGCGCTGACGCCTTTATCAAACATGAGCACCCTTTCCCGGCAGAAGAACTGTCTCCGGCCATCGTGGCCCGTGACCGCACAAACTGGCTGTCACCCGATTGTTGCTTGAACGTCCCCTTTATCGCACTTTCATCTATGCGTTTTCCCCATTACTGCCGGCCGTTTGGCCGTTTCCCGGCCCAGCGGCTAAGCCTTGCACTGCTGTTGCTTATGGCAGCGTGGCTGCCCGCCCGGGGTGGCTCGATCCTGCGGGAGGTTTACCAGGGAATCTCAGGCAACGCGATCAGCGACCTGACGAACAACCCGATCTACCCCGACCACCCGACGCTCACGAACTTCGTCACCGACCTCTTCGAGTCGCCCTCCAACTTCGATGACAATTACGGCCAGCGGATGCATGGTTACATCACGCCGCCGGTCACGGGCAATTACACCTTCTGGATCGCCACGGACGACAACGGCGCGCTGTTCCTGAGCACCGACACCGATCCGGCAAACGTCCAGCAGATCGCCTCGGTACCTGATTGGGCCGGTCAACGGGAGTGGACCAAGTTCCCCGAGCAGCAGTCGGCCCCGATCAAGCTCATCGCCGGGCAGAACTACTACATCAGCGCGTTGCAAAAGGAGGGCGGCGGCGGCGACAACCTCGCGGTGCGCTGGCTGCGTCCTGACGGCGTGGACGAGGGACCGATTCCGGCGACCTACCTGCTGCCTTTCGGCACCTCGTTCGGCCCACCGGTCATCACGCAGCAGCCGACCAACACGACCGTCATCGAGGGGCAGACCGCGACGTTCAGCATCAAGGCGAAGAATCTCGACATCGTGACGTACATCTGGCGGCGCAACGGCACGGTCGTATCCGGACAGACGGGCTCCATCCTCACTTACGGCCCGGTCACCTTGGACGACAACAATTCGGTGTTCATGGCCTCGCTGACGAACAAGCTGGGCGGCACCAACTCCACCACGGCCACGCTCACCGTGCTGCCGGACACGACCAAGCCCACGCTGACCGGTGTCATCAATCTCGGGGCGACCAATATCCAGCTGACTTTCAGCGAGCCGGTGAGCGGCGCGAGCGGATTGGCCACCGCCAATTACAAAATCAGCGGCGGGGTGACGGTTTCCTCAGTCGCGTATGGTACAGACGCGAGCACCGTGGTGCTGACCACGTCGCCCCTGGCCTATGGCACCACCTACACCCTGACCGTGAACGGGGTGCAGGACCGCGCCCAAACGCCCAACACCATCCTGCCCGGCAGCACGATTTCCCTGCTGGCGCTGGAATTTGTCTCGCAGGACATCGGCACCGGCGGCGGCTCGATCCAACGGGTGAGTGCCGGGGCCTATGACGTGACCGGCGGCGGCGCTGACATCAATGGCAACAGCGACCAGTTCCAGTTCGCCTGGGAGCTGCGCAGCGGCAATTTTGACCTGCAGGTCCGCGTGGCCGACGCCACGGTGACCGACCCGTTCCTGCACGCTGGCCTGATGGCGCGCGGGAGCCTCAATGCGAATGCCGCCTTCGCCGCGATCTTCGGGGCGTCGGTCGAGGTGGGCAGCTTCTTCGAGTCCCGCACCACGGTGGGGGGAGGCGCGACCACCGCCACCTTGAACGGCGGCTTCCCGGTGAACTACCCGCAGACGTGGCTGCGCCTGCGGCGCGTGGGCAATGTGTTCACCGGCTTCGGCAGCCTCGACGGCCAGAAGTGGGTGCAGCTCGGCACCGCAACCGTCACCCTGCCGGCGCAGATCTACGTGGGTCTCGCGCTCTCCAGCGGCAACGCCCAGCAGGTCTCGACCGCACAGTTCCGTGATTACGGCCCGATCCAGAGCGCCGTGGTGGGCACCTACACGCCCGACCGTGAACCGCTCGCGCCGAGCAGCCGGCGCACCGGCCTGGTCTTTTCGGAAATCATGTACCACCCGAACCCGCCGGCGGGCGTGACCGGCAACCTCGAGTTCGTGGAGCTGTACAACGCCGACACGATCTTCGAGGACATTTCCGGCTGGCAGCTCACGGGCGGAATCGCCTTCGAGTTCCCGCCCGGCACGGTCGTCCCGGCCGGCGGATTCCTCACGGTCGCGGCCGATCCCGACGCGCTCCGGGCAGCGGGTGGAGCGGGCACCATTCTCGGGCCCATCTTCGGGTCCCTGAGCAATTCCGGCGACACGGTACGCCTGGCCGACCAGACCGGCGCGATCAAGCTGGACATGACCTACGGCACGGAAGCGCCATGGCCCGTGGCGGCGGATGGGACCGGCCATTCGCTGGTGCTCCGGCGGCCCAGCTACGGTGAGGCCGACCCCCGGGCCTGGGGCATCAGCGAGGCCATCGGCGGCACGCCGGGGCGGCAGGAAACCCTCCTGGCAAACCCGCAGAGCGGGGTGGTCATCAACGAGTTTCTCGCCCACACCGACGACCCGCAGGTCGATTACATCGAGCTCTACAACCACACCCTCGCCGACGTGGATCTCAGCGGCTGCTATCTGAGCGACTCGCCGGTCACGAACCGCTTCCGCATCCCGGGCGGAACGATCATCCCGAAACAGGGCTTCCTGATGTTCGACCAGAACCAGCTCGGTTTCCGCCTGAGCGCGGCGGGCGAGGCGATCTACCTGGTGAATTCCAACGCGACCCGCGTCCTCGACGCCGTGCGCTATCACGACCAGGAAAACGGCGTGGCCTCGGGCCGTTTCCCCGACGGTGCCGCCACCATCCGCCGGCTGACCCAGCCGACCCCCGGCACGGCCAATGCCCCCTGGCAAGTGACGGACATCGTCATCAACGAGCTGATGTACGCCCCGATCAGCGGTGACAGCAACGACGAGTACGTCGAGCTCTACAACCGGGGAACCAACACGGTGGATCTGACCGGCTGGCGGCTGGAAGATGCCGTGAGCTACAAGTTCGCCAAGGGCGTGAGCCTGGCCCCCGGCGGCTACCTTGTGGTCGGCAAGAGCCGCGACCAGCTGCTCACCAACTATTCACAGCTCAATTCGACCAATACCGTGGGTGACTTTTCCGGCTCGCTGAAGAATTCCGGCGCCCATCTCGCGCTCACCAAGCCGGACGACCTGGTGAGCACCAACGCATTCGGCGAACTGGCGACCAACTCGATCCATGTCGTGGTATCCGAGGTGACCTATGGAACCGGCGGCCGCTGGGGCAAATATTCCGGCGGCGGGGGCTCCAGCCTGGAGCTGACCGATCCCCACGCCGATCTGCTGCAACCCGCCAATTGGGCGGACTCCGACGAATCCCAGAAGGGCCAGTGGAACACCTACGCCGTCACCGGCGTGCTCGACAACGGCCAGGACGGCTTCCCGCCCAACCGCCTGCACATCGGGAGCGAGGGAGGCGGCCAGGCGATGGTGGACGAAGTCGAGGTCTTCAAGACCGGCGGCGCAAATCTGGTCAGCAACAACGGCTTCGAATCCGGGGCTGCGGGCTGGAGTTTCTTCGGCAACCACAGCTTCACCACCGTGGAAAGCACGGGGGCCTTTGCCGGCACCCGCGCCCTGCACATCCGCGCCCAGGATGACAGCGACACCGGCATCAACTCGATCCGCACCGCGCTGACCACCTCGCTGAACCCAGGCGACACCGCAACCATCCGCGCGAAGGCCCGCTGGGTCGCCGGCTCTCCGGAGATCCTGTTCCGCCTGGGTGGCGGCTGGCTCGAACTGCCCTGCCGCCTGGTGGTGCCGAAGAACCTTGGCACACCCGGCCTGCCCAACAGCCGGCTTGTGCCCAACGCCGGGCCGGCCATCTACGACGTGACCCACACGCCCGCCCTGCCCCGCGCCAGCGAGGCGGTGGTGGTCACCTGCCGCGTTTCCGACGCGGACGGTCTCGCTTCTGTCACCCTGCGAACCCGGGTGGACCCCACCACCACGGCCAGCAACATCGTCATGCGCGATGACGGCACCGGCGGCGACGCGGTGGCCGGTGACGGCATCTATTCCGCCACGATCACGGGGCGCAGTTCCGGCACCCTCATCGGGTTCAAGATCGTGGCCGTGGATGCCGCGACCAACGCCGCGACCGGCACTTTCCCCAGTTCGAATCTGGAGCCCGTCGCGCTGCCCTCGGCCGAGGGTTACATCCGCTGGGATGATCCCATCCCCTTCGGCAACTTCGGCCACTATCACATGTGGAGTTCGCAGGCGTCCGAAAACCAGCGCACCAATCCGCTGAACAACACCTACCGCGACGCGACCCTCGTGTATGGCGGCTTCCGTGTGATCTACAATGTGGGCTTCCGCGACAAGGGCAGCCCGTACCACGGCGGTGCCGGCAGCTTCGCGGTCATCAATGCCGACGATGATCCGCTGCTGGGCGCGACCGACCGCGTCTTCCGCTCGACGGGCAACGGCGGCGCGGAAAGCACCGGCCTGCGGAACCAGCTGGCCACCTGGCTCGGCAAGCAGATGGGCATCCCCTACCTGCACTCTCACTATATGCAGCTGTGGCGGAACGGCGGCCAGCTCTACAACCTCTCGCAGGATGAGGAGACGCCGACCGGCGACTACGCCCGGGCGCACTTTCCCTCCCCCAACGAGGGTGACCTCTACAAGATCGCCATCTGGTTCGAGTTCCAGGACGACAACACGAGCTTCAACGGCGTGAGCGCGACCCTGGAGCCGTTCACGACCACGGGCGGCGCCTACAAGCTCGCCCGCTACCGCTTCAACTGGCAGACGCGCGGCTACGGCGGCACGGAGAACAACTACACCAACGTCTTCAACCTCGTCACCGCGGCCAACGATCCCTCCGCGAACAACACCCCGACCGGCACCTATGTTCCTGGGTTGCTCAGCATCGCCGACCTCGACGGATGGATGCGCATCTTCGCCTTCCACCGCGTGCTGGGAAACTGGGACTCCTACAGCTTCAGCGTCGGCCAGAACATGTACGCCTACAAGCTGCCCGGGGAGACCTGGAAACTCATGCCCTGGGACATCGACTTCACCTTTGGCGATGGCAACGGGGCGACCGACGGGCTCTGGGACGGGCAGGATCCGGTCGTCAACCGCATGTATGAAACGCCGGCCTTCCGCCGGATGCTCTGGCGCGCCTACCAGGACGCGGTCAACGGGCCCATGGACCCCGCCCAATATGGGCCGGTCATCGATTCCCGCCGCGCCACCCTCGTGAAAAACGGGCTTGGCGGCCTGGGCTCACCCAGTGGCGTGGCCAACTACATCGTGCAGCGCCGCGCCTTCATCCAAACCCAGATCGCCGCCAACGACGTGGCCCAGTTCGCCATCACGAGCAACAACGGCAACAGCTTCACCTCCAGCACGGCCACGGCCACGCTCACCGGCACCGCGCCCTTCGCCGTGGCGGACATCACGGTAAACGGCACCGTCTATCCGGCCACCTGGACCGACCAGAACTCCTTCTCCGTCGCCGTGCCGCTGGCCGCCGCTTCCAACGCGTTCACGCTGGCCGGCTTGGACCGGAATGGCAACCCTGTCCCGGGGGCCACCGACACGATCACGGTCAGCTACGCCGGGGCCATCCAGCAGCCCCAGGATTACGTGGTGATCAACGAGATCCACTACAGCCCGGCCGAAACCGGGGCGTCGTTCGTGGAGCTGTTCAACAACTCCACCACCACCCTGTTTGACCTCTCCGGCGACCGGCTGGAGGGCGTGGGTTACACCTTCCCCGACGGATCGCTGCTGCCGCCGGGCGGTTACCTCGTGCTCGTGAAGGACCGCACCGCCTTTGAAGCCGCCTACGGATCCTCCATCCAGGTGTTTGCCGAGTTCTCCGGCTCGCTCAACAACGGCGGCGAAACGCTCCGGCTCGTCAAGCCGCTCGGTGTCGGCGGCACCAACGACCTCGTGATCAGTGATGTGCATTACGACAACCGCCTGCCCTGGTCCACCAATGCGGACGGCTTCGGGCCGTCCCTGCAGCTCATCGACCCGAGCCGGGGCAGCTACCGGGTGGGCAACTGGGCCACGGCCCCGACCAACTCGGTGAACCGGGTCACGCCCGGCCGCGCCAACTCGGTCAAGGCCAGCACGCCGCCCTTCCCCAACCTGTGGCTCAACGAAGTGCTGCCCGACAACGTCACCGGCCCGGTGGACAATGCCGGCGAGCACGACCCCTTCATCGAACTTTATAATGGTGGCACGAACAGCATCACCCTCGGCGCCTACGCGCTCACCGACAACTACACCAACCTCGCGAAGTGGCGCTTTCCGGCCGGCTTCACGATCGCCCCGGGCCAGTTCCTCGTCGTCTGGGCCGACGGCCAGCCGGCGCAGTCCACGGACACGATCCTGCATACCAGCTTCCGCCTGAATCCGACCAACAGCGGAGTGGCTCTGGTGCGCGTGACCAGCACGTCCACGGTGATGGACTATCTGGATTACAAGCAGCTCCCGGCCGGCCGCAGCTTCGGCTCGTACCCGGACGGCGAACCGCGGAACCGCCGCTCGTTCTACAATGTGACGGCCGGGACGACCAACGACCCGACCTTCCCCGCGATCAAGGTCACCATCAACGAGTTCATGGCGGACAACACGTCCACGATCTTCAATCCTGTCGGCGGCAAGGCCGATGACTGGTTTGAACTCTTCAATGCCGGCGACTCCGCCGTGGACCTAACCAGCTACCGGCTCACGGAGAGCCTCACGAATTCGACCGAGTTCACCGTGCCCCCCGGCTACGTGATCCCGGCGGGCGGCTTCCTGCTTGTGTGGGCCGACAACAATGCCAAGGCGAACAGCCCCACGAACGCCGATCTGCACGTCAACTTCAAGCTGGCCAAGGCCGGCCAGGCGCTGGGCCTCTTCGGCCCGGATGGGAACCTGGTGGATGGCTTCAGATTCGGCACGCAGACCAACGACATCAGCCAGGGCCGTTACCCCGATGGCGGGGATCTGCCGCTGGTCTTCTTTCCCTCGCCGACCCCCGGCCAGGCGAACGTCGTCGCCGGCGCCAACCTGCCGCCGGTGCTGGCCGCGATCCCGCCGCAGACGGTGGCGGAGCAGACCACGCTGACCTTCACCGCCGTGGCCACCGACCCCGACGCGGGACAGACCGTGACCTACAGCCTCGGCCTCGATGCCCCCGCCGGAACCACCATTGATCCGGCCACCGGCGTCTTTGCCTGGACACCGAGCGAGGAACAGGGACCGGGCACGTATACCTTCTCCCTGCGGGCACTCGACAATGGCACGCCGCCCCGCAGCGCCGTGCAGCACGTGACCGTGACGGTAAACGAGGTCAACCGCCCGCCGGCGCTCGCCCCGATCGCCGACCGCACCATCAACGAGGGCTCGCTCTTCTCGTTCACCGCCACCGCGACCGATCCCGATGTGCCCGCGAACAAGCTCACGTATTCCCTTGATGCCGGTGCCCCGACGGGTACGGCGATCGACGCCAACACCGGCGTCTTCACCTGGACGCCCACCGAAAGCCAGGGGCCGGGCGTGTATCCGCTGACCGTGCGGGTCAGCGACGGCTCGCTGGGGGACGCCAAAACGTTCACCCTCACCGTCAACGAGGTGAACAACCCGCCCGTCTTCGACCCCATCCAGCCGCAAAGCGTGAACGAGGGGCAGCCCTTCACTCTGACCGTGCATGCGGCCGACCCGGACTCACCGCCCGTCGCGGTCACCTACTCGCTCGAGGGCAACCTGCCGTCGGGCATCTCCATCGAGCCCGGCTCGGGCATCATCCAGTGGACACCGAGCGAGGCACAGGGACCTGCCACCTACAGCATCATCGTCCGCGCCACCGAATTGTCTGGCGGGCTCAGCGCCGTCCAGAGCTTCGGGCTCACCGTCAACGAGGTGGACCAGGCCCCGGTATTGGGCACGCTGAAGGACTTCACTGTGGAAGAGGGCTCGGTCGTGACCTTCCAGGCCACCGCAACCGATGCCGACCTGCCGCCGCAGACGCTGACCTACACCCTGGGGGTGGGTGCGCCAGCGGGCGCGTCGGTGGATCCCAACTCGGGAATCTTCGTGTGGGCCACCCCGGATGACACCGGCCCGACCACCAATTCCATCACCCTCACGGTCACCGACAACGGTCCCGGCAACCTTTCCGACACGAAGTCCTTCACGGTGATCACCGTTCCGAAGTTCCGCGCGGTGATCAACGAGATCATGTACCACTCGACGGCGACCAATGCCGCCTACGTGGAACTGTTCAATCCTTCCACCATCACCACCCAGGACCTCGGCGGGCTGCAGCTCGCCGGCGAGAACCTGCGGTTCGATTTCCCGGCGGGCACGAAGCTCGCACCCGGCAAGTTCCTGGTGGTGGCGCAGAACCTCGCCGCCTTTGCCAGCGCGTATGGCAGCACGATCCCCGTGCTGGGCCCGTGGTCCGGCCAGCTCGACCGCTTCGGCACCCAGCTCGGCATCTTTGACCGTACCGGCCGCACGCTCACGCTGGTGGATTTCCGCGCCAGCCTGCCGTGGCCGACCAATGCCGACGGCGGCTCTGCGCTGCAGCTGGTGGACGCCCGCCGCGACAGCTCGCGCGTGGGCAACTGGGGCGCCAATTCGGGACCGCAATGGCAGCACGTCGTGCAGTCCGGCACCGCGAGCAGCTCCACGCTCTACCTCTACCTCGAAACCGCGACGGACGTGTACGTGGACGACGTGGTGCTCGTCGCCGGCAACGTGGCCGAGGTGGGCGCCAACCTGCTCGCCAACGGCGACTTCGAGTCCGACTTCCCCGGACCGTTCGCCATCGGCACGGACGGCAACATGGCGCAATCCGCCCGCAGCACCACAGTGAAGCATGGCGGCAACGCCAGCCTGCACCTGGTCGCGACCGCCGGCGGGACGACCCGGGCCTCCGCCGTCTATCAGGACCTGGCCACACCGCTCACGCAGGGCGCGCCGTACACGGTGAGCTACTGGTACCTGCCGAACACAGCCGGTGGCAATCTCACCGTCCGGCTCTCGGGCAGCGGCATCCGGAGCACCGTGAACATTGCCAACGGCAGCACGAGCGTCACCGGCTTCACCCCGGGCACGACCAACAGCGTCGTCGCCGACCTGCCGGAATTCCCGCCGCTGTGGATCAATGAGGTGCTGCCGAACAACACCACCGGCCTGCTGGACAGCCGGGACCTGCCCGAGCCGTGGCTCGAACTGGTGAACCGGGGCAGCCTGCCCGTCAGCCTCGATGGCTGGTCGCTCGCCAACAGTTACACCAACCTCGGCCAGTGGGTTTTCCCCGCCGGTACGGTCATCGCCCCCGGCCAGTTCCTGCTCGTGTTTGCGGACGGCCAGCCGGCCGACGCCACCCCCACCGAACTCCATACCAACTTCCGCCTCGATCCCACCAACGGCGTGCTGGCCCTGAGCCGGCCGCAGCTCGGACTGCCGGCGGTCGTGGATTACCTCGACTACAGCGTGCCCACGGCCAACCAGTCCTTCGGGCGGGATCCGGATAACTTCCCCGGCGGCCTGAAGATTTTCAGCCTACCCACCCCGGCGGCGGCCAATCCCTCGGCCATCGCCAATCGCGCCCCGGTCCTCGCCGCCATCGGCAGCCAGACGGCCTATGTCGGCCAGGCGCTGTCGTTCCTCGTCACGGCCACCGATCCCGACGCGGGCCAGACGCTCACATACTCGTTCCCGGGAGCGTCCCCCGTCGGCGCCACGCTGACGGGCTCACCGGCCCAATTCAGCTGGACCCCCACGGCTGCTCAGGTGGGCGCGAACAGCGTCGTGGTGCGTGCCACCGACAACGGGGTCCCGCCGCTCAGCGATGACGCCACCGTGAGCATCAACGTGATCGCCCCGACCACACCGGCCCTGGGCGCAACGGTCAACGACAGCAATGTCACACTGACCTGGCCCGCCCAGATCGGGCTGCGCTATCGAGTCGAAGTGAGCGACTCACTCAGCACCCCGTGGCAGACGCTCAACGAGTTTGTCGCCACCAGCACCGCCGCCACCGCCAGCGACAACCTCACGGGCCACAGTGAACGTTACTACCGGTTGGTGATTCCTTAACTCGGAAGCCAACGCGCGCGCCTTTTGCCGGAGCGCGGCTGGGTCCGCAGGACCAACCGCAGCAACGCGCCACCAGATAAGTTCCCAGGCCTCTGCCGCGCCTTTACTGGGCCGTAGCGCTGAAAGCGCGTTTGAGGATTGCCTGGGGTGGAGCGAACATTGTGAGCGAAGCCCCAGGCACGCCCTTCACAATGGGGGCCAAGGGCTGAAGGCCTGCCCACAGAGCACGCGTCTTGGGACGCGCTTACAGCGCTCGACTTCTTTTGCTGCAGTAACCTGGGGCTGCTCTCGCCCGGCTCGCTCCACCCCAGGCATTACTCAGACGGGCTTTCAGCCCTGCGCAATGGCTCCTTCTCACGCGCCGGAGCACGACGGAGCTTTCCTCCGTCTCCGGCGCGTGTTTGTTTTTGCGGATGAAGTTCGCGCCGCCCCAGCAGCCATTCTCTTTCTTGCTCCTGCTCTTACTCCTGCTCCTGCCCCCTGCTCCGCGCGCAACCGCCGCCCCCATCCCCGACGCCCCCTTCTGGCAGGATGTCGCCGTCCGCATCCACCACTCCCCCGAGCTCACGAATGCCGTCTACAAGAAGCTCGTCGTGGACAAGGAAGACACCGTGTACGTGCTCACCGACAAGGGCGTCGCCCGTGTCTATGACGACACGCTCGCCCTCGACAAAAGCTACCGGCCATTCACCGGCAAAATCGCCCGCGACATCGCCCTCACGCCGCAGGGCGACTTGGCCTATCAGTTTGAGGAGGGCTGGCTGTCGAATGGAGACAATGGCCGGCCGCTGCGGGAGGAAGTCATCCGCCAACTGGCCCGGCCACCCCTGCCCGCGCCTGCGCCCGGCGTGCCGTGGTCGGATCTGAACACCCATGTGAACGTTCCCGGCGGCGTCTGGTTCGGCACCACCCGGGGGGCCTTTTTCGAGCGTCAGGGCTCCATTGCGCGCTATGCCACCCCTTCCGCCCCCGGCATCAACCCTCCGCACTTCCGCTACTACGCCGGCAAACGCTGGCTGCGTGATGATGACGTCGTCGATCTCGCCGTGGATCACGATGGCCACCTTTGGGTGCTGACCAAGACCGGCCTCAACAAGATCGAGTTCCGCCAGACCACGATGGCCGCCAAGGCCGACTGGTTCCACCGCAAGATCCGCTCGCGGAACATGCGCTACGGCTTCACCGCCGAGCGCCGCCTGCTCGTCCCCGGTGATATCACCTCCAGCGAAATGATCGACACCGACAACGACGGCGGCTGGACGAGCTACTACATCGGCTCGCTGGGCGCACGTTACGCAGTCACCCACGAGGAGGAAATCCGCCGGCAGGCCTGGGAATCGTTTGCGGCGCTGGAGCGGCTCCAGAGCATCCACACGAACACCGGCTTTCCCGCGCGCACCTTCGAGCGACGCGGCTTCAAGTTCTCCGATACCGACCGCTGGCGCGACGCGCCCGATCCCGCCTGGGAATGGAAGGGCCACACCAGCAGCGACGAGATCTGCTCGCAGACCTTCGCCCACGCGGTGATGTGGGAACTCGTCGCCACCAACGCCGCCGAACGCGCGCGCATCGCCACGAATTTTATCCCCATCGTCGAGCACATCCTCACGCACGACCTCTACCTCATCGACGTGGACGGCAAACCCACGCTCTGGGGCCGCTGGAATCCCGAGTACGTGAACTGGTTCCCGCCCACCATCCACGACCGCCAGCTCAACAGCGCCGAGCTCACTGCCACCCTGCAGCTCGCGTTCGCCATGACCGGCAACCCGCGCTACCGCGACAAGGCCTACGAGATGTTCGCGAAGCACGGCTACCTCACCAACATCCTAAGTTCGCTGAAACTCATCGCCAAGACAGATGGCTACATCCACCTCGGCAACAACATGGGCGACGAGTGGAACCACAGCGATGACGAGCTGTCCTTCTTCACCTACTGGCCGCTCGTGCGCTTCGCTTTCACCCCGGAGTTGCGCGCCAAATATCTGGGCGTCGTGCGGGAGCATCTGGAAATCGAGAATCCCGAACGCTACCCGATCTGGAACTTCATCGCCGCCGCCTGCGGCGTGAAGGACGTGGATGCCGCCGGCTCGGTGTGGACGCTGCGCGGGACACCCCTCGACACCATCGCCTGGAAGGTCGTGAATTCACACCGGCAGGATCTCACGAAGCTGCCGCCCAATTTCATGGCTCGAGAACTGAAGGAACTGCTCCCGCCCGGCGAACGCCTCATCGCGCGCATCAACACCCAGCCCTTCATCCTGGATCAGGGCGATGACACGACGGACTTTCCCGGCGACGAGTACCTGCTCGGCTACTGGCTCGGTCGCTATGTCGGCGCGATCAAGGCGCCGTAGAGATTGGTGGCAGCGCCATAGGCGCATCTTGGCACCTTGGTTGCCCGGGGCTGATTGCAGGAGAGCGGCGCGCCATGGAGGTAGCGCAGGTTTGCAACCTGCTGTATCGCCGATTTTCAATCGGCAACGCGTCGGATGCTTGGACGCGTCCGGGAAATCCTGTGGCCGGTGCGGGTTACAAACCCGCGATACAGCAGATTGCAAATCTGCGCTACTCACCGAGGACCGTCGGCGACGGGCGGCCTCACATGCGGGCTAGGATCTCTTCCCTCAACGGGGAGAGGGCCGGGATGAGAGGTGGGATGAAGAGAGAGCCCGCCTTGGATTCGTGGCATTGACCATCAAAGCGGGCCCTCTCATTGACGCACCATTACGGCTACCGTTCGCTTCTGCGAATCATCTGCCCAGCTGCAACAGCAGCGGTGAATTCGACGGCAGGATGTTCGACGGCATCTTTCCATCCCACGTGGTCGCCATCTTCATCTGCGCCTGCGCGGCCAGGAGCGCCACCTGAAGGCGGTTCTGGAACTCCGCGGCCTCCTTCACTTCCATGAGCTTCCTCGCCGAATCCGCCTCGGCCTGCGCCGCAAGGATCTTGACCTGGTTGGCCGTCTCCTGGTTCAGGACCATGGTCTGGTTCCGGGTCTTCTGGGCCTGCTGCTCCATCTCGGCGGTGCGGTTGTCCTGCTGGGCCGTGAAGCTCCGGTTGATGCTGTCCTGAATCTCCTTGTGGGCGAAGTGCCAGCCCTCGGCGTTGCCGAGATACTGGATGGTCACCCCCTTGGTCTTGTAATAGGAGGCCGTGTCCGCGAACAGCTTCGTGTAGATCTCCGTCTGCCGCTGCTGGAACTCGGTCAGGGTCATGGCGGACACCTGCCGGTTCAGTTCCGCCACGGCAAAGGACCGGATGTTCACGTCGGTGACCTCCGAGAGCGGCTTCTCGCCGTGATAGTAAAGGTAGGTTGATGCCTCATCCTCCTCGATGCTGGCGGTGACGGTCAGGCCGATGGTGAGCGCGATGTTGTCCCGGGTGTTGACCGGGATTCCGTCACGTTTGGCACTGCTGCCAGTCTTGTCGTTGTCGGTCCATTCCCGGGTGACTAGGGAACGGTCCACGGTGATGACGCGCACCGCGGGTATCCACTCGATGTCGAACCAGAAACGCCCGACGGAGCGCTCGACCTTGTCGATCATGATGCGCTTCATCGCGACCTTCTTCTGGTCCAGAAAGCCGACGGAGTTGAACTTCACTTGGCCGTCCTGTGCCGAACCGTCAAGCGGGATCGCCCAGGCGGTCTCATTGGGTTTCACCTCCTTGATATCGAGAACCTTAACCGGCTTGCAGCCGGTGACGAAGGCGGTGGTGACGACGATGGCGGTCAGATATGCTTGGTTTTTCATTGTCCTCCTTGGTTTGGAGCCATGGAAAATCGAAGTCGCAGACAGGTCTGCCACAGACAGAGGTTTGGGCCATCCTTATGGCCGGTCCTCACGAACACGAAGCTCGCGACGCCGATGTGTCCGGTGACCGGAAAAGTCCGGATCCTGAACGGCCCTTCTAGGGTGAGATAAACGGACTCAAGACGTGGGGTAACAGCCGCATGGAAGTGCCTGAAGCCAGGCTCTGTGGAAATCTTTCCCATTCCGTAGCAGCCGACGTGAGGGGGCTCTGACTGAGAATGGCAAATGGAGCCTCCTCACGTCGGCTGCTACGCAGGCAGGCGCCTCAGGACCTTAGGCGTTGCCACGAAGCATCGAGGTCAGGCTGCCGAGATTCACGCGGCCGGCCTGCTCGCGGATCTGGGGCAGGTAGTTCCCGCGCAAGGCCCGCCCCTCGCCGAGCATCGAATCATAGAGGCCGCGCAGCTCGATCGCGTTGAAGCGGCGGCCGCCCGCGTAATATTGCCTCGCCATCTGGCCCAGCGCATAGGTGGTGGCGAAGGCCATTCCGGAATCCACCAGCTGGCCCGCCAGCCCGCGCACCAATCCGCCGGCAAAATGGCCCAGCAGGCCGCGCACCGCGCGCTCGGCATAGCTCTCGACCACCTGCGAGGCCAGCCCGACGCCAACCGTCGCCAGCAGGTCCGTGATGTGCCCGCGATCCAGGTCGTAGCCGTGGGCCTTGCCGACCTGATACACCAGCCGCATCTGCACCGGCACGATGGCCATGGTCGCCAAGGTGTCGGGCAGCAGCTCCAGCGCGCCGGCGAGAATCGAATTGTTCAGGACCATCCGGTCGAGCTCCGCCACGGAGACATTGGGGACCGTGATCGTCGGGGCGGATGTGTTCGCCGTCGCCGCAAACGGGGCGGACGACGCGGAGGCGATGGCTTCCGCCTGCTGCTTCACCTCCTGCACCTGCTCACGCGGCAGGCCGAGCGCGCTGTGCAGCGCCTCGAGGAACCACTGCTCCGCCGGATTCGGCAACCCGTCCGCCGCGCAGATGGCCGTGGCCATCTCGTAGGCCGGCCGGGCCTGTTCGCTGCCACGCAGGCTGGCGGCGACGTCGGTCACCGCCTGCGGGCGCGACCGCAGCTCCGCATCGGAGACACCGGCAGCCAGCCCGGGCAGCCCAAGCCGGTCGGCCACCGATTGCAGGGCGGCGCGTTCCGAGGGCGAAGTGGTGCCGTCCGCCAGCGCGGCCTGCACGCAGAGGTTGAGGATCGCCTGCCGTTGACCATCAGTCATGGCCGCAGGCTAGCGCGTCCGATGGGGCCGGCGATTTGATTTTACGGGTGCCGTTTCCAACCGGCGCTTCCGCCCTCTCCCTGCGCATTCCGGGTACGAGGTGGGGGAAGGTCAGGACAGACCGCCTCTCAAGGCGCGCAGTCCCACACCATTGCCGGTTTGGATTCGACCTCAAAGACTGACATGGTTCAAATTATTTGACCGAACGGGAATTGGACTTATCTCCGGTATTATGTTCCGCCAGCATGAGCGAAGATATTTAACACAACCCAGCCCTATTAACCATCGCAACAGTATGAGAAATATTTTCAGATTGGTTCAGATCATTCCCGCCGTGATCGCGACAATTCCGGTGGCGCACGGCGCAGTCTTCCAGACGGGAAATTTCATTACCACGCCGGAGTTTAGCAATGGATTCGAAGGCATCGGGGTTGACCCGTTTCCGGACAACACCGGCAACACTTACTCTGAGGGGGGTATAACCGTGAGCTACATTGGTACCATCATCCCGGACGCACGACTCATCCACACCCCAGCGTCCCCCGGCATTTGGACCACGTGGACCCAGGCAATCGGTGGTTCAGGCAACTACGGCTGGTATGGCCCGGGCACTGGCTACACGGCAATAAAACTAACCAGCGGCGCCGAGATGCAAAGCATCCAGTTTCTTATCGGTTCCGGATGGGGACTCCAGACCTCTTACCTGGAATACGAGTTGCGCAATGGGGGAACCCTGGTTGGGAGCGGTGTCGTGCCGGTCGGTACGGGAAATCTTTCAACTGCGGGGTGGGCCAACGGGGAGGTGAACCATGACGGTTCGATGGCTTACATGGGATTTACGGGTGGTGGGTTCGACGAAGTCTGGCTGCAAAATCAAGGCGGACCGGCCAGCAATTTTGATCCAAACGCGTTCGAGGCGGCCGCCATCGATAACATCTCAGCCACCTCCGTACCTGAGCCCCAGTCGGTTGCGCATGTCGCATTCGGGTTGGCACTCCTGGGCGTGTTGCGCCGGTGGGCCAGAAAGTAAGGGGTCGCTCAGGAACGGCAGCAGCGCGACGGACGGTGCCGAAGCTTCCGGGAAGGTTGGCGCTGCCCAGCGCAGTCCGAAGCGCATCAAGCACTCCTCACCGCCGGTCCTCGTTGGCGGCAGCCCGGTCAGCGGCCCCGGCGAGGCATCATGACCTCCCGGGCCTTTTCCAGGGCCGCCTGCAAGTCGCCGAGCCGGACCGGCTTGCACAGGTAGTCGTCCATGCCCAGGGCCAGACAGTTTTCGCGGGCCCCGTTCATGGCGTCTCCCGTCAGGGCGATGATGTAGGGCGAACGGCCCGGCTGCGCCGGGCCCAGCCGCGACCGCACGATGCGGGTAGCCTCGAAACCGTCCATGTCAGGCATCTGGGTGTCCATCAGCACCACGTGATATTCCTCGGAACCACAGGCGAGCACGGCTTCGAGGCCGCTGGCGGCGATATGCACCAGACAGCCCAGACGCAGCAACTGGAGCCGGCCCACCTGCTGGTTCACCGGATTATCCTCCGCCAGCAGGACGCGCAATCCGCGCAGCGGGGATGACGACGGCGGCGGAAAGTTGGCCGCCACCGGTGCCACCGCGACAAGCTTCTCCGTACCGGCTTTCAGCAGCACCGTGAACCGGAAGACCGAGCCCAACCCCGGAGTGCTTTCCGCCGTGATGGTCCCGCCCATGAGCTCGACGAGCCGGCGACAGATGGCGAGCCCGAGGCCGGTGCCGCCGAACCGTCGGGTGGTGGAGGCGTCGGCCTGCACATAGGGCAGGAACAGGCGTTTTACGCTTTCTGGCTCGATGCCGATGCCGGTGTCGTGGACGGCGCAGGCCAGGCGCACCTGTCCCTCCGGCGCAGGCTCCCGCGTGACCACGATCCGCACCCCACCCGTGACAGTGAACTTGAGGGCGTTGCTGACCAGATTCGTAAGCACCTGCCGGAGCCGGCCGGGATCACCCCGCACCGAGGCGGGCACGTCCGGCGCGGTTTCCAGGGTGAGCTTCAGCCCCTTGCCTTGGGCGTTGGCGCTCAGCAGCTCGATCGCGGCACCCAGCGTCTCCCGCACGGAGAATTCGACCTCCTCAAAATCCAGCTTGCCCGCCTCGATCTTCGAGAAGTCGAGGATGTCACCGATGATGGTGAGCAGCGATTCGGCGCTGTCGAAGGCCAGATTGGCGAAGCGCCGCTGCTGCTCATCCAGCCGGCCCTCCCGCAGCAGCCCGAGCATGCCCAGCACGCCATTCATCGGCGTGCGGATTTCGTGGCTCATGTTCGCGAGGAACTCGGACTTGAGCTGGACGGAGGCAAGGGCGGCATCACGGGACAGGGTCAGTTCCCGCCGCAGTTCCTCCTGTTCTTTGAGGCTGCGCCGAAGTTCCAGTTCCGACATGACCAACTGGGCCAGCGCCTTCAGCGCCGTCACCTGAAGCGGTGCCAGTTCGCGGGGCTGCCGGTCGATGACACAGAGCGTGCCCAAGGCGTGGTTGTCGGGCGTGACCAGCGGTACGCCCGCGTAAAACCGTATGTGCGGCTCGCCCAGGACGAGGGGGTGGTCCGCGAATCGGGGATCATGCGTGGCGTCTGGCACGACCATCAGCTCCCCGCCCCGGATGGCGTGGGCGCAGAAGGAGTAGGCCCGCGGAGTTTCCGAAACCGGCCCGGCACCCACCGACGCCTTGAACCACTGCCGGTCGCTGTCCACCAGGGTGATCTGGGAAATCGGCACCCCACAGCTCTGGGCGGCCAGAAGCACGATCGCATCCAGATTCTCTTCCGGGGGCGTGTCCAGCAGCCGGTATCGGTGCAGCGCCAGCAGGCGCTGGCGTTCCGCTTCCGGCACGGCAGCGACGAACGTCGGATCAGTCATAGGCAAACCAGAAACGTCATCAACCAGAATAGATTGTCGCGACGGTTCCGGATGTCATCCGGTAATTACCTCTGCAAGCGTGAATTTTTAGTGACCCGAAATGGTGAGACGCCAACCACTTCCACGATGTTTCAAGGGTTTTTCGAAAGCCCACCCTCCCCGTTTCTGGAGCAAGATTTCCCCGGCGGCATTCGCTCCAAGGATCTTCCTCTCGCGTAGGCAGTTAGTACGAATTTTCCTTAGCGCATAGGAAATTTCCTGAAAATCCAGCTCAAGACCTTGGCCAAACATCCGATTTGGGGTGCGCTGCGGTAGCACTGTTTCCCAGGGCTGCCGCCAGCCACGTCACCGCGAAATTGAAACACTTCATGGCACCGAGTCTGGCATCCCACAAGAACACACGTAACTGGACCATTGGCCGGCAGATCGCAACCACCCTGCTGGTATTGGGCCTCCTGATGGCCGCGGGTGGGGTCATCAGCCTGCTGGCGCTGAAACGCGTGCAGCATGAATCCCAGATGGTGGCGGACCATTGCCTCCCAGCCGTCAGCAAGATTTGGGAGGCCCTGAGCATCAGCCTCAACAACAAGACCCAGACGTACCGCCACATTGGCAGCACCAACACGGCGGACATGGCGGCAATCGTGAAGGCCATGGCGGCGTCCGGTGACCGGCAGTCGCAGCTGATGGATGACGCCGCCAAACTGTCCCCGTCCGAAGAGAGCAGGGCGTTGGCCGCCAAAGCCGAGGAGACCCGGGGACGTTACAAGGCGGTTCGCGCCCGTGTCCTGGAACTCAGCACCAAGACCCAGAATGTCGAGGCCTACGCCCTGGCCCGCTCGCAGATGGATCCCCTGGGTGACGAATACGAGCAGGCCATGCGGGCGACCGTGGACCAGATCAAGGCCGCTTCGCAGGCCGCTTCGGAACGCGCCACCCAAATGGGCCGGCTCGGACTGCAGGTCAGCCTGATCTGCTTTGCCGTTTCCACAACGATCGGGCTGGTCGGTGGCTTCCTGCTGGTACGCAATCTCAACCGCTCGTTGCGGCGGGTGGCCGGCTCCCTGGGTGACTCGGGGACGCAGGTCGCGGCCGCCGCCGGGCAGGTCCTGTCGGCCAGTGGCACCCTCGCCGAAGGCACCAGCAACCAGGCGGCCTCCATCGAGGAGACCAGCGCCTCGCTGGAAGAAATCGCCAGCATGACCCGGCGCAACGCCGAAAGTGCCAACACCGCCAAAAACCTCAGCGGGCAGGCCCGCTCCGACGCCGATGCCGGGGCCACCGACATGCAGCAGATGGATTCCGCGATGGCGGAGATCAAGAGCTCCAGCGACGAGGTGGCCAAAATCATCCGCACCATTGATGAGATCGCCTTCCAGACGAACATCCTCGCGCTGAACGCGGCGGTCGAGGCCGCCCGGGCCGGTGAGGCGGGGGCGGGCTTTGCCGTCGTGGCCGACGAGGTGCGGAACCTCGCCCAGCGCAGCGCGCAGGCCGCCCGGGAAATCGCCGACAAGATCGAGGTTGCGGTGTCGCGCACCACCCGGGGCGTGGAAATCAGCCACCGGGTGCTGCAAAACCTGTCCGGGATCACCGTCAAAATCCGGGAGGTGGACCAGTTGATGGCCGAGGTGGCCACGGCCAGCCGCGAGCAGAGCCAGGGCGTCTCCCAGGTGAACACCGCCGTGACCGCAATGGACAAGGTGGTGCAATCCAACGCCGCCAGCGCGGAAGAGAGCGCCGCCGCCGCCACCGAGTTGTCCGCCCAGGCGGATTCGCTGCGGAACCTGGTCGATGATCTGCTGCAACTCGTGGGCACGGAGGAAAAACCGGCCGAACCCGTGAAGCACCCCGAGCCGGCACATACCGCACCGACCGCGACACCGGCCAAGCACGCCAAGCACGCCGCCAGGCCGGCGAGCGTCAATGGTCACGGGAACGGGAACGGCCACGCCGTGGCTTCCCTGCCGGCCACGCCGAAGAAAGCCAGCAAATCGGCGGCCGAACTCGCCATCCC
Organism: uncultured Verrucomicrobiota bacterium; assembly: GCA_903907995.1. GTDB lineage: Bacteria > Verrucomicrobiota > Verrucomicrobiia > Limisphaerales > UBA9464 > CAIVQB01. The sequence continues at coordinate 30,222 of CAIVQH010000032.1, read as the reverse complement.
CATGCCCGCGGATTTCAAGGACTTCTGAGGTTCTGCGGCGTCAACTCATGTACAAATCCCGTAAACTTGGCCAACAGCCGTGGCTTATGGTGTAAGATATACCGTGCAGTCGAAAACGATTCTTCGAATCCAAACCGTACATTAAACTGAGGCAAACTCGCTGAAGCGCGACTGCAGGTAGAGTTGGCCCGCCTCAATCCGCTCATCCTGCAACGGCGTCCGGAGGCGGGGTTGCGCGACCGATGCAGGCACATCCACCCCGGTGTCATTTACTTTTGAGGCAACGGGTCAAAATACCCGTGCCCAAAGTACCTTGAGATAGCGGCTCTCGGGGCAGTTTGACATCACCGGATGGTCCTCGCCCGCGCCGGTGCGGTCCACGAACTGGAGCTTGCGGCCGACGCGGTGCGCCGCGCGGATGGTCATGCGTTCGAAGTCTTCCGCGCTCAGTTGGCCCGAGCACGAGCAGGTCACGAGCAGGCCGCCCGGCTCGGTGATGACCACGCCGAGGGAGTTCAGGTCCTCGTACTTTTCCATGCCCTCCTGATTCTCAACCTCATCGCGGCTGAAGATCAGCTTAGGCGGGTCCAGCACCACCACGTCGAACTTCTTGCCGTCCTTCCGCATCTGGCGGGCGTAGCTGTAGGCGTCGCAATGGACCCATTCCACGCGGGCCTGGTTCAGGTTGGCATTGCGCTTCGCGGAGACGATCGCCTTCTCGTCGAGGTCCACGCCGGTGACCTCGGCGGCAGTGCCGGTCATTTTCGCTGCCAGCGCGAAGCCGCCGGTGTAGCAGCAGAGGTCGAGCACGCGCTTGCCCTTGGTCCACTGGGCGAGCCGGCGGCGGTTCTCGCGCTGGTCGCAGAAGAAGCCGGTCTTGTGGCCGGCGGCGAAGTCCACCTCGTAGCGGATGCCGTGCTCGCGGATCTTCACCGTGCGCACGGGGTCGGACTGGTGTTCCTCCACGTGCATGCGCTCGCTGCCGGCGATGGCGGGATCCACCTCGATGACCGTGCGCGTGGTGCCGAGCCGCGCGTGCAGGGGCGCGAGCAGCTCCGGCAGGCGCTTCCAGATGCCGAGGCTGTGAACCTGCACGCTGAGCACATCGGCGAAGCGGTCCACGATCAGGCCGCTCAGACCGTCGCCGTCGGAATTGATCACGCGGAAGGCGTCGGTGGTCGCGGACAGGTCGAGCACGGCGAGTCGCAGGTCGAGCGCGCGGTGCAGCAGGATCGTGAAGACGGATTCATCCACCGGCTCGTCGCCGTGGTGGATCACGCGCAGGGGCACTCGGGCGCCCGGATTGTACAGGCCCGCGCCAAAGGGCCGGCCATTTTTGTCGAAGACGTGGACAAGGTCGCCCGGCTTGGCCCCGTCCGAGACGTCGCCGAGCATCGCGGGATAGACCGAGGGCTGGTAGCTGAACGTCCGCATCTGCACCCACGGTTTGGGCCAGTTTTCGCTGCCGGCGGGCGGCAGTTTCGGCGGCGCGGGCGGCCGCAGCGGCTGGGCGTGGAAGCGCACCGGACGCGGCGCGGGGCGGTCGTAACCCGGCCGACGCGAATAATTGGACTCGTTCACCGGCCTTGCGTAAGCGCAGCAGGCCATTGGACGCAACGCGTTTCGTGAGCGGGGACGGAATCGCGCGCTGCTTTTCACCGCAGCTGGCTTTGGAGATCGGGCGGGCGGGCGGAGCGGGGTGGCCGTTCCCCCTCACCCCTGCCCTCTCCCGCCAGGAGAGGGAGAATGGTCGTCCGCCGGTCGGCGAAAGCAGGCGCGGGAGTGGCCGGAGAGTCTTACAGTCAGCCAGCGGCATTCCCGGCGGTTCCCTCTCCCAGCGGGAGAGGGCAGGGTGACGGAGGACGGCCCGCCTTCGTCCAGGTCAGCTTTCCCTCCGAAGTCAGCGGCTATCCGCAGTGAAAAATGTGCCCGCTGAGATCCAAATTCAAAACCGTCCCACGTCACTCCGGCTTGAAGCCGGCGGCATTCGGCGCAGAGTCTCCGTAATGCCGATCCCCCTCCGCTTCGCCGCCTTGCTCGCCCCGGTGCTGGCCCTGACCGGTCGGCTGCTGGCCGATCCGTCGGCGGTCACGGTCGTCACCAACTCGGCGCCCGATGCACTCACGGCGCAGGCGCGGCTCGCCGTCGCCCCGGGACTGAAGGTGGAGCTGTGGGCCGGCGAACCGCTGGTGCAGAACATCACGAGCTTCTGCTTCGACAATCTCGGTCGCGCCTACGTCGTGGAGACGGGCCGTCGCCGGACCAGCGTCTTCGACATCCGCGGCCTCCAGCCGTGGCTCGACACCGATTACTCGCTCCGCACGGTCAATGACCGCGAAGCCTTCCTGAAACGCGTGCTGACGCCGGGTGATCCGGACCACGAAAAGTTTCTGGGCGCGGTGGTGAAGCGCGGGGGCCTGGAGGATTTCAACCACGACGGCGTGGTGGACGCCCGCGATCTCGAAGTCGAGTCCGAGCGTATCCGCCTCGTGTGGGATGCCGAGGGCAAGGGCCGGGCCGATCACGCCGTGACTTTCGCCGACGGTTTCAACTCACCCGTGAGCGGCGTCGCCGCCGGCGTGCTCGCACAGGGGACGAACGTTTGGTTTACGTGCATCCCCGACCTCTGGCGGCTGAAGGCGGCAGATGGGAGCGCGGAGATTGGAGCTGGGAAATCGGCCACCGCCGCCCCGCGTGAGAAGTTGCTCACGGGCTTTGGCGTCCACATCGCTTTTGGCGGACACGACCTGCACGGGCTTATCAAGGGGCCGGATGGACGGCTCTATTTCAGCATCGCGGACCGGGGCTCCTGCGTGACCAACCGCGAGGGCAAGGTAATCTCATTGCCCGACTGCGGGGCAGTCTTCCGCTGCGAACCGGATGGCGCAAACTTCGAGATTTTCGCGCGGGGCCTCCGCAATCCACAGGAGCTGTGCTTCGACGACTACGGCAACCTATGGACGGGTGACAACAACGCCGACGGCGGCGACAAGGCGCGCTGGACACTCGTGCTGCAAGGGGCGGATTACGGCTGGACCATCGGCTGGCAATGGCTGCCGAAACTCGGCGCGTGGAATTCCGAACGGCTCTGGCACACGCGCGAGAGCAATACTGCGGCTTACATCGTCCCGCCGGTCGCCCACATCGGCCACGGCCCGGCGGGCATCGCGTATTATCCCGGCACGGGAATGCCGGCGCGCTACGACCGGCATTTCTTCATGAGCGACTTCCCCGGCGGCGTGCGGGCCTTCGCGGTCGAGCCGGATGGCGCGTTCTTCAAGGTCGTACCCGAACCCGGCGCGGACCTTGCGGGCAAATGGCAGGAGGACAACTCCGCCGCCAACCTCACCGGGAAGGTGCTCTGGGATCTTTCGCCCGTCGATGTGGCCTTCCCGCCCGGCGGCGGCGTGACCGTGGCGGACTGGGTGCAGGGCTGGGACAAGACCGGCAAGGGCCGGCTCTGGCATGTGTACGATCCCGCGCTGGCGAACGACCCGCTCATCGCCGAGACCAAACGCCTGCTGGCCGAAGGCATGACCCAGCGCAGCGAGAAGGAACTGCTCGCCCTGCTCGGTCATCGCGACCAGCGCGTGCGGCTGGAGGCGCAGTGGGGACTGGCAGAGCGCGGACCGGACATGTGGAAGGGATTGCGGCAGACTGCAGGAACCGCGCCAAACATCCTGCCGAGGCTTCATGCGCTATGGGCCTTGGAAATGGTGGTGAGGCGCACCCAGAACCGTGATTTCGTGCCCGAGTTGACCGAGCTGCAGAGCCTGCTAACCGACCGTGAGCCCCTGATCCGTGCACAGGCCGCAAGATTGTTGGGGCACGCCCATCTGGTAGCGGCACAGAACCCTTTGCTCCAGTTGTTTGCCGACCCAGACGCCCGCGTTGCCGGCGCGGCGGTCTCGGCTTACCGGGATATTTTTTCTGCCTTCAGCCAGAATCCTGAAGGCGGGTTGCGCTATCGCACGAGCTGGCAGGAGCGGTTGTTCCAGTGGCTGCCACAGGCGCTGCAACAGCGAATCCCCCAACCGAACGCCCAAGGCGCCGTCGTCTGGCCCACGTATCCGTTGGCGACACTCCTGAACCGTGAGGCCGGGCTGGAACCGACGGTTCGCCATAGTGCCGTGCAGTTGCTGATGGAAGTCGGGATAACCGCCGGCACCGGCAACTCCGCCATGTTTCTGGGGAATTACAAGATGCTCGAAAACAGCACCAACACGAACGCCCGCCTGAGTCTGTTGCTCGCCAAACGGCGGCTGGGTTTGGACGAGATATCGTCATTTCTGGACGCCCCTTCACCGGTGCTCGTATTGGAGGCAGCCCGCGCCATCAACGACGTGCCGATCACCAATGCGTTGCCCGCCCTGGCCGGATTGCTGGAACCGCTGGCGTTGGATCACGTCACCTCGGACTCCGGCGTGACGAACTTCACCCGTGACGAATGGCGTACCTGGGTGCTCCGCCGCGCGGTGAATGCGAATTTCCGACTCGGCAACGCCACGAATGCCGACGCCCTCGCCCGCTTCGCCGTCCGCGCGGACGCGCCGGAAAGCGTGCGCGTCGAGGCGCTCGACGATCTCGCGGACTGGGCGAAGCCGCCGGACCGCGACAGGATCGTGGGTTTGTGGCGGCCGTTGCCGTGGCGTGAGCCGGCACCCGCCAGCCAGGCGCTCGCTGCCATCTGGCCGCGACTGGCCAGCGACGGCTCGACCAATGTTGTCTTGGCGTCCCTGCGGGCCGGAGCGGCGCTGAATATCGCCGGTTTTCCCGCCTTGCTGACCGCCTTGCAGCAGCATCCCAGCGCGAGCGTGCGAGCCGAAGTCACGCGGCTGGCGGCAGTGGGAAAAACGGCATCCCTGAGCGATCTGCTGGTGACGCTGGCGAACGGAAAACTGGCGGAGCGGCAGGCGGCCTTTTCCGCCCTGGGTGCTTCTACCGAGCCCGCCGCCCTCCGGACGCTGGCCGATTGGGTGCAACAGATGACAGCGGGGAAGGTGGCGGCGGCGCTGCAACTGGACATTCTCGACGCGGCCACCAAGGCGGCACAGCCCTCCGTCAACCCTTCCGGCAGTGCGGCCTCCACGCTGCGTATCGCACTCACCGCCTGGACCAACTCACTTCCGAAAACCGATCTGCTGGCACCTTACCGCCCGGCCCTCGCCGGTGGCGACGCGGCGCGCGGACGCAAGCTGTTCACCGAGCGGCAGGACCTGGCCTGCTTTCGCTGCCACAAACTCCACGGTGAGGGCGGCGAAGTTGGGCCGGAACTGGCCGGCATCGGCCGCACCAAAGGCCGTGAGTATGTGCTGCGCTCGATCCTCTTCCCCAACGCGGAGATCGCCGCCGGCTTTGAGAACGTGGTGATCACCCTGAAGGACGGCTCCGGCGTCACCGGCGTCTTGAAGTCCGAATCGGACACGGAACTGGTCATTCAATCGCCCGAGGATGGCCGGGTGACCGTGAAAAAGGCCGCGATCGCCACGCGCGAACGCGGCCCTTCGGCCATGGTCGAGGGACTCGGCGAACTCATGAGCGCCCGCGATCTGCGCGACCTCGTCGAAGCGCTCGCCGAGTGAGACGCCGGTCAGTGGCGACGCAGCTCGAGATAGGTCGCGTTGCCGGTCGCAGGCGTCTGCAGGTCGATGACATAGCCGTCGCCGGAATACGCGCCAATCTGGGTCGCTGTGCCACCGGTCAGCTGCTCTCGCTGATAGATCTCGTAGGTCAGCCCCGGTTGCGTCTCCAGCGCGACGCGAAACTGGCCGGCACTGACATCCTTCGTCCGCAAAGAAAAGTCGGAGTCGCGGGATATGCGATGCAGGTGCCGGGACAGTTCCAGGTCGAACGACTCGCTAAGCACCGTATGGAGCAGCACAGAGTCATCGGCCAGAGCAGCCATCGCGGTAGCTTCATAGCTGTAGCCTCCTGCCGAGGGTAACACGCACTTGAAACTGTAATCCCGTTCGCCGGTGGCTTTCCAACGCCAGAGCTCGACCTTGCTGCTGATGAAGTTGTCCACCAGTGAGCGGTAGATGACCTGACCTCCGGAAGTGCGAACCATCAAATGATTCGGCCCGTCGAGCAGAAAGAAATCAGCGGTTGATCGTGAATAAGGGTAGCTGTCATCGAAGACGGTCAGGACGTTCCCATCCTCATCCAGGCGTACCGGGGGCATGCCGACGAGCAGCTTGCCGTCGTCCTCCACAAAAATGGCCCGCAAGCCGTTGCTCCGCGCATGGAACGCCGGGTCGGCCGAGCCATCGCCCAGCAGGCGCATCAGGCCCAGACTGGGCGGATTCGTAAGGATCTGACCGGTACCGTAGGTGCGCTCCCCGGCGATGAGCACCCGCCCGTGCAGATCGAGCGCCATCGCGTCGACAAATCGGGGCGCCACCACGGGAGATTGGAACGTCGTATCCAGAGTGAGGTCGGCATTCAGCCGGGCGAGTCGAAAAGCCGGCGCATCGCCCACCTTGGTGAACGGACCCGCGATCAGCAGCTTGCCATCCGGCAACGGTAAGGCTGTGGACACATGGACGATGTCCAGACTGGGAAACGGGCGGACCACCAGGCTGCCCGAGCGATCCAGCTCGGCAAGTCCGTAGGCAGGATGCCCGGCCAACACGGTGAAATCGCCCGCCACCAACAGCCCGCCACCGGGCAACGGGACCAAGGTTTCCACATGCCCCTGGCCCTTGACGACACCGCCGACGCCGAAACTGGAATCCAAGCTGCCGTCCGACCACAGTCGTCCCACCAGCGCGGTTTCCGAGGTGTCATTGTTATATGGATTTCCGCTCCCCACCAGGAGGCGGCCATCGGGCAGCGGGACCAGATGGGTGACAAAGATGAAGTTTGTGAGGGCACGGCTGAAGCCCAGGTCTTCCAGACCCGGCTGCGGACTGCGCGCCGCGAGAGTGGTGGCGGGAAAATCGAGCTTCTGCGAACCGAAGGCATTGCTCAGCACCAGGCTGAAAGCGCCCAGCTCGCTGCCGTTGGTGATGGCCAGACGCAGGCTGCGGTTGGTGGCGTCGGGTATCGGGATTCCGTCCCGCAGCCATTGCAGCGTCGGCTCCGGCAGGCCGTCCACCCGCGCGGTGAGGTAGAGCGCCTCGTTCGTCGCCACGTGACGGGATGACACCGTGACGCTGGCTTGCAAGGCCACAGCGTTGGTGGATGCCGGTATGTAGGCCTGCAAGCGGGCAATTCCCGGCCGTGCCACCCCGTTTACCATGCGAAACTCGCCGAAAATCCAAAGCCGGCCCTGACCGTCCAATTCCATGGCACTGACAAGCGGCCCGTCCAACTGAACAGTGAAGGTATCGTCCAAAGTGCCATCGGCATTCAGGCGGATCAGTCCCGAGGCCGACGCAGCACCCCATCTAGTAAAGTTGCCTCCCACGATGGTCTTGCCATCGGGCTGTGTGAGCAACGTGGCCAAGTTGAGCGGGAAATTGGAGGGGTTTGGCATCCGCCGGGTGACGGTTCCCCGGGCATCGATCCAGGCCAGCTGATCTTCCAGCGCCACGACTGCGGAATCATCCGAAAGGGTTGCCACCGCGACTGGTTTTGAGTTCAGCCTTCCGCTGCCGCTCAGCTTGAGACCCAGGTCAGGACTCGGATTCCAGTCCGGATCCAGCGAACCGTCCGCCAAGAGTCGGAGTAGGCCAAGGCGATCCGCCGGAGCCGTGGCATGGAAGTTGCCGATGACAAGGTAGCGTCCCTGGCGGTCCCCCGCCGCCCTGATGGTAGCGCTGCCCGAACCCGAGGACGTCGAAGTATCCACCGCCGGCAACGAGACCTGGATCCGGAAGCCCGGATCGATCGAACCGTCCCCATGCACTTTGCGGGCGTTTTCCTGATCAAACACGGTCACCGAGCCGTCATCCTGCGCGAGCAGGCGGCTTCCGGGAAACGGCGAGATCCCCAGCGACGCAGATTGCGAGTACGAGCCGTCGTCATGCTGAAGCAACAGCCCGGAATTGCTGAGCACGGCCAGGCCACCCGAAGGGAGCCCCCCCAGGATGGAGATCCAGGTCACAGGCACCGGGAGCTGCCAGTCAGGGTCCGGGCTGCCGTCATCGCGCAGCCGCAGGACCGGGAAGGTCGGGGAAGAAAGGTATGCTCGTCCGCCCACCACCGCAAAGCCTGTAATGGCATTGGTGCCCAGTTCGGTAGACGGGGAAAATCCGAGGTCCAGTTCGCCGTCGGCGAGGGACCGCGATGTCAGAATTGATGCGAGCGTGAGCACCAGCCCGGCCCGCCAGACGAAGCCTCTCCTTGTATTCATACCCTTGGGGAATCTTTGTGCGCGGGCAACAGACCACCCGCACGTATGTTTTGCAAGCGTAGATTTACATTCATGAACGTACGATGGGCGACACTGGCGCCACCTCACTTCAATAAAAAACCCGCCGGTTTTAGCCGGCGGGTCGAAATCAGACGGGGGAAGGTTTCGGCGGGTCAGACGCCCCGGAAATTCGGCAGGCAAATCTTCTCGCCGCCGCGCATCGAGGACTCGTGGGCGAGGATGCCGACCATCGTCCAGTTCACGGACTGGTAGAGGTCGGGGAAGCTCGGCCGGTTCTCCACCACGGCGGAGATGAACTCGTGCGCGAGGTGCGGGTGGCTGCCGCCGTGGCCGCTGCCCTGGATGAACGACAGGTGCGCGTTCTCGGTCATGTCATACACGCCCTTGGTCGTGAAGGGCCGGATCGGCTCCGGCAGCAGGTGCGCATAGTCGGGGATCTTCACCTTCTCGACCGACTCACCGCCGAGGTGCAGCACCGGGTCATCGTGCTCGGTGAGCTGCCATTCGAAGGACGTCTCGGATCCGTAGCAGTCAAAGCTCTCGCGGTACTGCCGGGCGGCGTCGAAGAGGTAGCGCGTAACCTCGCCGGCCACGTCCTGGTTGCGGACCTTGAAATGCGCCGTCTCAAACGAGAAGGGCGAGCCGTACTTCGCGATACGGGCCTCGGAGATGCGGCCGGAGCCGAGGCAGGACACGAATTCCGCCTCGCCGTTCACGATGCCAAGGCAGGGCGAGACGCAGTGCGTGGCGTAGTGCATCGGCGGCAGGCCTTCCCAGTAGCCGGGCCAGCCCGCCATGTTCTGGAGATGGCTGCCGCGCACGAACTGGATGCGGCCCAGCTTGCCAGTGTCGCGCAGCTCGCGGACGTAGAGGTACTCGCGGCTCCACACCACCGTCTCCATCATCATGTAGCGTTTGCCGCTCTCCTTGGAGGCCTTAACGATCTCGCGGGCCTCCTCGATGGTGGTGCAGGCGGGCACGGTGCAGGCCACGTGCTTGCCCGCGCGCAGCGCGGCGATGGACTGCGACGCGTGCAGGTGGATCGGCGAGTTGATGTGCACCGCGTCCACATTCGGATCGCGAAGCAGATCTTCGAAGCTCTGGTAGCGCTTCTCCACACCGAACGCCTTGCCGACCTGCTCCAGCTTCTCCTTCGAGCGCTGGCAGATGGCGTACATGTTCGCCTGGGGGTGGCGCTGGTAGATGGGGATGAATTCGGACCCGAATCCGAGACCGACGATGGCGACGTTGATTTTACGGCTCATGGAAAAATGGCTCCGCCCGGCAAGCATGGCGCCCGGAAGGGCACGGACTGGCTAAACGGTGCCGCTAGCTAACTCGCCTCCCAAAATCAGCGTCAACGCGATAATGCCCGAAATCGGACTTTTCGCTGAGCATCTGCGCGCCCCGGCTGAGCTTTTGCGCGAAGTTGGCCCTATTCCCCAAGATACTTCGCCAGGAAGGCATCCATCGCGTTGTAGAACTCCAGCTTGGCCTGTTTGCTCTGGAAACCGTGGCCTTCCAAGGTCTTGGTCTTGTACTCGTAGGTTTTGTGGGCGCGGCTCAGGGCTGCGGCCATGACGTCGCCATTCTCAATGTCAACCCGCGGATCGTGAATGCCATAATACATCAGCACCGGGGCCTGAATATGATCCGCCAAAGCGACGGCGGAAGGGGCCTTGATGAGTTCGGCATCGGTTGCACCCCCCAGCAGGCGGCGGATTTGGGCCTTCACAACCTCTTCGGAGTGCCGGGCATGTTTGAGCAGCAGTTTGGGATCGGTGACCCCGACATAGTTGATGCCGCAGCGATAGAGTTCCGGCGTGAGGCACAGCACGATCATCGTGGCATAACCGCCATAACTCGCCCCATAGATACCTACCCGCTTTGGATCGGCGTAACCCTCGGCAATGGTCCACTTTACGGCATCCGTGAGATCGTCCTGCATCTTCCCACCCCATTCGCCAAAACCGGCTTTCTCAAATTTCTGCCCATAGCCGGTTGAACCCCGGAAATTGACCTGCAGCACCGCAAAGCCCCGGTTGCACAGGAACTGGACCTCCTCATTGAAACCCCAGTGGTCTCGCGCCTGCGGTCCCCCGTGTGGATGGAGGATCAGCGGCAGATTGCGCGGCTCACGGCCGACCGGCAATGAGAGGTAGCCATGGATGAGCAGCCCGTCCCGGGCCTTGAATTCAATCGGCCGCATCTCGGCCATCTGCTCGGGCTTGATCCAGGGCATGACTCGGTGGAAGGCGTTGAGTTCGCCCTTGTCAATGTCGAGCACGTAGTACTCCCCGGGATCACGGTCCCCACCCACCCGCACCAGCGCCTTGTGCCATTCCTTGTCGTGGTTCCGGAACGACATGGGCCGGTTGCCGAGGGCCTCCTGCGTGCTTTTGCGCAGCCGGGCATACTCCGGGTCCAGCGGTTCAATGTGACTGCGGTCGCCGGTGTATTCCACCGCCATCAGCCGCCGGTGTCGGCGTGACATGACCACTCCTTCCACATCGACTCCCGGCGGCACGAACACTTCCCGGACGAACTCCTTCTTCTCCACGTCGAAAGCCCAGAGCGCATCGAAGCTGCGGTTCCGGTTCGAGGCGACGTAGAGCGTCCGTCCATCAAAGTCGAACTCCAGCGGGTTGAAAGTCTCCCCCCCCGCCAGTTTCTCCTTCCAAAGTACGCTAAGCGGTCCGTCCTTATCCCGACGATGCAGCCAAGTCACACCGTCCGGATCCGCCCGCAGGCCCAGCCGCACGACCCCGTCCTGGTCGGTCACCCAGGAGAGCACATGCTCGAGCGCGGATTGCACGGGCGAACTGCGGGAGGTTTCCACATTCAGTAACCGCACGGACGGCCCACGCATGTCGGAAGGACCGCTACGTTCAGACTCTGCGACCAGGATGTGGTGGGGATCGTCGGGCAGCCGGTTGATGATGCGGGAATGATCCCCCACCGGCTGCATGCCCGATCCATCGGCGGCAGCGGCGTAAATCTCACCGGTCCAATAACCATCCTGTTCCAGAAACAGGATGATCTGGTCGTTGCCTTTCCAGAAGAAGCTCGACAGCTCATAATTGCGGTCGAAACGCATCCGCGTGAGTTTCCCCGTCCTGAGGTCGTAAATCGCCAGCCGTTTTTCCCACGCTTCCGCTGACTCGAAAGCGACCTTTGTGCCGTCCGGCGAAAGCTGCGCCTGGCCGCAGGCCGGTGGACGGAAAAAGTCCTCGACGGGCAATTGGGGTGGTGGCGCGGCGGCCAGCGGCAGGGCAGCGGCCACAAAAAGCCATAACAGGTGAAGGGACGAAAGGTTCACGGAATTAGGCGAGGCAACGCATCTGAAAACGACCTGCCCCGGAATAAGAACGCCGGAAACACCCTGGCGAAAGCCGAAATTCGCCGCCAAATCATAAAACAAAATCGGGTACCTCATACCCTCGGGGCCATGCGCTTCGCGCGTTGGTGAACGAAGTTCCACACGGCCAGTCCGGAACCGGTGGCGACAATAAACGCGAAGAGCGCCGCGTCGCCCACCCAGTCACGCGTCTGGAAGATCACGATGAACGGCGTCTCCGGCACGCGCGCCAGCCCCGCCAGCCAGCGCCCCTTGTAGCGGTTGTGCCGTTCGCCCACCGGGTCGCGATAAAAGGAATCGGAGACGACGACCGCCTCCCCTTCGGGCAAGGCCAGCAGCCGGGCGAATGCCGGATGCGCGGCGGCCATCACTGGTTCATGCTCCCGAAAGGCGGGATGCAGCATCACCACAAAGTCCGGCAGCCTTGGCAACGGCGCCATGTCGGGCGGCGGCGGATTGTTATCGGTGGCGGCGATGAGCACCGTCTTCCGTTCGGCGTTGCTGAGCGCGGCCTGCCGTTCGGTGGTCGTGGTGGCCACGGTGGCCACCAGCACGCCGGCGATCCGGCCCTGCGCATCCCGCACCACCCGGCTGATGCCGAATTTGTGCAGGCCATCATTCACACCCTGATAAACCCGGCTGAAGTGGACTTCGCCGTCACCCGCTCCCGCCCGCCGAATTGCGCCGAGATAGTAATCGCGAAAGGCGACGTTCGTGATGCGGCTGCCGACCGGCCAGTGCGCCAGCATCTGCCCGCGCGCATCGAGCAGATACCAGTTCTCGGAGTGCAGCCAATGCGCCGCCGGAGCCCTGAGCGCCGCGTCCTGAAGCCCGCCCAACCAGCCGTCGCAGGCGCGCCAGTCGCGCGTGTTCACGAAGTGGCGTAGCGCTGCCGAATCCGCCGCCTGCGTGACCGCATGGCCCACCTCGGCCAGTTCCGCATGGATCGCCAGCGCCGCCAGCTGTGCCGCCTGCGCGTTGCTCGCGAGCAGATCATGCCGGAAGAGTCCCGCCGCGACGGATAGGAGAGTCAGCAGCACAAACAGTGTCGTCACTGCCACTGCCTGTGCGGGCCGGCGTCGGCACCACCGGGTGAAGCGGCCCGCCAGGCCGACTGGCCGGGCCCGCACGGGTTCACGGCGCAGGAAGCGCCCAAGGTCTGCCGCCAGCTCCTTCGCCTCGCGATACCGGTGCCCCGGCTCCTTGGCGAGGCACTTGAGACAGACGGTCTCCAAGTCGCGGGGGACGGCCGGGTTCAGGGTCCTGGGCGCAACCGGTTCGTCGTTCAGAATCTTGCGTTGAACATCCGCGACCGTGGCGCCCGTGAAGGGCGGCCGCCCGGTGAGCAGCTCGTAAAGGGTCGCCCCGAGCGCCCACACGTCGCTGCCGACGCCCACATCCTTGGTCCGGCCGGCGGCCTGTTCCGGCGAGGCGTAGAGCAACGTGCCCACGAAGTCGCCCGAGTGGCTGAGGTCGCTCGGTCCGGTCAGCGAACGGGCGAGGCCGAAGTCGGTGACCTTGGGCTGGCCGTAGTCGTCGAGCAGCACGTTCGCGGGCTTGAGGTCGCGGTGCAGCAGCCCGCGCGTGTGCGCGTAGTGAATGCCATCCGCCACGCTGCGGACGTAGCTCGCCGCGCGGTCGGGCGGCAGCGGCCCGAGCTTCACGAGCGTGTCGAGGCCCGCCCCGGAGATCAGCTCCATCGAGTAGAAGGGCTGCCCCTCGCATTCGCCGACCTCGTGCAGCGTGACGATGTTCGGATGCTGCAGCCGGGCGACCGCCTGCGCCTCAGCGCGGAAGCGTTTCAGTTCGGCGTCGGTGGCAAAGGCACCCGTGCGCAGCAGCTTCAGCGCGACCAGCCGGTCCAGCCCCTGCTGTCGCGCGCGAAAAACCACCCCGAAGCCGCCCTGCCCGATGCGCTCCAGCAGCTCGTAACCCCCAAAGTTCTTGTTGGCGGGAAGACCGCTGCTCTCGGCCGGAACCCTGACCGCCAGCCCGAGCAGGCAGCGCGGGCAGAACCCGTGCGCCGATTCCGGCAAAGCCGAACCGCATTCGGAGCAGGAGACCGAAGGTCGGTCGTTCATTCGCGGTATTTGCCCCACATAGCGTAGACGGCGAGACTCAGGTAATCTTTCGGCGCGCCCCGCAAACTGATCAAAGCCAGGGCCCGGTCGCCGTTAGGTGTCGCCTCGGATTCAATTAACCGGATCAGCATGGCCCGGGTATCAGGGCTGTTGATGATTTCGGCCATGGGTCCGTCACCGGGCAGGCGCACGCCAGCGCGTTCGCTAAAGAACAGCTGAGGATAGTCAGGCCGTCGGCCCGCACGCTCATGGACGGGAAAGGCGAATTCCCGGATGGACCCGTCGGCTCCAATGACTTCCACCCCCGCGCTGCCACCATCCAGGAACGAACCCGCATTGACGGAGCGATAGGGCCTTGGCAACTCCCGCAGCGACGGATGCACCCGAGCCAAGTCGTAACTCGCGGAAGGCAACCCCAGCAGCAACACGATTACCCCCAGGACAAGCAGGGACGCGATGACCCAGGGTTTGCGCATGGCTCACTCCGCGAACACCGCGAGCAGTTGCCGCAGTTCCTCTTCAACTTCGGCCTCACCACCGACGGTGCGGGCGATGCGCGCGCGCAGCGTTTTGCCAAAATCCTGCCGCAGCCGGCTCACGGCCATCTTCACCGCATCCTCCGATTTGCCGATCTGCGTGGCGACTTCGGCATACGGGCGCGTGCTGTCCGCCCCGGGCAGAAAGCCGCGCAAGGCCGTGAACAATTCGCCGCGTCCGCCACGGTCGTAGGCTGCGCGCAGTTCCTCCTGCACCTGGTCGAGCAGGGTGAAGGCCCACACGCGGTCAAACAGCTTCTCTGGGGTGAGGTCGTGACCCGGCTCCGCCTGGTACCGGCCCTCGGCCTCGCCGAGATCGGGCAGCCCGAGGGCCACGTGCTGAATGTGTCCGCCGCGCTTCAGCGCCGTCGCCTTCTCGCGCTCGTGGCTGACGAAGTTCTGGAGCGACGCCAGCAGCCACGAACGGAACTTCCCACGCTCCGGCGAAATGTCCTTGAGCACGCGTCGCGTCACCACGCGCTCGGCAAAGAAACCCTGCGTGAGATCCTCGGCCTCGGCCGGCGAATGCCCCCTGCGGCGCAGGAAGGCATAGAGCGGATACCAGTAGTCGCCGCAGAGCTGCTCAAGGGCCGCTTCGCCGCCCGGCGCGCGGCTTTCGGCGGCGGCGGCCACAACGCTCCAATGCGTTTCCGTGAAACGCGCCGCTTCGGGGGAACGACTGCTGGCAGGCACAGTGCGATCCTGCGGCAAAGTGGCGTCAACGGCCAGCCGGGTTTTGCCGGGCGTGAAATTATTCTGAACGCGGCGAAAGTCGTCGCAGCTATGACCGAGGACGGTCGTAAGCCGGAACGATGCGGTTAAACGGATACGGACCGCCTTGACCGCGTGAATTGAGCCTCTGCGACCACGACTTTCCGTTCGACTCGGGGACTCACTCAGCGGTGAAACCTCGTGGCGAAGCCCCCGGCGCGGTGCGAGCTCGCTGGCCCAACTGGCGGACCCGGAGGTCCGCACCCGACTTCATAGGTCCGGCTAAGGAAACCGGTGTGAAGATCCTATCATCACACCTCTTTTCCCTTACTTTGGATGCTGCGCGTGG
Source organism: uncultured Verrucomicrobiota bacterium (assembly GCA_903907995.1). Classification (GTDB taxonomy): domain Bacteria; phylum Verrucomicrobiota; class Verrucomicrobiia; order Limisphaerales; family UBA9464; genus CAIVQB01. Next base: position 14,870 of record CAIVQH010000032.1, on the reverse strand, counting down.
CGCGGTGACTTCAACCTGATATCACCTGATTTCAGGAATCGCTTGAACTTCCCAGCATAAGATCGTCCAGACAAACCAGAACAGACCAAAGAACGTCAGGAGTTCGCTCAGGATCAGAATTTTTACCTTTGAGAATCGAAAGAAGAACAAAATTGCAGCAAGGACCAGCGGGAAGACAAAAGCCCACGATTGCAGCCTTAGATTCCAATCTAGATAGCCGGCAACCGGCCCATCCCCCAAAGGTTTCTGCCACTGCTTTATCCTGCTATACACTGTGGCCGCGAGCAGCAAAGCAAAGCACATCATCAGTCGAAAACAGGTCAGCAAACGCTGAAAGGACCTATGGGTGTTTAGCTTCATTAGGTGTAGGCATCCAATTAGGCTGTCCGGCCTTATTTTACACTCTTCCAGTCCATTTTGAGACGTCCTTACCATTCAGGCACCGCGCTGTGTCCAGAGCATAAATTTTTGTCCGATTTCAATAGGCAGATTTTATCGGGCGCGGAATTTTTCAATCCGCGCCTGCACCGAGGTCCGCTGATCCGGCGTGAGCGCGGTTTCGGCGGGCGCCAGTTCGGCGGGAGGCTCCGGCAACTGCGTCGCTGCGAGCTTCAGCCACACCACAGCTTCCACCGCATCCGCCTCTACACCTTCACCCTTGAGGCAGGCACGGCCCAGCGCAAGCTGGGCGGGCCCGAAGCCCTGTCGGGCCGCCCGCCGATACCACCGGGCGGCTTCAGTCAGGTCCGGGGCTCCGGTCGCGCCTTCCGCCCACAATTGGCCGAGCCGGAACTTCGCCTCAGCGTTGCCCGCCTGCGCCGCCCGGGTGAACCACGTCACCGCGTTGGTCCGGTCGGCCTCCTGGCTCGGATTCCGCCAAAGCGTTTCGGCCTGGGCCAGCATCGCCGCCGGGTCGCCATCCGGACCGACACCTCCGGGCATCGCCGAAGGCCGACGGCCGACAAATCCGGGCAACATCGTCGGCGGCGGTCCTCCCGGCCCCGTACGGCCGGCGCCCTTTCTCAAGGCCGCCACCGCGCGCACGGCGCGCTCATGTTCCACGGCGGCCCACAGATTGGGCTCTTTCCGCTCCAGCTCGACCAAGGCGGCATCGTCCATTTTATCCAGGGCCGGGACCTTTTCCTCCCCGGGGCGTCTCGGGCCGGCGGAAGGGATGGCTCCCCCCGTGCCATTGTGACCGGCACCGTTGGTACCGGACGCGGCCTCGCGTTTCGCCAACTCCTGCCGCACCTGGAGTGCGAATGCCCGGTCCGGCGTGCTGCGGGCCAACTCGCGAAGGGTGCTATCCTCCATCTTTTCCAGCATGAGGGTCAGGTCCATGCCCCTTTTTTGCGGACCAAGCGCCCGGATATGGTCCGCCTGTCGCGCTGCATCCTCATCCCCCAGCGTGGCGGCACGGCGAAGCCACTTTTCCGACTCCTGCAGGTTTGCCTGGAAGATCCCGTTCTTGTCCTCATGGTTGGCTTGGTACAGTTCACCCAGGACAGCCGCCGCCTGGCGGTGCCCCAGCTCGTCCGCCTGTTTGAGCCACTTCACAGCGAGCGCGTAATCCCGCTCCAGCTTGCCGTAATTGTATATCTGGCCCAGTTCGAACGCCGCGCGGGCGGAGCCGGCCGCCGCCGCCTTTTCGAACCATTCCCGCGCCACCTCGTAGTTCGCGACGATGGCTCCGCCCCCGACCGGCCACTGGTTCTCCTCCAGCCAGCCCATCACATAGAACGCCTGCGCCTGGTTCTTCTCCGCCGCCGAGGCGACGAGCTTCTCCGCCTCGGCCAGGTGCGCGTCACGGTCGCGGCCATCGAGCACCCGGCGGGCGAGCGCCAACTGGGCGTCGGCATCGCCGCGGGTGGCCGCCGCGCGCAGGGCCGGCAACGGGCGCTCCAGCCAGTTGGTGATCCCGCCCCGAGGCCAGATCACGGCATGCAGGTAGGCAGCTTTGCCCCGTAAAATGCCGTCATCATCCTCCGGGACGGCGTTGGTTTCCGCGGCCCGGACGCGGGCGACCAGGGCGCAGCAGAGGCAGAGGGCCAGCCAGTGGGAAAGTTTCATGGGCGAACGGCAGGATTGCGTCGGGGAAAGGGGGAACGGCCGGAAGCCGACAGTGCGGCGGTCAGATCGGCGGCGGCGATGCCCCGGGAGTCGGAGTGGTGGATCTGGTGATAGAGATGATTGGCGGGAACCGCTGGCGCAAGGCGGGCCACCGGGGCCAGCAAGTTGCCGAGCGAATCCTCCTCCTCGAACAGCAGAAAGCCGAACTCACCCTCGTTTAGCGCGCCATCATGGTCCGCGTCAAACCGCGACATGAGCCGCTCCACGTGGGCTGCGACGGAGGCGTCGGCAACCGGCTCGCGCAGCACTTTGGGCCACTGCCGGCGGGCCAGCCGGGCGAACGGACTGGCCGGATGCTCCCGGTCCAGCAGGCGGGCGAGTTTCGCCAGCCGCTCCGGCTCATTGAGCCCGTGCGAATCCAGCGCCAGGGCGAGCAGAAACAGGTCTTCCACCGACAGGTCGGCCGGCGCCTCGTCGCGATGAAGTTCAACGAAGGGCCGGGGATCGCCATGGAAAAGGGCATGGACCGCACGCTGCTCCGGTGACAGCCCGGCCAGCGCGGCGGACGCTTCCGCCCCGCCCACCGCCTGGGGCTGCCAGCGGTCCTCCGGCACAGCGAGCAGCGGCGCCTTGGAGTAGCGCCACAAGGGGGAACCCCCGCCCTTGTAAGGAGAAGCCTCAAGGCCCAGCCAGACGTGGGTGCGCGTGACATCCATGGCCCGGACCCGGGCCGGGACCACCACCGAGGTCACCCAACGCCGCGACGGCACATGCAGCACCAGCAACTGCGAGACGGGAGTACCCGGGGAAAACGCATCGGTCACGAGCCAGAGGAATTCGCCATCCGGAGCGAGCGTGACGACCCGGCCAGGCAGGCGTCCGGGTTGACGGGGCGCGTGTTCGCGACGCTGCAGCCGCTCGGCAAGGTCGTGGAGGAGATGAAGCGTCTGGCGGTCGTCGCGCCGCGGCTTGCGCACTCCCCGCGGCATGGGGCCCCACTGTGAAGTGGAAACCCCCAAGGAAGGCTCATAGAAGTCATCCCAGGCAGAGCCATTGGTGGAGCACCAGGCCAGGCCGCTGGTCCCGCCGACCCACCAGCCACCCGGGACTTCCTGAAACAGGTCGGGGGAAACATGCACATTGGTCAGGATCGTGGGCGGCGTCGGAGGCAGGGCCTGGGGCAGGAGGCGCCACGACTGATCTCGCGGGAGGAAAAAACCAGCCACACCGTGGTTGTCCCGGAGGTGGAGGCCGTGTTCGTCGCTCCGGCTCAGCGTATAAAAATCATTGGTCCCCACCGTCCCCGGAACACGCTCCGCCCGCAAACCCTCGGCCGCAGACCTGACGGTCCACAGGCGTGTAAAGGTGGCGGTCGGGGCCTTCACGTCGCGGTTCAGCTGGGCGTCCGTGGCCGCGACGGCAACCTCCTCCGCTCCCGTGGCGAGGAACCAGGGCTGGTCGTCCACTACCGCCAACGCACTCACCCGTTCCAGCTTCGAAGCGGGGAACGGGAGGTACTCCGGCTCGGGCTCGGCCAGCGGCAGGGCATAGCTGATCTGGCCACCGTCGAACCAGGCCTCGCGGGCGGTGGCGTCCCCGCCGTCCCCGGGCTCGTCGAGAATTTCCGCCCGCGGAAGCGGCACCGGGACGGCATTCGCGCCCGTGTTCACGCCCGTCGGCACAGCGGTCGGAGCGGCCGGCGCGGACGCCGCGGCGGTCTGGAGGGCGAAGAGCTGCTCCGCAACCGAAGGTTCACCGGCATCCTGACACAGCCGGATGATGGCCGCACGGTCCACGCCGAGAATCGGACTCGGGAAGGGTCTCGGCGGAGGCGGCGGAGCTTTCTGCCAGGCGATGCGCAAAGCCCGCAGCCGTTCGGCGGCAAAAGCCACAGGTGAGGCCTCAAAGTTCGCCGGGGGAACATAGGCGATGATATCGTGAGTGAACTGGGCCACCTCGGGCCGGTCCCCCAGCGCGAGCCAGCGCACGGCCAGCTCGCGGGCAACCTCGGCGTTCCAGGTTGCCAGCTCCGTCGCTCCCACGTCCCGCGGCCGGTCGTCGCGTTCCTCATCCACCACGGCGCTGTAGAGGGTCGCGGCACTGGCCACGTACCACTCGGCAACCGACCGCACCGGCGGGCCGAACGGCTTGAGGTTGGTGACGGTGGTCTCGAGGCCAAACCGCTCCACGTGGCGTCCCCACGCCGCCAGGGCGGCACGTCCGAACCGGAACCGGCTGCGGCTCATCTCCGCAACCGTGGGGGCATAGCGCGTGCGCACCCACAGCTCGCGGACGGCGGCATCACCCGGGTCAAAAAAAACTGCCGAGTTCGAAGGCGGCAACCGCGCGGAACCAGGCCGCCTGGGTCTCGGGGGTGGTCAGCCAGAGGCCATTGCGCGCGAGCAGGGATTCCCCCTGCCGGCGCATGGCCTGCGCGACGGCGCGGCGCACCGAGTCATCGGGCGGCTGCGTCGGGTGGGCGGTCAGCAGCGGGGCCACACGCGCGGCGAACAGGGCGGGCAGCTCCGCCGGCGGAAGATTGGTCACCGGGCCGTTGGTCAGCACCAGTGGCTGGCCCCGGCCATCCCACACGGACAGTTCAGTGGTAAAAATCTGGTCCTTATGCATGACCCGGGCCGCCTGATCGTACCACGGATATTCCCGGGTGGTCACCGACCCCCACACATACCAGTCGGCCACCTTGAGCCAGGCGTCGTGATCGGCCTCCGCAAGGCCGGTGAGCGCCATATCAGCCTCATCCACCGCCCGCCCGGCGCGCGTGAAGCGAACGACGTGGAGGGGGACATTCGTCGCGGTCGTGGCCAAGGCTCCGGCGAGCCCGGCGGCGAGATCGGACGTCGTCGTGCCGAAGCCGAAGTCAATGATCACCGGCAGGATCGCCACGCGCATCTGACCGGCCCGGGCGAGGGCGGCCTCGCGCTCCTGCCGCAGCCAGTCTGTGAGCGCCGAGGCGACGGCCGTGGCCGAGTCGGCGGTGAAACGCAGGGGCCCCGTGGGCGGCGAGGCGAAGGGCAGGTTCGTCTCGCCCATCGGTTCGGCATGGGCCAGATCCACCAGTTCCAGCGCGAGCGTGCGGCCGGTGCCGGGCGCATTCGTCGTGAAACGGCCATACACCGCCCAATCCGCGCCGGCAATGCGGCCCGCCCGGGCGGCGTCACCGCGGGCCACCAGGCCGAGGGCGCCGAGCTTCAGCTCCTGTTCCACCTTGGCCAGTTCCGCGCGCTCGACCCATTGCACGGCCGCGTCGCCGGCGAGCTGCGCCTGGAGCGCGGCCGTAAAATCCGCCGCCGCCAGCGCGCTGCGGTGCGAAACATCGTCACAGGTAAACGGATTCAGCGCGATCCGCAGCGGTGCCGCGCTGAGCGTGACACCCGCGAGCAGCGTGGACAGTCCGAGGAAGAATCGCCGGAGCCGCTTGGTCGCACTCATTTGATGACTTGCGGGAGCACACGGCTTGCGAGTTCGGAAGCGGCCTGGGCCAGTGCATTCTTGGCGGCGATCTGCTCGCTGACATCGATGGCGACACTGGTCTGTCGGTCCGCAACAAGGATTTTTCCGGTGGCCCGGTCCCGCACCTTCAGCTCGACCCGGGCGCGGCACGACACCAGCGGCCCATGATGGCCGGCCAGTTCGCTAAAAGCCTCGCCCGTGAACTCCAGATCGGCGGGCGCGGCGGATTTGTCGTCACGCAGCTCGCAGCCGACGTCCCGGAGCAGCAGCGACAGCTCGGTCTCCGCCGCCGGATCAATCGTCGGGCTGCCGAAATGGCGCTCGGGAATCTTCACCGAGGCGGAGGGGCGCTTGGCGTCCTTGAGCGCCGTTTTGAGGGCCGCCAGCCGGTCCTCGCGGGTCAGCACGCGGGCGACGAGGGCGTCCGTCTTCGCGATGGCCGTGGCCGCAATCTTGTCGGCCAGCTGGTCGGCCAGGGTGCTGAGCGGGGCATCCTTTGCGCCCTTCACGAGCTCGCCGTAAACCCGGCTGGTCTCGGTGCCCATGATCTTGGCGACCAGGATCAGTTCGCTGCCGGCGCGGAAGGCACGGCCGGTCACGAGCACCTTGGCGCCGGTAAGCTGGCCCACCTTGGCCGCCGTATCCGCCGACACGGACCCGCTGAGCCCGAGCGCCTGTTCCTGCAGCAGCCGGTCCAGCTCGGCGCGCTCCACGGTCCACAGCCCGGGATTGCCGGAAAGTTTCGCGCCAATGAGGGCGGCGGCCTCTTTCCCAAACTCCCGGCCCTGCTCCTCGCGCGCCTCGAAATCGAGGACCGCAATGGTCAGGGGAACCGACGCCGTATTGGTGTCCGCAGCGCGAGCTGACATCAGCGTCAGCAGCACCGGAAAGAGGGACTGGCACAGGCGAAGGAGTATCTTCATGTCAGGTGGGAAGGAGATATGAAATTAGGGGCCGCATTGCCACCTCTGATATTCGGTTCAAGCGTTGGGCTGTGATGCCAGCCTGATTTGTACCTGCTCATCGCCCGCCCTCCCTGCTCCCGATTTCCACTTCATCGGCAGCGGGTTCGCTCCCCGGAAAAGTGGTTTGACCAGGCTTGACTGGGCTTGACTGGGTCGCTGCCGGTTCCGGCGTTTTCCGGCTGAAGAAACCCGTCGGCAGGTCGTTCTCCGCTTCCAGGATCAAGGCGGCGGCGTTGCGGCCGGCCTCGCCGCCGCCAAACACCTCGGCCAGTGTTGGCAGCCTGAGGGCGGCCCACAACGGGGCGGTGGCCTGGTGCTTCAGCCGCTTGATTTCCGCGTCGTGCGCCTGCTGCTCGCGTTCCTCCTCCTCACGGATGGCCTCGTCGCGGGCCAGCCTCAGCCGGGCCGCCCGGTGATCGTCCTTCCGCAGTTCGGCAAGTTCCCGCAGCAGCTCGCGGATTCGCCGCCAGCGCTCCGGCGGGTCCGTCACTTCGTCGAGCACGGTCTGGGCGGTGCGGACCACCTCCGTGGCCAGCACGGCGGCCAACCGGTCGCTTACCGCCTCGCCCCGGGTTTCTTCCAGCAGTTCGTCCCCCTGCTCGCTGAGGTGGCGCATCAGGTCGCGGGTTTCCTGGTGGCGCAGCCAGTCGCGGTGCCCGCCCAGCCGCCAGTCCGAAAGGTTTTGTTTGTTGATCGGCTGCCCGTCGAAGTGATTCTGGAGCACTTCCCCCACCTCCTCGTGCGCGTTCAGCCATTCCAGCAGCGGGCCGCCCGGCTCGCCATCCCGCAGCCGGCGGTTCAGTTCCTCGCGCACCGCGTGCGGCAGCCGTGCAATCTTGCCCGTGCGGGTCATCGGTACCTCCCGCGGATGTGATACACGTAATAGCGTCCGTGGGAGTCCGCCTTGAGGAACTCCCGGAAAACCCATTCCGGCACGCCGGGATGGTCGTAGGTGCCGCCGTGCCGGAACACGACCCGGAGCATGGAGCCATCGTAGCCAATGGCGCTGATGGCGGAAGAGCTGACGGAGATCATTCTCATGATGACCCATTCGTCGGCACCGCCTCGTTTCCGGTTCCGCACCTGCGGGCGGGTTGAGGCGACCACAGCCGACCAAAATGGCCATCTTCAGCTACGGCGTGTGCTCCTCGGTTGCGAGACTTCCGTTTGCGTGAAAACCCCGGATTGTTCACGTAAGTCTGCTCCTGTATCGGCGGGTCTTTAGCTCGTTGGCGCGACGGCTCCGATTCAGCCGCGCTCAGGCTTTCCGGGCGAGCGGGCGCAGCGTCTGCGCCACCTTCGAGAGCAATCGGGAGCGGAAGGTCGCCGCCGACTTCACGCCTTTCTGCTGCCAGATTTTCTTCAGCACCGGCTCGGTGCAGGTCGCCTCGGTCTTCGCATCGGTGAGCATGATGAGCGGCACCAGCGCGCGTTTCGCCCAGTCGTCGCTCGTGGCCTTGGTGAGTCGCGGCAGGTCCGGCAGGCTGCGCAGCACGGCCTCCATCTCGGCGGTCGGCGGATTCTCGCCCTCCACCTGCCAGTAGCGTCGGACGGCGGCGTCATCCGGATTCTGCTGGCGTTCGGCCGCCTCCCGGTAGGCGGTCAGATCAATCCGGAAGTAATGCACCCGTTCCACCCAATCCGTCAGATAGCGGCCCATCGGGTTCGCCGGTCGGAACCGGGTGCCGCCGCCCGTTTCCAGTGGATAATCACGGCCCAGTTGGAGCGCGTGGAGCTTGCGGCAGGCGGGTCCGTGGGCGAGGTCGCGTTGGGACACCAATACCGGCCATTTCGGGACCTGTCGGGCCACCGTCCGCAGTTGCGCCGGGTAGCGCTCGGCCAATTCAGCGAGATGCTCTGTCTGCGCGATGGTTTCCCACGCCAGGTAGGCCACCGCGGAATCGCCCATGGTGGCTTCGCCCTCGACCACCTCGAATTCCTCCGGTGCCAGTGCGCACCACCGCCGGAGCAGGTCCCTCATTGCTGTGGTGTGCCCTTTGGCCCGCATCAGCTCGTCAATGAGCAGATCCTGAGACTCCGTCACGCCCGCGCGATACGCGACCAACCCATTGAGCCAGCCAAAACCGCGCGCCAATCCGAAATCCAGATCGCATTGCAGGCGGCGCCAGCGCAACGCTTCGGCGACGTCACCTTTCTCGACTGCGAACCGGCGATACCCTTCGGCCGTGGCCAGCAGTTGGCTCACAATTTTACTTGTCCCCTCCAGAAAGCCGATGAGTTCGTAGGATGGCGATTGCTCCGAGCTTCTCGCCATGGCGCAGATGAAGGCGGCCTGTGCCAGACCGGCCGCCCGGTCTGTGTGGGTTTCCTTTTCCATCCCCCTTACGACCGCTCCGAGAGCCTTTACCATGAGTTGTCTCAACTCGGCCGGGCTTAGCTGGGGCAGCGGGTCCATCGGCGGCTGGGCTACCGGCAGTAGCGGCCTTTGGCTTCGCGCCGGGCACGGCCGAGGGTGGCGAGGGTGTCTAATATCTCCGCCACCGCCGCCTCCGGGGCGCGCGCGAACGTCTTCGCCAGCGCGGCGGATGTGACCGCGCCGGGCATGGCCGCGAGCGCCGCCTCCACGGCCTGCACCTGCGCGGCGAGCGCCTTGGGCCAGGCGGGCTTCGCCTTCGCGGCGGCGGGCTTCACGGCGGCGGGCTCGTCGCCGGTGGCAAGGCTGGTTTGCGTCGCGGTGCTCGTGGGGTTTTGAAAGGCGGGGCGCAGCCAGCGGATGATGCCGGCGCGTTCCTCGGCGGCGCGTTGGGCGTTGAGCGCGCAGAGGTGGGTGAGGATGGCTTCGTCGCTCGCGGTGGTCGGGAGGCCGTAGGCGGCGGCGACGGCGGCATCCAGCTCGTCGTGGAGCTGGCGGAGGACGGAGACAAGGCCGTGCTCGTGGGTGAGCTGTTCCTTCGCGATGAGCGGGGTGCCGGCGCGGAGTTTTTCGAGGACGTTGTAACAGTCCGTGAGCGTCAGCTTCGGGTGCTGGGCTTGCTGACGTTTGCGGTGGGTGTCGAGGCGCTCGGCGAGGTCGCGGATACGCGTTTGCTGAGCCTCGGTCGCCATTGGGAATGGGAACGGCGCGAACGTCGAAGTGCTGTTATAGCGCGGACGATCCTCAAGCGTACCACCTGTCTTCAATGCCCAAACCAAGTGCGTCCGACTCGAAAGAACGCCGAGCGTGAATGCATCGTCGCTGGCAATCGCGTACGCCATCGCATCGGGCAATGTGTCGCCGTCAACAAAAACGAACGGACGATGCTTGGCGGTATAGGGCGTAACGATGAAGCGTCGTAATCCTTTCAGCGCTTTACGCATCGTCGGGCGCGTCTTTGCGAATATCCACCAGTTGTCGGCATATTCTTGCGAGTCCTTCGTGTCGCCGCGCTTCGCTTCACGCTCTCCACGGACTCGATTTGTGACCCACTGATACAGCGCTGGCCAAGACGCCATCGCTTGCGAATCCGACAGTCCGAAGAAATCGATGATGAATCGGCACTCGAACCGCTGCACCAAATCCTTGCCGATGATGTAGCGGCGAAGTACCGGAGGTAGCGCGTCATCGCTGTAACCCAGTTTCACAACTTCATCGGCGTCTAGTTTGAAACCATCGCCGGAAGGGACGACGCCTTGGAAGCATATGTCGCGATTCGCTTCGAGCGCTGTGATTTGCTCGTGGACTGACACCGCATCAAGCGACGTTCCGATGCGTCCAACAGCTTTGTATGTAAAGGTGGCGCTCTCGCCGTCACCATCCGCTTCTCCAAGCGTCGGCACGACCTTCTCCGTTACAGAGCAACCGACGGTCATAGCGACGCGAACAGCCGCGCCGTCGGCAGCGTCGACCCACGGATGATCGGCCACCGCGAATGCCAGTTTCACCTTTCCCTCATCAACAAGATGCCGCTCCAGCATTCGGCGAGAATACGACTGAACAATACTATTGGTCGTGATGACTCCGAACCGTCGCGTGGCTCCCGTAGCAACGACGAGCGCCGCCTTTTCTCACCAATACATAACGTAATCGCTCGTCTCCGGAACCTCTGGATATGCTTTCACCAGTGCCTTCACATAATCGTCACTAACCGTAGTCCGCAGCCGACGCACACCGATGTATGGCGGGTTGCCAACAATAAAATCCGCCTGCGGCCATTCGGCGGGGCGCGGATTTACGTAGCTCAGCAACGGGACGCGCGCGGTTTCATCGGGCACGTCCTCGCCGGTGACGGGATGCTTTTTCAGAGTCCGCCCATCCCAGCGCGTGACGGGCCGGCCCTGCGCGTCGAGCACGGGCTCGGTGCGGTCGTAGGCGAGCACGGCGTCGCGGCACTCGATGTTGTGGAAGTTCTTGATGATGGGCTCGGGCGGGGCGACGCGGCCCCGGGTGCGGAAGTGCCACTGGAGGTAGCCAATCCACAGGACCAGCTCGGCGATGGCGGCCGCACGCGGGTTCACCTCCAGTCCGAGAAGCTGGTGCGGATCAACAGTGAACCCGGCCATCTCCAGCGCGGCCTGCTCGTGGCCGAGCCGGTCGAGGGCGTTAAGGACCTCGCCTTCGAGGCGCTTGAGGTGCTCCAGCGTGACGTAAAGGAAATTGCCGGAGCCGCACGCGGGGTCGAGGACGCGCACTTCGCAGAGGCGGCGATGGTAGCGCTGCACTTCGGCGGCGGCTTCCTGAGTTTTGCCCTGACGGTCGAGCGTGACGGCGGCGGCCTTGGTGGCGTCCCACTCGGCGCGCAGCGGCTCGACGACGGTGGGCAAGACGAGGCGCTCGACGTAGGCGCGCGGGGTGTAGTGCGCGCCGAGCCGGTGGCGCTCGATGGGATTGAGCGCACGCTCCAGCAGGGTGCCGAAGATGGCGGGCTCGACATCGCGCCAGTCGGCGCGCGACGCCTCGATGAGCAGCTCGAACTGGTCGTCGGTGAGCGGGAGCGCGGTGGCACTCTCGAACAGGCCGCCATTGAAGTGGCGCACTTTTTCACGGAGCACGGTGGAGAAGCCGCCGGTCTTCATGCGCCCCCACAGTTCCTCGATCATCGGCACGAACTGCTCGGTGTGGCCGTGGAGGCTCCGGAGCAGATTGATGAAGCTGTCCTTCGGCAGCAGCTCGACGTCTTCCGCGAACATCGTGAAGAGCGCGCGCATGAGGAAGGTGGCGACGGCTTCCGCGCGGTGGCCGCTCTTTTCCAGCGAAGCGGCAAGCAACCCGAGGCTCTGGGCGATCTCACGGGTGACGCGGGCGCTCCGGCGCGTGGGATCGAGCGCCTGCGGGTCGGTCCACGCGAGCCGCAGGGACTCGCGCACGGCCGCGTCACCCAGCCGGGCGAGCAGGATGCGGTGGCTCTGCGGATCAGGAAACGGAACGTAGGTGCCGCCGGTGCGGGTGAACTCGGAGTAGAGTTCGATGCTATGGCCGACATCGACGATGATGAGCAGCGGCGGACGCCCCTCGCTGGCCGGCAACGCGCGGGCGTATTGCTCGGCCTGACCACGCGCCTTGAGCATGGCCTCATCCCACGCCGCGCTGCCGCGCTGGGCGTGGCCTTTCTTCGCGGCCTTGGCCTTCGCTTTCGTGGCCTCGGCGAGCGCTTCGGCCGCCTCACGCTTCTCGACGCCCTGCTTGGCCTCCAGCACGAAGCAGCCGCGCTTGTAGAGGTCGATGCGTCCGGTGCTGGTGGTGCCGTCCTGGTGGTGAAAGGTGACGCTGCGCTCGAAGACGTAGGCGTTGTCAGTGTCGTCGGGCTTGGTGGGATCGGGCCGCGCCACGCCGATCAGGTCGCACAGCTCGGAAAGGAAGAGCTGGTAATTCGCCCGCTCCGCCGCACCCGAGGAGGCCCAGCGGGCGATGAAGGCCGCCGGATCCGTCAGCGGTAGGGGGTCAGCTTTGGCGGCGCGGGACATCTGAAGGGCCAATACTTACGCCCGCGAGGCGGGTGCTGTCGAGCCGCAGGGGACGATTCGGGCGCGATTGCGCCCGACCTGCTTCCTCGCCGCAGGCTAGGGGTCCGTCTTCCAAGTTTTCACTCGCCAGACCCCCGGCTTCGGCCCGATAACCTGTGCTTTGGAAGCTCCGCCATGAACGAACAAATCGTCATCCTCGACTTCGGCAGCCAGTACACCCAGGTCATCGCCCGCCGCGTGCGCGAGGCGAACGTCTATTCCACCATCCTGCGCTTTGACACGCCGGCGGCGGAAATCGCCAAGCTCAATCCCAAAGGGATCATCCTGTCCGGCGGGCCGAGCAGCGTGTACGCGCCCGACGCGCCCCTGCCCGACAAGGCCATCTTCAACCTCGGCATCCCGGTGCTCGGCATCTGCTACGGCGTGCAGCTCTTCGCGCACTTCCTCGGCGGCAAGGTGGAGAAAGGCCAGCGCCGGGAGTACGGTAAGGCGGCGCTCACCATCCGCGATGGCACCTGCGCGCTGTTCAAGAAGCTGCCCAAGTCGCTCCAGGTCTGGAACAGCCACGGCGACAAGCTCACGAAGATGCCGAAGGGCTTCAAGACGGTCGCCACGACGGACAACTCGGAATTCGCCGGCATCGAGGACCGCGCGCGCCGCCTTTACGGCATCCAGTTCCATCCCGAGGTCGTCCACACGCCGCGCGGGAAGGACATCCTCAACAATTTCATCCACGGCATCTGCGGCTGCGGTCGCTCGTGGACGATGCACAACTACCTCGACCAGGCGGTCGCGGACATCCGCAAGCAGGTCGGCAGGGATCACGTGATCCTCGGCCTGTCTGGCGGCGTGGATTCGAGCGTCGCGGCGGCCCTGCTGCACAAGGCCATTGGCGACCAGCTCACGTGCATCTTCGTGAACAACGGCCTGCTGCGCGCCCGGGAGGCCGAGGTGGTGCAGGAGGTCTTTGGGAAGCACTTCAAGATCCGCCTGCAGTACGAGGATGCGACGGCGCTCTTCCTGAAGAAGCTCAAGGGCGTCACTGATCCGGAGACCAAGCGCAAGGTCATCGGCAAGGCGTTCATCGACGTGTTCCAGGCGGCCACAAAGAAGGCCGGCAAGGCGAAGTTCCTCGCGCAGGGCACGCTTTATCCGGACGTGATCGAGTCGGTGCCCATCGGCGGCAACCCGGCCCACATGATCAAGAGCCACCACAACGTGGGCGGCCTGCCGAAGAACATGAAGTTTGCCCTCGTCGAGCCGCTGAAGTGCCTCTTCAAGGACGAGGTCCGGCAGCTCGGCCTCGAACTCGGCCTGCCCAAGGAGATCGTCTTCCGCCAGCCCTTCCCCGGGCCCGGCCTCGCGGTGCGCTGCCTCGGCGACATCACGGAGGATAAGCTGCGTATCCTGCGCCGCGCCGACGCCATCGTGGTCGAGGAGATGAAGGCGGCCGACCTGTACTACAAGACGTGGCAGACCTTCGCCGTGCTGCTGCCCGTGCGCAGCGTGGGTGTGCAGGGTGACGAGCGCACCTACGACTGGACCATCGCGATCCGCGCGGTGGAGTCCCAGGACGGCATGACCGCCGACTGGGTGCGGGTGCCCTACGACCTGCTGGAAAAGATTTCGCTGCGCATCACAAACGAGGTGCGTGGACTAAACCGCGTGGTGCTGGATCTCACCAGCAAACCACCCGGCACGATCGAGTGGGAATAAATCTGTCCATTGCCTGAACCGGGTGGACCCATCATATATTTGCGCCCATGAAGGAAATCCTCTTTCAAGTCACGCCCTGCCACGAAACCGGCGGTTATGTGGCGCGTTGGGATGACGCGGGACGCGGCGGCATCACCACGCAAGGCGACACGTTGGAAGAACTCAACCGCATGGTCACCGACGCGGTGATGGGCTATTTCGATCCCGGTAAGCATCCCAAACGCGTCCGCCTGCACTTCGTCGAAGACCCCGCGCTGGTCCTGGCATGAAGATCCCGCGCGACGTGAACGGCCCCGAAGCCGTACGCGCCCTGCGTCGCGCCGGATTCGAAACGGTGCGGCAGACCGGTTCCCATCTCATCATGCGCAAAGACTCCCGCACAGTGGTGGTGCCGCAGCACAAACCCATCAAGCCCGGCACGCTCAAAGGCCTGATTGAGCAGGCGGGAATGAGCGTGGAAGGGTTCGCCGAGCTGCTTTGATTAGCCACCTACGGGAACGCCGTCGTGTTCAAGGAGGATAATCCTGCCAGCGGAAAGACAGGCTGCGCATGCCCGCGCGCAAAACGAATCGGAATACTGTCAGGCCGCCCGAACGAGGCGGCAGCTCCTAGTATCGTGTAACACATTTTATTTCGCATTGCTTCGGCCGAGTGGCGGGGGTTTGCTCGGGGCATGGCCAATCGATACCGAGTGACGCTGACCGGGGCGGAACGCGACCAGCTCACCGAACTGACCCGCAAAGGCCG
>CAIVQH010000031.1 GCA_903907995.1 uncultured Verrucomicrobiota bacterium | reverse complement strand
GGATAGCACCGGCCGAGGCGGCCGTCACCATCGCCCAGCCCGCCGGATAAACGAGCCCGGCGGCGGGCTGCGAGCCCCAGCTCGCGCCGCCGGGCGGTCGAAGTCCCTCCAACTCACCCACACAAAGTCATCAGGAGCCAGTTCGTGGAGGCCGCCTATGCCTCGCGCTTCACCACGGTGGGCGCGGGCGTGGGCTACCGCGGGCAGAAGCGCAAGGGCTACATGATGCTCGGCACCTACATGGACTTCGGGCCCGGCTACCAGTCCGCCCATGCGCAGTTCGGCACGGGCTGGAAGTTCTGAACCCCTGATCCGCCCATCCATTGAAGACCTTTCTGCTGCTTGGGCTCGTGGCCCTGCTGGCTGTCCCCGTGAGTGTCGCGGCCGACGCCACGAATGCGCCGAGCGTGACGAGCGTGACGAACGCAGCGAACGTGACCCCGCCGAACCTCGCGCTCGAACTCACCGTGATCCGCTTCAAGCCGGACTCCAAGGACCAGGTGCTGCAGGACTTCAAGCTGGAGGGCGCGGCCTCCAACATCGTCGATACGCTGCGGGGCCTGGGCCGGAGCGTGGACGTGGTCTATCGCGGCACGCGTGACGTGGTGCTGGAACCGAAGAGCCTCGCCCGGTTCGACGCCACAGAAACCCGGCCGATCATCCTGATTGGCAAGCCCGGCGCACCGGTGCCGCCGGCTGCGGTGTATGGGCTGACGCTGCAGGTCACGGTGCGGCCCGCAGCCGATGACAGCTTTGTGCTCGCGTGGGAGGGCAGCCTGAACTGGTCGCCCGACCTGATGGACCGCCGCAGCGGGATGCAGAACACGTTTCAGTTCCTGGGCAAGACCGCGAGCGTGGCCCAGAGCGCCAGCGAGGTCCTGGGACAGACGGGCGGCGTGGTCAAGGGCGGGGCCGACATCGGTCTCACCGTCGCCGAACTGTTCAAGAACGGCAATTCGGACAGCTCCATCTACGAGCTGCCCGTGCTCAAGACCGTGTCGTTCACCGGGAGCCGCGCCTGCCGCAGCGGGCAGCTCATCGTCAGCACCACCGCCGCCGAGGCGGGCGTGAAGGAGCCGCAGATCATCTTCTTCCTGCTCACGCCCAGGCTGCGCCCATGAGGACACGGGCCGCCGTAGCCGGGCTCCTGCTGGGTGGGGCGGTCGCGTTGGCCGATCCGCCGGTCGGGCAGGTGCTGGTCCTGACCAACGGCGTGCCAGCCACTCCCGTGCTCGCCGACTCGACGAGCGCGCCCGTCAATGTCGTCGTCGTGGCCACCCTCATGCGCCATCGGCCGACGAAAAAGGTCTCATTGCCGCCCGAGAAGGTCATTGCCTGCCGGACGCTGCCGGAACTCGCGCAGACGCTCCGCAGCAGCGGCACCTTGGAAGTGCTTTGCCACGCCCGGCGCGAAGTCGCGTGCAGACCGACAGCCCAGGCCGAGTTCCTCATCACCGAAGGCCGGCCGGCATTTATCCTGAACGATGATGGCGGCACTCCGACCAACCAGGTCTTCGGCCTTGAGATCCATACGCAAGTGTGGGTGGTCCCACCGGCCACGGCCGTTGCGCCGCGCCTCGTCGGTCTGGCCTGGGAAGGCTCATGGTCAGGCTCCGTTACGCTCCTGGGCGAGTGGGAGAAGTTTGCCGCCCGCGGCTTCACCCTCCTCCACGCGGTACCCGGTGTCGCTTACACGAAGGTCGAGGAGGACGAGGATGGCTTTGTCAGCACCGGCGGGGGTGCCAATCTGGGCGGCCTGTTCGGGCGGAAGAGCAAGAACGTCGGGAAAAAGGAAGCCGTGGACGCCGTGCAGACGGCCGGGCACGAACCCTCCTACCTGTCGGATATCTCGGTGGACAAGTATCCGTTCCATGGCGAATGGCTGGGCACGGGCGGACAGTTGCTCATCAGCCGCGCGCCTTGGTCGGTCGGCAAGGATCCGAGCGACCTTTACCTCGTGCTTCAGTCGCGCCTGGCCGACTGAGCCAGCTTCGGCCCTTGGCCTTGCAAACCCTCGGTAGCAATCGTTATCGCAAGGCCCATGGCTCACGCCACGGGCCGTTTTTTCCCCCCTCAACGCGGGGCACCGGCATTTCCGGGAAAGCATTGCCATCGGTTACGGAGGCAATTCCCACTCGACGAGCAACATAACCTCTACCCGATTAGATGACCAAAATACCTTATCCACCATTTGCAGCATTTCGGCCGGTGCGTGGTGCAGTATTTTGCCGGAGCGAGTGTCGTACAGATACACCATCGCCGGCCGGTCGCTGGCCGAGCCGGGAAAACCCATGACGAGCCGATCAGTAAGCCAGGACCACGGAGTGTGGCGCCACTGCACCGTCACCTTGAACCCCCCGTCGCCCGGACTCAGGAAGGTACGGTAGGCAGGCGCATCAATGGCGGGCCCCCGCTCGTCACGTTGCATCAGGAGTACCAGCCCGAGCAGCAGCAACATTCCGAAGACCGCCAGAAACACCTTTTTCATTCGTCAACCCTCAGCGCGGATGAGGTTGCATCGCCCCGCAGCTGAGAGGCCAACCCTACTCTGGTGCGGGTGCCGGCCAACCCGACGGTGGCCGGAGTTACCGACAAAAAAGATGTTCTTCCCAACCGGCCTCTCGTCCACCGGAGCCTTCAGCCCAAAAGGCACTCAGCCCTTGGCCTTGGCTTCGGCTTTCGACTCGGCCTTCGCTTCAGACTTGGTCTCCGGCTCGGCGGCGGCGGCGCGTTTGGCCATGATGGTGTCGGTGATCTTCTTCATCAGCTCGGGCTTTTCGGCGAGCGTCTTGCGGGCGGCTTCCTTGCCCTGGCCGATCAGTTCGCCGGCGAACTGCAGCCACGCGCCCTTCTTTTCCACCACGCCGTTCTCGATGCCCACGTCGATCACGCTGCCTTCCTTGTCCACGCCGTGGTTATAGATGATGTCGAACTCGGCCTCGCAGAAGGGCGGCGCGACCTTGTTCTTCACGATCTTGATCTTCACGTGGTTGCCGGTCGCGTTGCCTGCGGCGTCCTTGAGGGTGTCCTTGCGGCGGATGTCAATGCGCACGCTGGCGTAGAACTTCAGCGCCTTGCCGCCGGGGGTCGTCTCGGGGCTGCCGAACATCACGCCGACCTTCTCGCGGAGCTGGTTGGTGAAGAGGCAGGTCGTCTTGGCGCGGCTGAGGATGGCGGTGAGCTTGCGCAACGCCTGCGACATGAGGCGGGCCTGCATGCCCATGGTGGCCATGCCCATCTCGCCCTCGAGTTCGGCCTTCGGCACGAGCGCGGCGACGGAGTCGATGACGATGATGTCGAGCGCGTTGGAGCGGGCGAGGGTCTCGCAGATGGTGAGGGCTTCCTCGCCGGAATCGGGCTGGGACACGAGCAGGTTGTCGAGGTCCACGCCGAGCTTTCGCGCATAGCCCGGGTCGAGGGCGTGCTCCGCGTCGATGAAGGCCGCGACGCCGCCGGCCTTCTGGGCGTTGGCGATGAGGTGGAGCATCATCGTGGTCTTGCCGGAGGATTCGGGGCCGTAGATTTCGATGATGCGTCCGCGCGGCACGCCGCCGACACCCAGCGCGATGTCCACCGCCAGCGCACCGGTGGGAATGACCTCGATCAGGCGGTGCGAATTGGCCGCGCCGAGCCGCATGATGGCGCCATCGCCAAACGACTTGGTGATGGAGGAAATGGCGGCCTCGAGGTCGCGCGACTTGGCGGCCGAGAGCTTGCCGGTTTCGGCGACTTCGGTGGTGGGCTTGGGGTCGGAAGATTTGGCGGCCATAGGAAAGGATGCGGTAACGAGGGGCGAGGCTAGGAGGCCAAGGCGGTCTGTCAACCTTGGCACTTCGGCGGTGAGCGCGGGTACCGCGCTGGTGCGCGATCCCGGTCTGTTGGCGGCCGATTCATTGCCCGGAGAGCGACTCAAACTGGTTGTCATGCGGCGATCCTTCACCCCACGGTGCGACAATGGTGGTCCCAGGGAGATTTTTCCCCGGACGGGGAAGCGCCCGGCTTTACCGACCAGCTTTCGAGCGGCGGCCCCAAAAACGCAGAAATCCCCCGTATTTGTGGATTAAATGCATTGCTTAGGCCCGTAAATTGCTTTGAACATCCGCCACGACCACCGCCCAAAAGTCATCGGTCCGGGTTGAATCAGTTTCAGCTCAAGGTCCGAAACGCGGCGGAGCATGCCCCGGTTTCAAAGGGGGTGGGACGGGTTCGGGTAGATTGTGTATGCGATTTGCGATTTGTTTCATTCTGGCAGCCTTCACCGTGGCCGCGGGCACAAATGATGTTCCGGCCCGCCCGCTCACTCTGGCCGATTGCATCCAGCTCGGTCTCAAGAACAACTACGACCTCCGCATCGAGCGGTTAAATCCCGAGATTGCCCGGTACAACCTGTCCGGGGCGAACGGGGCGTACGAGCCGGTCTTCAATTTCCAGGCCGGAGAGCAGCTCCTCACGGTCCCGGGCGGCGTCGATCCCAAAAAGACCGGGCTCGATTCCCCCTATGAAGTGACGACCGATTCGGTCGGCATGGGACTCTCCGGGGTGTTGCCCACCGGGCTGCAGTACGGCATCCAGGCGACTTCGAGCCGTCTGCATGAGCTCACGGACTTCAATGCGCTCCCCGGCTTTATCTTCCTCTATCCACCGGACGGAATCCGGAACACCAACCAGTACGTGTCGTCGGCCGCCATCACCCTCCAGCAGCCCCTGCTGAGGAACCTGTGGATTGACAAGTACCGCCAGACCATCCTGCTCCGGCAGAAGGACCTCAAAATCTCCGAGCTGGCTATGCGCGCGCGGGTGATGAACCTGATCTACAGCATCCAGCAGGCCTATTATGAGCTCATTTATCTGAAGGAGCAGGTGGAGGTTCAGGAACAGGCCCTGAACCTGGTCGATCAGTTGGCCGTCACCACCCGGCACCAGATCGAGATCGGAAGTTCGGCGGCGGTCGACCTGCCGCAGGTCCAGGCACAGGAGGAGTCGGTGCGGACCGCGCTGGTGTCCTCGCAGCAGCTGCTCGAGAAACAGCGCCATGCGCTCAAAAGCCTGATCTCGGCCGACTACCACAGCTCGCCCGATGACCTGATTGATGCGGCGGAGGATTCGCCGGCGGTTCCGTACACGTATGACCGGCACGAGAGCTGGCGATCCGCGCTGGAGCACCGTCCCGACCTTGCCGAACTGCGACTGGAGCTGGAAAAACAGGGCATCCAGGTCCGCTTCCAATTCAACCAGCTGTTCCCGAGCCTGGATCTGGTGGGCGGATACGGCCTGCAAAGCCAGGAAAACACTACCGAGGCGTCGCTGGCGGACATACGCGACCGCACGAAACCCCAATACGGGTTCGGCGTGGTCCTCAGCATCCCGCTGGGTGGGAATCAGGCCGCGCGCAACAGCTACAAGGCGGGCAAGGTGGCCCGGGAACAGTCGGCGTTGCTGCTGAAGAAGACGGAGCAAAACATCCTGATCCAGGTGGACGATTCGCTGAGCCAGGTTCAGGCCGCCTACCGCCGTACGGAATCCGCCAAGAAGGCGCGCGAATACGCGGAGCTGGCCCTGAAGGGGCAGCAGATGAAGCTGGCGGAAGGGGCCAACTCGGCCTTCTTCGTGTTGCAGTACCAGCAGAAGCTCTGGGAGAGCCGGGCGGCCGAGATCCGTGCGCGCGTGGATTACCGGCTCGCCGTGGCCCAGCTGGAACTGAACGAGGGAGTGACGCTGGAACAGAACCACGTCAATCTGCTGGTCAAATAGCGCACTCGGCCAACCTTGGCGGGTGGAATGCTGTTCTTTGGGCGTGCCCGGGCCAGCTCACGCAACCAATGAACCACACTGTCACGCCAACCCGGTCGATCCGCCTCGACGGGCCCGATGTCGCCCGGGCGCTCGCGATCCTGGGGATGATGGTGGTTCATTTCATGTTGGTGATGACCGACGGGATGCCTCCCGAGCGCTGGAGCGATTTTCTGCTGGCGCTGCTGGATGGCCGGGCCGCCGCGACCTTTGTCATTCTGGCCGGCATGGGGGTGACCTTCATGGCGCGGAAGGCCGACGGTACCGCCGGGGCTCCGGACCGTAACACGATGGCGGCGATCTTGCGGCGGCGCGGCCTGCTGCTTCTGATGCTGGGCTTTCTCAACCTCACGATTTGGGAGGGGGACATCCTCCGGGTTTATGGCGTGTCGTTGCTGCTGGCACCCTGGCTGGTCTGGCGGTGTTCCCGCGCCGTGCTGCTGGCGGCGCTGGGTTTTGTGCTGACGTTTGGTGTCCTGTTTTTCGCGCTGGATTACGGCCGCAACTGGGACTGGAACACCATGACGTATCACGGGCTGTGGACCGTGTCTGGGTTGTGGCGGAACCTGTTCTTTGATGGTTTTCGTTCCGTGTTTCCTTGGACCGGATTGCTGCTGCTCGGAATCTGGCTGGGGCGGCTCGACTGGTCCACGGAGGCGGTTCCACGCCGGTCCATGCTCTGGGGTGCGGTCCTGCTGGTTTCCAGCGCGGTCGTTTCCAAGCTGCTGCTGCACTGGTTTGGCACCCCTCCGCAACCGGGCGTCGATCGCGAGGAGGCCACGGCCCTTTTCGGCCTGCAATCCATGCCGCCATTGCCGCTGTTCCTGCTGAACGCAACGGGTTTTGCCCTGGTGGTTATCGGCGCGTGCACACTGGTGGCGAGACGCTGGCGTGACCGTTGGCCGGTGCGGGCCCTGGTTGCGACCGGCCGCATGGCCTTCACCTGGTATGTCGCCCATATCCTCCTCGGCCTGGGCGGGGTGATTGTCCTGGGCTGGACCCGGACCTCGCACCTGCGGGCGCTGCTCACGGCGCTGGCGTTTTTCTCGCTGGCCGTCGTGGTTTCAATCGCGTGGCGGCGGCGTTTTGCCAACGGCCCGATGGAATATGTTCTCCGTCGGGTTGGGCAGTGGTGAGCACCTCAAACTTCCGCCTTTGCACCACGGCTGCCGGCGGTAGCCTGCCGCCGCCATGACACCTTCCAAGGCCGCTCTCTGGTCCCGCTTCCGGCAGTTCTACACCGAGTATCCCACCCTCGGGCTCGCGATGGACATCAGCCGGGTGAACTTCCCCGACAATTTCTTCGCCACCATGGAGCGCCCGATGCAGCGCGCCTACATCGCCATGGCGGAGCTGGAGAAGGGCGGCATCGCCAATCCCGACGAGAAACGCATGGTCGGCCACTACTGGCTCCGCAACCCGAAGCTCGCGCCGACGCAGACCATCGCCGACGAGATCACGCAGACGCTCGCCGACATCAAGGCCTTCGCCGCCGCTGTGCATTCCGGCGCCATCAAGGGTGCGAAGGGTCCCTTCAAGAACGTGCTCGTCATCGGCATTGGCGGCAGCGCGCTCGGGCCGCAGTTCGTGGCCAAGGCGCTCGGTCAGCCCGCGACCGACAAACTAAAACCCTTCTTTTTCGACAACACCGATCCGGACGGCATGGACAAGGTGCTTGCAGAACTCGCCGGTGAGCTGGATGGGACCATCGCGGTGGTCATCAGCAAATCCGGCGGCACGGCCGAGACGCGTAACGGTATGCTGGAGGCCAAGGCGGCCTATGAGCGGGCCGGGCTCGATTTCGCGAAGCACGCGGTGGCGGTCACGGGCTTGGGCAGCGCGCTCCATAAGGTCGCGACCGCCGGCGGCTGGCTGAAATCCTTCCCTATGTGGGACTGGGTCGGCGGCCGCACGAGCGAACTGAGCGCCGTGGGCCTGCTGCCGGCCGCGCTTCAGGGTCTCGACATCCAAGCCCTGCTCGATGGTGCGAAGGCGACGGACGACATCACGCGCGTGCCGAACACGAAGCAAAACCCTGCCGCGCAGCTCGCGCTCCTGTGGTACTTCCTCGGCGAAGGCCGCGGCGCGAAGGACATGGTCGTGCTGCCCTACAAGGACCGACTCGAACTCTTCTCGAAGTACCTCCAGCAGCTCCTCATGGAATCGCTCGGCAAGGAGCTGGACCTCGACGGCAAGATCGTGAACGCGGGCATCAGCGTGTATGGCAACAAGGGCTCGACCGACCAGCACGCCTACGTGCAGCAGCTCCGCGAGGGCGTGCTGAACTTCTTCGTGGTGTTCATCGAGGTGCTGCAGGACCGCACGGGCGCGAGCCCGGAGGTCGAGCCGGGCGCGACCAGCGGCGACTTCCTCAGCGGCTTCTACCTCGGCACGCGTACGGCCCTCTACGAGAACGGCCGCCAGAGCATCACCTTCACGGTGCGCGATGCGGGCGCCTTCACGGTGGGCTCGCTCATCGCGCTGTTTGAGCGCGCGGTTGGCTTCTACGCGTCGCTCATCAACATCAACGCCTATCATCAGCCGGGCGTGGAGGCGGGCAAGAAGGCCGCTGCCAGCGTGCTCGCCTTGCAGGGCAAGGCGGTCGCGCACCTCGTGGCCAATCCGTCACAGAGCTTCACCGCCGACGCGCTGGCCGCAGCCATCGGCCAGCCTGACGACGCGGAGACGCTGTTCAAGATCCTGAGCCACCTCACGGCGAACGCGCGCAAGGTGAACCTCGCCGGCGGCACCGGGCCAGGTGCCGCTTTCCAGGCGGCGTGAAGACGGGGTCTGGGATCTGGGGTTTTGGGTCTGGAGTTTCGGCGCGTGAGAGCCGGGACCTTGGACCTGGGATCCTGGACATTTGAGCATGAACATATTTGGGCGACCACCACTCAGGCGGACGATGAAACGCCGGGCGGTTGGGCTGTTGGCCATGGCCTGGCTCGGCTTCGGGCTGGTTGGTTGCTCGGAGAAGAAACCCCAGACGCCCGCGAAAGCGTCGGAGCCGGCCGCCGCTGCGAAGACTGCCGACGCGCCGGAGCCGGTGGCGGAATCAGCGAGTTTGGCAACGCCGGTGGACGCCAAACCGGCCGGACCGCCCGTGCCCGCTGCCGACCAGCGGCTGTGCTTTCAATGCTCGGGCACAGGCCAGATGATGTGCCATCACACCGGTTGCAGTTATGGCTTTGTGGAATGCCCCGGTCCCTGCCTGAAGCGCTCCAGCAAGTGGGAGCATGCTGTGGTCGAGGGCTATCCGGCGGATCAGCTCTGGCATGTGATTCCCCTGCCCAGAGGAGTCCAATACGTCAGTCAGGCCCACATCGGCGAGGTGTTCGTCGTGCGCAACGGGCAGGTGGACCGGTTGGGAAAATGCAAAGTCTGCAACGGCACCGGCCATCTCCCATGCCCGACCTGCGGGGGCAAGGCCAAAGTGACCTGCGACCTGTGCGAGGGACGGAAGGTGATCCCCGCCGCGTGGAAGACGAACGACAATCCGGTGCTGAACCGTCAGCCGGACCTCCTCCGGCTCAAGGATGGCCGGGTGTTTCTGGGCAAGCGGAGTGACCTGGGCGAACGCGCCTTCATCCGCACCCGCGACGGTCAGTTCATCACCGTCGGCAAGGACGACTTCGCGGAACCGGCGGCCCAGTGAGCCGAAAACCGGACCGGCCGGGGTTCAGCGGACTCCGGTGACGCAGAGCGCAACGAAGCGGAGCATGCGCCGGATTGCGGGAACCTTCTCCGTGGGGGGCTGAAGATTGGGCACAGACGGGCCCTTAGGCTGAGCAAAGGCGATCTTGGACCGCACGATCAGCGTGCCCGTGCACAGGTCGGCCAGCGGCAGCACCACGTTGAAATTCTTGTGCATGTAGCGGTGGTGCAGGATGTGGTGGCCGTTGAGGCGGAAGAAGATGCCGGACCGCTCCAGCGAGCGCTGGCGGGGCAGGTGCATGCACCAGTGGAGATATTCGTAGGTCGCGAAATAGCCGGTGGTGGCGATGGCCGCCCCGCCGTAAATCGCCCAATGGCCGCTCAGCCAGGCAATCAGGGCGAAGGGCGACTGGCACAGGAGCACGAGCACGGGGCCGTTCCACCACGCCATCGGGATGGTCCATTTGTCCTTCTCCTCGATCAGGTGGTAGCTCTCATCCGCCTTGAAGATCTGGTGATGCACCAAAGCATGGGATTTGAAGGGATAATCGAATTTCCCCAGCGGCCGATGCATGATGAAACGGTGCAGCGTCCACTCAAAAAACGACGACCAGATGACCGCCGCGATGAAGCCAACGGCAAGCCAGAAGTAAAAAGTGCCAGACATGTTCCGTCTTTCTGACGCCTTGGGGCTGATCACGGCAAGGGGAATCGAAGGGATATTTCCACTTGCCTAGCCAGTATTAGGGAAAATGCCGAGTGGGATTCGAAAAAGTGGACCAGCCGGGGCGGTGTGAGGCGACCGTCGTCCATGGGAATCAGGTCGAAGATCTTGCCGTTTCCCCGCATCCAGTCGGGCGGTGGCCGGGCAATTTCGGGGATGACGGCGGGCGCCGGCAGCCGCTAGAAAAGCGTGGCCACGCCCTTAACATTGCCGACCGAACCGCCGATATTCACCCAGACGGCTTGCCCATGATTCAAAACGACGTTGATCCCGGCCTGGCAGACCGCCGCCAGGGCCGGATCGCCATGGTGGCCGGGCTGGCTTTGCTGGTGTTGGGACTGGTCGTCATCATCGGCTGGCGGGCGCACCTCAGCTCGTGGCTGCAGGTCATGTCCGGCCGGGTGCCGATGCAGTACAATACGGCGGTGATCTTCCTTTGCTGCGGTGCCGCCCTGGTGGCCCTGGCCCGCCACTGGAAACAGACCGCCCTTGCGCTGGGAACGTTCGTGACTTTGCTGGCGGGGCTGACCGTGGCCGAGATCGTGACGGGGGTGGACCTGTACATCGACCGCCTCTTTTTCCAGCCCTATTCCGTCGTGGCCGGCGACCAGCCGGGTCGGATGTCGCCCGTGACCGCCGTGAGTTTCGTGCTGTGCGGTCTCGTACTCGGGCTGGCCTGCCGGCCCCGCGCCCACCGGTTGCCGCTGGCCCTGGCCGCTTCCGCCGCCTGTGCGGTGGTGCTGTCGGCGGTCATAGCGCTGGTGGCTGGCTTCATCGATGCCGAAGTCAGTTTTGGCTGGGGCCTGCAGCTGCGGGTGGCCGTACACACGGCGGTGGGCCTGCTGGTGCTGGGCGGGGCGCTGCTGTACCGGATGTCCGGCGAGCTGGCCCGTGCGGGCATCCAGTTCCGTCGCTGGATCGCCCTGATCGCCGCGGCGGAGCTGCTGCTCATGGTTGGGCTGAACTCCGGCGTGAGCTTCCGTGAGCTGGGTGTGGCGCTGGCCTCGGGCCGGCGCTCCATCGACGCGCTGGGGGAAATTCAGATGCTGCGCGACAGCATGCTCGACTTCCAGCGCGCCCTGATGCGCTACGCCGGCGGCGACCGCACCGGGCTGGCGGCCTACAACAATGGCGTCGCTTCCGTGCCGCCGCACCTGGCCGAGCTCTCCCGGCTGACGGCGGGCGACCTGGAGCAGAGCCGGCGGACCGACGCGGCGCGGGCGGCCATTGACACCCTGCTGGACCACAACCGGCGCTGGCTGGAGCTGCGGCGGGCCGGTGACACCAACGGCGCTGACCGGCTCTCCCAGACCGGCGCGGGCCGGGCGGCCTGGGAAAACGCCGTGGCCGTGCTGGCCGAGTTTGCGACCCAGGAGCGGAGCCGGCTGGACCAGCGTGACGCGACGATCCAGCGGCTGTTCCGCGACACGCTGCGCCTCTTTTGCTTTGGTGCGGGGCTGGCCGGGCTGCTGCTGGTGGGTGCGTTTGTGCGGGCGACCCGCGAGGCGGACGGGCGGCACCGGACCCAGCTGGAGCTCCATCGGCTCAACGAGGAGCTGGAGGCGCGGGTGAAACAGCGCACGGCCGCGCTCGATGCGGCCAACGAGGATCTGCGCCGGGCCGACGAGCAGGTCCTCCGCGCCAACGCCGAGCTGGAACAGCGGGTGACCCGGCGCACGGCCGAACTGGAGGCCGCCCTCGCGCAGCTCAATGCCCGCAAGGAGCAGATGCGCCATACCTTTGACCATGCGCCCATCGGCATGGCGCTGGTGAGCCTGGAGGGCAAATGGCTGCGGGTGAACCCGGCCCTCTGCGAGATCGTCGGCCTTTCCGAGGCCGAGCTGCTGGCCATGGACTTCCAGACGATCACCCATCCCGATGATCTGGAGGCCGATCTGACGCTGCTGCGCCAATGCCTTGCGGGGGAGATTTCCACCTACCAGATGGAGAAGCGGTATTTCCACCGCGACGGGCATCTGGTGCATGTGCTGCTCAATGTCTCGCTGGTCCGCGACGACCACGGCCAGCCGCTGCATTTTGTCTCCCAGATCCAGGACATCACGGCCCGCAAGGAGTCGCTGGCGGAACTGAGCCGGGTGACCGAGCGCCTGCAGCTCGCCACCGCCGCCGCCGGGGTGGGCATCTGGGATCTGGATGTGCGCCGCAACCTGCTGATCTGGGACGAGCAGATGTTCCAGCTGTATGGCATGCCGGCGGACCGGTTCGGCGGCACGGTGGAGGCTTGGGAGCGCACCGTCCATCCTGACGATCTCCCCCGGACCAAGCGGGAGCTGGAGCAGGCCCTGCGGGGTCAGAGCGTGCTGAACACCAGCTACCGCGTGCTCTGGCCGGACGGCACGGTGCGTCACATCCGGGTCCTGGCGGCGGTGCACCGCGATGCCCAGGGCCAGGCCCTGCGCATGCTGGGTACCAACTGGGACATCACCGAGCAGGTGCAGGCGCAGGAGTCGCTGCGTCGCAGCGAGAGCTTCATCCGGCAGGTGGTGGACCTGAACACCGTGCTCATCTTTGTCCAGGATCGCGAGGGGCGCTTCGTGCTCTGCAACCGGGCCGCCGCGGAGTTTTATGGCACCACCGTCGAGCAGATGATCGGCCGCCGCGACACCGACTTCAGCGACGATGCCGAGATGCTCGCCCGGCTGCGGCTGGAGGACCGCGAGGTGCTGGAGACGAAGCTGGACAAGTTCATTCCCGAGGAGCTGTACCCGAATGCCCGGGGCGAGTTCCGCTGGCTCCAGACGGTCAAGCGGGCGATCCTTTCCCCCAAGGGCGAGGCCACTCATCTGCTGGTGATGGTCACGGACATCACCGCCCGCAAGCTGGTCGAGCAGGAGTCGCGGCGCGCGCAGGAGGCGGCCATGGCGACGAACCTGGAGCTGGTCGAGACCAACGCGCAGCTCGAGCGCGCCATCGCCCGCGCCAACGAGATGGCCTTCGCCGCCGAGACTGCCGCCCGCGCCAAGGCCGAGTTCCTCGCCACCATGAGCCACGAGATCCGCACGCCCATGAACGGCGTGATCGGCATGACCAGCCTGCTGCTCGACACCTCGCTGACGCCGGAGCAGACCCGCTTCGTCGAGACCGTGCGCAATTCCGGCGAGTCCCTCCTGGTCATCATCAATGACATCCTGGACTTCTCGAAGATCGAGTCGGGCAAGATGACCCTCGAAATTTCCGCCTTTGACCTCCGCGCCTGCGTGGAGCAGAGCCTTGATCTCTTCACCGCCAAGGCGGCGGAGAAGGGGTTACGGCTCTCCTGGACGGTCGGCACCGAGGTGCCCCGCATGCTCCTGGGCGACGTCACGCGGCTGCGCCAGGTGCTGGTGAACCTTGTCGGCAACGCCGTGAAATTCACCGCCGCCGGCGAGGTGGCGGTCGCCGTGGAGGCCGAGCCGGGCTCCGCCGGCACGCAATGGCACGTCACGGTGCGCGACACCGGCATCGGCATCCCGCGGGACAAGCTCCACCTGCTGTTCCAGAGCTTCCAGCAGATCGACTCCTCCACCACCCGGCGCTTTGGCGGCACCGGCCTCGGCCTGGCGATCAGCCGGCGGCTGTGCGAGCTGATGGGCGGCAGCCTGTGGGTGGAGAGCGAGCCGGGCCGGGGGTCGGTCTTCCACTTCACGGTGAACGCCCTGCCCGCCGACCAGCCATCCCGTGATACTGCAGCCGCGACCGCTCCGACCCTGGGTGTTCCGGCAGGGGCCCGTTCCAGCCGTGCCTCGCTGGCGGCGGAGCGACCCTTCTCCATCCTGATGGCCGAGGACAATTCCGTGAACCAGCTCGTCGCCCAGAAGATGCTGGAGCGGCTCGGCTACCGCGTGGACACCGTGGCCGACGGCCGGGAAGCCGTCAGCGCCGTCGAGCAGCGGCATTACGACGTGATCCTGATGGATGTGGAGATGCCCAACCTCAACGGGTACGACGCCTCCCGGCAGATCCGCCAGCACGAGCGCCCCGGCCGCGCACCCTGGATCATCGCGCTCACCGCCCATGCGGTGGACGGCATCCGCGAGGACTGCCTGGCCGCCGGCATGAACGACTACCTGGCCAAACCGATCAAACTGGAGCAGCTCGAACAGACCCTGCGCCGCGTCCCCCGGGCCGACCTCCCCAACCGCCCGCCGCCGGATGCCGGCGGAGCCGCCCCGCACGGTGCCAGCCACGCGCCCGACAACCTCCGCTTCGAATTCTGAAGTGGCGGGAGACCAGTGCCTATTGGCCCGGCCCGAAATCTGTCTGCGTGCCGGCGAGGGCGCGCAGGTCCTCGAAGAAATGTGGATTGTCCACCTGCCGGAGGGGGATGACAAAAGGCCAGCCCAGATCGGTCATCACGAGGACGAAACCGAAGGCCCGGCGTATTCGACGGACGCCTTCCCAGGCGATCCGCTGGTGCGACAGGCGGCCGCTGATCTCCATGCCGAGGGGGTCGAAAGTGTAGGAAAAAGGCCCGAGGGCGAGTTTGCAGCTTCGGCGGCGCTGGTACATCAGCAAGGTGACCAGCACCAATGGGTAAACAGTCAGAAGCAGGCCCATGAATTGAACGAATAGCATCGCGTTTACGGCGCTCTGTCCTTGTTGGAGCATCATCCAGGCGGCGGCGACAATCCCCAGGCAGGTCACCACGTATAAAACCTGGACGCTGCGGGACTGGCCCGCATGGGCCAGTTGGCCGGCGACCATGTCCCGCAGGCCGGGGTTGACCGTCACCGTCAGGCGCTGCGGGTTGGCTGGATTCATGCGGACCGGGTAAAGCGAGTCCAGTGGCCTTGGACGGAAGAAATTTACGGGGAATCCGCCACCCCGCCATCCATTTGTGCCGCCGCCGGCAATCTTCCGGTCGGGGCCGGTGTTTTTAGCGGCGGGCCGGGGTGGAACTTTTGCCGCCGGGCGGGTATGCATTCAGGGAACGTTTATGCCGCAGTTCAATTACCAGGCCCGCCGACGCTCCGGCGAACTCGTGGAAGGGCTGCTCGATGTGGCTGACCGCGCGGTCGCGCTCAGCCACATCGAGAAGCTCGGGCTTTTCCCGGTGAAGGTCGAGGCGGCCAAAGGTGGCGCCAAGGCCGGCCCCAAGGCAGGCGGGGCCGGGGCGTCCCTGCCCGGCGGCCTGCGGCTGTTTGCCCGCCGGCGGCGCAAGCCGAAGCTGCAGGAGATGGCCACCTTCACGCAGCAGCTCGCGAACCTGCTCCGCGCCGGCATGCCGCTCACCATGGCACTGAACAGCATGTGCAGCCTCACCTCCAAGGGCATCCCCAGCGAGGTGCCCAAGATGCTGCGCCAGGATGTCACCGAGGGCCGCTCGCTGTCCGACGCGATGGCCAAGCAGTCAGACGTTTTCCCGCCCATCGTCGTGAACATGGTCCGCGCCGGCGAGCAGAGCGGCGCGCTGGAGGAGGTGCTGCGGCGGCAGGCGGCGCACTTCGAGCGTTTCGCCGAGGTGCAGTCGAAGTTCAAGTCGGCGATGATCTACCCGCTCGTCGTCTGCTTTGTCGGCTTTGCGCTCGTGATCTTCTTCATGACGGCGATGCTGCCGAAGTTCATGACGCTCTTCGAGAGCCTCCAGGGCGTTGAGCTGCCGGCGACGACGCGGTTCCTCATCAGCGCGAGCCATTTCCTCACGCGGTGGTGGTGGCTGTTCCCGATCGTGGGCACCCTCCTCCTGATCCTTTTCCGGCGCTATCACGCCTCCTCCGAGGGACGGCACACGATCGACCGCTTCCTGCTGCGCCTGCCGATCTTCGGCGGCGTGATCCGGCTGAACCTCTTCGGCCAGTTCGCGCGCACGCTCGGCACGCTGCTGCACAACGGTGTGCCCGTGCTGCAGGCCCTGCGGATCACCGAGCAGATCGTGCCCAACGTCGTCGTCGCCGAGGCCATCGCGAAGACCCGCGAGGGCGTCACCGACGGCAAGACGCTTGCGCAGCCGCTCGCCAAGAGCGGCCTCTTCCCGCAGCTCATGATCGACCTGCTCCGCATCGGCGAGGAGACCGGCGACATCCCCGGCGCGCTGGAGAACGTGGCCGAAACCTACGAGCGCGAGCTCACGCTGGCCCTGCGCGCGATGACCAACCTGATCGAGCCCGCCATGATCGTGGGCATCGCCATCGTCGTCGGCTTCCTGCTGCTGAGCGTGATGTCGGCGATGTTCGCCATCACCCAGAACCTCCAGCGATGAACTCGCGGCCCCGAACCCGGACCCGGTGCCGCTCGCGCGCGGCCCCCCGCGGCTTCACGCTGATCGAGCTGATGGTGGCCATCGCGATCGGGGCGCTGATGCTGCTGATCGCGATCCCGGCCCTGAAGGCGGCGCAGAAGCCGCCGCTGGTGCGGGCGACCAACGCCCTGATCGAGGCCTGCAATGAGGCCCGGGCGCGGGCGATCTTCACGGGACGCCCCTTCCAGGTGGCCTTTGTGGTGCTGGACAACAAGGACTCCATGGAGATGCGCGTCGAACCGGCCCCGCTGCGCGAGTTTGAGAGCATTGCCAGCGAGAACACCCCCCCGCCGGCCAGCGGCAGCGGCTCGGAGGTGGCTCGCCGGCCCATGTTTCACTCGGAGTTTCCCGACGACGTCGCCTTCCGCTACCTCGCCATCGACCGGCACGTGATCTTCGACGCGGGCGTGCGCGGGCAGCAGGATGCCGGCATGGCGGCGATCCGCTTCTACCCGAACGGCACCTCATCCGAGCTGGTCTCGGACCTCGACTACCAGCATCGCGAGACCCTGCACATCACCACCGATCTGGTGACCGGGCAGGTCACCGTGGAGGCCGCCAAATGAGGCTCCAACGGTCAGCCGCACGCCGGGGGCTCCGGGCCTTCACGCTGATCGAGGTGCTCGTCGCCTCGATGGTCCTGGCGATCGGGCTGATGGGCGTCCTGCTGCTCTGCTCGACGAGCATCCGCAATGCCCGGGCGCTGAACCGCATGCACGTGGACGCCACGAGTGTCGCGGCGGAGCTGTCGCTCACGAACCGGCTCGAGGAGGGGTTCGATTCCGGGGACTTCGGCGAATTCCACCCCGGCTACGTCTGGCAGCGCGAGATCACGCAGGTGATGACGAACGGGCTTTTTCGGGTCGATTTTTCCGTCTGGTCCGCCTCCGACCGGCAGGCGACGGAATCGAAGATGTCGATCCTGCTGTTCCGGCCCGACTCGCCGCAGAAAGGCTTCCGGTGAACGCGCCCCGGACCCTGCCGGCCGCGCGGCGGACGCGCGACGCCTTCACCCTCATTGAGGTGCTGGTGGCGATGTTCATCTTCACCATGATCCTGACGTCGCTGTACGGCATGTGGCGGATCATCACGCAGAGCAGCCGGGTGACGCTGAAGCTGGCCACCGACGCGCAGCGCTCGCGCATGGCGGTGCAGTCGGTGGAGCAGGCGCTCACCGGCGCGCAGCTCTTCCAGGCCAACGCGGCGCTGTATTCCTTCGTCGTGGACACCAGCGGCTCCTTCGGCGCGCTGAGCTTTGCCACGAGCCTCAGCACGACGTTCCCCGGCAGCGGCTTTTTCAATGGCGAACGGCTGCGGCGTGTGACCTTCCTGGTGGACGACAACAACCAGCTGGTGGTGCGGCAGAATTCGCTGCTCTCACCGCCCGAGGATGAGTTCGAGACCTATCCCATCGTGCTCGCCAAGGATGTGAGCGTGTTCCAGCTTGAGTTCTGGGACGGGCGCAAGGGCGAGTACGTGCCGGAATGGCTCTTCACCAACCAGCTTCCCGCCGTCGTGCGCGTCACCCTCGGGCTCGGGGCGACCGGGCGCTACGCCAAGCAGCCCGAACAGCTCGTGACCCGGGTGGTCCGCATCCCCTCCGGCACGGTGCCGGCAAACGCGCAGTCCCCGGGGCCGGGCGCTCCGCCCCCACTCCGCTGACCGGCCATGCGTGTAAACTTCCAACGTCGCCGGCATTTGGGCGCCCGCAGGGGTGTCGCCCTGGTCATTGTCATGCTCACGCTGGTTGCGATGGCGGGCATGGCCGCGGCCTTCGCCTACTCGATGCGGGTGGAAACCCGGCTGGCCAACAACACTGACGCGACCGGCGAGCTGGAATGGCTCGGCCTCTCCGGCGTTGAATTCGCGAAATGGGTGCTCTCGGAGCAGCAGCGCATGCCCGGCAACCAGGGCTGCAACACGCTCCGGCAGTTCTGGGCCGGCGGGCCCGGTGATCCCGACCAGGCCGAGAACCCCTTCGAGGGCATCGACCTTTCCCACATCGAGATCGGCCCCGACAGCTGGGTCGCGATCCGCATCGTGGACGCGGAGCGCAAGATCAACATCAACACCGCCGACGCCCGGATGATCGAGACCGCGATGAACCTCGCCGGCGCCGGCGCCTCGGACGCCAGCGCCATCCACGCGGCCCTCACCGATTGGAAGGACCGCGACGACACGCCCACCGCCGGCGGCGGGGCCGAGAGCACCGATTACTACCTGCGGCAGGACCCGCCGTACCGTGCCAAAAACGGCCCGATCGACGACATCGCCGAGCTGCTGAAGATCAAGGGCATCACCCCGGAGCTGTATTACGGCGCGGCCCCCACCGTCCCCGGCGTGCGTGGCCCGGTGCCGACGGCGGAGGCGGGGTCGCCGCACGGGCTGGTGGATCTTTTCTGCGCCCTGTCCTCCGCGCAGGTGAACATCAACACGGCCTCGGAGGCGGTGCTGCAGGTTGTGCTCCGGGGCGACGCCAACCTGGCGCGGCAGATCATCCAGATCCGTGCCGGGCCGGACGGCGTGGACGGCACCGGGGACGATGATCCGGCCAAGAACCCGGCGGAAATTGCCAGGCTGCTGGGACCCAATGCGCCGCCGGCCAATTTCACCAGCCTCAGCACCACGTTCGAGGTCCATGTCGAGGCGCACTACGGCCGCAGCGTCGGTCACTTCATCGGCACCATCCAGCGGCCGGGCGGCGGCCGGAACTACCTGATGCTCGTGTTCCGCGCACTGTGAGGGGTGCCCGGGCATTCCTCGGGCGCGCTTTCAGCGCGGCGTGGTAAAGCGCCGGTCGGTCCGGGATGGGCACTGCCCTCCCTGCCATACGGACGCATACTTCAGCCATCTTCACCGCCCGGGCTTTTCCGCCCCCATCGTCGGCAGCATCCGCAGAAATAAAAATGCAGGGGCCGAAGCCCCTGCATCTGCTCTGCCAACGACCTCGGGAGGCCGTCAGTAACTGACGCGGTAGAACACGGCGCCCGCCGCTGCGGCCGGCGTGACCTTGTAGCTGGGGGCCGCTGCGCCCGGGACATCCGTCCATGGGCCGGTAACGGTCGGGGCCGATTGCAGCGTGCCGGAGGGCCATCCCACCGTCACTGCGCTGCCATCGAACTGGAAGGTCAGCGCGACGTCGGTCGGGCCGGTGACGTCGAAGCTGCGCCCATACTGGCTGCCCACGATGTAGATGGCGCGCGCCTCATAATCCGTCAGCGCCCGCCGCCAGAAGCCGAGGTCGTCGAGGGCGAACTCGCCGGGTTCGGCATAGGCGCCACTGTTGGCCTGGCCGATTTCCCAGGACTGGCCGCCGTTGGTGAGATCGGCACCGGCCAGCGCGCTGATGTCGGTCGCGTTGGCCAGCGTGCCGTCCACGTAGGTCAGGGCGTTGCCCGAGCGGTTGAAGACGTGCACGAGATGGTGCCATTCGCCGTCATTCAGGTTCTTCTGCGTCGGCGAATACAGGCCGGCAGTGGTGCCGTTGCCGTCGTTCAGGTACCAGGACCAGCTTCCCTGGTTGTAGGACGGCGCGAAGTCGATGCCGGTGTCGCCGTAGGAGTTCTTGGTGTTGCCCAGGAAGGGCAGGTCGCCCGGCAGGCCCGTGAAGCGGATCCAGAAGGCGACCGAGAAGCTGTCGCCGGCCCCGATGGCCAGATCGGCGGGGGCGCCCAGGTCCACGTAGGAGCCGCTGACCGTGCCGTCAGTCACCGTGGTTTTGTAGTCGAGCGCCTGGGTGCCGATCTTGCCGGTCACGTAGGCCGGTGCGCCGACGGCGGTGGCGGTGTTCCGGCGGCCGGAGCTGTCGGCGACGCTCCCGTCGAACGGCAGGTGCAGCACGAGGCCGTTGGTGAGCAGCACGTAGGCGGGCGGCGGGTGGATGGTGACGGTCGCCGTGGCGCTCGTCGCCTTGGTGGCACCCTGGCTGACCACCAGCCTGTAAGTGCCGCTGTCCGCCGCGGTGGTGTTGGCGAGAGTCAGGGTGCTGCGCACGGCTCCGGGGATGTCCTGGGTGCCCTTCTGCCATTGGTAGGTGAGGGGCTGGCTGCCCTGCACCGTCGCGGTGAGCGTCACGGTTGAGCCTTCCAGCGTGTCGGCCCCGACCGGGTCCTGCAGGATGGTGACAGGCACCGGGGTGGCCGTGCCGGCGACGCCGGCATCGTGCAGGCGCTGGATTTCGGCTGCGCTCAGGGCGTGGCCGAAGATCGCGACCTCATCAAGCGCGCCCTGGAAGAGCCGGTTGCCGAGCGGATCGGTGCCGAAGTGCAGCACCGCGTCGAAGGCTTCCGGGCTGTGTGCCACATCCGCGTTGACGGACGAGATCAGCCCCGAGCCGGCGTCGAGGTACATGGTGGCCTGGTTGGCCTCGATGACGAGCGCCACGAAGTTCCACGCGCCGACCGTGGGCGTGAGGCCCGACGGCCAGTTGTAGGTCTTGTCGCTGTTGTTCCACGTGTAGCCGAGATCGCCACCCGGGCTGAAGTCGATGCCGGCGGCGGCGGTCAGGGTGCCCCGGCAGAACAGGAGGCCGGCGTTGTCCGCCTGCACGACCGCGGGGTTGAACCAGGCGGTGAACGTGACGGTCTTCACCCCGAGGTTCAGCGCGGGTGCGGTCATGTCGCTCGTGGTGCCGTTGAAGCTGAACGCGGTGTTGGTGCTGGCGAACCCGGCATCGGTGGCGGGGCGCGGCCCGGCCACGCCGGTGGTCACGGTGGCGTTGAAGGTGCCGTCACGGCCCTGGACGGAATCGGCAAACACGGTGCCCGCCGTTTCGTTCAGCTTCCAGTAGGCGATCGGCCCGGAGCTGAGCACCTGCGAGGCATAAGTGGTGTCGATGGGTAGGCTCGACAGGGCGGCGAGGTTCGTCACCGAGCCGTAGGGATTCGTCGTCACCACCGAGTAGGCACCGCTATCGGCGGCGCTGATTTCCGGGATCGAAACGCTGCTGGCCGTCGCCCCCGTGATCGCGGTGGTGCCGTGAAACCACTGGTAGGTCAGCGGCAGGCTGCCGCCGGCGGTGACCTTGAACTTGGCCGTGCCGCCGGGATAGACGGCGAGATCGGTCGGCGCGGTGAAGATCACCGGCGGTCCCGCCACGATCGTCAGCGTGACCGGCGCGCTCGTCGTGATGCCGTACGGGTTGGAAGCCACGGCGAAATAGGTGCCCGATGCGCCCGTGCTGAGGTTCGGGAGGCTCAACGTCGTGCCATTGGTCACGGTGGTGGCGCCCCTGTACCACTTGTATGAGACGGTCGGGGATCCCACCGCCGCCACCGTGAAGGTGACGCTGTCACCCTCGAACAGGCTGCCCGGGGGCGCCACCGGCTGGAGGCTGAACGCCGGGGGTAGCTGGGCGGCGGCATACAGTGCGGCGAGCTGGTTCGTGGTCAGTGCCTTGTCGAAGACGGCCACCTCGTCGATGCTGCCATTGAACACGCGTCCGCCGGTCGGATCGAGCCCGATGTTGATCGGGTCGGTCGAGAAGTCGTGGGGGGTGTGCGTGGCGTCGTGGGTCTTGAAGACGCCGTTCACCGACAGGGTCGTGTTCGTGGGGGTGACACTGGCGGTGATGAAGCTCCACACACCGGTCGGAATCGCGAGGCCGGGAACCCAGTCATACTCCGTGTCCTCCCAGTGCATCCGGATGTCGCCCTGGTCGCCGAAGCCGAAGCCCGTCGCGGTGCCGGCGCCGCCGCGCTGAAAGAGCACGGCGCTGAACGAGGCCTGCGCCTGGCTTGGCTTCACCCACGCGGTGTAGGTGACCGTGTCGGTCACCAACGGTTGGCCGGCGGGAATGATCACCGAGCCGCTGCGCCCGTTGATGCCCACGGCCTTGTTGGCGGCGGCGAATCCGCCGCCCGGAATGCCGTCCACGCCCGGGGTGGTCCCGATGTCGTAGCTGGCCGCGCCGGTAGCGCCCCAGGAGCCGAGGTTCGCCGCCAGCGGCAGCGTGGTCGGGGGCACAAACTCCGGCTCATTCAGCCGGTAATACAGCAGCGGCGTCTCCTGCTTGACCAGCGTGTCGTAGGCGATCGCCGGGCTGGCGCTCGTCCCGTTCTGGTAGTGGGAGGTGATGGCCGTGGCCGTGAGCGCGTGGTCATACCAGGCCACCTCGTCCACGGACCCCACGTAGTTGAAGGCGCCGTCGCTGCGTGCACCGATCGTGAAATTGCCGTTGATGTTGGGCACGTAGCCGGCGGGCTGGCCGCTGGCGACCATGGCCCCGTTCACGTAGAGCTTCGTCAGGTTCGCGGCGGCATCGTAGGTGACCACGACGTGATACCACGTGCCGGTCACGGGCACGTCGCCACCGGAAATGTCCAGCGACCGGTCGAGATGACTGTTCTTGAACATGCGCAGCTCCCAGCCCTGGCTGGCCACATTGTTCTGGTAGAGGAACCAGCCATTGCGGGGATCACCCGCCTGCGAGTAGGAAAGCGGGCTCGTCAGGCCGGTAGGGTCAGCGGATGGCTGGATCCAGGCCTCCGCCGTGAAGGAGCCCTGAACATTGAAGGCGGGATTGTTGGGCACGACCACATACTGTGGATTGCCTCCAAAGGTCGCCGCCGTGTCGCTGCTGCCGGCCAGCGCGCCCGGAGTCGGGTGGATGAGACCCGGCGTGCCGTCGCTCAGGTAGTAGCCCGTGCCCAGGCTCCCGGCGGAGCCGGAGTTGAGCGCGAGGTTGTTGGGGACGCTGTTGGTTTCATCCAGCTTCCAGTAGCCGACCGGATTCAGCGCCTGGAGTGAGGATTGGTAATCTGCGCGCAGAGGAGTTTCCGAGGAAACCCAAAGGGCAGCCGTGAGAGCAGTGGACGTGAGGGTGCGTCGCCAGGGGATAGCAGAGTGCATAGTTTGGCTGTGGGTGCAGTGTGTTTGGGTTAACTACACCTGAGATCAGGCTGCGTTGACATCGGTAATCGATGCAACCGAAAATCACAAACTCGTCATTTTTAGGGGGCAAACACCATGCGTGCGCCACGTGTCTCCAGGCGCGCTGCGGTTCGCAAAATGCATCAGACGGGTGCCGCAGTTCGGGATGCACCGGGAGTGCGCCATGGCCTCCTTCAACGGGCGGAAGGCCAAAGTGAGGTGCTGCACGAAGGCAGCTGCTACCGTCCGGCCGCACGAAGACGTGACGCGCGCCGTGGCCGCGCTATCCTCCGGGCACGACATGACCACGCCCACGCTGCTGATCGTTGATGACGAGAAGCCGACCCGCGACGGCCTCCGCGCCGCGCTGGAGGACAAGTTCGACGTCTATGTCGCCGAGGATGCCGCCACGGCCATGCAGCTCCTCGAGCGGGAGAATTTCGACGTGCTGCTCACCGACCTGCGCATGGCGGGCGAGGACGGCCTGAAGCTCATCACCCAGGCCAAGGCCCGCCCCAAGCCCCCCGTGTGCATCCTCATGACGGCATACGGCTCTGAGGATGTGGCCGTCGAGGCCATGAAGCGCGGGGCCGACGACTACATCGCCAAGGGCAAGCTCCAGATCGACGAGCTGGAGCTGCGCATCCAGCGCGCCCTGAAACGCAACGCCCTCGAGGTCGAAAACACCCAGCTCCACCAGCGGCTCGACCAGAAGTTCGGCGTGCAGAACATCATCGGCGAGGCGCCATCCATGAAGGAGGTCTTCGAGACCATCCAGGCCGTTGCCCCGGCGAAGACGACGGTGCTCATCACCGGCGAAAGCGGCACGGGCAAGGAACTCGTCGCGAAGGCCATCCACCAGAACAGCCCGCGCGCCCGCGGCCCGCTGGTGACGGTGAACTGCGCGGCGTTGCCCGCGACGCTGCTGGAAGCGGAGCTGTTCGGCCATGAGAAGGGTGCCTTCACCGGGGCGCACGAGCGCCGGCTGGGGCGCATCGAGCAGGCCCAGGGTGGCACGCTGTTTCTGGACGAGATCGGCGAGATCGACGCCACCACGCAGGTGAAGCTGCTGCGCTTCCTTGGTGAACGCACCTTTGAGCGGGTCGGCTCCGGCAAGACCCTCACAGCGGATGTGCGGCTGCTCTCCGCGACCAACAAGGATCTCCTGGCGCTGGTGAAGGCGGGAAAGTTCCGCGAAGACCTCTACTACCGGCTCGCCGTGGTGCCGATCCACCTGCCGCCCCTGCGCGAGCGCGTGGTGGACATTCCGGCGTTGGCGACGGCCTTCCTGAAGGAATTTGCCACCGACAACGGCAAGCCCGTGAAGTCCTTCAGCACCGAGGCGATGGAGCTGATGCTGGCCTACCGGTGGCCGGGCAATGTGCGGGAGCTGCGGGCCGCCATCGAGCATGCCGTGGTGCTCTGCCGGGGGGATCAGGTGCTCGCCCGCGACCTGCCGGCAGGGGTGCGGACCCCGCCGATCGTGGCGCTGGAGCAGGAGACGCGCGAAAAGCTCGCCTCGGGCCAGCTCTCCATGAAGGAGGGCGAAAAACAGCTGCTCATCCACGCCCTTCAGGAATGCGGCGGCAACCGCAGCGAGGCGGCGAAGCGGCTGGGGATCAGCCGGCGCACGCTGCACCGCCGGCTGCATGAGTTTCAGCTGGAAGGATTTTGAACGGTCGGAGCCGCGGTGTGTCCGACCCGGGCGGCATCGATGGCGGAAGGACTGCCGGCCCGATAAACACAATTCCGTAAAATCCACGGCTTTCCTTTGAACCGGATTTAAGGTCCGCTTTCCGGTCGCGCGTAATGATTACCGACACACCGATAGGCATC
The DNA here is from genome assembly GCA_903907995.1 of uncultured Verrucomicrobiota bacterium. GTDB lineage: Bacteria > Verrucomicrobiota > Verrucomicrobiia > Limisphaerales > UBA9464 > CAIVQB01. The sequence goes on along the minus strand of CAIVQH010000031.1, from coordinate 244,164 downwards.
CAGACGTGGATCCATTTTCTTGAGGAAGGGAATGGCCGACTCTGGGTACGCCGCTTCCTGCTCCTGGTGCTCGCGGCCTCGGTGGTGGTGATCTACCACTTCATGGAGGCCCGCAACTTCATGTCCCCCGAGGCCATGGACCAGGCGCAGCTCGGCCGCAACCTGGCCGGGCACCACGGCTACAAGACCTCCATCATCCGCCCGCTGAGCCTGCACCTGCTCCAGCAGAAGGCCTTCGCCACCGGCAAGCCCACCACCGGGCTGCTGAAATGGGAGCATCCCGACCTGGAAAACCCGCCGGTTTACCCGCTCCTGCTGGCGGGAATGTTCAAGGTGCTGCCGGAGCAATACGTCTGGGGCACGGCGGCCGAGCCGGCGGTGCTGCACCGGCTCCCGCCGGAAAAGGCCATCGGCTGGCTGAACCTCGGGCTGTTCTTCATCGTGGTGTTCCAGGTTTACCGGCTGGGTCGGATGCTGTTTGACCCCACGGTCGCTCTGCTGGCGGCGACGGTCACGTTTGGCACCGAGCTGCTGTGGCGGTTCGTGTATTCCGGGCTTTCCACCATGCTGGTGCTGGTGCTGGTGCTCTTCCTGGCGCGGGTCATGGTCGCGCTGGACCGCGCCTCCCGGGCGGAGCCGCCCCTTCCCGGCCGCAAGCCGCTGCTGCTCGCCCTGCTGGCGGGGCTGACCCTCGGGCTGCTCTTCCTCACCCGCTATTCGACCGGCCTGCTGCTGCTGCCCGCCCTGTGCTTCCTCCTCTTCTTCGGCGGGGCGCGCCGGTGGTCCAGCGCGGCGGCCATGGGGCTCGCCTTTGTGCTGCTGGTCAGCCCGTGGCTGTACCGGAACTGGCACCTTTGCGGCAACCCCCTCGGCACCGCCGGTTTCGCGCTGTTCGCGGATACGGAATCCTTCCCCGACGACAAGCTGGAGCGCTCCTTTGACCCCGCGTTCGGCGAAACCACCGCCAACGAGGCGGCGTCCAAGGTCATCACCAATTCGCTGGAGCTGCTCCAGAGCGACCTGCCGCGCTACGCCGGCAACTGGCTGGCGGCCTTCTTCCTGGCGGGCCTGCTCGTGCCATTCCGCGACCCGACCCTCCGGCGGCTGCGCTGGTTCCTGATGCTCTCGCTCGTGGTCCTGTTCCTCGCGCAGGCGGCGGGCAAGACCCACCTCAGCAAGCTGGTGCCGCTGGTGAACTCGGAGAACCTGCTCGTGCTCGCCTCACCGCTCATCTACATCTTCGGCTCGGCCATGTTCGGCCTGCTGCTGGACCGGGTGCAGTTTCCCTTCCCGCTCATCCGCACGATCGTCAATTTTACCGCCCTCATGCTCTTCAGCCTGCCGCTGATGGTGGCGCTCTCGTCGGACGTGCTGGCCATCCCCGGCCTGGTGCCGCGCCGCGTGTATCCGCTGGCCGACCCGCCGTACCGTCCGGCGGTCATCCGCGAGCTGTGCGAGTACAGCCCGCCCAACGCCCTCATCGCCAGCGACGTGCCGTGGGCGGTCGCCTGGTACGGCAACCGCCCCTGCGTGTGGCTGCCCCTGCACGTGCAGGACGGCCATAAGGAGGATTTCTTCGTGATCCACGACTTCCAGCGCCCCATCCAGGCGATCTACCTGTCCCCGCTGACGGCGAACTCGGAGTGGCACCAGTGCTTCTTCGATCCCAACCACGCCTGGTTCAACTTCCTGCTCGACCTTGCCCTGCGCGGCCGGGTGCCGGACCGTTTTCCGCTGAAATCCGTGCCTCGGGGCTACGTGGAATACGGGCACCTCTTCTGCGCGGAGAAGGCCTGGTGGCTGCACGCGGCGACGGGTACGAAATAACACGGGTTGGAAGCAGGTTGCGGCGTAAGGGGCGGTGCGATACTCAGCGCGCTCCGCAATGAAGCAACACACACAATACCTGTCCGTGGCCGCCCTCGCGGTGGCCGCCAACCTCTGCACCGTCGCCGAAGACGCCCCCAAGGGCACTTGGGAGACTTCCGCCGGTGCCAACCTCGGCCTGACCTCCGGCAACTCGGAGACCTTCACCGCCGGTCTGAACATCATCTCGCTCCGCAAGTGGAGCAAGAACGAGCTCTCCTTCACGGCCGACGTGAACTACGGCGAGAACACCACCAAGTCCATCGCCGCCGGGCCGCCCCCGACGCTCGTCGAGACCAAGAGCACCACCACCCAGAACTACGGGGCGGGCCTGCAGTACAACCGCCTCGTCTGGGAGGACCGCGGCTACTTCCTCGGCAAGGTCGATGGCCGCCAGGACAAGATCGCCGGTGTCGATTACCGCTTCAGCCTCAACCCCGGCGTCGGCTACTACTTCCTCAAGGACAAGACCTACGAGCTCAGCGGTGAATTCGGTCCCGGCTTCGTGCTGGAAGAGCTCAAGGGCCGCTCCTCCGAGAGCTACGTGACCCTGCGCGCGGGCGAGAAGTTCAAGTGGAACATCAGCGACCACGCCCGCCTCTTCCAGGACGCGGAATACCTGCCCCGGGTGGAGGACTTCGGCGACTACGTGCTGAACGCCTCGGTCAAGCTCGAGGCCGACCTCTCGAAGCACATGGCGATGAACATCACCGTGCGCGACACCTTCCGCAGCCGCCCGGCCGACTTCGCCCCCGGCATCGCCCGCAAGAAGAACGACGTGCAGCTCACCGCCGGCATCAGCTACAAGTTCTGATCCGGAAGGTCCACCGACTGACCTTTCACCGACGCCGTCCGCCCCGTGCGGACGGCGTTTTGCTTTTCGGGAGGCGCGTTTGCGGGCACCCTATCAAGGTGAAACTCCCCCGCGCCAAGGTATGGCTGGCCGCTGCCGCCGTTTCGGCGGTGCTGCTCGTGGTGCTGGTTGTCTGCAACCGGCGAACCGGGTCGTTGACGCAGCGGCTCGACCGCTATCGCGCTGCCGGCCAGCCGACGACCATGGCCGAACTGGATGCGTGGAATCCTCCCGTCCCGGTCGCGGAAAATGCGGGTGTCCTGTTGGTGGAGGCCAGTTTCGCCTGGCGCTCAGGCAGGAATACCAACCTGCCCACGATTAGATATCCGGTGGTCTATCCCCCGCCTGGCCAGGCGTGGTCCGCCAGCCTGTTGAATGCCGCCCGGAAAGAACTGGAGGACAATTCCGATTCGTTGACCCAAATCCACGCCGCCTTGGAACGGCCACGCTGCTATTACCCGGTCCTTCGCGGCGGGGTTTACAACGGGTCCCACCGGTTCCCGCTCCGGCAGGCCGTCGGAAACCTCATCCTCGAAGCTCGCTACGCCGCCGAAATGGGTGATTCGGAACGGGCGGTTCAAGCCATCATCGCCGCCCTCCGGGCCGCCGGGACGCTGGAAGCAGAGCCCCTGTTGAACGGCTACTCCTTCCGCGTCTCATTGGGCCGCATCGCTCTGGAAGCGGCTGAAGCCGTTCTTTCGCGGACTCCTCTCGCCGACGACCAGCTCGTCCGCCTGCAAGGTGTGTGCGTCCTCGCCGAAGCCACCAATCATCTGGGCCGGGCGCTGGTCGGGGAACGGGTCCTGAAGCTGGAAGCGCTCCATGATTCCTACGGCGCGCTGCTCCTCTCCTCGACACCACCCACAGGGTGGCAGGAGCACCTCGAGGCGGCGGTGTTGGATCTCGGCGACTTTTGCGGCCTGAAGCAGCGGGATATCGAATACCATCTGGACCGGCTCGACGAACTGGCCGAGGCGGCGGCGCTTCCCCGCGCCGCCGCGCCCGCCCGTCAGCGGCAATTCGTGGCCAAACTGCAGGAGCTTTATGGCTTGAGCTCGTGGTTGTATCCGCTGGCCATGCAGGAGCGCTGGCGGCTTCAGCAGATCCTGCCCACGGAACTGGGGTGGCTCGCCCGGCTCCGCTGCGCCCGCACCGCCACCGCCATCGAACGCTGGCGGCTGGCACACGGCGGTACCTTGCCAGCCTCCTTGAATGACCTGGTCCCCGGATACCTCGCCGCAGTGCCCGAAGACCCGACGGATGGGAAGCCGCTCCGATACCGGCCACTCTCACCGGCACCCGGCTATGTCGTTTACGGCATCGGTGAGGATGGAGTGGATGATGGGGGCAAAGAGCGCGGGCCGGGGCTGCATCAGGACAACGGAGACTACACCTTCACCGTGGCCCACTGAGGGAAGCCATGAAACTCCCCCGCTCCAAAGTGAGGTGGTCGGTTGCCGTATTGCTGCTGGTGCTGTTCGTTGCGCTCCTCGCTTGGAGCCGGCGATCGGCACCGTTGGAGCAGCGGATCGCCCGCTACCGCGCCGCCGGGGAGCCCACCAGCTTGGCGGAATTGCAGGCCTGGTATGACTCCGTGCCTGATTCGGAGAACGCCGTCCCGGCGTTGCTGAAAGCCGCGGGGGCATGGCATCGGATCTACGACACCAATCTGCCCACGGGCAATTATGGGACAGTTTATCCGAAACTCGGCGAAGCGTGGCCTGCTGCCATGGTGAATGCCGCCCGTGCGGAATTGGCGGGCAACGCCGCACCGCTGGCCCAGATTTATGCCGCCCTGCAACGTCCCCGCAGCCGTTACCAGGTCAATCTTGAGACAGGCACCAGCGCTTCCCTGATGATCACGGACCGGCTCTGCGAGGATCTGGGTCTGGAAGCCCGCTGGGCGGCGGCGGAGGTGGGTGGCCCGGAGCGGGCTGCCAACGCCCTGCTGGCCATGCTCCGCTTGGCCCGTACTCAAGAAGAGGAGCCCTTGCTGGGCAGCTACCTGACCCGTCTCGCGGTAAACCTGACGGCACAGAAGACCGCCGCCTGCGTGCTTTCCCGCACGGCCCTTTCGGAAGCCCGGCTCCGCGAACTCCAGCAGGCCTTCGTGATGGCCGAGTCCACCAACCATCTGCGGCGGGTTTTAATTGGCGTGCGCTGCCAGGTGCTGGCGGAGCTGAACCGGCCTTCTCCCGGCATTTTCGACCCGTTCAATCTTCGCCAGCGGTCGCCCCAGTTCATGGACCGGTTTTACGAGCGCTCCGGCATCAAACGCGCCGACATCGCTCAGACGTTGGACCGGCTGGATGCGCTGACCGTGATTTCCACCCGGTCCCGATCGGAAATGCCCTCCCAGCAGTGGCGGGTGGAAGCCCAGATCAGGGGCCAGAGCAGATGGAGCCTTGGGTTTCATCCCCTGAGCTTCCGGACCACCCTGATTTATGAACCCGTGTTGTTCTGGGAACTCCACGCCGTGGCCCAGCTCCGCTGCGCGCAGGCCGCCATGGCGATCGAGCGCTGGCAGCTCGCCCATGGCGGCACGTTGCCTGGCTCTCTCGGCGAACTGGTGCCCGCATATCTGGCCGCCGTGCCCGAGGATCCGGTGACGGGAAAACCGGTTGATTATCGCGTCTGGTCCTCGGCGCCAGGCTTTGTGGTTTACGGAAGGGACGAGAACTCCACCGTGGCCCGCTGAAGGAGATCAGGTCCTCGCCGTCCGCACGCGGCGGACGCCGTTTTGCTGTTCGGCGGACCGGTTTGTGGGCACCGTCACGCAGTGAAGCTCCCCCGCGCCAAGGTGCGGCTGGCAGTTGCCGGCCTGCTGCTGGTGCTGCTTGTAACGCTCATCGGCCGGAGCCTGTGGGCGGGAGGGTTGGAACGGCGGCTCAAGCGCTATCGGGTGGCGGGCCAACCGGTGACGCTGACCGAGCTGCAGGCCTGGTATGCGCCGGTGCCCGCCACCGAGAATGCGGCCACGCCCTTTTTGGAGGCGAGCTATGACTTGCAGTTTGGAGGTGCTTCCGGTCTCTCCATCCAGTATGGCGGGTTAAATCCGGGCCTCGGCGAAGCCTGGCCGGCCACCATGCTGGCCGCGGCACAAACGGGGCTGGCGGCCAATGCCAAGCGGCTGGCCCAGATGCATGCGGCATTGGAACGCCCCCGCAGCCGTTATCCGATCAACCTTGCGCTGGGTTACGGCACGATCCTCGACCACCTTCGCTGGGTGCCCAGGGCTGGCGAATACCTCGCCTTTGAAGCCCGTTATGCCGCCGAGGTGGGCGATCCGGAACGGGCTGCCGAAGCCCTGCTCGCCAGCCTCAAGGTTGCCCGCACCTTGGAAGAGGAGCCCTTGCTCCCCAGCTACTCGGCCCGGTTGGGAATGAACCGGGTGACGGTGGCGGCCACCGAGGCCGTGCTTTCCCGTACGCCGCTGACGGATGGGCAGCTTCGCCGGCTGCAGGCGGCGTTCGTGGCGGCCGAAGCCACCAATCATCTCGGGCGCGCCGTGGTGGGTGAACGTTGCCGCATTTTGGGCGGGCCGGGACAACCGGGCCTGCAGGCCGACGACGGATTTGCCGACATGCCCGACGGGGTGCCGCCATTTTTGGAACGATGGCTGTTGCGCCTCTATGACCGGCCCAGCGTCAGGGCGAGAGACCTCGAATTCGTCCTGGACCGGCTGGATGACCTGTTCGTGGCCGGCACCCGCCCGCGATCAGAAATGCCGGCCCGACGGCGGCAGATGGAGGAGGACTACAGAAGCCTGCTCACCTGGCGGGGGCGGTTGCGGCTGCTCGGGCGCCAGACCATGCTGGAACATTCCTCCGTGCTGCTGGGGGAACTCGATGCCGTCGCCGCCCTGCGATGTGCGCAGACCGCCACCGCCGTCGAGCGTTGGCGGCTGGTTCATGGCGGCGCGGTGCCGGGCTCGCTCACTGAACTGGTGCCGCAATACCTCGCCGCTGTGCCGGAAGATCCATGGGATGCCCAGCCGCTCAAGTACCGTATCCGGCCGCCGGTCTACGTCATCTACAGCGTGGGCGAAGATGAGGTGGATGATGGCGGCAAGGTGGCGTATCGGCCGGGAATTCATCAGAACCGGGGTGAAGATATCACCTTCACCGTGACTCGCTGAAGAAAGCATGAAGCTCCCCCGTACCAAGATCTGGCTGGCCATCGCCGGGCTGCTGCTAGTGCTCCCCATCGGGCTCACGGGTTGGAGCCGGCGCTCCGGACCGTGGGAGCAGCGGATTGCCAGCTACCGCGCCGCCGGCCTGCCAACGACGCTGGCCGAGCTGGATGCCTGGTACGCACCCGTGCCCGATGCCGAAAACGCCGCGACGGCCTTGCTGGAGGCGGCTTCCGCCTGGCGGAGCACAGGCAACACCAACCTGCCCGGAACCGTCAAAGGACCGTCCTATCCGAAACGCGGAGAGCCCTGGATTTCCGGCATGGTCGCGGCGGCGGGCGAGGAACTGGCCAGCAACGCCGCGTCGCTCACGCAGGCATACGCCGCCCTGCGCCGCCCCCGCAGCCGCTACCCGGTCGACCTCAAGGCCGGGATCGACAAGAATTTTATGACCCACTTCATGATGGCCCGCGAGGTGGGTCATCACCTCAGCCTGGAAGCCCGTTGGGCCGCCGAGACGGGGGATCCGGAGCGGGCGGCCAGCGCCGTGCTGGCCCTGCTCGGAGTCGCCCGCACGCTTGAAGACGAGCCGCTGATTTTCGCCTATATGATACGCGGTAACATCAACGGCGAGGCTCTTCAGACGGCCGAACGCGTGCTCGCCCGGACCTCCCTGCCGGAAGCGCGGCTCCGCCGGTTGCAGGCGGCCTTCGCCGCCGCCGAAGCCACCAACCATCTCGGGCGGGCCTTCGCCGGGGAACGCTGTTTCGCGTGCGACGCCCTGAGCCAGCCCATTACGGGCGTGTTTGACTGGGGAGATGACCGCGTGCCGCCGGCGCTGCTCAGGTTCGGAGACCGTTTTTACGCGGCTTCCGGTCTCCAGCGGCAGGACCTCACGCTGACGTTGCGGCGGCTCGACGAACTGGCTGAGGCAGCCGCGCGTCCACGCACCGAAATGCTCGCGCAGCGGCGGCAGTTCATCGCGCATATTGACCGCCTGAGAACCTGGCGCGGCGTTCTGTATCCGCAGTCCCGCCAGTTCCTCCCCATGGATGCCAATGCCCTGCCCACGGAGCTTCGTCTGGTGGCGATCCTCCGCTGCGCGCAGGCCGCGATGGCCATCGAGCGCTGGCGGCTCGCCCATGCCGGGGCCTTGCCCGGTTTGCTGGAGGTGCTCGTACCCGAGTATCTCCCTGCCGTGCCGGAAGATCCGCTCGATGGCCAGCCGCTCCGGTATCGTGCCCGCTCGCCGGGCTATGTGGTCTATAGTGTGGGCGAAGATGGCCTGGATGACGGCGGCCGGGAGGCGTACGTGCCGGGCTCGGGCCGTACCAGGGGTTGGGACTACACCTTCACGGTAGCCCGGTAAGGGAGTCAGAGATCCGATTTTCCAGCCGGAACCGGAGGGTTCAGCTTTTCGATTACAAGTTTCCGCTTTAGCTTACAGCCGTGAAACTCCCCCGCGCCAAGGTATGGCTGGCCGCTGCCGCCGTTTCGGCGGTGCTGCTCGTGGTGCTGGTTGTCTGCAACCGGCGAACCGGGTCGATGACGCAGCGGCTCGACCGTTATCGCGCTGCCGGCCAGCCGACGACCATGGCCGAACTGGATGCCTGGTACGGCTCCGTGCCCGACGCGGACAACGCGCAGGTGGCTCTCCTGGAGGCGGACGCCGCCTGGCGCAGAATCAACGATCCCAACCTGGTCACGGGTCCGAACGGCCCGCGTTTCCCGGCCCGTGGCGAAGCTTGGGCGCCAGTCCTGCGCGAGGCCGCGCGCGTGGAGCTGGCGAGCAACGCCGTGCCCTTGGCGAAGATCCATGCCGCCCTGCAACACCCCCGTGGCCGCTATGCGGGCAGCCTCAAGGCGGGCATTGCCGGAGCCTACCTAACCCATCTCAGCGCGCTCAAGCAGGTGGGCCGAAATGTGGGCCTGGAAGCCCGTTGGGCCGCGGAGGTGGGTGACCCCGAGCGCGCCGCCGATGGGCTGCTGGCCGAGTTGGGCGTGGCCCGCCGCTTGGAGGATGAGCCGGTGGTCATCAGCTACCTGGTGCGCATCGCCGTGAATGCGGTCGCCATCGAGTCCGCCGAGCGGGTGCTTTCCCGCACGGCGTTGCCGGAGCCGTCCCTCCGCCGGCTGCAGGAGGCTTTCGTCGCCGCGGAAGCTCCCGACAGCCTGGCGCGCGCCTTCATCGGGGAGCGCTGCTTCGCGCTCGACGAACTGGGCCAGCCCGCCGCGCAGATGTTCTCCGCCTTTGCGGCCCCGGCCGGCCCGGGCACCCCATCTGGCAACTCCCTGCCACTGGTGCCGCTCATGCTGGCGCAGTTTTATGAGCTCTCCGGCCTCAAGCGGCAGGATGGAGACTTCTATCTGGACCGGCTGGATGAGCTGGCCGAGGCAGCCGGCGGACCCCGATCCGCCCTGCCCGTGAAACAGCAGCGGCTGGCTGTCCAACTGGCCAGCCTGAGCACGTGGCGCGGACGGCTGCGCCCGCTGAGCCGCATGTCACTGCCCTCGCTGCACACCGTCTTGCTCAAGGAGCTGCGCTCGGTCGCCACGCTCCGCTGCGCGCAGACAGTGATGGCGGTCGAACGCTGGCGGCTCGCGCATGGGCGCACCCTGCTAACCTCGCTCAACGAACTGGTTCCCCAATATCTCGGCGCCGTCCCCGAAGACCCGATGGATGGCAAGCCGCTGAAATACCGCACGCTGGCCCCGGCTCCCGGCTATGTGGTTTACAGCATTGGTGAAGACGGCACCGACGACGGCGGCACGGAGCGCGTCCCCGGTTCGGGGAAGACGACCGGCTGGGATTACACCTTCACCGTGAACCGCTGAAGTACCTCGGGGATTTCGCCGACGAAATCCGCCGCGACTTCCGCGCTCACCGCGCCGGGCACCGGCAGGTATTTGCCCGTGGCCTCCGCCAGCAGCTGGCCGGCGGTGTCCCGCAGTTCGCCCCGCGTGGTGAAGAGTTTGCCGCGCCGGTTTTCCACCACCTCGCCACGCGCGACCAGTTCGGTCTGCGGGCGGGTCGGGCGCACGTAACGCACGGTGAGTTCGGCGCAATAGACGAACTTTCCAGCGGTCACGCCGATCGCCCAGACCATCACTTCGTCGAGCACGGTGGCGATCACGCCGCCATGCACCGTGTCGCGGAAGCCGGCGAATTCGGGGCGCAGGCTGAAGCGCGTTTCCGCAGCGGTGGGATCGCCATGAAAGCCCAGCTGCAGTCCGAGCGGGTTTTCCACCCCGCAGACGAAGCAGGAGCGCGTGTTGGGCAGCCGTTGCATGGCGGCACCGTAGGCGGACCTGTGGCAGGAGACACGGAAAACTAGGAGGGCGATGAGCGAATGAGCCAGTAGGTCAGTAGGTCAGTGATCAGCCGCCGGTGGCGCGCGGTGGGGCGGAGCGACTTCATTCGTCATTCGCACTTCGTCATTCGCAATTCTCTTCACTTCGTCATGGCGGGGCGGGGGCGGGGCTTGTAGAGGGCGAAGACATCCGTCTGGTGGCGGTGACCGGAGCGTCCGCCGGAGGAGCGCGGCGCACCCAGCGGGCTGTCCACCTGGCTCGACACCAGGCCGGTGACAATCTCCTGCGTGAGGTCGGCGACGCTCTGGAGGATACGTGTGGGCTGATACACATGGTCGCACACGTTTTCCATCTGTGTGGAGCCCGTGAGCACCAGGTACGCCAGCAGGCCCGACTCGATCGCGCCCCGGATGTCCGTCTCCATCGTGTCGCCGATCATCACCACCTGCTCGGGTGCGGCCATGCCCGAACCCGCCAGTCGGCGGCGCGCGCAGTGGAACATGAAGCCGTTGGGCTTGCCCAGGAAGTAGGCCCGCCGGCCCGAGCTGGCCTCCAGAAAGGCCGTCGTCGCGCCTGCGCCCGGGCGCGTCTTTTCCTCGGACACGGGGCACCAGTTGTCGGGATTGGTCGCGAGCAGCCGCGCCCCGCGTTCGATGCATTCGTGGGCCTTGGCGAGCTTCTCGGTCGTGGCCGTGCCTTCGCCCACGACGACGTAGTCCGGGCGGATGCCGTCGTTGGCGATCTTGCGCTCGTGCAGCGCGGTGAGCAGGCCGCCCTCACCGATGACGAACACGGTGCAGTTCGGGTGCGTCTCGCTGAGGAAGTCGGCGGTGTTCATCGCCGAGGTGTAAAAGTGCCGCGCCGACAGGCCGGTGACGCCGAGATGGCGCAGCCGCACGGCCAGATCCTCGGCGGTGGGCGCGGAGTTGTTCGTGAGGAACAGAAACGGCGTGCCGGTGCCGAGCAGGGCCGCGACAAATTCCGTCGCCCCGGGGATGAGCCGGTTTTCGCGGTAAATGACGCCGTCCATGTCAATGAGGTAGCCGGTTTTCATGGCAATAGGGGGGATGACGGGGGTTTGGGTTGGCCCGTCGCTGATCTATCTACTCCCCGGAGCCCCCCGTGGCAAATCCCGAGAAAGGGGATGGGGCATCAGGGTGCCGCCCTGGCCTTCGCAGGGTGGCGGACACAGCGTGGGGTGGGCAAATGGGCAGCGCCAATCGGGTAAAACTCAATCAGAATCGTGCCATGGGGGCGCATAGGGCGAGTGGGACCGAGTCTGAATAGCCCCGCAAGCCGGAGGCTTGCCAGCCATTAGCCGGGGATTGAGGAGCCCCGCGACGACATCCCCGGTAAAAGACGCAAGGCCTTCCGACCGCGACCGTGGTCGCAGCCACGCTGGGAATTGGCCGCCGGCTGCGATCCGTTCAGGATGGAAACTAGGGGCCCCTATTCCGTGGGTATCGCTGACTCAAGCCCCGGCTAAGCGCTGCCATCGCTCCGCGATGGAGGCTGCCGTTAGACGCGACCTCCTCGCAATTGTCGGTGACGGGAAAGAGGCTTCAGCCCTAGTTTTCCGAACCTAAGCATGAATCTGATTCCACGAGCTATCGGCAAGCTGGCGCCATTATTGGGCCTCGTTTGCCTGCCCCTGCTGGGGCCGGTGTCGGCAACTGCGGAGGTGCAGCTGTTCCAGGTCGATCCGGTTCGGTCGTCCCTTACGCTCCAGGGCCAGACGGCGGGGGTTGCCTGGCAGGAGCAGGCGGCCGGGAGCCTGGTGGCGCAATTTCAAGGCTGGCTGGCGGTGGACCTCAACACTGACTCCATCCAGTTCATCGCGGGCAGCAGTCTGGTCGGGGTTCAAACCAGCATCTGGTCGCCGGGGCCGCGTGGTTCGGGTGCGACCGAACCCGCCGACTTTGGCGGCAATGTGACTGTGGGCACCGGCTTCAGCACGGTCCATATGGTTTCGGCGATCCGCGATCTGGCCTTTTCGGTTTCCAGCGATCCGCTTCCGCTCATGGACGGTCAGTTCGGGGACGCGCTTCAGCTGACCACTCCGACAGGAGGGCCGCCGGCTCTGGACTATCGCGCGAGCAGCTTGCTCGTCCAGGGCGGCCGGCGGTCGCTGGCGGGCCTGAGCAATACGAACGTGCCAGGCCCGGGCACGTTCGTGAAACCCATCAACCCGGACTCCGGCCCGGTGCTGACGATTCCGATCGACGTCAGCCTGCCTCCGCAAGCCACTCCGGCGGGTGAAACGATCCTGCGGTTTACCGGGCAGGCCGTCGCCACGCGCGGCGGGTTCATCCTGCAGCCGGTTCTGCTCTGGGTTCCTTCGGCCACCGTTCCGGGACAGTTCACGCTGGTCTGGGATGCGCGGTTCAAGCTGCAGTCCACCGCGGATCTGGGCACGCCAAACTGGACGGACTATCCTGCCAGGGCGCCCGTGGATGTGTCGTTTGATGGTGAGGCGGGATTCTTCCGGCTGGTGCCTGCGCCGTAAGTTGCGCCAACTGATCAGCGGCTCAGGCGGAAAAACTGGGCGGCACCCGACACCGGCAGGAGCGCCGTGTTGGTTCCATTGGTGGAAACGACGGTGGCCGTCGCGGCGCTCCAGTTGTTGGGGGTGAGCAGTCCGGAACCGGCCTGCAGGCCGAAGCCGCCAGGAAACACCGGCCACGAAAGGGCCAGCACCCCGCCTGATACCCGGGCCTGGAGCGTGGGGGGCGGAGCGGCGTTGGCCGAGAAGGCAAGATCATCCAAGGCCAGTCCCTGACCCTTGCTGGCCGGATCGGCGAGCTGCCAGACCAGCCACAGGGCGGAGCCGGCCGGCCAATCGGCGATCGGCTGGTTGATGACCTGCTGGCTCTGCTGGTTTGCCGGATTGGTGCCGTCCACCGGGCCGTCGCTGGTGCCGGCGGGGGCGGCCGGAAAACGGAAAGCCAGACTGGGGAGCGTGGTGAAATTGGTGGGAAAACCGTTGGTGCGCGAGTCCTCGATGTAATAGCCGCAGGTCAGCGTCTTGGGCACGGCAGTCTGACGCCACAGTTCGGCGGTAAATTCCAGGCTGATGCGGTCCAGCGTATGGCCGGTGGCGTTGACCAGGCGGACCCCGACGGCGGTCGGCCCCGTCCCGCCCGTGGCGATCATGCCGAGAGCGCGGTTGGTCGAACCGGCGAGCAGCGGCCCAAAGCTGACGACACCGCCGCCGGTCTGGTCGCCGTCGCCGGCCCCGAATTTGAAGGCGGCCCCGCCGACGCCATACCAACCCGAAAGGCTGTTCGAAAGGCCCAGGCCGCCCAAATTACCCACCGGGGCGACGGGCAGCGCGAACCCGCAGGGATTGGCCAGGGCATAGGTCACGCCGCCCAGGGTCACCGGATTGTCGGAGTTTACCGAAACCGCACCCGGCGCCGGCAGGGAGTCGAAGTTCTGGAGATAAACTGAGTCATCTGCCGCGTAGGCCACCTGGCTGGGTCCGGTGACCAGCCCATAGGTGGCCGAGACCGCTCCGGACCAGGGGGTGGAAATCGGGGGTTTGTTGGCCCCGGTGAGGTTGCGATGCGCTGTGGAATAACTGCGGGTGCGGACCACCAGACCGACGCTCAAGGGAATCGGCGCGGAATAGGCCTGCGCCGTGGGCGAGACAGCACCGCCAGACAACCGGGGATCCGAGCCGTCGAGGGTGTAGTACAGCGTCGCCCCGGCCGGACCCGAGAGCGTGAGCGTCGCGCCCGGGGCGAAGTCCCCGCCGGGGAGGCTGAGCGCCGGCCGGGCGAGGAAGTTCGTGTCGATGAAGTTCAGGCGGTCGGCATACCAATGCTTCAGGAAATTCACCTCGCCCTGGTAGGTGCCGGGAAAGTTGTAGCTGTAACCGGAGCCCGAAACGGTGCCCGAGCGGGGTGTGGTATAGCCGTTCCAGCGTGCGGCCTCGCGCGGCTGCATCGGGCGGACCTGGGCCACCAGCCCGTCGATGTCCGCGAAGATATGGTTGGTGGAGAGCACGCCCGTCCGTAAATCCTGATAACGGTCCACCCATTTCTGCCAGAAGTCGGGGTCCGTGAAGAACCGGCCCCACCAGGAATAGTTGAAAAAATCAGTGCCCAAGTCGGACACCGTCGAGCGCCAGATCCGGGGGTTGAAATCGCGGCTGTCGGTCGAGCCCTGCGAACGGTCGAAATCCCAAATCGGACCGAAGACAACCGGTCCGCTGCGCGGCTTGTAGAAGTAGGCGGACAGCCGGAGCGCATCCACATTGAAGGCCACGACGTTGAGGATGTGGTGGTCGATGGCCGAACCGACGTCGATGAACGCCGCGTAGCCGTTGGTCGGATCCCGGTAGGACGCTCCGTTCAGCGCGGTGCCGAAACGGTTCATATAACCCTGGATATAAGTCTTCTGGGGCGCGCGTTCGGGCGTGAGGATCGAAGACTCGGAGGGACCGTTGTAAACGATGGTCTGCCCCGCTGCGTTCAGGCCGGATTCGCCCGGCCCGGTGCGGTCGATCTTCAGCATGTAGCCGCCGGTGACTGCGGGGGTCGTGTTGTCGGTGGGCCGGAGCCGGTCCACGGGGATGCGCTCCGCCCCGCGCGTGATCTTTTCCTCGAGGACATAGATGCCGAAGTAATCGTTCGGCGAAAGGGGCGTGCCGGTGGTATTGAGATAGACCTCGACCATCCGCGTGCGCGGCGCATAGCGCCCGGCCTCGTTGCTGAGCTGGTAGATCAGCGGATTATGGATGAGGACCGGCTCGAAATAATCCGGCGCGTAAAAAACCCATTCGGAATCGGCCGGCAGCCCGACGGGCGAGAAATCCACCGAATTCGTCAGCGCATCCCAGAACTGCACTTCCCAGGACTGCTTGGGCAGCCCCCGGGTGCTCGAACCGCGCACGCTGATACCCGAGCCGGTGGAGAAGCCGGGCGCGTTGGTCAGCCTGGTCACCCCGTTGACAGGTTCATAAACGGCGAGGTTGGCGAAGACCGGCGGACTGCCCGCGGCGTCCGGAATGGAGCCCGCCCCAAAGTCGTAAATCACCACTGCCGGCAGGCTGGAGGTCACGGCCGCCAGCGCCGGCGTCATTTGGAGGTACGTTTCCGTGCGTACCGCTCCCGGCAGGACGCCGGGCACGAACGCCCGCGCCGCGAGCTGCGTGCTCGCGGTGAGCGCCAGGGTGTTGGTGCAGACCGGTGAGGTGCTCAGCGGGAGACTGCCATCCAAGGTATAATGAATGACGGCCCCCGCAGCGGAGCAGGTGAGGGCCACCGCGAGCGGCTGTCCCGGACCGAAGCCGGCAGTGCTGAAGGCGCCGCCCGCCACCGAAAACTTGACCTTGGGCGCAACGCCCGCACCGGCCGACACATTGGGTTGACCCGGTGTCGGGCTGGAAAAAAATCCCGTCAGTTCGGGCTGGATCGGATCGCGTCCGTAGGAAACGTCGGCGGATTGGGCCGGATAGGCCGCAAACGTCGAGGCGGTCGCCCCCGAGGGGTCCAGCAGCCCGATCCCGCCGCCGGTGCCGGGCATCTGGAAATTGGTGTGCAATTCCCCTGTCACCGTCGTCCGATTTTTCGCCGAGGCAAACACCACCAGATAATCCCCTGGCATCATCACATAGCCCGGAAAGGACCACTGCTTCGCATTGGCTCCCGTTGTGGCCAACCGCCAGCCCGTCAGGCTGACCTCCGTCTGCGTGGGGTTGAAAATCTCGATCCAGCCGGAGTAGTCGCCATCCTGGTCTTGGATCGTAGACGCGTTCACCGCCATGAACTCGGTGATCTGCAGGGGCGGGTAGGCCGCCCGGACCAACCCGGGGGCAAAGGCCAGCAGCAGCAAAAGGGAGAGACGCAGCCGAAGCAAAAAAGCCATACCAATGGGTAACAAAGTAAAATCTTAGCAATTTCTTGGAAAAATACAGAGCAAATACCAAGCTGAGGCGGCGGTCCTCGTCCGGACCAATCCGCGCGAAGTTGGGAGTTTCCCGGGCCGCCCGGTCACGCTATCGGCGAGAGGAACGGAACGGAGCCCTGCGCGGAGAGGGAGTGGAGCCAGCGCAACGGAGCCAAACCACGGCGTTCTTGCAGGTGGGTGGTGCCGCAAACGGGACAGGACCGCTCCGACGAAGCTGACATGGCCGAGGTTAACCCCGGGCAAGTCCGCTTTCCAGCTCGCGGAAGGGGACTTTTCGTGGGAACCCTGACTGGCTGCCTGCCGAAGTCGCTCATGAATCCACCGCCACCCTTGGCCCAACCGCGCCTTCGGCGTCACCTGCGGATGCTGGGGGCGGTCGTCCTGCTGGCTATGGCCGTCCTCACGTCGGTCAATCTTTGGATGGTGCGGACCGCACAGCCGCTCCTTTATCAGGACATCGCGACGGTGCCCGGCAACGAGGTGGCTGTGGTGCTCGCGGCTGACCTTCGGCGGCCCGATGGCACCACCAACACTTGTTTCCTGGCTCGCACGCGCAATGCGGCGGCGCTGTTCAAGGCGGGCAAGGTGCAACGGCTGCTGGTCACCGGCCATCCCGACAACCGGGGCTACAACGAACCCCGGGGCATGGCGGCAGAACTGGTGCGGCTGGGCGTGCCGCCGGGCCGCATCGACCTGGATGAGAACGGCGACCGGACCTGGCATTCCTTCGTCAGCGTGCAAACCTATTGGCAACTCGCGAACTGCACGATTGTCACGGACGAGTTCCATGCCCCGAGAGCCATCTATCTCGCCCGCAAGGCCGGGGTGGATGCGGTCGCTTTCAGCCCCCCGCCCACGACCAGCGATCGCTGGACACTGCGTTCCGAGGTGCGCGAGTGGTTTTCGCGGGTCCGCGCGCTGGCCGACGGGCTCTTCGCTGAATGATATTTCAGAGAGAGTCGGCCAATGAACCAGTGCCACGTGATTCCCGGCTGCCGAGCGTACGATCGCCGTTCGTGACGTGAGGCATTGCCCGATGTGCTGGTGGGGCAAAGCTGCGGCTTTGCCCGCGATTCAGCCGCCCGCGAGCGAAGCGAAGCCGCCGGCAGGTAGCGTCAGCCCCAAGGAGCGTCGGGATTCGATGAGCATCCTACGGCTCCGCCCCAAGGGCATGTTGTCGTGGGACGGATGTGCCCTTGTCAAGGGCCGCCCCGACGGCGCTGACGCTGGTTGGGGCGGAAATTATGGGTAACGCGGCAGCGTTACCCCACCGGCGCCATGGTCTATCCGCGCCCCTTTAACGACCGATGCTTTCCTCCCAGTTGCCTGAGCGATTGGTGTTGGCGAAACCATGGAGGCTTATGACCACCTCTTCTGGCGTGGGAGAAGGAATCAGGAGGCTGAGGGCCAGTTTGGTGTGGATCAGACCGCCGCGGCTATTGACAGACAAGGTCCACCAAAAAGCTTGTTGCTCCTGTTCCGGCACAAGAAGCTTATCTGGTTCGTAACCGTCAGCCGGGGCGGCATAGGTTGTCTGCCATTCCCAGCCCGGTATGTCCCTCAGGCCACCATCCACCGCAGCTGCCCGGACGACCCATTTTTCCGAACGCTTTTCCCCTGCCGCAGGTTCTTTAAGACAAAACCACATTTTCAGGTCGCCCCCTCCGGCAACAGGCTTTCCTGTCACCAGATCAATCAGGATCGGACCATTGGTCAGCGCGACCTTGAATTGAGAATCAATTTTCACGAGCGGCTCCCCACCTTGTTGCTTCCACATCCGGCTGACGACCGGGTGCTGCGGATCGGGATGCGCCCGCGCTTCCCCAGGCACCGACTGCCCGTAATGGTAGTCGCTGGAATTGGTATGGTTCCTGGGAACGTAGCCGGACTTTTCGGGAATAATGTTGAGCTGGGAACCCCAATAGCCGGTGATCGTAAAGCGCCCGTCGCTATCACTGGTGACTTGTCCATATTCACGATCCGGATGCATTAAGTTGAATCCGGGCGACTCGACGTTGAACCGAACGGTGGCACCCGCCACGGCATTGGTGAACTGGTCCTCCAACTTGCCGTAATAGGTGATGGGTATGTCGTTGGCGTCGGATAGCGTGAAAAGGTGGCCAACAGCCGAACACAAAGGGGATAATCCTAGGACCAGCAGCGCCACGGCCCCGAGCACAGCAACGCACAGGTTGTTCCGCTGGTCTTTTGTCATCTGCCAGCGTGCGTTGTTACAGCCATGACTTTGCCGTAAAAGGGTACAGGGTAGAAGTTCTCGGAGGGCCATCGCCCTTTGGGACTTCCTCTCTCCCCCCTCACTCCTGCGGGTACACCAGCACGCGGTCGTGGACGATCAGGATGAGGTCGTTCTTGCCGTCGCCGGTCACGTCGCCCACGGCGGCTTCGCGCGGCTCGGCAGTTTCGCTGCGGCGGTTGCGGAAGGTGCGCTCCTCGAACACCGGCCAGCGGCTGGCGGGCACGAGCTGGTGCGGGGCCTCGAAGGTCACAAGGTCGATGTAGGCGCGCACGGTCTCGATGAAGACGAGGTCCTTGCGGCCGTCGCCGTTCAGGTCGCCGCTGGTGACATCGTGCAGGTAGCCGTCCTTGATCGGTGTCTCGTAGCCGTCAAGTTCGGTGAACTCCCACACGTCGCCATCCAGCCGCTTCCACGCGGCCATGTTGGCCCCAAGAAAGCCGATGGCGTTGGGCGTCTTGCTGCCAAGCGCGATCGGCGTGATCGCGTTGAAGTCGCTCACGGGCAGCACGGAGCTCTTGCCTGACTTCCACACGCCGTTCGTGTCGCGGGTGCAGACGGTCACCGCCTTGCGGTCGGCATCCAGCAGGAACAGCACGGGGCTCTTGCCATCGCCCGATGGCAGCGCCGCCGCGCCGACGATGCGGGAACTGCTCGACGCGCCGTTGATCTGGTCGCGCACGGTGAAGCTCCACGTCGGCTTGTCCTTGCCGTCCTTGCTCTCCTTGCCGTCGGAGGCGAGCACCACGGCGCGGAGGAAATTCTTCTGGGCGAGGAGCAGCTCGGGCTTGCCGTCGCCATCCACGTCGGCGGTGGCGAGCCAGGGCGCGTCGGAATTGCCGCCGGGCGGGTTCACGTCGGCCTCGGTGAAGAGCGCGCCGTCCTTCGTCGCCTCCTTGAGCTGCACGAGCACCTTGATCTTCTCATAGGGCGTAAGCACCACGAGGTCAGGCAGGCCGTCCTGGTTGGCGTCGTGGATCGCGAGCGCGGTCGGGTTGCCCTTGAAGGACTCGGCGAGCTTCTGCGTGGTCGTCGTGCCGTCGGCGGCGCGCAGCACCAGCTCGCGGACGTTGAAGGTCTCCTCCTTGCTGTCCTTGTCCTTGCCGGGGCGCTTGTCCTCCCGCTCGACAATCACGGCGAGGGAAGGCTTCGCGCCGGGCTTCACCACACCCACGGTGAAGGCGAGCGGGCGGCCATTCAGCGGGACTGCCTGCGGGAAGGGCAGCCGCCCATTGGCGTCGAGCGACGCCGTGCCGAGCTGCTTCTCGTCGGCACTGAGCACGAACACCTCGGCCTTGCCGTCACCGTCCCAGTCGCCCACCGCGATGTCGGTAATGCCCGTGTAGGATGGGAAGGTCTTGGGCGCGGCGAGGGTGCCGTCGGCCTGCTGGAAGTGGACCATCAGCTGGCCGCCCTCGGGATCGGCGACGATTAGGTCGGGCAGGCCGTCGCCGTTGAGATCTGCCCAGGTGACGCCGCGGCGCGCCTTGTCGGTGCGCTGGAGGGGCAGGATCGAGAACTGACCGTCACGCAGCGGGCCGGCGAACTCCTCGGACGGCTTGCGGGTGAAATTGGCGACCGCGGCGCGGCCGGATTTTGCCGCGATGGTGATGATCTCCGTCTTGTGGTCGCCGTCGAGGTCGTCGGCCCAGTAGCTGCGGATCGGCGCGAGCGGCAGCTGGATCTCGGGACCGAACTGGCCGGGCGCAACCTGCAGGCGGAAGCGGAACGGGTTCGCGTTGTCCCAGTTCACGAGCAGCAGGTCGTCGCGGGAATCGCCGTCGAGGTCGAGCACCTGGAGGGCCTTCACGCTGCCGGCGTAGGGCAGCTTCTCCGGCTCGCCGAGCGTGCCGTCGGGTTTGGAGAGCAGGATGTAGATGTACTTCTCCGCCAGCAGCAGCAGATCGGGGTGGCCGTCGTGGTTCACGTCGCCGGAGGTCAGCGCGTTGTAATCATACAGGCCGTCGTCAATTGACCAGCGCTTGGGCGGCGCCCAGCCATTGGTGCCGAGGTTGAACTGCACAACCAGCTCCTTCGGGTCGCCGTAGTACGCGAGGTCGGGACGATGGTCGCCGTTCAGGTCCTCGACCACCAGCGAGGTGATGCGCTTCTCCGACGAGATGGAATCCACGCGAAACCGCGCGTCGGCCGGCAGCTCGTTGACGTCGCGGCGGCCGATCTTCGCCGCCGTCATGGGGGCGTTGGTCTTGCCGGTGCGGTTGTAGAGCAGGTTGATCTTCGAGCGGGCGTTGTTGACGACCACGATGTCGTTCAGGCCGTCGCCATCCAGGTCCACGATGTGGAGGAAGCCGATCGAGTAATCCAGCGGGAAGGCCTCGGGGCCGGAAAAGCCGAAGCGGTTGGTCGTGGCGGTGTCAGCCCCGAGGGCACCGACAACGCACGCGGCACAGGCGAACACACCGGTCAGCAGGCGGCGAAACATGGGGGAGAGCTTGGCGGAACTCCGGCGAAGGGCAAGCGGCAGTGCGCACCAACCGTTCGGGCCGACGGACCGTTTCCGGGCGACCGTCCTTGTGGCAGCACATCCGTCTGCCGCTTTCATGCCGCCAGGGACCGTGCCGACGGGACTCCCTGTCGGCGCGCAATGTTTCCAATTGACATACATAGCACAGCAATGTATAAAGCTCGCATGCTCGAAAAGGAATTGGTGGCGGCTTCGACCGAGCCTTTGATCTTGTCGCTGTTGGCGAAAGGCGAGAGCTACGGTTATGAACTGATTCAAGAAATCAAACGCCTCTCCGGAGAGGAAATCCGGTGGACGGACGGAATGCTGTATCCGGTGCTCCACCGGATGGAGGAATCCGGCTGGATCACGGCGCGCTGGGTGGAGATGGAGAACGGCCGCAAGCGCAAATACTATTCCATCAGGGAGGACGGCCATCAGGCCCTGAAGAAAAAGCGCGCCCAATGGACCCTGATTTCCACGGTTCTCGGCGGGCTTTGGAGGGGGCAACATGTCTGACCTCGAATCCTCCATCATCGAATGGCGGCGGCAGATGCGGGCCGCCGGTCTCAAAAGCGGCCCGCGCTTGGATGAACTGGAAAGTCATTTGCGGGAGGAGATCGGCGCCCTGACGTCGGCCGGAGCATCGGAAGCCGTGGCGTTTGAGCAGGCCGTTGCCCGTCTGGGCAGCCCGCACTCCGTGTCCACGGAGTTCAACAAGATCCGCGTCGGCCATATCTGGCCGGTGAAGATCGGCTGGGCCCTCTGGCTCGCAGCCACCCTGCTGGTCGCCGGCGGGCTGATGCGGGGCCTGCTGACTGGCCGGCTGGGGCTCCTGTTGGGCGCGCATATCCTGAGTGTCACCGCCGGGTACGGCGGGGCGATGCTGCTGGGTGGTTTTGGAATTCTCCATGTCGCCTGGGGGCGCTCTGGCCGGTTGTCGCGGACCCGTCGGCAATCATTGAACCGCGCCGTCCATCGGTTTGGACCGCTGGCCGCTGGTCTGGTGATCGCGGGATTGCTCCTGGGCATGTTCTGGAGCCGGCAAAACTTGGGCCGCTACTGGGACTGGGACCCCAAGGAACTCGGCGGTCTAGGAGCGTCCGCCTGGCTCCTTGCCCTGGTGGTGAGGCAACGGAATGGCCGGTTGCGCGACCAGACGGTGATGCTGCTCGGGATTGGCGGAAGCACGGTCGTCACCCTCGCCTGGTTTGGGGGCATCCTGTGGGACAACCACCGGCGCCTGGGCACCTATGGGTTTGAAACTGCCTGGCTCTT
Organism: uncultured Verrucomicrobiota bacterium; assembly: GCA_903907995.1. Lineage (GTDB taxonomy): Bacteria > Verrucomicrobiota > Verrucomicrobiia > Limisphaerales > UBA9464 > CAIVQB01. The sequence goes on along the minus strand of CAIVQH010000031.1, from coordinate 222,092 downwards.
GGCGGTTTTGCTGGGAATCCACCTCGTTTTTCTGGCGATGGGAATGACTCCGGTCCGCGAAGCCAGGGAATCTTGACTCGGGGACGGCGCAGCGCGCCTTCCTCACCGGAAGTCGGTTCGTGCATCCGAACTGACGCACTGCCGGCCCGGGCGATCCGCTGCTCACTTACTCACCTGCTCACCCGCCTTCGCCGTCACCTGGCGGTCGAGCTCATCGAGCTTCTGCGCCGTGGATTTGCCGAGCAGCTTGGCCCGCAGCGCGAAGTCCATGCGCCCGTCGCCGTCTCGGCCGCCGCCGCTGCGCGTGTCCAGATAGCTGTCGAGAGTGCGGTAGCATTCCGACACCAGCGGCAGGACGTCACGCGGCGTGTGCATGCTCAGGAGCTGGAGCTGGTTCGCCTTCCGCCGGAGCACGTCGCGCTGCGCCTCGAATTCCCAGGTGCGCACCACCTCGGACAAGGCCACGGTCCGCCGGGTTGAAGGGGTGTTGGTCGTGGAACGCACGTCGGCGGTTTCCGTGAGGATCAGGCGCAGCTCGGCGAGCACCTGCGCCCGTGGCCAGAGCAGGCCGGGGTCGCGGCTGAGCACGTTGGCCGCGCTCACGGCCCACCACTTTTCCACATCCAGCAGCGTCCTGAAGCGCCCGTTGCTGGCGCGGAGAAACGCGGTCTGCCAGTTCAGGTGCTGCGGCATCTGCTGGAGGAAGGCGCGCACCAGGGCCTTGCCCGGGCGGTCCTGCAGCAGCTCGGCCACCAGCAGGGCGGCGCTGGCGCGGAAATAGGCGAAGCGGCCGGGGTCGGTGAGCTGTTCGAGGCTCACAAGGCCGAGGTCGGAGAAGTCAAGGGGGTTGCGCCCCGCGAGCACGGCGCGCACGGGGGCGAGCGGATCGGGCCGGCGCGCGCTGCGGTTCAGCGTGGTTTGCGATTCCAGCACGAGATCTCGGCCAAATTCATTCATCAGCAGCTCGGTAAGTCCCTCCGTCAGCCAGAACGGCGGCAGCACGCAATGGTCGCTGGTGTTGCCCCGGTTCACCTGATCCAGCAGCACCACCTCGATCAGCGCCCGCACCAGCCGGGGCCACTCGACGTTGTCCGGCAGTTCCAGGTGGTATTGCCAGCCCTCGCGGATCGTCTGCGGGACGATGTTGAGCCGGCCTTCCACCGCGTGGCGGCGGCGCAGGTACAGATGAATCCGAGATCCCCCATGGTCATCCGCGCCGAGGCGTTGCTGGACCAGTTCACGAATCCGGTCGCACATGACGATCAGGACCTCGGGCCGCAGCGAGATCTGCTCATCGTCGCCGACAGGCCGGAGGGCGCCCCCGGAAGCCGGCGGCACGGAATCGCGACCGTGGACGATGAACTGGCCGCTCCGGCTCGTGGCCGTGACCGCCTGCGGCGGCAGGGGGCTGGTAATGGCCCGGGCCAGCAGGCTCGCGGCCAAGGCGACCACCACGGCCAGCCTCCAACGCCATGCCGCTGACGGGGTGGGGCGGAGCAGGGCGGGTTTCATGGGTGGGGGAAGGGAGTGAAGAGCTTCAGTCCTTCTTGGCGGGTGCCGCCGGCGCGGCCGGTGTAGCGGGCTTGCTCTCGGTCTTGGCCGGAGTGGAAGAACTGGTGCTGGCCGAGCCGGAATCTTTTTTGGCACCCGACTTGTAGCTCTCGCTGCGGTAGTCGGTCAGGTAGAAGCCGCTGCCCTTGAAAATCAGCCCCGCGCCACCGCCGACGCCCCGCTTCACCTTGCCCTTGCCCCAGCGCGCCTTGGGGCAGACCTCTTTGGGGCAGGTGGTGAGGGCCGCATCCTTCATGGACTGCGTGCATTCGAACTCGTGACCGCATTTCTCACAGCTGTAGGCGTAAGTTGGCATATGTGAACGTAGCTGAAGTAAAGGGCTGCGTGCAGCGGCGTCAAGCGCCGCGGCGGGCGGTAGTTCGCCAACCCGCTCGAAACGCCCCAAGGTATCTTCGGCAAAGGAGGCCCCAGGAATGGAGTTATCCCAATCGCCACCAGAGCAGCGGTGGAGATTGTTGCAAAATGCATCACGTTTGCATTTTCCAAAAATTTGGGGCGAAGCAGCGGCGATTTGGAGGCCGTTGATTAAGCGCTTGTTTTGGGTGGTGGCGAAGCGGGGCACGAAATGGCAGGGCAGAATCAGGACCGCTAACTGACGCCGCAATCCTGCTTTGAACCGCCGTTGAGGAAACTCGTGCCCTCCGTATGGCCGCGTGCATGGCTTGCAACTTGCAGATGGCCGGAGGCAATGAGCTGCAAATTTCCGTCTGTTATCTGACGTTATGATATCCCCAAGAGCCACCAATCGGAAAACCGCCGCGCTTCCCAAGGCGCCCACCGGAATCCAGGGCCTGGATGAAATCACCGGCGGTGGGCTGCCCGTTGGCCGCCCCACGCTCGTCTGCGGGAGCGCCGGGTGCGGGAAGACGATGCTCGCGATGGAATTTCTCGTGCACGGGGCGACCCAGTTCGGCGAGCCGGGCGTGTTCGTGATGTTCGAGGAAAATGCCGCGGAGCTCACGGCCAACGTGCGTTCATTGGGCTTCGACCTGGACCGGCTGGCCCGGCAGAAGAAGATCGTCCTCGACCATGTCCATATTGATCGCAGCGAGTTTGAGGAGACGGGCGATTACGACCTCGAGGGCCTGTTCATCCGCCTCGGCCATGCGATTGATTCCATCGGGGCGAAACGGGTGGTGCTCGACACGCTGGAGGCGCTCTTCTCCGGCCTGCCCAATCACGCGATCCTTCGCGCCGAGCTGCGCCGCCTGTTCCGCTGGCTGAAGGACCGCGGCGTCACGGCGCTCATCACCGGAGAAAAGGGCGAGTCGTCGCTGACGCGCTACGGGCTGGAGGAGTACGTGGCGGATTGCGTGATCGTGCTGGACCACCGGGTCGTCGGGGAGATCTCGACGCGGCGCCTGCGGGTGCTGAAGTATCGCGGCACCGCCCACGGCACGAACGAGTATCCCTTCCTCATTGGCGAGCACGGCGTGTCCGTGCTGCCGATCACGTCTCTGCAGCTCGATCACCGCGCCTCCGCCGAGCGCGTATCCACGGGCATCCCCCAACTCGACGAGATGCTCTGCGGGCGCGGTGTTTTCCGCGGCAGCAGCATCCTCGTCTCCGGTTCGCCGGGCACGGGCAAGAGCAGCCTCGCCGCGAAATTCGTCGAGGCGGCGTGCCGGCGCGGGGAGCGGGTGCTGCTCTTCGCCTACGAGGAATCGTCCGCCCAGATCGTGCGCAACATGCGGTCCATCGGGATCCATTTCGAGCCCTGGCTGAAGCGGGGGCTGCTCAGGATCCATGCCTCCCGGCCGACCTTGCAGGGGCTGGAGCAGCATCTCGTCCGCATGCATGACATGGTGCGCGCCTTCCGCCCCTCGGTGGTCGCGGTGGACCCGATCAGCAACCTCACGCTGGAGCACGATGACGCGGAGGTAAAGCCGACGCTGATGCGCCTCATCGACTACCTGAAGAAGGACCAGATCACCGCGATCTTCACCAGCCTGACCACGGGCGGCAGCGCGGCCACGGCGCCGGAGGATTCGCAGGTCGGCGTTTCCTCGCTCATGGATACCTGGCTGCTGCTGCGGAACAACGAGCGGAACGGCGAGCGCACCCGCACCCTCTTCGTGCTGAAGTCCCGGGGCATGCCCCACTCAAACCAGGTGCGCGAGTTCGTCGTCAGCCATGCCGGGATTGAGCTTGTGGACGTTTACATCGACGGCGATCGCGTGCTCACCGGCAGCGCGCGCACCCTGCAGCAGGCGCGCGAAAAGGCCGTCGGCGAACTGCGCGGGCAGGATCACGAGCGAAAGAAGCGGCGGCTGGCCGTCCGGCTCAAGGCCATCGAGGCGCAGATCGCCATGCTCAGGGCAAAGGCCGACGGCGAGGCGGCGGAACTCGAGCTCATGATCGCGGACGATCTGCTGCAGGATCGGAACGCGCGGAAAAATGCCCGGACCATGGCCGCCCTGCGCGGGGGCGCCAAATCGAACCAGGCCTGAAACCACACAACGCTATGAGCACTGCCATCCGCTCCGTCAAAGCGCCTAAGTTTGATTTGCGGCTCTATGTCGCCGGCCAGACCGCCAAGTCCCGCGCGGCGCTGGCGAACCTGCAGCAGATCTGCGAGACGCACCTGGCCGGGCAGTATCGCATCGAGGTCATCGACCTGATGCAGACCCCGCAGCTTGCCGCCGGTGACCAGATTCTCGCCGTGCCCACGCTCGTGCGGCGTCTGCCGGAGCCGATCAAAAAAATAATTGGCGACCTTTCGGACGAGGAGCGGGTGCTCGTCGGCCTCGATGTGCGGCCGACGAAAGACTGATTGATGAAAAAAAACGACCCCGACCATTACGTCCTGCGCCTCTTTGTCACCGGCCACTCCCCGCTCTCCAACCGCGCCATCGTGAACATACGCAAAATCTGTGAGGAAAACCTGGCGGGCCGCTATGAGCTCGAGATCGTGGACGTGTCCCGAAATCCCCGGCTCGCCATCGCCGAGCAGATCGTGGCCGCGCCCACCCTGATCAAACTGCTGCCCGAGCCGCTGCGCCGTTTCATCGGCGACATGTCCCAATCCGAACGCATCCTCGTGGGCCTGGATGTGCGGAAGGAACAGGCGCCCAAGCCGGTCGCATGAACGGCCCCGGTCAGACCCCCGGCGGGGATTTCACCCTGGTGCAGCTCCTGGCGGCCAACGCGGAGCTGCGCGCGCGACTGGAAGAGGCCGAGGAAACCCTGCGCGCCATCCGCAGCGGCGAGGTGGATGCGTTCGTGGTGGACAGCCTGTCCGGCGCCCAGATCTTCACCCTGCAGGGCACCGAGGCCGGTTCCAACCAGTTCCGCGGCGACATCCTGGCGCAGATCAGCGACGCCGTCGTCGCGGTGGATAATGACCAGAATGTCACCTACCTCAACCTCGCCGCCGAACGGCAGTATGGTGTCACCGCCTCCGAGGCGCTGGGCCGCAACCTGGGGGAGCTCTGGACGGGCCAGTGGTCCAAACCGGCCGACGAGGCCGCCTCCGTCGCGGCGTTGCGGGACACGGGCCGCTGGCGGGGGGAATGCATCCATCGCAAACGCAACGGGGAAAAGATCCACGTCGAGTCCGCGATGACCCGCCTGCATGACGGGGCCGGCACGCCCATCGGCATGCTGGCGACCATCCGCGACATCACCGAGCGCCGGCGGCTCGAGGACGCGCTGCGCGCGCGCGCCAACGAGCTGGCCAGGGCCGACCGCAACAAGGACGAGTTTCTCGCCATGCTCGCCCACGAGCTGCGCAACCCGCTAGCGCCCCTGCACAACGCCGCGGAAATGCTGATGACTGCGGATGCGACCGTCGAGGAGCGCGCGCAGGCCCAGGACATCCTGCGCCGGCAGATCGGAAACATGACGCGGATCATCGATGACCTGCTTGATGTCGCGCGGATCACCGAGGGAAAGATCGAGTTGCGGCGCCAGCCGGTGGCCCTCGCCCCCCTCCTGACCGCGACGGCGGATCTCGCGCGTCACAGCCTCACCCGGCCCCACCAGGTGCTCACGCTTTCGCTGCCGGCCGAGCCGGTCTTTCTCCATGCCGACGCGACCCGGCTCGAACAGGTCCTGGTCAACCTGCTGGGCAACGCCTGCAAATACAGCGGCGAGCACAGCCATATCTGGCTCAGTGCCGAACGGGCCGATGAGGGCGACGGGGCCGAACGGCCGAGGGTGGCCATCCGCGTGCGGGACGACGGGATCGGCATCACGCCCGAGCTGCTGCCGCACATTTTCGATCTCTTCGTGCAGGGCAGCCGCGCGCTGGACCGCGCCCACGGCGGACTCGGGATCGGCCTGGCCCTCGTGCAACGGCTGGTGAAGCTTCATGGTGGCACCATCGAGGCGCGCAGTGACGGCGCCGGCAAGGGCGCCGAATTCATCCTCCGGCTGCCCATCCTCCGCGAAGCCCCGGCGCTGCCGGTGACGCCGCCGGTTCAGCATGGCGGCCCGACCGCGCACCGGATACTCATCGTGGAAGACCACCGTCTTTCCGCCCAGAGCCTCGCCATGCTGTTGCGGCACCGCGGCCATGACACCCGGGTGGCTTTGACCGGCCCCGACGCCCTCGCCATGGCGAAGGAATTCATCCCCGAGGTGGTCCTGCTGGACATCGGCCTGCCGGGCATGGACGGATTCGAGGTGGGCCGCCGGCTGCGGACGACGCCGCACCTGGCCGACGTTTTCCTCGTGGCCCTGAGCGGCTACACGAGCGACCTCGATCACGCGCACGCCAAGGCGGCCGGCTTTGACCAGTTCATGAGCAAACCCGCCAATTTTGAACGGCTCCACGAATGGTTGCTGAATCGCCACCGGACCGGCGCGGTTCCGGTGGTGGCGCCGGTTTGATCGGGCGATTCGCGGGACGAAAGGCGCAGAGGGCGGCGATTTTCTGTCGGGTCAGGAGTTTCACCTGCCGTTTGGAAAGCCTTTCCAGCTTCGGCTGCTACGCAAGGTCCGACCATGAGGGTTGAACATTTTCACGCCGCCGGACTCCCAGTTCCGTGACCTGGAGAACCGCTTCGTCAAGGGATGCCGAACTGGCCATCCGTCCGCCCTTGCTGGGTGGCTGACGATCTGCGGAAGGCTTTTGGAAAACTGGCCATGGCTCGGAAACTGATGCTGATCGTGGCGGTGCTGGGGGCCGTGATTGTGATGGCACTTCTGGTGGACAACCACCGGCAGGGCCAGCGTATTCGGGAGCGCTACGGGCTCCTGATCACCGCCATGCAAAAGGGTGACACCAACGCCATCCAAGGCATCGTGGTGGGCAGAATCTCCCCCAGTTACCTCGATGCCGTGGTGAAGGCCCCCTGGCAAACCACGAACGTTGCGGGACCGATTTTGGTCCTGGGTTCATCCGCCACGTTTTGGCCCCATGGCAAAGGACAGCGCGGCTTTCCCATCGGCGACATGGTCGAGTGGGCAAATTCGAACGGCGTGTGGTATGTCACTTCTGTCTCTTTTGACTGAAGGGAGCAGCCTCAGCGCTTCACGTACCCATGCGCGCGGAACCACGCCACCGCGTCCGTGAGCGCCTGGGTCGGCGGGGTCTGGGGCAGGCCGAGTTCCCGGATCGCCTTCGCGGGGTCGAACCACATCTTGTGCTTCGCCATGCGCACGCCCGCGACCGGAGCCTTGGGCGGCCGCCGTGTGATGCGGGAGAGCAGCTCGTTCAGGTGCGCGGCGGCGAGCGCCACCTGGTAGGGCACGCGCATCGTCGGTGCGGGCACACCGGTGAGGGCCGCCAGCTCCTGCAGGGCGTGCTGCATCGTCCAGTTGCCCTCGGCATTCCCGAGGATGTAGCGCTCGCCCAGGCGGCCCTTTTCCGCCGCCAGGATGTGCCCGACCGCCACGTCGCGCACGTGCACGAAGTTCAGCCCGGTATCGAGGTACGCGGGCATGGCGCGGTTGAGAAAATCCACGACAAGCTGCCCCGTGGGCGTCGGCTTCACGTCACGCGGCCCGATGGGCGCGCTCGGGTTCACGATCACGACGGGCGCGCCCTGCTGGGCGAGCTCGCGCGCGGCGACCTCGGCCTGCCACTTCGAGAGCTTGTAGGGGTTCGTCATCTGCGCCTCCGACACCGTCGCCTTTTCGTCGGTGGGGATCAGCCGGTCGCCGCGCACCTCGCGCGGCAGGCCGATGCAGCCGACGGTGCTCGTGTACACGATGCGGGCGCAGCCGGCCTTGAACGCGGCGCGGATCACCTTCTGCGTACCCAGGACGTTCGCGCGGAACATCGGCTCGTAATCCTCCAGCCACAGCGCGTAGCTGGCCGCCACGTGGAAGCACCAGTCGCAGCCCTCCATGAGCCGCGCGAGCTCGTCCGACTTGTCGGTGATGTCGCCGCCGACCCGCTCGTACGCCACGCCGGTGAGGCCGCGCACATCTGCCCCGGGCCGCAGCAGCGCGCGCACCCGGTGGCCGCGCCCGACGAGTTCATGCACGAGGTTGGCCCCGATGAAGCCGGAGGCGCCGGTGACAAAGCAGTTCACGGCCCGGGAGAAAACCACGGTTCGCCCCGGAAGAACATGGATTTGACGGTACGCGGTTCAGGGCGGGGAACCGGAGCGCGCGGATGTCGTTCTGCGCCGACGCCCCGGTGTTCCCCATCTGGAATTGGAAGGCCATCAGGATTCCATCCTTCAGCCCAGGGTTGGTGCGCAGCACCTACCCTGGGTCCCGGTACCCAAAATGATTTCAACAGCAACGCGGTTGTATCGGTCGCAGCGATTGATTGGGGGGTGATGCAACACCCCTCAGAATTGCCAAAATTCGCAATGTGTTACCCAGCGTGGGCGATCTGATCGCCCACGCTGGGCTGAATGATTCCATCCTTTCCGGATGGGCAGGAGCTTGGCGAATCCCGACTCATCGCCTCCGGAAATCTGAGGAAAATAGGACAGCCCGTCGGGTCGGCATTTCAGGGACCGATACCCTTCAGGATTTCCGCCACATCGGGCATGTTTTGGATGCCCACCGCGTTGGCGGACAGTTGCTGCCAGTCGGTGACGTTCGCCGGCAACTGACGGTTGGGCAGGGCGGGGTCCTCGGTCGCGATGCCGACGAGAGGTTCCGAGGGGCGGGCATAGTTCTTCAATTTGACCACCGTGGCCGGCGGCATCAGCACGTTGCCGACCAGGCGGTTGCCCTCGGGCCGGTTGAAGTCCTCCTTGGACAGTTTCTCGAACGCGTTGACGTCGAATCCGGCGGCGACCAGGCGCTCGCGCAGGTCTTTCTGGCTCACCGCCTTTTTCAGGCGGGCACGGGCGTCGCTGAAAGTCTTCGCCTTCTCGGGCAGGGACGGCCAGCCGGAGCGGCGGTTGTCCATCTGGGCGAAGACGGGGCACCGGAGGGCGACGTTTTCGCGCACCGAATTGTCCCGCCCGCCGCCGACATAGAGGGCGGCTCCGCGACAGTCGATGAGGTAGTTCTTTCCGACCTGGGCGGCGCAGGTGCCGTCGTCGAGGTAGACGCCGCACTGGGCGCCCACGATGACATTGTGGCGCACGAAATTACCGACCGCCGTGTAGATCCCATCGCCTGCCCCGAGGTAGATGGCGCCGGAGTCCTTGCTGGAGACATTCTGGACGAGATTGCCGTCGATGTAGTTGCGGGCGCCCATCACGCGGATGCCCATGGTCTCCGTCGGGGAATCGCGCACCACGTTGGCGGAAACGCGGGCCTGGTTGTCTTGCACGAGCATCCCGTCGTTCGTCCATTTCCCGCCGTCGGTGTTGAAGCGTTCGACGAGGCAGTGCTCGATGACATTGTTGGTCGGCCCCTTCTGGTCGACACCGCGCGGTCCAAAGACAGCGATGCCTCCTCCCCGGGCGTCCAGAATGCGGAGCTGTGACAGGTGGTACCGCACATTGTAGGCGACCCGCAGACTCCAATGCGGTCCATGGCGCATCGTGAGGCCATGCACCTCAAAATTTCCCGCATCCAGATAGATCGCCGACTGGTCCGCCGGCACCTGGGCGGCTTCAAAGCCGGCATCGGGCCCGCCGCCCTCGATGATGAGGCGCTGCCCCGCCGCCAGGGAGAGATGCACCCCTCCGCGCAGCTCGTTCTGACCGTTTACAGTGAGCCGCCAGTCGCCCGGTGCCGTGCTTTTGGCCAGTTGGGCGGGGAGCTCGGCGAAACGGTTCACCACCTGGGTCTGGCCGTCGGGACCCTGCAGCGTCAGCGCCGGTGCGTCGGCGGCGAACGCGGAAGTCAGCAGGCCCAGAAAGGAGCCGAGGAGGATCGTGTGGGGAAACCCGGCGGCGCGCCGGAGTGCGTTGGGGTGGGGAATTTTCATAAACATGGCTCAAAACCGTCAACTACCAGGAACGCGGGCGGATCGACGCATTGGCTGCGAATCGAGCACGATCAACCGGGTGAGGCCGGATCACTTCGCCAGCGGGTCAGCCCGCCGTTTTCCAGAAACGGTCCCCACGAACATCACTCTAAAGGGCTCCGCCTCAATGTCCACGTCGAATCCGCCCCGCCCCTTGGTGCAACGGTTGGGCGTGGAACGGTCACACACCGGTCCGCCTTCTCCACGCGCGCACAAACTACTAAAGTTTTAGTTGACGCGCCCGGCGCTCCAACGTATTCCTTAGTTACTAATTGCTTAATAGCAACTCCTGAAATATTCCCCAGTCCATGGCTCGAAAGAAATCACGCACGCTGACGGACGCCGAACACCGGATCATGGAGGTTCTCTGGTCCAAGGGCTCCGCCACGGTGGCCGAAGTCGCCGAGGCGCTCGCCGGCAAGGATGGCACCGCCTACACCACGATCCTCACCCTGATGCGGATACTGAAGGACAAGGGGTACCTCACCAGCGACAAGGAGGGGCGGGCGCACATCTTCACGCCCAAGGTCAACCGCGACACCGCCGCACGGAAGGCCGTGCAGCAGCTGCTGGGCAAGTTTTTCGCCGGCTCGCCCGGTGAGCTGGTGCTGAGCTTCATCCGCGACGAGGAGCTGAGCGAGACCGAGCTGGCCGAACTGCGGAGGCAGATCCTCGAAACCAAGGAGACCAAAAAATGAACCTCGAACTGCTCAGCCACCGCGTGCTCGGGGCGCTGTTCAACGGCGGCTATCAGGGATTGCTGCTCACGCTGGCGGTGTGGGCCGGGCTGAAGCTCGTCCCGCGCAGCAACGCCGCGACGCGCCATGCGGTCTGGTTTGTCACGCTGCTGGTGGTGGCCTTCCTGCCGGTCGCGCATTTCTGCGGCCTGCCCGGGCTGGTGGCGAAGCCGGGGATGTCCCTCACCGAGCTGCTCACTGCGGAGGCCGACCATCAACTGGACGCTGCTGTACCGGAGAGCGCCGGGGAAGTTCGCAGTATCAGCACGGCTGCTTCACCGACGGTTTATCCGCCGCTGCCGACGATGACACCCACGTCGCTGCCGCAAACACCCTCGACAACCGACACGACGGTGCCCGCGGCTCCCGTGGATGCCTTCCGCACGCCGACCACGGTGTCGCTCACGCTGGATGGCCTGCTGGAATTCCCGGTGGTCAAGCCACCGGAGGAAAACCGCGACGCCCAGAATTTCGAGAACCAAAATCTCTCCGCACCTTTGCCCGCCGGGAACGCAACCGGGGCAGCACCGAAGGTGGTGTCGTCCGCAGGAGATGATTGGCAGGGGGACAGTGCGGTTCTGGCGGGCAGTCCTTTCCGCAGCCGGCTGGCCGGCTGGTTCGCCCAGTGGCAGCCGCACCTGCCCCGAGACTGGCGGCTGACGCTGCCGGGCTGGGCGGCGCTGCTGCTGGCGGGCACGTGGCTGTTGCTGGCCGCCGTGCGGCTGGCCGGACTAGCCTTCCAACTGGCGCAACTGCATCTGCTCAAGCGCCATGGCACCGCTGCGCCCGACGAAGTGGACACGGCGTTCGTCGCGCTCGGCAGGGAGATGGCCCCGGGCCGACTCACGCGCCTGCTCGTGTGCCCCGGCAAGGGCGCGCCCATGGCGGTCGGGTTCTGGCGGCCGGCGGTGCTGCTGCCCGAGCGGGTGCTGGCGGAGGCACCGGCGGAGCAGTTGCAGCAGGTGCTGCGTCATGAGCTGGCCCACGTGGCGCGCGGCGATGACTGGGCGAACCTCGCCCAGCAGGCGGTCGTGGCCGCGCTGTTCTTCCATCCCGCCGTGTGGTGGCTGTCCCGCCGCCTCACCGTCGAGCGCGAGATCGCCTGCGATGACCACGTGCTGACCGCGACCCGCACGCCGCGCGCCTACGCCCTGTTTCTCACCGAATTTGCCAGCCGCATGCGCAGCCGCGAGGTCGTGGCGGCGCCGGCGGCCTGGCACCACAAGCATCAACTCACCGAAAGGATAGCCATGATACTCGATCCGAAACGCAATTCGTCCCCGCGCCCTGGCCGCGCCAGTGTGGGGATTCTCTCGACCGTGACCGCCCTGGTCGCCGGTCTCGCCTTGTTTGCCGGCCCGCGCCTCGCGCTGGCTGGAAATCCCGACAGCGCGCCCAAGGCCGCCGATCCGACCGAAGGGAAGGAAGCTGCCGAGGCCGCTGAAGTCGCCGAAGTCGCGGTCAGCCAGGACAGCCAGGATGTGGCGGTCACGGCCAACACGACCGTCGTCACCTCGGTGCCGGTGTCGGTCGATTTCAAGCCCGCCACCGCCACGCTGGTCGCCTCGGGTTACGATGCGGATTCGGGCCCGCGCTTCAAGGCCGGGGCCGCCGCCGCGGACCCCACCGCACTGCCGGAGCCGCCCGAGCCGCCCGCCCCCGGAAAGCCGCATCGGGTCGCGGTGAGGGTCGGTTACGCGCCCCAGCCGCCCGCCCCCGGAGCGGTGACGATCGTTACCGCCCCCACCCCGAGCCCGATGCCGGCCCCTGCTGGAATGCCTACACCGGCCCCGGTTCCGGGCGTGCATCGGATCATTCTCGCGCAGAATGGCGACGCGCCGGTGGAAGCGGGGAATGACGTGTTTGCCGGCGAGAAGCACGGCAAGAAGGAGAAGAAAGAGAAGGAGGCGAAGGAAGGCGACAAGTCGCTGGAACGCCGTCTGGAACGCCTGGAGCACCAGATGGACGAACTGCTCGCCCTGCAAAAGGCGAAGTGGGGCGCCGCGCAGAAGGACTTTCAGTTCAAGTTCGACCAGAACTTCGACCAGAAGCAGTTTGCCAAGGCCATGGAAGACGCCCAGCGCTCCTGGCCCAAGGCCGAGGAGCTCGCCCGCATGCATGCGGACATGGCGCGCGACCAGGAGAAGATGGCGCAGGACATTGAGCGTGCCGTGAGAGAGAGCCAGCGCGCCGGAGCGGACGCCGGGAGGGCGGGCCGCGAGGAGGGGCTGAAGAAGGCCAAGGAAGGTGTCGAAGCCGAGAAGCAGGCCATCGAGATGCAGCGCAAGCAGCTTGAGGGCGAGCGCCACGGCCTGGAGAAACAGATGAACTCGCTGGAGCAGCAGATCGAACGGCTGGAGCAGGCCCAGGAGCGGATCGACGAACGTGCCGAACACGAGCGTGAGAAGCTCGAGAAGCACATGGCGGAAAAGGCCGAGAAAGCCCAGAAGCCGGCCAAGATCGAGAACGACAACAGCAACGACGACGACAGCAGCGCCCCGCGGAGGAAGGAAGTCGGTCGCTGAGCGCGATTGAGGCGGTTCGGTCCGATTCCTCCCGCCCACACACAACACACACAAACGCGGCTCGGCGGCCGCGCTTCCCCAACCGCCGTAACTCCCGTCGGCCCATCCCCACTCTCTATGTCCCTGCCCTGAAGGGGCGGGATGGGCCGACCGGGACCCGTAAAAAGCCCCACTTTCCACCAAATCCGGGTGTCGCCTCCCCGCAACAGGCAACCCCGGGCCACGCTCCGCCCCCAACCAGTCCTCACCATGAGCCAGTCATCCAAATCCAACGGCGCCGGACCGATCGTTCCGGCCGTACACTTGGAGTTCATCCAGAACCAGGCCGGACTGTCGGAAGACGCCGGCATCGAAGAGATCGAGTCGTACCACCGCGCGCTCTTCCTGCATCACCATGCCGCTGACTTGGAGCGCCACCAGCAGCAGGCACGCACCCATGAGGAGCGCCTCACCCACCTGGAAGCCCGCCTGCGTGACACGCACGGAAAACTGAGCGGGCTGGACCAACTCATCCCCGTGAACGTGAACGGCGAGCCGGACATCAAGCCGACCGTGCCGTGGAACCTGTGGGACCGCGTGATGTTCGCCGTGGCCGGGCTGGCGGTGCTCTGCCTCGTCGTGTTCGGCGTGCTCAACATCTCGTTCAACCTGCTGGAATCGGGCCTGGTCACCTTCATCGAGAGCCCGATCCGCGCCTACTTCTGGGCGGCACTGCTGCCGGTCGGCGCGCTGGCGGTGAAGGTCGGCTGGGATTTCTTGCAGAACCGCGCGGTGCGCGACGCCTACCTGTGGACCTGCCTCGCGGTGGGCATTGCGGGTGTGCTCGTCTGGCTCGCCGCCTACGCGGCGGTGTACCCCACACTGTCGAAGACCACCAAGGAGCACATCGAATCGCTGAGCGTCTTTGAGACGGCCAGCCCGGGCGCCAACGGGCTCATGGGCACGACGGCGGGCGGTGCGAAGTGGATCGACGTGATCACGGTCATCGCCCAGGCCACCGCCGAGATCTTCCTGTCGGCCGTGCTCGGCATGTACATGACGACCCTCTACACGCGCCACCGCCCCGTGCGCCTCGCGGGCAACCCGCTCTTCACGCAGGTGGACCAGGAGCGACGGCTCCTGGAGGAAAACGTGGCGCTGGAGCGCCGTGCCCTCGCGGAGGCGCGCGGCCAGCAGACCCGGCTGGAAAACCAGCTCACCGCGCTGCTCGCCTACGCCAAGTCGATGTTCCGCAAGGAGACGGCCCAGCAGCAGGACCAGAACCGGCAGAAACGCATGCTCTGGGACCAGATCACCGAGCAGCTCCGCACCCAGATGCACAGTCTGGAGAATGGCAATGGCAACGGAAACGGCAGCGACCGCAGCCACGGCCCCGTCACCCCTGCCGGCCGCAACGGCCAATGACGGGCCACTCACGGCAATCTTCAGCCCCATCACGCTTCATGAAAATCTGGACCCTCCGCTGCCTTCTCATTGGCATCGCCCTGCTCGGTGTCGGCTTTGGCCCGCTCCAGGCCGGCGATACGCCCCGTACCGATCCGAACGCCATGCGTTACGTCATCGGCCTGTCGCCCTTCCTCGACAAGGCGGTGAAGGACGACGTGTTTCGCCGCATCGTCGGCTTCGTGCTCGAGGACATGCCCCTCGGCTCGTCCCTCGTCATCTACGACGCCTACCAGTTGCAGACCGTCACGCAACTTGAGGTGCCCAAGGTACAGGCCTTCCGCAGCGGCAAGACGCGCGCCAACCAGTTCAAGGAGCCGATCAACAAGCTGAAGAACTTCCTCGCCGCCGACCATCCGCGCCCCGAGGCCGCCAAGATGGACTTCAACCAGGCCGTCCGCTTCCCGCAGTTCATGGACTTCGTGGGCGAGACCCTGGCGCACGGCGACGACAACGCGCCGGTCTCGGTCATCGTGCTCGGCAGCCCGCTGTACCTCGACCACAAGGAGCCGGGCTTCTCCATGATGGACGGCTACTTCCCGTCCGACGGGCACCTGAAGGTGGCGCGTGACCGCTCCGTGTTCGGCCTCAAGGACCGCGCGGACTCGCTCGCCAACATCGCCGTCCACTGGGGCTACTTCGGCGACCCGTGGGTCAGCGCAGTACACCAGGAGAAGATCAACCGCTTCTGGTCGCTCTACCTGAAGGGGCAGGGCGCTCGCCTGGCCACCTTCTGCGGTGACCTGCCGACCGTCTTCGACGCCGTGAAGCCCAACGCGCTGCCACTCGCCGCGACCCGCAGCCAGCGCTTCGAGCCGGACCCCGCGCAGACCAAGCTCGAGATGCTGCGCATCACGCGTGACGTGGATGTGGCCGACTGGATCACGCGCGACATCGTCCACAACGCGGCGCAACACCCGCCCTCCGTCACGGTCGGTCCGATGAAGATCGGCATCCGCTGGAAGGGCGACATCGACCTCGATCTCTATGCCACGCCTAGCCGCGAGGCGGAAACGCTGTTCTTCGAGCACACCCGCAGCCCCGAGGGGTACTACTTCAAGGATCACCGCTCCTCACCGCAGCGCGAATACGAGTTCATCGAGTTCGAGGCGCCCGTGGACGTGCAGCAGGTGGATGCGCGGGTCAACTTCTTCAAGGGCGAGGCGCCCGAAGGAGTGGCCGGCGAGGTCCGCATCGAGTTCGACGGACGGATCTACACCGGGCACTTCACGGTCAATGCCGACCACGGCAACGAGGGCCGAACCGGCACCCGGCAGGTCACTTACTGGGCCCGCCTCGACATCCCGGCGATTCTGCATCTGCGGGAACAGCCGGCCGGCGGCGCCCAAGCCCGGCGGAGCGAGGGGCGGTAGCAGCAGATGGGAGATGGCGGATGGCGGATGGCGGATGGCGGATGGCGGATGGCGGATGGCGTGGGGGTCTGGGGTCCATAGTGGCGGTGCGGTTTTCGGGCCGTGCGGCATGGGTAGCGGAGTCGGAAGCGCGAACGCGCTGTGGATCACAGACCCCCACGCCGGCTGGGATGCTTTTAGGAAAATTCTGCAGGCAGACAAATCACCTCGCGGGTGCAGTGCAAAAGTTCTGGAAAAGCAGGCTATCTTTGGGAGGTGTAGGGGCCGGAGGCCATTATTGGCAGGGCTGAAAGCCCGTCCGAATGATGCCTGGGGTGGAGCGAGCCGCGCGAGCGCAGCCCCAGGTTGCCTGATGCCAAAGCAGTCAAGCGCTGTAAGCGCGTCCCAAGGTGTGGGTGCCTTGTATCAGGCCTTCAGCCCTGAGCCCGGTTTGAAGAAGCTTATCCCTGGGGCTTCGCTCACGTTGTTCGCTCCACCCCAGGCATTCCTCACACGCGCTTTCAGCGCTATGCAGGGGAGGTTCACAATTAGGGGGAATGGAGTCTGCTCCCGACCAGTGCTTCTCAATTCAGAGCCTCGGTGGCGGTGGACTGGCCACCCCGCAATTCCACTTCCCTACGGGCCGGGGCGTTGCCAGCTTCCCCAGTGTTATGAAACGGCCCTTCCGGTTTCTCAGCCTTTGGCTGGTACTGCCGCTCCTCGTTACTCTCTTGCTGCCATCGGCCGCCGCCGCGCCGGCGCCGGCCGACAATTCGCAGGCGAAGTTCGTCGCGGATGCTTCCCCGGGCATTCGTGCCGCCCAGACGCTCTCGGAGGTCACCGGCATCGCCATCTCGCCGCTGCTCGGCGTGGGCGGGATCGGCGCGATCAAATACCTGCGCGCCTCCGAGGCGGAGCGCGCGCATCTGTCGTGGTACGCACAGCCGTGGTTCTGGGTGCCCGCCCTGCTGATCGTGGGCCTGTGCCTGCTGAAGGACAGCGCCGGGACCGTCCTGCCCACCTCGCTCAAGAAGCCGCTGGATGTGCTGGAGCTGTTCGAGAACAAGATCAGCGCGCTCGTCGCGACCGGGGCCATCGTGCCCCTGGTGATGGAGGTGTTCCAGGCGGCCCGGCCGGAGGCCGCGCTGCACGCGCCGGGCTTTTCCACCATGTCCTTCGCCGCCGTGGACGTCTCGTGGATGGGCAACCTGCTGCTCGTGCCCTTGGCGCTGCTGGCCTATGGCGTGGTCTGGGTCGTCTCCCACTCGGTCAATGTGCTGATCCTCATCAGCCCCTTTTCGACGGTGGATGCCCTGCTGAAATCCTTCCGCGCGGCCCTGCTCGCAAGCGTGGTGGGGATGCACTGGATCAATGACTATGCCGGCGCGATCTGGGCGGGGATCATCGTGCTGCTGTGCCTGCCGCTGGCCGGCTGGGCGCTGCGGTTGGCGGTGTTCGGCCACCTGTTTGCGTGGGACCTGCTCACGTTGCGCCGCAAGCGCTTCACGCCCGAGACCTCCGCTCCGGCGGGGCAGGGCGGGCAATGGGCCTTCTCCGCGCGTGATTGGAAGGTGCTGCCGGCCCGGACGTATGGCCGGGTGGCGCGCAACGCTGCCGGCGAACTCGTCTTCCACTACCGTCCGCTGCTCGTGCTCCCGCCGAAGGTGGCCACCCTGCCGGCGGGCCGCTACGCGATCGGCCGGGGAATGTTCCATCCCGAGCTGCTGCGCCTCGAAGGCGAGTCCGAGTCGGGCTGCCTGAATTTCCCGCCACGCTACAAGGGCCACGAGGAGGCGCTCGCCCGGATCTGCGGCGCGACCGAGGTCCGCGACGTGGGTCTGCTGGCCGCCTGGTCCTGGATCAAACGGGCCTTCGGCTTTGGCGCGGTGGCGGCGTGAAGCGGTGTCGGCTTTCGCCTTAATCCCAATGGGATTTTATCATTCAGCCCAGCGTTGCGTGACGAAGTCAGGCTACGCTGGGTAAGATTCTGGAAGGGAAAATCTACCCTCAAGGGGCAGCATCAACTCCCGACGGATGGCGATGCAACCCACGTTGGGGTTGAAGATCTTGTTTGCGGAGAACCCGGGGTAGTCCCGCGCTGCGGTCCAACCCCGGGCTGAATGCTGAAATCCCTTTGGGATATTGAGACCAATCCCACGGTCGAAGATTACTCGGAAATATCAGGACGGTGTGACAACGGCAGCCTGAGGGTTCGCCAGCAACAGCTTCGCGAAGGCGTCCAGGACCGCGTCGGACTCGGTCGCCAGCGCCGCGCCCGCCTTTCTCAAAGCATCGAGATTCTCCGGCTTGCCGTCGTCCATTTCGGAGTCCACCGAAGGGAACCGCTTCAGGTCGAGCTGTAGCCGGAGGTAGTGCTCGGGGCAGCAGGCACCCTGCATGAGCATCCGCAGCTGGTAGTCCACCGTCTCCGCCACGCCGGACATCAGGATGTCGAGAATGGGCTTCAGCCACGCCAACTCGCCCCAGTCTTTGGCCTCTGAATACGGGTAGCTCTTATCCACGACGCCCGTGCCGAGGGAGAGGATCTTCAGGTCGCTGACGTCCAGCTCCGGATTCATGGCGAAGGCCTCAACGCAGGCGCACATCGTCGGGTTGTTGGCGAACACGCCGCCGTCGATGAGCGCGTAACGCTTGCCGTCGAGTGCCGAAATGCGGGCCGGCTCAAAATAGGTGGGCGCGGCGGAGGTGGCGCGGGCCACCTGGCGCAGCATGAAATCCGCGCCCGGTCCCTTGGAATCCCATTTGAGCCCGAACCTCTGGGGCTCGACATCGGCGCTGTTGAAGAAGTGCGACTTGCGGTTCTCGATGTCGTAGGCGGTCACCAGGCATGGCTTGAGCAAACGGCCGAGCGTCTGGTCCCCAAAGTATTCCTTCAGCGCCTTTTCCAGTGCTGATGCCGAATATTTCTCATAGGCCAGCCCGTCCACGCTGATGACCTCCTGCCAGAAGGAACGGTCAAAGATCTCCCGGCCCCGATCGAGATACAGGCCCACCGCCTCCTGCGCCGAGAACTTCGGGCGCCCGGTGGCCGGGTCGGGGCAGAGGCAGAGGCAGGTGAGGATGCCCCCGGTGCTGGTGCCGGCGATGAGGTCAAAGGCGTCGGCGAGGCGGCGGTTCGGGTCGCCGCTGAGCTGTTGGAGCTTCGTTTCGAGGGCGACCAGCACCTGGCCTGGAATGATTCCCCGGAGACCTCCGCCGTCGATGGAAAGGATGCGCATGGCTGTAAGTAGGCGACCGTGTCGCTCCCTCGGCGGCCGGGCAAGTACATTATGATATAGTCCATGATATCCGTGACGGCGTGTGAGCACCGCTGCGCCGATGCTTAAGGCTCGCCTCTCGCCGCGAATATGAACGGCGCTTCCGCCTTGCCTGGGATGCGGGCCGGTGGGAGCTTTATTGCGGCATGAGACTCCGTGGCATTTATTGGCTGTTGGCGCTGTTGGCCATCTCCGTAGGGACGACGATGCTCGGCGGCCTGTCCGGCGTGGTGACCCTGATGATTCCCAAGTTGCTCTGTCCGTTCCTGCTGGCGCCTGTGCTGTTCGCCGCGACTCTGTGTGAGAGCCACGTGGTGGACGGCCTGCAGGCCGCCGAGATGATTGGTCCGGATGCCCTCACTGCCACGCGCGCCCGGCTGCTCCCGTACCGGATCGAGGCCGTTGGCTCGCTTTGCGCCAATGTTCTCGGCCTGTTTGTCCTGATCTTTGTGGGGGCTGGGTTGAGACACTACGACGAGCATCCTCTCTACTGGACCGCCGCCGGGACGTTTTCGCTGCTCAGTGCGTGCCGACTGCTGTTCGTGTCTCGCGAGCTGAAATCCCTCGGGCTGCCCGTGCTGCCAGGTTCGGGTTGGCAATCCCGCAAACAGTGGTGGCAGTTTGGACTGATGGGTGCCTTGGCACTGTTTGTTGCTGGCGCTTGCCCGCCTGCCGGAGGAGGTGGGGCTGCTGTCCCGGTTTATTTCCCTTCTCAGTTTCCTGGCCGGCACGATGGTGCTACAGCGCACCGGCAAACTGTGGAAGCTGTTGAACGAACAGCGGTACGACTATCGGAAGGAGTTGCTCGCACGCCTGCTGCACAACCAAAGGGCGACAACATGGTGGTGCACCCTGGCCACCATCGTCTACGGCTATGCCATGTTCGGCATCGGCGGGTTTGACGGGATTCCTCCCGTCCTCCTGACCGGGGTGGCGACGTTTGGGCTGCTCTGCGGCTTCCAGCTGATCGGCGAGTACCGCCGGCTGGGCAGGCTGATGGAGAGTGTGTCAGCCGACGCGCCGCTGCCGAGTGAAGCATGACTCCGGGCCTTTAGCTGCGGATATGGATTCCATTTGTGTTGTTGCCCAATGGTTGAGCCGCCCAGCGATCCCGTTATTGACTTACCGGGCGGATGGCTTGGACTTACCCCATGCATCCCGAGTTTCCCCGCACTTCCGCTCACCGCCGCGCGGGCAGCCGCCTCTGGCTCAACTGCCTAGGCCTCGTCTCCTTCCTTACCCTCGGCCTGGCCGTCCGGGCGGACTGGACCGAATTTCGCGGCCCCACCGGCGATGGCCACGTCGCGGCGTCGGGCGCGACCAAGCCGATCGGCCTGCCGCTGCATTGGGATGAGACCAAGAACATCAAATGGAAGACACCGATTCCCTTTCACGGACAGTCCACGCCCGTGATTGCGGACGGCCTGATCTGGCTGACCACCGCCACCGAGGAGGGCAACGACCTCTACGCGATCTGCGTGGACGCCGAGACGGGCAAGGTCCGCTTCAATGAGCTGGTGTTCCACACCGACCAACCGGAGCCGCTCGGCAACGGCAAGGGCATGAACTGCTACGCCACGCCCACGCCGGTGCTGGAGAATGGCCGCGTCTATATCCATTTCGGCAGCCCCTTCACCGCCTGCCTCGACGCGCACACGGGCAAGGTCCTCTGGAAGCGCGAAGACCTGAAGTGCCGACACTATCGCGGCCCTTCGTCCTCCGTCATCTCCTATAAGAAGACGATCATCCTGACCTTCGACGGCGCCGACCTGCAGTACCTCGTCGCGCTCGACAAGGAGACCGGCAAAACCGTCTGGACCACGAAGCGCTCGGTCGCGTGGAACGACGAAAACGTGCCCGGCCCGATGGCGCGCGACGGCGACCTGCGCAAGGCCCATGGCACGCCGCTGATTGTGACCGCCAACGGCCAACCCCTGATGCTCAGTGCCGGCGCGAAGGCCGCCTACGGCTATGATCCGCGCACCGGCGCGGAACGGTGGATGGTGCGCTACCCTGACTTTTCCACCGCGCCCCGGCCGGTGTTTGGGGATGGAATCGCCTACTTCGTCAGCGGCATGACCAAGGGTGAAATGCTTGCGGTGAAGACCGACGGCAAGGGCGACGTGACCGACACCGGCGTCGCCTGGCGCAACAAGGCCCACATCGGCAAATACGCCTCCCCGCTGCTGCTCGACGGCCTGATCTACACGGCGGCGGACGAAGCCTTCCTGAGCTGCCTGGATGCCGCGACGGGGCAGGTGGTCTGGTCCGAGCGCGTCGGTGGCAAGTTCGCCGCCTCGCCCATCTACGCCGACGGGCGGATCTACTGGTTCGACCGCGCGGGCCTCGCCACGGTCATCAAGCCGGGCCGCGAACTGAAGATCATCACGACCAACAAGCTGGACGACGGCTTCATGGCCTCCCCGGCGGTGGATGGCAAGGCGCTGTACCTGCGCACCCTCAGCGCGCTTTATCGGGTGGAAGCCTCCGCGCCGGAAACAGAGTGAAGGGGCCACTGGGAGCGGGCCGCCTGATTCTTCTCAGCCGAGAAACCTGCTGGCGATCAGGCCCGCGCCGGCGAACATGATACCGTACCCGACCAGCAGACGGGTACGACGCGGCTGCGAGGCGGCCGCACTCCCGAAGACGAAGAGTAGGCCCGAGATGATAAACAATATCCCAACCAAGATATCCATAGTATCCGCAGCCTTGCCGCGATGTGGCCGAGATTCCACGGCCGAAGTTTGGCGGTCAACGCCGCGGTCAGCGTGATCATGGCGGCGGGCTGGGTAATTTGTGCAACGCGCCTCCGCTTCCTCATTGACGGTCCGGGGGCTTTTCCCTTTTCTCCGCAGTATCAGATTCACCCAGGGGGTAATTCATATTGGTTATGGACTGCTTTTCCAGACGCCACGGCGCGTCCGCCAACCTTCACCATCCTTATGACCTCATTGCTTTCCCGCATGCGCAGCCTGAAGCGTTCGTTTGCCCGGCTGCTGCCGGGGCTGCTGCTCGCCTGTGTCGCGGCGGCCACGCTGCGGGCCAGCCCGCCCACAAACTGGGGCCCGGCCGGCCCGGCCGCGCTGGCCACGTACCCGTCACAACTCGTTGGCTTAGATGACCAGTTGCTGGTGATCCAGACGTCGTCCGGCTTCCGCTCCTCCTTTGACGGTGAGTTGTGGACCCCGGTCAACGGCGTACTCATGCCGGGGATATACTCCATCCTCAAGGCGAATGACACCTTCCAAGCCCTGAACCCAAACGGTCGCATGGCTTATATTTCTACCAATGGCGTGACTTGGCGCACGCAGGCCCTTACCGGCGCCCGCCCGTGGGAGGCGGTGAACTATGGCGGGGGGCGGTTTGTCGCCGCCGGCGCCGGCACGCTGGACGTTTCAACGGACGGGGTGACCTGGACCGCCCACGCGGCACCGCACCGGTACCCCTGTGGCGGGCTGATCTGGGCGCAGGACCACTTCGTCCTGCTTTCCGAACCGGATGGTGTATGGCTTTCGCCGGATGGCCTGACCTGGCAGCCGCACGCGCTGGCCCCGCAGCCTCACAACACGCCGCCGGCAGACTACGTGTACTGGGGCGGCCTGTACTACCTGAACGGGCGGTGTTTCGTCTTTGGCTCGAAGGATGAGCAGCGGGACCCAATGGTGGCCGTTTCGGACAATGGCGGGGCTGACTGGGACGTCCTGCCGATCGACGGCAAGAACTATGTGCGGGGGATGGCCTATGGTCGGGGCCGTTACGTCGTCGCGGGAGCGGTGGGGGTGGGCTATTCCGATGACGGCCGGCACTGGATCTTTGACCAAAGCACCCTGCCCTACCTGCTTCCGACGGGCGTCGCGTTTGCGAACGGCCGCTTCGTCATGACCGACTCCCAAAGCAATGTCTACTTTTCGGATGATGGTATCCGGTGGCGCCAACACAACCTGCCCCGCGTCAGCCTGAATGCCGTGACCGCGACACCGACCGGCTTTGTCGCGGTGGGGAACCACGGCACGATCCTGACCTCTGCCGACGGTTTCGACTGGCAGGCGGAGACCAGTGGCACCCCGGTCGACCTCTACGGTGTGGCCAATGCCGGCGGCCTGACGATCGTCACCGGTGCCAGCGGCACGATCCTGACCAGCCCGGATGGCCATGCCTGGACCCGTCGTTTTGATGCCAGCCCGGACACCAATTCCCTGCATGGCGTCGTTTATGCGCGGGGCCGCTATGTGGTCGCCGGGGCCTACCTGAGCTCGACCAACGGTACCGATTGGGAGGTGACGCCGGGATACGCCGCTTCCCTGGCAAATACGATGCAGGCCGTGATCCACACCGTGGACGGGTTTGTGGCCGTGGGCAGCCCGCAGGTCACCGCTGAGAACGGTCTGGTGCAGCATTCGCCCGATGGCACGAACTGGACTTCGATCGAGTTTAATTCCACCGGTTCCCTGAACGGCATCGCCTACCGCGATGGCCTGTACGTGGCGGTCACCGCGAACGGTCAGATTCTCTGCAGCCCCCCGACGCGCGGGGCCCGGCTCGGGCAGCACCGCTGGGTGCCCGGGCGGGGCTTCCAGTTCGGCCTCGGAGGGGTGCCGAACCAGCAATGCCGGGTGCAATACACGACCGACCTGAAGACCTGGAACAACCTCAGGACGGTCACCGTGCCTTCGTCCTCCGAGATTTTCCCCATCTTGGACCCGGACGCCGGCTCCAGTTCCGCCCGTGCCTATCGTGTGCTGGCACCGTGAGGTGCGTTCGCAGCACCATGGCAAACGCCGTAGGCGTTCCTGTTGCCTGACAGGCGAACTGTAGGATCGTCCGTATCAATCCGAGTACGCTCACCTCAGCTGCCCCGTCCGCTTCACCATTGACAGGCCCCGCAACTTTTCCGTCTGCTCCGCATCATCAGATCTATGGAGGCCTGCATCCGTTCGCAGTTGCGATCCGCCTTCTCGGACGCCAAACCGATCCGCCAACCCTTGCCAGCCTCATGACCTCATTGCTTTCCCGTAGCCACACCCTGAGGCGTTCATTTGCCCGGCTGCTGAACGTGAAATACAGCGACGACCTGGCCACCTGGAACGCCCTGCGGACCCGCAGCGTTTCCACCACCGTCGTGGACCGCGTTCTCGACCTGGCCGCACCCGCCGAGGGCACCCGCTACTACTGTGCGGTGGCGCAGTGAGAAGCGGTGCTGCAGCCGTCTCTCCGTTCATGCCGACCCACCGACTACGAGTACACCGACTCCTGCTCCGGCTCCTGCCCGGGCTGCTCGCGCTTTCGGCATTCCTCGGTTCGAGGCTAGCGGCTGGCACACCTACGAACTGGATGGCGACACCCTCCACGCCCTTGGCCCTGTCGTATCCGGCCATTCGTGTGCAGTCCCCGGACCTGTACGGGTTCCGGGATGAGATCCTGCTCGCCAACGGCTACAGAGGTGTGACCGGCCCTCCGGTTTCCTTTTTCAATTCCTTCGACGGGGAACTCTGGGGCACGACCTCGCTGCACACGTCGAGGCTCGGTCCGGTGTTCATCGACGCCGACGGGCTCATCAGCGGCGTGTTTGGAACCAACACGTATTGGACCTCGCCCAACGGCCTGGCCTGGAGCCAGCGGACCACCCGGAATGGCCGCTACTGGCGGGCGATGGCCCACGGCAACGGGCTATACATGGCGATTGGGCTTGGCGGCGTGGATACTTCGCCGGATCTCTCGGAGTGGACCGCCATGACCATCCCGGTGGTGGCTCCGGCACCTTCCTTGACCAACCCCGTGGGGGTCGTCTTTGCCCGCGACCATTTCGTGGTGCTTACCCTGGATGGCTGGGCCTGGCTTACCACCGACGGTACCGACTGGCGGCCACAGGCCGTGGAGCCGCCGCTGCCCGCGCCCGATACCGCCGCGAGCCTGCATGTCCTGCGCTACCTCAATGGACGATGCCTTGCGCTGGGCCAACGGCCGTCCGCGAACCTGGGTGCGCTGGCGGTCTCGGCCGATGGCGGAATGACCTGGACCAATCCGCTGCCCTTGGGCACCACGCCGATCCTGAGCGATGCCACCTATGCGGACGGGCATTATGTGGCGGTGGGCCCGGGTGGAGTGGTCGGAATTCCGGGGACGCGGGGCCCCCGGGGGTGGTCGGCCACTCCACCAACGCGATCGACTGGACGTTTGATTCCAGTCTGACCGCGTCTTCCCTGTTCGGAGTGGTCCACATACGCGGCCATTTCCTGGCCGCCTCGGCCGATGGCTCCACTCTGCGCTCCCGGGATGGCCTGCACTGGGACTCGCCGAATTTCGGCGGCCGGGACCTGAACGCCGTGGCCGCGACCAGCTCACCTTTCGGCACGGGCACCGGCTTTGTGGCCGTGGGGCAGCACGGGACCATCCTCACCTCGACCAATGGCTGGGAGTGGGTGCGCCAGAACAGCGGCACCACCAACAACCTGCTGGGGGTGGGTGGCGGCTTTGGGGTCACTGTGGTTACGGGTGAAAAAGGGACCCTCCTCAGCAGCCGCGACCTGCGACACTGGGTCACGAGCCCCATTGACCCGACCGTTGCGGCCTCGAGCCTTTATGGCGTGGCTTATGGCAATCACCGGTATGTGACGGCAGGAGCTTTCCTGAGTTCTGCCAACGGCCTCAGCTGGGAGGTTCCCCCGGGGCAGGAAGCGAACCTTAGCCGCTACCTGCTGCCAGTGGTTTTTGACGGCCACCAATTCGTGGGCTTCGCCCTGCGGATCAACCTCCAGGTCCGCTTCGCCTTGATCGCTCACAGCACTGACGGAAAGAACTGGACCTACACCGGTCTCCCGGAATCGTTCTTTCCCTCGTCCAACGTCACGCGCCCCTCGCTGGCCTATGGCAATGGCCGGTATGTGCTCACGGTGAACAACCGCTGTCTGGTCTCAACGGACTCCACGAACTGGCAGGATGTGACCGTGAGCCCTCCGCTCGGGCTGGACATCCTGCGGCGGGTGACTTATGCCGGAGATTACTTTCTTGGGCTAAGCAATTCCGGCTTCCTGTACGTCTCCACCGACGGCACCAACTGGCAGCAGGGCCCGTTGCCCGGTGATTTCACCCATATCATAAACGACCTGGCCTATCAGGATGGGGTTTACGTCGCCGTTGGAGCTGCGGGAACTCTCTATTATAGCGGTCCGCAGAACCCCCTTCGGCTCGGGCAGTCGCTCGCCGTGCGCGGTGTGGGTTTTCAGCTTGGCTTGTCCGGCCGCTACAATCAGAGCTATCAGGTACAGTACACGACCAACCTGCTGGATTGGGCCTCCCTGACCAACCTCACCCAATCCTCTCCCGACATCATCCAACGCGTGATCGATTCCGATGCCGGCGCGGGCCCGATCCGTGCCTACCGCGTCGTCGAGCAGTAAGGAACACCGACACATGCACCGTCTTTGTCCACAAGTTCGCCTGCCCCTGACGCTATTGGGGCTGTTGCTGATGTTCTTCCATCCCCGCCTCGCTGCGGCCCCGCGCACGAACTGGGTGGTGGCCTTTCCGACCCCGCTCACGGGATCGGCGGGCAAGTTTGGTCTGAAGTCGTTGCCGGTTGGCGCGCTGTACGGTTCCCAGGATCGGGTGCTCGCCGTGCGTCCTGAAGGCCTGACCTGCTATGACGGCGAGCTGTGGGGTTCGTCGGCCCCCTTTTCCATCTTTGACAGCCCGGCGTTCATCACGGTGGATGGCAAATTGCTGGGCGTGGACGGATTCTCCGGCCGCATCTCGGCCTTGGAGAACAACCGGACCTGGGCGCTGCAGCCCGGGCAGATGCAGGGCAGCACGCACCGGTGGTCCACCGTCGCCTTCGGCAACGGCATCTATGTGGCGGCCAGCGCCGAAAGTGGAGGAGGCTTCGACGGCCTGGACACCTCCACCAACCTGTTGAACTGGACCGCCGCCAGCTTCTTCTCCTACCCCGGCAGCGCCGGCCTCGTCTTTGCGGGCGATCACTTCGTGCTGCTCACGCCGGAAAACGGCGCGTGGCACTCGACGGATGGCCGCCATTGGCAGTGGCATCCCGTGGACCCGCTGCCGGGCGGCACCGGGGAAGCCTCGCGCTGGCTCGGCCTGCGCCAATTGAATGGCGTGCTGATGGCACTAGGCCAACCCCTCAGCGGCTCCACGAACGGCGTCATTGCCACCTCCCACGACGGCGGTACGACCTGGAGCGTCCAGAAGCCGGCCGGCACGATCGGCTTCACCGACGCCGCTTATGCCAATGGCCAATACGTGGCGGTCGGTACGGGCGTGGTGGGGCATTCCGCGGATGCGGAGCACTGGACGTTCGATTTCGACGTCACGCGTTTCCGGCTCGTCGGCGTGTCGCATGTGAATGGCCGCTTCGTCGCCGTCAGCGCGCCGGGCATCAGTTACACCTCGGCGGATGGTCTTCACTGGACTTCGCCCCAGCACGGCGGCTATCCGCTGAATGCGGTGAGCGCGACGACGGATGGTTTCGTTGCCGTCGGGGGGCACGGCACGATTCTCACGTCGGCCAACGGCACGGATTGGCGGCAGGAGGTTAGCGGCACCACGGAGGATCTTTACGGCGTCGGCACCGGCGGCGGGCTCACCCTCGCCACCGGCGACCACGGCACCGTCCTGACCAGCCTGGACACGCGTGCATGGACGCTCCGGCATACCCAGACGAGGGGCCCCACGTACACCCTGCGCGGCGTGGCCTACGCGCGCGGCCGTTACGTGGTCGCCGGAGCGTACCTTACCTCCACCGACGGCATCGACTGGCAGATCACCCCGGGCTACCAGGGGACACCGGCGAACTACGCCCGCGCCATCGTCGACGATGGCCAGCAGTTTCTGTTCCTCAACGGCGCTTCACCGGATGCGCCCTATGGTTGGCCCAACCGCGTGGCGCGCAGCCCCGACGGGCTGACGTAGACATTTGCCAACCTCGGTCTCAACACCTCCTATTATGGCGAGGCGCTTGCCTACGCCGGCGGCACCTATGTGGCCGTCGGTTCACAATACACCGCCGTTTCCACCAACGGCGTGAGCTGGCAGCCCCACATCACCAGCGACCACCTGAACGGGGTGACCGCGGCGGAAGGCGGGTTTGTGGCAGTCGGGGAGGATGGCCGGGTGAGTTGGTCCACTGACGGCAGTGCCTGGTCCGAGCTCAGCCTGCCCGACCTCATTGGCCTGAAAAGCATCGCCTACCGGGACGGCGTGTATGTGGCCGTGGGCGGGGACAGGATCTACTTCAGCCTCCCGCAGGGCGGCGCGCGGTTCACCCAGGCGCGCTGGGTGCCCGACGTGGGCCTGCAGCTGGCCCTGAGCGGCGTGTACGGCCGGCGCTACCGCGTGCAATACACCACCGACCAGCAGACCTGGACCGACCTCGCCCCGGAGAGCCCCACCTCCTACGGCAACGGCGACTATTATGGCATCCGGCGGGTGATCGATCCCGGTGCCACCACCAACGCCTTCCGTCTGTACCGGGCCGTCGAGGAGTGAAGCGGGCGGCGCTTCGGTTTTCTTGGCACATAATACCATTTCCCGATGATAATCGGGCCAATGGGTAGGGATGGTGCGCTGCGGCGTCCCCGCCCTGAAGGGGCGGCGGAAACTTGCGGACGCCGTGGGCGTTCGTTCCGTCGCCTGACGCTGCGCTCGGCGACGGGGACGGCGCAGCGCACCGTCCCTACCAATGTACCGTTTCTTTCAGGGAACTGGTATGAGTCCCGGGCGTTGGAGGACCGTCACGGCGACGCCCTGTCCCAGGCCGATCAGCCCGAGCAGCACATGCTCCGTGCCCACAAAATTGTGATTGAGGCGGACCGCCTCCTGGCGTGCCAGGGCAAGGGTCTGCTGCGCGCGGGGGGTAAATTGAGGTGGCTGTGCATCCATATTGCGGCACCTTCTCGCAATTTTGCCCGGAGACGGGTTGGATGTTAACTCACAGGATATGAGTGTCCATCCCCGGCGGATGGGCGACGCGGAGATGACGTATGCAGGATTCAAACGATTCCCACGACCGGTCCGGCCTCCTGCCCGAGGGCTGCAAGGACCTGATCGACGTGCTGAAGATCCCGCACCAGGCGTCTTATGCCGCACTGACCGCGCAGACCCAACTCTGGAAATTTCGCCTCAACCGCCGGATTACCGCCGATCCGGTCAGGCTGGTGGATCTCATCGGGCTTTCCGATTTGGTGATGCCCTTGGCGCATGCGCTGGAGCTGGCCCAAGGTCAAGGTTGGGATTTGGTCGAGATCGAGCCCTCAGCCTCGCCGCCGGTCTGCATCATCGTGGACTACGGACGCTTTTGCTGGGTGGCGAATGCCATCACCAAGCAAGTGCTGCAGCAAATGAAGGGTCCTGCCTAGAGATTCAGTCCCGGATGAAAATGGTGCGGGTCCAATGTGAAGCGGCGGGGTGCTGTTAGCCTGTAAGCGGGAAGAACGGTGTGGAAGCGAGGTGCTGGGGGCCTTGGCCTGGCTTCGCCGCAGAACACAATCGGGGTGCGTTTTGCCCCCATCAGGTGAACACCCCATGGCACCGAGATGCCTCCTGATATTTAGTCAGCTTCCCGAGGCCATATCAGGCAGCGCCTCTCGCCGGGAACGGATACGCCATGGTATTGGCCAGTGCCGCACCGCGAGCGGTGACTCCAGGAACAATCCGCTGGATTTCCTCGGAGGCCGCCCGAGTGCCGGTAACCTGGGGCAACCGGACGCCAAGGAGATGAAACCCGCTGATGATCCATCGCATACGAACGTGGCGACCGAAGCCCCGTCACCGCCGGGCGCGGATGCGGGCATGCCGGCGCTCCGCGCCTCGGAACTGCGTTATCGGCGGCTCTTTGAAGCCGCGCGGGACGGCATCCTGATTCTGGAGGTGGAGACCGGGCGCATCACCGATGTGAATCCGTTCCTGGTCGAGCTGCTGGGCTTCTCCCACGCCGAGATGGTGGGCCAGACCGTCGGCGAGCTGAGCCCGTTCAAGGACATCGAGTCGAACAAGGTCATGCTGGAGCGCCTGCAACGGGACGGCTACGTGCGCTATGAGGACCTGCCGCTAAAAACACGGGACGGCCGCCACGTCGCCGTGGAGTTTGTCTGCAACGTGTATGAGGCCGGCGACTGCAACGTGATCCAATGCAACGTGCGTGACATCACGGAACGCAAGCGGGTCGAGGAAGCGGTGCGGGCGAGCGAAGCGCGGCTGCGGCAGATCATCGACCTGGTGCCAATGTTCATCTTCGCCAAGGACCGCCATGGGCGGTTCCTGCTGGTCAACCAGACCCTTTCCGCAGCCTATGGGCTAAACCCGGGGCAGGTCCAGGGGCGGACGCAGGAGGAACTGGTCCTGAACCAGGGCGAGGCGCTCCGGTTTTTGGCAGCTGACCGCGAAGTGATCGAAAGCGGACGGCCCAAATTCATCGCCCAGGAGCAGTTCACCGACGCGCAGGGGAAGGTGCGCGTGCTGCAGACCACCAAAGTTCCCTTCAGCATTTCGCCCACGGGCGAGCCGGCCGTGCTGGGGGCTTCGGTGGACATCACCGAGCGCCGGCAGATGGAGCAGGCCCTCCGCGAAAGCGAGGGTCAGTTCCGCTTTCTGAACGAGCTGGCGGAGGCCATCCGCACGCTGGCCGATCCGTCCGCCATCATGGCCGTGGTCGCCCGGATGCTGGGCGAGCACCTGCGCGCCTCCCGCTGTGCCTATGCGGAGATGGAACCGGACGGCGAGCGGTTCGCGATCCGGCATGATTACACCGATGGCTGCGCCAGCACGGTGGGCCGGTACCGGCTCTCCCGCTTCGGGCCGCGGGCCGTCGCCAAGCTCCAGAGCGGCCGGACGCTGGTGATCCGCGATGTGGATCGGGAGCTGTTGCCCGGCGAAGGGGCGGACATGTTCAACTCCATCGGCATCCAGGCCATCATCACGTGCCCGTTGGTGAAGGCGGGGGCGGTTCACGCGATGATGGCGGTGCATCAGACCACCCCGCGCGACTGGCAGCCGCGTGAGATCAGCCTCGTGCAGGATGTCGTCGAGCGTTGCTGGGCCATCATCGAGCGCCGCTTGGCGGAAGAAACCATCCGCCAGCTCAATGCCGGGCTCGAACTGCGCGTCACTGAGCGCACCGCGCAACTGGAGGCTGCCAACCACGAGCTGGAGGCGTTCAGCTATTCTGTCTCCCATGATTTGCGCGCGCCGCTGCGCCACATCAGCGGCTTCGTCCAGCTCCTCCAGGAGGACGCGGGCGCGTCGCTCTCGCAGAAAAGCCTCCGTCATCTCGCCACGATTTCGGCCTCGGCCAGACGGATGGGTGACCTGATCGATGACCTGCTGGCCTTCTCCCGCGTGGGCCGCGCGGCCCTGCAAGAAACGGCGGTCAAGCTCGACGAACTGGTCCGGGAGACGCTGGGTGATTTTGCGGTGGAAACCAAAGCCAGGGGCATTGAGTGGGTCATCCACCCGCTGCCGTCCGTCTGGGCCGACCGCGCCCTGCTGCGTCTGGTGCTCGTCAATCTGGTCGCCAACGCGGTCAAATTCACCGGTCGGCGCGCCGCCCCCCGGATTGAGATCGGAGCCCTGCGCGACGGGGACGAGACGGTGGTCTTCATCCGCGACAACGGCGCCGGGTTCGATCCGCAATATGCCGGCAAACTGTTCGGCGTGTTCCAGCGCCTGCACCACCAGGACGAGTTCGAGGGCACGGGCATTGGGCTGGCCAACGTCCAAAGGATCATTCGCCGGCATGGCGGCCGGGTCTGGGCCGAAGGGGTGGTGGATGGCGGCGCGACCTTCTATTTTTCTCTCCCGAACACCCTCCCCCCGACGGCATGAACACCGAGGTCCGAAACGTTAAGAACATCCTGCTGGCCGAGGACGATCCGCTGGACGTCGAGCTGACTCTGGCCGCGCTGGGGGAGCATCGCCTGGCCAACAAGGTCACCGTCGTGCGCGACGGGACGGAGGTGCTGGATTATCTGTATTGCCGGGGAGCCTTCGCGTCCCGGACCGGAGGCAACCCCATCCTCGTGCTGCTCGACCTCAAGATGCCCAAGCTCAACGGACTTGAGGTGCTCAAGATCATCAAGGCCGACGACCAGTTGAAGGTCATCCCCGTGGTCGTGCTCTCGTCCTCCCGTGAAACCCCGGACCTGGTCGAATGTTACCAGCACGGGGTCAATGCGTACGTCGTGAAACCTGTGGAGTTCACCGAATTCGTGAGGGCGGTGAAGCAGCTCGGCATTTTTTGGGCGGCCGTCAATGAGGCACCACCACCGACCGACGAGGCGAAACCGGCCGTTTCCCGCACCCCTGAAATCAAGCATGAAGTCCCCCCTCCACATCCTGCATCTGGAGGATGATCCCCACGATGCCACGCTCATCCAATCCACCCTGGAGGCCGCGGGCATCGTCTGTGCCACCACGTGCGTGCAAAACCGCGCAGATTTTGTGGCGGCGCTCGAAGCGGGCGGCTTTGACCTGATCCTCTCGGATTTCTCGCTGCCCGCGTACGACGGTCTGTCCGCCGCCGCCCTCGTGCGCACCCGCTGGCCGGCCCTTCCCTTGATCCTCGTGTCGGGAACGCTGGGCGAGGAACTGGCCATCGACTCGTTCAAGAGCGGCGCGACGGACTACGTCCTGAAGGACCGTCTGGCCCGCCTCGTGCCCGCGGTGCGCCGGGCCATGCTGGAAGTGGACGAACGGGCCCGGCTACGGCGGGTGGAGGCGCAGTTTGTCGAGGCGCAAAAGATGGAGGTGGTCGGGCAGCTGGCCGGGGGCGTCGCCCATGACTTCAACAACCTCCTTTCCGTGATCCTGGGCTACAGCGAAATGATCGCGGCCGAGCTGGAACCGGACAGCCATCTGCGAACCTGTGCCGAAGAGATCCGGAATGCGGCGGAGCGGGGTGCCGCCCTGACCCGGCAACTGCTCGTCTTCAGCCGCAAGGAAACGGTGAACCCGGTCGTGCTCGACCTCAATGCCGTGGTGCGGGAGCTGGGGCCGATGCTGCGCCAGCTGGTGGACGGAAACGTCACCCTGACCATTCTTCTCGGCGAGCCGACCGCCCATGTCCGGGCCGATTCCGGCCACATCGGGCAGGTGCTGATGAATCTGGTCGTCAACGCCCGCGATGCGATGCCCGGCGGCGGCGAGATCTGCATCACGACCCACAATGTCCGGCTCGACGAGCAATACGCGCAGACTCACGCCGGCGACCACGTGATGCTCAGTGTCAGCGACACGGGCACCGGCATGACCCGGGAGGTGAAGCAGCGGCTGTTCGAGGCGTTTTTTACGACCAAGCCCAAGGGCAAGGGCACCGGCCTGGGGCTGGCGATCTGCCAGACGATCCTCCGGGAATCCGGCGGTCATATCGAGGTTTGCAGCGAGCCGGGCCAGGGCACCACCTTCAAGACGTATTTCCCCCGGGTCGCGCCGGTGCCGGATCCCCAGGCCAGGCCCCTTGCGTCCAGGGTGTTGCCGCGCGGAGCGGAAACCGTGCTGGTCGTCGAGGATGAGCCCGCCGTGCGACACCTCGCGTGCCTCGCCTTGGGGGGGCAGGGCTATGAGGTGCTGTCGGCGGCGAATGGCCAGGAGGCGCTGGAGGTGGCCCGCGCGCGCACCGGAACGCCCATCCGGCTGGTGGTCACCGATGTCATCATGCCGCTGATGGATGGCGTGGCCATGGCCGAACAGTTGCGGGCCGCCTATCCCGAACTCCGTATCCTCTTCACCTCCGGCTACACCGATGGCGCGGTCACGAACCACGGCACGCTCGGTTACGGGGTGCAGTTCCTGGCCAAGCCTTACTCGATCGTCACCCTTACCCGCAAGGTACGCGAGATGCTGGATGACAAGGAGTTGCCCCCGCCGCGCGTTGACCGGGGCTGAACCGCTTCAGCGCCTGGATTGGCCACCCCGCTCCCGCTTCTGCACACTCCGAGGCCTACGGCCGTTTCGGCTCGATCGCGAAATCCTGCTGTGCCTTCTCCGTGTCCCCCATTGCCTCGTAACTCTTCCCCCGCAGGCGATGGGCCTCTTCCAGGGCCGGATCCAGTTGCAGGGCCGCCGTGAAGTCGGCGACCGCGTTCGCATAGTCCCGCTTCTGGTTGTAAAGCTTCCCCCGGCTGACATGCATCCTGGCCCGGTCGTTGGCCTTGTCGCCGCCATAGTGCGAAAAGTCGGTGTCGTCCCGGAGCGAGTCCGTCCAACCCTGAATTGCCTCATCATACCGTTGCAGACGTTCCAATACGTAGGCCCGGTTCCCGAGCGCACTGACATCGTGCGGGGTAAGTTCCAGGCAGCTCGTGTAGTCGGCGAGGGCCTTTTCCGCTCCGCCCCGCCGTTCGGGAAGATTGGAATCATAAAGGCATCCCCGCATGAAATACGCCTCGGCCATCTGCGGATCCAGTTCAATGGCCCGGTTCAGATCCGCCAGTTCGGCCTCGTAATCATGATTCATCGAGTGCGTTCCGGCCCGGCCATAGTAGGCGCGGGCGCTGGCCAGCGGCGGCTGGCGCAAGGGGCCCGCCGACTGTTCGGCCTCCGTGAGCCGGAGCCGCAGCGTGTCCACCTCACCCCGCAGCCTCAGCAGTTCGGCGGCAGTCCCGGCCTCGCCGGCGGCTTTGGCGGTGAGACTCGCCAAATGGTTGCTGGCTGCGGCCAGATCACCCTGCAATCGCTGGATTTCCTCGCCCAGCAGCATCGTCCGCTGACGGGACGCGCGCGCCTGGTCACTTAGCTGTGCCGCTTGGTGCGCCTGATACAGGCCCAATCCCGCCAGCAGGGCCACGGTGATCGCGAGGAGCGTCTTTTGCAGTCGGGTCATGGCAATGGCGGATAAAGTCGGTCCCGGGCGGTGCTAGGGTCGCTTCGGCTCGGCTGCAAAGTCCTGCCGTGCCTTTTCGGTTTCGCCCAATGCCTCGTAACTTCTCCCGCGCAGGGTGTGGAGTCCTTCCAGTGACGGGTCCAGCTCCAGGGCTGCGGTGAGGTCGGCGACGGCTTTGGCATGATCCTGCATGTATTGATAGACCCGGCCACGGCTGAGATGCACCCGGGCCAGCACCTTGGATTTTCCCTCCACGTTGATCGAATAATCAATGTCTCCCTCGATCAGCGTCGTCCACTCCTGGATGGACTCGCCGTAACGTCCGAGCTGCT
Organism: uncultured Verrucomicrobiota bacterium; assembly: GCA_903907995.1. GTDB lineage: Bacteria > Verrucomicrobiota > Verrucomicrobiia > Limisphaerales > UBA9464 > CAIVQB01. Next base: position 186,695 of record CAIVQH010000031.1, on the reverse strand, counting down.
CGTACGCCGTGGCCTGACACCAGTGCGCTTCCTCATCATTGGGTTTCAATTCGCAGCAGCGTTTGAAGTCGGTCAGCGCTCGTTCCTGGCCTCCGCGTTCACGCGGCAGGTTATAGGCATAAAGAGCACCCCGTCTGAGATAGGCTTCGGCCATCTTGGGGTCCAATTCGATGGCCCGGTTGAGATCCGCCAGCTGGGCCTCGTACTCATGATTCAATTCATGCTGCCCCGCCCGTTCAAAATACGCACTGGCGCTGGCGAGGGGCGGCTGGGGCGGAAGTGCCGCCGCCGATTCGGCCTCCCTGAGCCGTGCCCGCAGGGTGCCGACCTCACCCCGTACCTTCAGCAGTTCGGCGGTGTTTCCGCCCTCGGCGGCCATTTTGGCGGTGAGACCGGCCACCTGGTTGCCGGCGGCGGCGAGGTCGCCCTGCAATTGCCGCACCTGATCCGTCAGCCGCGAGTCCAGCTGCCGCGAGGCCCGCACTTGGTCAGCCAGTTGCCCGGCTTGGCGGGTCTCATACAGCGCCACCCCGGCGAACAGGGTGACGGCGGCGGCGAGAAGCGTCTTCTGCAGTGTGGACATGGCGATCGTTCCGGTGGTTGCCAGGAGGGTCGAGGCGCTGGCCGCATTTCCGAGCGCGGCGGCCGAAACGGCCACTGCCATCCCTGCCGGTGCGACCTGTACGGCATTGGCCGAGATGACGCCGGCGAGACCGCCGGCACCGACGGTGACTCCCCGCCGGACAAAGCATTCCCGCAACCGTTCCACCGCCCGGCTTACCCGCTTTTGGGCGGCATCATCGGTGATACCAAGGGTCGCGCCCACGGCTCGGAAATCCTGGTTTTTGAAATAGCGGAGCAGCAGCGCATCCCGCTCCGGTCCGCCCAGCTCCCCCAGGGCCTCGTCGAGATGGGGGGCGACAAGCTCCCAGTCCACGTCCAGCGCCGTTGAAGGCGTTTCGTTCATAAGGGCGGCCTCCTGTTCGCGGGCACGGCGTCTGACTTCGGCCCGCACAACGTTGGCCGCAACATTTCTGGCCGTGCCGTGCAGCCAGCCTTCCAGGACGGTCACGCCGGCCAGTGTGCGTGCCTGGGTGGCCAGGGTCACGAACACGGCCTGCGTCACGTCCTCGGCTAGATGCGCGTCCCGGACCATCCGCAGCGCGACGGAATTGACGAGATCCACATGCCGCCTCACCAGTTCCGCGAATGCCGGCTCCAGCCGGTGCTCGGCGTAGTCGCGCAACAGTTCCTGATCGGTAAGGCGGTTCACTCATGCATTGGTAACCGGCCACCCGAAAAACCGACAGGGATTCTGCTGAGGGCAGTGGGACCAGCGGCTTCTCCGAGGTCGCGTCCCTTCGTCCTGGCTGCCTCTGGCCGGTTCCCGAACGTTCACACGCGGTGAGGTGGCGCAATAGTCGTACCCAGCTTCCGCAAGCCAGAGGCTTGCCAGCCATTAGCCGGGGGTTGAGGAGCACCGCGACGACACCCCGGGTCACAGATGGCATGCGTTCGACCGCGGGAGCGGTCGCAGCATCGTTGTAAAGCGGTCGCCGCTGCGATCCCTCCGGGATCGAAACCCATGGGTCTCCTTTTCCGGGGGTATCGCTGACTCAACCCCCGGCTAATGGTTGCCATCGCTCCGTGATGGAGGGGCATCTTGAAATTGGGGCGGCTGACCACAATGAATGGAGGCGCCGGAACCTTCTCCGGGCGGATAATTATCTGTTTTTCAGCCCTCGGCTGGAGAAGCATTTTGGCCCAGCCGTTCACCCGCCATGTGCTTACGCATCCATCGTCTCCTTGGGCAGATCCTGCAGACATTGGCTTTTGTGGTGCTGGCCTCGGTCCTGCGGGGAGCGGACACGAATTCGGCGCTCGCCTTCGACACGCTGCCCCGGGTGCAGTTCGAACTGGGCGGCCCTGTCGGCGAGCGCATCCACGCAAATCTCGAGGGCTGGCTCCTGCGCGCGCCGCAGGCCAATCCGGGGATGCTCGCGATGTTCCGCCAGCGCGACCGCGAGCCGGTGCCGCAGTTGGTGCCGTGGGCGGGCGAATTTGTCGGCAAATACCTCATCTCCGGCGTGCAGGCGCTGCGCCTGTCGGATGATCCGCGCCTGCGCCAGCAGGTGTCCAACGTGGTGGCTGGGTTCATCGCGACCCAGGCCGAGGATGGCTATCTCGGCCCTTTCCCCCAAAAGGAACGTCTGCTCGGACACTGGGATCTCTGGGGTCATTACCACGCACTGCTTGCGCTGATGATGTGGCATGAGCAGTCCGGTGATGTCGCCGCCCTGAACGCGGCGCGACGCGCGGCCGATCTGATTTGTAAAACCTATCTCGACACGGGAAAGCGTGTGTTCGACGCCGGCGACCCGGAGATGAACATGGCGATTCTCACCGGCATGACCCGGCTCTACCGGGTGACCGGCGAGGAGCGCTACCTGCGGATGGCTCACGAAGTGGAGCACGACTGGGAACGCGCCGGCGATTACCTGCGGGCGGGCCTCGATGGACGCGAGTTCTACCGCTCGCCGCGGCCGCGCTGGGAAAGCCTCCACGACCTGCAGGGCCTGCTGGAGCTGTGGCGCGCGACTGGCGAGGCGAAGTATCGCGACGCCTTCGTGCATCACTGGCGCAGCATCCGCCGCTGGGACCGGCGCAACACCGGCGGCTTCAGCTCTGGGGAACAGGCCACCGGCAACCCCTACGCCGCCTCCCCCATCGAGACCTGCTGCACGGTCGCGTGGATGGCGCTGACCGAGGACTATCTCAAGCTCACCGGGGACGCCCGTGCCGCTGACGACCTCGAACTGGCCACGCTCAACGCCGGGCTGGGCGCGCAGCATCCCAGCGGACGCTGGTGGACCTACAACACGCCGATGGACGGCGTCCGCGAGGCCAGCGCGCACACCATCGTGTTCCAGGCCCGGGCCGGCACGCCGGAACTCAACTGCTGCTCCGTGAACGGTCCCCGCGTGCTGGGCATGTTGAGCGAGTGGGCCGTGATGTCAGCTCCGGATGGCCTGGTCGTGAACTGGCTTGGCTCGGGGCGCTTCGCTGGCAGCCTGCCCGACGGCGCGCCGGTGAGCCTCACGGCGACGGGCGAGGCGTGGCGCGACGGACACACGGAACTGCGGTTCACGACCGCCCCGTCGCACGCCTTTCCATTGCGCGTGCGCATTCCCGCCTGGGCGCAGGATGCCCGCGTCCGGCTGAATGGCCGTCCGTTGGAGGGCGTAGTAGCCGGCGAATATTTTGAGCTGAACCGGCGTTGGTCCACCGGGGACCGGCTCGAATTGGACTTCAGCCTGCCGCTACGCTTCGTCGCCGGGGCCAATGAGGCGGCGGGAAAAGTCTCTCTCTACCGGGGGCCGGTGCTGCTGGCGTTTGACCCGGCGTATAATACGATGGATGAAGCGACCCTGCCGGCCATCGACCTGGCGCAGCTGCCGACCGCGCACGTCATCCATCCGGCCACGCCCACGGCGGATGGATCGCTGGTGCCGGCCCCGTGGCTCACGGTGGAGGTCCCGACAGTTGCCGGCACCACGCTGCGGCTGGTTGATTTTGCGAATGCCGGCAGTTCCGGCACCCATTACCGCTCCTGGCTGCCGGTCGGGCAGGCCCCGCCGCCGCCGGCCTTCACGCAGAACCCGCCCGATGCCGCCTGGGTTCCAGCGGGTCCGGTGCTCTTCCGCTGGCGCGGTTCGGGCGCGCCCGAAATCCGTTACCGGCTGGAGCTGGGCACGAACGCTACTTTCGCGGGAGGCGCCGTCTGGGTCACCAATGTGACTGGCACCCGCTGCGTCTGGGATACCCGTACCCTGATCACACGGTCAGGTCGGTCTCCTAACCGGGTGTGGTGGCGGGTGGTGACGCTGGGCGAAGGGGGCGAGACCATCGCCGAGGTGCCTCCGGCCCGCTTCACCGTGGACAATTTCCGGCCGCCTGCCGATACCCCGGCCGAGCCCCGTCGCGGACCGGCCGGGGAGATCATCGCGCACTCACTGCGGGAAGGGGAGCCGCCCGCCTTTGGCGAAATTACCTCCGCGAAGTTTGCCCGGCGCGACGCCGAAGGCACGGAAGTCAACGGTCACGACCAGATGCTCGTGTACGCCGTGCCCGCGTGGCCCGAGGGCGATTTCTCGGTGAGCCTGCGGGTGCGCCTCCCCGAAGTCCCGTCGCAAAAGGTCGCCCAGCTCTTCAGTGCCTGGACCGCCAGCATGGATGACCCGCTCCGGCTGGTGCTGGACCACGGCCGGCTCTTCGCGCGTATTGAGGCGGGCGCCGGCTATTCCACGCCGGGCGTCCCGCTCTCGGCCGGCGCCTGGCACACCGTGGCCGCTGTCAAACAGGGAACCCGCCTGACGCTCTACCTCGACGGCGAACCGGCCGGCTCCTGCGCCGCCCCCGAGTTCAGCAACACCCGCGCCCAAAACTGCGCGCTGGGCGGCAACCCCCACTACGCCGGCGACGAATTCCTGGCCGCCCGCTTCGCCGATTTCCGCCTCTACGACCGCGCACTCTCCGCCGAGGAGATCCGGCACCCAGCATTGCCGAAATAGAAACGGCGTTGGGAATCGGAATGAGCCTCGCCCTGAACATGAACCGCCGAATATATTTTCATACTGCCGCGGCGCTTGCCCTGCTGCTGTCCCTGACCGTGCGGGCCGGCGATTGGCCGCAGTTCCGCGGGCCGCTCGGGAATGGTGTCGCTGAGGAGTCCAAGGCGCCGCTCCATTGGGGGCCGACGAATAACGTCCGCTGGCAGGCGACCCTCCCGGGTCCGGGTAACAGCAGCCCCATCGTTTCGCACGGGCGCGTCTTCGTCACCTGTGCGGAAGATTCGGGCCGGAAGCGGAACCTGTACTGCTTCGACCGGCGGACGGGCCGACAGCTCTGGGTGCGGACCGTTGTGTTTCCCCTCGTTGAACCGACGCATCAGTCCAATCCCTACTGCGGGTCAACTCCCGTCGCCGATGGCAAGCACGTGGTGGTCTGGCACGGCTCCGCCGGGGTCTTTTGCTACGACTTCGATGGCAGGGAAATTTGGAAAAAGGACCTCGGTGAAGTGCGCAATGAATGGGGCTACGGCTCCTCCCCGATTATCCATCGGGGGAAGGTCATCCTGAACTTCGGTCCGGGCGACCGGGCCTTTCTGGCCGCGCTGGACCTGAAGACGGGCAAACTGCTCTGGCAATATGACGAACCCGGCGGTCCGAAAACCCTCCTCAAAGGAAACTGGGGCTCGTGGTGTACGCCCATCGTCGCCCGGGTTGGCGGCCAGGAGCAGATCCTTTGCAGCTTGCTCACGCAGGTCGTCGCCTGCGATCCGAAGACTGGTGCCAGGCTCTGGTTCGTCGGGGGATTGGCGGAACCCAAAGTGGATCTGATCTATGCTTCGCCCGTAATCTCCGGCGACATCGGCGTCGCGTTCACGGGCTGGGGAAACGGCCCCACGATTGGTTTCAAGCTCGGCGGCGCCGGCGACGTGACCGCTTCCAACCGGCTGTGGCTGGGGCGTCAGCCCCAGCGGATCGGCTCGGGTGTGGCCGTGGATGGATTCCTCTACATCGTCAACGCCGGACCGGGGACGGCCCAATGCATGGAATGCTCGACCGGAAAAGTTCGGTGGACCGAGCGGCTCGACGGCGGAGAAAGCTGGGGTTCGGTCGTGAGCGCCGCCGGGCGGCTGTATGTCACGAGCCGGAGAGGCGTCACCACCGTGTTCCGGCCCGATCCGGATAAGCTTGAAGTTCTGGCCATGAACGACCTGGGCGAGCCGAGCAACGCGACGCCCGCCATTTCCGACGGCCAGATTTTCCTCCGCACCGACGGACACCTCTACTGCATCGCGGAGAACTGATACCATTCCCCGATGAGAATCGGACGACTGGGTAGTGACGGGCGCGCTGCGCCGTCCCCGTCGCCGAGCGCAGCGTCACGCGATGGAAGGAATGCCTACGGTTTCCGCACGCCCTCTGCCGCCCCTACCGGGCGGGGCCGGCTCATGCGCCGCGCCCGAATTCAGCAACACCCGCACCCAGGACTGCGCACTGGGCGGCAACCCCCACTACGCCGGCGACGAGTTCCTGGCCGCCCGCTTCGCCGATTTCCGCCTCTACGACCGCGCACTCTCCGCCGAGGAAATCAGCACCCGGCATTGCCGAAATAGCACGATGTTCGGCCTGCGGTAGGCATCCCCCCTTTCGCCTCGACAATCCATCCTGACGCTCCTAGAAGTGGCAGCATCGGCCGGGGCCACGCCTGTTGCCGGTTGTCGAGACGGTTTGCCCGGCGATTTCCCTGCACATGCACTCTTCCCCGACGATCCGCGCCGCCACCTGGATTGGGGCTCTGTTCACCCTGCTGCTGACCCTCGGCCAGGCCGGGGCCAAGAGCTACCAGTGGAGCGACTCGGCCCCGTTCCCGGGCTCGTGGTCCGTCGCCGCGAACTGGAACCCATCCGGCCCCCCGCAGGATGGCGACGACGTCAGCATCGTCGGCAGCGGCTCGGCCGCCTTCCTCGACACCAAGGTGAGCCTGAATTCCCTCACGCTCGCCAACGGCGCCCAGCTCAGGGTCGGGAAGGACCTGTTGGTGACCGGTGAGCTGGACCTGCAGGTCTCCACGCTCGCCGGCGGCGGCGGGGCGGTGACGGTCGGCGGGCTCATGCACGTGGACCCGTTTCCGCCCTCCTTCAACCAGTCGTTCCTGGCCTGCCCGCTGACCAACAATGGCACGGTGATCGTCAACGGGGGCGCCGTGCTGCAGTACAGCGCGCCCGTCACGCTCCAGAACAACGGCACCTTCACAATGGCCGACCAGGCCACCCTGAATTTCGGGCTGAACAACGGAGGCCAGTTGGTGAACGGCAAACTGTTTACTGCCGGCAATTCATTGATCAGCGGCGGCAACGAGAAAGCCCGGTTCACCACCACGGCCGGCGGCACCGTATCGGCGCCGGCCGGGAGGACGCTGCAGATCACCACCAGCGCGCTGGTGGCCTGTAGCGGCACCTTCAACGCGGACAAGAATGGCCGCATCGACATCAATGCCCCCACGGCCTTCCATGACGGCGCACGGCTGACCGGTTCGGGGATCATCCTGCTGCGCTCCGCCAACAACTTGGCGGATGGCGCGGTCACGGTCGCGGACACTTTGCAGCTTGGGGACGACCAGGGCGGGGCCGGCTGGAACGAACAGGGCACGCTGACCATCGAGTTCCTGGGTGCGCTCTCATGGTACGGCGGCACGATCCAAGGTCCGGGACCAGACAACCCGGGCATCATCGTGAACGATGGCGTCGTCGCCTGCCACGGCAACGCCGCACCAAACCTTTTCAGCACCATCCTCACCAATCACAACACCCTCCTCCTGAATGCCCGCCAGCCCCTGAGCATGGGTTACGGGGCTCAGATCGTGAACGACACTGCCAATTCCCACTTCAGCGCCCTTGTCGGCTCCGCCATCGCACCGCTTTCCTCCGGAACTCCCGGCTACGACCACGCCTCCATCCTGAACCAGGGCGGCGCCGAGTTCATCTCGACCGTCGGCACGAACGAAATCTTCTTCGTCAAGGTGCCCTTTTATAACGACTCGGGCCACGTAAAGGCGCCGCAGGGCACTCTCATCTTCGATGCGGGCGGCAGCCTCGGAGACACCCTCAGCGGCGGTATTGGGTCGGCCCAGGTCCAGTACCGGGGCGGCCATTTCTCCGTCCCGTCCGCCGGTGCCAGTCTGCGAACCCGGGATTCCACGATTCTCCTGAACGGTGCGATCTTTGACCTGACCGGCGGGGCCGGCATCACCGTTCAGAACAGCACGGTCCAGCAGTCCGCCGGCAAGATTCAGGGAATCGGGACCTTGGAAGTTGTCCGGGGCAATTTCCTCTGGACGGGCGGTTCGCTGGCGATTTCCAACGGCCTGACTGCCGCGGTGGCCGTGGACGCCGGGGCCTCGCTCACCGTCCAGGGTCCCGACTACAAACCGCTCACCGGCGGGCCGCTGGTGAACCGCGGCACCGTGACGCTGGTCCACAACGCCGGGGGCAATGAGACGAGCTCCATCCTCGCCGGCGATGGGGTGGCCATCGACAACCATGGCACGTTCAACTTCGCCGCACCTGCCGGCCTGACCGACGCCTCCACCGGGGTCCACCCGGTCTTCACCAATGAGACCGACGGCGTGGTCATCAAATCCGACGACAGCACCAGCCGCATCGGGTTTCGCCTGCGGAACCTCGGCCTGATCCGCGCACAGGCCGGCATCCTCGACCTGGCCGCCCTGGATGGCTCCGGGGAGACGGCCCAGGTAATCAGCCTCGAATCGGGCACGCTCAATCTCGAGCAGCCGACGAGCATCGGCGGAAAGCTGCGCGGCAACGGCAAGATTGTGGTCAGCGGCACCGTGACCAACGAGGACGACTGGCAGGTGGGCGAACTGCCGGTCAGCGGCGACGCGGCGAACGCCGGCAAGCTCACCCTGGGCGATCCTCCGGGCCCGGCCCGGCCCCCGAATTCACGGTCCGGCGCGCGCCCCGCCGGCATCCCCGTGACGTCCGCGCCCCTCGGCCGCTTCGCCCCGTTCCACTTCACGCAATCCGCCGCCGGCCGGCTGGTCGTGCCGGTCGTGGGCACCAACGCCGCGGCCGGGGAATTCGGCCGGGTGCAGGCGGGCGGCACGGCCACGCTCGACGGCGCGCTCGAGGTGGTCATCCAGGATGGTTACGCGCCCCCGCCCGGCGCCACCTTCCCGTTCCTCACGGCCAACCGGCGGGTTGGCACCTTCAGCAGCGTGACCCTCCCGGCCGGCTTCACCCTCAGCTACGGCCTCTCCGGCGCGACCCTCGTCGTGACCGGTCCCGTGCCCGTGCAGATCCTTCCGCCCGCCGTCGTTGCCGGCCAGTTCCAGTTCGGTTTCAACACCATCAACGGCCGCGCCTACTCGGTCGAGTATGCCGACGACCTGACCGCCGGCGGCTGGACCCCCTACACGAACTTCATCGGCGACGGCTCCGGCCTCCAGCTCAGCCTGCCACCTCCGCCCCCGTTGCTGCCCCGCCGCTTCTTCCGCGTCATCGAACCCTGAGGCTAAGTAGATTCCTCTCAGTGCTTTGCCGCCGGCTCCGCCAGCAGGGCTCCGGGCACGTGGTTGAAGTCGAAGCCAATGACCGCCTCGGCCGCGAGCGTGCCGATCTGGCGACGGAGGCCGATAACGTTGCCGTCTTCGGTGGGGTGGTTCCGGTTCGAGAGGAAGATCACGAAGGTGTCGGAGAAGGGGTCGATCCACAGGCTGCCGCCGGTCCAGCCGGTGTGGCCGTAGCTGCCAATCGGGAAGTGCGCCCCGCGCGGTCCGGCGTAGGGCGAATCAATGTCCCAGCCAAATCCCCGGCGCGGCAGGCCGGGCGGGGATTGCACGCTGATCATGCGCTCCACGGTGTCGGGGCGGAGGATGCGCCGGCCACCGAGTTCGCCCCGGTTCAGCATCATGCGGGAATAGCGGGCGAGATCCTTGGCGGTCGTGAAGAGCCCCGCGTGGCCCGCGATGCCGCCCATCCGGCGTGAGGTCGGATCATGCACCATGCCGCGCAGGATGCCGTCGCCCTCCCGTTCGGTGGGCGCGATGCGTTCGTTTTCCTCCTGGGAGCAGGGGCAGTTGTTCGCCGGGTCGAAGGGGCGGAAGGCGGTATCCACCATGCCCAACGGCTTAAAAATCTCCTGTTCGCTGAACTGGTCGATGTAGAGGCCGCTCACCCGGTGGACGACTTCGCCGAGCACGATGAAATTGATGTCGGAATAGCGGAACTTGCTGCCGGGCGCGTCGGCGAGCCGCTCGGCGCAGGCGCGGCGGATGGCCTCGTCGTAGCCCAGCCAGTTGTCGGCGCGCGACAGGCCGGGGGGCAGCCCGGAGGTGTGCGTGAGCAGCTGGCGCAGGGTGATGGCCGCCTTGCCGTTGGTCGCGAAGTCCGGCAGGTAGCGGCTGACGGGCGCCTCGACGTCCAGCTTGCCGCGCTCGGCCAGCAGCATCACGGAGGGCGCGGTGGCGATCACCTTGGTGAGCGAGGCGGCGTCGAAGATGGTGTCCTCGGTCATCGGCTCGTGCTCGGGTTCCACGGCGCGCTCGCCGTAGGCGCGGTGGTACGCGGTGCCGTTGCGTTCGAGCCAGAGCACGCCGCCGGGCGTCTTGTTGCTGGCGATGGCGGCGAAGATGGCCGCATCGAGCTCGGCCAGCTTGTTGGTGGCAAAGACCCGGGCCACGGACGCCGTGACCGGGCGCGCAGCCGCTGGCGGCCCGTTCCGCGTCGTCCGGCACGAGCCCAGCAGGAGCGCAGCGGCCAGCACGGCCAGCGGCAGGTAACGGCGGAGCACGGCGCGTGGAAGCATTGGCGGGCAGGATGAACGGACGGGGGCAGGACGGCAATGGCGGGTAGGGATAGGCGGAGTTTTGGATGCGAGGTTGCTGGGCGGTGGACGATGTCCGCGAGGTTTTGGACTGCGGCAGCCCTCTGCCGCTTTGGTCGGGGCCAACGACAAAAGGGGGAGCGATTCAGCGCTTGGATAACCGATCCGGCAGCCGAAAAGCGCGAGAGGGCTCGCGCAGTCCAAGACGCTGGCGCGACTACGGTGGCCCCGGTGAAAGCGCGGGCATTGTAATCTTGCGTCGCTTCTCCCCGCATTCCTAGCCTTGGCGATGTCCGAGCCATCCACTCCATGGCCGCATGCGCCCACTCATTTGCTGGCGGAGGGTGGCACTTTCTTCGTCACCGCCAGCACGCTGGATCACGTCCAGCATTTCCGGGGTCCGGCCCGGCTTCGCGTGCTGCACCGGGGATTGCTCACGGTTGCCCGCGACTTCGGCTGGCGATTGGAGGCCTGGTCTGTCTTCTCCAATCATTATCACTTTGTCGCCCATTCCCCACCGGAGGCCACGGAAGCCACCAGTTTGACGGCGATGTTGAAGATTCTTCACGTCAAGACGTCCGGCTGGCTCAACCGTCTCGACAAGGCGCCGGAACGGCGGGTGTGGTTCAACTACCGGGACACGCGGCTCACCCATCAGCGCTCCTATCTCGCCCGGCTGAATTACGTGCACCAGAACCCGGTGAAACACGGTCTTGTACCGGTGGCGAACCAGTACCCGTGGGGTTCGGCGGCATGGTTCGAGCGCACCGCCTCACCCGCACAGGTGAAGAGCATCTACCGGTTCAAGACCGACAAAGTTGTTGTGTCGGACGGGTTCGAGCCGTCCCTCGACTGGTGAGCCGGAACCGAAGTCCGCGAGGTTTCGGACCGCGGCAGCCCTCTGCCGCTTTGGTCGGGGCCAACGACAAAGGGGGAGTGATTCGGCGCTTGGATAACCGATCCGGCAGCCGAAAAGCGCGAGAGGGCTCGCGCAGTCCAAGACGCTGGCGCGACTCCGGCACGTCCTTGGGATGTCCGGCCCCGAAAAGACCGGTCACGAACGGGAGGTCCAAGGCAAAGGTGCATCTCCCGCATCGCCGCGTGCCTCCGGCGCATGGTGATTGCGCGGTTTCGCGCCACGCTGATGAAGCTTTCCCTGCGACGGAACGTCGTGAATGGCGTCCGCGAGCCGCGTCCGCCCCGGGGGCTGTGAAATAGCTCACGCCCCGGGCGCGCAAACTCATGGACGCTGCCTTGCCGTCGGATACTGTCAGCGCACCTGCCATCATTATGAGCCATCGTCTCCGTCTCGTCGTCGCGTGTCTCGCGACGCTGTTTGTCTCGACCGTCCTCCAGGCGGCCGACCCGCTGCGGGTGTTCATCCGCGCGGGCGTCAAGACCCACGGCCCCAACCAGCACGACCATCCGCGTTTCCTCGCGGAATGGACGAAGCTCCTCAACGAGCGGGGTATGAAGGCCGACGGCTCGATGGAATTCCCCACCGCCGCCCAGCTCGATGCCACCGACGTGGTGATCATCTACGCGGCGGACGGCATGAAGATCGTGGGCGACGACCGCGCGCGCTTTGAGAAGTACCTCCGGCGCGGCGGCGGCCTCGTGGTCCTCCACGACGGCGTCGTCGCCGGCGACCAGAACGACTGGGCCAAGAAGGTCCAGGGCGGTTCATGGCGCTGGGACGGCGAGAAGAAGACGGAGTGGCACGAGGGCGAGGTGGGCATCTACTTCGTCGATCAGGAGCACCCGATCACCAAGGGCGTGTCCAACTTCGACTGGAAGGACGAGGTGTACAACGTGCTCGACATGTCGCCCGACGTGCATGTGCTCGCGCAGAGCTTCGTGGACGTCTTCAACATCTGGCCGCAGCTCTGGACCTACGAGAAGACGTGGGACGGCGGCACCACGCCCTACCGTTGCTTCGTGAGCATCCCGGGCCATGAGTTTGACGTGTTCAACTCGCCGACCTACCGCGCGATCCTCATGCGCGGCATCGCCTGGGCCGGCAAGCGCCCCAACACCGATGAGTTCTGCAAGCCGGAGGAGCTGGCCTCGCTGACCTATCCCGTCGGCGGACCGAAGCCCGCGAGCGAGGAGGTCAAGACGTTCCAGTTGCACCCCGAATTCAAGGTCACCATCGCCGCCGACGAGCGCGTCGCCGAGAAGATCATGTCGCTCGACTGGGACCCGCAGGGCCGTCTCTGGGTCATCGAGACACCCGAGTACCCCGGCGGTCTCGACGTGAACAAAAACGACTTCAAGGCCTTTTGGAACCGCGCGCAGGACCCCGTGAACTTCCCGGTCGGCGGTAAGCAGCCGCGCAAGCCCAAGGACCGCGTCTCCATCCTCGAAGACACCGATGGCGACGGCGTGATGGACAAGAAGACGGTCTTCGCCGACGGCCTGCAGCTCCCCACTTCGCTCGTGTTCTACAAGGACGGCGTGATCGTCGCGCAGGCGCCCGACATCCTCTGGATCCGCGACACCGACCACGACGGCAAGGCGGACAAGATCGAGGTGCTCTACACCGGCTGGGGCACGTTCGACACGCACGCGGTGATCAACAATTTCCGCTGGGGACCGGACGGCTGGATTTACGGCACAGTCGGCTACACGCGTGGCCACCTGAAGTCCGGCGACGGCAAGAAGGACTTCGGCGACTTCGCCTCGGGCGTCTATCGCTTCCGTCCCGACGGGTCGATGATCGAGCAGGTCGCCGCCGGCAACTGCAACACCTGGGGCTGCGAGGTCGCGCCCGACGGTGAGATTGTTTTCACCACGGCGACCTGCGGCGAGCCGATCAACCACGTGGTCATCCCGGAGAAGTATCTGACCCGCGGACAGGTCGGCGGCATGAAGTCCTACCTCAACATCATCGAGGAGAACAAAATCTACCCCGCCTTTGAGGAGAAGCGGCAGCCCTACGTGCAGATCGACTGGGTCGGCGCCTGGACGGCGGCGGCGGGCGCGTGCATCTATGATGGCGGCGCGTGGCCGGGCAAATGGGAGCCGGATGACCGCTATTCGTTCTTCATGGGCGAGGCCACCCGGCAGCTATACCACCACGAGTTCCTCGACCCGAAAGGCGCGACCTATCAGGGCCGCAAGGAAGACGGCCGCAAGCAGACCGAGTTTCTCGCGAGCACCGACTACTGGTTCCGCCCGATCCACAGCCGCGTCGGCCCCGATGGCGCGATCTACCTCGTGGACTTCTACAACCAGATCGCCACGCACAACGACACGCGCGGCCCGGCCCACGGTGCGCGCAACGCCGCGACGCGGCCCGACCGCGACCACCACTTCACCCGGCTCTGGCGCATCCAGCACAAGGAGGCAAAGGCGCTGCCGCCCTTCAAGCTCGACACGAATGACCCCGCCGGCCTCGTCAAGATGCTCGAGCATCCGAACGGCTGGGTCCGCACCACGGCGAACCGCCTGCTCAATGAGACGCAGCCCGCCGCCGCCGTTTCCGCGCTCACGAAGGAGATGAAGAGCGGCCCGACGAAGTATTCCCGCATCCAATCGCTCTATGCGCTGAACAACCTCGGCAAGCTGGATGACGCGCTGCTGTTTGCCGCGCTCAAGGACACCGACAGCGGTGTCCGCAAGAACGCCGCGCACCTCTCCGCCGAGCGCACCGACGCTCCGGCGGCGAACCGCCAGGCCCTCGAGGCCCTGCTCCACGACGCCGACGGCCGCGCCAAGATCGACGCGCTCATCGCGCTCGGCAGCCTGCCCGCCACCCGCGAGACCGCCGATGCCGTGGTCGCCGTATGGCCGACGCTCAAGGACCAGTGGTTTGAATCCGCCGCCGTCGGGGCCGCCGCCAAGAACCCGCAGCTTTACCTGCTGGCCGCCTTCGAGGCGAAGGACCCGGCCTTCCTCGCCGGCTTCGTCCCGCACCTTGCCCGCCTTGCGGCCAACCAGGCCGACGGCGCGAAGGCAGGGCGGTTCATCGCGCTCGTCGCCGCCGCGCCCGCCGCGGCGAACGGCCTCAAGCAGGTCGCGCTCGACAGCTTCACCGCGAACTTCAAGGGTGCCGCCCCGGCCTGGGAGCCTGTGCTCGCCACGTCGCTCAAGTCGCTGCTCGCCTCCGACCGCACCGCCGGCGCGGTGCTGCCGCTCGTGGCGAAGTGGGACACCGACGGCAAGCTCGCCGCCGACGTGAAGCCCGCCGTCACGAAGGCCGAGGCCCAGCTCGCCGACACCTCGCTGAGCGATGACGTCCGCGGCCAGATCGCCGTCAACCTCATCGGCGTCCGCAAGCTCGACGCCTCGATACTCCCCGCCGTCTCCGCCCTGCTCGGCGGCAACAGCAGCGTGGCGCTGCAGAAGCGCGTGATCGACGCGCTCGGTGCCGGTGCCGACACCGCGACCGCGCTCGTCGCCGTCTTTGCCAAGCTGCCCCCGGAACTCGTTGAACCCGCCTTCGGCCAGCTCGTGAAGCGCGCCGAGAGTGCCAACGCCCTGCTCGATGTTCTCGAATCCAAGCAGGTGGACTTGATGAAGCTCGGGCCGGCCCGCCAGCACCGCCTCCGCACGCATCCCGACCTCGCGGTTGCCAGGCGCGCCAACGCGGTCATCGACGGCCTCAAGGGCCCCGAGGCGAAGCAGAAGGACGACCTCCTCGCGAAGCTCACGCCGGAAGTTGTGAAGCCCGGCAACGTGGAGAACGGCCACAAGATCTTCACCGCGAACTGCGCCGTCTGCCACGCGTTCAAGACCGAGGGCCGCAACCTCGCGCCGAACCTCACCGGCATGGGCGCGCACGGCCCGGCGGACCTGCTCGTCCACATCGTGGACCCGAACCGCCAGGTCGAGCCGAACTTCATCTCCACCACCATCGAGACCAAGGACGACCAGACCTACGACGGCATCATCGACCGCGAGAACGCGCAGGAGGTCGTGCTGCGCAACGCCACTGGCGACTACACGCTCCGCACCGCCGACATCAAGTCGCGCGCCAGCTCGGGCCGCTCGCTCATGCCCGAGGGTTTCGAGCAGCTCGGGGGCGAGGGCCTGCGCGACCTGCTCGCCTTCATCTGCGCCGACGAGGGCCGCTTCCGCACGCTCGACCTCACCCGCGCCTTCACCGCGAACAACAGCCGCGGCCTCTTCCAGAGCGCCGACAACCTGGACGAGACCGTCCAGTTCCGCAGTTACAACCTGAAGCGCGTCGAGGACATCCCGTTCGACGTCGTCAGCCCGCTGAAGGCCGTGGCCAACGTGATCGTGCTCAAGGGCGGCGCCCGTGACTCCTGGTCGCGCCGGACGCTGCCGCAGCAGGTCGAGGTCAAGGTCGGCCTCGCCGCCGGCAGGCTGCACTTCCTCGGCGGCGTCGCCGGCTGGGGTTACCCGTACGTGAACGACACCAAGGTGCCCGCCGCCAAGGTCACGCTGCACTTCGCCGGTGGCCCGACGCAGGAGATCGTGCTGCACAACGGCCAGGAGTTCGCGGACTACGTCGGCCAGATCGACGTGCCCGGCTCCAAGGGACTGCCGCAGTTTGTGAAGCAGGGCCAGGTGCGCTGGTTCACCAAGGCGGTGAACAACCCCGCCGTCATCGAGACGATGACACTGGAGAGCTACGACAACCAGCTCGCGCCCGTCTTCTTCGCGATCACCGCGGAGACCGGCGCTCCGGCCGGCAATGCGCCTGCCTCTACCACGTCCACGACCACCACCGACGAACGCCCGGCCCTGAAGTGGGGCGGCGGCCTCAAGGTGCTGCTGATCGGCGGCGGCGCCTCGCACGATTACAACCGCTGGTTCAACCTCGCCGACGTCGCGCTGCTCAACGGCACCGGCAAGATCTCCGCGAACTACCTCGAGCCGCAGGATGTGAGCGTCGATTCCGTGAAGCAGGCCGACGTGCTGCTCATCAGCGCCAACAAGGCCTTCCCCGATCCCGCCGTCCGCACAGCCATCGAGGCCCACGCCGCCGCTGGCAAGGGGCTCGTGCTGCTGCACCCCGGCCTCTGGTACAACTGGGCCGACTGGGCCGGCTATAACCGCGAGCTCGCCGGCGGCGGCGCGCGCGGCCACAACAAGTACGGCGAATTCGAGGTCACCGTCACTGAGCCTTCGAGCCCGGTGATGAAAGGCGTGCCTGCGAAGTTCCTCATCAGCGACGAGCTCTATTACTTCGAGCCCGACGCGCAGGGCACGCCCATCCAGGTGCTTGCCACCGCGCACTCGGACACGAAGAACAAGACCTACCCGCAGGTCTTCATCGTGCAGCACCCGAAGACCCGCATCGTGGGCATCACCCTCGGCCACGACGGCATCGCGCACAGCCTCCCCGCCTATCAGCAGCTCCTGAAAAACGCGATCTACTGGACCGCCAAGAAGGACGAGCTGGTCGGCCAGTAAGCTAGCCGACCGATTTTCGGAACGGTCATTTTCCATCGGCCCGTGGTGCAAACCACGGGCCTTTTTGTTTTAGGAAACCGCGCCTTCACCCACCCTCCGCCATTCCCCATCCTGATGGGATGGCATCATTCAGCCCAGCGTTGGCGATGCTATCGCCTACGCTGGGTCTTGGCATGCCGAACACATAAACCCTGAAAGGGTTGTATCATACCATTTCCCGATAATAATCGGGCCAATGGGTAGGGACGGTGCGCTGCGCCGTCCCCGCCCTGAAGGGGCGGCGGAAACGCGCGGACGCCGTGGGCGCTCGTTCCGTCGCCTGACGCTGCGCTCGGCGACGGGGTCGGCGCAGCGCGCCATCCCTACCAATGTACCGTTTCTTTCAGGGAACTGGTATCATATGCCCCCCAAACTTACGCGATTGATGCCACCCCGTTGGGGTTGGACGAGTTTCCGGGACGTGTCCCGGGGTAGGCGTTTCACGCCAACCCCGGGCTGAATGCTGGAGTCCCTTTGGGATTCAAAAGGCGGCAGCCGCATTTGGAAAGGAGCCCGGGACGGGGCTCGTGCACCGCCTCTCTACACGCTCTCTTACAGGTTGCTCCGGTACACCCGCCCCTTCTATTCCACGCCCGGGCCGCGCGTGAGCCACCAGCTTCGCAGCGCGACGGCGATCACTAGCCCGATCGCGAGCGGGTGCAGCAGCACGCCCACCCAGCCCGTCCGGAAGCGCCACGTCACCAGCGCCCGCAGGCCAAGGACCGCCACCGCCTGCGGCCACGCCGCCGGCCGCCACAGCCAATGCACTGTCGGAGCCAGCAAGAAGACCCAGAGACCCAGCAGGAACACCCAGAACAGCCACCCCTCCCGGCCAAACACCCCGCGCAGGTTTTTTGCAAACCCCGCCCACACCTCCGCGAAGGAGCGGTACATCCGCACCCGCGAAAACTCCACCGCCTCGCACACACACAGGCGCATCCCCTCGGGCATCCGCGCCGTGATCTCGCGGCCCAGCGCCACATCCTCCGCGATCTCGGCGCGCACCGATTCGTGGCCGCCAATCCGGTCGTAGGCCGCGCGGGTGAACAGCAGGAACTGGCCGTTGGCCGCGCCGAGGCCCCGCGTGAGGCCGACCCCAGCCTCCGCGCGAGGCGGGGAAAGCGCTGCAGCAGCGCCACCAGCCAGTGCGCGCAAAAGACGAACCCGACGAGGTAGATCACCGGGATGACCAACCGCTCGCCCAACGTGCCCATCACCTGGAACGGCCACGCCGTGAGCAGGTCGGCCCGCACCGCGCGCGCGCGCGCCACCGCCGCCGCGACCGCGCCGGGCTCGTGCGCCGTGTCGGCATCGGTGAAGAGGAGGAGGTCGCCCCGGGACTCGGACCTTCGCTCAGTCCGTCGGCCGCAGGTGGGCGGCCTGTTCGGCTTCGGCCTCGGCGTCGCGCTGGGCGAGTTCCGCGCGAAACTTGGCGACGGCGGCGTCCAGCTTGGCCTGGCGTTCGCGGGTGATGGCGGCCTTGGCGTCGGCGACGGCCTTGGCCTCGGGCGAGCCGGGCACGGGCGGCAGGATGGGCGTCCCGTAGTCGTACACCGGTGCCGACTGTCCCGGGGCGACCGGCGAATCGGCGGGAAATTGCAGGCTCTCACCGGTGGGTACCGCGTAGTCGGCCACGGTGCCGCCCTGGCGCAGCCGGTCGGGCGCATTGCGCAGCGCGAAGCGGGGGAAGCCGGCGTCATCCGTGAGCACGAGCAGGCCTTCGGCCTCAAACTTGGCCTCGCCCGCGATCAGCTCCCATTCGGGCAGCGGCCGGGCGGGGAACTGCTGCGGATTGATCTCCCCGATGTCGCCCGCGTGCCGGTCATACACCCGTCGCGCGCCGAGATTATAACTCACGCCATTATATTGGCGCAGCTCGGTGGGGATGGGATAGATGGGTGGCGCTGCCGGCGCGAACGACAGCTCGGAGAGGGAAGCTCCGCCGCGAAAAAGGCCGATGCTGGAGAGATCCTCGGCCATGGGCACGCCGGTGCTGGCGGGCAGGCTCGACCCGCCGAAGAGGCCGATGGAATCCTGTGCGCGGAGGGCTCCGCCCGTTGCCAATAAGCCCAGCGCCAGCGCCAGCAGCACGCGCGCGCTGGAGGAGGGCCGGCCGGAGCTTCCGGGCTGGGTGAGCAAGGCGCTAGGGGCTTGCAGGGGCTTCATGGCAGGGCGACAGATGGCGATGGGAACAGTCCTGGCCTTCCCCACGCCGGCCGTTGCCGCCGTGGCCAGAGACGAATAGGACGCCGGTCGCGCCGGATCAATTCGAAAGCGGGAGGCGGCGTGACATCGGGTGCATTATTTCACGGAGGTCAGCCGCTGACTTTGGAGGGAAAGTTGCCCCCAGTGAACGCGGGCCGTTCCCCCTCACCCCGGCCATCTCCCGCCGGGAGAGGGAGAATTGTCGCCCGCCGGTCGGCGAAGGCACGCACGGGATTGGCCGGAAAATCTTTCAGTCAGTCAGCGGCATTCCCGGCTGTTTCCTCTCCCAGCGGGAGAGGATTAAGGTGAGGGAGAACGGCCACCCTACTCCGCCCGCGCTCCCCATGCCCGATGATCACCACGGCAAGAATGCGTCCAGAGACATCGGGTCGGATGACCCGCAACGGTTTGTTGCCCCTCTTCCAGCGCGACGTGGTAGGGTACGCTCCGAAACCGATCTCATGGCCCTCAAAGCGACCATCTACAAAGCGCGCGTCCAGTTCTCCGACCTGGACCGCAATGTTTACGCCGACCACGCCGTGACCATCGCGCGGCACCCCTCGGAGACCGACGAGCGCCTCCTCGTGCGCCTGCTGGCCTTCGCCCTGAACGCCCCCGCCGGCCGCGACGAGTCCCCGCTGGAGCTGGCCAAGGACATGTGGGAGCCCGACGAGCCCGCCCTCTGGCAGAAGGACCCAACCGGCCGCGTTGCGCACTGGATCGAGGTCGGCCAGCCCGACGAAAAGCGCCTGCTGCGGACCTCCGCGCGGGTGGACCGGCTCACGGTGTACAGCTTCGCCGCCAGTACCCCGATCTGGTGGCGCGAACTGGAGCCGCGGCTGACCCGCCTGCGGAACCTCACCGTGTGGCAGATCCCCGCCGACCATAGCCAGGCGCTCGCGGCGCTCGCGCAACGCACCATGGCGCTCCAGATCACCGTCCAGGACGGCTCCATCTGGGTGGACGACGGCACCCGCTCGGTCGAAGTCGCGCCGCAGCGCATCTGGGTCCCGACCGGGACGTGAGTGGGAGGCTGGGAGTCGTGAGAAGAGGTCCAGTTCTGCCCGAAATAGGGAAGGCCAGTGAGCGCGGCCAGCATTGGCGTTAGGTGAACGCCTACAGTCGGCCTTTGGTGGATGGCTGAGTATTTTGATCAAAACAAAACGAATCCGCTTTGAACGTGCGAATGAGTTCACGCCGAACCGGAGGTAGATCCTGAAAGATTTCCATCCATATACTAAAGTATCCGGTTTGATTTGCGTTATCCAGCAAGGACTCCAACTGGCCAGGAGTTTGGTTTTCCAAGTATGCAGTTCGTGCTCTTTGTGCGATCCCCCATGCTTTTTTACGCTTTTGCAAACCGTCAAAAGCAATACTAGTTCCTGCGTAATCAGTAGTTACAGCTGGACTCTTTAATAAACCGACCATTTCACGAGTCGATTCGGCTAATGTCCGAATCTCAGGTTTTAATCCGGCAGGAATCTCGACCCTTCCATCGGGAAAATATTTAAATGCGCGAAATGTGTTATCCAAATGGGGCCATAGAAACTTTTTTAATAGTTTACGCTGCCTGTCATTACCGAGGTGTTTTGATTTATAGGTGTTGCAAGTGCCGCAAGCGATCAGGAAATTCCGCCAAGCTTTGGACAGATTAGGATGGGCAGTCTTAGCCTGTGCATAAATATGCTCTACGTGCAATTGTTGCGCAGCCCCAGGGCATTCGCAATACGAACAAAACTCACCGAGTCGTTCCAATAAATCTGGCTTGGCCTCACCATGAACATTGAGGCCTAAAATTGATCGCCCTTTGTTGACCGGTTTCATTCCTTGAAGGCTGCGCGGCGATTCATTTCCAAAAAGGCCTGATAAGCGGGGTCGTCAGCATAGGGTTGCGTCAGCCCATCAAGTTTTGCCTTTAAAGCAATCAAATCGCTCTTTTCCGCATTGGGAGCTTCTTCAAGAAGTCTGAAGTAATTCCTCGCGGCATCAAGCATATCCAGATACCGAGCGCTTACCATTCGATCTTCAATGCCCATCACCTTGAAGGCGATTTCTTCAATTCCACGATTATTAAAATCGCCGAGAATGCTACCACTAAGTTGAATTACATTTCGCTCTGGTATCGCTTGAACAATAAATGGCGAGTGGGTAGTTACTATGAACTGGCAGCCCTTAAACAGGTCCTCGAGTGCCTTGACGATCATGCGCTGCCACTTGGGATGCAGGTGGCAGTCGATTTCATCTATCACCACTATTCCCGGAGCATTTCCTATGTCGCGCCAACCACGTTCTCGACGACTTAATTGTCGCGCAATATCTACAATCATTGAAAAGATTCGTTTCTCGCCATCAGAAAGCTGGCTTAAAAGAAGGGTGCCATCCGGGCCGTCTACAGAAATGCGAGGTGCCAGCTTAAGTTCAACTGTGGCACTTTGAACCAGTTCGTGGTGAATTCCTAATTGTTCCTTAACTTCTGAAAATATAGAAGGCAACTCAGGGAGCGATATCGCTGACTTTTCGTTATCAAGCTGTTGACCAGTTACGTCAAACAGAGCGCTCCGGCGCTCGCCCCAACCACGAAAGTCCCGTTTATCCCATCCGTAGGTTTCTAGTAGGCGCATAGTCTCGAACTGAACACTGCGTCGAAACGCGGCGGCCTTCAGAGGCTCTCTCGTGACTATGTCTGGCGCATGTACCGTGCAATCGTATGGAACAAATCTCCAACCAAAAAGCCTGAACTTATCTGAAAACTTAGAGAGGATCTTGCTGACAAAAAAGCGAACGTATGTACTGTCACCGAATTCGATATGATCATGCTCACTTGGCGGCATCATGAATATCTCGCGGTACAAGAATTCCTCTCGTTCCAGAAATCGATCATCCGACTGCTGTTGTTTTCTATTGGTTCTTGATCGATAAGATCGGAACTTTTGTCCGCGTAGCGGCTTTGCGACCGCTTCGTTGGCTCCGAACCAGATAATCTGTGCCTTTGGCGCACTACCTTTTCGCGTATTTCTTCCACGCCATTTGCGGTGAATCTCGGCTGTACTTGTCAGCTTTTCAGATTCGAATGTAACTCCCACATGGAGACCTCCTGTACCGTTCCGGATGTCTTCGTCAGAGAGTCGATCAGGCGCGGTGAAATTCTCAGCATTTCCTAATGCAGTCATTAACGAGCGGAGAGCTGTGCTTTTACCGGCGCCGTTTTCGCCTACGAGCAGATTAAAACCTGGGTTGAAATGCAGCGTCTTCCGCGCAAATTGGCGAACGTTGGTTAGATCAAGTTGGAGGACGCGCATGTTTTGGTCGACGAGCCATTGTTATGTGCATCGAACCCATATTCCACTCCCAATTACTTCCCGGCGCATTTCCTGCGAGGGCGTACAGCGTGTTGATGCCTACCTTGGATCAAGACCAAGTGCTTGACGTTCGGCCAAGCTTTGCGATGAAATTCTTACTAGAGACGGGGTCAGAGGTTTCTCGCGTCCAAGTTATTCACAAATTGCTCGCACCCCGCCGGTAGGCTTGGCTCCAGAATGAAGAAGGCTTTTGATCCCAGACAGCTTCCGCTTGAATTCAGGGTGCAGGTGGAGCCGGCGTTGCAGGGCGCGACCCGGGGGAAGACGCCGGACGAACTCGCCGCCCTGGCTCGCGTTTACTACCGCTGGGCGAAGCAGTTGTGGGTGCTGGAGGGGGCCCTCCGCCGGGATGCTGGCCCGCCACCACCGCCCCCAGCAGGGCGTGCGCTTCCATGCCTTCGCTCGAAAGCGGTGGCTTGGCGGAACTGACCCGCTGCCGTCCGCCGCGCCCACGTGCCGGCGAGGTGCCCACGGCGGGAGCGGGTGCAGGCACCGGCGCGGGTGGCGTAGTCGGGGGCAGAGGGGCGTCGTTTAGGATCAGGGAGTTGGCCGGTGCGTAGCGCGGATGATCTACGGAGGGGAAGGAGGCGTAAGCGTCGAGGAATTGCCCGAGGGCCTCGATGGCTGGGCGGCGCTTGGCCGGCTCGATGCGGCGCAGGCGGTCCAGCAGGTCGCGCTCCCACGCCTCCAGGTGGCGTGGGCCGTCGCGCAGCGCGGTGGGCACATCATCGGCGCTGCCGACGAGCAGGCGCTCGCCGATGATCTCGGCGAAGAGGCGCAGCACGGTGAGGCTCGGTCGGGCCTCGCCATTGACATAGCGGGTGACCGCGCTGGGGTCCACGTGCAGCTCGGCGGCGGCCCGGGCCTTTTTCCAGCCCGAGGAGGAGAGCAGCCGCAAAAATTCCTGATTAAGTTCGTCCACGGCGACAACCTTTTAGGCCATCCGGTTGCATAGCGCAATCTTTCAAGGAGAAAAAAGTTGTATCACGCAACAAAACGACTTGCGAAATTGCTTATAGCAATGTAACTATTGCATCACGCAATGAATGTTGCCGCTAAGTTGACCTGCGAAGTTCTGTGCCGGACCGCCGGTCGGCCTGGGCTTCGCGGAGTGGCGGATCTTGCGCGGCACTTGCGCCGGAACCGGGTAACGCCTTGCCAAATGCTTCCATCCGCACCGCACCGGCACCGTTCATGACTCCCGACACCTACAACCGGCTGGCCGACCACGTTGTCGGCACGCTGCCCGACTCCGTCGCCGAACGCCGCGCGCTGTTGACCGGCCTGGCCGAGACTCTGCCGCGCTCCAACGAGCGCCGCGCGGCCGTGCTCACCGTGCTGGCCACGCTCGACCGCCACCTGCTCGCCCAGCGCGAATTTCCGGAGGTCAGTGAGTCAGTGAAACAGTGATCAGTAAACAGACCCACCAATCGATATGTTTGCCACCTTCCATACGCCCCCACTGATCACTGGCTCACTGATTACTGATTACTGATCACTTCCTCAAAACTCACGATAACACCATGAAACTGACCCCCTCCCGCCGAACCGCCCGAACCACCCGCGCCGCGAACCGCCGGCTTGCACGCTCGCTCGCGCGCCACCTGCGCCTCGGGGCGCGCGCCCGCGAACTCTACCAGCGCGCCGAGGCCGAGCTGAACGCCGCGCTGCTTCTCCACCCGCCGCTGGGCGAGGCGATCACGCTGCCCGATGGCCGCTGCGTCGTCGTCGTGGACCAGTTCGCGCAGAAACACGTCGCCTACTCCGCCAAGGTCTTCCACCGCTACCACGTCGCCGATTGGAAGGAACCGCGACTCGCGAAATCCGCCGCCGCTGCGGCCGGTGTCAGTGTCACCGTCGCCGCTCCGACCGATCTCGTGCCGGAGGTGCCCGCATGAATGCCCCGTGGAATCCGCCCGCCTCGCTGCCGCCCAACCGGCGCGTCGTGCTGCTCTTCAACTTCCCCGTTGCCAAGGACGACGGCGGCTACCACGTGCCCGTCGCACACGTCGGCGCGCTGCACCCGGGGCGACCGGTCTTCCAGCTCGCCAACCCCGCCGGAGCCGCCAAGGAATACCCCATCACCTGGCTCACCGCCTGGGCCGAGGTGCCCACGCACTGACCGCGTCTCTCTGATCACTGGTTACTGATTACTGATCACAGCCTCACTGATTACTCGCCCGTCTATGAACACCCTTTCCCCACGCCTCCGTGCCCTGGCGCTTCATCCTGCGGTCGCCCTCCAGATGGCCCAGCCGGCACCTGCTTCGCCACTGCCCAAGCGGGCGCCGACACCGTCGGCGTCGCTGCCGCCCTCCAGAAAGGCACCGGCTTCACCGGCGGACCTGCAACCCATGCTGCCGGCGCTCCCGCTGAGCTTCCCCGCCGTGATCGAGCGTCGGGGGGAGGACTACCTTGTGCGCGCCGGCAAGCCGCAGGCATGGCTGACCCCGAAGCAGTTCGGCGTGATCTTCGGCCTCGGCCCCGAAGCGATCCGGCGCAAGATCGGCACCGAGGCGCTGCCTGAGGATCTCGTGGAATACAATGGCCCCCGCCGCATCCGCATCCGCGCCGACGCCGTGGACCACTTCCGCACCCACTGGCGCACCCGCCGTGCGGCGGGCGGGTGAAAGCATGACCCGCCAAACGGCTTCTATAGAGCGGAGTTGCGAACGTGATCACGCGCCTTGCCGTACCTCCTCACTCCGCTTCATCCTCGAAAATGGCCCCGATGGGCTGCTTGAAGAGGCGGGCTAGCTTAAAGGCGAGGGGCAGGCTGGGGTCGTAGCGGCCCGTCTCGATCGCGTTCACGGTCTGGCGCGAGACTTCGAGGCGGTCGGCCAGGTCGGCCTGGGACCACTCCTTGGCCGTCCGCAGGTCGCGCACGCGGTTTTTCACTGATACCTCCGGCGCGAGAAGTAGCCGCCGACCCCGTAGTAGGCGAACATGAGGTAGAAGGCCCATTCGGGGCGGAACTCCGGCGCGCCCATGTCGCGAAGGAACAGGTAGGTGAAGCAGGTGAACCCGGTGGCCAGTCCCGAGAAGGCCATCGCCTCGGTCACGATCTTGCGCCACATCTCATCCAGTTCGGAGGTGTGGCGGACGATCGTGTTCACCACGTAGATCAGGGGCAACAGGGGGAAGATGACCAGCCAATACCGGTGCGGTGGCTGGGCGGCGTCAAAGTGGTTGAGCACCACCAATCCCAGCGCGTAGCCCGTGAGCCCGCCGATCATCCGCACCGAAAACTTCGATTTCCATTTCACGGGAGCACTGTAAAGCATCCTTTCCATGTGTCAAGCGTGCTTTACACGACTGGTGAGCTCCTTGCAGCCGCTTTCGTCCAATGGATTCGGCGAGCTGAAGTACCGTATTGGCCTGATGGGCACCCTCAGCGGGGATGAAGAATGAGGCGCCCGACCGACCGGGTGCTGAAGATGTGCCTTGAAGGGCGGGCCTTCCTTTGCGGACGCTCGGGGCATCAGGAGGCGGCATCCGTGGCATGATACCCGGTGCCGGCAAATCCGCCTTCCGTCAGATCAGATCAGATCAGATCAGAGCGGGTCCGTTTCAGTCCCAATACCGTCAACGTCGTCCCATGAAGTTCCCGATTACCCGCGCCTGGAACCTTTTGTCGCTGCTATGCCTGACGTTCCTGACCGGACCCGTCACACTGAAGGCAGGGGCGCCGAATTACCTGTTCAAAACGTTGGCCGGGGTGCCGGATATCGATGGAACGGGCCCGTTTGGCCTGGCGATCGATGCGGAAGGCAATCTCTATGCCTGCGATTTCTGTGGTGTTCAGCGGTATTCCACAAACGGGGTGATCACATCTCTGGCCGGCTCCACCCTGGGGCGCATGGGGAAATGGGATGGGCAGGGAACCGGAGCGCTGTTCAACTTTCCCAAAAATCTGGCCATGGATGCCGGCGGCCTCCTTTATGTCGCCGATTTCTCCAACCAGCTCATCCGTGTCGTGGACGGGGCAGGCCGCGTTTCGACGATGACTTTCTCGCCGGATTCGGACTACCCCCAATTGCCGAACAGTCCGCAGCTGCTGGCTTGTACCCGCGACGGCACTCTTTATCTCACCTTGCAGTATCTTACCGGGGTTTTCCGGGTGGATGCCCAGAGGCGGTTCCAGGCGGTCCAGGCCACGCTGGAGGGCGACGGGACGCCGGTGGTTTTCACCCATCCCGGCGGCTTGGCGGTGGATGACGAGGGGAACCTCTACGTCGCCGATGTGTTGGAGGTCGAGTATTCACCTTCCATCCCGGTCATTTACAAGATTACGCCGCGGGGAAAGGCGACCGTGGTTTTCAAAGGCCAGACCACCGCCGCCGGAGGGCTCGCCATCAGCGGTGCCTCCGGCCTGGCGCTGGATGGCAATGACACCCTGTACGTGTCGTGTGCGAGCCAGCAGATCATCTTCAAGGTTCTCCTGAAACCTTCGCCCACCCTGATCCTCCTGGCCGGGCAGCCCAATCTCTCCGGCCGGCAGGATGGCCCGGTGGCCACGGGCACGCTGGCCGAACCCGGCGCATTGGTCGTGGGACAACAGCATCAGCTCTATGTCAATACCACCGGTGGCATCCGGCAGATCGCGGATGGAGTCATCAGCACGGTGTTCGGTCCGGGGAGAAATGTGGGCAGCCGTGATGGCCAGGGCAGCGAGGCACGCTTCAATCATCCGTCCGGCCTGGCCGTGGATGCCAGCCGCAACGTGTTTGTGGCGGACACGCTGAACCACACCATCCGGAAAATCGACCCGATGGGCAGGGTCAGCACGCTGGCGGGCATGGCCGGAGTGTCTGGACTGGCTGATGGAACCGGATCGGAGGCCCTTTTTTCGAAGCCCGCCTGCCTGGCCGTGGACAGCCGTGGCTATGTCTATGTCGCGGACACCGGCAACAACGAAATCCGCCGGATCACGCCGGAGGGCGTGGTCATTGGCTATTCCGGCCTCGCCGGAGTGACCGCCCTGGCCGTCGGGCCGGATGACAGCCTTTACGCCGGTGATGAGGAAAGAAAGGCGATCCGCAAATATGCACCGGATGGCAGCCTGTCGATTATCAACATAAACAGCCCGTGGTATGGCCTCCATGCCCTTGCTGTGGCTCGGGATGGCGGGTTTTACATCATCAACGATGATACCTATGAAGTTTACGACTATCTGGCCGGCGTTCGGGGCACTTACTTTGAGAACTTTGGAAGACAAATGGTCGTGCTTACGAGCCTGACCACTGACACGCGTGGAGGGCTTTTTCTGACGGACTCCGATCTCGATTCCATCCGGCGGTGGCTGCCGGATGTGGGCGGCTCCATGATGGGCGGTGGCGTGGGGTTCGGCGGAGGCCTGGCCGACGGGGTCGGCCGCTACGCCCAGTTTCGGAATCCCACGGGCATCGCCGTGGACAACCAGGGCACCCTCTACGTCGCCGATACGGACAATTCCACCATCCGGATAGGAACGCCCTACCTGGGCGCCACCATTCTCAGCGACCCGGTGGGAACAAACAACATCACTGCCGGCTACGACTATACCTTCAACGTGTCTGTCTCGGGGTACGCCGCCGTTCTCCTACCAGTGGCAGTTCAACAGCACCAACCTCCCCGGGGCCACCAATGCCGCCCTGACCCTGCGGGGGATCACCCCCAACGATGCGGGGGACTACGGGGTGCTGGTCGCGAATGCGCTCGGCTCCGATTCCAGCGCCAGCCCGGCGCACCTGAGCGTGCAGACACCGTCGCCGACAGTGTCTTTCCTCGGTGGGACAACTCCCAGGGTCGCCGCCGGTTCAAAACTGGTGTTTACAGCGGTCATCGACGGTGCAATGCCGCGGTCCTATCAGTGGTTGTTCAACGGAGACCCCCTCGATGGTCAGACCAATTATTTTCTGACGCTGCCGCAAGCCACGCCGTCCCAGGCGGGCAGCTATGCGTTGGTCGTGTCCACTCCCTACGCCACCATCACCAGTGCGCCGCCGGCCAACCTCACGGTGTTCGTCAATCCCCTGAAGCTTCAGGCGTTTACCAATCAGTCTGCATTTCTGGGAGATGACACGGTGTTCTTCAGCTTTCCCAGCGGGTCCGGGCCGCTCAGCTATCAGTGGTTGCATGCGGGAGTGCCCTTGGCCCGCGCGACCAACTCCACCCTGAGTTTCACCCGGCTGCGGCCGGAAGATGCGGGGGCGTACAACCTGGCTGTGAGCAGCCCTTACGGCACCTACACGAGCCGGGCGCCCGCCATCCTGAAGCTGCTGGATGCTCCGCCCATGATCACACTCCAGCCGGCCGCCCAAGAAGTCCGTACCGGGGATGAGGTTCGTTTCCGGGTGGCAGCCCTCGGCACGGGGCCGCTCGGTTATCAGTGGCGGCGGGATACCCAGCGCATTGAGGGAGCTACCAATGCCACCCTGATGCTGAGGGGGGTGACCGCCGCCGCGAACGGCGGCTACGCCGTAACCGTGTCCAACCCCCTGGGCACGCAGACCAGCGCGACGGCCAGCCTTACGGTGAGACGCCTCGCTGAAGCCACCTTCCCCGAGGACCGAGCCGTTCTCTTTGGAAGTGACGTGACCTTGCAGGCTCCTGACGTTGGCTTTGCGCCGGCCACCTATTCGTGGCTGCAAACGAGGCTGGGAATTCCGACGGCCGTCCGACTTGGAGCAACCCAGGCGAGCCTGACCATCAGCAATTCCTCACCTTTCCAGATCAGCGCCTATGATTTCCGGACTTGGGCGGATTACTCGGTGAAGATTTCCGGGGCGGGAGGGTTGCTCACCAACAGCCGTGCGACCACGCTTTCCACCTTTCCGGCCATGCCTGCGCTGCTTCCCGTCGAACTCACCGGCTGGAGCCATGACGTGATCATGGAAAATGGCCCCCATCCCCAGGCTGATGTGGGCTTCGATGATTCTCCCAAACCCTATCACGCCTGGTTTGAGACGGGCTTCCGGGGCCGCGGGGATGGGCTGCCGCCCTCCCGCCGGCTCGCGAGCGCCAAGGACACGAATGTGGTGTTTGAACTGCAGCCCTACGCCGGCCCCAACTGTCTTTGGCTGAAAGCCAAGGACTTCACAAACCAGACGGCCACCTTGCGGCTGGCCCAGCCGGCATCCTACTCCCGGCTTGCCCTGTTGGCGGGCAGCACCTTCAGCACCAGCGACGGACCGCCCGGCTATTTCGTGCTGCAATTCACCGATGGTGGCAGCAGTGACGCCATTCCATTGAACTGTCCGGATTGGTGGGGAGGGATCTTTTCCCGATCGGTCACCGCCTTGGGCGGATTGTCGGAAGCCTTTGCCGATGCCCTTTCAGTCACCACCAACAAGGTCACTTTCACTTATCCGCAAGGCGAAGCCACCTACGGCCTTTGCCTCTACCAGACCGACGTGGATCTGGCGGCACTGGGGCTGGCGGACAAACAGCTGGCGGCCATCACCTTTCGGGCGCCCAAGGTGGGCCAGCCCACGGGAATCTTTGCTGTCAGTGGGCGGGAAATCGAGAGCCCGGGTCGGCCTTACTTCGTGGCCGATCCGGCGGCGCAGCTGGTCCAATCGGGCGGGCAGCTGCGGCTTACGTGCCTGGCCGTCGGCGAGCCGCCCATTGAGTATCAGTGGCTCAAGGACGGTGCCGCCATTCCTGACGCCAGTGGTCCCGTGCTCTCGCTGGATCCGGTGGTTGCCGGTGATGCCGCCCGGTACACCGTCGTGGCTAAAAACGAGGTGGGAACCGCCCTCAGCGCCACCGCCGTGATCGAGGTATCCGGCCCGCCCACCCTCGCCATCACCTCGCCGAACGGGCAGCCCGTATTGGCCTGGCCGGATGGCGACTTCGTGCTGGAACAGCGGTCCACGCTCGGCCCAGACACGGGATGGGAACCCGTCACCACCGGAATCGTGACGGCGGCAGGGCAATCCACCTATGAGATAGATCCTACGGACGACGCACACTTCTTCCGGCTTCGCCCGCGCTAAGCAGGCGTGTGCCTGAGTTACGGCTGATCCAAGCTCCCCTCGGCGGAAGCGATCCTTGACAGGGGCTGCGCCATGGAACGCCATGGAGCATCACCTTGCGACCCGCTTGGCCGGCGGACTGTTCTCGCAGCCGCGAGCCGGCCGGGTTTCGCCTCCTGAAGAGGCCGCGTTGAATGAAACGGCAATTTTACTGGGTCATCCGTGACCTGCACCTGTACCTGGGGCTGTTCAGCAGCCCCTTCGTGCTCGTCTTTGCCGTCAGCGTCTTTTTCCTCGTCCACGCGTGGCTGCCGAAGCTCGCGCCGAATGCGTCCAGCAGCCGGGTGGTCTCGGTGGGGCCGCTGCCTGTCGGAATGCAGACCCTTTCGGGCATCAATCTCATCGAGGCATTGAAACCGGTCCTGGCGAAGGCGGGCGTGCCCGGCGAGATCGGCTACATCCGGCACCTCGTCAAGGAGGATGAGCTCATCATCCCCGTGGCCATCCCGGGCCGCGAGACGACGGTCACCCTCAGCCTCGCCCGCGATGAGGCGACCATCGCCACCCGCGAACGGGGATTTGCCGCCGCGCTGGTGGACCTGCATAAGACTCCCGGTCCGCACCACGGAGAAGCGCAGATGAACTGGGTCTATATGAAGGCGTGGCGCTGGCTGTCCGATGCCACGGCCTACCTCGTTTTGTTCATCTCTGTCAGCGGCATCTACCTCTGGTACGTGCTGAAGGCGGAGCGCCGGGTGGGGTTCATCCTCCTCGGAGCGGGGGCGCTCTCATTTTTCGGACTGGCCTATGCCCTCAGCCACTGAACCCACCACCCCTGCCGCCGACCCGCCGCGAACTTCCCGACTAGGGCTCAGGCTGGAGCGCTGGAACCGCCGGCTGCATTACTACTCCGGCCTCTTTCTGGTCCTGTTCCTTTGGCTGTTCGCCTTTACCGGCCTGATCCTGAATCATCCGGGCTGGAAATTCCCGGAATCCTGGACCAACCGCGCCGACGCGAATGAGGAGCACACGATCACCGCGCTGGGGCCCGAGGTGCAGGGCGACCTCGCGCAGGCCCAGGCGATCATGCGGCAGCTCGGCATCGAGGGTGACATCCTGTGGACGACCACCCGGACGAACCCGGCCCAGTTTGATTTCCAGGTCCGACGGCCAGGCTATTACTATTTCATCAAGGCCGACCTGGCCAGCAACCACGTGAACCTGCGCCACGTAACGGTGAACCTGTGGGGCGTGGCCAAGGTGCTCCACGTGTTCACCGGCGTGCAGCTCGATGATCCCCGCCAGACCCGCGACTGGTGGCTCACCTACGTATGGGCCTATTCGATGGACGCGGTGGCCTTCGGCCTGATCGTCATGGTGCTGGGCAGCCTTTACATGTGGTGGGAACTGCCGGCGAAACGCTTGCCCGGCGCGCTCGTGCTCGGCTTGGGCACAGCCATCTGCGGCCTGTTCTGCCTTGGCCTTCGCTGGCTCTATTAGATTTCAGTGGCGACGTCACAGCTGTGGGCTGTTCACGGCTGGTCTGTCCGGATCGGTTTTTCGACGGTACTGACCGCCCAGCTTCTTCTGGGTGATATCGCCGGCCCATCCCGGCTCAAGCGTCCGCATTGGCCGGCCACGCTTCCCAGCCGGTACCGCGATACTTGGGCTGCGGAAAAAGCTCGGGGTGGAGCAGTTCGGCGAGGAGTTCGAGGGAATCCACGAGGCGGGGGCCGGGGCGGTTGAAGTAGGCGTTGCCGTCGGCGATGTACACGCGGCGGGTCTTCACGGCGCGGAGCGTGGGCCACTCGGGACGGGTGGCGAGCGGGGCGAGTTCGCGACGGGTGCGGGCGAGGTCAAACCCGCAGGGCAGGGCCACGATCACGGTCGGGTTTTGCAGGACGAGGTTTTCCCAGGTGATCCAGTCGGAGTGCTGGCCCGGCTCGCCAAAAAGCGGATGACCGCCGGCCAGCGCCACCAATTCGGGAATCCAGTTGCCCGCACCCATCAGCGGGTCGAGCCATTCCAGGCAGGCCACGCCGGGATGCTTCGGGAGCAGGGCCACCCGCTCGATGATGGCGACGACGCGGGCCTTGAGCGGGGCGATGGCGGCGCGGCCCTCGTCGGGCAGGCCCAGGGCGATCCCGAGCCGGCGCAGGTCGGTCCAGAGGTCGGCAAGGCGCGTCGGCGCCAGCGTGAGCACTTCGGGGCGCGGCCCGGGCCAGCCCGTGAGCGCCAGTTCCACGTCGGCGGGACTCACGGCGCACACATCGCACTGGGCCTGCGTGACGATGAGGTCGGGCCGCAGCTCGCGGAGCTTCGCGGCATCCACCTGGTAGAGCGACTGGCCGGCGGCCCGCTGCGCCTGCACGGCGGCTTCGATGGCGCCACTGGGCTGCCCGGAATCAATGCGGGCCGAAGTGACCGCCGGCACGCGCGCGACTTCCTCCGGGAAATCGCATTCATGGCTGCGGCCGACCAGTTGTTGGCCGGCCCCGAGCGCGCAGACCATTTCGGTGGCGGCGGGCAGCAGGGAGACAATGCGGGCCGGAGTGCTCATGTGTCGGCGCGTAGGAAGGCAAACTCGGCGGCGAAGGAAAAGCCCGAACGGCGGCCGCGACGTTGGCACTGCAACTGCGAACTCGCCCGAGGAGCAAGCCAAGCCAGGACGGGGGAAGGCATGAATACGTTTGCCGCGACAATCACGAGACCAAAGACGCGAGGTGTTCTCGGGCAGGGCCTTTGGCTGGCGAGCGGACCGGCGCTGGCATGTCTCTACGTCTGGCTACTTCGGTCCGGTCTGATCCGCTTCGGACTTGGCTGGTCCGTGCAGCCGGGCTGGTTGCTCCTGCTGGGCATTGGGGTGCTGGCCGCGCTGGACTTCCGGGCAGGCCGGAGCCGGGAAGCGGTGCGGGTGGTGGTGTGCCTGCTCGCGGCGCTGTTCCTCGAATGGTATTTCCCGACCGGGCCCTGGTATCCCTTTGTCGGAATTGGACTGACTCTTCTGGCCCTCTCCGGCCGCTACGAAAGTGGGCAATCCGTGCGGATTGTGGACCTCGGGTTCCTGCTGCTCGCCGCCTACATTCAGTCAGTCTTCATCTACAACATGTTCTGCGGCATGGCCAGTATGGGCTTCTTCAGGGCCGGCTGGACTGCCTAGTGAGGATCAGGTTGAAGGCTTCGTGAAGCTGGCTGGAGTCGCCGAGATCCGCGGTGCAGCGGGCGTCGCGGTGGTTGCGCACCGAGTGGCAGTTCGCCATGCCCACGCGCCGCGAGGCCGGATGAAACCGTCCTATGCAGGCTGCGTCACGATCACCTTCAGCGACTCGGGTGTCGGCTTCGCGGCCAGCGCGACGGCGGCGGCGGTCTCCTCCAGCGGGAACGTGTGAGTAATGAGCGGGCGCACATCGAACTTCCGCGTGAACACCAGCCGCGCGACCTCGCGTTGCAGCGTGAAATCCGACGAGTAGCTGCCGATGAGGACCTTTTCGTCCACGCACACCTTGGCGAGATCCAACGGCGTCTCCTTGCCCCGGACGGTGTGCGCGAAGAGCAGGGTCGTGCCACCACCACGCAGGGCTTCCTGCGCCTGCTTCAAGGCCGCGTCGCTCGGCACGGCAATGACGGCGGCATCCACGCCCCGGCCGCGTGTGAGCTTTTTAAGTTCCTCTACCAAGGTCGGGCTGGCCGCGTTGGCAGTGCGCCACGCGCCGAACTTCTTCGCCAGCACCAAGCGGTTCGGCAGCAGGTCCGTGGCGATGACGTTCATCCCCGCCAGCTTCAGCAGCCGGGTGAACATCAGGCCGATGGGCCCCTGCCCGACCACGAGCACCGTGTCGCCCGCCAGCAGCGGCATCATTTTCACCGCCTTGAGCACGGTGTTCACGGGTTCGAGCAGCGCGCCTTCGAGGAAGGAGTTCTTCGCCGGGATCTTCACCACGCCGGGCAGGCAGAATGGCAGCACGCGCACGTATTCGGCGTAGCCGCCGCCGGAAGGTTCGAAGCCGGCGGTGATGCCCGTGCGCTTGTAGGTCTCGCATTGCGCGAAGGCCCGGTGCCGGCAGAAATGGCACTTCAGACACGGTACGTGGTGGTGCAGGCCCACCCGGTCACCCAGGCGGAAGCCGCGCACCTTCGCGCCCACCTTCACGATGGTGCCGGCCGTCTCGTGGCCGAAGATGCGCGGCGGCGGCACGGTGCCGTAGTGGATCTTCTTGATGTCCGTCGGGCACACACCACAGGCCGCGACCCGCACCAGGATGTCGCCGCTGGCAATGCGGGGCACGGGCACGGTTTCGACGCGCAGATCATCCACGCCGCGATAGACGACGGCGCTCATGGTGGACGGGATGGATTCGGTCACGCGGCGAGTGAACCGCCAAGCCACGGACGAAGCCAGTGAATCAGTAATCGGTGGAACGCCATACCGCGGTCCTGAGCACGCCTGCTCGTAAATCGTAAATCGGAATTCGTAAATCCCCCAGCATCTGCCCGAACATTTCCCCCGTTGTCTCCGTCTGAAGGCACGGTAGCTTACCGCCATGCACCTGCCGCTTGCCGATGAATTCCGGATCGCCCGGGCCCGCGCGCTCACGCGCCGCGAGTTCTTCGCGCGCAGCGGCGTGTTCAGCCTTGGCGCACTGGCGCTGGGGCAGATGGGCGGCGGCAGCCTCCTGGGAGCCGACGCCCCGGCGGCCAATCCGCTTGCCCCGAAGTCGTCGCCGCTGCCGGCAAAGGCGAAAAACGTCATCTACCTGCACATGTCGGGCGCGCCGCCGTCGCTCGACCTCTTCGACTGGAAGCCGAAGCTGAAGGAGCTGAACATGCAGGACTGCCCCGATTCGCTGATCGCGGGGCAGAAGTTCGCCTTCATCCGGGGGCATCCCAAGATGCTCGGCTCGCCCTACAAGTTCGCGCAGCACGGCGCGGCGGGCGGCTGGTTCGGCGAGACGATCCCGCACCTGGCCTCCATCGCCGACGACATCACGGTGGTGCGCTCAATGTGGACGGACCAGTTCAACCACGCCCCGGCCGAGCTGATGGTCCACACCGGCAACATGCGCGCCGGCAGCGCCAGCATGGGCTCGTGGGTCACCTATGGCCTCGGCTCCGTGAACCAGGACCTGCCCGGTTTCGTGGTGCTGCTCAGCGGCGGCACCGACCCGACCGGCGGCAAGAGTCTCTGGGGTTCGGGCTTCCTGCCGGGTGTCTATCAGGGCACGCAATGCCGCACGACGGGCGAGCCGATCCTGTTCGCGAACAATCCCGCCGGCATGAGCCGGGAGAGCCGTCGCCGCACGCTCGACGCGCTGAAGACGCTGAACGAGGCCGAGCTGAAGCGCTTCGGCGACCCCGAGACGCGCACGCGCATCGAGCAGTACGAGCTCGCCTACCGCATGCAGGTGTCAGTGCCCGACGTGTTCGACATCGCGAAGGAGCCGGAGCACATCCGCAACCTCTACGGCGCGAAGCCGGGCGAGGGCAGCTTCGCGAACAACTGCCTGCTCGCGCGCCGGCTCATCGAGAAAGGCACGCGCTACGTGCAGCTCTACGACTGGGGCTGGGACATCCATGGCACCAGCCCGGGCGACGACCTGATGGAGGCCTTCCCGAAGAAGTGCCGCGACGTGGACCAGGCCTGTGCCGCGCTCATCACCGACCTGAAGCAGCGCGGGCTGCTCGACGACACGCTGGTGATCTGGGGCGGCGAATTTGGCCGCACCCCGATGAACGAGGCGCGCGGCGGCTCGACCTTCCTCGGCCGGGACCATCATCCCG
The DNA here is from genome assembly GCA_903907995.1 of uncultured Verrucomicrobiota bacterium. Classification (GTDB taxonomy): domain Bacteria; phylum Verrucomicrobiota; class Verrucomicrobiia; order Limisphaerales; family UBA9464; genus CAIVQB01. The sequence goes on along the minus strand of CAIVQH010000031.1, from coordinate 150,560 downwards.
CCTGTTTCACCATGTGGTTTGCCGGTGGCGGCATCAAACGCGGCCATGTGCATGGCGCGACCGATGACTTCGGCTACGCCATCGCCGACGGCAAGGTCACGGTCCGCGACCTGCAGACGACGGTGCTGCACCTGCTCGGGCTGGACGCCCACGCCTTCAGCTTCCGCTACCAGGGGCTGGACAACCGCCTCATCGGCCCGACCGGCGAAGGTCGCGTCGTGAAGGAAATCTTGGCGTGACGGGGGCGGACGCGGTTCACTGATCCGCGTGAACGCCATCCGTCTTCCCGCCCTGCTCGCCGCGCTCCTGTGCCTCACGGCGACACTGCGCGCCGAGGCCCCGGCCAGCCCGCCGAAACAGGGGGAGGACCTCCTGAAGACCGACATCCTCGGCATCTTCGCGCATCCCGACGACGAGACCGGCTGCGCGTCCACGCTCGCCCGCTACGCATTGGGCCAGCATAAGACGGTGACGGCGGTGTACTGCACCCGCGGCGAGGGCGGCGGCAACATGGTCGGCACGCAGGCGGGCGACGCGCTCGGCGTGCTGCGCGAGCAGGAGCTGCTGGACTGCCTGAACAAGCTGGGCGTGCGCCACCACTACTTCCTCGACCGGACGGATTTCGGCTACACCGAGAATCTCAACGTCACGATGGAGAAGTGGGGCCATCGCGAAACACTGCGCGAACTCGTGCGGATCATCCGGGCGCTGCGCCCCGAGGTGATCGTGACCATGAACCCCGCGCCCGTGCCCGGACAGCATGGCCACCACCAAGCCGCCGGCATGCTGGCCCTCGAGGCGTATGACCTCGCCGGCGATCCCACCTGGTTTCCCGAACAGCTCACGAAAGAGGGGCTGCGGGCCTGGCAGACACGCAAGATCTACTACGGCGGCCCCGCCGGCACTGGTGCGACGCTGGACGTGAACACCCCGCTGGCCGATGGCCGCACACCCGCCCAGATCGCCCGACTGGCGTCCGCGAATCACCGTTCACAGGGGTTCGGGGGCTTCGCGAATTTCGCCGGCCCTTCCCGTCCGCCGAGCTTCACGCTGGTGAAGAGCGTCGTGCCGTATGCCACCGACGAGACCGACCTGCTGCGCGGCCTGCCGGTGACAGGCGAGACCCCGGAGCGCTTGCTGGCAGCGGGCGATGGCAAGGTGGAGCGCGGGTTCGAGTTCCACTTTGTGCCGCGTCCCGCCGTGGACCTGTATCAGCGCTGGGTGCGGGCGCACCAGGTGGAGCATGTCGCGGAAACGTTCGCGACCGATGTGCCGGTGGTCGCGGGCGAGGTCAGCGACGTGTTTGTCTATGCCGTGAATCCCAGCACGAACGGCGTGAGCACCACGGTGAAATACGCCGCCCCTCCCGGCTGGAAGCTGAACTTTGAGGAGGCCACCATCCGCTTTTCGCCCCGCCGCACCAATCAGCTCCGCGTGCTGGTCACGCCGCCGCCCGGGCATCCCGCCGACGGCGAACTGACCGCCGTGACAACCGTCAATGGCCAGGAACTGAAGGCCTCGGCCCGGCTGCATCCGGTGCCGATGACGGGAGTCCGGCGCATCGACAACGGGCTGCCGATCAACGCCGATGATGCGGACGCCGCGTGGGCCGCTTTGCCGGCGCAGGCCATCGCCTTCACGAACACGTGGCAGGGACAGGCGGCCAGCGCGGCCGATTGCAGCGGGGAATTCCGGCTGGCGCACGATGGCGCGACGCTCTTTGTCGAGGTGCGTGTGAAGGACGATGTCGTGGTCAGCAACCTCGCCCCGAACGACATCAAGGGACACTGGCGCAGCGATTCCGTGGAGCTCTGCCTCGATCCGAAGGTGGGCGCGCAGCACACGTTCGGCTGCTACAAGCTGGGCATCGTGCCGTTTGATTCGACCGGCAAGGTCCGTGCCGCCCGCGACGCGGACGCCCGGCCCGGCCCGGTGGAGGAGACGGCCCCGGGAACCCGCCTGGCCTCCTGGAAAACCCGCGACGGCTACGCGCTCCGCGCCTCCATTCCCTTCGTGGAAATCGGCTTCAAACCGACCAAGGACGCGCGCCGCCTCGGCCTGAACGTGCTGATCTACGACGGTGACAAGGCTGACGCCGCGCCCGGCGAGAACATCAACAAGACCCGCCTTGCCTGGGCCCCGCGCTCCGGCGTGCAGGGGCGGCCCGAGGACTGGGGACGGGCGGATTTTCAGTGATCAGTAAACAGTAGGTCAGTAATCAGTAAACAGAGATGGCAATCCGCCTTCGTACCCGCTCTGCCCCACTGATTACTGCTTCACTGTTCACTGATTACTTCTCTCCTCCGCGCCTCAGGCCACGGCCCCAAAACCGGCCCACAGCCAGAGAATGCGCCGCGCCGCTTCGCTCCGGCCCCATTTAGTCAGCCAGCCTTTCGGGGTCACGCCGGCGGCAACGAGTTCGCGCAGCGCCTCGGCCTGACGCGAAGTCAGCGACCAGTCCTGGCTCAGGTTGAAGAGGGACGAGTGGAGCACAACCGGAATGCGCCCTGCTGCCGTCGGCTTCAGGAAGCGCGGCGAGTAGATGCCCGTCCAGCGCAGAGCCTGTTCCGAAGTGCGGACAGGCGGTTCCGCACGTCGCAGGAGAAGCTTGTGAAAGCCGGCGGGGCGCGCCTGATCGAGCCGTTCGGCCAGTTCGCCCAGGCCGGCAGGGAACAATGACCGATGGGTGTCGTCAGTCATTAGGAGCCGCAGCGCCAGCGGCAGCAGCCACGAACCGGCGAGCTCCCAGCCGCTCTGGTTGGCCAGCGTGCGCCACCGGGCTAGCGGCCAGTTGTTGAAGTGCGACCCGCAGACATCGCTGGCCAGATAGCTGGGCGACATGCTGGCGAATCCTTGCAGATCATCGTCATGCAGCGCGTCCCAAATCTTGAGCACTTCCCGGAGCCGGCGTTCCTCGGAAAGGGTCTCAACGTCGAGGCCGAAGCCGGCGAGCCACGCCCGCAGGCGCAGCGCGGGATGCGACTCGCCGTTCACGCCCAGGTACAGGGCACCACCCGGACGCAGCACGGCGGCGAAGTTCTCCAGCGCCTTTGCAGGCTCCGGAATGTAGCTGAGCACGCCGTGGCAGGTGATGAGGTCAAAGCCGTCCCCGAGCTTCGCCGGCAGTTCCGGATCGGTCAGGTCGGCCACCGCGAAGGTGATGGGCCGTGCCAGCTTCGCCGCGCGCTGCAACCGATGGGCGACCGCGATGGAACGCGGGCTGAAATCCACCGCCACGATTTCAGCCTTGGGCAGGTGCCGGCGGATCACAAACGCCTCGGCCCCCGTGCCGCAGCCCGCCACGAGAACGCGCTCCGGTTTGGGCTGACCCGGCCGGCCCAGCCCCTGCGTCCACCGCAGCGGCGGCAGCGAACCGCCCTTGCCCTCCACGATGCGGGGATCGGCCCCCGGATACGGGAGCCGCTCGTAGTTTCGTTTTACCTTTTCGAATGAAGTCACCGCCGATGATTGAGCGGTCTGTCGTACGGCGGGGTCAACCATGGCGGAAAGAACGAATTCATCCGACGACCAGTCAGATTGTGCGAACCTCCTTCGAGGAAAGGTGGCCGGAATGTAGGTGGAATGGGGAAATCCGGAACGAAACCGGACGACCACGGTCGAATTGGCTGGGCAGAGATTTGCCCACCAGGGCGATGATGAATTCAAAACGCGCGTTTACCACGATCGAGCTGGTGGTGGTCATTGCCATCCTCGCGATTCTTGCGGCGCTGTTGCTTCCCGCAATGAGCGCCGCGAAGGCCAAGGCGCAGCGCACCGTTTGCATCGGCAATCTGCGTCAGATCAACCTGGGCATCCATGTGTATCTGGACGAGCAGAGCAACGGCTCACCCGGGAACACAAATTCGGCCAATTCTCCCTTTGTCAGTTGGACGGCTTACCGGCAGCTCATCAACAAGGACGTCGGGATTAACGGGGCTTCTTCACCGCACGACGGGGTTTTCGCGTGTCCCGCCGACAAGTTCTTTTATGACATGAGCGGGGGTGGGCGAGGATACGTGTCGCGGCCAATGCACGAACAGTCCGATCACGCATTCACCAGCTACGCATACAACGCGGGGCAGTTTACCAGCCCATCCAGAACGAACACGGCAGACACGGTTACAAATCATTACGGGATCGCCGGGCAGAGGCTGGAGAGCATCCCGCATCCGGCGAAGACGGTCCTGGTGGCGGAAGTCCCGGCGTTCTCGCCCTATTCCTGGCATCAGCCGAAACGCCCATTTTCGAAGGACAATGCGCGGTTTGCCGATGCGAAGGACGTGCTTTGCTTCGTGGACGGCCACATCAGCTATCTCAACCTGTATTTCGACGGTCAAAAGCACGCGTGGGCATACAATCCGCCGGAGGGATACGGCTACCAATGGACCGGAGACTAGGTTTTTAGTGTCAGGTCATCCTGCCTCACCAGATGAACATCTCAGCCATGCCCGCAATGCGACACGCCAACCGAAGTCGGGCGTTCACCTTGATTGAGCTCCTGGTGGTCATTGCCATCATCGCAATCCTTGCCGCGCTGCTGTTTCCCGCGTTGTCCAAAGCCAAAGCACAAGCCCGACGAACGGTGTGCCTGAACAATCTGCGGCAGATCAGCCTCGGCATGCGCCTTTATTGGGACGACCATGCCGATTTTCCGCCCGGAGTCACAAACTCGCCCAGCACCCCTTTTGGCTATTGGACAGGCTACAAGGAGCTGATGAAGAACTATGTCGGCCTGAAGGGCGCTTCATCGCCTGCGGATACCTTGTTTGCCTGCCCAGCCGACAGATTCTATTATCATTTTCCTTCAAAAACAAACCACACCTATTATGCGGCGCGAAGCTTCCATAACCAGGCGAGTTCCGATTTCTCGAGCTATTGGTCGAACGCCGGAGCGCTTACCACGGCCACAAACGCGCCCGGCCTTAAGGGGAAAGCGATCAGCAATGTGCAAAATCCGGCACGGACAATCTTGGTCGCTGAAATGCCCGCCTTTTTTCCGTACTCATGGCATCAACCGAGGCGTGTTCCAAACGAACTTGCCGGATGGCTGACATTTAACGATGCCAAAAACGTGGTCAGCTTTGTGGATGGCCATGTCAGCTATATAAGCATATATTGGAACGAGGCCAAGGCCGCGTCACGCCAAGCCTCGTTTTCCATGGATTACAATCCGCCCGCCGGATACGACTATCTCTGGAACGGAGATTAGCCCTCATCGAGGCCTTTTTCCAAACGGCAGGCCGTGCCATCAGGCCCACTGGCTCAGGGTCACGCCTCGGCCCCAGTTGTGACGACGTTCAGGAGCCTTTGGATCGTCCATTCGAGTCGATCCTGATCGCACCAGTACGCATCGATAGTCCCGTACTTCGTAAAGGCGGAATAATTGAAGCCATCTTCGAGGTCGTTGTACCAGACAACAGTCTGTCCCATCAGGGCCACCACCCAGAATCCGCCGCCCAGATCCCCGTAAGGATGCTGCGCCCATTTTTGCGGCGGGACTTGGATGCTCTGCCACAGCCGGCTCTGCGGAGGCGTCATCCGTGACACCGCAGCTTCAATCTGGCTGTCCAAAAATTCCCGTGAAGCGGGCTGCCAGGTCGTGTCCTGTTGAGAGTCACGATGATGGCGGAGCAGTCGTTTGGCGGCGGCAAGCTTCATCTCCATCGCGCTTCCATGGTCGGCACCTTTGTTGGAGGGCGTCAACCATGCCGCAACGCACTCCAACAATGGCTCGGTTGATCCTAGTTTCGTCTCGCAAGCCGATGACTTCAGCAATGTTGTCGAATCCGCCCCGTTCAAATTCCGTCCTCAAGACCTTGACGAAAAAGCGGAGCCTGCCGAGGTTGCGGCCCGCACATACGCACACCATCATCACCATAACCACATGCGCTCCCTGCATCGTTTCGCCCCCTCGCCCTCCGGGCTCTACCGCACCGCCATCCTGACCACCGCCGCCGCCGGCCTGCTGGGCCTGGCCAGCTCGGCCCAGGCCCAACTCATCGGCATCGCCAACCCCTCGTTTGAGCTGCCGGACGCCTCCGGATCGCCCACGGGCGTGAGCACGGTCATCACCTCCTGGGACAAGACGCCGCAGCCCGGCTACTTCGATCCGGGCACGTTCTTCGTCACGTGGGACAGCGTCGCCGGCATTTTCCCGAACGCGCCCGCCCCCGACCCGCGCCATCTCACGAACGCCGACGGCAACCAGGTGGCCTACATCTTCGCCTTCCCCGGCGCTGGCATCACCCAGACGCTTTCCACCAGCTTCTCCGCCGGGATGTCCTACACGCTCACCTTCGGGCTGCGCGGCGGCGGGTCGCTCGCGGCGGGCACACAGTTCCAGGCCGGTCTCCAGTATTTTGACGGCACGGCGTGGAACACACTCGCTTCCACTTTCGTGACGGCTACCGCCGATTACAACACCGTCACCTCGCTGCAGCCTATCACCGTCAGGGTCGCCGCGATCCCGGCCGGCTCGCCGGCGGTCGGCAAGCCCATCCGCGTGGACCTGGAAGGCGTCACCTTCAGCGCCAGCTCGGGGCTCGCCTACTGGGAGGCCGACAACCTGCAGCTCAACGCCGTGCCCGAGCCGGAAAGCTACGCGGTGATCGCCGGCCTCACCCTGCTGGGTGGCGCGCTCTGGCGCCGCAGCCGGCAGTCGCGCTGAACCGGGTGGCGACGGATCTTCGCCCCTTTGCCCGACTTTCCCTTGAACCGGCGCTGGAATTCCGTCGCGACCCTGTGGTTGTCCGCTCTCCTGGGGATGCTGGCTGCGTACGCGCAGCCCATCCCCATTTCCATTCCCAACGGCTCCTTTGAGTCGCCGGCCACGCCCTACGTCAGCACCTTCATCGACGCGTGGCAGGAAACCCCGAAGCCCGCCGACTATGCCGAGGGCGGCGGGTTCACGTGGGACGATCTCACCGGGATCTTCGTCAACACCGCCCCGACCGCCGCCGACTATATCGGCAACCTGGACGGCGTGCAGGCCGCCTACCTCTTCGCCGTGCCGGCCACCGGCTGGTTTCAGGACCACGACACGGTGGACTGGCGGAACAAGCCGCCGACGCACGCCTTCGCCGCCCGTTACACGGTGGACCATGCCTACGAGCTGTCCTTCGGCGTGGTGGGGGGCGGCGGCAACATGCTGGAAGGCGTGAGCTTCGCGGCTTCCCTGTATTTCCGCGATGCGGCCACGAACATGGTCAACGTCGGTACGACCAATGTCGTGTACACGCACGCCACGTTTCCCACCGACGACAACGGCGTGCCGATCCGGACCAACCTCACCTACTTCAAGCTACGCATACCCCCGGTGAAGGCCACCGACGCATGGGCCGGCCAGTACCTCGGCGTACTCTTTCTCTCGACGGTCAGCCCTGACATGCAGGGCGGCTACTGGGATGTGGATAACGTCCGGCTCATGGACCTCCCGCCACCGGTCCTGACGATCACTCCCGCTGGCGCGGACGTACTCCTCTCCTGGACCTCGGTGAACGGCTTCAGTTATCAGGTACAGTCCTCCGAAGATTTGCGGACGTGGGTGGACAACGGTGCGGCCCAGGCCGGCACCGATCAGGCGCTGTCCCTCATCGTGCGCGGACCCGCCTCTCCCAGTGCCAGCGTGAGCTTCCGCGTGCTGGCCAGCCCCGTGCCCTGACGAAGGGCCGCGCGCGGCTCGTCGTTCTGTGGTTGCTTTCGCTATCCTCGTCACGCCTCACCCATTACGCGGGGTGCATCTTTCCACCGTGGTTGGCCTTGGGCATTGGGAGTCTGGGCGGAATCGGGTGGCCGTTCACCCTCACCCCGGCCCTCTCCCACTGGGAGAGGGAGAATCGTCGTCCGTCGCTCGGCGGAGGCACGCGCGGGATTGGCCGAAGGATCTTCCAATCAGCCGGCGGTGTTCCGGGTTGTTTCCTCTCCCAGCGGGAGAGGAATAAGGCGAGGGAGAACGGCCCGCATTCACCATCGGCCAGCTTCCCTCCGACATCAGCCGCTGGCCACGATGAAAAGATGCCCCCATTACCTGCCACCTTTTTCAATTTGTTGTGTGTCCGCGCGACGGCAGCGATGCTGTTGGCGTTGAGCATGTTTGGGTCAGCCTGCACCGCTTCGCCGGTGCGTCGCCGCTTCCGAGTTCCGGCCCGTGGCCGGGCGGATGGCTTCACGCTTATTGAGCTGCTGGTGGTCATCGCGGTCATTGCCATCCTGGCGGCGCTGCTCCTGCCGGCGCTGGCTTCCGCCAAGGGTGCCGGTGAGCGCGCCGCCTGCCTCTCGAACCTGCGCCAGATGGGCATCGCAATCCACAGCTACGCCGGCGACAGCGACGGTCGGATTCCCTACGGCCCCAAGGCCCCGCCTTTCACGAGCCCGGCGAGCTTCTATCCGGCGACCGGTTCGCCCACGAGCCTCCTTTCCTTGCAAGGCGGCGCGCCGGTGGGATTGGGCCTGCTGCTGCGCCGGCAGCTTGCGGACACGTCGCGGGTGCTCTTCTGCCCCGGCAGCGACCAGAAGCTCGATGCGGCCGCCGAGCTGGCCAAGGTCGGCACCTACCAGGCGCAGTGCAGCTACTACTACCGTCACGCGGGCAACACCCAGCTCTTCGACAATCTTGCCACCAACACTACGCCCGACCACATCCTCCTCGACAACCTCGGCGACAACCGCAACGGCCAGCCCATCCGCGCGCTCGCCATCGACAGCCAGCTTCTCAGCCCACCCGACCTGGAGGTCTTCAACGTCAAGCCGCGCACACACCACCGCCAGCAGTTCGCCGACATCCTCTTCTCCGACGGCCACGTGGTGTCCCGCAACAACCGCGACGGCCGTTTCACCGTCGATCTCCGCGATTTCAGCCAGCTCCACGACGCCTTCAACCTGATCCTCACGGCACTGGAGCGCGCCGACTTGGAGCCGTGAGCGGGAGAAGTGTGGCGGGCGACTCAAGTCCCTCATCGGGTTCACCGTCCACCAGCTCATCTGTTGCGGCTGGCAAACGGAACCCTTCCGCTTCAAATCCGATCGCCACCACGGGAGCGAACGCCTAACGGGGCGGTTGGGAACGCACTCCGAGCGCGGCACCGACCGGCCGCTCCAGTCCGCTCCACACCCAGTGGTAGGGCCGGTTCAGCACGCGCACGCCTTTCCAACCGCCAGCGCAGGCCAGCGTGCTCGAGCCGCCGCCATCCATGTTCAACGCCTCGGTCGCTCCCAGACTCAGGAGCATTTCCGCCGTTTCGGCCGGTGTGGCGCCTTCGCTGTAGCCGGGTTGCCGGCCATCCACCACGAGCCAGAACATCCGGCGCCCGTCGGCGGAGAGGCCGACGACGGTGGCCGGCTCGGGCTGCAGCTTCTCGGCAACATTCTGCCCGTGACGCAGGGTGATCAGAAAGCCGCCGGCACCGTTCCAGGCATCGGCGGTTTTGCCGCCAGCCGGAACGAGGCGGGCCTGGTTGTCACGGGTGATCACCAGCGAATCCAAGTTGCCGGCGGCCTCGGAAAACCGCTGTCCCTGTGACACCGCGAGTCCCTGCAAATCCACCGGCCGGCCGGGCACCACGCGGTCCGGGGCAAAGGGCGTGGTGTTGATCGCCACCTGTACTGCCTGCGAGCGGACGAAGGAGCTCACGTATTCGCCGTCGGTCTCGAACGGTGCGGCGGGGGCGGGCGGTCGCGCAAGGAGGCTGACATTGGTGTCGGCCAGGTCGATCCGCACGACGTGGCACTTCATCGGCCGGGGCGAGCTGAAGTTGGCGCGGGCATGGTCAACCCCCGCGAGCAGCGGTTTCCACGGAGTGAAGCCGGTGCCGGCGTCGGGCCAGCGTTCCAAAAAGCGCGGCGTGGGCAGGGGCGGCAAAAACCAGTCCACCACCAGCAGCACAGCCGCGATGCCCAAGCCCAGTAGCCGCCACCGCTTCGGCAGCGACTGACAACTCCGGTTGGTGGAGCGGCTCAAAGGCATTGCCGAGTGAACGCGATGGCGGGCCGGGCGGCAAGCTGTGCTCCGCCTGCGATGGGATGCCGGGCGCGCTGAGTCATCCGCGGCGGATCGTGATGGGCAAGGTACACGGAAACAGAAGCATGAAGCCGATCACATCGGTCAGGTCAGCGCCGGCGATGCAGGATCGCCGACACCGCTTTTAGCAGCGCATCGGCCTCGGCGTCACTGCCGATGGTGATGCGGAGATACGCGTTCACCTCGGGCGCGCTGAACCAGCGCACGAGAATCTTCCGGTCGCGCAGCCGTTGCAGCCATTCCTTGGCGGGCGGCCCGGGCGGCCTGGTGAGCAGGAAGTTCGTCTGGCTCGGCAGCACCTCGAAGCCGAGCCCCGTCAGCTCCCGGCGGAGGCGTTCGCGCGTGGCGATGATGCGGCGGAAATTCCGGCGATAATACGGCAGATCGCCCAGCGTCGCGAGGGCCGCGACCTGGCCGAGGCCGTTCACGTTGTAGCTGTCGCGCACCTTGTCGAGCGCGGCGATCAGCTCGGGATGGCCCACAAAATAGCCCACGCGCTGGAAGCACAGCGAGTAGGCCTTGGAAAAGGTCCGTGAGATGAGCACGTGGGGATGCTTCAGCGCGAGGGCGAGTGCGTTTTCGGCGGCGAAGTCCACGTACGCCTCGTCGAGCACAACCACGCCGCGCATGGCGGCGCAAAGGGTGTCCAGTTCGGCGGTGGCAAAGCCGCGACCGCTCGGGGCATTGGGCGTGGTGACCAATGAGAGGGCGGCCTGGAAGTCCCACTGCTTCCCGCGCTTCAGCTCGGGCACCGAGGGCAGCGTGAAATCGGTCCGCAACGGCACCGCGTGGGTGGTGGCGCCGTGGATCTCGGCGAGCACCGGATAGAGCGAATAGCTGGGATGGAAGTACTGCACCGTGGAGCCGGAAGCCCGCCCTGTGGTTGCGCTGGCGGGCGTAGCAGGCTCGGTGAAGGTCCGCACCGCGAGCGCCAGCAGTTCGTCGGAGCCGTTGCCGATGATGATGTTTTCCGGACCGCAGCCGTGCAGCCGTGCGAGCCGCTCACGCAACGCCTGTGCGGTGGGATTGGGGTAGAGCCGCAGCCGGCCGTCCACCGCCGCCTTGGTCGCCGCGAGCACCTTGGGCGAGGGCGGATAGGGATTCTCGTTCGTGTTGAGCTTGATGAGCCCGCGAATCTTCGGCTGCTCGCCGGGCACGTAGGCGTGCAACGAGTGGACGAGCGGGCGGATCAACTGCTTCGGCTTTGGTGCGGCCATGTGGGCCGCAGTCTCGCAGGCCCGCGTGGCTGAAGTCGAGCCGGCGGCATGGCCCGCATCTTAATCCTAATCTTCATCGTGATCGTAATCCAAGGCAGGCAAGGCGAGATCGATTAAGATTACGATTAGGATGCTGTCCCGATGGGCCTGGCGGCCACCCGGGCGCTCATGCCAAGCGCTGGTTATCCGGAGCGATCTCCGCCAGCCAGCGGTGCAGGCTCTGGCCGATGGCGGCGGCCTGCGTCGCCACGACCGTGGTGTGCGTGCCCGGCACCGGATCGAAGCGGAACGGGCCGTGTGCCAGTTGCCGCCAGGCGCGCTCCAGTTGCGGGGTGGCTTCCCTGTGGTTTGCGGTGAGGAGCAACGGGCCGGCATGCGGCAGGGAGCGATGGGCCGCCAGGGTGCGCGGGTAGGTGACCAGATCCTGGAAATGGCGGTCCACCTCGGCCGGTGGAATCCTCGCTGAGCGGGCGGCTCCGACCGGTTCCGCCGGCCGGGGCAGGGCGCGCCGGAAGGTCCGGGCCAGCACGCCCCGGGCATACGTCGCACGGGCCGACCAATCGCCCTCACGCAGCATGTTGCGGTGGTAGCGCAGTTGCACTCCGAGCCGGGTGGAAGCCATCGCGCGACGAACGGCGGTCAACCGCCCCGTGGGCGGCAGCGGGTCCAGGATGGCCACGGGCACGGGGGCGGTTCCGTCCCGCATCAGGCGACGGGCCATTTCCAATCCCAGAATGCCCCCGACGCAGTGCCCCCAGATGATGACACCCCGCTCGATCTCCACCCGGGCCTCGGCGAGTGCGCGCAACGCCTCGTCGATCAGGAGGTGCAGATTGCGGGCGGGAAGGTTCCGGTGGTCGAGCACCGGTGGCAGGAAGCAATAGGCCGGGTGGTCGGACAGTTCCTGGAAAATGGGCCGGTAAAATTCCGGGCGCTCATTTTCCCCGACCCCGCCGGGCAGGACAATGATCGGGCGCCCGGTACGACCGGCCTGAAGCGGGACAAAACTGCCTTCACGTCGCTGACTGTGCCGCGAAGACGTCGCGTTGGCGGCCTGGCGGTTCCGGTCAATGCGGGCGGCCAGTTCGCGCGGGCTGGGGCATTCAACGAGGTCCGCAGCGGAGAGCCTGATCGCAAAGTCGGCCTCGATGGAGAGCGTCAGCACCGCCGCCTGCAACGAATCGCCGCCGGCGGCGAAGAAATCATCCTCCACACCGACGTCGGACCGGCGCAGCACCTGGGCCCAGATGGCGACCAATCGGCGCTCCGTCTCCGTCTCGGCGATCGCCGGGCCCGCTTCCTCAGTAAAGCTTGGATGCGGGAGGCGTTGGCGGTCGATCTTGCCCGTGAGCGTAAGCGGCAGGGCATCCAGCCGCACTAACGTTGCTGGCACCACCGTGTTGGCCAGGCGTGTCCGGAGGAAGCGGCGGATCTGGCCGGGCTGGAATGCCGCCGGAGGCATGACGACATACGCCACCAGCCGGCGGTCGCCGTCCGGGGCAGGCACCGCATTCACGACCGCCTGGGCGACCTGCGGAAAGGCGAGCAGGTGCGCCTCGATTTCCTCCAGCTCGACGCGCACGCCGTGGATCTTGATCTGCGAGTCGCGCCGCCCCAGAAACTCCAGCTGCCCGTCGGGATGCCAGCGGGCCAGGTCGCCAGTGCGATAGGCGCGACCGGAGGGGTTGCCCGGTTCCGCGATGAAGCGGTCGAGGGTGAGCGCGGGGTCGTTCAGGTAGCCCCGGGCCACACCGATGCCCGCGATCACCAGTTCGCCCGGAACACCCACGGGGGCGGGCTGTCCGCGCGCGTCGAGCACATGGCAGCGGGTGCCGGCCACCGGGCGGCCGATGATCCGGCCCACGTGGCGGGCCGGGCCGGGCATGACGGCGGCCTGGTCCGCCAGTTCGAACAGCCGGGAAATCGTGGAGTAGATGGTCGCCTCGGTGGGGCCGTAAAAATTATACAGTTCCCGGATGCCCGGCTGGGCGCGCAGGCGGGCGAGCAGGGCGGGCGGGGTGGCTTCCGCCCCGACGCCGAGCACCCGGGCCGAGGGCGGCAGGCCGAAGGTGTCGAACACCCATTGAAACGAGATCGGCGTCGCGCTGAACCAGGTGAACTGCGGCAGGAAAGGCGACGCGGCGACCGCTCCCAATTCCGGCAGCGGCACCAGCCGTCCGCCCAGTCCCAGCGTCAGGAAAATCTGGTGCACGCAGGAATCGGCCGACACCGCGTCGGTGAAAGGAACCCAGGCCCAGTCCGCCGGATCAAACAGCTCAGTCGCGGCATAGGCGAGCAGGTTGGAGATGTTGCGGTGTTCGACGCCGACCAGTTTCGGCGTGCCGGTGGTGCCGGAGGTAAAGATGGCGTAGGCCAGATGCGAGCCGGCGGTCGATGCCTCAGGGCAGGTATCGGGGCAGGCATGGATCTCCGCACGGTCGGCCACGCAATCGACCCAGCGGTCGCAACCCGCAGTGCGGGAAAGCGTGCAGCCGGGCCCGGTAATGACCGCCAGCGGACCCGCGGCTTCCACCATGGCGGCGAGCCGGGCGGGCGGCAGTTCCGGGTCCAGCGGCAGGTAGGCGGCACCGCTCTTGAGCACGCCGATGGCCGCCGTCACCAGCTCGGCGCTGCGGGGCAGAATGATGGCAATGATCCGGTCCGGGGCCGCACCCAGCCGCTGGAGATAATGTCCCAGCCGGTTGGCGGCGGTTTCGAGCTGGCCGTAGGTGGTGGCAGTGTCTGGCCTCTGGATCGCGACGGCTTCCGGCCGCTTCCGGGCCTGGAGTTCGAACCACTCCTGCAACCGGCGCTCCGAGCCGGCGGACGATTCCGGTCCCTGCCCGAAGCGCACCAGCTCCGCCCACTCCTCCGGCGGCAGGATCGGCACGTCTTGCAGGGGCAGATCCAGTGACACCGGCAGTTCTCGCAACAGGTGGGCCAGCTGCCCGGCCAGCCGGCGCATGATTTCGCGGGGATAGCGCGCCGCCTCGAACACCACGTCGCCGGTGAGCCGTTCGCCGCCGGTGACCGCGAGCAGCAGCCCCTGGTCGGGCTGTTGCCGCAGTTCGAAAGTCCGTCCGGGAGCGCCGCATTTTTGCGCCATGCGCCCGGCGATGCTATCCCGGTCAAAGACGATCACCGACCCGACCAGCGGAGCGCCGGCTGGCAGCTCGCTCCAGCGGGAGCGCAGGTGCAACGGCGTGTGCTCGAACTGCCGCACCGCCAGGTGGAGCGCGCGCAATTCGCGCAGCACCGTGCGCACGGTGGCCGTGCCGGCGAAGCTGAACCGGATGGGGACGTTCGTGATGAAAAGGCCGACGGCGCGGTCCGCCCCCGGAAACGTGTCGCCGCGTCCGGCGCCGACCGTGCCGAAAATGACGTCGTCCTTCCCTGCGTAATGCCGCAGCAGCAGTCCCCACGCCGCCAGCAGGAAGGTGCTCGTCGTGATCCCCAGCGCTGCCGCCGTCTGCTGGAGCCGGGCGGTTTCTTCCGGCGACAGAGCAAAACCGGCCTGTTCCGCCGCGGCGTCGTCCGCCGGATCGGCGGCAGTGGTTTCCACCGTGAGCGTGGTCGGTTCGGTCAGGCCCCGGAGATAATTCCGCCAGAACACTTCGGCTGGCGCGTGGTGCGCCTCCCACCAGGCCTGATGCCAGCGGACGAACTGCGCGAACGCGGGGCGTTCCGGGGCCGGCACGGCCCGGCCTTCCCGCAACGCCTGATACGCGGCGAAGGCGTCCTCCAGGACGAGCGGGATTGAGCTGCCATCGAGCAGGATGTGATGAAACGTCCAGAGCAGCCGGGTTTCCGTTTCATCCAACGTCACGCAGGTGAAGCGCAGCAGCGGGGCGACACGCAGATCGAGTCCTCGCTGCCGGTCTTCCCGAAGCAACGTTTCCCAGCGCTGGTCCGGAACTTCCGCGGTCGCCTCCGTCGTGAGTGCCCGCCAATCAAGCGCCGTCCAGGGAACTTCCACCTGCGGCTCGACCAATTGTCCCGGGTCCACGTCGCTTTCCCAGACCAGGCGGGTCCGCAGGATCGGATGCTGGGCGACCACACTCGCCCACGCCGCGCGCAGCCGGGCCAGGTCCACGGCCTCGCGCAAGGCCACCACCACCTGCATCAGGCCGAGGTCGGCGCGGTTGTGGACCATCTGCGACCGCCACATCCATTGCTGCATGGGCAGCAGCGGCAGGACTTCCGGCCCGGCGGAAGTTCCAGAAGCCTTGATGTGTGGCAGGTTCACGGAGGGGTCGGGCTCATCCTGCACCGGTTCAGGCTGATTTCGCCAGCAGGCAACGATACCGCCGGCAGTTCAGGCCATGCGAGTCCACGCCTTCGCTCCGGTCCATCGCCAGGTTCACCAGCCCGGCTTCCCGGAAGAGCTGCAGCATCACTTCGGCGTCGCGGAAGAATTCGAACCGGCCCACCCCCGTGATCAGCGTGGAGGTTCCCGTCGCGGGATCGAGCACGACCTGGCCGGCCAGGTCATCCAGTGTGGAGGCGGGAAATGTCCCGGGCGGAAACATGTCCGCGAGGTTGTACGCGCCGGGACACCAGGGAACTCCGGAGCGCCGCTGAAACTCGGTGGCATCCATGGTCGGGCGCGGGCCGACTCCGGCCTGGTCGCTGAAGCTGATGAGCGCAACGCCCTGCACCGAGAGAATGCGGGCGGCTTCCTGCAGGATCGGGGCGTGCAGGGCGGAGGGCGTGCAGTTCAGCAGGAAGTCCTGCACCAGCACATCCACCGAATCGTCCGGGTAGCAGTCCTGCAGCTGGCTGGCATCGGCCAGCCGGTACTCAAACTCAGGCGCGGGAAATCCCAGCAGCCCATAGACGGCCGGCAGGTCGTAGAGATCAACCACCTGAAGGCGCGGGCGCCCCGCGATATGACCGGCAAGAAACTGGGTCAAGGCCACGGCGTTTCCCGGATCGCTGTAGCCTTGGATCAGCACCGACGGCGAGCCGGGCAGCCGGCGCAGACGTGGGCCCAGCTCGGGCAGCCGCGCGAAGTGGTCGAGGCTGCGGCGGACATTGGGATTGGCCCCTGGGGCGTCCGGAGCCGGGGCGACGAACTGACCGATCAACGCCGCCAGATCGCATGCGCCGCGTCCCAAAGGACGGGCGAGATGGTCCGGAATGAGCGGTCCCGTAGGCGGAGTAGAAGCCACGCAGCCAGCAAGATAGGAAGAAACAGCGGCGTCCGTCCACCCTGAGGATTGAACCGCAGTCGGTAACTGTCGCAGCGCTTTTCCCGCGAGGCTGCCGTGCGCGCCACGCGCCACGGTTTCAGCGTTCCACGCGGATGGTGGCGGAGCGGCCGTGGGCGCCCAGGCCCTCGATTTCCGCGAACTTCTGCACGGCGGGCAGCGCCTGCTTCAGCGAGGTCTTGCCATACTCCACGACGCTCGTGCGGCGCTGGAACTGGTCCACTGTGAGCCCGGCAAAACTCGCGCCCGCGCCGCCGGTCGGCAGCGTGTGGCTGGGGCCGGCCACATAGTCGCCGAGCACCGTGGGCGAGTAGTCACCGAGGAAGATCGCACCGGCGGTGAGCACGCGACTGCTGAGTTCGCGGGCCTGGCTCGCCATGATCTCGCAGTGCTCCGGCGCGAGCCGGTTCACCAGCGCGACGGCGGTGTCCATGTCCTCGGCCTGAATCAGCCAGCCATTGGCGGCGAGCGCCTTGGTGATGAAATCGCGCCGGGCCAGCTTCGGGAGCTGGCGCGCAATTTCCTTCTCGACGGCCTTCAGCAGCTTCGACGAGGTGGTCACGAGCCAGACGCGCTCGTGGCCGGAACCGTGTTCCGCCTGTGCCAGCAGGTCGGCGGCGACAAAGCGCGGGTTGGCGGAGTCATCCGCCAGCACCAGCACCTCGCTGGGCCCCGGCAGCAGATCCATGGCGACCTGGCCGTAGAGCAGCCGCTTGGCCGCCACCACGTAGGCGTTGCCAGGGCCAAAAACCTTCGCGACGCGCCGGATCGTCTTGGTGCCGAGCGCCAGCGCGGCGATCGCCTGCGCCCCGCCCACGCGGTAGATCTCCGTCGCGCCCGCGAGCTTCGCCGCGAAGAGCAGCGCCGGGTTCACCGAGCCGTCCTTGCCGGGCGGGGTGCAGACCACGATCTCGGGGCAGCCCGCGACCTTCGCGAGCGTGATGGTCATCAGCGCGGTCGAGACCAGCGGCGCGGTGCCGCCGGGGATGTAGATGCCGACGCGGGTGAACGGGTCGAACTTTTCGCCGACCGCCGCGCCGTGGGCGTTGCGGGTCTGCCAGCCCTTCCGCAGCGACTTCTTGGCAAAGGCGGCGATATTCTTGTGCGCCTCGGCGATGGCGGCGCGAAGGGATTCATCCGCCACGAGCGAGGCCTGCATCTGGTCGGCCGTGGTGACGGCGAACTGCTCCGGCTTGAGCTTGGCGCCGTCGAAACGCTCGGTGAACTCGGTCAGGGCCGCGTCGCCGCGATCCCGCACCGCCTCCACGATGGCGCGGGTGCGCTGCTCGATGGCGGGATCGAAAAGGCTCGACGCGGCGGCGGCCCGGTCAATTTGCGCGGCGGAATCGGCATCGGCATGGCGAACAATATGCATTGCCCCCGCAGGGTAGGGAGAACGGCCCCGAAGTCAAAACGCCGTCCGCAGCTGCGGGCGGCAGAATTACCGAGGGTCAGGCGGGGAGCTGGCTCGAAAGCAGCCGCGCAGAAATCAATGCATGAATTGGGTGGAGCACCTTTCGCGGGCGATCAAGTTCGGTGGCCGAGGGCTTGCGTCCCGGCTTTTTTAGGGCGCCGGTGCCGGCGGGATGGACTTTGACGACCGTGCTGTCCCGGCACACCCGTTCGAGGCGCGGCGGCAGGATCTGTTCCGGCTGCGGCCGGGCAAAGCCGCGGTCCGTCACCCCGGCTTTGCTCCAGCGGTTCATCCGCGTGTAAATGGGGGTGCCAATTGCCGAAGTGCGGCGGCAGCCCGCGCCATTTGCAGCCGTTCTCCGGAACATACGGCAGGCGTTGAGCAACCGCAGGTTGGTCAGGCTCACATTGTCCAGCGGCGCGGCAGGCAGTTGGCAATCCGCAGTTATCGTTCCGCTGTGAGTTCCATTCCCCCGGAGCGGGCACGCTTCCAACCCTCCTGGTCAAACAGAGTCAACCGGCCCTGGCGCATTTTCCATATGGAACAAAATGCCCGAAATTACGGGCGTGGCGTGGCGTTCCGCTTCCGTCCCCAGCTTAACCACACAGCCACCCCCAGCAGGAGCAGGTTCGCCCCGCCGATCACCCCGGCCAGGACGCGATAGGCGGTGAACGGTTCCATCGTCAGCAGGTGCGGCGTGAGCATGACGAGCAGCATTACATAGCCGGCTGCGGCAGCCACAATCCACGGCACGACCGCAAAGCGCGCCCGGGCGAGCTGGTCGTTCACGAGCACGTTGGCCAGCGCGTAGGCGAGCATCGCAAAGACGCACCAGGGGACCATGGGCGCTGCGGCCCAGTTCGCGGGCGTGCGGAAGAAGAGGATCTGCAGCGGCAGCTTCGGCAGCAGCAGCACGCCCACCCAGCTCAGGAACCCGAGGATGGCCGTGCCCACCAGCGTCAGCGTCAGCGCATCCGACTTGATGCCGGTGGCGGCGCTGCGGGCGATCTTGGGGAACATCACCATCGCGAGCGGCACGGTGATCTGGGTCAGGGCAAAGCCGATCATCCAGGCCGGCAGATAAAGCTCCCCCAGACCAAACTCATCCGCCTTGGTCGCGGGAATGGCCGCCTTGAGGAAGATCACGTCGAAGTTGGCCAGCACGATCAGCCCGGCTGCGCCCAGCGTGTACGGCAGGACGCGACGGAACCAGGCCGCCCAGTCCACCTTCGCCGTCCCGCCAACACGCCAGACATCGCGCGTAGTCCATACCGCGACGCCCATCGAAAACACCTGGCCCGTCAGCGCCCCCAGCATGGCGCCGGCGGCCTTTCCGTGCCAGGCGAGCACAATCAGTCCCGTGCCCGTGATGCGTCCGGCACCATCCAGCAGGGAAACCCAGCCGAGGGCGCCGAAATTCTGACGCCCCTGCAGCACACCCCGGAAGACCGGCAGTGTCAGCCAGGTCAGCGCGACCCCGAGGGTCGGCCACAGCACCCGGCCGTCACCGAACTTGAACTGGCGTGCCAGCCCTTCGCGGCAGAAGATCGCAACCAGCAGCATGCCGATCCAGAGGATGAAGATTCCGGGAATCACCCGGCGCAGGGTGGCCACGAGCTGGCGCTGCGATTCGGGAGTGATGGCGGCGGCGGTCTGCTGGGCAAAGACGATCTGCAGACCCGCGCTCGGAATGCCCAGCACCAGAAACAGCCGCAACATGGTTAAGAAAATCTCGAACTGCTCGCGGCCCATCTTGGACCCGATGACCTGGGCCCCCATCATGAAGACGCCGGCCAGCAGCGAGGCGGCCGCGAACCACGTGCCCTGACGGATGAAGCTGGATTTCGATTCGTTCACGACCGCTTTCTCGCCGACGCCTCCACCACCGATTCCGCAAATGCGACCGCGTTTCCTGTGACAACGCGCCAATCCAAGTCACGGGCGACGCGGGTGCTGGCCGCCAGCCCGAGCTGGCGACGGCTGGCAATTGGCTGCTCCAACCAGGCCAGAATCGCGTCGCCAACGCCAGCCCCGTCAAAGCTGGCAAAACGGATGGCCGGTTCCTCCGCGAAATAGCGCCGCAGATTTTCGAGCGGCGTGCTCACCACCGGCAGGCCACAACCCAGGTACTCGACCGCCTTGGCCACAAAGGCGCAGTGCGTCCCGTTGGATTCCTCGTAAGGCACGATGCCGACATCCGCACCGGCCAGATGCTGCGCGACCTCGGCGTAGGGCACGAAGCCGGTGAGGTCGAGCCGCACGCCGGAATTGGCCGCGCGCACGTCTTTCGCGAAGCGGAGCAGCGCCGGAGTTTCGCGGCCCACAAAGCGGAACGTGACTTCCGGCCGGCGGGCGAACACCCGGGCGACGGCTCCGCGCGCAATTTTTCCCAGATGATGCTCGTCAAAGGAGCCGTGCATCACGACCACCGGATTGGAGCTTGGAGCTTTGAGCGCCGAACTTTCTTCCCCTGCTACCGGACGAAACAGCTTCGAATCGTACCCGTACTGAATCGCCCGGATGCGCTCCGCCGGAAATCCTGTGGCCGCAAAACGTTCGGCAAGCGGAGTGGACACGGTCAGGATGCCATCCACCGAGTAGCGGCGTGGCAGGCCCAGTTCGTAGCGCGTGAGGGCGCGTACGATCGGTCCCGGCATCGCCCAGCTCGGCCACGTTTCCATGAAGCCGGTAAGGTAATCGAGGAAGTTGAGCACGACCGGCACGCGCAACCGGGCCCGCAACTGACCGGCGGCGACCGCCGAGATCGTGTGCTGGGCAAAGATCAGGTCGAAACCGAACTCCTCCCGGCGCATCCGCCGCTGGGCCTCGAGCGTGCGGCAGACGAGCGCCGCGAGAGCCTTGGGATAGCGGAGGTACTTCAGGTTCCGGAACCGCGTGTAGCGGCCCATTTCCCAGCCGGTGAACGGATGGATGGCGATGTGGAACTGGCCGGAGACCGACCGGTATTCGGGAAAGTCGGGGCAGAAGAGATTTACGTCGTGCCCGCGCCGGACGAACTCCTCGATGAGGTAGACCGCCTCGGCCGAGCCGCCGCCGCTGGGCGGGAAAAACGGCTCATGGGTGAGAAAGGCGACGCGCACAGGAGAACGGAGGGAAAAAGGTGAAAGGCAAAAGGAAAAAGGAAGGCGACGTGGTCAATCGATCGGAACTTTGAGCATCGCCCATTTTACGCGAGACCGCGCATGAACTTTTCCAGAATCGCCGTGCCGCGTTCGAGGCTGGCGATGGAAATCCATTCGTCGGCGGTGTGGGCCTGCGCAATGTCGCCGGGACCAAACACGACACTGGGAATGCCGCCGGCGGCGAGCGGAGGCGCGTCGCAGAAATAGTGGACTCCCACCGTGCGCTTCCGTTCCGCCGCGCGGCAGAGCGACTGCACCAGAGGCAGTCCGGGATCGGTCTCAAGCGGATGACACGCGGCGAGCCGCAGGTTTTCGAACTCGGCCTTGAGCTTGTGGCGGCGCAACAGCGCGGTGATTTCGCGCCGGACGCCGGCCTCGGATTCACCAGGCAGGGTGCGGCGGTCGATTGAGATGACGCACTCGGCAGGCACGATGTTGGGCTGGGTACCGCCCCGGATGGAGCCGACGTTGACCGTGGGTGAACCGAGCAGGGGATGCGACCGGGATTTGAGGCTGGCGGCGTAATCCGTTTCGAGCACCTCGACCACGCGCGCCATGGCGTGAACCGCGTTGCGGCCCAGGTGCGGCGTGGCCCCATGGGCGCTGCGGCCCAGCGTCTTGAGCTGCAGCCAGACATCGCCCTTGTGCGCGGTGACGACCTCCAGCCGCGTCGGCTCGCCGACGATGGCCAGCGCCGCCCTGGGGCCATGTTGCGCGTAATGGCGGGAGCCGGTCTGGCCGTTTTCCTCGTCCACCAGCCCGACAAAGATGATTTCGGTTTCGGTCGGCCGCGTACCCGATTTTGCCACCGCGAGCAGGGCGGACAGCATGGCGGCGACGCAGCCCTTGGTATCGCAGGCGCCGCGGCCGGTGATTCGACCTTTGGTCATCTTGGGCCGCAGCAGAAGGTCCAGCGCGGGCAGGCCGACGGTGTCGAGGTGCGGGGCGAGCAGCACGCGCTGCTTTACGGGGCCGGAAGGCGTGAGGCGGGCCAGCAGGTTTGAGCGGCCGGGGGCCGCCTCCTGAAATTCGACCGCCAACCCGCCGCGCCGCGCGTATTCGCCGAGGAAGGCCGCTACGCCGGCTTCACCAGTGCGTGCGTCGCCGGCGGGCAGGAAAGCCGGGTTCACGCTGGGCAGGGCGATCAGGTCCAGGAGCAGGCGGACGGTGGAGGAGGCGGTGGCCACGTTGGACTCATCCTACTGGCTGCCGGGCCAAAGGGGCAGGCAAAAGCGGCCCGACTTCCGTTGCGACTACGCGGCGGCCTGAAGCGCTGCGGCGAGCGCCACCAGATGGCCGTCCAGCGAGTAGTTCGCGAGAAACCAGGCGCGCAACGAGTCCGGCGGCGGGCGGTGCAGCCAGTAGGCGAGGCCGGCCGCCACTTCGGCCGGCGCATGCGGCGCGACGAGCGTGGGATGATCCGGCGGCAGGACCTCCGGAATCGCGCGCCAGCGGGTGGCCACGACCGGAAGCCCGAAGGCCAGCGCCTCGACGATGACCAGGCCGAAGCTCTCGGCGGGATACGCGGTGGGAAAGCACAGGACATCGGCGTTGGCGTAGAGGCGGCTTTTGGCCTCTCCGGTGACGAAACCGGCATACGAAACGGCGGGTGTCATGCCGGTGGGGCCGGGCAGTTGCAGGTCCGCCTGCCGGATGCGGACCTGGAACTCGGCCTCGGTGACGGGGTCCGGAAAGGCCCCGGCGACGACCAGTTCGGCACGGTTGGCGGAGCCTTGCACCGCAAGTTGCGCGTTCAGCTGCGCCACGGCTTCGAGCGTGTCGAACAACCCCTTTTCCCGCGAACACAGGCTGATGAACAGCACGCGCAAACGGGATTCCGAAGCCGTCGGATCCACGGCGGCGCGGCGGCGGGCAAGCCGTTCCCGACGTTGGGGAGCCAGGACCGCCACCTGGTCGGGGCAGGGATCGGGCAGCCCGTGGCGGACGATGCGGGTCAGTTCCGGGGCCAGTTCGACGGCCAGGGCGGGATCGTTGGACTCGCTCAGGATGATGCTCAGGCGATGCCGGCCGTGAAGCCAGCGCGTGAGCCGGCGCTCCCAGGGTTTGGCCCCGGTCTGGAGCCAGCCGGCCAGGCCGGCGGCGTGCCAGTGGAAGACGATCCTGGAGAAGAACGGCCGGCAGAGCAGCAGCACGATCCAGTCCCGCACGAGCGGGGTGCGGCGCGGCGGCGCGGGCACGTAGTAGAAGATGGTGGCGCGATGCCGGAACCGCAGCCACACGGCCCGCGCCGCGTGACGGAGCAGGGTGAACACCTTGGCGAAGCCGGGCTGTCCGACCTCCGCCAGCCCGCCGGAAACGCGGGCGTTGACGTGGAAGCAGCGGATGCCCAGCCCGGGCCTCGCGGCCAAGCCTTCGAGCATCAGCTGGATCATCCGGCTTTGGCCGTGCAGCGGCGGCGGCGTGTGGGCGAAGACGACCAGGCGGATCTCCTCGGCCGGCGCGGGCGAGGCGGTGGGAGGCTGGGCTGGGGTCATTGGCCGGCGGGTCGGGAGCCGGACTTCCGGAGGGCCCGCGCTTCGACGTAGTTGCCGAGGCCATGGGCCAGGCTGCCCTTCGCGCCATGCCAGTCGGTTTTGCCGAGGGCGGCATAGAGCAGCAGCTTGGCGGAACGGATGATGAGACCGGCGGCGCTGGGTGAATGCGGCCGGATCAGCCGCGCAGCCGCCCGGAAATCCACCCGGCCCTTGCGGTAGAAGGCGCTGAAGGGCCGTCGCGAGATGTAGAGGACCTCGGCGGCATGGACCGCCGCGATGGAGTGCCCCTGACGGAGCGCCCAAACGTACCAGTCAAGATCCTCGCCTCCCCCCAGGGCCTCGTCGAACGGATGCTTCTCCCAGAGCGCGCGGCGGTACAGCGAGTTGGGGTTGCCCGCACCGAAGCCGAACCCGTGTGTGAAATCTTCCAGTTCAAAATGTGTAACCCCCCCCGGCAGGGTGCGGTCAACGTCGCTGGAGAGCGTCGGCCCCACGGCGGCGGCCACGTTGGGCTGGAAGCGGCCGGTGATGGCGGCGCGATAAAGGTCGAGAAAGTCGGGCCGTAGAGGTACGGTGTGGGCGCTGAGGGCCAGAACCCAATCCTGTTCCGCGGTGGCGAAGCCCACGTTCAGGGCGCGCCCGTAGGTGAAATCTGCCGCTTTGATCGGCACAATTCTGGCTTTTGCCGAGCACGCCAGCTCCAGGGTGCCGTCGGTGGAGCCCGAATCCACCACGATAAGCTCGTCGCCGGGGCGCAGGGACAGCTTCGCCAGCACCTTTGACAAGGTGTCGGCGGTGTTCAGTGTGCGAATGACGATGGCGAGCGATGGGCCGGTCAGTGAATCCATGCGGCGGTGGGGATTCAGCCGGTCACGTGAAAAGTTTGCAACCTTGGTGCGCCGCCGTCGTCCTTGACCCAGTCCGTCCGCCGGCAAAATCCGTGGCGCAACGTTTACAATTAAGAACGATTATGAGGGGATGGCTGCTCCTGGCCGCGTTCTGGGCCGTGATATCCGGTGCCCTGGCCGCGCGCGTGACCCCGGCGGCCATCAATCTGCCGGCGGATTACCGGCCCTCCAACTTTGCGGTGCAGGAGGCGTTTCCCGGGCTCCCTTGGCTGCAGCCCGTGGTGATCACCAGTCCGCCGGGCGACACCAACCGGATCTTCTTTGCGGACCGGCACGGCATCATCTACGTGCTCACCAACCGGGCTGCGCCGAGCTTGTCCGTATTTCTGGACCTGACCGACCGGGTGTGGCCCTACACGGTGGAGGCGGGCTTGCTGGGGCTGGTGTTCCACCCCGGATGGGAGACCAACCGTCAGTTTTTCGTCTTTTACACCGGATACCTTCCGGCCGGACAGACCAATGCCGTGTTCTGTGACCGGCTGGCGCGCTTCTCGATCGACCCGGCGAACCCCGACCGCGGCCTCCCCGAATCGGAACAGCCGCTCATCACCCAGGCGGACGTGGATTATGCGCACAATGCCGGTGACCTTCATTTCGGTTTGGACGGCAATCTTTACGTGTCGCTGGGAGACGGAGGCGGGGCCTATGACGCTTACCAGAACACACACCATCTCGACGGCGACTTCTACAGCGCGATCCTCCGCCTCGATGTGGATCAGCGTCCCGGCAGCCTGCTGCCGAACCCCCATCCGGCGGTAAGTCCCGGCACCTACGCGGTACCCGCCGACAACCCCTTTGTCGGTGCGACCAACTATGTGGTGGGGGGCACGAATGTGATCTGGCCATCGCTGGATCCGGCCAAGGTGCGGACCGAGTTCTATGCGATCGGTTTCCGGAACCCCTGGCGATTCGGCATCGACCCGGTGTCTGGCGAGATTTACGCCAACGATGTCGGCCAGGAATCCAGCGAGGAGATCAATCATATCTTATCCGGTGGCGACTACGGCTGGGTCTGGCGCGAGGGGTTCATGAACTGGCCGTTCTGGGCCCCTGCCAACGGGCTGATCGACCCGCTGGTTGAATATCCCCATACCAACACGCTGCGGGCCATCACCGGGGGCCTCCTTTACCGGGGCAAGGCCTATGCGGAACTGGACGGTTCCTGGGTCTTTGCCGACATCAATGGTGCCATTGGAATGATCCGGCCAACGGCTCCGCGGCCGCAAAGCATCCAATGGCTGGCGTTTGAGCCCGGGATCAGCGCCTTGGGCTCTGACCCTGCCACAGACGAGATTCTGATCGCCAACGTCACCTCCGGAAAGATCAACCGGCTCGTGC
This sequence comes from uncultured Verrucomicrobiota bacterium, assembly GCA_903907995.1. GTDB lineage: Bacteria > Verrucomicrobiota > Verrucomicrobiia > Limisphaerales > UBA9464 > CAIVQB01. The sequence goes on along the minus strand of CAIVQH010000031.1, from coordinate 124,820 downwards.
GTGTCGGCCAACCGGTGACCCCTGCATTGGGGGAATGGCCCTCGCCTCCGCCGACGAAGCTGTCACAAACCGCCGTGTTCAAGGATCTGACGAGGCTGACCCCGGCGGATGGCCTCACTCCCTATGAGGTGAATGTGTCCTTCTGGTCCGACTACGCGCTCAAACGCCGTTGGTTCCGTCTGCCCACCGCCGAGGCCGCATTTGGTTTCCGCACCAACGGTCCTTGGGACGCTCCGGTCGGAACTCTTTGGGTGAAGCATTTCGACCTGCCGACAAACCGCCAGGACACCGCGACCGCCCGCCGGCTGGAAACGCGGCTCATCCAGCGCACGACCAACGGCATCTATGCAGTCACCTATCGCTGGGACGCGGATGGTCGCGATGCGACGCTGGTGCCGCCGGCAGGGATCACCGAGGCTATTCCCGTGATGGATTCGGGCGTCATCAAGACGCAGATCTGGCGTTACCCCGGCAACTTCGAGTGCCTGCTCTGCCACAACTCCACCGCCGGCTACGCGCTCGGCTTCCGCAGCGACCAGCTCAGCCAGGTTACGAGCGGCCCCACGGGCACCACCAACCAGATCCAGCAGCTGATCGCCGCCGGCTGCGTGGCGGGTGCTCCGGCCGCCGTCAACCTTCTGCCGCGCTTGGCTGCGGCGGGGGATGAGAGCTGGAGCCGCGACTGGCGGGTGCGTTCCTACCTCAGTGCCAACTGCACGCAGTGCCATCAGCCGGGCGGCCCCACCTGGGCCAGCTGGGATGCCCGCTGGCAAACTCCGCTGGAAGGGGCAGGCATGATCTGGATCCCGGCGGCGGTGCCTCTGGATGCGGACGGCGACTCCTTTGTGGTGCATCCGGGGAACGCGCCCAAATCGTCAGTCTATGATCGGCTGAACAATGAGACGCCATCTCTGCACATGCCGCCCTTGGCGACCTCGGAATTCAACCAGGCCGCCATCAGCCTGATCGGCGACTGGATCACCAACGACGTGCCGGCGCGGGTCACGTACGCCGCCTGGGCCACCAACTACTTTGCCGATACAACCAGTGCGGCGGCGGCCATGACGGCCGATCCCGACGGGGATGGGCTTTCCAACGAGGCGGAGTATCTGCTCGGCGAATCACCGCTGAATCCGGTGGTTGGCTGGCGGCCGCAGATGCTGGCCGGTCCTCAGGCAAAGCCCCGGATCCGCTTCCTGCGCAAGGCCAACCGCTGTTTTACGGTGGAGACCCTGACCGATCTCACACACGCGACCTGGCAGCCGGTGGACATCCCCGAGAACGCCCCTTTCTACGCGGCGGCAGACGAATGGGTCGAGCTGCCACTGCCGGCGGGGAACGCCACTGGCTTTTTCCGGGTCACGGTCACGGCCGCACCATAACGGCCTGGCACGTTGGCCGTGGTTTACGTGTTCGGTCCGGCCTGACAGGCTGCCGCCATGGCTTCCGCACCGCTCGCCTCGATCGTCGCCCATTGCGAACACCGGCTGACTCCGGCGAATTTCACCGACTACGACCGGGCTTGGAATGGCCTGCAGGCCGAAAACTCCGGCCAGGTCACCAGGATCGCCGCCGCCGTGGACGCCTCCTTGGCGACGGTGGAGCTGGCCATCGCCGCCCGGGCCGACCTTTTGCTCGTGCATCATGGCCTGTTCTGGGGCCAGACGCTGCCGTGGACGGGCCGGCGTTACGCCCTGATCCGCAAACTCTGTGAGCACAATCTTGCCGTCTATTCCCAGCACCTGCCGCTGGATGGGCATCCGGAGCTAGGAAATGCGGCGCTACTGGCGCAAGCGCTCGGTTTTACGCAATGGGAGCCATTTTTCCTGAGCAAAGGCGTCCCGATTGGGGTGCAGGTGGCCCTGTCTACCCCGATGACACGCGAGCGCCTGGCCGCCCGGCTGGCCGAAGTGCTCGGTCATGCGCCGACGGTGCTGCCCGGCGGCAAGGATGAATGCCGGCGCATCGGGATCTGCACCGGCGGCGCAGGCTCGGAACTGGCCCAGGCGGCCCGCGAAGGCGTGGACACGTTCATCACGGGTGAAGGCCCGCACTGGAGCTTCGCCCTCGCTGAGGAGGTCGGGATCAACGCGTTCTACGGCGGACACTATGCAACCGAGACTTTCGGCGTGAAGGCCCTCGCGGCCGAACTGGCCGAAAAGTTCGGGCTGCCGTGGGAATTTCTCGATCACCCCAGCGGCCTGTGAGTCGCACCGGCGAGCTTTCGCAGCCCGCCGTCACCGTAGGAAGGGGCTTACTGGAACAGCTTCGGTACGATTTCGCCGAGGTAGGTGCGCCACACCGGCCAGCTATGGGCACCCTCGGTAAGGTGCCATTCGTACTGGATGCCTTTTTCCTTCAAGGCTGCGATGAAGTCCTCGTTGCGCTTCCGCAGGAAGTCGTCCTTGCCGACTCCGATCCAGAGCAGCTTGAGCTTGGCGTTCGTGGCCGAGGAATCGGCCAGGGCAGTGGCTACGGCTTCCTTCGACGGAGCGGCCGAGCTGAAGCCGCCGACCCAGGCAAAGGTGTCCAGGTGGTTCAGGCCGATGGTGAGCGACTGGCCACCACCCATGCTCAGGCCTACGATCGCGCGGCTGGCCGCCTCGGAACGCACGCGATAGTTTGCCTCCACATAGGGCAGCACATCCTCCAGCAGATCGCGCTCGAAGAGGGCGGTGCCATCCCCCTGGTTGGCACCCGGGATGGCCGCGTGACCGTCCATCATCACGACGACCATGGGCCGGGCTTTGCCCTGGGCAATGAGGTTGTCCATGATCCAGTGCGCCTTGCCGTGCGCGACCCAGGTGGCCTGGTTGTCACCGGAGCCGTGCTGCAGGTAGAGCGTCACGAACTTGGTGTCCGGATGCTGCTCGTAACCCGGCGGCGTATAGACGGCCAGTTCCCGCAAACGCCCCAGCGATTTGGAGCGGTAGGTATGGGTATGGACCACCCCGTGCGGCACATCCTGGAAGTCGGTCAGCAAGGGCGGCTCTCCGGGCAGCTGCAGGATGCTCGTGTTCGGTTCGCGCTGCGGTTTGATCGCGGGATTCTTCGGGTCGATCATGGCGAGCCCATCCACCACGTAACTGTATTCCCATACGCCCGCTTCAATCGGTCCCACGGTGATGCTCCACACATCGTTGGTGCCCTTGACGAGGTTGGTGCGGCCGTTGGGCCACTGGCCATTGAGCACAACCTCGGAGGCCTTGGGCGCGCGCAGGCGAAAGGTCACGGTGCGATCCGGGCCGACCTCGGGCGACCGCACTGGCGGCGTTTGGGGCCGCCGGACGGGTGGGGCGTTGGTGGCGGGCGCGGTGGCCGGGGCCGGCGCCTGGGCGAGCAACGTGGCGGCGGCCACCGTGGCCGACAGGAAGGTGGAAAGCGTGCGGAAGTTCATGGGACAGCGGTGTTTTGAAGCAACCACCGCCATTCGCAACCGCAAAGCGGCCCACCACTTCAGCACGGGCGCATCTTTTCACCGTGGTCAGCCGCTGACTTCGGAAGGAAAGTTGCCACTGATGAACGCGGGCCGTTCCCTTTCACCCTGGCCCTCTCCCGCCAGGAGAGGGGGCAGCCGGGCATGCCGCTGGCCGATGGGAAGATTCTGCGGCCAATCCCGCGCCTGCCTTCGCCGACCGGCGGGCGACAATTCTCCCTCTCCCGGCGGGAGAGGGCCGGGGTGAGGGAGAACAGCCACCCGACTCCTTCCGCGCTCTCAATGCCCGAAGCCGATCACGGTCAAAAAATGCGCCCCTTCAGAACATGCCGGCCGTCCATCCGCCGTCGATCGCCAGCGCCGAGCCGGTCACAAACGCGCTCTCGTCGCTCGCGAGATACAGTGCGGCGGCGGCGATTTCACGCGGCTGGGCCATGCGCCCGTTGGCCTGCGTGGAGCACATTTCGCGGTAGGCTTTTTCGGGATCGGGATATTCCGCGAGCCGGGCCTTCACAAATGGGGTTTCGACCCGGCCGGGACAGAGGCAGTTGACCCGCACTCCGCTGGTGGCGTGGTCGAGCGCCAGGCAGCGGGTGAAGCCGGTGATGGCGTGCTTGGTCATCGCGTAGGCCAGGCGGTCCTTCAGGCCTTCGGTGCCGGCGGTGGAGGAGAGGTTGATGACCGAGCCGCGCCCCTGTTTCAGCATGGCGGGCACGAAGGCTTTGGAGACGTTAAACACGCCACGCACGTTGACGGCGTACATGCGGTCCAGATCCGCCCCGGTGGTCGTGAGCAGCGTGCCCACGAAGCCGATGCCGGCGTTGTTGACCAGCACGTCGAGCGCGGGATGCCTGGCGTGAATCTGCTCCGCGAGAGACGTACAGGCCGCCTCGTCCGCGACGTTGAGCGTCACGAACTCCGCCTTGCCGCCGGCGGCCTGGATGGTCGCGACGGTCTGCTGGCCGCCGCTGACGTTCACGTCCGCGACGAACACGAACGCGCCGGCCTGCGCGAACACTTCGGCGGTGGCGGCGCCGATGCCGGAGCCGGCCCCGGTCACCAGGGCAGTCTTGCCTGCGAGGGAGAACATGCACGGAGCGTAACGACGCTTCCGGCCGCTGGCCAGTCCCGCGAAGAAACGGCGGTGGCTTTAGCTTTCGGCCGCTTGTGTCTGAGCTTCTTCAAGCGGTCACCGCCCATTTGCAAAAATGGGGCTGAGGATTGAACCTCATCGAGTTCGCCGGCCGCCGCCCCGATACTCTGCGGGGCGGCGGTGGCGATGTCCTCTGAGTTGCGGGATTCAAGCGGCGACGGCCATCGCGGTGTCCGCCTTGGCAGCAGGCTTTTTGCCACACGCGCTTCCTTCCCAGAGGGGGCGGTTGGTCTCGAGCAGTGATTTGAGGCTGGACAGCACGCGCGGCCAGCCGCCGGAAACCTTGTTCGCCATGTCTGAGTCCGGCTTGAAGTCGCCATGGATCACGTTCAGGCGTACCAGGTCATCGACGGTCTCAATTTCAAAGGTGACGCGGGAAAGGTCGTTTTCATCGTCCGGATCCGCCCAGCTCAGCACCAGCCGCTTCGGCGGCACGCTCTCCAATACCCGGCCCACGATCCGGACGGTCCTTTGTTCGTCGTCGGCGACGTGCGCCCATTTCGAACCCGGTTTCCAGTCGGAGACGTTTTCCGACCCCCAATACTGGCGGGTGAACTCCGGGTTGATGATGGCGTCCCACAGCTTCGCCGGCGTGGTCCGGATGTAGGTGGTGTAGACAAGGTCAGGCTTGCTCATGGTCATTTTCCTTCAGTGCTTGTTTTAGGTTGAAGAGCGCTTGAACCCGCTGCCGCTCGAACTTCCCGATCCAACGCATGTAGATCTCATTGATCGGAACAGCATTGAGGTAGTGCAGTTTCTCGCGCCCACGTTTCACGGTGACGACCAGATTGGCCGCCTCCAGCAAAACGAGATGCTTGGTCACCGCCTGACGACTCATGTCATGTGCCTCGCACAGCTCGCCCAAGGTCAGGCCGCCCTTCGCGTACAGCCTGTCCAATAACTGCCGGCGGCTGGCATCCGCCAGCGCTTTGAACACTTTGTCTTCATCGGCCACCATCTGCTTTTATATATGCAACCAAACGGTTGCATGTCAATCGCCGGCTTGAATTATTCTCGTGGCTTGGGGGGGGGGCGCACCCAGGCGAAATTGGCGAGACTTGGCAGGAGCGTGGGCCGGCCTATTCTCCGCCCATGTCCACCGCCGTCGATCTGGCTCATCTGCTGCCAACCTCCGAAGTGGTGTTACGGCTGGGCGCGGCGACCATTTTCGGCGCGGCGGTGGGTTTTGACCGGGAGATTCACGCCAAGCCGGCGGGGCTGCGCACGCAGGCGCTGGTGTCCTTGGGAGCGGCGACCATCACGCTGGTGACCTCCGAGCTGGCCCTGCTCGCGACCAGTTACGACGCCGACGCGGTGAGCCGGGCGATTCAGGGGGTGGTCACCGGCATTGGGTTCCTGGGCGGCGGCGTGATCCTGCGCGACCAGACCGGGCTGCAGGTGCAGGGGCTGACCACGGCGGCCACCATCTGGATTTCCGCCGCGCTCGGGCTGGCCTGCGGGGCGGGTCTCTGGCGGCTGGCGTTCATCCCCTTCGTGCTCGCGATGGCGGCGCTATGGCTCCTCCACCCGGTGGAGGAGGCCATCCGGCGGCGGCAGGCGGCCCGGCAGGCGGCCGGGAAGTGAGCAACCCGCCGTTGCCAAGGCTCCATGCCCGCCCCTACGCTTCCCTGCCTGACCGGAATCCGTCCGGCCATCCAATGAGCGAATATCGCGTCCAGTTCGAGGTCTTTGAAGGCCCGCTCGACCTGCTGCTTCACCTGGTGAAGAAGCAGGAGGTGGACATTTACCAGGTCAACCTCACCAAGATCGCGACCGAGTTCGTCGCCTACATCGAACAGATGCGCGAGCTCGACCTGGAGGTCGCCGGCGAATTCGTCGTGATGGCCGCCACGCTGCTCTACATCAAGAGCCGCGAACTGCTCCCGGTCGAGCAGCAGGCGCAGGTCGAGGGCGACGATGAGGACGAGGAAGACCCGCGCTGGGAGCTGATCCGGCGGCTCGTCGAGTACAAGAAGTTCAAGGACGCCGCCGTGCAGCTGCAGATTTGCGAGGGCAACCGGGAGAACACCTACGAACGCCGGCCCGCGAGGCTGGAGTTCACCGCCGAGGCCGAGCCGGCCCGTGGCGCGGTATCCGTCTTCGACCTCGTCGGTGCGGTCAGCCTCATCCTCAAGCGTTTCAACGCCCGGGATGACATCCGCGAGATCGACGCCGATCCCTATACCGTCAGCGAGAAGATCGAAACGCTGCGCACACTGCTCGTGGAGCGGGGCACGCTGAAATTCAGCGAACTCTTCGAGGCGGCCCGCAGCCGCACCGAGGTGGTGGTGACATTCCTGGCTGTGCTCGAACTCACCCGCATGAAGCAGCTCGTGCTCCGGCAAGAGGGCGATTTCGGCGAGATCGAGGTTTCCGCCGCACCCGCCCCGGCGGCAACCCTGCCCCCGGAGACACCCACCGAGGTTCCCGCTCCGGATGCTCTGCCCGAGGCCGTACCGGTGGCAGTTGCCACCGACCAACCCCAGTCAGCGTGACTCCAGCGACCCGCTTCCGCCCCCGCCTTTACGCCTCACACCCTTTCTAGATGGTCCAACAGCTCTTCTTCATGGAACTGAAGTTCATCCTCGAATCCCTGCTGATTGCCGCTCCCAAGCCGCTTTCTCCGGTGGAACTTCGCGACATCCTCACCCGGGCCGCCGATGAGGAGGGCGCGGTCGAGCACGTCCGTGCCTGCCGCAAGCTGCCGCTGGAAAAGATCGAGGAAGCGCTCACGACCCTGGCCGCCGAGCATGAGACCGCGGCGCGCAGCTACCGGCTCGCCTGTGTGGCGGGTGCCTGGCAGTTCGTGACGCTGCCGGACTTCGCCCCGTGGCTCCGCGCCTTCGTGGGCGTGAAGAACCGCCCCGCCAAGCTCTCCCAGCCCGCGCTGGAAACCCTGGCCGTCATCGCCTACCGCCAGCCGGTCACACGCGCCGAGTGCGAGCAGATCCGTGGCGTCGCCGTGGACGGGGTCATCACCACGCTCAAGGAACGCGGCCTCATCGAGGAGGCCGGCCGCGCCGATGTGATCGGACGCCCGATGCAATACGCCACCACGTCCGCCTTTCTTGAATATTTCGGGCTGGGTTCCTTGGACGACCTGCCGGCCGCCGACGAACTGCGCCGCATTCCCGTGACCCGCCCCGAGTCGTTGCTCACGGTGGATGCGGGGCTGGCCACGGCCCCGCCCGAACAGCTTGCACTGGCCGAGGCTCCTGCGGTTGCCGGTGAAGCCGCTCCGGCGGAGACGACCGCAACGACCGAGCCACCGGCTTCCACGTCGGTGGAACCACCTGCCGAAGGCGAAGCGCCGCCTCCAGCGGTCTGAATGGCGGACGGCCATGATTGGCCGGCCAACGGGCAAAACCTGATCTGCATGGAATCGCCGGTCTTCCAGCTGCCCCAGTGGTTTCATCTCGCCGCGACGTTCGTGTTTGCGGTGACCGGGGCCATTGCCGCCATCCGGCGCAACTACGACATTGTCGGGGTCTTCTTTCTCGCGCTGGTGACCGGCCTTGGTGGCGCGCTGCTGCGCGACGGCCTCTTCCTCCAGAACGGCCCCGCGCTCATGCTGCGCGACTGGCGCTACCTGCCGACCGTGGCGGTGGCGTGCGGCTTCGGCTGGTGGTTCGGCCACTGGCACGACCGCTTCAACCTGGTGTTCAGCGTTACGGACGCCCTCGGCCTGGCGGCCTACGGCGTGATTGGCTCACAGCTTTCCCTGCAAGCCGGCCTGAGCGCGCCGGCGGCGGTGCTGGTAGGGGTCGTGAACGCCGCCGGGGGCGGCCTGCTGCGTGACATCATCGTGCGCGAGGAGCCGATCATTTTCCGTGCGGGGCAGTTCTACGCGCTCGCAGCCACGGCGGGGTGCGTGCTGTTCGTGACGCTGGTGGTGAGATTTGGCGTGTCCGCTCCGGTGGCGGGCACGGTGTCGCTGGTGAGCACGTTCATCTTCCGTCTGCTGGCGATCCACTACAACTGGAAGACCTCGCCCCTCCGCGAGGTCTCGCCGGGAAACATCTCCTGAAGCCGCGCGGGGCGCGGCTGCGTCCGCAGGACCAGCCGCGGCGCGCGACTCGCACCCCGAGCGTCGGGGCTCCCAGAGCTTCGCCGGCGATCCGTAAGTTGCTGCGGGTGGGCGCTGCCGTACCCGCGCTTCCCCGCCGTTCATCGCAGCGGGCGCAGATGACCCTCAATATCCACGGACACGGCGGTCGTGCCGGTGGGCAGGTCGGTCGCCGTGAGTTTGCCACCGGGCCAGCGCACCTCGATCCGTGTCGGCGTGCCCGACAGGCCCAGCACCACGGTTGCGCTGTCGCCGCTCCAGTAGCCGGAGCCCGCATGAATTTCCCGCCAGGGTCCGCGACGCTCGCCGTAGGCCAACCGGACGGACGCGCCGACGGCGTGTGGATTTCCGCCCGTGCCTTCCAGGTGAACCCGCAGTCCCGGTTTCGCTCCGCCATTGTGGAAGAGTTTCGTGGCTGCGCCGTTCTGCGTGACCACCAGGTCCGTACGGCCGTCGCCATCGAAGTCCGCGACGGCAGCGGCCCGCCCTTCGCCATGGACCAGCAGGCCGCTGGTCTCACCAGGCACCGGCGTCAGCTTCCCGTGACCGTCGCCGCGCAAAAGCAGACCCCGGCCCGCATCTTGGCGGGCATCCTCGCGGTGCACCGGGAAAAAGTTTTGCGCGAGGAACACGTCGTCGTGCCCATCGCCGTCGAAGTCCGCGACCGCGAGGCCGAAGGCGGGCGAGAACTGGGCTTCGGGCGGCAGCGCGTGCGCCTCGAAGTGGTCGCCCCGGTTCAGAAACACGGTTGTGGCAAACCAGCGCGCCTCCAGCACCGGCAACTTCGTGAGGGCGTCGCCGTACAGCTCGCCCAGCGTTGCCGCCCCGTACGCCGCGCGGCTGGGGAAGCGGTCCCTCAGGAAAGGCAGCGCTGCGAAGGCCGAGTCAGCCCGCCGCACGGGCAGTTCCCGGCCGGTCGCGTCGAAATAGGATTCGATGATCTCGGTGACTCCGTCGCCATTGAGATCGCCAAAGCGACAGCGTCGCACGGACACTGTCGGAAGCTGCGGCTGCGCCGTGCCGGCCGGAGTCACGGCAGGGAAGAGGTTCCAGCCCCAGTTGCCCGCGATGAGGTCGGGGCGGCCGTCCTCATCCAGGTCCGCAGTGGTCACGCTGTTCCACCAGCCGGTGTAGGCGGCCAGGCCGACCTGCTGGGTGACTTCGGTGAACTTGCCGGCGTCATTCCGGAAAATCCGGATCGGCCCCCACTCGGTTGCCAGCACGAGATCCGCATCGCCGTCGCCGTCGATATCCGTGAAGCACGCGCCGTTGACGAGACCGAGCGCGTCGAAACGCTGCATCACGGTGAAGCGGCCGTTGACGGACTTCAGCAGCAGCGAGGGGGCAGGTTCCGGCCAGCGACCGGGAAGCGCGCGCCCGCCAATGAACAGCTCCAGCGTACCGTCGCCGTCCACATCGGCCATGGCCAACTGGCCGGCGCTGAAATCCTGTCCGAGCACGCTGCCGCCGGCCGCGTCACGGCCGAGATCCCAGAGGCGCAAGGTGCCGCCATTGGTTGTGCCGTCCTCGTAGTTGGCCGAACCCGCGAGGATCAACGGGCCGGTGGTGAGGATTGTCGTCAGATCGCGAGGTACGGGTTTGGCCAGCACGGCATTGGTGAACGTCGAAAACTTCCCACCACCCTCGTTGTGGAACACGGCAAGCGTCCCGTTGGCGCCACTGCCGACCAGCAGGTCGTCGCGCCCATCGCCATCGAGATCGGCCCACGTCGCCCCCGGGCCGGCCTGGGAAAGGTTGCGCGGCAACAGCGGCTGGCGCATGAAGTCATCGAACGGCTCCTCGTGATGGGTGTGGTTCAGGGCCGGGGAGACATCCGTGAAAAGAGGGGCTGGGAGTTGGGAGGTGGGAGCTGGTGACGCGATCGCGTCGGCTTCCGAAAGTTCGACGAGCTGGTTGGGCTTTACGTTTTCAACGACTGACCTGCGGCCGGAACGCCAGGTGGCTTCGACCGTGAGCATCGGGGCGTTGCCGGCCGCGAAGGTCCGCATCGCATCGTCGCTGCTCAGGTAGCGCCCACCCGCCACGAGTTCCTGGGTTTGCGTGACCGGGCCGCCGAGCACGCGGAGCTTCGCTCCCAGCCCATGCGTGTTCGCTCCCGCACCGTGCAGGCGAACGGCCAGACGGGGGGCAGACGTGTTGTTACGCAGGATGGCAGCCGGGCCGTTGAGATCGTTGAGCAGCACATCGAGATCGCCGTCGCCATCCAGGTCGGCGAGCGCCAGACCGTGGCTGACCTCGGCCAGGTCAAACCCCCACTCCTTGCTCACGTCAGTGAAGGTGAGGTCGCGGTTGTTGCGGAACGCCGCCTTGGCGACGTTGTTGCGCGGGAACATCCGGCGCAGCTCCAGCTGTTCGCGCGCGGACAGCTTGCGCCGTGCCTTCTCGCCCTCGGCGCCGTCGATGATGTCGGCGTCCATCATCTCCAGCTCGTGGCCGTTCGAGATGATCAGGTCCTCCCAGCCGTCGAGATCCACATCGAGAAATGCCGGCGTCCACGACCACTCGCTCGCGGCGAGTCCCGCCAGGCGGCTGATCTCGGCGAAGCTGCCGTCGCCCCGTCCCAGCTGCAGGGTGTTGCGCGAAAATTGCAGCCGGTCACCGATGCGCCCGATCTCGGCCAGATTGGGAGGGATCCCGTCCACCTGCACGTTCCGCCGGACGTGGTCGCGGCTGAGCATGTCGAGCGCGAAGATGTCGTCGTGCCCGTCGCGGTTCACGTCCGCGACATCCACGCCCATCGAAAACGCGCTGATGGACCGGATGGCGAGCGAACTGGCGGCGCGAAACCGCAGCGGACCGCCCGGCGCGGTCTCGTTGATCCAGATGCGGTCCGGCGACTGAAAATCATTGCAGACGTAGAGGTCGGGCCGTCCATCACCCGTGAAATCCCGCAGCAGGCAGCTCAGGCCCCAGTCGTAGGGTACGGCGGTCAGAGGCTTGCCGTCCTCGTCGAGAAAGGCGCCGTCGGTCCAGCTCACCGGCGTGAAATGGCCCTGGCCATCGTTGAGAAACAGCACGTCGGGTTCGCCGTTTTCGCGGATGCCGCCCGGCGTGTGCGTGAAGCGGCCGATCAGATCGGGTTCGCTCGTGGAGCGGCCGTTATAGCTCACGATGCGCGTGCGACCGCCCTCCGTACGCGCCTTGAGGTTGGGCATCGGGTCGTCGCGCAACGAGCTGGTGCGATAGTTCGCCACATACAGGTCGAGATCGCCGTCGCCATCCACATCGGCCACCGCGAGCGACATGCCGCCGCGCCCGGGATTGATCGGGGGCGCCTCGGTGAAATGGCCCTTGCCGTCGTTGAACCAGAGCCGGGTGCCCTGGCCGACGGTGTTCACCACGAGATCGAGATCGCCATCGCCATCCAGGTCCGCCAGCACGCAGCCGGTCGCGTCCAGATTCCGCCAGGCGTCAGGGGGGAAGGCGCTGGCGGTAATGTTGGTGAACTTCCAGCCGCCGAGATTGCGAAACAGCGCCGAGCCGCCGGCCATCCCGGCAAAAAAGGCATCGGGCCGGCCATCACCATCCACATCGCCGGCGGCCACGCCGGAGCCGTTCAGGTAAATCTGGTTGGTGAGCCAGCGTTCGGCCGGGACCCGGTTGGTAAACGCAATCCCAGTCTGCTCTGCCGTCAGCCGCGTGAACCCGGTTTTGCCGTCACCGATGGGCGATTCCAACGGCGTCAGGCGCGGCGCGGCGAGAACTCCAAAAGAAAAGGCGACGGGCAGGGCCAAGCCCAGTGCACGTCGCCAGTTTCGAAGGGGATTCACGCCGGAAATTTCACCCAAGGGAGAAGCGGCGGCGAGTGGAATCCGGTTACGCCATCGCCAGGGCGATGCTGTTCCACCAGGAGCTGTGCAGGTCGGCGACCGGGGCGGTGAATTCACCGCCAACGGTCTTCACCGTCAGCGCACTGCCGCCGACCTTGCCGATCACCACCGCGGGCACTCCCAGCAGCTGGGCCTGCTTCGCCACGCGGCCGGCGTCGGTCGCGGCGACGGAGATGACCACCCGGTTCTGGGTCTCGCCGAAGAGCAGCGCATCGAGGCGCGAATCCTTCAACGCGCTCAGATCCACGGTCGCACCGAGGAAACGGAAGGTCTCCTTGGCGAGCTGGTTGCTGAAGCAGCTTTCGGCCAGCGCGACGGCGAGTCCGCCATCGCTGCAATCATGCGCACTCTTGATCACGCCTTCGCGGATGAGCCCCAGCAACGTCGTGTGCAGTGTTTGGGCGGCTTCGAGGTCCACCCGCGGCGGCAGGCCGTTCTTCTGGCCGTGCAGGACCTGAAGGCAGGCGCTGCCGCCGAGGCCCTGCAACGGGTCCGCGAGATCCACCGGGGCACCCAGCAGGAGAATGGCGTCGCCCTCGTCCTTGAACCACTGCGTGGTGACGTGTTCCGGCTTATCGATGAGGCCGACCACCGCGACGGTGGGCGTGGGGTCGATGGAGCCCAGCGCGCCGCGCTGGTTGTAGAGCGACACGTTGCCGCCGGTCACGGGCGCGTTGAAGGCGCGGCAGCCCTCGGCCAGGCCGCGCACCGATTCCTTCAGCTGCCAGAAAATCTCCGGGTTGTGCGGATTGCCGAAGTTGAGGTTGTCGGTCGAGCCGAGCGGCAGCGCGCCGGTGCAGGCGAGATTGCGGCAGGCCTCGGTGACGGCGGCCTTACCGCCCTCATACGGGTCGAGATAGACGTAGGTGCCATTGCAATCGACCGTGAAGGCGACCAGTTTGTCCGCGAACTTCGGACTCTCCGCCGGCTTGGTTCCGGCCTGCTTGGCAGCGTATTCCGCCTGCGTGATGGGCAGGCTGTCGGCCTTGATGCGGATGACCGCCGCGTCACTGCCGGGGCACACGATGGACCCGTCGCGGACCATGTGGTCGTACTGCCGGTAAACCCAGTTCTTCGACGCGATGGAATGGCTCGCGAGCACCTTCTTCAGGTCGCCCACGGGATCTTTCGTGTCAGCAATGCCGTCGAGGCGGAACGCACGGACGCCGGTCATGTAGGCGGCTTCCTTGGACTCGCGCTGATAGATGGGCGCCTCGTCGGCGAGCTTCGCGGCGGGGACATCCACGACCACCTTGCCGCCGTGGCGGACTACCATGCGGCCGGTGTCGGTCACGATGCCAATCTCGGCCCACGGCAGATCCCACTTGTCGAAAATCTTCTTCACCTCCTCCTCGCGGCCCTTGTGGACCACGATGAGCATGCGCTCCTGCGATTCGGAAAGCATGATCTCGTAGCTGGACATGTTCGGGGCCCGCTGCGGCACCTTGTCCAACTCGATCTCGATGCCCGTGCCCGCCCGGGCGGCGGTCTCGCAGGTCGAGCAGGTCAGGCCGGCCGCGCCCATGTCCTGCATGCCGGCCACGCAACCGGTCGCGAGCAGTTCGAGGCACGCCTCGCAGACGAGCTTCTCCATGAAGGGATCGCCCACCTGCACCGCGCCGCGCTGCTGTTCAGCCGATTCCTCCGTGAGGTCCTGCGACGCAAACGCCGCGCCCGCGAGGCCGTCCCGCCCCGTGGCGGGACCGACGTAGAACACCGGATTGCCCACGCCGTGCGCCGCCCCGCGCGTGATCTGGTCGTGGCGCAGCACCCCGAGCGCGAAGGCGTTGACCAGCGGGTTGCCCTCGTAGCTTTTGTCGAAATACACCTCGCCCGCGATCGTCGGGATGCCGAAGCAGTTGCCGTAATGCGCGATGCCGGAGACGACTCCGGAGAACAGCCGGCGCACGGCGGGGTTCGACAGTTCGCCGAAGCGCAGCGAGTTCAGCGCCGCCACCGGGCGGGCACCCATGGTGAAAATGTCACGGATGATGCCGCCCACCCCGGTCGCCGCCCCTTGAAAGGGTTCCACGGCGCTGGGATGGTTGTGCGACTCGATCTTGAAGGCGATGGCCACGCCGTCGCCGACGTCGATGATGCCGGCGTTTTCCTCGCCGGCGCCGACGAGGATGTTGGCGCCCTTCGTCGGGAAGGTCTTCAGCACCGGGCGGGTGTTCTTGTAGGAGCAGTGCTCCGACCACATGACCGAGAAGATGCCCAGCTCGGTGTAGCTCGGCGCGCGGCCGAGGATTTCGAGGACTTTCTGATACTCGTCCGAAGTCAGGTTGTGCTTCGCGACGAGTTCCGGAGTGATCGCAGGTTCGCTCATCAAAAGGGATACGACGGCCGCAGGGCCGAGACGTGTGGGCGGACATTAGGGATTCAGCCGCCACCGACAAGCGTTTCGGCAAGCCTCGTTGGGCGGCCGATGGGGTGGAGTTTCCCGGCTTGGCGTCCGCCCGGCTCCAAAGATTCTGTTTCCAGCTGGGAGACAGCCCTTTACAGGCTTCTCCGGAGCCTCAGCGCTTGAGCAGCACGCCCTCGCTGGTGCCGTCCAGCTGTTCCCGCACGGAACGGGCGCGCTCGGTAATGAACCATTTAAGCGGGTACGGCGGGTGGTTCCGTCCAAAATCGAAACCGTTGTGGCCGGGAGTGTCGTAACGCGTCTCCGTCACGGCCGGTCCAAAGCGGGAAAATTTCCGGGGCGCATCCTCGGCCACGACCGGGCGCAGCTGGGTCGCGAGTTCATTCACCCGCTGCAACAGGTGTTCAGGGGCGAAGACGGTCGTCAGCATGTCCTCCAGTGCGCGCCGGTAGCGGGTCTCGAAATCCGGCACGATCATGATGCGTTCGAGCAGCCGGTGGCGGCCCATCCACGGATGCCAGATGCTGGCGTGCGCCAGGTTCGGGGGCGAACCGGCGACGCTGAAATCGCCCCAGGCATGGTCGAGATCCCAGGGGATGAACTGGAACCGCTGGGTTTCGGGGCTCAGCCAGAGGTAAAAATTCTGGCCGTTGTTCAGGAAGCCGTCGTAGCTCGACAGCAGGACCATCCCGGCGAGGAAGCGGGCGAACTCGTCCAGTTCGATGAACTCGCCGACCCGGGCGGCAAAGGTGGCGTCGTCCGCGTGGGCGACCAGCTTGGCAAACTCGATGACCCGTCCCGATTGCGCGGGGGTAATCTTCCCCTTCGGGTCGTAAATGCCCTGATAGGCCGACCAATCATCCCCCAGATCGCTGAAGAGCTCATGGGTGACCGGCTTGAAAATCGCACCGTGACGCGTGCCGAAGCGTTCTTTCGCGAAATCCCCGTCCAGGTTCTCGGCCAGCTCATAAACTCCCAGATAGCTCGGCGGGGCCTGGCCGGTGGTGACCCAGAGACGGGCGTAGGCGGTGCGGGGCGCGGGCACTCCGGCGGCCCGGAACATCTCGTAGGCCAGCGCGTCGTGGATGAACGAGTCGTCGGCGACCAGGTTGGCAAAGTTCAGCGTCGTACGTTCGGCGAGCCCGTTGGTCTTGTCGTATTTGTTGAGGTCCACTTTGAACGGGCGCTTGGTGCCGTGCTGGGATCGCAGGTAGGTGCCGTTGCCCTTGTAGCGGACCGCCGCGTCGGCAAACGTGCGGTCCTCGAATTCCACGGCGGCATGGACCCATTCAAACTCCACCCCGCGCACCCCGGCCAGGCCGTTCCGTTTGGCGGCGGGGTTGCGCAGGTCCATCCGGCCGCCGAAGCGTTGCTGTTCCAGGGGCTGAATCTGGTGCGGTTCAATGGCTGCCCACTGCTCCGGGGTGAATTGCAGGTGGACGGTCCAGAAGCCGGTGGTGTTGAAAAGTGCGGCGGCATTGGTGAGTCCGGCGGTGGACTGGCGGCTGGCAAAGGCCGCCTGCGCCAGGACGGGCTTCGTGACCGGCGCATCGGCCATTTCCGGCGGACGTTGCGGGCGGCTGCGCGGTGTCCACGGTATATTGGATTGTCCCTGCTCCGCGAACCAGTTCCCGATGGAAAAGGCCGACCAAACCACACTGCCCAGTGCAAAGATGACCGCCGCCAGGATACGCAATTTGCGCAACCGGATCTTGGGCGGGCGGGAGCTCACGCGGGCAGGATAACCAGCCGTCGGCCAAATGCCAGCCGGTTGCCAAGCGTGTCCTGTGGCAAACCATCCGCCGCTACTGGAAGGTGAACGGAGCCGGCTGGCGAGCTCGTCCGCATTATGCGTGCTTTGCCGGGGTGATTGCCGATTCGGGACAAGACTTGGTGCGGGCGCCCGGCCACGCTGCGACGGCAATGTCGGGCACGAAGCACATCATCATCCTTGGCGGCGGGGTCATCGGCCTGTGTACGGCCTATTACGCGGCCCGATGCGGGCATCGTGTGACGGTGATTGACCGCAGCCCCGAGCAGCACGATGGCTGTTCCTTCGGCAATGCGGGGATGGTCGTGCCCAGCCATTTCGTGCCGCTCGCCGCGCCGGGCATGGTTGCGCTTGGGCTGAAATGGATGTGGAACCCGGAGTCGCCGTTCTACATCAAGCCGCGCCTCGATTTTGAGTTGCTGGATTGGGCGCTGAAGTTCTGGCAGGCCTCCACGCCGGCACACGTCCAGCGCGCCGCGCCGGTGATCCGGGACCTGAGCTTTGCGAGCCGGACCTGCTTCGAGGATCTGGCCGCGCTGCCAGGCATGGATTTCGGACTCGTGCAGAAGGGCCTCGTGATGCTGTGCAAGACGCAGCACTCGCTCGATGACGAGGCGATGTATGCCGCCCAGGCCAATGCGCTCGGCGTGCCGGCCGAGGTTCTCGATGCGACCGGGGTCGCCAAACTGGATCCCGACGTGACGATGGATGTCGCCGGTGGGGTATATTTCCCGAAGGACTGTCACCTGTCGCCGGGCCGGTTCATGGCAGGGTTGAAGCGGCAGGCGGAGGCGTTTGGTGTGAAGTTCGTCTGGAATGCGGAGGTCACGGGATTCAACCAGCAGGGTTCCCGGATCGCGGGAGTCACGACCACGGCGGGCGATTTTACAGCCGAGGAGTTCGTGCTGTGCGGTGGTTCGTGGTCGCCCGTGATCGCGCGTGATTTGCGGCTGAAGATTCCGCTGCAGGCCGGCAAGGGCTACAGCCTCACCCTTCCGCAGCCGCGCGAGCTGCCGCAGATCTGCTCCATCTTCACCGAGGCACGCGTTGCCGTGACGCCAATGGGCCGTACGCTGCGCTTCGGCGGCACGATGGAGATCGCAGGGTTGAACGAGGACATCAACCCCGTGCGGGTGCAGGGCATCATCAAGGCCGCCTCAAAGTATTATCCGAAATTCACCCCGGAAGATTTCGCCGGCATCCAGCCGTGGCGAGGATTGCGCCCATGCTCGCCCGACGGCATGCCCTACGTGGGCCGCACCGTGCGCTACGCCAACCTCACCCTTGCCACGGGGCACGCGATGATGGGCCTCAGCCTCGGTCCGATCACGGGGCGGCTGGTCAGCGAAATCCTCAGCGGCGAAAAGCCGGAGTTTGATCTCACGCTGCTCAACCCGGACCGCTACGGCTGAGGCCGCCGCGCGTCCGCACAAAGGACCGCGTGCTGAAATTCTGCGGGCCGACCCCCGGGAAAATTGCTCATGTAATTCGCGCAAAGGCTCATCGCCTTCCGGAGGGAGGCGGGTAGAATCACGCCCATCTGCTGTCAGCCTGTTTCACCACCATGAAGTCAGGAGTTCGGCCAGGGCGTGTACCGTTTCAAGGCCGACGGTTCGGCGCTCGAATACCTCCGCTCCAGCAACAACAACACCTGGGGACTCGGTCTGAGCGAGGATGGCACGGTCTTCGGCTCCACCGCGAACCGCAACGCGAGCTGGTACATGGCCATCCCGAACCGTTTCTACGAGGCCGTGACTGGCTGGAGTGCATCACGGATGGAGACGATTGCCGATTCGCAGGCGTTCTACCCCATCACCGACAAGGTGCGGCAGGTGGACCAGCACGGCATGTACACGGCGGGTGCAGGTCACGCCCTCTACACGGCCCGCGCGTTTCCAAAGGAGTTCTGGAACAAAATCTCCTTCGTCTGCGAGCCGACTGGACACCTGATCGGTTATTTCCGTCTGGAGGGCAATGGCGCGGATTACAAGGCCGTGAACCTCGGCAGCTTCCTCGCCAGCGATGATGAATGGTGTGCGCCGATCGTGGCCGAGGTCGGCCCCGACGGAGCGGTGTGGGTCATCGACTGGTACAACTACATCGTGCAGCACAACCCGGTGCCGCAGGGTTTCAAGAACGGCAAGGGCAACGCCTACGAGACGAAGCTTCGCGACAAGCACCACGGACGCATCTTCCGCGTGACCTCCAACACTGGCACACCCACGCAGGCACCGCAGCTCGCCAAAGCCGCTCCGGCCGCGCTGGTGGCCGCGCTGAAGACCGACAATCAGCTCTGGCGTTTCCACGCCCAGCGGCTGCTGGTGGGTCGGGGCCAGAAGGATGTCGTGCCGGCGCTCGTCGCGCTCACGAAGGACCGCTCGGTGGACGAGCTTGGGCTTAATGTCGGGGCGATTCATGCGCTCTGGACGCTAAGCGGCCTCGGCGCAGTCGGCGACGAGGCGGTCGCGGCCCTGAAGCATCCCAGCGCAGGAGTGCGCCGGGCGGCGATTGGAGTGCTACCACGCAACGAGGAGTCGGAGGCCGCCCTGCTGGATTCTGGCGCGCTGGCGGATGCCGATGCACAGGTGCGGCTGGCTGCGCTGCTGGCGCTGGCGGAGATGCCCGACAACGAGGCGGCGGGCGGTGCCGTGGCCGAATTGCTGCGGGTGCCGGCAAATGCCAACGATCGCTGGCTGCGCGAGGCGGCCACGGCGGCCGGGGCGCATCATCTCGGTGGCTTCGGCAAAGCCGTGCTCGCGAATGCGGACGCCTTTCCCGATGCCGCCAGTGAGGCCTTTCGTGTCGTGTCGCGGCATTATGCCAGTGCGACTCCCGACAATGTATGCGATGCGGTGGCGGCTCTGCCCAATCTCGCACCCGCCACTGCCGCGTCCATTCTCGACGGAATGGCCGCTGGCTGGCCGGAGGGCCGCAAACCCGATCTGGGTGATGAGAACCGGACGAAGCTCACCGATACGATGAAGGCGCTCGCACCCTCGTCGCGCGACAAGCTGCTCGTGCTCGCCCAGAAGTGGGGCGCACTGGATCTCTTTGCTGACCAGCTCGCCACGTCGATCAAGAACCTGCGGGCTCAGCTGGCCGACGGCTCGCTGGCGGATGCCGCGCGCCTGACCGCCGCCCGGAATCTGGTTCGTCTCGCCGATACGGCTGACACTGTCAAAGCCGTCCTTGAACAGGTCACGCCGCAAGCCGCGCCCATGTTTGGCGGTGGGATGCTGAATGCGCTCTCGGAGAGCAAGCAGCCCACGACCGCCGGTGAAATCATTGGTGCCTGGTCGCGCCTTTCCACGGGCCAGAAACGCGGCGCGATCGGCGCCTTGCTCCGCCGGCCAGAGTGGACTGGTACGCTGCTCGATGCCCTCGCGAGCGGCGCAATCCTGCGCAACGATCTGGGCCCCGAGAGCTGGCAGCAGCTCCGCTCCAGCCGCGATTCTGGCATCGCCCGCCGCGCGGCTGAACTGGCCAACGGCGGCCAGGCCATCTCGGCCGACCGTGCGGAAGTCGTGAAGAAATTCCTGCCCGCCGCCGAGCTCGAGGGTGATGTGGCGCGCGGCAAGGAGGCCTTCACGAAGAACTGTGCCGTCTGCCACAAGTTCAACGGGGCCGGCGCGAGCATCGGGCCGGAGCTGACCGGCGTCGGTGCGCGTCCGAAGGCGGACATCCTCACCGACATCCTCGACCCGAACCGATCGGTCGAGGCGAACTACCGCCTGTGGAATCTTTCGACGAAAGCCGGTGACACCTACGCCGGACGTCTGGATGCGGAAACGCAGACCAGCGTGGAGCTGACGGATCTCACCGGCCAGAAGCACGTTGTCCAGCGCAAGGAGATCGCGAGCCTTGAATCATCGAACCAGTCCATCATGCCCACCGGCTTTGAGTCACTGGGGGACAAGGAGCTCGCGTCCGTGCTGGCATATCTGGCTACCAGCCACGAGGGACCCGCCAAGCGGTGAATCCTCCGCTCGCGCGCGCCGACCAAGGTGCGCGCGGGCGGGTTCAGTCGGTGCGCGGATTGAAGGCGGAGACCTTCGCCAGCTGGTCCCAAAGCGTGCGTTCCTCGTCGGTGAGTTTTGCGGGCAGCTTCACGACCAGGATCACATAAAGGTCCCCCTTGTCCGTGCCGGTGCCCTTGGGCAGGCCTCGACCGCGCACGCGGAGTTGCTGGCCGTTGTTGGTGCCCGCCGGAACCTTCAGAGTCACCGAACTGTCGAGCGTGGGGACGCTGATAGTTGCGCCCAGCACGGCCTCCCAAGGAGCCAGTTCCAGGTCGCTGTGCAAATCGGCGCCCACCGCCCGGAAATCGGGATGGGCACTATAATGCACCGTAAGAATCAGATCGCCGGCCGCCGCGCCACCTGTGCCGGCGCCGCCCTTGCCGCCGACCCGGATACGCTGGCCATCCTGCACGCCGGCCGGGATGCGCACCTTGAACTCCTGCGTGGTCGTTTCGCCCGTCTCCGGGTTCTCACTGCGCAACGAGACTGACCGCACGGCTCCGTGCAGCGCCTCATCCAGTGAAACTGCCAGGTCGCCTCCGACATCCTGGCCGCGCCGGGCGAAGCTCGCTCTGCCGTCGGTGTCGGGTGCAAAGCCGTGCATCCGGCCGTTGCTTCCGAAAAACTGCTCGAAGAAGTCGCTGAAACCCGTGCCATCGAATTGGAACTCCGTCTCCGGCGAGCCGGGCGTCCGCGACCGGCCTCGGCGGGGGCCACCGCCACCGTTGGGACCGGCGTCCCAGCCGGGCGGCGGCTGAAAGCCCGCGCCCTGCTTCCAGTTCGCGCCGAGCGTGTCGTACTTCTTCCGGTTCTCGGGATGGCTCAGGACCTCGTAGGCCTCATTGATCTCCTTGAACTTCTCCTCGGCACCTTTCTTGTCCTTGGCCACGTCCGGGTGGTACTTGCGGGCAAGGTTGCGGAAGGCCTTTTTGAGCTCGTCTTCCGTGGCTGTGCGCGGCACCCCGAGGGTCGCGTAATAGTCTTTGAATTCCACCGGCATAGATCGCGCTAACGAGTAGTGCGTGGACGTCTGCAAGCAAACATCCAAATGCGGTGAGCGTATGGTTTCAGGAGACTTGCGAAGTTTTGAAAACCCGGGGCGGAACCGATTGCGCTCGATGGGATGAATTGGAAACCATCGTCAGACGCTCACTTTTTTTCCAGTCGCTGCCACAGCGAAGGCGCGGCTCGGAAACTCGTCTGCCGCAGACGGACCACCACGGTCGGGAGATCAACCAGCCCCATTTCGGCAGCTTTGAGCAGCAGGCCGATGGTGCCAACCGTGGCCAGTCCACGTCGGGCGGCTTCTGCCCGGCCTTCATGTTCGTCGAGCGGCAACGCCCCATGGCCCAACTCCAGCGCGAGAGTGATCGCCTCCCGTTCTCCGTCATCGAGGTCAGCAACGATGACGGTCTGGGTCGGTGCCTGAACCTTGAGCCAGGCTGGCGGACGGCGGGCCAATGTCTGGACGGCAGCGGGCGCGTGGGGGTGCAGCATCTCCTTTTGCACGGCAGGCGGGATGAGCACTACCGCAAAAAGCTGCGAGAGAATTTCCTCGCAGCCGATGATTGCCAGGTAGTTGAGCGGGGTCGTGTCGGAAACAACTGCCATCATGAAAGGACGCGGGTCAGGGTCGCCACATCCGCCTCAGCCTCGGCCAGCGTGAATGACGGCTTCAGCCCGCGTTCGGCGAGCAAGGTGTCCAGTGACCAGCGGTCCAGCCCGATTTGCTCGCGCAACGTGTGCCGCGAAATCCGGCCGCGAGCAAAGGCGCTCAGCGCGAGTTCCAGCACGATTTCGCGGCTGGCGTCCTGCGGATGTTCCAGCAGGCCTTCAGGCAGTTCGACCACCACCTTCATGCGTCGAACATACCAAACGTTGACGAACTCAGCAACGCCCCTCCCACTCTCTCGAAACCTTTGAGTTTGAACCCATGGCTGGGCCATGACCCCTGAGCTCTACGAATCGGGGGCTGCTTCGCCACTTTCAATCTGCTTGGATGCCTGTGTTGCATGATTCCTCGATTGCTTCTCTGGCTGTTCGCGTCCGGTGCCATCATCTGGCCGGCGCTGGCGGCGCTCCGGGTCCCGGCTTTCACCGCCTACCTTGACCCCGATCCCAATGCCGCCGAGGTGTCCGCAGAGCACGGCATCCAGGGATGGAAGGATGCCAAGCAAAAGGTGTTGTGGTTCGGTGAGTTCCAGACCGCCGGCAAGATCCTGGCCGGCGTCACGCTGCGGCTCCCAACGAACCAGACTTCCTGGTTCAAGCTCACCGTGGGCAACGAGGTCCGCCTGGCCAACATTTCCGGGCGCGGGATGGAGCGGGTCGTGACGGCACGCTTTGGTGAACTGATGGTGGGGACCAACGGCTACACCCGCTTTGAGCTGGAGTCAGTCGGCGCCTCGGGTGAGACGTTTGGGGACATTGACGGGCTGTTGCTGGACGGCCCGGCGGCTGCTGGTGCGCACTTCAACCGGGAGCCGCGTCGCAATGCCGCCTCCGTGCATCTCGCCTATCCGACGCCCACCAATGCGGCCATCACCGCCTTCCATGTCGAGGTCACGGCGGTCGAGGATCCCGTGGCCACCTTCTACATGGCCTGCGGCTGGCGGCGCGGCTATCTCGGCATGCAGGTCAACAGCCGGCAGGAACGGCGGATCATCTTCAGCGTCTGGGACAGCGGCAACGAGGCGGTGGACCGGGCCAAGGTGGAGCCGGAAAACCGGGTGCAGCTCCTGGCGAAGGGCGAGGGCGTGTTTGCCTCCGACTTTGGGAACGAAGGCACGGGCGGTCACAGCCATCTGGTCTATCCATGGAAGACCGGGCAGCCACAACGCTTCGTGGTCACGGCGAAGCCCACGGACACGAACCATACGGTATACAGCGGCTACTGGTTCCAGCCGGAACAGCAGCGCTGGATGCTCATCGCCAGCTTCAAGGCCCCGAAGGACGGGGCATACCTGCGTGGACTGCACAGCTTCAGCGAGGATTTCTGGGACGGGAATGGCTACCTCCGCCGCAAGGCGCTTTACGGCGCGCAGTGGATCCAGACCACGAACGGAGCCTGGTCCGAGCTGACCACGGCAACATTCAGTCATGATCCCACCGGGCGTTCCGCGCGGCTGGACCGCTTCATGGGTGTCGAGGACGGACGGTTCTTCCTGTCCCACGGCGGGTTTGTGCCGGGCTCCACGAAGTTCGGCGAGCCGTTCACGCGGCCGGAAACGGGGCACGTGCCCATGATCCAGTTGCCGGAGATTCCAACGAAGCAATAGGCCGGCCTACGCCGCCTCTGCCGCCCCGCGCTGCTGGAGCGCGGCAATCATGCTCTCGAAAATGAACTTGCCGTCCGTGCTGCCAAGGATGGACTCGCAGGAGCGGTCGGGATGGGGCATGAGGCCGGCGACGTTGAAGCGCTCGTTGGCGATGCCGGCGATGTTGAGCAGCGAGCCGTTCGGGTTCGCCGCCTCGGTCACCGCGCCGCCGGCGTCGCAATAGCGCCAGAGGATCTGGCCGTTGGCCTGGAGCTTCGCGAGCGTCCCGGCATCCGCGAAATAGCAGCCTTCGCCATGGGCGATGGGGATTTTCAAAGCCTGGTCGCGCGGAATGGCGCTGGTGAACGGCGTGGCGAAATTGTCCGTCTTGAGGAAGACCTGTTCACAATGGAACTGGAGGTCGCGGTTGCGCACGAGCGCACCGGGCAGCAGGCCCGCCTCGCACAGGATCTGGAAGCCGTTGCAGACGCCGAGCACCAGGCCGCCATCCTTGGCGAACTGCTGGACGGCCTGCATCACCGGGCTGAAGCGCGCGATGGCCCCGCAGCGGAGATAATCGCCGTAACTGAAGCCGCCGGGGACGATCACGGCGTCGGCCTGGCCGAGCGCGGTGTCCTTGTGCCAGACGAGCTCGGACGTGTGCCCGAGCGAGCGGATGGCGTGGACGCAGTCCTGGTCGCAGTTGCTGGCGGGAAATTGGAGAACGGCGAAGTGCAAGGGGAGTTGCGAGTTGCGAGTGGCGAGTTATGAGTTATGAGCGGGCGACATCCGTACGGCCTTCTGTAGTTCGGCCGGGTCAATCCACGATCTCGAGGCGGTAATCCTCGATCACCGGATTGCTGAGGAACTTGTGCGCGGCCTCGTTCAGCGCCGTCGTGGCGGCGGCCTTGTCGGTTCCGGGCTGGAGGTCGATCTCGATGTATTTCCCCACGTGGACGGCGGCGACGCCGGCGTAGCCCATGTGTTCGAGGGCGGTCTGCACGGTCTTGCCCTGGGGATCCAGGACGGCCTTTTTCGGTGTGATGACGATCTTCGCTTTCATGAATGGAACAGACTCTGAGCCCGACGGAAACGGGACGGCAATCTGCGTCAGGCGGGGCGCAGCGGCGAGCAGTTTTTGAGCGCCCGAATGGCCCGCTCCAGGCCGACCGTACCAAGAAAGTTGGACGGAAGGCAGTTGCGTGACGACTTACTCCGCTTCGCCGGGATTAGCCGGAGTGGAGGTTTCACCGGGTATGCCTTCGGGCCGGGCATACCGGCGAAGATACTTAAGCGCCACATTAAATTCGCGCGGTGTCGGGGCCTCGATATGCACTGGGGCACCGGTGGCCGGATGCGGCAGATCGAGCTGCGCGGCGTGCAGGGCCAGGCTGCCGATCAACGGCCGTTCTTCGCGGCCGGGTTTCAGCCGGTAATCGCCGCGCTTGATCACCGAGAGCAGCAGCCACTCGCCGTCGTACACCATGTCGCCGTAGATGGGGTGTCCGGCGTACTTCAGGTGGACGCGGATCTGGTGGGTGCGGCCGGTACGGGGCCGGCATTCCAGCAGCGTGCAGCCGGTGAATCTTTCCACCACCCGGAAATCCGTCACCGACTTCTTGCCGGTGCGCGAGACGCGCATTTTTCCTATCTCGTAGTTATCCTGGGCCAGCGGCTGGTCCACGGTGAACTCATCCGCCTCCGGCGTGCCGCGCACGAGCGCGAGGTAGCGCTTGTGCGGCGTTTCCGAGCCGAAGTGATTGGCCAGCGTGACCAGCGAGGGTCGGTCTTTCGCCAGCAGCAGGATGCCCGTGGTCTCGAAGTCGAGCCGGTGCGCGTTGGCGAGGTAGGTGAGACCGCGCTCTTTCGCCCACGGTTTGCCGGCCGCGACGCCGTCCAACAGCAGCCGCATGAGGTTGGGCCGGTTGGGGTCGTAGCGGTCGGGCGAGGTCAGCAGGCGGGCGGGCTTGCTGATCGCGAGCAGCTGGGCGTCCTCGAACAGGACTTCGATCTCCCAGAACTCGCGCGTGGCGGGCGACGAGAGCTTGATGACCGGCGAGGCCGGTTTCATGTCAGGGTGATGGGTCGCCCTTCCGCTGCTTCAGCAGGGCTTCCAGACCGGATTTCTTGAACTCCGCCTGATACCACGCGCTGAACGCCTCTTCGCGGCGCTGCTGCCGCTGTTCTTCCATGAAGCCTTTCAGGCCGGCCGTCACGAGGGCGGCATCCACGGGGCGGCGTTCCTTGAGGAACAGCACAAACCCGCCATCGGGAGTCTGGATGAAGCGGCTGGCGGCACCGGGCTTGAGGTTGAAGGCGGTGTCCTTGATCACGGCGAGGCCCACGCGGGGGTCCAGGCCGGGCAGGGACTGGGTGACGAGGGAGAAGGGAGCCAGCTCCACCACCCTGGCATTCTGCGCGGCGGCCGCGGCCTCGAACGTCTTGCCCTGGGCCAGGGCCGCATTGACGGCGGTGCCGAAGGCCTCGCCGGCGGCATGGGCGGCCTCGATGGACTTCACGCGGCGGTAGTCGGCGGTGACCCGGGCGCGCACGCTGTCGAGCGTCGGAAGCTCGCTGGGCAGGTGGCGCTGGAGGGCGCCGAGATAGACGGCATGAGCGCCTTCGACCGGCTTGGTAAACGGCTGGTCGGGGGTGAGCCGGGCGGCTTCCCGAAGGAGGGCGGGGGCGTCTTCCAGTCCGGCGACACGTTCAGACTCGCTGAAGGGCTGGGTCTGCTGCACGGCCAGGCCGTACTTCGCGGCCACGGTGGCCAGGTTCTCCGGCTTCACCGGCTCCAGCGCATAAAGTTCGTTGGCGAAGTCGCGGGCGGCGCGGGCCGCCTCGCCCAGTGCCTGGCTGTCCACCGCCTGCTGGCGGATGCTGAGCAGGGCGGCCGGCTTGGCCATCACGTTGCCATCCTTGTCGCGGAAGGCATCGGCACCGCGCTGCTGGTAGGCGGATTCAATTCTCGCGGCCAAGTCGGGCACCTTCGCGAGCGCCGCCTCCGCATTGGTGCGGTAGTGGTCGGCATTCCACTGAACGTAGCTGATCACGGTGCGCTCGGGGATGCGGTAGTTGGCCATCTGGTTGGTGAAGAACTGTGCGATGGCACCCGCGTTGAGGTTGACGGCGGCGACATGGTTGGAAGCGGAGAAGAAGACGCCGCTGGCAATGGCCTGCTCGTTGTTGTGGCGGAATTCCTCCTGGGCTTCGCGGGGGGTGACGAGCTGACCGGGAACCACCACCACCTGCTGGAGCTGCTGCACGCCGACCTCCTGCCGGGCGAACTGGTGGAATTCAGTCTCGGTGAAATTGAAACGCTTGAGGAAGGTGTCAACGAACGCGTCGTAGTTCACCTGGCCGGTCTTCTGGTCCTTGGGCAGGTTCTGGCGGATCCAGTCGGCCACCGCCTCGTCGCTGACGGTGATGCCGTATTCCTTGAGCTTGGAGTCGAAGAACAGGCGCTGGTAGGCCAGGGCAGTGACATCGAAGCCCGCCGGGATCGTCCCGTCCGGGAATCGCAGATGCGCCAACAGCTCCGCCTGCCGCCCGAAGGAGCGTAGCGCATCCTGGGAGATGGGCTTGCCGTCGAGGCGGCCATAGTTCGCGCCGCCGTTGAAGAACCCGGTCAGGGAGTTTTGCGCCGGGTTGAAAAACGCGACGAAACTGACAATGGTGGCGGCGATGATCACAACCCACAGCCATTGCTGATGCTTACGAATAGTGCCAAACATAGCGGATTAACCGTTTTACTAGGAGCGGGGTAGGCTATCGGGCTGCCGAAAACCCGGTCAAACACCAATTGAAATCCCTTGAGGCTACTGGGGACGGGCCAAATCGCCCGGTTGGAGGGTCCCGCTGACGATATCCGCGGCGGTGGTAACCCCGCTGGCCGGCCCGGTAACCTTCAATTCGCCCACTTTCTGCCCGTCCCGCTCCACCTCGAGTTTGGTGCCGAAAGGCGGAATGGGGTTGAGCGAATAGTCGAGCACCACGAAGCGCAGGCGTTCTTCCACCCGCAGCACCTTGGCCGTGCCGGCATCCCGGGAGCGCACCTGTTCGGCCTTCAGGGGTTCGTTGGAAACCCGGGGCTGCCGGTTTTTCGCGCAGCCGGTCGCCGCCAGCCCCGCCAGGGCCAGCAGCAATGCGAGACGAAGAAGGTTCACAGGCGTCAATAGACCGGGAGGGGCCGGGTGGCGTCAATGGCCTTGGAGGCAGTGACCGGGTCATAATCGTGATCCTGATCTTGCTCTTGCTCCTCTTCGTGCGACACGAATGGCCGCGAGGCGATTAAGATTGCGATTATGACCTGGCCGAAGCGGCGTTGACTTCCGTTCCCGCACGGCGAGCTTTAGGGCATGGATTGGCAGCAACCAGCGGCCCTCGGGGTGGTCGCGCTGACCGCCGGGATACTCCTCTGGCGGCGCTTCCGTCCGCGCCGGTTTTCCTTCCACAAGGACACGCATTGCGGCTGCACCTCCCCCTCCGGTCCGCCTCCGCCCGGCCTGATCATCCGCGGTCGTCGCGGGGAACGGCCGCAGGTGATTCTCAAGGATCGTTGACCGATCGCTCACCATTTTCGCATGACCCAGTCGTACTCCAGGTTTTTCTCTCGTGCCACGCTGGCCGCGCTGGCGCTTGGTGCTGCTTCCCAGATGCGCTCCTTGGGCGCTCCGGATCCCGATGTGCTCGAAGGCCAGAGCCTGGCGGCGGAAGTGTGCGCCTCGCGTCCGACCCACAGCTTCACCAATTCCGGCATTCTCCGGGTTCGCGACGCGGGCGGCAAACGCGTCAGCGTCCCGCTGACCATTCGCACGCTGGTGAACGCCGGCGAAGACACTTGGCAGATGTCGTACGAGGCGAAGACCGGCGCCACGAACGAGACGCTGGTCATCACGCATCCGCCCGGAATGGCGCCGACCTATGAAATCAGCCGGTCGGCCGTCGGTCAGCCGGCCGGTACCCCCCGGCCGATCGGGTCGCAAGCCGGGGCCACGCCCTTCGCCGGTTCGGATTTTTGGGTGGGCGATCTCGGTCTCGACTTCCTCCACTGGCCCGGCCAGAGGATCATCCGGAAGGACAAGCCGGAGATGCGTCTGGGCCGTCCCTGCCGCATCCTGGAAAGCACCCTGCCGGGTGCTCCCGGCTATGAGCGCGTGCGCTCATGGATAGACCTGGAACACCGGCAGCCGCTCATCGCCGAGGCCTACGATGCGCAGGGCAGGCTGGTGAAGGAGTTCAGCGTGGGCAGTGTGAAGAAGGTGGACGGTATCTATCAGCTCAAGGACATGGAGATCACCAACGAGCGCGACGGCACCCTGACGCGTCTGGAGTTCGACCTGAACGTGGCTCCGTGAAAAGGAGGCGGAGCGCGGGTCGATGACCCGCAGCAACGTCCGTCCGCCAGCACGGCGGCGGAGAGAATAAGGTTGAGATAAAGATTGCGATCAGGAGGCGGCGGAGCGCAGGCGCCCCAAACATAGGTACGCTGCTGCGAGTCACAGACTCGCGCTCCGTTCGCAGACGTACCTTGCAGGCGTTCGTTCCGTCGCCTGACGCTTCGCTCGGCGACGGGGCCGGCGCAGCGCGCCAGCCCAACCCGACGGTAAGTCTCACACCATGCTCTGCCCGCCGCCGTCGTAGCCCTGGCCGTCGAGGTCGAGGAGGATGTCGCGGGGTTCCGCACCCTTGCTCGGGCCGACGACGCCGCGATCTTCCAGTTCATCCATCAGGCGTGAAGCACGGCCGTAGCCGAGTTTCAGACGGCGCTGCAGCAGCGACACGCTGGCCTTCTTCTCCGAGCGGATCACCTCAATGCACTTCTGGATCAGTTCCTCGTCCGCATCGCTCACGTCGGACTCGGGATCGAGGGACATCGAGCCCATCGAACTCGGCGTGCTTTGGAGGCGCTGGTGGATTTCCGGCTCGTAGCTGGGCTTGCCCTGTTTGGCGATGAACTCGACCAGCTGCTCGATCTCCTGATCGGTGATGAGCGCACCCTGCGCGCGGGTCAGTTTTCCGCTGCCGGGCGGCAGGTAGAGCATGTCGCCCTTGCCCAGCAGCTTGTCCGCGCCCATCTGGTCCAAAATCGTGCGCGAGTCCACCTTCGCGGCGACCTGGAACGCGATGCGCGCCGGGATGTTCGCCTTGATGACGCCCGTGATGACATCCACGGAAGGCCGCTGCGTGGCGACGATGCAGTGGATGCCGGCGGCCCGCGCCATCTGCGTGATGCGGGCGATGGCCATCTCGACGTCGGCGGGCGCGACCAGCATGAGGTCCGCCAGCTCGTCGATGATCACGACGACATAGCTGAGCTTCTCCGGAATGACGATATCGTCGTCGCGCGGCACGACGATCTGCTCGTCCACCTCGACCGCGAAGCCTTCCGCGCCGGGCTCGAGCTTCTCCTTCTTGGCCATCAGCGGCAGCTCGGGCTCGGCGACCGGCAGCGGCTTGTCCTTGGGACGGTCGTTAAAGCCCTTGATGTTGCGTACCCCGACCTTGGCGAAGATCTGGTAGCGCTTCTCCATCTCGTTCACGACCCAGCGCAGCGCGAGGATGACCTTTTTCGGATCGGTGACGACGGGAACGACCAGGTGCGGCAGGGCGTTGTACTGCTGCAGCTCGACGACCTTGGGGTCGATCATCACAAAGCGCAGCTGGTCGGGCCCGAACTTGTAGAGCAGCGACGCGATGATGGTGTTGATGCAGACGGATTTGCCGGAGCCGGTGCTGCCGGCTATCAGCACGTGCGGCATCTCGGCGAGATCGGCGATGATCGGGTGGCCGTAAACGTCCTTGCCCAGCGCGAGCGGGATGCGCGCCTTGGAATTGTTCCATTCCGGCGATTCCAGCAGGTCGCGCATGATGACCTTGGTCTTCACCGCGTTGGGCACCTCGATGCCGACCGAGGACTTCCCGGGAATGGGTGCGAGCACGTTCAGCCGTTCGGCCTTCAGCGCGGCGGCGAGGTTGTTGGTGAGAGCCGTGATCTTTTCGAGCTTCACGCCAGCGGACGGGTGCAGCTCGTAACGCGTGATCGTCGGCCCGCGCGTGATGTCGCCGGGGAAGACCTCGATGCCGAACTGGGCGAGCGTCTGCACCATCAGCCGCGAGTTCGCGAGATAGTCCTCCTTGGTCTCGGTGGATTTGACCGTGAGGTCGGGGCGGTTCAACAGGTCGAGCGAAGGCAGGCAGTAGCCGTCGATCATCGGCGTGCTGGCGACCGTGATCGGGCGTGGTTTGCGCGGCTGCATTTTGCCGCGCACGAGGTTTCCGCCCGAAACGGGGGAAGGCAGGGGAACGATGGCAGGCAGTTCGTCCTCTTCGTCCTCTTTCGGCGTGGGGACGTCGTCCTCAGGTTCCGGCGCTTCCGCAGCGGCATCCGCCTGCCCCGGCTTCCAGTCGTCAGCGGCAGGTGGCGGTTCGGCCGGCTTGAGGGCTGCCTTGCGGCCGAGAATGGCATTCGTCGGACTGTTGGCGGCCAGTTCCTTGCCGGAAATGACCAGGCCATCACCCACCGGGGCGGAGTCCGCAAGGGGCTTGGGCTGGCTGTTGTCCTGGAACTTCGGTTCCGGTACCGGCTTCATGTCCGGACCCAGCGTGGGCTTGGCGGCGTCGGAGGTGGCGGAAGCCGGGGTGGGAGTGGCGGCGGCGGGCGCAGCCTTCACCGGTTTCGGGGTTTTCGCCTTGGCTTCGCGGGCCGCCTGTTCCTCCAGCTGCCGGGTCTGCTTCGCCAGCTCCTTCGCCTCTTTCGCCAAGGCAGCCTGCTCCGCGGCCAGCCGTTCGTCCTCGTTTTTGGGTTCGCGGACGAAGATGCGTTTGACCAGGTCGATGAAATGGACGTTGGCGAGCCCGGCCAGGGAGAGCAGATAGAGCAGGCCGTAGAGCAGGATCGCGCCAGGCGTGTTCACCAGGTAGGTGATGGCATCATTTAACTGGTGGCCGAGCAGGCCGCCCGCGCCATTGGTGTTGCCCGTCGTGCCCAGCCGCAGCCCGTAAACGGTGATGAGGTCGAAGCACCCCAGGCACGCCGTCAGCAGTCCAAAGCCGGCAAGCGGTGCGCGCCAGCCCTGCCGCAAATAGCCGAGCGCGGGGACAAACCTCGCCAGGCCGAAACCGAGCAGCAGCGCCACCAGCACATAGGCCCCGGCACCAAGGCTGAAGCTGAGGAAGAAGGCGATGTAGGCTCCCAGGCGGCCGAGCCAGTTGTGGGGCGGGCTGTTCGGCGGCTGGGCGACCTGGCCCAGGTCGTTGCGGTCGTAGGAGACCAGTGCGAGCAGCAGCACCACCCCCAAGCCCAGCAGGAACAGGCCCCACATCTCGGCGGAGCGATTGGGGCTGCTCTCTTCGGTATTACTCTTGGCTCGCGGCACGGGCTGATTACCGGATGCGTCGCCCGCGAACGCAAGCCGTTTGGGAAGGGGCCCACCCGGTGGAAAATTCATTGAAGCTTGTCGTTGCCATTCCGTCCGCCAACCTTGCCTTTCCGTTTAAGCACCCCATGAAGCGCAGTCTTCCATTACTATGCCTGTGTCTGGTGGCCCTGGCCGAAGACCCGAAATCGGCGGCGACAGCCCCCGGTGGCACGGCTGTGACCGTTACCGTCACGGCCGCCGAGCTGGTGCCGCTCGACCGCACGCTGCCGGTCGTCGGCACGCTGTTCGCCCGGGACGAGGCGATGCTGGCCGCCGAGGTCGAAGGCGTGGTGCAGAAAACCGGGGTTGAATTTGGTGACCGGGTGAAGGACGGGCAGGAGATCGCGCTGATCGATACCGACACCTACGCGGCGCTGGCCAACCAGGCCGCCGCGAAGCTGGAACAGGTGCGGGCCACCGCCGCCAATGCGGATCACGAACTTGCCCGGCAGCTCGAGCTGCAGCATACCGGCGTCGCCTCCCCGGCGGACCTCGATACCGCCAAGACGGCCGACGACAACGCGCGCGCCGCGGTCGCGGCGGCAGATGCGGCCAAGCGGGTGGCGGAGCTGGATCTCGCCCATTCGCACGTGCGCGCGCCCTTTGACGGTGCCGTCGCCGAGCGGATTGCGACCAAGGGCGATTTCATGCAGAAGGGCAAACCGATGTTCCGCCTAGTCAATGACGCGACCCTCAAGTTCATCGTGCAGGCGCCCGAAAGTTACGCCGCCGACGTGCAGAAGGAGCTGCCGGTCGAGTTCACGGTGGATGCGTATCCCGGCGAAAAATTCACCGGCAAGGTCTATCTGATCTCGCCGCAGGTGAACGCCGCCACCCGTGCGTTCGCCTTCGGCGCGCTGGTCCCCAATGAGGAACGCCGGCTCAAGGCCGGGACGTTTGCCCGGGGTGAGCTCATCCTCCAGCGCGGTGTCCCGGCGGTCATGATCCCGCTGGAGTCCGCCGTGGGACTCTTCGGGGTGACCCGCGTGTTTGTCGTCGAGGGCAACGTGGCGAAGTCCCGCCCGGTGAAGCTGGGCCGCGTGAAAGACGGACGGCAGGAGGTGCTGTCCGGCCTCAAGGCGGGCGAACTGGTCGTCACCAGCGGTCAGACCAAGCTCAGCGATGGCAAGACGGTGGTGATCCGGGAGGCGGCCAAAACGGCGGGCATCACCTCGGCTGCGAAATGAACCCGGCTCCCGACCAGCCCTCCGCCAAGATCCAGGCACCGGGTCTCGGCCTCGCCGACCTGTGCATCCGCCGGCCGGTCTTCGCGACCATGCTCAACGTGCTGCTGCTCGTGGTCGGCTGGTCAGCCTTCCGCGATCTCGGCGTGGATCAGATCCCGAACGTCGAGCTGCCCATCATCACGGTCACAACCACCCTGCGCGGTGCTTCGCCGGAGGAGGTGGAAACTTCGGTCACCAAGCCGGTGGAGGAGATCATCAACACCGTCGAGGGGCTCGACGAACTGAGTTCATCCAGCCGCGAGGGCATCTCGTCGGTGACGGCGACGTTCCTGCTCGACCGTAACCGTGACCTCGCCGCGCAGGACGTGCGGGACAAGGTGAATTCCATCCTGGCCCGGCTGCCGCCCGGGATTGATCCACCCATCGTGGACAAGTTCGAGGTGGATGCGTCGCCGGTGATCATGGTCGCCATCAGCGCCCCGCGCGAGCTGCGTGAGATCACCTACATCGCCGACAAGCAGCTCAAGCAGAACCTCGAGACCGTTCCCGATGTCGGCGCGATCAGCATCATCGGTTCGCGCACGCGTGCCGTGCAGGTTGCGGTGGACACCGACCGGCTGCGGGCCTTCAACCTCACCGTCGAGGATGTGCGGGACGCGCTCGCGGCGCAGAACGTCGAGGTCCCCGGCGGTCGCGTGGACCAGGGCTCACGTGAGCTGGTGCTGCGCACGCTGGGCCGGCTGGAAAAGGTGGCGGATTTCAAACGGCTCATCGTCTCCAACAGCAACGGCCAGCCCATCTACCTGGAGCAGGTCGCGACCGTGACCGACGGCGTCGAGGAGCCGCGCACGCTGTCGCGCCTGAACGGCGTGAACGCGGTCACCCTGGTCATCCGCAAGCAGAGCGGCTCGAACTCGGTGAAGCTCATCGCCGCGATCAAGGAACGGCTGGACCAGTTGCGCCCCACCTTGCCCGCAGATGTGCAGATTGACATCGTGCGCGACCAGTCCCGGTTCATCCTGCGGAACCTCGACGAGGTGTCGTTCCACCTGGTGTTGGGCATGATCCTGGTCGCGCTGACGGTCTTCCTTTTCCTGCATGACTGGCGCGGCACCCTCATCGCGAGCATCGCCATCCCGGTCAGCGTCATCGCCACGTTTACGCTGATGAAGTGGATGGGCTTCACGCTCAACAACTCGACGATGCTCGGCCTCACGTTCTCGGTTGGTGTCGTGATCGACGACGCCATCGTCGTGCTGGAGAACATCCATCGCGTGATGGAGGAGCGCGGCTGCTCGGCCTTTGAGGCGGCGCTGGCCGGCACGCGCGAGATCGCCCTCGCAGTGGTCGCGACCACGCTGTCCCTGGTCGTGATTTTCATTCCGCTCGCGTTCATGAAGGGCCGCACCGGCCTGTTTTTCTCCAGCTACGGCCTGACGGTGGCCTTCTCGATTCTCGTCTCGCTCTTCGTCAGCTTCACGCTCACACCGATGCTGGCGTCGCGTTTCCTGAAGCACACCGACGACCCGAAGCTGCGCGAGAAAAAGGCCCACGGTGGCCCGCTGATGCGCTGGCTTTCGGACAAGTATCTGTACGTGCTGCGCTGGAGCCTCCGTCATCGGTGGGTGGTGATGAGCGCCTGCGGCCTGTGCGTGGCGTCGCTCTTCTGGCTGCTGCCGGCCAGCAAGTTCACCTTCCTGCCGCTGGATGACTCCAGCGAGTTCGAGGTCGCGATGACGATGCCCGAGGGCACCAGCCTGGACCGCACCGCCGCGATCTGCGGCGAGATCGAGGCGGAACTGAAAACCATCCGCATGGCCGGCGATCCGAAGCCGGCCGTGACCGACACCACGATCACCATCGGCCCCACCAGCGGACGTATCGGCAAGGGTGAGGGCGACGTGACCCAGGCGTCGATCTACTGCCGCCTGCCGGAACTCGGCAGCCACACGGCCCAGATCCTCGGCCGGAGCCGCCACTGGTCGCAGGATGAGGTCATGAAGGAGGCGCGGCGGATCATGGCGCATTATCCCGACGTGCGATCTGGCGTGCAGCGCATCGGCGCGCTGGGCAGTGGCGGTCGCGGTGGCGATCTCTCGCTCAACCTGCTCGGGCCCGATCTGGCGAAGCTCACGGAGTATTCCGATCGTCTGGTCGCGGCCCTGCGCACGAATCCGGGCATGCTGGACGTGGACACGACCCTGTCCAACCGCAAGCCTGAGCTGCAGGTCCACATTGATCGCGAGAAGGCCAGCCAGTTTGGCCTGCGCGTGGAGGACATAGCGGCTGCGCTGCGGTCGCTGGTGGGCGGCGAGATTGTCGGCAACTACAAGGAGGCCGACGACCAGTACGACGTGTGGCTGCGGGCCGACCGGCCCGGGCGCACCACCGCGGAGGATCTCAATCAGATCATGCTCCGCCGCAGCGCCACCACGCCGGGCGGGGTGGGCGAGCTGGTGCAGCTGTCCAACTTCGTCCGCCTCGAGGAGTCGCGCGGTCCGAACCAGATCGACCGCTTCCAGCGCCAGCGTCGCGTGACCATCCAGGCCAATCTCACCCCCGAATACGCGCTCGGCGTGGCGGTGAAGGACGTGCAGCAGGTCGTGAAGGAGCTGAACCTGCCGCCGGATTATTCCATCGTGTTCGTCGGCCGCGCCAAGCAGCTCCAGGAAACGATGACCAACTTCCTCTTCGCGTTCCTGGTGGCGATCGTGTTCATGTACATGATCCTCGCGGCGCAGTTTGAGCACTTCGTCTATCCCATCTCGATCATGCTCGCGGTGCCTTTGGCCTTGCCTTTCGCGCTGGTCTGGATGCTTCTGCTCCACGAACAGCTCAACTTCTTCGCGATTTTCGGCCTCTTCATGCTCGTGGGCATCGTCAAGAAGAACGGCATCCTGCAGGTGGACTATACGAACACGCTCCGCGCCTCGGGCATGGAGCGCGACGCGGCGATCCTGCGGGCCAACCAGGTCCGGCTGCGCCCCATTCTCATGACCACCATGCTGCTGGTCGTCTCGATGATCCCGATCGCGCTCGGCCAGGGGCCGGGCTCCGGCGGTCGCGCCTCAATGGCGAAGGTCATCATCGGTGGCCAGATGCTCTGCCTGCTGCTCACGCTGCTGGTCACGCCCGTGAGCTACTCGATCTTCGACGACTGGGGGCGCGGCATTTTCTGGCGCAAGAAGCCGGCCGCCTCCGGTGATCTGCCGCCGGATGTGCTGCCGGTAGGGAAGTAGGTGAGGCTCGGAACCTGTCCGAGTATATGCGTGCGGGCGGAGCGCGGCTCTGTGAGCCGCAGCGACTTTCGACTGCAAGGCGCTTTGATGCCGTCCGGACGCGTCCCGATTGCCGGAGTGGCTGCGGGTCACAGACCCGCGCTCCGCCTCCTGCGCATGCTCCGCTCGCTACCTTACGCCCCAAACGCCTTGCGCAAACACTCGCGGCTGCGCGTCGCGATGGCCTCGGGGCCTTCCTCAAACTTGAATACCTCGACGGACACCGTGCCGTTGTAGCCGACCTCCTTCAGCGCGGCGGCGATGGGTGCGAAATCCACGTCGCCGAAGCCTGGGCCTTTCAGATTCCGGTCGTTGGCGTGGAAATAGGCAAACTCGCCGGCCGACTCGCGGATGATCTGCGGGATGGGCTTCGCCTCGGCGCACATGGCCTTCACGTCGAGCATGATCTTGAACGCGGACGAATTCATGCGCCGCGCCAGCGCGATCGTGTCGGCGGCGGTGTTGAGGAAGTTCGTCTCCGTCGGGGCCAGCGGTTCGAGGCAGATGGTCACGCCGCGTTCCTGGCCCCGGTTGGCGGCGGCGCGGAAGGTTTCAAGCGTCCAGTCGGCGGCCTGTTCGGGCGTCACGCCGGGCAGGATGTCGCGCCGTTTGGGCGAGCCGAAGATCATGGATTGCCCGCCCACATCCGCGCAGAAGTTCACCGCCTCGACGAGATAGTCGCTGGCCCGATGGCGCGAGGCTGCGTCCGGGCTGTTCACGTGCATGCCGTCCGTGTAGGCCAGCACCCAGTGGATGCCCGAGATGGCGATGCCGGCCCGCGCCGCCGTGCCGCGAATCTCCGTGCGCCACGCGGGAGAAATCTCGGTGACCAGCGGCGCAAAGCAGAACGGGGCCAGCTCCAGCGCGTCGTAGCCGGCCTGCTTCGCAAAGTCGCAGATGCGGTCAAACGGCCAGTCCTTGAAGATCTCGTTGCAGATGGCGAAGCGCATGAAGGCGGGAGGTTTTCGGTTTTCGGTTTTCGGTTTTCGGCCCGGAGTTTGTGAGCGGAAGTTATCCAGGGCAGGGTCGCTTCACAATGCCCGCAACGAATCCACGAGCCGGCCGCGCAGGGCACGCCGGGTGGCCAGCCAGGTCCAGAGGGCGCCGTTCAGGAACACGCCGAGCAAGGTGAGCGCCAATGAACCCCACGGTACGCCGGCTCCGGGCGCGAGCAGGGTGGGCAGCACGGCGACGAGGGCGGTCACGGTGCCGACCAGCAGGCCGAGCACCAGCAGCGCCGAATGCTCGACGAGCACCAGGCGCTGGAGCGCGGGCTGTTCGAAGCCGACCGCCTGCATGAGCGCGAGTTCACCCCGGCGCTCGAAGACATTCCGCAGCACCACCACGCCGAGGCCGACGCTGCCGAGCAGCAGACCGAGCCCACCCAGAATCTGGAAGGTGTTCAGGTAGGTGTTCTGCACCGCATTGAACGCGTCGAGGCGCCGCGCGGTGGGCGTGACTTCGAGGCCGGTATCCTGCAGCGCCCGGGTGAGTGTCGCGGACAAGGTCTCGGTCACCGCCAACGGCCCATCCACGAGGAAAGCGCGGTGGCCGCTCTCGCCGGGAAAACGCTTCACGAACTCGGCCTCATCGATGATGACGCTGCCCTGGAGAATCGAGTTGGCCACGGCGCCGACGAAGCGGACCTTGAAAGGCCGTCCCCTTTCATCCACGTATTCCAATGTGTCGCCCAGCTGCTTTTGCAGTGCCCATTGGAGTGAGTTGGCATCCGCGATGGCGGGGATGACGATCTCGTCGGGCTTCGCGGCCGGGCCTTCCGCCCGCAATGCCAGCCATCCATTGGTCACGACCACGTCCTTCGCCAATCCCGTAAAGGTGAACGCGCCGCGTTGCGCGAGCAGTTCCGGCCTCACTCCGAGCAGGCGCGGGCGCTGGGCGCGGTTCAGGTTGAGGCAACTGGCATCGTCGCCGTCGCGCACCCGGAAGGGGACGACCGACACGTCCTTCAGCGATTTCGGGTCGAGACCGTAGAATTCCTGGCCCTTGCGCGTATTGAGGTCCTGGATGACTGGCAGCGAGCTTTCCGCCCAGAGGGCGAAGCCGCCAGTCCCGGAGTCGCGGCGGGTGGCGTCGCGATTGGCATCCAGCCGGTTGGCCGCGACCGCAATGATGAGGAACGCCGCGCTGGCCAGCAGCGCCACGGTGCCGAGCGAGCGCGAAGGGCGGCGGGAAAGGCCGCGGAGTGCGAGGGATGTAAGTGATGGGGGGGAATGCCGGTCCGAGCCAGAGGAAAGAGCAGTCCGATCAGACCCTTCGCGGCCGGCTGATTCTCCCACTCCACCCCATTGGATGGGGGGGAGAGGAGAGGGAGTGTTCTGCGAAGAATTCGGGTGGCGTAGCCAGACGCGCACCCAAAGGAGGCCTGCGATGAGCAGCAGCGCGCCTGCGCCGAAGAACGTTTCCGGGCTGCTTTCCCGGGTGGCCCACGCAGCACCCGTCATTCCCAGGGCGGCGAGGCTAGAGATCCAGGCCCAGCGGCGGGGCCAGCGGGACCCGCTTTCAGCCATGGTAAGTGCAGCTTCGTTCGCACCCTCGTTTAGCAGTTCACGCGCGGGGCGTTTTGCCTGTTTGCGGAGGGTCAGCCAGAGGGTAAAGGCGGCGACCGCGAGGCTGGAAAGGATGCCCGTGACCAGCGTTTCCGCCGTTACGTGAAACTCCAGGCCCGCCCCGTTTACGGCGTCGCGCCAGATGGTCTTGAGCCCCCAGAGCACGCCCTTCGCGTAGGCGAGGCCGCCGAATGTGCCGAGTACCGTGCCGAGGATGGCCAGCCCAAAACCCTCACGAAAGAGCAGGCGGCGCACACGACGCGGTTCCCAACCCAAAGCGAGCAGAATGCCGGTCTCGGTGGCGCGCTGTTCGAGCGAAAAGCTGAAGAGCATCGCCGTGAGCAGCAGGGCCGAGGTGATGAGGAAGAGGCTGAAACCGATCATCAAGCCGCCGAACTCCTGACCGGTGCCGCCTTCGGCTGCTGCCAGCGCCTGGGTCCGAATGTCGGTGAAACGCAGACCGTAATCCGCGGGGTCCAGTTTTTTCCGGATTTCGGCGGAGAGGGCGTCACGGATGGCGATGACCTCAGGAGAAAGGGCGGCTTCACCCCTCACCCCGGCCCTCTCCCCGGTGAGGGGAGAGGGGGACTGAGTGTCAACGGCAGTGGGCGGCCGCGTATGTGCGCGGAACCAGCGGATGGCGGTCAGGTCGCCGAAGCGGTTGGCCCACATCTTCTGGCCAGCGGCGAGACTGATGAAGGCCTTCGGCGTGCCGCGCCATTGCTTCCAGTACGCCTCGTCCTGGTCGCGGATGGGGTGCACCAGGTCAAAGCCGGCATCCCAGTCGCGCGTGCTCTCGGCCTTGGTGAGGCCGGGAAACTCCGGCATGAGCGTACGGTCGGCGTAGAGGCCACGCAGTGGGACGATGCTGCGGATGCGGAAGGTGTTGGTATGCTCAACCAGTTGCGTGCCGGCATCCACCCGGTAATAGGTCACCCCGAGTGTGTCACCGGGCTTCACCTTGAGATCGGTGGCGAGCCATTCGTTCACCACGATCTCGTCATCCTTCAGATCGGCGGGCGTGTACGGCGCCCCGACGGCGGCCACCATCGAATAGGGTGCCAGGTCATCGCCGTGGGTGAGCGAATTGACGAGGTAGGTGAGGACCGGGACGGCGGAGGTCGCGGATTGGGTGGTGAGGGCGGCGGCGACGGTGGTCGGCTCGAGGAAGATCCGTCGGGTGGTGAGTTCGGCGAAGGCGGGTGCGGGTTCACCTCCGGTGAGCTTGGGAGCCAGTTCTACGGCATGGACATCGAGTCCGGCGTCGGCGAGGGACCAGGACGCGCTGACCCGGTTGCTGAGGAAACCGAGGTAGTCCGCGATTGGCATCGCGACGGGCCGCTCGCGCGGAACCAGGGCCGATAAGTTGATGCGCCTAAGCCATACCTCCACGGTGTGCCTCCACCCGGGCAGGTTGGGATCGTGCTGTAGCAACGGGGTCTCGGCCCACATCACATTCACCCGCCCGGGAATTCCCGCCGCACTGGACAGGATCGGCAAATAAACGAGCGCGTTGAGGGGCTCGGTTTGGTTGGCGTTGAAGCTGAAGGCCCCGAGCCCATAACGGGGATTAACACCACCTACGGTCAGGCGGAGTGCCACCGACACATCATCACGCGGGCTGATTACCGCATCGCGGGACAGGGTGCTCGGCTTGTGCAATCTGAGGATCACCTGATCCCCCTCCTTGGCCCTGAGTTGCTGGGCCAGGGCCGCGTTCAGCCAGATCGTGTTGTTGGTGAAATTGGGCTCGGGCGGCAGCCGATCCAATCCGTAGATCAGCTCCTTCCCCATCCGCCACGATTTGCGCAGTTCGGGTGCCGAAACCCCGAAAACCTGAATCCGATTCGCCCTGGCCGTCCCGTCCTGGCGCACAATGGTCGCAGGCAGCTCAAGGGCATCAACCAGAGGGGATATTCTGAGCTGGGAGGCGATTTTCTGCTCGGAAAGCCGCGCCCACTTGGGTTTTCCCTCGCCCCAAAATGCCTGGCTGGCCGGTGTGTAGGCCTCCGGAACCAGTTGCCTGAGGAAATCTTCGGTAAAAAAACGGTCACCGGCATTTAGGGCGGCGTCTTTTCCGGCCAGGCGTATCAATGCCTTCTCCACGAGGCTCTCCCGCACCGAATCTCCCACCACCAGCGCACCAATCAGCACGGCCGCTGCGAGTGTCGCGCCGGCCAGGACGCCCAAGTGGGCGCGGAAATAGTGCCGCAGCGAGCGGCGGGCGAGAGTGCGAAGGTTCATCATCGTAGCGGCCGAGGTGACGAGGCTCTGATCATTTTTGGATTCGAGGTTTGGAGTTTCGTCAGAGCCTCCTCACGTCGGCTGCTACGGGAACGAACTGGCCGTCGCGCAGTTCCACCGTGCGACCCATGAGGGCGGCCAGTTCGGGGCTGTGGGTGACCACAATCAGCGTTACCCCCTCCTCCCGGTTCAGTTCGACCAGCAACTGGCCGATGCCCGTCGCGCTGGCGCGGTCAAGCGCGCCGGTGGGTTCATCGGCCAGCAAGAGCGCCGGCTGGTTGATGAGCGCCCGGACCACGGCGACACGCTGCCGTTCCCCGCCGCTGAGTTTTCCCGGCAAATGATCCAGCCGCGCACCCAAGCCCACCCGGTCGAGCAACTTGCGGGCGCGAGCCTCGGCCTCGACGGAGCTCCGTTTGGCGTCGGCCAGCACGGGCAGGAGAACATTCTCCAGCACACTGCATTGCGGCAGCAGGTGGTGATTCTGGAAAATGAAGCCAACCTGCCGATTGCGGAACGCCGCCAACTCCTTGGCCGAAAGCTTGGTCAGGTCGCGGCCCTCGAAGGTAAGGCTGCCGGAATCCGGTAGGTCGAGCGTGCCCAGGAGATTCAGCACCGTGCTCTTGCCGCAACCGCTTGGCCCGATGATGGCGACGGATTCGCCACGCGTGACCGTTAGCGAAGCCTCGCGCAGCACCGGCACCGGCACGGGACCGGGATAGCTTTTGGAAACGGCGCGGAGTTCGAGCAGCGGGGCGGCAACCGACATGGTCGGAGGATAGGGAAGAGTTCTCGGTTGTCAGTTTTCAGTTTGCGAAAGCAGCTCCAGAAAAGGCGGGGGTTGTGCCGAGGGTGTCCATTCCATTGCCTGACGCTTCGCTGGGCGACAGCGACGGCGACGGCGGAGCGCGCCTTCCCTACCAACAACTTTCTCGGGAAACTTTTTGACGCCACCATTAGTTGTGGGTTAGTTCAACCCCGCCTCAGCCGGTTGTATTGAGGCGCCAAAACTATGCGGTGTCCGAAGTGCGGTGGGCAGGACGACAAGGTCATTGATTCCCGCGCCTCGAAAGAGGGCTCGGTCATCCGACGTCGCCGTGAGTGTTTGAAGTGCCAGCACCGGTTCACCACCTACGAGGAGATTGAGCACGAGGAGCTCTTTGTGGTGAAGCGGGATGGCCGCCGCGAGCTGTTCTCCAAGGAAAAGCTTACCGCCAGCCTCAAACGGGCTTGCCAGAAGCGCCCTGTATCCGAGCAGGCCATCGCCGACGCCGCCGAGCGCATCACCGACGAGATCACCGACGGCCATGAGCGCGAGGTGCCCAGCAAGGATCTGGGCGAGCGGGTGATGCGTGAGCTGCGCGGCCTGGACGCCGTGGCCTACGTGCGGTTCGCCAGCATCTACCGGGAATTTCAGGAAGTGGGTGAATTTGTGGAAGAAGTTCACCGCCTCGCCACCTTGCCGCCATCCGACAAGCGCCAAATGGCGCTGCTGCCCGATGGCTACGACGAACCCGAAACAAAGGAAAAACCATGATCCAGTTACGCGAAGACTGCCTTTTGGTCGAACAGCCGGGCGGGGGATATCTCCCTTGGACGGCTGACCAGCTCACGCTGGAATTTATCGGGGGAGCGGCGGATCTCGTGGACGACGAGGTGCTGCGTCACGTGGCCGCCGGCGTGCTGCACTATTTCCGCGAGGAGCTGGGCCGTACCACCGTGACGGTCGGCGAATTTGCCCAGGCGCTCGCCCGCGTGCTCAACGGCCTGGGTTTCACCGCCGAGGTCACCGAGGTCAAGCTGAGCGATCCGGTGCGCGTCGCCGATCTGCGGAAACTGGCCTGCGGTTCAGGCAAGCTGGGCGAACTGGAGTTTTTCCAACGCCTTCGCGAGACCCTGCGTGAACAGCTCGCGGATTCGCCCAAGGCGGTCGAGTTTCGCGGTCTTCGCAGCTGCGTGAAGCAGCTGGCCGGCCGCAAGCACTGGTGTCCCACCTGCGACCGCATGGAGGCCTGGATCGTGGAATCCCTGCGGCGCTGGTTTGAGTTGGAGCCCGCCTCGGCCCATACGGCGCTGGTGGTGCGATAAGCCGCCGACGGCTTATGAGCGACCGGCAGCCACGCCCGTTACCCACGTGGGGTTGGGCGCTCGCGGCCCTCTTCTTTCCCAGCGGTGTTTTCGTGGCCTTTGGCGTTGCGCGGCTGCTGTCATGGCCCAAGGCGGTCGCCGGGGCGCTGCTCTCCTATGGCTGTGTGGTCGGCTTCGTGCGCCTGATGGTGTATGCGGAAAAGGTGGGAGATGCGTTCTGGCCAGTCCTGATCCTGTTCGGTGGCGTGCTTGCTTTCTGGTTCTGGGGTCGGTTGCTCCATTCGATTGGGCGGCGGGCCGAATACTGGTCGCCCACGGCACAGCGCGCGTGGATGTGCGCGTTCTGGTTCGCTGTCGCCGCGCTCGGGCTGATCGCTACCGGAACCGTGCTTTGGTTCAATGCCCGTATACCGTTCGGTTGAAGTCTGAAAACCGGCCCGTTCCTGCTGTCCTCAGCCTCTTGGACTGGCTAAATTCCGCCCATGACTCTGTTCGAGAAAATCATCGCCCGGCAGATTCCCGCCGACATTGTTTACGAGGACGATCAGGTGCTCGCCTTCCGCGACATCAAGCCGCAGGCACCGACCCACATCCTCATCATCCCCAAGCGGCATGTCACCCGGGTCAATGAGGCCCAATCGGGGGATGCGGCCTTGCTGGGCCACCTGCTGCTGAAAGCCGCCGAGGTCGCCCGCGCCGCCGGATTGGGCGAAACCGGTTATCGCCTGGTCATCAACAACGGTCCCGACGGCGGAGAAACGGTGCCGCATCTGCACTGCC
This sequence comes from uncultured Verrucomicrobiota bacterium, assembly GCA_903907995.1. GTDB lineage: Bacteria > Verrucomicrobiota > Verrucomicrobiia > Limisphaerales > UBA9464 > CAIVQB01. The sequence continues at coordinate 80,338 of CAIVQH010000031.1, read as the reverse complement.
ATCTCCTAGGCGGACGCCCACTGTGCTGGCCTCCTGGTTGAGGCAAATTTCAAACGACGAATTTCGAACTGCGGGTCGGGTTACGAACCTTGCCACGCGCCTCTTAATTCGGAATTCGAAATTCGCCCATCGAAACTTCCTTCAGCCTTTCCGGGCCCGCCACAGCAGCCAGAGCATCTCTTCGAGATAGGCGCCGGGACGCGGATAGGTGATGCCTTCCGTGATGTCGCCGGTCAGTTCGTCGGCAGTGAGAAAAGCGGCTGCGCGATTGCGCAGCGCGTGCGGGGCATGGGCCTCCAGATCGCGCACAAAATAGACAAAACTCGCGCCGATATTCTTCGGATCACGCGGATCGCGGTACTGCGGCATGCGATTGAAATGCAGCTTGTCCACGGAGGTTGCGAGCCGGCCTTCGCAGTCGCCCAGGATCAGCTCCAGCTTGATTTCCTTCTGGTCGTAGCCGGCCGCAATCAGGCGAATCGAAGCCCACGGGATCGAGGTCGGGCGATCCAGCGCATCGTAGATGACGAAGGCCTCGTCGGTGGATTGCGCGAGGCGGAAGAGCCGCGCATCGGGCAGCCGTGGGATGTCGGTTTCCGGTACCACTTCCACCTGGATTCCCTCTCCGCTCAGCGTTCCCTGAAGGAAAAGCGCGTCCTCCTCGCTGAGATCGCGTGCGAGCATCCCAAATGCATCCCCGGCCACGAAACGCGCGTCGGCCGGCGTCAGGCCGCGCCCGCTGCTGAAGGCGCGTTCCAGCGCTTCCAGGGAGGGCGGCGTCAGTGAGGTCTGGAGCAGGGCGTAACTCACCCGCGCAGGCTGACCAAAGCTGCTGCCGAAGGGAAGAGCGGAACGCGCTTCCGGAGGTTTGCGCGCGGAATTTAGCGGGGCACCACCACCCGCAACGCCCGCTGCAGGATGGAAAAACGCGTGGGCAACAGTCCGATATTGTCGCCTTCCACATGCCACGGAGTGCCGTCCGGGGCGGACATCGTGACGGCATTCGACTGAAAGCAGACCGCATCCGGCGAGCGGGCGAGTCGATTCCCCTGCAAGGACAGAAAAACGCGCGTGATGGTGAGCCAGTTCACGTGTGGAAACACGGTGACATCCAGCTGCCCGTCATCCAGCTGGGCCTGGGGAAATACGGGATAGCGTCCGCCGTAAAAGCGCCCGTTTCCGATCAGCACGAGCTGGCCGGTGGCGCTGCGTCCGGCCGCTTCGACGGTGACCTGCGGGCGAGGCCCCCGCAGGGCCTGCATGCTCGCCCACACGTAGGCAAGGATGCCCGCTTTCTTCTTCAGCTCCCAATTCACCAGACTCAGGGCGCGGGAATCGATGCCGGCACCTGCCATTTGCGCAAAATAACGGCGGCCCGAGGGATCTGCCGGCCAATCTGCGTAGGGCAGGTCGATGATCCGCTCGTGACCGGCTTGAATCACCCGCCATGCCTCCTCAAACCGGGTCGGAATGCGGAGTTCCTTGGCAAAAACATTGACCGTGCCCAGTGGCAGCACGGCCAACCGGGCCTTGATCAGCCTATCCGGTGAAGCCGCCAGGCCGTTCAGAACTTCGTTGACGGTGCCATCTCCACCGGCGGCGACCACGGTCGTAGCGCCGTCATCGACGGCTGCGGCGGCCATTGCGGGTGCGGTGCCGGGACAGGTCGTTGGACGAAACTCAACCCCTTGCAAATCAGCCAGTCGCGCCCGGAACGTCTTCGCCTTTTCGCCCCGCGCGGTGGGATTGAAAATGACGCAGATCATCGGCAAAGGGATTTGGCTCCAATCCGGTTCGTGGTCCCAAAATCAGCACAGCGATGGATGGGATGGTCAAATCTGCAAAAATTCGCTGAAAACAGCCCGATTATTGGGCTGGCACGCTGATCATGTACTCCATCGAGCGGTCGCTCGACTCAATGCGCTTCGGCAGGCCGGGGTATTCGTAGTCAAACTTGTAGTAGTAGTTCACCGTGCTTTTTCCGGGCGGCAACGGGATGCGCGCTTCCCAGCGGTTCTCCGTGTTGGGAACGCGGGTCATGGGGAAGAAATTGGTGCCGATCACCACACTTGCCTCGACGTTGGCATTGTTGGCGCCCCGGCGCGGCGAAGTCCATTGCACCTCAAAGGGATACACGCCGGCACTCACGGGCGGCACGGTGTGCGGTGTGAGGTTCACGTAACTGGGCGCACAACCCGCGACGACCAATCCGAGGGCAACAACCGAAGCGAACTTCTTCATGCGCCCAGCATGGTTGTGGCACCCCCTTGAAGCAATACGAGATGTGCCTGTTGCCTGCGAGAAAACGCCAAAATCCCGTGGCATAGAGGCTTTGCCAAAAGGGTGAAACTGCCTCTCGAAGGCCGCAAACAGATGCCCGGTCGAAATGGGTACGAATCCGACTAAAGCCGGCAGAGATTCAGGGCCGTGGAAGCGAGATGCGCGCCACACCAACTCCAGCGAGGTCTGGGGGACTGAAAGAGTCGCCGTAGAGAAATTTTTGGGACGTTGCCTTCCTTACCGGCACCGGGCGCTGCGGCTGGAGGTGACAGCTCCACGAGGTCAAAAAAACTGAATAAGCAGAGCGATTTTGCGGTGTTTGACGCTGCTTGCGTGGCCTTCACAAAGAGTAGAGCGACCGGAGCAAACAGGCCGAGACCGCCCAGGTTGTAGGGCAGGCTTGTGGGTAGGCGCCTATCCAGAGTTCTACGAGTCGGGGGGGCAATGCGGAAAGAAGGTCGAACGTTTCGATAAAATAACCCGATGAATTACCATTTTGCGCGCAAAACGGCGAAAATGGCCACGGCTGCTGTGAGAAAACGGGAGGAAAAACCGAGCAAGGAACATCATCGAAGCACGCAACAAACTGGAAAAAGAATCGAAAGAAAACGGTTTAAAAACAGAGAGGGGTGATTGATTATAAGTAGTTGATGACGAGTTATTTGTCTAGATATCTTCCAAAGCTGCACGGAGACCTCAGCCGGCCGGTTTTTAAATTTTTTTCAAAAAGGTATTGTCACTCAGAGAATCTGGGGTAAGTTCTTCCCGTCGTCAGTAGACGGCGGTTGGAACAAGCAACTTGTTCGAAACAAAGTTGCCTGTGAAATTGTCGTCTAGTGGTTCATTGAAAATTTGATTGTGCGATTATAATGGCCAATAGCCATCAGCAATGATGGCTAAAACGTTAGTTTTTAACGGAGAGTTTGATTCTGGCTCAGAACGAACGCTGGCGGCGTGGATAAGACATGCAAGTCGTACGCTATTTGGGAAGTAGCAATATTTTCCAGATGGAGTGGCGCAAGGGTGTGTAACACGTGGGTAATTTGCCATGAAGTTGGGAATAACTCGCTGAAAGGCGAGCTAATGCCGAATAACATCTTTCGCAAGCATTTGTGGAAGCTAAAAGCTGGGATCGCAAGACCTGGCGCTTTATGATAAGCCCGCGGCCTATCAGCTTGTTGGCGAGGTAATGGCTCACCAAGGCTAAGACGGGTAACTGGTCTGAGAGGACGACCAGTCACACTGGAACTGAGACACGGTCCAGACACCTACGGGTGGCAGCAGTCGAGAATTTTTCACAATGGGGGAAACCCTGATGGAGCGACGCCGCGTGGGGGATGAATGGCTTCGGCCCGTAAACCCCTGTCATTTGTGAACAATGTGTTCCTGTTAACAGCGGGAACATTGATAGTAGCAGAAGAGGAAGGGACGGCTAACTCTGTGCCAGCAGCCGCGGTAATACAGAGGTCCCAAGCGTTGTTCGGATTTACTGGGCGTAAAGGGTGCGTAGGCGGTTGGATAAGTGTGAAGTGAAAGCTCCAAGCTTAACTTGGAAAATGCTTCATATACTATCTGACTAGAGGGCCGGAGAGGAGATTGGAATTCTCGGTGTAGCAGTGAAATGCGTAGATATCGAGAGGAACACCAGTGGCGAAAGCGAATCTCTGGACGGCATCTGACGCTGAGGCACGAAAGCCAAGGTAGCAAACGGGATTAGATACCCCGGTAGTCTTGGCTGTAAACGGTGCGCACTTGCTGTGAGTGGAATTAACCCCGCTCGTGGCGAAGTTAACACGATAAGTGCGCCGCCTGGGAAGTACGGTCGCAAGATTAAAACTCAAAGAAATTGACGGGGGCCTGCACAAGCGGTGGAGTATGTGGCTTAATTCGATGCAACGCGAAGAACCTTACCTGGCCTTGACATGCAAATAGTAGGAGCCTGAAAGGGTGACGAGGTAGCAATACCAGTTTGCACAGGTGCTGCATGGCTGTCGTCAGCTCGTGTCGTGAGATGTTGGGTTAAGTCCCGCAACGAGCGCAACCCCTATATTCTGTTGCCACCCGGTCGCAAGACCGGAGCACTCTGAATAGACTGCCTCGCTTAAACGAGGAGGAAGGTGGGGATGACGTCAAGTCAGTATGGCCCTTACGGCCAGGGCTGCACACGTACTACAATGCCTATCACAGAGGGGAGCAAGCCGGCAACGGCAAGCAAATCCTTAAAAGTAGGCTCAGTTCAGATTGCTGTCTGCAACTCGACAGCATGAAGCTGGAATCGCTAGTAATGGCGCATCAGCTACGGCGCCGTGAATACGTTCCCAGGCCTTGTACACACCGCCCGTCACATCATGAAAGCCGCCTGTACCCGAAAATGCTGCGCCATCTTCGGAGGCAAGTAACTAAGGTATGAGTGGTAATTGGGATGAAGTCGTAACAAGGTAGCCGTAGGGGAACCTGCGGCTGGATCACCTCCTTTCTAAGGAAATATAAATTGCCTTATAATCGCACAATCAAATTTTCAATGCATGTTCTAAAGATCAGGCTCTGATCTCCAATGTTGACTCAGTCTGAAGCCTTTTTAAGGGCCTGTAGCTCAGTTGGTTAGAGCATGCGCTTGATAAGCGCAGGGTCACCGGTTCGAATCCAGTCAGGCCCACCATTTTTTTTAGTTCTTTGAAAACTGCACATAAATTGTAATTTTTACCAAGCTACTAAGGGTAGCAGGTGCATGCCTAGGTGCCAACAGGCTTTGAAGGACGCGGTAAGCTGCGATAAGCCTTGGATAGCCGCAAACGGGCTTTGATCCAAGGATCTCCGAACGGGGTAACCTGTCCATACGGACGTCCTAGTGATGAATTCATAGTCACATGGAAGCGATACGAGGCGAAGTGAAACATCTCAGTAACCTCAGGAAAAGAAAACGAAGTGATTCCGCAAGTAGTGGCGAGCGAAAGCGGAAAAGTCTAAACCGGGTGACTTGTCATCCGGGGTTGAGGGAGCCGGTCGTGGTATCTCTGTGGAATGGACGAACAGCTTGGAAAAGCTGGCGATAGACCGTGATAGCCGGGTAGTCCAGGAAGCGGGGGGCCTACGGAATTCCCAAGTAATGCGGTGCAAGTGAAACTCTGCATGAATCTGTCCGGACCATCGGATAAGACTAAATACTCGTTGGCAACCGATAGTGAACTAGTACCGCGAGGGAAAGGCGAAAAGAACCCCTGTTAGGGGAGTGAAATAGATCCTGCAACCTGTTATCTACAATGTGTCGAAGCCCGTAAGGGCGACGGCTTGCCTTTTGCATAATGAGTCTGCGAGTTATTGTCAGTAGCCTGCCTAAGCTAACGCTGTGGCCTAGGGAAACCGAGTGCTAAATGCGCGTCGTTGCTGGCAATAGACCCGAAGCGGAGGTGATCTACTCTTGAGCAGGTTGAAACCAGGGTAACACCTGGTGAAGGACCGAACTCGTGGATGTTGAAAAATCCTGAGATGACTTGAGAGTAGGAGCGAAAGACTAATCAAACCCCGTAATAGCTGGTTCTCTCCGAAATCGCTTGAGGGCGAGCGTTAGATTTTAGCCACGGAGGTAGAGCACTGGATGGCTTAGGGTCCATACCCGGATGCCAAAACCAATCAAACTCCGAATTCCGTGGTGATTTATTCTAGCATTCAGACGGCGAGGGATAAGCTTCGTCGTCGAGAGGATAACAATCCAGACCGCCGGCTAAGGTGCCTAAACATTTCTAAGTGGAAAGGATGTGACGTTACTCAGACAGTGAGGATGTTGGCTTAGAGGCAGCCATCATTTAAACAGTGCGTAACAGCTGACTCATCGAGTGATGTCGCGCCGAAAATGATTGGCGATTAAGAAGTGTACCGAAGCTGTGGATTTGGCCAGCAATGGCCGAATGGTAGGAGAGCGTAGCCAGTCTAGTGAAGCCAAGCCGTAAGGCAAGGTGGAAGGCTGGCTAGTGAGAATGCAGACACGAGTAGCGATAAATCAGTTGCGAATACTGATCACCGTAAACCTAAGGTTTTCTGGACAAGGTTCGTCCTACCAGAGTCAGTCGGGAGCTAAGACGAGATCGTAAGATGTAGTCGATGCACATCCGGTTAATATTCCGGAACTGTCATGGCGTTGTTGTCTCACGCATGTCTGAAGGTTGTGGGGTCATCGATTGACCCGGCCTAGGGTAACACCGAAGCGTTCAACTGGATGATGTGCCTAGAAAAGGAGGCAGTGTAAGCCATGGTACCCGTACCGTAAACCGACACAGGTGGGTGGGTCGAATAGACCAAGGTGCGCGAGAGAGACCTTTCTAAGGAACTCGGCAAATTAGCCTCGTAACTTCGGGAAAAGAGGTGCTCACGTAAGTGAGTCACAGTAAATTGCGTTTAGCGACTGTTTAACAAAAACACAGCACTCTGCTACGTCGTAAGACTAAGTATAGGGTGTGACAAGTGACCAATGCGGAAAGATCAAGGTAAGTGGTTAGCGAAAGCGAAGCTCTGAACCCAAGTCCCCGTGAATGTCGGCCGTAACTATAACGGTCCTAAGGTAGCGAAATTCCTTGTCGGGTAAGTTCCGACCTGCACGAATCTTGTAACGACTGAACGACTGTCTCGGAGAGGATCTCGGCGAAACTGTAATTGCGGTGAAGATGCCGCATACCCGCAGTAGGACGGAAAGACCCTATGCACCTTTACTGTAAGCTCGTATTGTCTTCTGATCTGTAATGCTTAGCGTAGGTGGGAGACTTTGATGGCATGATTTTGGTCGTGCCGGAGTCGAAATGTGAAACACCACTCTTTGCAGATTAGAAGTCTAACTGTCTCCATTATCTGGATACAGGACAGTGCGTGCGGGTCAGTTTGACTGGGGCGGTTTCCTCCCAAATTGTAACGGAGGAGCGCGAAGCTTGGCTCAGCACGGTTGGTAACCGTGCGTCGAGCGTATGGGTATAAGCCAAGTTGACTGTGAGACTTACAAGTCAAGCAGCTGTGAAAGCAGGCCCAAATGATCCGATGGTAGAATGTGGAATTGCCATCGCTCAACGGACAAAAGGTACGCTAGGGATAACAGGCTGATCGGGACCAAGAGTTCATATCGACGTCCCGGTTTGGCACCTCGATGTCGGCTCATCGCATCCTGGGGCTGGAGAAGGTCCCAAGGGTCCGGCTGTTCGCCGGTTAAAGCGGTACGCGAGCTGGGTTCAGAACGTCGTGAGACAGTTCGGTCCTTATCCACTGCGGGCGAAGGAAATTTGAGGGGTTTCAACCTTAGTACGAGAGGACCGGGTTGGACGCATTTCTGGTGTGGCAGTTGTTCCATCAGGGGCATCGCTGCGTAGCCATGTGCGGCAAGGATAAGCGCTGAAAGCATCTAAGTGCCAAGCCTGTCCCAAGATATTATTTCCCGGAATTTATTCCCTAAAGATTCCACGCAGACTACGTGGTAAATAGGCTGGGTGTATATGCGCCGTGAGGCGCGAGCAGACCAGTACTAATAAATCGTGCGGCTTGGTATTTTATGTGCAGTTTTCAAAGAACGAAAATTTTCAGGTGGCTCTAAAGCCGTGGAACGACTCGATCCCATTCCGAACTCGACCGTCAAACATGGCGTTGCTGATGGTAGTGCATGTATAGCTTGCGCGAGAGTAAGTAGCCGCCTACCTTTTAAATGGGTTTTCTAACCCGGACAAAGCGACGATTAACATCGTCGCTTTTTCTTTTCGGGGATGCTCTTCCGCCCTTGGAGCCCGGTACCCTGGCATTCAACGCCAACTGAGGACGGGTCCTGACGATAGCATCGTCCGGTGTCCGGGAGTTTGCGCTGACGAGGGGCAGCGGAATTGATCCGCCGGACGTGAAAGCCAGCGTGTATGCAGACGAATCTGGCCGTAAAGCCAGGCGCTGTTAGCCGTTAAGGCTCTGTTCTGCGGCCCGCGCAGTATTCGCCAGCAGCATGGCGATGGTCATGGGGCCGACGCCACCCGGATTGGGTGTGATGAGACCCGCAATGGGCTGAACTTCGGCAAAAGCGACGTCGCCAACCAGCCGGGTGCCGGTCTTGGAAGTCGCATCCTTGATGCGATTGACCCCGACGTCGATGACCACAGCTCCTGGTTTCACCATGTCGGCCTTCAGAAACTCGGGCACTCCCATGGCGGCGACGAGGATGTCCGCCCGCCGGCAGTGCGTGGCAATGTCGCGGGTGCCGCTGTGCACCACGGTCACGGTGCAGTTTGCGTGGCGGCCCTTTTGCATGAGGATCGAGGCCATCGGTTTGCCGACGATATTACCGCGACCCAGCACGACGACCTCCGCGCCGTCCAGCTTTACGCCGGAGCGGATCAGCAGCTCATGAACGCCTCCGGGCGTGCAGGGAACAAAGCCATCGGTATCACCCAACATGAGCTTGCCCACGTTCAGGGGGTGAAATCCGTCCACGTCCTTGCCTGGGGCGACCCGGGCATAAACCGTGGCCTGGTCCATGTGTTTCGGCAGTGGGGCCTGGATGAGGATGCCGTGCCATTGCAAATCGGCATTCAGCCGGTCAACCAGTGCGAGCAATTCGGCCTGGGTAGTCGAGACGGGCAGCACCTGGGTGATCGAGCGGATGCCCAGTTCGGCCGACTTCTTCTCCTTCATCCCCACGTACACTTGGGACGCGGGGTCCTCGCCCACCCGAATAAAAACAAGACCGGGAGTGACGCCACGCGCCTTGAGTGCCGTGACGCGCTGGGCGGTTTCGGTGTGGATCTGCTGGGCGATGAGGCGACCGTCGATGAGATTGCTCACGGGATGTCGGGAACTATGACACAGTGTCCGCGACGGCGGAAGGCCGCGCCGCGATCTGCCGTCAAAACAGGCCGAAATCAGTCGGCCAGCTGGATGCTCTTTACCTTGAGCAGTGGCGTCTTCCACCGGCTGTCGCGCCATTCTTCACCGGAAACCAGCACGTGATGGCCGCGATATTTGGTCAGATCGATATCCGGCGTCTCGCTGATCAAGAAGTCGATCGTGCCTTCCTTGGTGAGGCTGCCGAGCTCGTGATAGCCGGGAGCCTGCACGCTCCAGGCCCGCCCAACCATGCCCTCGCGCAAGACTTCCCGAGGAGTCGTCACGTCACCTGATCCGGTGGCCATGAACTCCTTGTCGGCGGGCACGGAGTGCAATGGCGGTTGGTAAGGGCGGAATTTGCGCGGCTTGGCCGGTGCGTTCGTATCGGGATCAGCTTGGACCTCGGGAGGGGGCGTAACCGCGACGGGTGTGGCGGGGGCCGGAGTTGGAATCGGCGCCGGTTTCACCACGTTCGAAGCCACCGGAGAAGACGTCGCAACTGGCTGCGGAGCCGGTTCAGCCACGATCGGTTGCGGCGGCAGTGGCTGGGGTTGAACAGGGGCGGGCCTGGTTTTGGCCACGGGCGTGGAAACCGGCGGCGCGGCTTGGACCACCGGAGCAGGTGTGGCCGTAGGCGGCGCATCAATCAGGCTGGCGGAAACGAACCCAAACGTGCTCGGCGGCGGTTCGATCAGAAGCCATCCGTCCACCTCGCGCAGCACGGTGACCGTCGCACCCTGGCTGAGCTCGCCCAGCTCGCTGTAGTTTCGGCCGGGACCGGCCCGCAGGTTCAGCACTTTGCTCTTCACCATCTTGGTCTTGGGGTCCACGAGCGGCCCGTAAACCCAGACCTGCGTCTGTTTGGGCAGGGCGATCTTGGCCCAGGGACGCGGGGCTCCGTCGGACCCGGTGCCCGGCACCTGGTCCAGCACCTCGACGACATCACCCTTGTTGAGCGTGGCCAGAACTTCCCCATCAAATGCGGGCTTGGCCCGGACATTGGTCCGGTCGGCCTTGATGGTTCCGGCGGCGTTGGCCTGCAGCGTGAGGATGGCCAGCAACGCGGCGAATTGGAGACTGAAGGCGCGGAAAGAAACGGTCATAAGCATGAAACCGGACTGGGACCGGTGACAGGAACAGACTCCGGCGTCACTGCGCGCCTCGCAAGAGCGATTTGATCTCGCTTTCGCCGAGTGCGCGCCATTTGCCCACGGGGAGCTCCCCGAGCTTGATGGGCCCGATCTGCATGCGCCGGAGCTGCTCGACCTCGTGGCCCAGCACTTCAAAGAGACGGCGCACCTCGCGGTTCTTGCCCTGGGCCAGTTCCAGCTCGACGACACTGTGGGAATTGTTCGAGGAAACGACCCGGGCGCGTTCGGCCTTCAGGGTTTCGCCCTCGTGCTCCACCCCTTCGGTGAAGCGGCTGACGTCGCGCTGCAGCAGGCGGCCAGCGACGACCGCCCAATACTTCTTCGTAACCCCGAAACGCGGATGGGTGAGGCGGAGGCTGAAATCTCCGTCGTTCGTGAGAAACAGAAGCCCTTCGCTCTCGCGGTCAAGACGTCCTACGGGGAAGAGGTTCGTCCAATCCGGCGGCAGCAGCTCGAAGACCGTGCGCCGGCCCAGCTCGTCCTGCCGCGTGCAGATCAAGCCGGGCGGTTTGTTCAGCGCGACGTAAATTTTGCGGCGCACCCGCACCGGCTCGCCGTCCACCGTCACCTTGTCCGTCGTCTCGTTCACCTTGGTGCCGAGCTCCGTGACGATGCGGCCGTTCACGGCGACGCGGCTTTCCGCGATGATCGCCTCGGCGGCGCGGCGGGAAGCCACGCCGGCATCAGCCAGGAATTTTTGGAGACGGACCATTGAAATGACGAAGAACGAAGGGCGAGTGACGAAGGACGAAGGGCGGGAAAAAAAGAAGCGCGGCACGCGGCATGTGTTCCGCGCTCCGCGCTCCGCGTTTTCGTTTCTCGCGCTGGAGCGATTACTCCGGGGGCTTGGTCTTGCGGAGACCGGTGATACGGTCGCCGGTCTTCCACTGGCCGCGATCCTTGAGGAGGGCGACGCGCTCGAAGCGTTTCAGGACGTTGCGCTTGCCACCGGTGGCGGCGGCGGCGCGGAGGCTGCTGTGCTGGGACATAAATTAGTGTTGTGCGCTGCGTTGATCGCCTGGCCGGGCCAAAGCGGAGCGGGGTATTTATCAGAGCCCAGCCGCGAAGCAAATGGCTTTTTTACCGGCAAAAGGGTGGGCAAGGGCCGGTGCGCACCGATGGAGCGGCGAAAACGAGGCTGAACGAGGGACTGTACACCGATCCGGCGCCCACCCCTGACATTGCCAAGCGCCGTGTCCTTTCCCATTCTGCCGGGGATGAATCCCCATGACTTCTACGTCGAGCGGGTGGTGGACCTGCTGGACCCGGCGGCCAATCGCATCCTCAACCTGACCGTGGAGGAGGCCCGCACCCGCGTGCTCAGCGGCAACGCCGCGCAAGTGGCGGAGATCGACGGCTCCTTCGCCCTGCTCGCCCGCGACGGCAAGACCGTGCGCATGGCGCGCTCGCTCGACCGGCCGATGCGCTACTTCCTCGCCAAGCGCGCGGAAGGCCCGGCGCTCATCGTTTCCGACCGTATGGATGCGATTCACGAACAGCTCAAAAAGGAGGGCCTCGCGGATCAGTTTCATCCCAGCTACACGCGCATGGTGCCGGCGCACTACGTGGTGGAGCTGCAGCTCATCGGCTGCCCCGATCCCGATCCCACCTACACGCGCTACTTCACGCCCGAGCGCAATTCGCTGCCGGCCGACCTCGACGAGATCGGCCGCCGCTATGTCGGTGCGCTGGCGGAGGAGATCGCCAAGCAGCTCCGCGCCCTCCCGGAGGGCGAACCCGTCGGGGTGGCGTTTTCTGGTGGGGTGGACAGCGGCGTGGTTTTCCTCACGACCTATTTCGTGATGCGGCAGCTCGGGATGAACCCCGCGCGACTGAAGGCCTTCACGCTCAGTTTTGGCGACGGACCGGATCTCGCGCAGGCGCGTGACTTCCTGAACCGTCTCGGCCTCGGCCTGTTCCTCGAGGAGATCCACGCCGATCCCGGCGAGCTCGACGCGGGCGAAGCCTTGCGCGTGCTGGAGGACTACAAGCCGCTCGATGTTGAGTGCGGCACCATGGTCCTGGCGCTCTGCCGGGGCATCCGGCGGAGGTATCCGGATTGGCGGGTACTTCTCGACGGCGACGGCGGCGACGAAAACCTCAAGGACTACCCCATCGAGGAGAATCCCGAGCTTACCATCCGCTCGGTCGTCCACAACCTGATGCTCTACCACGAGGGCTGGGGCGTGGGGCGCATCAAGCATTCGCTCACCTACAGCGGCGGCCTGAGCCGGGGCTACGTGCGCACCTACGCGCCGGCGCGGAAGTTCGGTTTCGCGGGCGTCAGCCCGCTGATGAGCCGCCCCGTGATGGCCGTGAGCGAGGCGATCCCGTTCATCGACCTCACGAACTACGATGTGCCGACCCTCTACTCGCTCAAGGGCGAGGTCGTGCGGCGCGGTGTGAAGGCGCTCTTCGGCGTGGACATGCCCGTGTTCGAGAAGCGCCGTTTCCAGCACGGCGCAACCCGCAAGGAGACGTTGCGCGCGAAGATGCCGGCGCAGGAGGCGGGGTATCGGAAGCAGTTTTTGGCCATGTATCAGTGATTGGACGCCAATGAGTGCTGTCGGACGGCAATTGTGCTTGAGAGCTAGATATCCCGTCGAATTTGACGGGATTAAAATGCTGACCGGAAATCAGCCATGACCAAGAAGCTTTCACCCGCCAAAGCCGTGGCCAAGTCCGCCCGTTCCGGCTCGAGAGGTCTGCTGACGGAGGTGCGTGGGCTCATCCTGGCCGCGCATGAGCAGGTGGCGCGGACGGTGGATTCCGGGCTGGTCACGCTTTACTGGCATGTCGGCCGCCGTATCCGGGAGGACATCCTCAAGGAGAAGCGCGCGGAGTATGGGGCGCGGATTGTCTCCGCGCTGGGGAGACAATTGGAAGCCGAGTTCGGCCGCGGGTTCAGCGAGAAATCACTGCGCCACATGATGCGGTTTGCCGAGGTCTTCCCCAACGGGCAAATCGTCTCCGCACTGCGGAGACAATTGGGATGGACGCATTTCAAATCCATCATCTACCTCGACGACGAGTTGCAACGGGACTTTTACGCCGAGATTTGCCGCGTCGAGAAGTGGAGCACGCGGACGCTGGCGAAGAAGATCGGTGGGATGCTCTACGAGCGGACGGCGCTGTCAAAGAAGCCGGACAAACTCATCCGGCAGGAACTGGCAGCACTGCGCGAGGAGGACCGGCTTACGCCCGACCTCGTGTTTCGTGACCCTTACGTGCTGGATTTCCTCGGCCTGCGCGACACCTACGCGGAGAAGGATCTGGAGGCCGCCATTCTGCGCGAGATTGAGTCGTTCATTCTGGAGCTCGGCGACGGCTTCGCCTTCCTTGAACGGCAAAAGCGCGTCATGGTGGACGGTGAGGACCACTATCTCGACCTGCTGTTTTACCATCGCCGGCTGCGTCGGCTGGTGGCGATCGACCTGAAACTGGAGGAGTTCAAACCGGGCGACAAAGGCCAGATGGAACTTTACCTGCGCTGGCTCGACCGCCATGGGCGCGAGCCGGGCGAGGAAGCGCCCATCGGGCTGATCCTCTGCGCGGGCCAGCGGCGCGAGACGGTGGAGCTGCTCGACTTGGAAAAGTCCGGCATCCGCGTGTCCTCCTATTGGACGGAAGTGGTTTCCAAGGCGCATCTGCAGAAGAAACTGCGCGAGGCGGTGCGGCTGGCGCGGGGACGGATGGTGAAGGATGTCGTCAAGGCTCCAATGAAGCGGCTCTCATGAATATCCCCAACCATCCCAAGCCATATGCCGCCAGGCCGATGCGTGGCAACCGGCCCGGTCTCGCCTTGTTTACCCTGCTTCTGGGTTTGGGCTTTTTGGGCCATACGGCGGATGAACCCGCGAAGGACAAAGTCCCAAAACTCATTGCCCCTGCTGTCTCCACGGGCACGGGGTTGCTGCTGGAGCCGGCGCTGACGCTGCCGGAGTTCACGCGGGAGAAGTTCGAGGCGGCCATGGCATCGGTGGGGTCGGAGAAGATTCACAAACCGTGGACGAATGCGGTCGTTCCACTGCCGCCGCATCCCCGGGCCGAGGTGAAGGGCCTGACGCAGGACGAAGCGAAGGCCTACATGATGGAGGCGAAGCGGCGGTTTACGGCGGGCGAAGCCGTGCCGCTTTCCGACGTCGGTCTGATCAGCACGCAGGAGGACGTGATCCGCAAGCCGATGCTCAACCACATCGCGGCCTTCTCGAATGAGGTGGCGCGCGTGTATCTGCTCGTGCAGAAGACGTATTCAGACAATGGCTGGTCCTACTTTTCGATCGTGCAGGACCTGACGGTGTCGCCGCCGATCGATTACTTTGCCGAGATCAGGAAGACCGGCCCGCACTTCGAGGCGACCAGCTGTTACAAGTGCCACGCCTCGGGGCCGCTGGCGATCCATCCGGCCCGCGAAGATCTGGTGCTGGATGCGCCGTTGGCGGCAGCCATCGGCCAGTTCATTGCCGACCAGCCTCGCAGCGTGCTCTTCGTCCCCGAGGATTCCCCGAAGCCGCCCACCGGTGAACCCCTCACGTTGAAATTCTGCGCGCGCTGCCACGCGGAGGATGGCGACCGGGACCGGCTGTTCCAGGTCCAGTCGCATCCGATCCGCGTGCTGGTGGATTTTGGCTACATGCCGCCGAACCGGCGGCTGAAGCCCGAGGAGATCGCCCAGCTCAAGGCGTGGCTGGAGAAGAAGCCTTAGGCTCCGGCGTTTCGTACCTCCTGCCTTGCTGCAGGTGGTCATCGCAAATCCGCACGTGACATTCTACGGGATGCGGCAGTTCATCATCAGCGACCGGAACGGATTCTGGATCACGTTCGGCAGCCCGGCATCCCCATGAGACCAACCCCCATTTCACCCGAGATGAAAGTGGCCGCTTTGGCGACTGCGTTGATGGTTGGGGTGGGGCTGGTGCGCCTGGCCCAATGGCTGCAGACCAAGCCCGCATCGGCCGATCCCTGGGACGCTGAGACCGATCTGAAACTGGAGGAGGCCGAGGCGCGCCCGCTCTGTGTGCGCTGCCTGTGTCCGTATGAGGAGACCGACTGGTTCTGCCCGCAATGCGGCCGGGCGACGAGTCCGACCACGAACTGGATGCCGTACCTCGACGAGCTGTCGATGGGTGACGTCCTGCGTCACGGCACGGGTGGGCGCATCCCGGTGAAGCCGCTGACGGTCATCGGCTACGTGGTGCTGGCGTTGACACAATATTTCATTTTCGCGCCCATTTACTGGTGGCAGCTCTGGCAAAACGTCCGCCGATGGCGGCATGACCGCCTGACGGCAGACGCGGATTTGCCTCCACCCGCCAACCAGACCGAGCAGTGAGCGAAAGCTCCTGCGGAGCGCGACCACTGCCTTTTGCCCGACCGGTCTAATGTTCGGTCTGGCTCATTTCGGGAACCGTTTGTCCGGGTGCTTCGGGGCGGGCGGCACCGGCCGCGGGTCCTGCGCAATGAGTTCCTGCAGGTGTTTCACGGCGGCCTCCAATTGTGCGTCGTGGCCGTCGAAGGTGGCGCGCGGCAGGTTGTCCACCACGATGTCAGGGTCCACACCGTGGCCCTCGATGAGCCACGAGCCCTCGGGGCCATAGACGCCGGTTTCGGCCGCGCTGGCCATGCCGCTGTCCACGAGCCAGCGGCTTGCGCTCAGCCAGACCTCGCCGCCCCAGGTGCGGGTGCCGATGACCTTGCCGAGACCGAGGCGCTTAAAGCCCTCGCTGAAGGCCTCGCCGTCGCTGGCGGTGCGCTCATTGCACAGCACGACGACGTGCCCGCGAAAGGCATACTGCATGTTCCACGTCGGCTCACCGGTGCGCGGCTGCCAGTAGAACCACGCCTTGCGCAGCAGCTTGCCGAGCACCCAGGAGTCGATGTTGCCGCCCCGGTTGTTCCGCACGTCGATGATGAGTCCCTGCCGCTGGAAGACGGGATAAAACTCGCGGGCCCACTCCGCGATGTTGTCGGAGCCCATCGCGCGGAGATGGACGTAGCCGAGGTGGTTGGACCCGAGCCGGTCGACGGCCAGCCGGCGGGTGTATTCCCACTCCGAGTAGCGCAGGTTGGCTTCCTGGTCGGCGGTGATCGGCCGGACGATGACCGGGCGGTTTGTCGTCGCTCCGGCAGACTTGACGCTGAGCAGCGTCTGTCGGCCGGCCTGGTTGCGCAGGAACATTTCCGGGTGTTCGACCCCGCGCGTTTCCCGGCCATTGATGGCCACGATGACATCCCCTTCCTTCACATCGACGCCTGACTGGAGCAGGGGAGCGAGGCTGTCCGGATAGTCCGGATCGGTATGGTAGATATGCTCGACGCGCCAGCCGCCGGCGGTTGCATCCGTTTTCAACTGGGCGCCGAGTGAGGCGGTGGCGACCTGGTCCGGTCCCTCGCGTTCGTCGCCGAAGCGCACAAAGATGTGGAGCGTGGACAGCTCGCCGGCCATCTCCGCGATGACGTCGTTCAACTCGTCGCGGTCGCTCACGCGATCGACCAGCGGCAGGTACTTTTTCCGGACCGCCGGCCAGTCGAGCTGGTGCATGTCGCGGTCATAGAAGTAATCGCGCAGCATCCGCCACGACTCGGTGTAGATCTGCCGCCATTCCTCACGCGGGATGAGGGAGAAGCTCCAGCCATCGAGATTGAAGGTATCGTCCAGTTTCGCGGGCGCTCCGGCATCACTGGCGATGACGTGGAAGCTGTCGTCCTTCCGGATGAGCAGCTTCTTGCGGTCACCGGACAGCTCATAGCTGTTGATGTCCTCGACGAGCGTCTTCGGCTTCGGGTCCTTGTTCGTGATCTCCAACTGCTGGAGCTGGGGCTTCTTTTTGAAGCCCGTGTCGCGGCTGATCCAGAGCAGGTGTTTCGCCGTGACGCTGAGTGAGTGATAATTGCCCGCCGGCACGGGTACCTCGAAAAGGCGCGCGCCCAGTCCATCGAGCTCGATGGCGGTCGAGACTTCGGGCGGGTGGTTGGTTTTCGCCAGTTTGGCGTCTGCCTTCGCGGTGTCCTTCTTCGACTCGTTTGAATCTTCGCCCTTGGCGTCGTCTTTCTTGTCCTTGTTGTCGTCCTCCGCCTGCAATTCGTCCTTGGGCGCGAACGGCCAGTGCTGGCCTGGCTTGAGGGCGACCGCGAAAATCTTGGTGGTCTCGGTGAAGAACGGCTCGGGCTCGCGTGGTCCCCACGGGCTGCCGACGAGCGAGTGCAGTTCGCGGTCGCTGAGGAAGTAGAGCCATTTGCCGTCGGGCGACCAGGCCGGGCCGTAACTGTCCACGCGGTCACTGGTGACGACGGCATGGGCGGCGTTGGTGACGCCGTAGAGATGGATCTGCGGATAGCCGTTGGAGGCGCCCTTCACGTAGGCGAGCCAATGGCTGTCCGGCGACCAGGCAAAGTCGGTGATCTCATCCACACCACTTTCGGCGACGAGCGTGGTGCTGTGCTTTTCAAAATCGAAGAGCCAGAACTTCTGGTTCTTGTCGCCCCAGGCCAGCCGTTTGCCATCCGGTGACGGAACTCCGGTGAAGCGGAAGACGGTGCCGTTGGTGGTCACTTGCTCCGTTGCTCCAATGCCGTTGGCTGGTAGCTTCCAGAATTCCAGTTCGCCGGTCTGGTCCGAAAGTGCGATGAGCGATTTGCCATCGGGCAGGAAGGCGGCATCCCGGTAGCGCACGTCGGAGGGACGCGGAATCTCCACCCGGCGGCCCGCCTCGAGCGGCGCGACGAAGACCTCTCCGCGCGCCGTGAGAACGAGCCGGTCGCCGGTGGGCGAGATGTGCGCCGAGGTCAGGTAATCCATCGGCTTCTTCACCCACCGCTCGCGTTCCTGGTCGAAGTCCGAGGCCAGCGTGATGTCGAGGGCCTGATCGGTGCCGCTCGCGAGGTCTAACAGCCGCAGGTCCGCCCCCTGCGAATAGACAATGCGCCCGCCATCCTGAGAGGCGGATTTGACGTCGTAATCCTTGTGCCGGGTGAGCTGCTGGAAGTCCGTGCCGTCGGCCTTCATGGACCAGAGGTTCATGATCCCATCGCGGTCACTCACAAAGCAGATACGCCCCTGCCACCACATCGGCGTGCGGCTGGTGCCCTTGAATTCCGTGGCGAGCGGCACGGCCTCGGCGGCGCCCTGGGTGTAGCGCCACAGGTTTTCCACCCAGCCGCCCTCATAGCGCTTGGTGCTGCTGCTCTGCTTGGAAAAGCGGGTAAAATACAGCGTCTTGCCATCGGGTTCAAAAACGCCCTCGGACGCCTGCGCCAGGGGCAGCACGCGACGCTCACCGGACCTGGGATCAAGGCTGACCAGTTGGGCGCCGGGCAGCGTGGAGAAGCCGGCGGTGCGATAGAGTACCCGCCCATCGGGCGTCCAGCCGATCACCCGTGCGCCCGCGGCGTCGAAGGTGTGCCGGGTCGGCAGCCCGCCGCCGATGGGCATGGTGTACACCTCGGTTGGACCCTCGTATTCGGCATCGTAGGCGATGGTCTGTCCATCCGGCGAAATCGCGGCGTGCGCCTCGGTGCCGGGATGCGTGGTGAGGCGTTGGGCGACACCACCACTTGTTCCCACACGCCACAGGTCGCCTTCGGCGGTGAAAACGATGATATCTCCGTGAACCGTCGGGAACCGATAGTAGCCTTTCGGCGCGGCCAGGACGCTGAGACCGAAGAACAGCGAGAGGAAGGGAAGGAGGCGTCTCACGCCGGCCATGATATCGAAGCACCCGGTGGCGGGAAGTCTTACCGTATGGCTTCCGCCAAGGGGTTCGTGGTTTGGCCGGCGCAGCACGCTTTCGCGGCCCAGGCCATGGCCGGTCCCTGGGCTGGATTTCACTGATGGAAACCGGCAACCCACCCCGATTCCACCGCAATCCGCCCCGCTAGGCGTGGCATTCGCCCAGGTTTTTGGCTAGGCTGGTGGCGGCATGAAGTCCCCCGAGATCCGCGTGGTGCTGGTGGATGACGAGCCGCTCGGTCGTGAGCGGTTGCGGAACTTCCTTGCCCGCGAACCCGGAGTGACCGTCGTGGCCGAGGCGACCAATGGCGAGGAGGCGGTCGGGATCGTCCGGCAGCACCGGCCCGACCTGGTGTTTCTCGATGTGCAGATGCCCGGCCTCACCGGCTTCGGCGTCCTGCAGGAGCTGGGTGCGGAGACGCCGCCGGCGGTCATCTTTGTCACCGCGCACGACCAGTTCGCGCTCAAGGCGTTCGAGGTTCACGCGGTGGATTACCTGCTGAAGCCCTTTGACCGGGAACGCTTCCAGACCGCGCTCCAACGGGCCGTGACCCGCCTGCAGGCGTCCCGTCCGGACGATCTTTCCACGAGACTGGCCACCATGCTGGCGCAGATGCAGCCGGTCACGCCGCCGGCCAAACTGCCCGAACGCATCGCGGTGAAGTCGGGTGGTAAAGTTACATTTGTGAACGTCACCGACATCGACTGGGTCGGCTCCGCGGACAACTACGTGGAACTGCACGTCGGCGAGCACGCCCACCTGCTGCGCGAGACGATGGCCACGATGGAGCAGCGCCTGCCCGTGGACAAATTCGTCCGCATCAGCCGCACCGCGATTGTGAACACCGAGCGCGTGAAGGAGCTGCAGCCGCTCTTTCACGGTGAGTATTCGGTCACGCTCAAAAACGGCACCAGGCTCACGCTCAGCCGCAGCCATCGCGACCAGCTCGCCCGGCTGGGAGTCAAGTGAGCGCAGAGCGGGGAGCGGGGAGCGCGGAATGAGGAGACAGGGGGCCAGATTCGGAACCCGATACTCGTCATTCGCAACTCATTCGAAGCCGGGGCTTGCCGCTGATGCATGGGCGGGCTAATGCCTAGCGGCGTGACCAACGATGCCGTCGCCGTGAAACGGGACAAGTTTCCCCCGCAGATCAAATACATCGTCGGCAACGAGGCGTGCGAGCGGTTCAGCTTCTACGGGATGATCGGCATCCTGCAGCTCTACATCGCCAACCGCCTCGGGGCGGGCCAGGACCACGCCACGGAAATCCAGCACCTCTTCAAGTCCGCGAACTACTTCATGCCGCTCGTCGGCGCGTGGATCGCCGACCGGTATCTCGGCCGCTACCGCTCGATCCTGTTCCTCTCGCTGTTCTATTGCGCCGGGCACGCGATGCTGGCCGTGGGCGAAGGCACCTACTGGGGCCTCTATTGGGGCCTGGGGCTGATCGCGCTGGGTTCGGGCGGCATCAAGCCGAGCGTGGCCGCATTTGTCGGGGACCAGTTCGGGCCCGGCCAGTCGCATTTGCTGCGCAAGGTTTACGGGTGGTTTTACTGGAGCATCAACTTCGGCTCGTTTTTCTCGTTTCTCGTCATTCCCTGGGTGGTGGACCGCGACCCGGCCACGACCATCGTGCATGGCTACTCGTGGGCGTTCGGAATCCCCGGCATCTTCATGGGCCTGGCCACGCTCATCTTCTGGCTCGGCACGCCGAACTACCTGCGCATACCGCCGGCCGGTGATCCGCCCGCCGCCTTCTTCAAGGCCTCGGCCGTCACCCTAGCTGGCGTGGCCGTGCTGTTCGGTCTCGGCTGGCTCAGTTCAAAGTACGGTCTCAATGGTTGGCTGACGGCGGCCCTTTACATTGCGGTCGTCCTGGCAGCGGTGATTCCGGCGACATTGTCTTTGCAGCGCCGGATTGAAGCGGTCCGGATGCCTCAAGCTGCCGGGGCCTTCACCGTCGGCTGGTATCTGTTCACCAAGCGGATCACGGGGGCGGGCGGGAAGGAATTCTATGAGGTTGGCCGGCCTTACTTCACCGACGAGGCTCTCGACGGCGCGCAGGCATTGCTGCGCGCGCTCAAGGTCCTGTCGCTGATCCCGTTTTTCTGGGCGCTGTGGGACCAGACCAGCTCGACGTGGGTGACCCAGGGCACCCAGATGGAGCCCTGGGTGCTTTCCGCCTTCGGCGAAAAATTCACCATCGGGGCGGAGCAGATGCAGTCCATGAACGCGCTGATTGTCATGGTGCTGGTGCCGATCTTCACCTGGCAGATGTATCCCTGGCTGGACCGGCTCGGCTGGAAGGCGACCCCGCTGCGGCGCATGATGGTGGGGCTGTTCATCACGGCGGCCTCCTTCGGGATCGTGGGGCTGCTGCAGCAGCGGATTGATGCGCTGGCGGCCGTCGGGCAGAAGCTGAGCGTGCTCTGGCAGACGGTTCCCTACATCGTGCTGACGGCGGCCGAAATCCTTGTATCCGCCACCGGAAATGAGTTTGCCTATACGCATTCACCCAAGACGATGAAGAGCACCATGACCAGCATCTGGCTGCTGACGATCTCGGTCGGCAACCTGCTCGTGGCGTTCTTCACGTGGCTGGCCCGGCAGTTCGACCACACCACCGGGGTGGTCTCGGACTCGCATGCCGCCTCGGCCGGCCAGTTCTACCGTTACGGCCTGCTGACCTTTGCGGTTTCCGTGATGTTCGTCTTTGTGGCGTCGCGTTTCCCGGGGAAGAATTACGCCGAATCTGCCGAACCAGCCTGAACCAAAACCTCGCCCATCATGTACAAAGTCAAAGGAGCCGATAACAACGAGTACGGCCCGATCTCGGCGGACCAGGTACGCCTATGGATCCGGGAAAACCGGCTGAACCGCCAATCCCTCGTGGAAAACGTGGACGCTCCGGGCTGGAAGACGCTCGGTGAATTTCCGGAATTCGCCGACGCACTGGGCGCACCCATGGCCGGAACCATCCCGGCGGGCGGTGCTCCCGGGCCGGCGGCTTACGCTGACCCGCAGACGACGCGCGCCGCGGCCCTGAGCTCCGTGAAGGGCCCCGCCATCGCGATCATGGTGTGGGGCTGGATTTACGTCGCCATCTCCTTGTTTGGCATCGTCAAAGCGCTGCTGATTGATACGTCGGCCACCCGTGAACAGGCTGTGACCCAGCTGAACGCCGTGCCGGACTTCCCCTTCAAGGATGGGCTGGTCAACTACATGGGGTATGCCATGGCCCACCCGGTGCTGGTGAACAGCTTGCCCATCCTCATGGGATTGCTGATCGCCTTTGGAGCCCTGCAAATGCTCCGCTTGCGGCACAAATGGCTGGCCTGGATCGTCGTCATCCTGGTCACGCAGCCCTGCTATCCCTGCTGCTGCTTACCCACGGCCTTTGGCATCTGGGCCATCGTCGTCCTCTGCAAGCAGGAGGTGAAGGACAGCTTCGAATAGGACGCGCGCCGCCGTTTGGGCGCCCCCAATGCATGATGCGTGCCCCACCCCGGCTCGATTCCCTGCCTGCCGCCCGGCCTCAGCTGCCGTGGTGGGCCTGGCTGCTGCTGGCGGGTAGCTTGGCTGGGCTGGCCGTCCTTTGGCGCTTTGAACCGCAGGGCCAGTTCTTCTACCCGCGCTGCTGGCTGTACCAGACGACCGGTCTGAAATGCCCCGGCTGTGGTGCGACGCGCGCGGTGCACGCACTCCTGCATGGCGACCTGCGGGCGGCCTGGGCCTTCAACCCCCTCTTCGTGGCTCTCCTGCCGGGAGCCGCCTGGCTGGTCCTGCGCGGGCTGCGCGGATGGTGGACGGGCCGCTGGTGGCCGAACCCGCTGGCCAATCGCTCCGCCATCGCCGCCCTGCTCGGAATCGCGGCGGGATTTGGCATTGCCCGGAACCTGTCGTGGTGGCCCTGGTAAAGTAGGACGGAGCGTCTCGCCTGTCCTCGGACTGCCCTGGTCGAAGCCCAAGGGCGGACCCTTGGAGGAAGGGTTAGGTTCAGAAAGACAAATTGGAGGGACGGGCGGGACGCTCCGTCCTACTTGCATCGATCTCCAATCCGCACAAGCCCAAGAAAAGCAGTTGCGCCTCGCGCCCCACTTTCGCACCTTGCGCCCCGCTCGGCGGAGAGGTGGCTGAGTGGTTTAAGGCACACGCCTGGAAAGCGTGCGTAGTTAAAACCTACCGGGGGTTCGAATCCCCCCCTCTCCGCCAATCTTCCCAACCTGCTTTCAACCGGCAGGTTGTTTTGTTTTGGGGGCTGTCCTTGAGAGCTGGCCGGCCCGGATTGCCGAAGCCGGCCGCCGCATCGAAGCCCCGATCCTCCGCCGGCTCCTCAGTCAGGTTTCACCTCGAGGCCGCGGTGGGCTCCCGGTTCGAGACGGTCGTGGTCCGGAGAATTGCGGGGCGATCCCCGACCTTCCCGCTCGCTTCAATGTACACGTCCATCTGCTGGCCGGGCCGGATGGGAAGCCCGCCTTTGGGAAAGCTGTAGATGACCTGCATCACGCGGGTATCGACGCGTTCCCCCGGCGCACCGGTCAGCGACACCTTAGGAATCACATACGGCTCGGACCGGACGTACGTGAGCGGGGTCGTGATTTCCTTGTTGCCCCGGAGGTAACCGACCGCAGGCGATCCTTCGCGCACGCGCCAGGAATCGTTTTCATCCACGTCCACCCGGACCGCGAGCGGTTCCACGTTGCCCATGAGGATGAGCGGTTGGGCCAGCACCCCGACCTGGGCGAACTCACCGGGATGGATCTTCAGCTGCAGGACCTGCCCCGCGACGGGTGCGCGGACCGTCAGACGCTCGAGATCCGTCTCGGCGGCCTTCAGATCCGCCCGGGCCTGGGCCAACAGCGCCTCCGCCTTCTGGACGGCAAAGGCATCCCGGTCCCGGACCTCGACGGTGATGCCCTGGGGGACGAGGGATTCGGCCAGCTTGAGCTCGTATTTGGCGTCGGCCACCTGCGGTTCGGCGACGAGGACCGCCGCCTGGCGTTGGGCCACCAGGGCGCGCTGGGCGCGATCGTCGATGGTGAAAAGCGGGTCCCCCGGCGCCACGGGGCTGCCGATCTTCACGTAGACTTGGGAGACGATGCCGGCCAGTTGCGTGCCGATCGCGATATTCTCGGTGTTGGCTTCCACCAGACCGGCGCCGGCCACGAAGGCCTGGTAAGGCGGTGTGGGCGCGTCGGAAACCATGGGGGTCGGCACCATGGTGCGGGCGCTGCGGAGGGCGGCGACAATGCCAAGACCCACACCCACGAGGGCAAGGATGGTTAAGATGTATTTGCGAAACATAATTATCCCCTAGTCACCCTGCTTCTGCATCCCCTTGAGCTCGCTCGCGGAACCGGCCACCTGCGTGATGCGGCCGTCTTCCATCGCGGTGATCCGGTCGGCGAATTCATAGATGCGCGAATCGTGGGTCACGACCACCAGCGCCCGGCCTTCGCCACGGCCCAGCGTGTGCAGCAGTTCCATGACCTTGTGCCCGGTCTCGCCATCCAGCGCGCTCGTCGGCTCATCACAGACTATCAGCCGCGGCTGATGAACGAGAGCGCGCGCAATGGCCACGCGCTGCTGCTGGCCGCCGGAAAGGTCGGTGGGCAGCGAGCCCATCATCCGCTCATCAAATCCGACCTGCGCCAGGATCTCCCGCGCCTTGCTCACGGCCGCCCGAGGCTTCATGCCGTTGATGATCAGCGGCGTCGCCACGTTCTCGGCCGTGGTGAGGGAAGGGATGAGATTGAATGCCTGGAAGACGAAGCCGATGTTAATGCCCCGGAATTCAGTCGTGGCGTCCTCGCTCAGCCCGTTGTAGTCCTGACCGAAGATTGTGCACCCGCCCGCATCGCGCCGGAGCACCCCCGCGATGACGGAGATCAGGGTGGTCTTCCCGCAGCCGGACGGCCCGACCAGCATGAGGAGCTCGCCACTGCGCACCTCGAGATCCACGCCCCGCAGGGCTTTGACCGCCGCGTTGCCGGTGCCAAAGGTTTTGGTCAGGCCGTGACAACTCACGGCCACTCCCGCTTCCGGCGTTGTCTGATGGTTCGTGTCGCTCATGTCCTAGCTCCGGAAAACCACCGCCGGTTCCAGCTTCATCACCTTGCGGATGCTCAGGGCGGCCGAACTCAGGCAGATCACCAGCACCGCCACCGCGCTGACCACCAGCAGGTGCCAGGGCAGGCGGAAGGCCAGTTGCGTCCGCCCGCCGACCAGCATCCCCCAGCCCGAGGCCGCGCCGACCCCCAGCCCGTAGCCCACTCCGCCGACCACCAAGGCCTGGAGCAGAATCATCCGCAGGAGCATGCCGTTTTTGGCCCCCATCGCCTTCAGCGTTCCGAAGTAACGCAGGTTATCGAGCGTGAAGTTGTAGAAGGTCTGGCCCGAGATGGCGACGCCCACCAAAAAGCCCAGCGCGACCGCCGTGAGAAAATTGATCGGCATCCCCGTGTGCCGCAGATAGTAGAGGAACGTGACCATTTTGAAGTCGTCGCGGGTGTAGGCCCGGAGCCCCGTCACCTTCTCGATCCGCCGGCACAGGGCGTGGAGATCCTGCCCCGGCTTGGCCTTGACCGTCACAAAGGACAGCAGCAGGCGCTGCGACGGGGCAAAGGACGTGGCGGAGGAATAGGTCGTGTAGATGACCGGATTGGCCTGAAATGTCTGGGTGACCTTGCAGATGCCGACCACGACCGCGTGGTTGTCGTTGATCTCCATTTCATCTCCCACCTTCAGGGGGACTCGCGTTCCATCGGGCCGTACGTGGGCCAGCTTTCCTGCGGCGCCGGTGATATCGACAATGACCCCGCCACTGCGCCGCAGGTCTGAAAGCTTCCCGACCAGCATGGTGGGCGGGCCGCCCATGAGCGTTTCGTCATCGAGGCCGATGACGACGCAAGACTGATAAGTGCCATCCGTGCGGCGGACTGCAAGATTGCCCTTGTAGAGCGGCACCGCCCATTGGACCCCTTCCACCCCGCGCACGCGCAGGACCTCGGTGTTCTGCATCGGCCGGATGTCATCGATGTATTTCACCTGCGGATCGACCACCCAGATGTCCGGCAGCGCGACGTCTGTGAGAAAGCTGAAGGTGCGCGTCATCATCCCGGCAAAAATGGCCGATTGCTGCGTGATGAGGAGCGACGCAAAGGTGAGCCCGATCACGATGCCGAGATACTTTGCGCGGTCGCCAAAGAGCATCTTGAGGGCGATGAAGCTCATCGGGGGGCAATTGCTTCGTTCGCTCCGGTTTTCACAGTGGGAAGCTCGCACCCGCACGCCGGTTGCACTAACCGTTATTTGGTGAGCTGGACCCCAAATTTGGGCCGGGTCTCCGGGTGCAGCCTCCAAAGGGGGGAATCGGTTTATGGAGGCCGGAAGCGTATTTGGCGTCGCGCCGCGCCGACAACAGGACGTTACCCGCACGCATGGGCAACACCGCTCAATCCATCACCAGGACCGCCGCACCCTGAAGCTTCCCGGTGCGCAGCCGGGTGAGGGCTTCGTTCGCCTCCGCCAGCGGGAACGTGACCACCTCCGTCCGCACCGGCACGCGCGGGGCGAGGGCCAGGAACTCCTCCGCGTCGCGACGCGTGAGATTCGCCACCGAGCAAACGCTCCGTTCCTGCCACAGCAGCTCGTAGGGAAAGGAAGGGATGTCGCTCATGTGGATGCCGCCGCACACCACCGTTCCTCCTTTGGCGACCGCCTTGAGCGCCTGCGGCACCAGTTCGCCCACGGGCGCAAAGAGGATGGCCGCCTCCAGCTCCTCCGGCGGGGCCGTGCCCGAATCGCCCGCCCAGCACGCGCCGAGCGACCGCGCAAATTCCTGCGCCGCCACATCGCCCGGCCGGGTGAACGCGAACACCTGGCGACCCTCATGCCGGGCCACCTGGGCCACGATGTGCGCCGCCGCCCCAAAGCCGTAGAGGCCCAGCCGCCGGGCGTCACCGGCCTTGCGCAGGGACCGATGGCCGATCACGCCCGCGCACATCAACGGGGCGGCCCCGGCATCCGTGCCGCCGGCGGGAATGGGGAAGCAGAAGCGCTCGTCGGCCACGGTGTACTCCGCGTATCCGCCATCCAAGGTGTAGCCGGTGAAGCGGGCCCGGTCGCAAAGGTTCTCCCGGTCCGACCGGCAGTAGCGGCATTCCCCGCAGGTCCAGCCGAGCCAGGGGATGCCCACACGGTCACCCGGTCGGTACCGCGAAGCCCCTGGACCGCCCGCGACCACGTGTCCGACGATCTCGTGGCCAGGAATCAGCGGCAGCTTCGGCTGCGGCAGTTCCCCATCGAGGACGTGCAGGTCGGTGCGGCACACCGCGCACGCGCCAATGCGCACCAGCACCTGGCCTGCGCCGGGCTCCGGCACAGGCACCTCGGCGGCCTGCAAAGGCCGCCCCGGCCGTTCAAAGACCATGGCGCGCATGGAAATGGCAGGCGGGACCGCCTAGGCGCTGAAGCCGAAGCGATAACGCTCCTCGTCGGCGTTGATCCCGAGCGAATGGCAGATCCGCCGGGCTGCCAGCATCCGGGCGGCATCCTTCACGAGCAGATCAAACTGGACGGACGGCAGGTCCACGCCGTCGTGATGGATGGCGGCGATCTTCATCCCCCGTTCCAGCAGTTCGCTCAGGAACTCCTTCAGCGCGACCGGGTCGTCGGTGCGGTGCTGGCTGTTCGGCGGGTGCTGGTGGGTGGGCAGGGCAAATTCAACGGTGTAACGGGCGAGCATGGCAGGAGAGGAATGATTGTGAGCCGGTGTGAGTACGGCTGAAGCTAGCTGAGATCAGCGCGTCCGCCAATCTGGCCGCCGGAGAATTCCCGCCTGGGTCTTGCAGTTCAGGTTTGCCCAGAGAGTTTCGGACGGTAGATGTTGTCAGTCAGCCATGCCGGGATCCACCAAAGACGACCTCTTCAAAGGTTTATGAAGACACAGCGGGTGAGCCATGCTTTGCCGCGAACCAGCACCTGCGCTTCCGTGTTATGAGTCACAGACCATCCAACCTCGCAGCCTCCGGCCCCATGGTGTTGCCGGTGCCGGTCACTGAGCCTGGTCGTTAGGCCGCTTCACACGCTATGGCATCTGATGAACAAGAAATTCGCATGGTGCATTCAATCTGGATTGAGGCAGTCAATGCCGGTGACCTCACTCGTCTGCTCACCTTGGTCGCGGAGGATGTCGTTTTTCTCACCCCTGGACAGGCACCGTTAGGGCGGGAGGGATTTTCGTCCAACTTCACGAACGCCCACCGACAGATGCGGATAGGTTGCACCAGCGAATTGGAGGAGGTCGTGGTGGTCGGCGAGGTCGCCTACACGAGAAGCCGGGATGCACTGTCAGTGACCCCACCCGCTGGAGGGAAGACAGCCCAGTTCGCCGGGTATCGCCTGACGGTATATCGCAAGCAGCGCGACGGTCGCTGGCTTCTGTCCCGCGATGTCCACACTTTGTCCGCCGTGGCCTAAACAGCGGTGCGAGTAGGGGAGCCGCTCACTGCTGTCCGGCACTGCTGAAGTGCCCGTCGCCGATCAGCTCTGGCTACCGTTAAATCAAAGGGAGGGAACAGATGGAAACGCGGTACGCCCGGTCGCGACAGAGTGTCCCAGGCTGTAAAGCGTACTTGACATGTGTAAAGTGTGCTTTACACTGTTCCTCGTGAATAAAACTCTGTTACCCGAAGCGGTGTCGCCGGGGCGGCCTTATCCGTTCCTGGCAGATGTGAAGCTGAATCTCTGGGCGTTGGTGGCATTGCTGACCACGCTGCTGGCGCGTTGGTGGCTCGCGCAGCATCCCGATTGGAGCGTGTTCTTGCGCTCGGCGATTGCGCTCTCCCCCCTGGCCCCAAGCCTCTTCTATGTGCGGGGCCTCGCACGCTGGATCCGGGGCATGGATGAAATGCAGCGGCGCATGCAACTGGAGGCTTCCCTCTTTGCGACGACCGCGACCGTGTTCGTGGCCACGGCCATCAGCCTGCTGGGCACCCAAGGAATCCACCTGCCAAGGCTCCATGATGGCTTGGGCTGGGAAGGGACATTCGCTGTAGCACTGGGGTTCCAATTTCTGGGCAATCTTCTGGTGAACCGGCAATACCGATGAAAGACAATTGCCTGAACTGCGGCCCGGCGAAAGGGTGGTCGCGGCGTGCCATGCTTGCTGGCGGCTCGGCTTTCAGGGACTTTGAAGAGCGTATGGCGTGAATCGCACGGGGCTCTGTCCGCTGGCGAAACCGACCGACAAACTCAGCTCACCGTGGATACAAACGAAACCAGGCGCGGTTGGCCGGTGATCTCCCTCGCTTGCGTGGCGCTGTGTTGTCTTCGGTGGGCAACCTCAGTGAAAAATCGGGTAATGGCCCGATTTTTCCTCCCAGTTTTGCTTATCCTGACCGGCTGCACGCCCGCGGTGCCGAAAGCTCCTCCGCCAATCCTGCTGTTCAATGGCACCGGTGCATCGCCCAATGACGTCAAGGCGGTGGAGGCGATCCTGAGAGACGCCAAGCTCGGCTATGCGACCGCAAATTCGAAGGAATTGGATGGCCTGAGCGAAGCCCAGCTTTCGGCATACAAGCTGTTGATCATCCCCGGTGGGAATTACCTCACCATCGGCGACCGCCTGACGACGAACGCGACCGCCAATGTCCGCCATGCCGTGCAGCAGGGGATGAACTATCTGGGAATCTGCGCGGGCGGGCTGCTGGCCGGAGAGACCGGCCACAACAGCGTGAACCTGACCGACGGTGTGCGGTTCGGGTTTTATGGGGTGGTGAACCGGGGCATTCATAAGGCCGCTGTGCCGATCACCGGTGCCGGTTCGCCCACGCTGGAGCAGTATTGGGAGGATGGTCCGCAATTTACCGGCTGGGGCGCGCCGGTGGCTAAATATCCGGACGGAACGGCGGCGGTGGTTCAGGGAACCTGCGGAAAAGGCTGGGTGATCCTCTGCGGATTTCACCCCGAGGCGCCGGAGAATTGGCGACGCGGGATGAGTTTCACCACTCCCGTAAGCGCGGACCACGCTTATGCCCGCACCCTCATCAAGGCGGCTTTGGCCGGGACCCATCTGCCGCAGCACTGAGGGGTGGGCTTTTAGGCAGTCTTGCCTGGCTGTTCTTCCGGCTCTTCGGTTTCCGGCCCGGAAAAGAAATGTTCCAAAGCGGCCATGGCCTCATGCTCATCCTCCCCGACCACGCTCAGATTCAGGGTCGTTCCTGGGCTGGCGCTGAGCAGGAGGAGGCTCAAGGCGCTGCGGGCGTCGGCGACCATGGAATCGAACTGCAGATGAATGTTTGAACTGAACCCCTGGGCCATACGGGCGAGGCGGGCGGCTGGGCGGAGGTGGAGGCCTTGAGGCCAAGGCACAATGACGCAGGTAGTTTTCATCGCAAATGATGGAGCTCCGCCGCTTCTTGCATGACGGATGCCAACAGCGCTTGGTCAAGTGCAGCCGGCATTTTCCCAATGATTGCTTGGGTTCGTGCGTGAAACCGTCCCAGAGACTTGCTGTGCAATGGTTGCAAACTGCGGCTGGAGGTTTGCCGTCTGAGCGCAGATTGAAACAAGCCGCCATCGGAAGCCTTACGCGCGGCTTCCGGGCTTAACCACCAGGTTGGAGCAGCCGTTTTTTGACGTCGTCCGGCAGGCCCGACTGGTCGATGGCCGCCCGGGCGGCCGTTTCATCCACCTTGAGCCAGTTTTTCGCGGAGTTTTCGAGGGCGCGGTCGCGCAGGTCCGGGCTCGTCAGCGTCGAAGCCCACGCCCAGGCGAGGTCGGGCTGCTGGCTGGTTACCTGATTTACAAAAGTCTCCACGGCGTCCTGGCGGCCTTTGCCGTCGGGCAGCGTGTTCAGCCACGCAGCGGCGGCGGCGGCGTCATCGCCCGCCCAGCGGCCGATGATGGCATTTTGGGCGTCATCGCGCATCTGGCCTGCCGGAAACTGATCCACCCACTTCGCGGCATAGGCGGGATCGGTGGCGGCCAGCCCGGCCACCACGGACTTCACGCC
The DNA here is from genome assembly GCA_903907995.1 of uncultured Verrucomicrobiota bacterium. Lineage (GTDB taxonomy): Bacteria > Verrucomicrobiota > Verrucomicrobiia > Limisphaerales > UBA9464 > CAIVQB01. The sequence continues at coordinate 49,322 of CAIVQH010000031.1, read as the reverse complement.
GCCCTCGAGGCCGGCGCCGGCCTGCAGCTGGGACACATAGGCGGCGGCATCCTGCGGCGATTGTCGGGCCCAGACAGCCAGCACACTTTCCAAGGCGCCCGACCGCGCGCTGGTGGAGGTCAGCGAGTTGGCCCAGTTCAGGGCATCCTGCGGGTCCTGGTTCGCCCAGGCCCCCGCGACTCGCTTATAGACGGCATCCTGCGCCGCCCCGGCGGGGAGCTTGGCGGCAAATTCGGCGGCGGCTTTGGGATCCTGGCCGCTCCAGCCGGAGGCGATGTTTTCCAGGAGGCTCTGACGGGAAGCGTCGGCCGGCAGTGACAGGGCGAAATCGGCGGCTTCCTTGGGGTCCTTCCAGGCCCATTGTCCGGCGGCCGAAGTGAGCAGCTGCGTCCGCAGTTCTCCGGGAGGGAGATCGCGCGCATATTCGGCCGCGCCTTTGGCATCCGTATCGGCCCAGCGCCAGGAGAGGGCTTTTAGGGCCTCGTCCCGGCTTTTGGTGTCCTTCAGCCCGCGTGCCCATTCGACGGCGGCGTCGGGATCCGAATCCGCCCAGCGTTCGGCCAGCTGGCGATAGCTGTCGAGCTGGGTCTGGCCGTTCGGCATCGAACTGATGACATCCGCGGCGAGATCGGGGCGGGATTGGGCGACGTTCCAGATGATCTGCTGCATCGCCTCGCGCTGCGCGGTCACGTTCGGCACCTGTTTCAACCACGACAAGGCCGCCTCCGGATCGGCTTCGGCCCAGGCCTGGGCGAGCTGGGCGATGGCCTGGTTTTTGGCCCGCCCGGAAGGGAGGCCCAGCGCGAAACTGGCGGCCTCCTCGGGCTTGTCCCCCGCCCAGCCGGCGAGGGCGCCATTGACGGCCTGATCACGCGACTGCACGTCGGTGAGCGATTGCGCCCAGGCGAGGGCGGCCTGGGGATCACGCTGGGCATATTCGCGCGCCACGTTTTGGAAGGCCCAGCGGTCGTTGTTGCTGAGGCCCTTGAGATTCTGGAGCAGTTGCGTCGCCCGCAGCGGATCGGTCGCCACCAGGCTGCCGGCCAGGGCGATCTGACCACGGGTGCGGTCCTTGCCTTCCGGTTGCGCGATCAGCCAGCGCTGCATGGCATCGGCATCCGAATCGGCGAGTTGGCGGAGAACATTACCGAGGGCTTCGTCGCGCTTCTGGCCGGCCGGAAGCAACCCCACCATCTGCAGCGCGGCCTCGGGCGCGGAGCCGGCTGCCTGTTCGATGGCCTGTAGCACCGCCTGTTTCCGACGGACGGATTCCGGCTGGCCTTGGAGCCAGGCGAGCGCGCCGGCGGAATCCTTGCGCATCCAGGTGCCGAGCACTTCGCCCAGCTGGCTCTCATCCGGTCCACCGTAGCCGTAACGGGACGAACGCGCATATTTCAGCGCCAGATCGGCGGCGCGCGAGGGATCAATCTCCGCCAGGGCTGACACGACGCTCTGGCGCACCGTCCGTTGCTGTCCCGGGGGCAATGCCTCCATGAGTTTCAAGGCGCGGTCGGGATCGCTCTGTGCGAGCCCGCCGATGGCGGCGGCGATGAGCTGGCGCTGCTCGCTGCCCGTCGAGTGATCGCGGGCCCACTGCATGGCGGCGTCCACATCGGTGCGCCCCCATTCGCGCAGGGCGCTGCTTCGCGCGTTCTGCCGTTCCCAGCGGTTTTTTGTGGTGTCGGCCTGCGCCAGCACCGCCTGCGGATCCACCTCGGCCCAGCGTTCCAGGATTTGGGATCGAAAATTATACCGTTCGTTCCGGGGCAATCGCTCGGCGGCCGCCAGCGCGGCGGCGAATTCCTCCGGCCGCAACTGCAACACCAGCTGCTGCATCAGGCGCCAACGCCGGTTTCCCGGCGCCGCCATGGCCTTGCGCATCCGGGCCTCAATCTCCGCCGCCATCATGGCAAAGGTCGCGGGCGGCGCGGGTTTGGTGCCGGACTTCGGGCTGCCTTCTGTCAGGTTGGTGCTGCCCTGAATGGACGGGGCGGCCGGTAGGGAAGATGCTGATTTGCGAGTCATCACCACGCCGGCCGTGACACCGACGCATAAAGTCACCACGGGAAGAAGGCGGCTGGTTAACGACATATCAGACTCCTAGTTAGATCAGTGTGATTACGGCCAGCCCGGACTCCGGCTGGCGAGCTGGATTTTCGGGTGGCTGTGCTCAGACCGGGACGGCTCAACGGCGTTCAACCAAGACAACGCCGTCCAGTTTTCAGCACGCGAACTTTTGCATTGCGATGGCATTGGCCCCGACCGTCACTCAGGACGTGCTGGTTGAACGCATCGTCTGCATCGTGCTCGGACTCCTGATCGGAGTTGTGCTAGGCTGGTTGTTGCGCGCCCTGAAAAAGGGCGTGCCGGACACCCGGGTCGAAAGCGAGCTGCGCACGCAACTCGCGGCGCGCGAAACGGAACTGATTTCCATCCGTGCCGCCGCCTCCGAGGCCGGCGCGGCCAAGGCGGCGGCGGAAGCCAGCCGGAGCGCGGCGGAACAGCTGGCGTCCGCGCGGACCATGGAGGCGGCGGCTGCGGGGCAGCAGCTCACCAGCGTAAGGGAACGGCTGGCCAGCCAGGACACAGAGCTGGCCGTGGCGCGGGCGGACGCGCAGAAGCGCGCCGAGCAGCTTGTGGAACTGCGCGCCGCAAACGACCGGGCGCTGCAGGTGCTGCGCGATCAGTTCAAGGCGCTGGCCGCCGAGGCCCTCAGCGCGAACACCCCGGAGTTTCTGCGGCTGGCCAACGAGACGTTTGCCAAGTTTCAGGCCACGGCCTCGGGCGATCTGGCGCAGCGGCAGGAGAGCGTCGCGGCGCTGGTGAAGCCGCTGGAGGAGCAGTTGCGGGCCTACCAGCAGCGGTTGCAGCAGGCCGAGGCCCAGCAGACCGATGTGCTGGGGCAGGTGAAGCAGCAGCTGGACGGGCTGGCGGCGCAAAGTCTGACGCTTTCGGGCGAGACGCAGCGGTTGCGCGTGGTGCTGTCGAGCAACCAGGCACGCGGGCGCTGGGGCGAGGAAACGCTGCGGCGCGTGGTCGAGGCGGCGGGACTCAGCGCGCACTGCGATTTCACCGAGCAGGTGCAGGAAGGGGACCGCAAGCCGGATCTCATTGTGAAGCTGCCGGGCGACCGCTTCATCATCGTGGATTCCAAGGTGCCCGACCTCGATTTCCTGAACGCCCTCAACGAGGCCGACGGGACCAAGCGGGCGGACGCGCTGGCGGCACATGCGAAGAAATTGCGTGACACCATCAAGGAACTGGCGGACCGCGATTATCCTAAGGCATTTTCCAACGCGTTGGATTATGTGGTGCTGTTCCTGCCGGCAGAATCCCTCTTCAGCGCGGCGCTGGAAGGTGATCCCAATCTCATTGTGTGGGCGGCGGAGCGACGGATTTTGCTCGCCACGCCGGCCTCCTTGATCGCGCTGTTGCGGTCGGTCTCCGTCAGCTGGCAGCACCAGTCGCAGACGGAAAACGCGCAGAAGATCGCGACGGCGGCGCAGGAGCTTTTTGAGCGCGTCGTCGTGTTCGCCAAATATCTCGAGAACATTCGCGGCGGCCTGGAGTCTGCCAACAAGGCCTTCAACCAGGCGGTCGGCAGCTATGAGTCACGCGTGAGACCCTCGGGGGAACGCCTGCAAAAGCTCGGCATTGCAAACACGTCCAAGGAGTTGCCGGACATGCCACCGCTGGATGCGACCCTGCGCCTGCCGCCGGCGGTCGAGTAGTCCTGCCAGCCAGCCGGCCGTTGGGCCAGGGAACGATCCCCCTGAAGATCATTGCTTGGCGTTCACCGGGCTTCCCCTCGGGGAAGTGTCATGCCACGCTGGCGGCGTTCACCATGAATGCCGCCGATTGGAAACTCATTGCGCTGGCCTTACTTGCGATTGGCACGCTGGTCCTGCTCATCACGCGCTACAAGGTCAACGCCTTCATCGCGCTGCTGCTGGCCTCGCTGATTGTCGGCGGCGGCGCGGTGGCGATGGGGCAGATGCTGAAGGACGCGGGCGGCAAGGAATCGCCCTACACGGTCCTGGCGATCGCCAAGTCCTTTTCCGACGGTCTGGGGGCAACCATGGGCGGCATCGCGGCGGTCATCGGCTTCGGCACGATGCTGGGGCGATTGCTGGCCGAGTCGGGTGGAGCCGAGGTTCTGGCCAAGCGCTTCGCCGCCTTCTTCGGCGCGAACCGCATCCAGTGGTGCATCATGGCGCTGGCGCTGGCCATTGGTCTAACCACCTGGTTCGCAGTGGGTTTGGTGTTATTGCTGCCGATCCTGCTCACCCTCACCCATGAGACCAAGCAGCCCTTCCTGCGGCTCACGCTCCCGTTGCTTTCCTGCCTGTCCGTGATGCACGGTGTGATGCCGCCGCATCCCGGTCCGGTGGTGGCGGTGGAGGCGCTGAAGGCCAACATGGGGCTGGTACTGATCTGGGGTTTTGTCATTGGAATCCCCACGGCGGCGGTGGCAGGACCACTGTACGCGAAGCTGATTTCTGGAAAAATCACGGCCAACCCGCCCCCGATGCCGCCGAAGACCAAATCTGCCGCCGCCGGCTTCCGGCCGCCCGGCTTCTGGCTGACCCTGTTTTCCATCCTGCTGCCGGTTGGCCTGATGCTGCTGGCCACGGTGGCGGAACTGGTCCTGCCCAAGGGCAACTCGATCCGGGAGACGGCCAGTTTTATCGGAAACCCGACCATCGCCCTCCTGTTGGCGGTGCTCTTCGCCGCGTGGTCGTTGGGGACGGGCTGCGGCTACACGCGCGCCGAGGTGTGGAAATTCACCGAGCAGTGCATTGGCACCGTGGGCATGACGATTTTGGTGGTCGGTGGCGGCGGTGGCTTCGCCCGGGTGCTGCGGGACAGCGGCGTGGCCGAATCCATCGGCCGGGCGGGGCAGGAGGCCCATCTGTCGCCATTGCTTTACGGTTGGCTGGTCTCGTCCTTCATCCGGGTGGCGACCGGTTCGGCCACAGTGGCAATCACGACGGCTTCCGGCCTGCTGGTGCCGGTGCTGCTGCTGCATCCCGAGCTCACCCCGAACCATATCGCGCTGATCATCGTGGCCATCGGCTGCGGCTCGCTGTTCCTGTCGCACCTGAACGATTCCGGCTTCTGGATCGTGAAGGACTGCCTGGGATTGAGCGTGGGGCAGACGCTGCGGACGTGGACCGTCTGTGAAACCATCGTCGGTCTGGCCGGAATGGGCTTTTCCCTATTGGCCTACAGCCTGTTACCGGTCCGCTAGGATTGCCGGCGGCGGGATGATGGTGGGAGGCTTTTGCGAGTTCCTGCCAAGTCGCTGTTGACAACGCGTGTTCACGGGCATAAACGTCCATCAGTTCACAGCCGTAACCACATTCCGACGCTCTATGGCCAATCTTCCACGTATCTCCGAAACAGAATGGGAAATCATGCGGGTGGTCTGGGCCAAAAACCCCGTCACCGCAGCCGACATCATCGACCAGTTGCTCAAGGAGGACCCGACCTGGCATCCGGTGACCGCCAAAACCCTGCTGAACCGTCTGGTGAAGAAGGGTGCCCTCGGTTATGACCTCGACGGTCGGGCCTACGTGTACCGGCCGCTGGTCCGGGAGCGGGATTGCGTCAACGCCGCCAGTTCCTCCTTCTTGGAGCGGGTTTTCGACGGCTCCCTGCAGACCATGGTCGCCCACTTTGTGGAGCACCGGAAGCTGTCCCCCAAACAGGTCAAGGAACTGCGAAAAGTGCTGGAAGAGCAGTAACTTTTGGCCCGGCGTTTGCTTAGTGCGGCTACCACCCTGCCGCCATGTCTGCAGATCCCTTAGCCGACTTTCTAGGCCAGCTTGGACGATCCTCCGTCCAGGCTTCCGTATTGGCCGTCGCCATCTGGATGGTTTGTCGCCTCCTAGGGCCCCATTTGGAAGCCCGCTGGCGTTGCCGCCTCTGGCTGCTGGTCATTGTCCGGCTGGCCTGGCCGTTCTCCCTGCCCAGCCCCGTCAGCATTTTCAACCTTTTTGCCGCACCCCAGCGGCTGACGCAGCCGGAAGCCTTCACGTTCTGGCTTCCGGAAGAGCTTTCCAGCCAGGCCTATCGGTGGCTGGAACAGTCCTGGGTCTGCTGGGTCTGGCTGAGCGTGGCCACCGCCCTGCTCGTCCGGGTGTTGGTCGGCTGGCTGTGGACCGTCTGGTTGCGCTACCAGGCGAAGCCGTTGGATTCGTGGGAGGCATGGTGGCTCCTGAACAGATGCAAGGAGGTGTCGGGTTTGACCACTCCAGTCGCGATCCTGGAGTCGTCGAAAATCAGGAGCCCATGCCTCCTCGGCTTTTTCCGCCCGCGGCTGCTGCTGCCGGTCGGGCTGGTCAATGAACTCACGCACGACGAACTCCGTCTGGTTTTCCTGCATGAGCTGGCGCACCTGCGCCGGAGCGACATCGCCCTGAACTGGGTGCTGGCGGCCGTGGAAACCCTGCACTGGTTCAATCCGCTGGCCTGGCTGGTCACCCGTTCGCTGCGGGCCGACCGAGAGGAGGCCTGCGATGCCTGTGCGCTGGCCGCCCATCCCCACGCGAGCCGCATGTATGGCGAAACCCTGCTCAAGCTGCTGGAACGGGTCGGCGGCCGGCCGGAAGCGATCGCCAGCCCGGCGCTGGTCGGCATCCTCGGCAGCGCCCAGGATGATTTGGAGCCTTTGGTCCACCGGATGAGAGCCATTGCCACCTACCGGCCGGGTGCCCGCACCTGGGTGGTCGGTTTTTGCACCTGGCTGGCACTGGTGTGTGTGGGGTTCACCGATGCGGAGCCGCGCGTCGTGCCGGAAGGCACGGAGGTGCCGGTCGCCGTGCATTGGATGGCTCCCGCCGGTGGGCCGGGTTTTCTGGTCGGTTAGAGCCCGTCTGAAAATTCGGAAGGGTGCTGTTTTCGCGGTGGGGGTCGGAGGGCAAGGCGCGACGAGGGAGGATACCCGCAGCGGTCTCTGACCGAGGAGCAACGCGGCCCTCCGACCCCCACCGTGAAAACCCTCCGGGCGGCAGGGCTTTTGGCCGGAGGCTTCGTTGGCACGGGCGTCACAGCCCGCTGCGGGGATGCTCCGCCCGGTCCGCCTCGCCCCCGGCCAAAATCCCTCGCCGCAGCACCCTTCCCAATTTTCAGACGGGCTCTCAGTTTGCGGACAAGTTTTCCTTTTCCCGGCGCGGGGAAATCCCACGCTCCCTCCGTGCTCACTGAGATTCGCAGCGTCCACTTCATCGGCATCGGAGGAACCGCCATGGCCAGCGCCGCCGTGGCCATGCGTGACCGGGGCTTCCAGGTCACCGGCTCCGATCAGGACGTGATCTATCCCCCGATGTCCACCTTCCTCGCGGAGCGGGGCATCGCGGTAAAGGCCGGCTACGCCGAAGCCAACCTGGCCCACAAGCCCGACCTCGTCGTCATCGGCAACGCCGTCTCCCGTGGCAACGCCGAGGCCGAGTACGTGCTCGACCGCAAGCTGCGCTACTGCTCACTGCCGGAACTGCTCAAGGAATACTTCATCCGCGGAAAGCGCTCGCTGGTCGTCACCGGCACGCACGGAAAGACCACGACAACCTCGATGTTGGCCTGGGTATTGGAAAGCGCGGGTTTGAACCCGTCGTTCCTAATCGGGGGGATCCCGACGAATCTCGGCCAGGGTGCCCGCTTCACGGACTCGGAGTGGTTTGTGATCGAGGGCGACGAGTACGACACCGCCTTCTTCGACAAGCGCAGCAAGTTCGTCCACTACCTGCCGGAAGTCGCGATCATCAACAACCTGGAGATGGACCACGCCGACATCTTCGGCTCCGTCGCGGACATCCAGCTGGCCTTCAAACGCTTCATCAACCTGATCCCGCGCAATGGCCTGCTGCTGGCCAATGGCGACGAAGCCAATCTCGCGCTGCTGCTCAATGTGAAGCACTGCCCGGTGAAGCGTTTCGGCTTGGGCGACGCGAACGAGATCCGTGCGAGCGGCATCCAACTCGGGGCTGAGATTTCTGAATTTCAAATTTCGAATTTCAAATTCCAAATCCCCCTCATTGGCGAACTGAATGTCCGCAATGCCCTTGCCGTCGCGGCCTGCGCCCGGCATTGCGGCGTGAGCGATGCGCAGATCCAGAAGGCGTTCGCAACGTTCCAGGGCGTCCAGCGGCGCATGACGGTGCGAGGCGAATCGCGCGGCGTGGCGGTGGTCGATGACTTTGGGCATCATCCGACCGCGATCCGCGAGACCTTGAGGGCCTTACGGGTGAAGTTTCCGGGACGTCGGCTCTGGGCCGTCTTCGAGCCGCGGTCGAACACGACCCGCCGCAACCTCTTCCAATCCGAACTCGTGGATGCCCTCGAGCGCGCCGATGTCGTGGTGGTGGCCGAGGTGGCGAAGCTCGAACAGCTCCCGCCGAACGAACGCCTGAATCCCGAGCGGCTCATGCAGGATCTGATGCGTACGGGCAAGGCCGCCGCCTACCTGCCGACGGTGGAAAGCATCATCGAGCACATCGCCGCCGACGCGAAGCCCGGCGACGTCGTGTGTGTCTTCAGCAACGGCGGCTTCGGCAACATCCACGAACGGCTCCTGACGCGGCTGGCGGGGTGAGGAAGAGGCAGCCAGGCTTGGTAGGGCTGAAAGCCCGTCCAAATACTGCCTTGGGTGGAGTGAACACCGTGAGCGTAGCCCCAGGTAACCGGACCAAAGAGGTCGAGCGCTGTAAGCGCGTCCGAAAGTGAATAGCCCTTGAGTCGGGCCTTCAGCCCTCAGCCCGATCCCAAGGGGGGCTTGCCCTGGGGCTTCGCTCACGGTGTTCGCTCCACCCAAGGCGTTCCTCAGACGCGCTTTCAGCGCTGCGGCCTATGCCCCACTCAGCGCCGGCTGCACTGCCTTCAGCACCGCGTCCACCGTCACGGAATCCATGATGTGCTTCAGCTCGTCGGCCGTGCCGGAAATGGGGCGGCCGTCGTAGCGGTAGTAGTCGAGGTTGCGGCCTCCCACGGCGGGATTGGGGATGAGCGACCAGCCATTGTCGCGCAGCGGCAGGATCGGGGGATTTACCGTGGGCGTCTCGATGACGAACTGGTGCGGCACCTTCACCGCGGCGGCCAGGTGCATGAACAGCGTGTCCACACTCAGGAACGTGCGGGCATGACTTAACAGGGCGGCGGCATGACGCACACTCGGACTCTCGGGAAAAAAGATCGGGCCGCCGCGCAGCCGCTCCCAGGCTTCGCTGTGGGCCGCGCGTTCGTCCGGACCGCCGAAGAAGAGCACGGGCAGGTCGGGCTGCTCCGCGTGGAGCTGTTTGACCAGTTCGAGATAGTTCTCCAGGGGCCAGCGGCGCAGCGCCAGATTCTTGGTGCCCCCTGAGCCGACGTGCAAGCCGAGGAACTTCTTTCCCGTGAGACTATGCTTTCCGAGAAAGTTGGCCGCCCAGGTTTCCTCTTCCGGGCGCAGGAAGAGTTCGTAGGCCGGACTCGGCAGCATCGGCGCGCGGCCGATCAGTGACAGCAGTCGGTTGTTGTTCACGGCGCTGTGGGCCGTGTAGTCCTGCGGCAGTGAGTGCGTCACCAGCCACCGGTCGATGCCGGATTGGTTTTCGTACTCGTGACTCAGGCGAACACGGGCGCCGATGAGCCGTGCAATCACCCGGTAGCCGCGCCGTCCCTGCGTGTGCGTGTTGATCGAAAGGTCATAGCCCCGCCGACGCAGACCTCTCACGAAGCGTAACGAAGCAAACTTCGACGCCTTGATGAAGTTATGCTGATGCACCGCGTCGAGGTGCGGATTGTCCTCGAGCAGGCTTTTCGCTCCCGGCCAGAGCACGAGCGCCTCGATCTTCGCGTCCGGAAAATTGGCGCGCAGTTCATGGATGAACGGCGTGGCAATGAGCGTGTCGCCAATGCCCGACAGGGCGAGCACGAGGATGCGGGGGCGAGGAGACAGGAGACAGGAGACGGGAGACAGGAGTTCAGAGGAGCCGAGGCCGGGGCTCTCCCTCCTGTCTCCTGTCTCCTGTCTCCTGTCTCCTCCAGCCATCACCGCGACAAGTCTCCCTGATAAAGTACGGTGAACTGATGCCGCTTCAGCGCGTCCTCGGCGACGTCGGGATGTTCGAGGCTGATGGCCAGGGCGGATTTGCCGCCGGGCCGGGTCAGCAGCGGGTAGGTGTAGTGGATGTTCAGCTCGGCCTCGAGCAGCGCGGCGAGCACGTCGCCCAGCTGGCGTTCGCCCTCGATCTCGACCACCACGAGCTTGGTCTCGGTGAAGGGAAAGGCGTGTTTCGTCAGCAGCTCGCGGGCGCGGTCCGGGTCATCCACGATCAGGCGGATAATGGTGCTGTCCGTCGTGTCGAGCAGGGTGAGGGCCAGTACGTGGACCTCCTGGGCGGCCAGCGTGCGGACGACATCATGCATCCGGCCCAGCTTGTTCGGGATGAACACGCTGAACTGGGTCGCCGGTTCGGGCGTGCGCCCCCTGGCGGTACGGGTGGAAGAAACGGAGCCGAGCGGCATGGACAGAAGGTAAAAGGAAAAAGGTAAAAGGAAAAAGACAGAAGGGCGGGGAAGGCAAAAGGGAACCACGGATGGCGCGGATGGGACTTTCGCGAAGTGAGTCGAGGACGGGCGAAGGCAAAAGGAAATGGTAAAAGGCAAAAGAGCAGTCAGACGAGCCACCGCGGCCATTTTGAATTCTGAGCTTTGAGCTTCGCATTCCCTCGGCCTTTTTCCTTTTTCCTTTTTCCTTTTACCTTTGAATCAACCGATGTCCTCCGACGCAACCGAACTGTCCGCCGCCGCCGCCGAGCTGGGGCTGCCCACGGTGCGGCGGCACATCTTTCTCTGCGCCGACCAGACCAAGCCGAAGTGCTGCGACAAGGAAGCCGGTCTCGTCGCATGGGATTTTCTCAAGCGCCGGTTGAAGGAACTCGGGCTCGTCGGGCCGCAGGCGCTGGTCGCGCGCACCAAGGCCAACTGCCTGCAGGTCTGCCTGCGCGGCCCCGTTGCGGTGGTCTATCCCGAGGGTGTCTGGTATCACTCGTGCGCGCCGGCAGTGCTGGAGCGCATCATTCAGGAACATTTGATCCATGGCCGTCCCGTTGCCGAATACGCCTTTCTCCAGAACCCGCTCGGCCGTCCGACCGATGGCGGCGCGCCTGCCGGGCTCCCGCTCGACGGAAACCGTGCGTGACGCCGGCCAGCTCGATTTCTTCTCCGCGCTGTGGCGGCGGATTGAAAAGGCGGTGACGCCGCCCTCCGCGCAGGAGGCGGAACGCGAACAGCTTCGCCTCGCCTCGGGCACCGTCACCGTGATCTATGTGCGGCATCCGCGGGCGCGGCGCTACCGGCTGCTCTTCCGGCGGGATGGCACGGCCCGCTGCACGATCCCCCGGCGCGGCACCATTGCGGAGGCCCGGCGCTTCGTGGCTGAGAATGACGTGTGGCTCGCCGAACGGCTGCAACGGCACCTGGCCAGCCCGCACGGCCCCCAGCCCTTTCAACCCGGCGGCAAGACGCTGTTCGGCGGCGTGGAGGTGGAACTCGTGCTGCAACCGGCCGAAGGGGAAAGCCCGGCCATCGGTCGCGTGGGTGAACTGGAATTCCCGATCGATCCCGCGATGGCTGATCTGCGGCCCCAGATCGAGGCAGCCATGCGGAAATTCGCCGCAAAGACCTTGCCGGCCCGCGCCCTGGAGCTGGCCGGGCAGCATGGACTCCACGAGCGCGTCCGTCGCGTGAGCGTCCGCAGCCAGCGGACGCGCTGGGGCAGTTGCTCACGCCGAGGAGTGATCTCGCTGAACTGGCGGCTCGTGCAGATCCCGCCCGAGGTGAGCGACTACATCATCCTGCACGAGCTGGCGCACCTGCGGCAGATGAACCACAGCCCGCGCTTCTGGGCCGAGGTGAAGAGCCTCTGCCCCGGCTACGAGGCCGCCGAAGCCTGGCTCAAGCAGCACGGGCGGCTGGTGCTGTAGCCGCTTTGGTAGACGGGTCTGAAAACAAAACTGCCGGCGTCGATAAACGTCGCCGGCAGCGATGCGATTGAGTCTTGGCAGGCAACAAGCCCTTCAGTACTTCGGCACCGAGTGGTCGATCTCGTCGCTCCAGGCGCTGATGCCGCCCTTCACGCTCTTCACATACTTGAAACCCTGCTGGCGCAGGAATTCGAGCGCCTTCATCGAGCGCTTGCCCGACTTGCAGTGGAGATAGATCTGCGTGTTCGGGTCCAGCTCGGTGAAACGCTGCGGCAGCGTGCCGAGGGGGATCTGGGGCACCCCGGCGACGTGGGCGATCTCGTATTCGTCGGGGTCGCGCACGTCGATCACGCGGATGCCCAGCTTCGGGTCGTCGAGCGCGGCCTTCATCTGCTGCACGGTCACCTCGTCGGGATTCTGCCCGGGGTTCAGGGGCTCCGGCACCACGCCGCAGAACATCTCGTAATCGATCAGCTCGGTGACGGTCGGGTGATCGCCGCACACGGGGCACTTGGGATCGCGGCGCAGCTTCAGCTCACGGAACTTCATGTCGAGGGCGTTGAAGAGCAGCAGGCGGCCGATGAGCGTCGTGCCCTTGCCGAGCGCGAGCTTGAGGATCTCGGTGGCCTGGATGCAGCCGATGATGCCGGGCAGCACGCCCAGCACGCCGCCCTCGGCGCAGCTCGGCACCATGCCGGGCGGCGGGGGTTCGGGATAGAGGCAGCGGTAGCAGGGCCCGCCGAGATGCGGCGCGAAGACGCTGGCCTGGCCCTCGAAGCGGAAGATGGAGCCGTACACGTTCGGCTTCTTCAGCAGCACGCACGCGTCGTTCGTGAGGTAGCGCGTGGGGAAATTGTCGGTGCCATCGACGACGATGTCGTAGGGGCGGATGATATCGAGGGCGTTGTCCGAGGCGATGCGGGTCTTGTGGAGCACCACCTCGACGTTCGGGTTCAGCGCGTTGATCGTGGCCTTGGCCGACTCGGCCTTGGACACGCCCACGTCGGCGTCGCTGTGGAGGATCTGCCGCTGGAGGTTCGAGTAATCGACCGTGTCGAAGTCCACGATGCCGATCTTGCCGATGCCCGCGGCCGCGAGGTACAGGGCGATGGGCGAGCCAAGGCCGCCCGCGCCGATGCACAGCACGCTGGCGTTGCGGATCTTCTTCTGGCCCGCGAGGCCGACTTCCGGAAGGATCAGGTGGCGCGAGTAACGACGGATTTCCTCGTTCGTAAGGTCGATCATAAAAGCCCGGCCAGCGTAGAAGCCGACGTCCGGCGGGCAAGGGAAGTTTGGCGGTGGAAAAACGAGAATGAAGCCATGCTCCTATTGCGGCCGGGAAAACGGTCCGGAAGCGACCGTCTGCCGGGAATGTGGCACGCCGTTCCCCGTTGAGACCACGCCGGAGCCGGCAGAGCCTGCGATCCGCATTCCTCCCGTGATCGGCCCGCGCACCGTCGTGCTTTCGAACGACCTCCGTTTTCTTTCCTGGCTGCATGAGTTCGCCTTCGGCGACGCCCTGTGCCGCTGTGAATGGCGGCCGGAGGGGCTCTTTTTGCGGACCCGGCGCGGCGAACTGCTCACGCCCCTGTCCGAAATCTCGGCGTTCTGGGGGGCGGAAACCCGCAACTGTTTCACGTATTACGAGATCCAGGTCAAAAACAAGGAGCTGCCGGAATGGCGCTTTGTGTTCGCGTCCGCCTATCTGCCCGGGCTGGGCCTAGGCATGGGCGTGGTCGACCGGCTCAAGCGGGCGATATTGATGGCGAATCCGGAGGCTTCGGTCATTCCGCTCCCGGTCGATCCCGGGCTGCTGGAGCAATTTATCCGGAAGTGGGTCCCTTAGACGGCCGGACATGGGATGGAGTGCTTTTCTCTTTGAACCTTCCGCCTCCGGTCCCGAAACTGGCTTCACGATGCCCAACAAAAATCGTTTTCCCAATCCGGCCACCACCGCCGCCCTTATCGCCCAGCGCACGCAGCTTCGCCCCAAACTGGGCATCGTGCTCGGCAGCGGCTTTGGGGCGATCGCGCAGGCGGTGATGTGGAACTCGGGTTTTCGGGCCGCGACCTGCACGGCTTTCCAACGGGCACGGTGCGGGGCGCGCGCGGGCTCGCCCGTGATCGGCGAACAGAAATGTTCACGGCCTGGCAGCCGTTCAGGGCGATACCAGCGCAACGCGGTAATACCGCTGCGGATCGGAGCCAATGTCATCGGTCGCCGAGACCGTTGGGCTGCTCGCGATGGTGGGACTTCCAAGACTGAGCCAGCCGAGCGAAGTCAGATTCGTGCTGTATTCGAGTTGATACGTCTGGCCCGGCATGACGCTCAAGGTGAGGTTCACGATGCCGTTGGTCTGAGTAATGCTTTGAAGGGATGGCGGAATGGCGATGCGGAAAATCGTGCCGAAGCCGGGAAAAGGTTCCTGGGTTCCACCGCTTGCAATCCACTGCGGGCCGCCATAGGAGGTTGTGCCATAAAAGCTGCCGTCCTTGGCTTGCACCAGTGCGCTTTGCGGTTCGGAACCGTCAGGTCCGCCGAACGAGTATAAACTGTTGAACACGCCGTTCGTCGTCATCTGGAACACCGTGCCGCCCGTGGTGCCGGGCCAATGAGCGCCTCCACCGGAGGTCGTACCATAAAGCTTGCCATCGCTGCCCAGTATCAGGGCTGACGGGCTCAGACCGTCACCGCCTCCGAAGGAATGCAAAATGGTCAGTCGGCCATCCGCGGTCACTTTAAAGACACTGTTTTGGGTTAGGCCATAGAAGACGCCAGCGCCCCCGTTTACCAGCGGGGCATTGGGATAGCCGTCGCGCGCCTCGAAACTGGCCAAAGTGGTCAGCGTGCCCCCGCTGGTGATCCGGAAGATCGTACCCGCCCCGTTGGCTCCACCCCAGAATGTGGTCCCGTAGAAGGCACCGTCGTCGCCTTCCGCCAGCTCCGACAAGGGACCGTTCCCGTTGGTTACATAGGAGGCGTCGCTGTAGTATGGAAAGGTGAACAGGGTGATCAGCGTTCCGTCGGGTTTGAACTGAAACACGGTCCCACCGTCACGAGCGCCCCCTCCTTTGGTTGTGCCATAGAAGTTGCCGTCACGGCCCTGAATGATTCCGGCAATGGGTGTGCCCCCATCGCTGTTGGTGTAGACGTTGTTCAAATCGGGATCACCTGCCATATCGTGTCCGAATGAATACAGGGTGGTGAGGGTGCCACCGGTCGATACCTTAAATATCGTACCCTGCCCAACGAATGGCAAACTGCCACCGCCATCGGTTGTGCCATAGATGTTGCCATCCAGACCCTTGGTCAAATTGCCCTCGGGGCCACGACCGTCTCCGTCCACGCTGCCAAACGAATGCAGGCTGGTAAACCCGCCTGCGGGTGACACTTTGAACAGCGTGCCAAACCCGTATGTCGGCGGCGAAGAGTTTGATTCGTAAACCGTGCCGCCGGCAACGGTGGTACCGTAGAAGCTGCCGTCATTCCCCTCTACCAGGGCGCTGGTGTGACCGAGGTAGATGATGTTATTCCAACCGTAATTGGGGGCGTTTGTATAGGTGAAGAAGACCAGGTTGGTGAAGGCAACACCGGCGCGGGCCTGAGGCACCGCCAGCCAGAGCGCCAGAGCGCAGGTCGCAAACAGAGTTTTTCTGATTCTTTTCATTGCTCAATCTGGTTTTCCCGTTTGCTACTCCGCTTTGCAAGTCGCAAATAGGCAAGCATTGTATATTGTTTACGGGTGTTGGTGCCTCTCTCGCGCCATTTGGTGATGGAAGTTCAAGGCCCAAGTTTCGAGACTGTAGCCGCGATGCCAACCAAGAACCGTCTGCCCAATCCCGCGACGACCGCCGCCCTCATCGCCCAGCGCACGCAGCTTCGCCCCAAGCTGGGCATCGTGCTCGGCAGCGGCTTTGGGGCGATCGCGCAGGCGGTGACCGTGGAGCGCGAGTTTCCGTATCGTGATCTGCCGGGCTTTCCTGTGGGCACGGTGCCGGGGCATGCGGGCCGGCTCATCATCGGCGAATGGCAGGGCATCCCGGTGGCGTTGCTGGCGGGACGGGCACACTACTACGAAGGTTTCGAGCTGGTAGAATCTACCTTCTCCACGCGCGTGCTGGCGGCTCTGGGCGTGCAGACGCTGCTGCTCACCAATGCGGCGGGCGGCATTAACGCGAAGTTCCGCGTCGGCGACTTCATGGCGCTCACGGACCACATCAATTTCATGGGCACCAACCCGCTACGCGGGCCGGAGCCGGCCGGGCTGAACCGCTTCGTGGACCTGACCGCCGCCTACGAGCCGACCTTGCGCGCGAAGCTGAAACAGGCGGCCAAGGCGGCCGGCGTCAAATGTCACGAAGGCGTTTATCTCGCCGTGAGCGGGCCGAGTTTCGAGACCCCGGCGGAAATACGCGCGTTCCGCACGTTGGGCGCCGACGCGGTCGGCATGAGCACGGTGCCCGAGGCGATCGTGGCGCGGCAATGCGGGCTCAAGGTGGCTGCGTTGAGCTGCATCACCAACGCCGCCGCCGGACTCGGCGGGAAGGGCCAGGTCGTGTCCCATCTGGAAGTGCTCGAGTTGGCCAAGCAGCGCGAGGCGTTCGCCACCAAGTTCGTCGGCGAGTTTGTGCGCCGGACAGTGTGATCTGTTGCCGTGTGGAAACCTATTCCGGTTTCGTAACAGCCGACGTGAGGAGGCTCTGATTCGAAACGGAAAATGGAGCCTCCGTACGTCGGCTGCTACGAAATGACCCCGAGGACTACTGTGCCTGCTGTTGCGCCACTTTGGACAGGGCGGCAAGCAGTCGGGCGGCCTCGGTCTCGATCTCCGCGAGGCGTGCGCGGAGGCTTTCCCAATCGCCGGTCTTGGTGAGTTTTTCGACCTCCGAGCACAGGCTGGCGAGGCGCAGGCCGCCGAGGTTGCCGGCGCTGCCCTTGAGCGTGTGCGCCGCGGCTTTCAACGCCTCGATGTCGCGGGCGCTGATCGCGGCGCGGATGGCCTCGACCCGGGAAGGAATGTCCCCGAGAAACATCCCGATCAATTCCCCCAGCGCGCCGGGGTCCTCGGGAATCCGGTACACATCGAGCGCCTTGGGATTCAGCGTGGGCAGATCCTCGGGCGGAGATGAGGCACTCGCCGCCGCTGCCGGGGCAGGAGCGCCGGCCAATGGTTTCGCGGCGAGCGGGTTCGGGGCGGATAGGGCGGAAAGATAATTGGCGGCGCGCTTCAGCGAGGCGGTGAGCGCCCCCTCGTCGAGCGGTTTGGTGACAAAGTCATCCATGCCGGCGGCCAGGCAGCGTTCCCGGTCGCCCGCCATCGCGTTGGCCGTGAGCGCGATGACGTAGTGCGGGGCGCGATTGCCGAACTCGCCGTCGGCCTCGACGCGCCGCAACCGGCGGGTCGTCTCGTAGCCGTCCAGCTCGGGCATCTGGCAGTCCATGAGCACCACGTCCAACTGCTGGCGGGCGAGCAGGTCCAGCACCTCCAGCCCATTGGCGGCCAGCGTGGCGGAGTGGCCCAGCTTCTTGAGCATGATCAGCGCGACCCGCTGGTTCACCACGTTGTCCTCCGCCAGCACAATGCGCAGCTGGCGGGTGTTGGCCGCCGCGCCCGCCAATCCGTTCTGGCTGAAGCGGCGCGTGTCGGCGGCGGTGAGCAGGCTTTCACCGCGGATCAGCCGGCCAACCACTTCGCGCAGCCGGGCCTGCTTGACGGGCTTCACGATGTGCCCGGCCACGCCCACCGTGCGCAGCAGGCCGGGATCGAGCCGCTGCCCCAGCGGGGCGAGCAGCACGACGCTCAGTGACGCCAGGCCAGGCAGGGAATGTGCCTCGTGGGCAAACGTCAGGCCGTCCATGTCCGGCGGTTGCAGCTCGATCAGCACCGCATCAAACGGCCGGACCGACCGTTCCGCGCGGCGCAGAAGGTCCAGCGCCTCGCCCGCAGTGACACTGAATTCGGCATCCACGGGCAGCACCTCAAACTCGTGCCGCAACGCCTCGCGGGTCGCCGCGTGATCATCCACGACGAGCACGTGCAGACGGGCCGTGCCGGTGTCCGGTGCCGGGCTTTCGGCGACGGCAGCGGCGCGGCCCAGCTTCGCGGTGAACCAGAACACGCTGCCCTTTCCCTCGGCGCTCGTCAGGCCGATCTTGCCGCCCATGCGCTCGATGAGCTGGCGGCTGATGGCCAGCCCCAGCCCGGTGCCGCCGAACCGCCGCGTCGTCGAGCCGTCCGCCTGCTCGAAGGCCTCGAAAATCTTCGCCTGCGCCTCCGGCCGGATGCCGATGCCCGTGTCCTTCACCTCGATGCGCAGGGTGATGTCGCTCTCGCTTTCTCCGGCCAGCTCCGCCCGCAGGGTGACCTCGCCGTGCGGCGTGAACTTGATCGCGTTGCCCAGCAGGTTGGTGATGACCTGGCGCAGGCGGCCGGCGTCGCCGCACGCGACGGCGGGCAGGCGGTGGTCGATCCAGCAGGCGAACTCCAGCTGCTTGCTGTACGCGCGCTCGGCGAGGAGCTCGGCGGTGTCCTCAATCGTGTCGCGCAGGTCGAAATCGACGGACTCGAAGGTGACCTTGCCTGACTCGAGCTTCGAGAAGTCGAGGATGTCGTTGATGATCGTGAGCAGCGAATGGGCGGCGTCCCGCACCATCTCGGCGTAGTCGCGCTGCTCGACCGTGAGAGGCGTGTCCAGCAGCAGGCGCGTCATGCCGATGATGGCGTTCATCGGCGTGCGGATCTCGTGGCTCGTGTTGGCGAGGAACTGCGATTTGGAATTGGCGCTCTGCACCGCCGCGTCGCGGGCGGCCGCCAGGGCGGCGTAGGCGCGGTTCAGCTCCTCCTCGGCGCGCTTGCGGGCCGTGATGTCCTCGACCGTGCCTTCGTAGTAGAGCAGCCGGGTCTGCGCATCGCGCACGGCGCGGGCGTTCTCCGAAATCCAGATGACGCTGCCATCGCGGCGGTACACCTGGCTCTCGAACTTGTCCACCTTGTCGGACTTCTGGAGGGCGCTGGCGAACTCGTGGCGGCGGTTGGGATCGACATAGAGCTGGTGCTCGATGTCGGTGCGCTTGGCCATCAGTTCGCGGGGCGAGTCGAAGCCGTAGATGCGGGCGAGGGCGAGGTTGGCGCTGCGGTAGTGCCCGTCGGGCGTCGTCTGAAAGATGCCTTCGACGGCGTTTTCCACGATGCCACGGTAGTTGGCCTCGGCCTGCTCCAGCCGTTCCTGCGCGGC
The DNA here is from genome assembly GCA_903907995.1 of uncultured Verrucomicrobiota bacterium. GTDB lineage: Bacteria > Verrucomicrobiota > Verrucomicrobiia > Limisphaerales > UBA9464 > CAIVQB01. Next base: position 30,123 of record CAIVQH010000031.1, on the reverse strand, counting down.
CTTCAGTTCCGTGATGTCCTTCGAGATGCCGAAGCTGCCGACGATCTTCCCGGAGGAATCGCGCAGCGGCAGCTTGCTGGTCAGCGCCCAGGTGACGCGGCCATCTTTCCAGGTTTCCTTCTCGGTGAAGCCGAGCTGCGGCACGCCGGTTTCGAGCACGCGCCGTTCGTCGGCCAGGGCGGTGTCGGCGTGCTCCTTGGAGAACAGGTCGTGGTCCGTCTTGCCCTCGAGCAGGCGCGCGTCGGTGAGGCCGAATTTCAGGGCCAGCGCCCGGCTGGCCCGGATGATTTTCGAGTCACGGTCCTTGAAGTAGATCGCATCCGGTGCGGAATCGAGCAGCGCGCGGAGCAGATCGCGCTCGTGAGCCAGCGCCGCCTGCGCCCGGTGCTGGGTGGTCACATCCCAGAAGATGCCCTGCAACCCCACCGTCTGGCCGGTGGCATCGAGCAGGGGCGTCTTGATGACGTGAAACCAGTGCGATTCCCCGTCGGGAGTGACGTTGACCTCGGTCGTTTCCAGCAGGTCGCCGGATTGCAGGACGCGTTCGTCGTCCTGATGGTATTTGGCGGCCAGATCGCGCGGGAAAAGGTCGTAATCCGTCAGCCCGATCAGTTCCTGGCGGGAGCGGCCGACGGTCTCGCAGAAACGCCGGTTCACGAACGTGAAGCGCCCGGTGAGATCCTTGCGGAAGATGTTTTGCGGAAGGCTTTCCACCAGCGCCTCGAAGAAGGTCTCGCTGTTGCGCAGCGCGGCCTCGGTGCGGCGGTGCTCCTCGGTGGCGCGGGTCAGGCTGGTGGCATGCCGGCGCAGGTCGAGATGGATCACGAGCTCGTGCGCGATGGTCTGCAGGCCGGCCCGCTGGCGGGTGGTGAGCCGGCGCGGCGCCCGGTCCAGCACGCCGAGCACGCCGAGAAACTCGCCCTGATTGTTGTGTACTGGCAGACCGGCAAACCAGCGCAGGCCGACCGGGGCGCCTTCGGGCACGTCCCGGAGCTCCAGCCAGTCAGGGCTCGCCTGCACCCGCCGGGCAAAGTTCAGCGCCGTGGGAAGTTCCGCGCTGCCCAGGCCGAACTGACCGTCCACGCGCAAATCCGTGCCATCCGCGAGGGCCACGATGGCGACCGGCACGAAGCCGACCTGCGCGGCGAGGTTCGCAAGGTCGTCGAACGGGCCGCCGATGGGCGTGGGCGCGGGTTGGCTGGTGCTCGTCATCGGACGGGGCCAATTAAGGCGTCCGCCGAAAAACTCCAAGCCTCAAGTCAGGGAAATTGCGCGCTTTGACTTCACGGCACGAGGAGCTATGTCTCGCGTCGCGTCCAACGACGCCATCTGCCATGGCCAAAATCACCATCCTGCCCGCCAACGTCTCCGCCGAAGTCTCTGACGGTGAAAACCTCATCGAGGCCGGCGAGGCGGCCGGCGTGGAGATGGAGGCCGGCTGTTTCAACTGCTCCTGCGGCACCTGCGTGGCCGAGGTGGTCAGCGGGATGGAAAACCTTTCCGAACCGACCGACGAGGAGCTGGACGTGCTCGACCAGTGGAACAAGGACCCGGAGAAATTCCGGCTGACCTGCTGCAACAAGATACTGAAGGGCGAGGTCGTGCTACGGGCGGGGCATTGAGGGAATTGACCAATCTGGAAAACAGGAAAGCAGGAAAGCAGAAGGGAACAGTCCTCCCTGCTTTTGGTCGCAGAGCGACCGAGTGAAAGTAGCCATGGGCCTCGGCCCATGGTCCGGGCCATCCCGGCCGTGCGTCGCGTAGCGGCGCTTGAAAGCCCTGGAAAGCTGAGACCTGCATTCAGCTGGGCTCTCCGACGGGACTGCACGAACAGCGGTTTTCCATTGGCGGCAGTTCCTTTCCTGTTTTCCTGTTTTCCAATTTCGAAACTGGCGTTGCCTGAGGCCCGCGCTTGCCGTCCGATTTTCTGCGTGCGACAACTCCTGCCAGCTTTCCTATGAACCGACGTGATTTTCTGGCCACGACCACCCTTGCCGCCGCCGGCCTGGCTGCCGCACAGCTTCCCGCCCGCGCCGCCGCCGCGCCGCTGCTCGACGCCAAGGGCAAACGCATCAAGCTCGGCATGGACAATTTCGCCGTGCGCGCCTCTGGCTGGAAGGGCCGCGAGCTGGTGGATTACGCCGCCGGCCTGAAGCTCGACACGCTGTTCATCACCGACCTGCCCGGGCTCGGCTCGCTGGAAACAAGCGCCGCCGGCGAACTGCGCAAGTATGCCGCCGACAAGGGCGTCGAGATCCAGCTCGGCACCTGGAGCATCTGCCCGACCTCAACGGTCTTTAAGAAGGATTGGGGTACGGCCGAGGAACACCTGGCGCTCGGCATCCGGCTGGCCAAGGCGGTCGGCTCCGACATTTTCCGCGCCGTCCTGGGCACGCGGGAGGATCGCAAGACGCCGGGCGGCATCGAGGCCCGCATCGCCGACACGGTCAAAGTGCTCAAATCCCAGCGCAGCCTGGCCGTGGATTCCGGCATCAAGGTGACCATCGAGAACCACGCCGGCGACATGACGGCCACCGAGCTGATCAGCCTCATGGAGGCGGCCGGCCGCGATTACGTCGGGGCCAACATGGACTCGGGCAACGCGCTCTGGACGCTGGAAGATCCCACCGACTCACTGGAAAAGCTCGGGCCTTACGCGGCCTCGACGAGCCTGCGCGATGGCACCGTGTGGGAGACCCCCAAGGGCTGCAAGGTCCAGTGGACGGCACACGGCGATGGCACGGCGTGCGATCTCAAGGCGTACTTCGCCCGTTACGCGCAGCTCTGCCCGGGCATTCCGGTGAACATCGAAACCATCGGCGGGTTTGTCGTGGATTTCCCCTATTTGGAACCGTCGTTCTGGGATGTGTTTCCGAAGAAGCCGGCGTCTGAATTCGCCAAATTCGTGGCAGTTGCCAAGCGCGGCAAGCCCATCGAGCAGTACAACGGCAACGACAAGGAGCGGCAGAAGGCGGAACTGGAGAAAAGTGTCCGCTTCCTCCGGGACGAGATCGGGTTGGGGACCAAGTAGGCAGGGGAGCAGGGGTGCCGGGGAGAAATCGAGCACTGCTTTACTGATTACTGACCCACTGACCACTGCCCACCCGCCAGCGGTTCAGCGGAACACCGTCACCCCGAGGGCGATGACCAACAGGCCCCACGCGATACCGATGAAGGCGCCCTGCTTGAGGCGGCTCTCGGTGGCGGTGAGCCAGGTGATCCAATTGCGCAGCCGCCACGGTTGCACCGAAAGCCAGAGCGCCGCCAGCACCCACACATAGGCCCAGCCGGTGATGGCGTCGCGCCAGAGGCTGGGATGCCATCGGGCCGTTTCGCAGGTGAAGTTGGCCGCCAGCAGCAGCAGCACGGTCAGGCCGCGGACTGCGAGGAAATCCTGGGCATAGACGCAGCAGGCACCGCCGAGCACCGCAAAGAAGATCAGGAGGATGTTCTTGTAGTGGGCGATGTCCTCGAGGTTTTCATTCATCAGGTTCCACTCGAACCAGCCGGTGGCGACCAGCATGAGGAAAACGCCCAGCGGTAGGTTGCGCGAAAAGCGCCGCAGCCAATGGGTGGCGGAGACCGGTTTGAGCAGCGCCCAGGAATGCGACAGCACCATGCCAAGGCCAAGGATCAGGCTGAGTTCGTAAAGCTTCATGCAACGGATTGCGGACGGGAATGAAACCGACCGCGGAGATTCAGGAAAGGACGTTCGATCAGATAACAGCTCGCGGTGGCGGCCAGCATGGCACAGACAAGGTTTCCCGGAACCTGTTCAGGCCACGCGTGGAACTCGTGGCCGGTGAACAATTCCTGCCAGAGATACAGGCTGAAGGAGATTTTTCCGAGCCAGAGCATCAGCCGGTTGTTCAGGGCCAGGTAGATCCAGCCAGTTTGAATCTGCACCGCCGTGGCCACCAGCACCACGAGACCGACCATCAGCACGGTGCCGCTCAGCGTATTGATCTTGTTGGTGACACCATGATGGATCAGGAATTCGGCACTGGAAACAAGGGTGATCAGGCCCAGCGCCAGGGCGAGCCCCAGCACGGGATTTGACGCCAGCGCGCGCAGCCACTTCCGGGCGTCTTCCAGGCGGAACAGGAGGGCCAGCGAAGCCCCGCCCAGCAGGTGGTCGAGCATGTAGTCGGTGCGCCAGTAGTTGAGGCCGCCAAAACCCTGCCGGTACATGCCCCAGGCCCGCCAAACGGGCACCAGCAGCACCAGCGACCCCAGCAACGGCAGCCGCCAGCGGCGCGGCAGCCAGATCACCAGGAGCGGCCACACGAAATAAAAGTGCTCCTCCACCGACAGGCTCCAGTAATGCCCGGTATAATGGGCACCCTCGCTCGGGTGCACCGCCCAGCCGGCCCAGCCGTTGTAGAGAAAATTCCGCCACCACGTGGCCGAGGCGATGATCTCGATCCATTCGACGGAGAGTTTCAGCAGGGGCGTGAGCACGGCCAGAACCGCCAGATAGAAGAGCGAGGCGGGCAGGATTCTCAGGGCTCGCCGGGCATAAAAATTCTTCAGCGAGATCTGCCCGTTGCGCTCCTCCTCATCGAGCAGCAGGTGCGTGATCAGAAAACCGCTCAGCACGAAGAACAGCGGCACGGCGGTGTGCCCGCAGGCCTTGACCACCTCGGTCAGCGGCTTCCAGTCGGGCCAGCCCAAGCAGCCGGTCGAATGCAGCAGCAGGATGGATACGGCCGCCAGGCCGCGCAGCCCGTCGAGGCCGGGCAGGCGCGGGCCGAAAGGATTCCGCCCCGTGGTCGGGCCGGCTGCGCCGGGCGGGTTGGCGGGTTGGGCGCTCACTCCATGCCCACCACGGCCGGGTCGCCGTACAGCGTGAACGAGCCGGCCCGCTCGATCCGCAGGTCCATGAGCTGGCCCCGATGCCGTTCCGACCCGTCGAAGATGACGATCTTGTTGGACCGCGTGCGGCCCTCGTAACGGGCCGCATTCCGGTGGCTGGGCCCTTCCGCCAGAATCTGCACCGTCTGGCCGACCATCGCCTCGTATTTGCGTGCGGCCAGGTCGTTGATGATCACGAGCAGCTTGCGGTGCCGTTCCTCGATCACTTCTTCGGGCAGCTGGTCCGGCATCGCCGCGGCCGGGGTGTCCCGGCGCGGCGAGTATTTGAACAGGTACGCCTGGTCGAACTCCACCTCGCGGCAGAGGGAGACCGTCTCCTCGTAATCCGCCTCCGTCTCACCGGGGAAGCCCACGATGATGTCCGTGCTCAGCCCCATGCCGGGCTGCACCTGGCGCAGCTTTTCGATGATGCTGAGGAAGCGTTCCCGCGTGTAGCCGCGGTGCATGAGCTTCAGCAGCCGGTCACTGCCGCTCTGCACGGGTAGGTGGGCACTCTCGACCAGCTTGGGCAGGCGTCGGTAGGCCTCGACCAGGTCATCGCCGTAGCCCTTGGGATGCGGCGAGGTGAAGCGGATGCGTTCCAGGCCCTCGATTTCATGCACGGCCTCGAGCAGCTGCACAAAGGCGCTCCGGCCGTCCTTCACCGGGTAATCCCGCTTGCCGTAGCTGGTGACGATCTGCCCGAGCAGCGTGATCTCCCGCACACCTCGGCTGACCAGTTCGCGGCATTCGCCCACGACATCCTCGATCGTCCGGCTGCGTTCCGCGCCCCGGGTGAAGGGCACGATGCAGAAGGTGCAGTGCTGGTTGCAGCCCTGCATGATGCTGACGAAGGCGCTGATGGCCTTTTTGTCATTGCCCGTCAGCAGATGTTCGCGAATCGCGGCCTGGCTGCCCGCCTCGGCATCCGTGTCCACGATCTTGTCGCGGCGGCCCGCCAGCAGCTCATCGAGATACTCGGCGGCGCGGTGGAATTTCTGGGTGCCCAGCACCAGATCCACGTCGGGCAGCGCCTCGACCAGCTGCTTGCCCCGGCTCTGCGCCATGCAGCCCATGAAGCCGAGGATCGGTTCCCGGCCCGACTTGCGCGCCAGCCCGGCGATGTGGGTCATCTTGGCGAGCGCCTTCTGCTCGGCCATGTCGCGCACCGAGCAGGTGTTGAGCAGCACGACATCCGCGACGTGCTCGGAGGCCGCCAGGGCATAGCCCTTCGCGACGAGCTGCGCGGCGACGGCCTCGCTGTCGCGCTCGTTCATCTGGCAACCAAAGGTCTTGATGAAAACACTCGGCATGGAGCGAAAGTGGCGCGCAACGTAGGGAAGCCGGATCGGCCCGCCAACGGGTTTTTTCCGGCACCGTGACCGGCTGCCGGGCGGAAGAACGGAACTTAAGGGCTTCGGCGACTTACTGCGCCGCCCAGTCGAGCGCCTCCTGCACGATGCTGGGCGTCAGCACGGTCGGCAGCGCGCGGGGCGGCTTCGAGGGGTCGCGGGAATAGACCAGCACCAGCGGCACGCCGCGCCGACCATGCTTTTGCAGCTCGGCCGCGATGGCCGGATCGGCGTCGGTGAAGTCACCCGCGAGCGTGGTGATCTTGTGATCCTCGATCTTCGCGATGGTGGAGCCGATCTCGATCGAGGTGGCCTTGTTGAACTTGCAGTTCGCGCAGTTGTCGGCGGTGAAATCCACCAGCACGGGATGCCCCTCCATCCGCGCCTGGGACACGGCCGAAGCGCTCCAGGTCTGCCAGTCCAGCTTCGGCTTTTTCTTCGACTGCGGGGTGCGCCAGTCGAGCTCACCTTCCAAGATGCCAAAGTAGCCCGTCCCGATCAGCACCAGCGCGATGCCAACGGCCGCCCGCCGGTGGTCCGAACGTTGGGCAAATTCACCCCAGACCCAGGCGGCGGCGGCGAGGATCACGAGAAAAAGCCCCAGCCAGAGCACGCCGGACTGGCCCAGCCGGTTCGCGGTGAACCAGAAAATCCAGATCGCGGTGCCCAGCATCGGGAAACCCATGGCCACCTTGAAGCGGAGCATCCAGGCACCCGGCTTCGGCAGCAGTTTCAGCCATGCGGGTTGCCAGCACAGCACGACGAAGGGGGCGGCCAGGCCCAATCCCACCGTCAGGAAGATCGCCAGCAGCACCGGGGGGGGCTGGGTAAAGGCGAAGGTGACTGCGGTCGCCAGAAACGGGGCGGTACAGGGAGTGGCCAGCACGGCGGCCAATACGCCGTTGAAGAAAGCCCCCGATGCCCCTTCCTTGGTCGAGAGATCGCCCGCTGCCCCCAGGGCACCTCCCCCCAGGTTCACCTCGAACACGCCAAAAAGATTCAGGGCCACCAGCACGAGCAGCGCACACATGATGACGCGAAACTGCGGGTTCTGAAAGGCGGTGCTCCAGCCTGCCACGCCACCGGCAGCCTGGACCGCCAAGGCCACCCCGGCGAGGATCAGGAAGGACGTAAGCACTCCCGCCCCGTACATGAGGCCCAGATGACGGACCTGTCCGGGGTTGTTGCCGGCCTGCCGGACAAAGCCGAGGATCTTCAGCGCCAGCACGGGCAGCACGCAGGGCATGATGTTCAAAATCAGTCCGCCCACGAAGGCAAAGCCCAGCATGGGCAACAGCGACACCAGGGAAAAGGGCTCAACCTTGGCAGCGGCGGTGGCCATCAGTGAGTCGCTGATGGGCAGGGTGACTTCGTAACCCTTGCGCTCGGGAGAAGCCGGGTCGGCCACCAGCAGGCCGGTGACCTTCATGGGCCAGCCCGCGTCGGTCTTGCTGATGAGCTTTCGCAACCGCAGCTTGCCGTCCTTGGCCGGAAGAACCTCGGTTTTGGAGCCGATTTCGACGGTCTTGTTTTCGTAGGGGAAAAAGTCAGCCGCTTTGGCCTCCGTCTGCCACTCCAGCAGCAGGGCCCGCTGATCCCCGGTGGCTTCACCCTCCCACGCGGCGAGGGCGTGCTGCGGTGCCGAAGACGGCAGCAGGCTGCGGGCGGCCGTGATGGGGGCGGCGTCCCATGAGGCTTGCGGCTGGTCACCGATGGTGAGGGAAGCGGTAACGGACATCTTCCCGGGAATGCATTCGGTCTCGCATTCCAGCCAGGAAACGCGGGCCTTCAGCTCCTGCGGCCCCGGCTTGACGTCGCCGGCCACGTTCAGCGGCACCAATAGCCGCACGGTTCCCAGATAGATGTGGGTGTCACCGGCCTGGTCCGAAAGTTTGGAAGGAACCGGCCATTGGATTTCTCCGGCGGTGATGCCGGTGGGAAGTGTCCACGCGATCTTGGTGGCCGTGCCCGGACCCCCCACTTCGCTGGGGTTCCGCCAATACGTGTGCCAGCCCGCAGGCGTTTGCATCTCGACCGCGGCCATCAAGGTCTGGCCGGGCTTGACCGTGGTCTGATCCAATAGCAGGCGGACCTGTGTCCGCGCCTGTCCCCAGGCCATCCATGGAGCCAGCGACAGTGCCAGAAGGAGCCGGAATAACGGACGGAGCTTCATCGCGTTCACAAACATGGCTGAAAGGTTGCCCTCGCCAAGGTTTCCTTACGGGCGATTGCAGCCGCCGTGGAAAATAAAAAAGCGCAGCCTTGGCTGCGCCTTTTGAAAGATTAGTTAACTCTTACACGGGCTTACTTGCGGAAGCGGCGGTAGCCGGCGAACGCGAGCCAAGCCAGACCGGCGGTGCCGGCGAGAGCGTAGGTGCTGGGTTCGGGCACAACCGCATCCTGCAGCGTGAAGGTACCGTTGCCGTCCTTCACCCAGTAATCTTTGAAACGGAGGCTTCCTACGGAAGGATCGGAGTTCGGGAACAGCAGGCCCGCGTTGTGCGAGGCATCCTGCCCAGAAAACTTAACCAAGAAAGTCAGTTCGTTGGGGATCAGCGGGTTCGCGTAGTTGATGCTGACCGTGCCGCCGCCGTTTTTGATGTCAATCGGGGAGCTCGAATAAAGCAATTCACCAGGGGTTCCGCCGGCACCGTTGTTGGCATACAGCGAAACCTGCATGCCACCGGCCAAGGCATAGTCAGAACCGTACGAGACGGAGAAATTGGCGAGCTGGAGATCAGAACCGGCTGCGAGCTGGATCTGGTTGCCATAGGCGCCCGATTGCGCGATCTGGTAGCTGGTGCCACCGAGGTCGAGGCTGTATGCCACGCCGGAGCCAGTGGAGAGAGAAGCAACGAAACCGCTGTTCTCACTGTAGCCGGCCGTGCAAACGAAGGTGGAAACTGCGGTACCTACAGCAGCAAACAAAATTCCATATTTGAGTTTCATTGTAATCATCTGTTCATGGGTTAGGAGCACTCAACCGGGGCCCGCTTAGGCCTTAGCTAGTAAGATTTAGGCAGTATTTCTAGATAAGGTCAAGCGGGAAGTATTCTTGAAACGATTCATTTTGGCGGCACTAATGGGTCCGTTGTAACCGTGCAAATACATTATTTCCAACCCTTTGAGTCACGCCATCAGCAGCTCGGCGATCGGCGACCGACAGGGGGTGGTCGACTCCGTCAGGGAAAACGCCGAGGCGATACGGTGGCGCATCGCCTCACCAGCTTCCTTATTTGTCGCATGAATTCTCGCGATCAGACGTCCTTTTTCAACGCGTTGCCCCGGTTTGCCCAGCTGATCCACCCCGATCTCCGGGCAAATGACCGTGTCTTTGGTCAGTCGGCCGCCGCCAAAGTCGCGGATGGTTTCACCGATGATGCGGGCGTCGCAGCGGCCAACGTAGCCGGTGCGTTCCGCCCGCAGTTCCAGCACCGTGTCGGCAATGGTGTCGCGACCCAGCAATTCCCGGTAGCGGGGCATATCCGCACCCTGGGCGGCCAGCATGGCTTCCCATTTCTGCAACGGCAGGCCCGAGTCCAGACACGTTGAGGCGCGGTCGAGGGCGGTGGCCGGCGAGGTTTCGCGGCGGGTTTGAAGCAACAGATGGGCGGCCAAGGCCACCACCAGTTCGCGCAGATCCTGGGGCCCCCGACCGGATAGGCATTCGACGGATTCGCGCACCTCCAGCCAGTTGCCCGCCGCCTGTCCGAGCGGGGTGTCCATATCGGTCAGCAGCGCCCGGGTGTTTACCCCGCAGGAGGTGGCCAGCCCGATCATGGCCTGGGCCAACGTCCGGGCCTCCTCCTTGGACTGAATGAACGCCGCCCGGCCGAATTTCACGTCCAGCACCAGCGCATCCAGCGATTCGGTGAGCTTTTTCGACAGGATGCTGGCGGTGATGAGCGGCACACTGGGAACGGTCCCTGTCACATCGCGCAGCGCGTATAGGATCCGGTCAGCGGGCACCATCCGCTCCGTCTGCCCGGCCATGGCGAGGCCGAGGGACTGGACCTGCTCGATGATGCGCTGACGGGGCAGCTGCGTGGTGAAGCCGGGGATGGACTCCAGCTTGTCAAGGGTGCCGCCGGTGATCCCGAGGGCGCGGCCGGAGATGCTAGGCACCCGGAAGCCCAGGCACGCCAGCAAAGGCACCAGAGGCAGGGAGACCTTGTCGCCCACTCCGCCGGTGGAATGCTTGTCCACGAGCGGTCGTGGGTCATCGGGGAAGCTCAGTTTCTCTCCCGAGTCCCGCATGGCCAGCGTGAGGGCCGGCAGTTCGGTGGCATCCAGACCCCGGAAGAAAACCGCCATCAGAAAGGAGGCGACCTGGTATTCCGGCAGCTCCCCGGCGACCAGGGCGCGGACGAAATCCTGAAGCTGCTGCGGCGAGAGGGCCCGGCCATCACGCTTGGCTTCGATCAGCGGCAGGAAATTCATGTTCAGGTCCGCCCAGCATGATCAGCAAACCTTCTTCGGGGCTATCCCGAAACGAGCGGGTTTGCCGGCCCATCCGTCAGACGTAGAGCCCCTGCTTCAGCTCATGCACCAGCTTGCTGGTGTAGGGGTATCGCTTCTCCATGTCCTTTTCCAGGCAGCGAAGGACGACGTTCTCCAGTGCCGGGGGGATATCCGGATTGAGTTCGCGCGGGGACACGAAATCCTTGCGATCCAGCTGGCGTCGAAGCACTTCGTCGGGATTCTCTCCGGGGAAGGGCTTCTTGAAGGTGAGCAGCTCATAGGCGCTCACGCCCCAGGCCCAGATGTCGGCCCGGTGATCGACTGGCTGCCGCAAGAGCTGTTCGGGAGCCATGTAGGCGGGCGTGCCGGGGTTCTTGTCCAGCTTGCGGGGCGGGTTCGGGATCGGCTGGGCCAGGTCGAAATCAATGAGCCGCAGGCTGCCATTGCGGGTGAGCAGCACGTTCTCGGGCTTGATGTCGAGGTGCATGAAGCCGCGGCCGTGCACGACTTCCATCGCCGAGGCGAAGTCGATGAGCACCTGCGCAATGTTCTCGGTGAGCACGGGGTCATTGGCCCCCATGAGCAGCTTCAGGTTCTCGCCCTCGACATATTCCATCACCAGCGCCAGTTCGCCGCCGATCTTGCCATGCTCGACGTAGCCGATGATGAGCTGGCCATCCTGGCAGGCGCGCAGGGTCTCCGCACCGGTGTTGAACCGCTTCCGCTCGGTGAAGGCGAACGTGGAGTTGTTCAGCATCGTCCGCACCGCAAACGAGGCCCCGGCGTCGTTGGTCGCGAGCCAGATCTCCGACATCCCGCCCGAGTTGATCAACTCGTGCAGGGTGTAGGGCCCCAATTTGGATCCGGAGACTGGCATGGCTATAAAAGGCGCGCGGTAGCTAGCAGATGCAGTTCCATGACAAAAGGGAAATGCGCCGCTCGCCGTGAAACCAATTGCTGGTTAAAGTCGGTCCGGTGAAACCACTTCGCGCGTTGCTGGGGTATCTCGCGGTCGTCTTTTTGGGCGCGGCGGCGGTCGCGCCGTGGGTCTATCTGACGGTGCAGCATTATGCACCCGGGTCGGGCATCGCGCACCAGCCATTCCATCGCTACGTGAACCGCTGCCTGCTGGTGCTGGCCCTGGCCGGCATCTGGCCGCTGGTACTGGCGCTTGGACTGAAGTCCTGGGCCGAAATTGGCTGGAAACGGTCGGTGCCATGGTGGCGGGAAGCCCGGGCCGGGCTTTTCTTCGGGTTTGTCTCGCTTTCCCTCGCGGCGGTGGCGGCCCTGGCTTGTGGTGGGCACCAGTGGCGGGCGGATCACACCGCCGTCGAATGGGCCAAGCACCTGGGCAATGCCGTGGGTTCTGCCGTCCTGGTCAGCGTGCTCGAGGAACTGCTGTTTCGCGGGGCTGTCTTTAGTGCGCTGCGGCGCGGGGGTTCCTTTGCGGTTGCCGCAGCGGTGAGCGCCGGAATTTACGCGTTGGTGCATTTCTTCGAGCGGCCGCCGGAGCCGACCCAGGTCGATGCCGCCACCGGATTCCTCATGCTGGGGCGGATGCTCCATGGTTTCATGGATCCGCTGGCGGTGTTTCCGGGCCTGCTGACCCTTGCGCTGGCCGGTGGGCTGCTGGCGTGGGCCCGGGAACGGACGGGCGCGCTGTGGTTCGGCATGGGGCTGCATGCCGGCTGGATCTTCTGGCTGAAGTCCTACGGCTTTCTCACGGTGGAAGCGCCCACCGCTACCGGCGCACTTTGGGGTTCCGCCAAACTGTACGACGGTTGGGCCGCCCTGATCGTGCTTTCCCTGGTTTCGATCCCGCTGGCCCTGCGCTGGCGAGCGCAACCGCCTTTGGCCCCATGAATCTGGCACCACTGCGCCGTCTGGCCGAGCCGGTGTTGGGGTTCATCTACCCGGAGTGCTGCCAGCTTTGCGGCGTGGAGCGGGCGCGGGCGGCGGATGGCTACGTGTGCGCCCGTTGCTGGCGCGACGTGCGGTTCATCGGGCCGCCCTTCTGTGAACGCTGCGGACTGACCTTTGCGGGGGCGATCACCGATACCTTCACCTGTGCCAACTGCCAGGACCGGGAACTGCACTTTGAATCCGCCCGCGCCGCTGTGGTGGCCGAAGGGGCCGTACTGGACGTCATCCACCGCTACAAGTATTCCCGGGCGCTCTGGTTTGAGCCGTTTCTGGCCGACCTGCTATGCCGCGAAGCCGTGCCGGCACTCGTGGATGGAGGTTGGCAGGGAATCGTGCCGGTGCCGCTGCATCCGGTGAAAGAGCGGGAGCGCGAGTTCAACCAGGCCGAACGCCTCGCGCGCCAGTTGGGCCAGGCGCTGAAACTGCCCGTGCGAACCGACCTGGTGATCCGCACCGAGGCCACCCGCACCCAGACCCGGCTGAGCCGCGAGGAACGCGTGCAAAATGTCCGTCACGCCTTTGCGCCGAAGGCGGAGTCCAAGCTCAACGGCGAAGCCCTGATCGTGCTCGATGACGTGCTGACCACCGGAGCCACCACCGACGCGGTGGCGCGGACGCTCCGGCAGATGGGTGCAGGGCGGGTGTGTGCGTGGTCGGTGGCCCGGGCGGTTCTCGGCGGGCCCGTGATTCAGTGAGTCTCAGTGAGTCAGTAACCAGTAGGTCAGTAATCAGTTCCCAGATACGACAATCTCCGAGGGGAACGCGGAGTCACCACCACACTGACCTACCGATTACTGATTACTGATTCACTGGTTACTCGCTCAAAAAGAAAAAAGGGCCGGAAGTTCCCTTCCGGCCCCGTCTGGAAAAACGCTGGTTGCGCCGCGGCTCAGTCAAACGCGTGACCGGAGCAGCAGAGCACGTTGCGCACCTTGTGGCGGACGAGCTCCTTCACCTTGGCGCGGGCCGGGGCGAGGTACTTGCGCGGATCAAATTCCTTCGGCTTCTCGGAGAACACCTTGCGGATCGCCGCCGTCATCGCGAGGCGGAGGTCGGTGTCGATGTTCACCTTGGTGCAACCCACGCGGCGGGCGATTTCAATGTCGGCCTCGGGCACGCCGGCGGTTTCCTCGCCCATCGTGCCGCCGTACTTGTTGATCTCCAGCACCAGGTCCTTGGGCACGGAGGAGGCGCCGTGGAGCACCAGCGGGTAGTCACCCATGCCGGCGTCGAGCAGCGCCTTCTTGATCGCCTTGAGGCGCTCGAGGTCGAGGTGCTGTTCGCCCTTGAACTTGTAGGCGCCGTGGCTGTTGCCGATGGCGACGGCGAGGGAATCCACACCGGACTGCTTCACAAACTCGACGGCCTCGTCGGGGTGGGTGTAAGCGCCACCCTTGGAGTAGGCGCCGCCCTCTTCGCCGTCATCGTGCTGCGCGCCGACGAGCATGCCGAGCTCGCCCTCGACGACGCAGTTGTGCTTGTGCGCGTATTCCACGACCTTGCGGCAGACCTCGACGTTCTTTTCGAAAGGATCGTGCGAGGCGTCGATCATCACGCTGGTGAAGCCCTCGTCGATGCACTGCTTGCACAGCTCGAAGCTGTCGCCGTGATCGAGATGGACCGCGATGGGGATGGTCGAGAGGCTGACGGCGGCCTCGATGAGCTTCCGGAGATAGACCGGGTTGGCGTAGTCGCGGGCTCCCTTGGAGATCTGCAGCATCACGGGTGCCTTCTCCTCTTCGCAGGCTTCAATGATCGCCTGGAGCAGCTCCATGTTGTTCACGTTGAAAGCGCCGAGGGCGTATTTGCCCTTCAGGGCCTTCGCAAACAGGTCGCGAGTATGTGTCAGTGGCATAAAACGGTAACGGGTTCTGGTTCAATGCGGCGTGAGCCGGACGAGCGGGAACGCTAAGCGACCGATTTGCGGATGGGAACGGTTTTTTCTGGCGGCTGAGGACACCGGGGAAACTGAAGAAACAGCGAACGGCGAACCGCGCGGTGTGGTTAGCAGGTGTGAGCTGTGGATATCACCGGGACCTCGCTGTTCGTCGTTCGCCATTCGCGGTTCCCTATTTCCCAGCCTTGAATGTCACGGCGGTCATGGTCTTCTGGCCATGACCATCTTTTCCTCCATGAAGCCGCTCGCCCAATTCCTTCTTGTTCTCACGCTGGCCTGGCAGGTGGCCGCCCAAACTGCGGGCTCGCCGACGGCGGATGTCGCCCAGCAGCGCTTCGCGACCGCCTTGGGCAAGGTCGTGGCCCTGTTCAATCCTACGAGCTATCCGAAGGCTCTGGTCACCACGCTGGAACTCGTAGAAGGGCAGGGGTTGCCCAAGGAACTGCTCGGTCAGAAGCTGGACGTCGCCTTTCAGGCGCCGGACCGCCTCAGGCTGTCGGGGATGGTCGAAAAGGAGGCGTTTCAGCTTGGCCGTGACGGGCAGGAGCTGTGGATCTGGGAGCCGTCGAAAAGCTTCGGCCTCATCGGCGCGCCGGGCGTGAAGAAATATGCCACGCGGGCGGACAGCCTCGACACTTCGCGGCTGGATCCGATCGCGCTGCCGCTGCCGCCAGAGCAACTGGCCCTGCTGCCTTTTGTCTTCGTTTGCAAATGCGACTCGCTGCCGGATGCCGAAGTTGAGGGTGCCAAATGCCACGTCATTCGCGGCACGCCCCTGCTGGGGACGCGGTCGCTGTTTCAAATTCCCGACTTCAGACTCACACTGTGGCTGCGGGAAACCGATTCGCTGCCCGTGCGGATCGGCTACGCCGGCGCGGATGGCGTGAAGGCGACCGTGGCGTTGCACCAACTGCACGTGGGCACAGCCCTGCCGGCGGCGCAGTGGAAGATTCCCGCACCCGCCGGAGCCAAGGTCGAGCGCGTCGCCCTTTCGCACCTGAAGAAGTTCCTTCCGGCGGCCTTCGAGGTGCTCACGACCCAGGTGGAGCCGCTGGGGCCGGCCACGGGCGAGAAGCGCCTGGTCGCCACCCACGGCCAGGGCCGGCTGGAATTGCAGGACGGTACGCGCGTGCTTTTCCTCAAGGGTACGCCCGAGGAAATGGGCGAGCAGCACGGCACCCTGCTGCGGCAGGAGATTCGTGATCTCGTGAACCGGGTGGTTTACGGCGTCGGCGTGGGCAGTAGCTTCGAGAAGGGCCGCTGGTTCTTCGGCGAAGTGGAGGAATGCCAGGCCCGCATCAGCAAGTTCGTGGACCCGCGCTACACGCGCGAAATGGATGCCATCGCGCTCGCTGCCAAGCTCGATCCCGAGGAGATGCGCCTGGCGAATTTCTTCCCCGAGCTTTTTCACTGCTCCGGTTTCTGCGTGCTCGGCAGCAGCACCAAGGACGGCCACATGTATCATGGGCGCATCCTGGACTACATGCGTGGCATCGGCCTGGAGAACAACGCGGTGGTGATCGTCTTCCAGCCCGATCAGGGCAATGCCTGGGTGGACATCAGCTACGCCGGCTTTGTCGGCAGCGTCACCGCGATGAATGCGAAACACATTTCCATCGGTGAGATGGGCGGCCGCGGCGAGGGCAAGTGGGATGGTAAGCCCATGGCCCAGCTCATCCGCGAGGTGATGGAAAAGGCGTCCACACTGGATGAGGCCGTCGCGATCATGCGCCACGCCCCGCGCACCTGTGAATACTACTACGTCATCAGCGATGGCAACGCGCACACCGCCGTGGGCATCGCGGCGACGCCGACCACCTTCGAGGTCATCCACACCGGCCAGGCGCACCCGCGCCTGCCGCACGCCATCAAGGACGCCGTGCTGATGTCCGCCGGCGACCGCTACGAGGAGCTGGCCCGGCGCGTGCAGGCCAGAGCGGGGCAGTTCGACGCCAATTCCGCGCGCGACCTGATGACCCGTCCCGTGTGCATGAAGTCCAACATCCACTCCGTGCTCTTCGAGCCCGACACGCTGGATTTCTGGGTGGCCAACTCCGACTCGGTGAACCCCGCCAGCCACACCCGTTACACGCACTACAATCTGGATGAGCTGCTGAAGTCCGAGCCACCCAAGCAGCAGGCGAACGCGAAGTAAGCGCGATCAGCGGCCATCATGCGGACGTCTTGCGCGCGGGATTTGGCGGGCTGGAATGGTTTGCGCCGTTCAGGCGGAGGCGGGAGGAAGAGTCCCCTTGGCCACGGGCCCGGTTCGCAGCATCGGCCACCAGCACACCGCCACCGTACCCAGCAAGGCGGCCCCGATGGCCATCGCGACGGGCAAGGGGAGGCCCATATGCGTCATCGTGTTCAGCCAGATGTTCACGGTCGTGGAGGCGTACTGGTTCAGGGCGGAGGCGGCGGGTATCACAGGGGCGGGGCGAATTCCCAACATGTGGATGGCATTTTCCCAGGCCCCGAAAATCATGTCGACCGGCTGGGAGGTGAGCGGTGAGGCGATGGGATCCTTGCTCCGCAGGCTCAGCCAGCTCAGCCGATAGAGCCAGTTTCCCATGATGGAGCACGCCTCCAGAACAACCCCCAGGCTTAGGGCTGACCAGGTGAGCCAGCGGGGGATGAAGCGCAAAGATTGGCCAAGGCTGGCGGCCCAGGGCAGCGCGAGCAGGGGCGTGATGGTCACGAAATGACGCGGACCCCACCCCCAGGCGCCATACCAAGAGGCCAGCTTGGCGTGCAGGCCGAACCAGCAGCCGATGAGCACGCCCGTCGCGATCATCTCGCGCGGAAAGCGGCGGAACGCCGCCGGCAGGGCCAGCAGGGAAAGCGCAAACACCGGCACATAGATGAAAATGCTCTTGCCCGGGCTGAAGAGCAGCCCCGTCAGCCCGGTCAGCAACGAGCCGGTCAGGGCATTGTTTTCATAGCCGGCGGCGGGCAGGGAAAACGGGCTCCCGGTGCGGAGGCGGTTGTAGGCCAGCTGCCAGACCAGGAACGGGGCCAGGGCCAGGCCATACACGACGCAGCGGCGGAGCAGCAAGCGATAGTCGGGCCGACTGATCTGCCAGAGATAAATTCCTGTTGCTGCCAGGCCCAGCACGAGCGTGATGCGGGTGATGATGCCGCAGCCCAGGCAGACCCCGGACAGCGCGAGCACGGTGAGGCTCCCGGTGCGGCCGTGCAGGAATAGCAGCCAGAAGGCGCCCGTCAGGAACATCCCGGCCAGCACCCCGTCGAAGAGCATCCGGGAGTACGTCCAGAAGAAGGTGGCAAGGGCCATCGCCAGCGTGGCCACGAAGGCCCGGCGCACCGGCTGTCCGAACACCGTCCGCAGCATCATGTAAAAAAAGCCGGCGCAGATCGCCTGGTAGAAGCCGGGCAGGGTGGCGGCGATAAACCCCTCCAACTGCTTGCTGCGCTCCGGGGCCAGCCGCGCGCCGGCCAGTTTCTCCAGCGCCACCTGGATCGCCGCCGCCGGGATGGCGAACAGCACGTTGCCGGCCTCGTGGACACAATAGCGGCGCCCGTTTGGCGCCTCCTTGAAGAGATAATGCTCACCCCAGCTTTCCGGCTGGGCGATCGTGCCTTCCCGGACAAACCGCACCGCCAGCGGGTAATGATACATGCCCTCAGAGGTGTCGAAACCCGAGTTGGTGAAGAGAAACAGGGCCAGAAAACCCAGGACGACCCGGCTGAACTCCCGGACGAGGCGACCCCGCCCGACGACCATGCTGTCGGGGGAAGGATGCGTATGCCGGGCAGGGTTCACTTGGCGGCAAGGAGCACCGTCACCAGCAGCGCGAGGGTGCACCAACTCCCCCGGTCCTTCAGTGCGAACGCAACCGGGTCGTGCGCGATGGTCGCCCGGTTCGCCAGGATGAGGAGCCGGCTGAGCCACCAGATGAGCACGGGACACAGCAGCCAGAGCAGGTCCGGGTGCGTGTAAAGCAGCCGGACCTCGGCGCTGTTGATATAGAGCGCCACCACGAAAACCGAGAGGAAACCGCTCGCCGCCGCCTGGGCCCCGACCTGGACGATGTCGTCGGACTGGTAGGCCCGGCGTTTCCTGTCCCCTGGACTTTCCACCACGGAATGGCTGCGCAGTTCGATCAGCCTTTTGGCAAAGGCCAGTGAGGTGAAGAAGAAGCCCGCCGAAGCCAGGGTCCAGACCGACAGGGGAATCCCGGTGGCGAAGCTGCCGAACACCAGCCGGAGCACATAGCACATGGCCAGAGTGACCACGTCCAGGCTCAGGAGGGTTTTGAGCCGGACCGAATAGGCCGTGGTGACAATGACGTAAGCCAGGAGCGCCCAGCGCGCCAGGACGGGCAGCGGCAGCATCAGGAGAGCGCTTGCCAGAGCCAGCAGGACCATGAGGCCGATGCCGGTCTTGATCACCACCCGTCCGGAAGCGAGGGGCCGGTGGCGTTTCTGGGGATGCCGCCGGTCGGCCTCGATATCCAGCAGATCGTTGAGAATGTAGGTGGCGGAAGCGGCGCAGCCGAATGCCAGCAGTCCCAGCAGCGCCTGCTTCCAGAGCGCCAAGTCGGCAAACCTGTGGGCCAAGATCAGCGGCACAAGGGTCAGGAGATTCTTGCTCCATTGGTGCAACCGCAGCAGGCGCAACCAGTCCTTACGCCCGGCCTTAACCGGTGGCAGCTCCCCTAGGACTGGGATTGAGCTGGCCCGCACTGCCTCGGCCAGCCCGTTGCCGCCGTTCACCACCACAGCTCCCGCCGACGCGGACCAGACGTGCAGGTCCTGCCGTGAGTTGCCGGCGTAAAGCCACCGGCCCCGGCCCAGTTCGGCGTCCAATCTTCCGGCCTTTTTCAACCCGGTCAGATTGGTGGTGCCATCGCTCGCGAAGACTTCGCAAAACCGGTCGAGATGGGCGGCCACGGCCCGGGCGATGCCCTCGTCCGCGCCCGTCGCCAGGATCAGCCGGCGACCGCGGCCGGCCTCCTGCCGCAGCAGTTCCAGGACGCGTTCGTCATACCGCAACAGCTCGGGATTCGGACGGGCCAGGGCGAGCAGGCGGCGCTTGAAGGCGGCCCGGTTTCCCAGCGCGTGCGGCAGCAAGGCGGCGAGCCGGAACGGATGCCTGCCGGCCGCGAGCAAGAGCGACTCATGCAGGGTGTCCGTGACCACGAGGGTGCCATCCAGATCGACAACCAGCGGCAGGGCCAGTTCCGCGGCCAAGCCCGGCACGGCAACTTCGTCAGGGCGCGGTGAGAAGCCGTTTACGGCATCGGAAATGTCCGTTTCACGGGGCGCTCCAGAGTCAAGCAGGGGATCTACCAGGGGCATCGGCAAGTATGCTTCCCCTAAGGATGCGCCAATCACCTACGTCACTACAAGGCCGAAGCCAAGATCTGATATCTGATATCAACGATGACGGCCAGCCGGTTCCCGGCGTTTATCCGGCCTTCCGGGCGCGGTATTCGCTGGGCCGCCAGCCGGTCCACTTCTTGAAGGTGTTCGAGAAGACGAACGGGTTGGCGTAGCCCACCGCCGTGGCAATGACCTCCAGCTTGTCGTCGGATTCCGTGAGCAGCTTGGCGGCGTGACGCAGGCGGAGGTAGGTCACCTGCTGCATCGGGGTGCGGCCCGGCTGCCGGCGGCACAGCCGGCGCAGGTGTTCGCCGGAGCAATGGGCGCTTTGGGCGAGCTCGCCGAGCGACCACGGCGCGCCGGGATTCGCCGCGACGTTTTCCCACAGCTTCGCAAGGCGGTCCTCCACATGCCAGGGCTGGGCAAAGCGCGTGACGTAGCCATGGACCAGCTCCACCCAATGATGCAGCGCCGCCGGCTGCGCCCCGGCCGCCTGCTCCTGGTAAAGCCCCTCGACGGCGGCCCGCACCGGCTCGACCGGGAATTTTGCGAGCACCGGGGCCGAGGAATTGATCAGCGGGCCGTGACCGGCCTCCGAGGCATAGCGCACCCAGACAAAACCCCAGCGCTTGCCCGGCACGGCGTGAAACGCATGCAGGACGTGCGGCGGGGCGAGGCAGGCGGTGCCGGCGACGCAGCGTTGCCAGCGGCCATCGAGCAGGATGCGGCCCTCGCCAGTGAAGCACGCCAGGAAGTACGAGCCGGGCAGGTCCGTCCGCACCATCGTGTACGGCGCCGCGGCATCCGCCACGCCCACATGCGCGATGCCGTGCGGGCCGAGGGCAGGGCACTCCGCCGCGCGCACGATCTGCTCGTGGGTCTGGGGACCCACGAGGTGCGTTTCGACGAGTTCCGGGTGCTTCATGCGGTGAGACTGACTGCGCTTCGACGGCGGCGGTTACGGAACTACACCCGTTTCCCCCGCGCCTGTCATCGTTGTTCTCCGGCATTGCGCAGTGCATTTGGGGCATTGCCGCGGGAAGACGCTTGCCATACAAAGCGCGTTCACTCGCACCGAGAAAAACGCAATTTGTAACTGATTTTACCATGCCCAACCCCTGGACCGGCAAAGGCAACCCCTACACCCGCAAAGAAGTTCGCGACCGCCTGATGAGCACCATCAGGAAGGGCGACGCGATCATCGCGGGCGGCGCGGGCACGGGCATCAGCGCCAAGTTCATTGAGAAGGGCGGGGCCGACCTGATCATCATCTACAACTCCGGCCGCTTCCGCATGATGGGGCACGGCTCCACGGCCGGCATGATGGCCTACGGCGATGCCAATGCCATCGCCATGGAGATTGGCGAGTACGAGGTGCTGCCTGTGGTCGAGGAATGTCCGGTAATCTGCGGCGTCCACGCCACCGATCCGCGCCGCCGCATGTGGCACTGGCTCGGCCAGGTCAAGGAGATGGGCTTCAGCGGCGTGAACAACTTTCCCACGCACACCATTGTGGACGGCCATTTCCGGGGTGTGCTCGAGGAGACGGGCATGAGCGTGAAGAAGGAATTTGAGATGGTCGCCCTGGCCCGCCGCATGGACCTCTTCTCGATCGTCTATGTCGGCTCCCCCGAAGAGGCCATCGAGATGGCCAAGGCGGGCGCGGATGCCATCATCGCCCACGTCGGCACGACGGTCGGCGGCAGCATCGGCGTGAAGAGCGCGGTCAAGAGCTGGGATTTCACCATCAAGCGCACACAGGAGATCATCGATGCCGCCTCAACCGTTCGGAAGGACATCTTCTTCCTCTGCCACGGCGGCCCTATCAACACGCCGGCGGATGCCGATCGCGTGATGAAGGCCACGGACGCCGTCGGCTTCGTTGGCGCCACCAGCCTCGAACGCATGGGCATCGAGGCCTCGTTGACGAACCTCACGAAGGAGTTCAAGTCGCTCAAGGCGCCCGCCGCCAAGAAGTTCGGCAAAAAGACCAAGTGAATTCCGAAGACGGGCGGTTGCTCCGGGAGCCGGTAGCACGGGCTTACGGGCGGCTCCGTCGCTTTTTATCGCTGTGAGCGAGCATCGTTTCATCACCACCGCCGAAGCCCTGAAGGAAGACTACAAGGGGCGCACCAACTACTGGCTCTGCCACGCCGACGTCTGCGGGGCCAGGGACATCCAGATTTGCCGCGCCATTCTGCCGGCCGGCGAGGGGCACAATTTTCATACGCACCCGGAGCTCGAAGAAGCCATCTACGTGCTGGAGGGCGAGGTCGAGCAATGGGTGGAGCAGGAGCGTCGGATGCTGAAGCCCGGCGAGGTCGCCTACATCCCGAAGGGCGTCGTCCACGCCACCTTCAACCCCACGGCCAAAGACGCGGTCATTCTCGCCGTGCTGTCGCCGGCGGTTTTCAAGGGGCCGTTCGCGGTGGATGTCAGCAACGAGGAGCCTTGGAATTCCCTGCGGAAGCCGGGGGAGTGATTTAATTTGGAAAGCAGGAAAACATGAAACGACTGTTCCATTCCTGCTTTCCTGTTTTCCAAATTCTAACCGGTCTTTGCCTGTGCCGGCCTGAGATTGCTTCATCGCAATGGGTCAGCCGATCCTTTCCCCGTCCATGAGCAATCCCGCTGAAGTCCTGTTGCGCCGCTTTGTGGGTGCGGCCGAGAGCATCACCGAGCCGTCGCCGTTCACGCTGAATGCGTGGCTGTCCCGGCCCGACATCGTGCCGTGCGGCGAACTGCTGCTGGTGCGGGCGACCATGGAGCCGGGCCGTTGCCATCCGTTTCACCACCACCCGACCCGGGAGGAGATCATCTACGTGGTCTCCGGGCAGGCCGAGCAATGGTGCGGAAGCGAGTACCGCATCCTGAAGCCGGGCGAGATGGTGCTGATCCCCAAGGGTGAGGTTCACGGCACCTATAACCCGTTCCGCGAACCGGTGGTGTTCCTGGCGATCCTGTCGCCGGCCAGCGCGGCCGAGCCGGCGATGGTGGATGTATCCACCGAAGCGCCGTGGGCGGGGTTGCGGCAGGGTTTTACCCCCTGTACCTGAGCCCTTCGGGCCCACTACCGGTTCTAAGGCTTTCCCTGAGCCGCCCCTACGCGGCTGGGGGAGTTTTCTCGGGTGCCCTCCTATTGTTGGCCGGATTGCGTAGTCAGGCGTCATTCCGTCATTTTGTGCCCAGCAAGAGACGCTATGACTGCGAACCACATGACAACGATGCCGAAGATGGAGCTGCGCGAGACGCTGCGCCGCTTCGTGTGGCTGGTTGGAATGCTGGCGGTGATCGCCGCGGTGACTGAAGTGACCCATGGGTCCTTCGGCCGCATGATCGAACAGCGCCAGGAGTCGATCCGCCTCACGCCGGATGCGACCGCGATGCTCGTGGCCCGCTAAGGCGCCACCTCCACCAAGTCTTCGAAAAAGGCCGGGATTCATTCCCGGCCTCTTTCGTTTTCAGGGCATTGGAGTGTCCGGTCGAAGGAGTCCGGGGGGGGCAGAATTTGCATTTGAATTCCGCAAGGATGGGCGCTAACCCTGCCCACGAATTCCCGGTTACAGTTCCAACGAGACTGTGCCGTTAGTTACTCAGTTTCATGAGTGAGCTTACGCAATACCAGCGCACCGTGGACGAGGCCCGTGTGATCGAGGGTGGCGAAAAACTGCTCAAGAACGTCGGCAACGTCGCGGAATACGCCGTGCCCACGCTGGGCTGGGAGATCGGCGGCGGGCTGCTGCTCGCCGTCGTGGCAATCTTCATCCTCCGCAACCGCCGGGGTTATCTGCCGGAATGGGCCCGGGCGCTTCTCGGAGTGAAGCGCACGCTGCATTCGCGCTCGGAGCTGCGACCGAAGCCGTCGCCGCTGCAACCGCCGGCATGGCAGTAAGGCGTCGGCACGCGGTTGCTGGAGGATCAGCAAAATCTGGCGACACATTCCTGAGCGCCATGGAACGCGGCGTGCTTAGTTGCCGGTAATGAAATCAGGGCTGTTTCGTTTTCCTTCGCTGCTTCTCTCCGCCCTCCTGCAACTTTCCCCGCTCCTGCGCGTCGCTTCCACCGAGGCGGCAACCGTCGCCTCGCCGCTGGTGGCGGTGTTGCGCTGGCTTGCGGGAGCCTCGGCGGTGGCGGGAAGCTTCCATGCCGTGTCCGCGGGGACCGGCCTCACGCTCACGGGTGCCTCGACCGGC
This sequence comes from uncultured Verrucomicrobiota bacterium, assembly GCA_903907995.1. Classification (GTDB taxonomy): domain Bacteria; phylum Verrucomicrobiota; class Verrucomicrobiia; order Limisphaerales; family UBA9464; genus CAIVQB01. The sequence goes on along the minus strand of CAIVQH010000031.1, from coordinate 6,097 downwards.
ACCAACGGTGTGCCGTTTGCCGGCGCACGTGCCTCCATCAGCAGCGGATTTTACGGGACGGCGAAATCTTACAGCGCCACCAGCCTGCCCGGCGGGTTGGCGATCAGCAAACAGGGCATCATCACCGGCACGCCGAGCAAAACCGGAACGTTCACCGCCTACATCACCGGTTGGAAAAACAGCACCCCGGGAAGCGGCCACAATTACACGGGTCTGGCCGTTTTCACGGTCTATGATCCGCCCGCAACAGTACCCGTGCTGACGCAGTCGCCGCAGTCACTCACCGTCACGGAGGGCAACCCGGCCACCTTCACGGCGGCGGCGACCGGCCCGCCCGCACCGACCTTCCAGTGGCTCTTCAACCAGGGCCCGATTCCCAGCGCGGTGGGGGCGCAATATCAGATTGCCAAGACGGCGCTTACGAACGCCGGCAGCTACTCCGTCATCGCCTTGAATTCCGCCGGCGCCGTCACCAGCGCGCCTGTGACCCTCATGGTCATCGCCGCGCCCAAACCGCCGGTCATCACCGGCCCGCCGGCCAGCCTCAGCGTTCTGGCCGGCGACACGGCGGTTTTTACCGTGGCCGCCACCGATCCCGCACCGCTCGCGTATCAGTGGCTGTTCCAAACGGCGGCGATTCCCGCGGAGACCAACGCCACCCTGACTCTCCCCCACGTGACGGCCAACCAGGCCGGGGCATATCAGGTGAAGGTGTCCAATTCGACGGGCAACGTTCTGAGCGGCATTGCGAACCTCCTCGTGCTGCCGGGTCCGCTCGTTCTCACCTCGACCGTGACCGCCGCCGGGGGCGTCGGCCTGGGCTTCCCAGTCCTGCCGGGAGTGGGCTACGTGGTTGAGGATCGCGACACTCTCGGAACGGCGAACTGGTCCGCGCTGACCAACGTGCCTCCGCCGACGGCGGCCGGAACCGCCAACGTCACCGATCCCGCAGTGCCCGGCACGCGTTTCTACCGCGTGCGCACCCTTCCCTGACGGGATTGCGGCCCCTGGCACCGGCACGGGGTAGGCCACTGAGGTTGCTGTGCGATTTAGCCTGAAGACCCCGAACCCAGGGGTTATGCCTTTGTGAGCATCTCCTATGAAGAATGTTATTGTCGTCATCGGGGCCGGATCAATCGGGCAGGCCATTGCGCGGCGGGTCAGCGCGGGCAAGCACGTCCTGCTCGCGGACCTGCGGCTGGAAAACGCGCAGGCGGCGGCGAAAGTCCTGAGCGAGGCCGGGTTCGAGGTAAGCACGGCGACCGTGGATGTCTGCTCACGGTCGTCGGTCCACGCGCTGGTGGAGCAGGCCGCAGGGATGGGGATCATCACCGGTGTCATCCATGCCGCGGGCGTGTCGCCCACCCAGGCCTCGCCCGCCACCATTCTGAAGGTCGATCTGTATGGCACCGCGCTCGTGCTGGAGGAGTTCGGTAATGTCATCGCGCCCGGCGGAGCGGGTGTCGTCATCGCGTCGCAGTCGGGGCACCGCCTCCCGGCGCTGACCCCCGAACAAAACAGGCTGTTGGCGACCACGCCCGCCAACGAACTGCTGGCGCTGCCCATGCTCCAGCCGGACGCGGTGAAGGATCCGCTCCACGCCTACCAGATCTCCAAGCGCGGGAACTCGCTGCGGGTGATGGCGGAAGCCGTGCGCTGGGGCAAGCGCGGCGCACGGGTCAACACGATCAGCCCCGGCATCATCATCACGCCACTCGCCAAGGATGAGCTGAACGGTCCCCGTGGCGAAGGCTACCGGCGCATGATCGCGGCCTCGGCGGCAGGACGCGCCGGCACTCCGGACGAGGTGGGCAATGTCGGCGCTCTGCTGTTGGGACCGGAAGGCGCGTTCATCACCGGCAGCGACTTCCTCATGGACGGCGGAGTCACCGCCGCCTACTGGTTCGGCGAACTCGCTCCGAAATGACCCGGGCGGAATGCCAGGCACTCGAGACCTGGTTCGTCGGCCGATGACGACCGAATAGTCCCGGCTTCACTTCTGTTTCAGCCGTTTCGCCGAAACCCAGGAGGAAACACCCCAACAGGCGAACAGGAGACCCATGAAGATCGGCAACAGGACCATGAGCACGCCCTCTCCCCGCGCCAGGAAACTCACCCCGACCAGGACGAAGCCAATGCCCATGATGATCATAAACACACCTGAGCGGAAATACGACGCGCTGGTTTTTAGGTAGGCGGTGCGCCCACGCTCGAGGAGGTCATTGTGCGTGGCGACGTCGGCCTCGCAGCGGTTCCGGCAACTGCAACTGAGACCGACTTCGGCGATGCAACCCGGGCAGAGCGCGCGGTTGCACGATTTGCAGATCGCGACCGCGTCCACGCTCTGATGGTTAAAACATTTCATGCGGATAATGACCTGATGGCTGTTGAGGGATGGTGGGATAAGGCGGCCATTACTGTCCAGCCGGGTGGGGGTCGTTCTCTGGCTCCCCCTCCGGCGACCGCGTTCGGATGGGATGATTCAGGCCAAGGTCAGCCGCCGGTCTTCCGGATGGGCGGCATCCACTCGCGGGCGATCTGGGTGGTTGCCACGCGTGCCTGCAAGGTGTGGAGCAGGTTGCACATGCCTGATTCCGTGCGCGACAGGAACAGGAAATCCGGCGCGAGAAACTTGTTTTTCAGGAGGGTCTTGGCGAGCGCGTTCAGGCCATCCATGAATTTCGAATCCGCCAGATCCAGCGCCCTCGAAGGCCCATCCAGCGGATGGAACTCATCGTAGAAGCTCCGGATCTCGGCCATGCAGCGGCGGACGCGCGGCTCGGTCGGGGAGACCTCGGGCCCGAAGATCACGTGGATGATCTCCGCGAAGAGGGCGGAATCGTTCGTCCATTCGCGCGACCAGAATTGCGCGTAGCAGCGCACGATCTCCGGCTTCAGGTATTTCACGCAGCCGAAATCCACGAGTCCGATGGTGCCGTCCTGATCGAGCAGGTAGTTGCCCGGATGCGGATCGGCGTGCAGCGCCTGCACCCGGAAGAGCTGGAAGAAAAACAGGCGCGTGAGCCCCGTGCCGATCCGGTCGCGCAACTCCTGCGGGGGATTGGCCTGCAGAAACTCCTGCAGGCGCACGCCGCGCGCGCGCGACATCGTCAGCACCCGCTCGCAGCTGAGGTCATCGTGGACCTTGGGCACGCGCACGAAGGGCAGGGGCGCGAGCTGCGTGGCGAAATGCCGGAGGTTGCGCGCCTCGATCCGGTAGTCCGTCTCCTCGATGATCCCGCGCTCGGCCTCACGGATGACGGATTCCTTCAGGTGGCCAGCCAGGCGGGCCGCAAAGCCGGCCGTCCGCAGCATCCGGAAGTCGGTTTCGATCGCCTCGCGGATGGCCGGGTACTGGATCTTCACCGCGACCTCCTCGCCGCGCTTCGTCACCGCGCGATGGACCTGGCCGAGCGACGCCGCGGCGAAGGGTTCCGGCTCGAACGAGGCGAAGACCTCCTCGGGATATTTGCCAAGGGCGCCCTTGAACTGCGCGCGCATCAGCGAGCCGTGCATCGGCGGGGCCTGCATCTGGAGCCCGGCCAGTTCCTGCACCACGTCGGCGTCGAACAGGTGGGTCTGCATGCTCAGCGCCTGGCCCACCTTCATGATCGGCCCGCGCAGGTCCTGCAGGTCCTCGCGGATCTGCCGCGCGTTCTTGCGTCCCAACGCCTGCCGGCGCTCCTCCTTCTCGCCGTCGTTCAGGAAGGGGCGCTGCAATTGATACGCCAGATAACTGCCGGTGAGACCCGCGCCCAACCGGGCCAGACGCGTGGCGCGGCCGAGGGAACTGCGTTTCGGTTTCACCAGTCCCATCCCCCCTTCTTGAGCACGTTGGTGGCGAGGTTGAGCGAGCGGTCCAGCAGCGCGAGGGTCTTCTGCTTGCCTTCGGAAGGGTCGTGCAGCCAGTGGGTCACGATGCCCATGTAAAAAAGCCCCACGGCATAGGCCCCCAGCTCACCGATCGGCGGGATCTCCTTCTTCTCCTCGGCCTGCGCGAGGATATCGCTGACGAACCGCAGGTATTTCAGCCGCAATTCCTGTGACTCCAGGCTGAGCGGGCTGAGCTTGGAGCGCGGTTGCAGCGAGCGGAAAAATACGGCCCCGATGAACTCCTCGTAAGGCGCGATGTATTCGAGCTGCCGGTGGATGATGGCGAACAGCTTCTCGGGCAGGGGGGCGTCGTGGAGGCGGGCCGACTGGCCGTACCAGCGGATCAGGTCATTCGTCTCCTTCTGGAAGAAGAACAGCGCGAGATCCTCCTTGGTCTTGAAGTAGTTGAAGAGCGTGCCCTCGGCGATGCCGGCCTTCCGCGAGATCTGCTTGGTCGTCGTGCCTTCCAAGCCGTGCTCGCGGAACAGCTCGAGGGCCGCCGCGAGGATCTTTTCCTTGGTCCGCTCCTTGTTGAGGTTCCGTTTTCCCTTCGAGGCCGCCTTGCCCTTTTTCTCGTTCGCCGGTTGCTTCATAAAAATGAGTACGCTCATAAATAGGCACCGGAAGCGGCCGGCGTCAAACAAAAATGAGTGCGCTCAATTTTCATGGGCCACCTAGTCATGGAGACGGGTTGGGACCAAGGAGTGTCCACCACAAGCCCCCCTCGGGTGGAATACCGCTCGACCAACTCCCCGGCGATGCTGCTCTTGATTTTACCGATGTAGGGAGAAAGCTGATGAAGTGAGCATTCCACGTTGGCGCACGGTTGATTCCACCGACCGGGGGCCAGCGAGAATTTCGCACCGTGAAATACAGATGAGTCACTCACAGTTCGTTTAAATTACGGCAAATAGCGTATTTGCTACCGCTCTCCCTTCCCATTCAAAAAAGGTGTTTCCAGTTGGGCGAAGCTTTCGACTCAGGCTTCCCACGGAGGCAAGTGTATCCAGACAGTTGGTATGGGCGGTTAGTTTTAACCGATAGCTAGGTCCGGAATTGAGTGTGGGCAAGGAATGGAAACCCCGATCGCCCTGCCTTCCAATAGCGAATTGCGGCGAAAGACCGTGTGCTCAGCCACCGTATTCCGTTGGGACCTTGGACCTGAGACCGAGAGTCCTCAGTCTACTTGACGCCACGAATCATCTGCAAATACCACGGAGAGAGGTGGATTTGTTGTTGGCAGACGTCGCGACTTGAGGAACTCCAGCATGAAAACTCTTGCAGGAGGAAGATGGTCGGGGCGGTGAGATTTGAACTCACGACCTTCTGAACCCCATTCATATTCGTGTAAACCACTGGTAGCAGGCTACTTAAATAACTCCGAAGCGTCAACCTGTGGTATGCCTTGCGATTCAGCAGGATCGAAAGAGAGCGTGCCTAGATGCAGACCAATGCGGTGCCTGCCACACTGCTGCCCTATTCTCGGGAACGCCAAGACTTGCCACCTGCTGCCACCTGCTGCCTCCTGGCGGTTGTCAAGCTTCTTCGAATTTGGAGGTGGACGCCGAACGTTTTTGAGTTCAGATTGGGGGGTGACATTTTTCGCCAAAAAAAACCGCATTCCATGCTGCGCTCTAGCCTTTCAATGAAAACTGCGCTTAAACGATTCTGTGCGATTCTCCTAGGAGGAATATCGTTACTGTTGCCACTGGCATCCCAAGCTCAACAACCCGCCTTTCTGTCCGACGGTTTGGTTGCGTACTACCCGTTTAACGGAAATGCTAACGACGAAAGCGGCAATGGGTTCAACCAACCCAGCGGCAGCGCCGTATTTGATTCCAATAGAATGGATTCGGTGTTTTCCAGCGGGACGCCATTCACCCCGATTAGTTATACGTTTCCAATCAACACAAATTATCAACGCAGCCTCCACTTCTGGATAAATATTCAATCCTTCAAAGACCATCGCAACATAGGTACCGTTGCTATCCCGTGTTGGACGCCATATGGATTAGTGTTCATAGACACATTGGGACGACTTTTAGTTGACAACGGGCGTGTTGAGGTAATGTACCAAACCAGCATTAAGGCGAACAGTTGGTATTGCATTGATATGGTGATGCTAAACAACGACCTGAGAACACTAAGCGTATACGTAAATGGTCAATTAGCATCCTCTTCTGGAACCGTTACGGCGGGGGGGGGGGGGGGGGGGGGGGGGTTT